>NZ_CP133656.1:2744389-4116584 GCF_036885195.1 Pectobacterium cacticida | reverse complement strand
GCGGACTCCACTCGAACAAAAATGATCAAAAAGAAAAATATAAGACGTTAATTATGTGACTCATGATTTTTGGCGCCTGCGCCATCCTGATTATTTCATGCACAATAGTGTCGATGCATAATTCAGATAACAGCACACCACCTAGCGTGGTGATTAACCCCGACGATCCCGCAAAAGGATCGCTGACGGGACCGCGGATCATAACCTAATCCGCCACAGAGATCTTCCCCTTCTGCACAGTTTCGATCCTTTTTATCCACAGGCTATTCTTATCGTAATGCCTGACAAGACGATCGTTACGCTAGCATCGATCATGATCTTAATAAACAGATCGTAGAAGGATCCTTGCGCTTTGCAATAGAGCCCGTATAATTCCCTGCCCGCGCGTTTACGCCTGTTCTGTGTCCGGGATATGGCAGGCAGAAATTCCCAACATGATAGGAATGGTTGGCGTATTCAGTGTGATGTTAATTGACTCGGGACTGTACAATTACTACAATCCTGCCTCTTTCCGTTATAGATATGCGATTGAGGCGTCGGTCATTTTCACGCCGAACGGCCAAACGCGTTTACTGTGAAGTTATAATTTTCCAAGTTTAGGTAGAAATCGCCATGAAACGCACTTTCCAACCGTCCGTATTGAAGCGTAACCGTAGCCATGGTTTCCGTGCTCGTATGGCCACTAAAAATGGTCGTCAAGTTCTGGCCCGCCGTCGTGCGAAAGGCCGTGCTCGTCTGTCTGTTTCTAAGTAATAAAAGCTAACCCACCGAGTGGTTAAGCTCGCATTTCCCAGGGAGTTACGTTTGTTAACTCCCAATCATTTCACTTTCGTCTTCCAGCAGCCGCAACGGGCTGGCACGCCGTATATTACTATTCTCGGCCGCCGGAACACGCTGGGGCATCCCCGCATCGGTCTTACCGTCGCCAAAAAGCATGTGAAACGTGCTCATGAGCGCAATCGGATTAAACGCCTGACGCGCGAAAGCTTTCGCCAACATCAACATTCTTTGCCTGCAATGGATTTTGTCGTGCTGGTGAAAAAAGGGGTGTCTGAACTGGATAATCGTACTCTGACGGAAGCATTGGAAAAACTATGGCGTCGGCACTGTCGTTTGGCTCCCGACTGCTAATTGGGTTGATACGTGGTTATCAACTCGTTATCAGCCCGTTGCTTGGACCACATTGCCGGTTCCAGCCAACGTGCTCGCAATATGGTATTGAAGCAATACGCAGGTTCGGCATGATAAAAGGCTGTTGGTTGACGCTTAAACGCGTATTAAAATGCCATCCTTTGAACCCTGGTGGTGATGATCCCGTACCGCCAAAAACCGACAATAACAGAGAACATTAACGATGGATTCGCAACGCAATCTTCTTCTCATCGCTCTGCTATTCGTAACCTTTATGCTTTGGCAGGCGTGGGAAACGGATAAAAATCCGCCAGCAACCACGCAAGCCATACAACAGGCAACGAACGCAGCGACCGGTGACACAAATAACCAGGGCGTCCCTGCCAGTGCGCAAGGTAAACTGATCACGGTGAAAACCGATGTGCTGTCACTGACCATTAATACGCGTGGCGGTGATATCGAACAAGCGCATCTACTGGCTTATCCGGATACCCTAGGATCAGATAAACCTTTTCACCTGTTGGAAACAACATCAGAATTTGTCTATCAAGCTCAGAGCGGTTTGACGGGTAAAAATGGCCCCGATAATCCGGCTAACGGCCCGCGCCCGCTGTATACTACGACACAAGATAGCTTCGAGCTGGCTGATGGTCAGAACGAGCTGCGCATTCCGATGACCTATACCGCTGCGGACGGCGTAATCTATACCAAAACGTTTGTCCTAAAACGCGGCGACTATGCGCTGAACGTTGACTATAACGTCAATAATACCAGCGCACAGCCACTGGAACTCACGTTATTCGGTCAGTTAAAGCAATCCATTGAGTTACCTAAACACCGTGATACCGGCAGCAGCAATTTTGCGCTGCATACTTACCGTGGTGCAGCGTTCTCTTCCAGCGATGAGAAGTACAAGAAGTACAGCTTTAGCGATATGGATGAAAACCTGAACATTACGACTAACGGCGGTTGGGTGGCGATGTTGCAACAATATTTCGCCACGGCGTGGATCCCAACCACGGCAGGCACGAATACCTTCTATACCAGTAATCTGGGGAACGGTCAGGCCGCGATTGGTTTTAAATCCGCTCCCGTCGTGGTTGGTGCCGGTAGTCAGCAAAATATAACGGCTACCCTGTGGGTCGGCCCGGAGATTCAGGATAAAATGGCTGCCGTCGCGCCGCACCTCGATCTGACGGTGGACTACGGCTGGCTGTGGTTTATTTCTCAGCCGTTGTTCAAGTTGCTGAAATTCCTGCATGGCTTCATCGGCAACTGGGGCTTCTCCATCATTGCCATTACCTTTATCGTGCGTGGCGTGATGTATCCGCTGACGAAAGCGCAATATACCTCCATGGCCAAGATGCGTTTGCTGCAACCTAAATTGCAGGCGATGCGTGAGCGTATTGGTGATGACAAACAGCGCATGAGCCAGGAAATGATGGCGCTGTACAAATCAGAGAAAGTGAACCCGCTGGGCGGCTGCTTTCCGCTGCTGATTCAGATGCCGATCTTCCTGGCGCTGTATTACATGCTGATGGGTTCTGTAGAGCTGCGTCATGCGCCATTTGCGTTGTGGATTCATGACCTATCTGCGCAAGACCCTTACTACATTCTGCCGATCCTGATGGGCGTGACGATGTTCTTCATCCAGAAGATGTCACCAACCACCGTAACGGATCCGATGCAGCAGAAGATTATGACCTACATGCCGGTCATTTTTACCGTCTTCTTCTTGTGGTTCCCGTCAGGTCTGGTGCTGTACTATATCGTCAGTAACCTGGTTACCATTCTCCAGCAGCAACTGATCTATCGCGGTCTGGAAAAACGTGGTTTGCATAGCCGCGAGAAAAAATAATCCGGTTGATGGCTAACCGATAGAAAGCGTAAGGCGGTCATTGACCGCCTTATTTTTTTATACGCTGTTTTATCACCCAACAATACGTAAAATAGCCTGACAGACAGGCACCAACGCAGAGAGAATATCATGAGCCATACCGACACCATCGTCGCCCAAGCCACGCCACCGGGACGCGGTGGCGTGGGTATTTTGCGGGTTTCAGGGCAAGCCGCCGCCGAAGTGGCACATGCCGTTCTGGGTAAGCTCCCCAAACCGCGTCATGCCGATTACCTGCCATTTCGTGATACCAACGGCAGCACGCTCGACCAAGGCATCGCCCTCTGGTTCCCCGGCCCGAACTCCTTTACCGGTGAAGATGTGCTGGAGCTTCAGGGCCACGGCGGCCCGGTTATTCTTGATTTGCTGCTGCAACGTATTCTAACGCTGCCCAACGTGCGCATTGCGCGCCCCGGTGAATTCTCTGAGCGCGCGTTTCTGAATGACAAACTCGATCTCGCGCAAGCGGAAGCGATTGCCGACCTGATTGACGCCAGTTCGGAACAGGCTGCGCGATCGGCGTTAAACTCTCTGCAAGGTGTTTTTTCCAGCCGTATAAATCAGTTGGTGGAAGCACTTACTCACCTGCGAATCTACGTCGAGGCTGCCATCGACTTTCCCGATGAAGAGATCGACTTTCTCTCTGATGGCAAAATTGAAGCACAGCTAGACAGCGTGATGACGGATTTAGAGGCCGTCCGAGCCGAAGCGCATCAAGGGAGCCTATTACGGGAAGGAATGAAGGTGGTGATCGCGGGTCGTCCAAATGCGGGTAAATCCAGCCTACTCAATGCATTAGCCGGCCGTGACGCAGCGATTGTCACGGATATTGCGGGCACCACGCGCGACGTATTACGTGAACACATTCATATTGACGGTATGCCGTTGCATATTATCGATACCGCCGGGCTACGCGATGCCAGCGACGAAGTCGAACGCATTGGTATTGAGCGTGCCTGGCAAGAAATTGAACAGGCCGATCGCGTACTGTTCATGGTTGATGGTACGACGACACAGGCGACTGAGCCTGAGCAGATCTGGCCAGAATTTATGGCGCGACTGCCCAAAACCCTGCCAATTACCGTAGTGCGTAACAAAGCTGACATCACAGGCGAAACGCTCGGCATCGAGAGTGTGAACGCTTACTCACTTATCCGTCTATCTGCCCGCACGGGCGAAGGTGTGGACACACTTCGCGACCACCTAAAACAAAGCATGGGATTTACCAGCAACACCGAAGGCGGGTTTCTGGCGCGGCGTCGCCATTTACAAGCACTGGAACAGGCCGCACAGCATCTGATTCAGGGCAAAGAGCAACTCGTGAGCGCCTATGCCGGTGAACTACTGGCGGAAGAACTGCGCCTGGCGCAACTGTCTCTGAGTGAAATCACGGGGGAATTCACCTCTGACGACCTACTCGGCCGTATCTTTTCGAGTTTCTGTATCGGGAAGTAAAATAGTAAAACGCATCAAACCAAATCAAAACAACATTATGATTTTAAAATAATTTTGTTTTATTGGGTGGGAAGTGATTTGAAGGGTTTTGTCGATTCTTGCGCCACGTGTGCGCCACAGATAAATTCTGGCGCACATATGGCGCACAAGATGAGAAAAACCTATGAAAATCAGCATACATAAACGAGATCCAGATAAAAATGGCCTGCGAGCTATCAGGCTTGTTTACTATTATGGATCAAAGACCTCGGAAGACGGCTCAAGAGCTCAAAAACGCTCATACGAGACGTTAAATCTGTTCCTCTACGCCAAGCCCAAAAACGCAGTTGAGCGCGAGCACAACAAAACCACATTGCAAAAAGCTGAGGCCATTCGAGCCAAGCGTCTACTGGAAATGGAATCAGCCAAACACGGCTTAGATGATCGCACTAAACTCAATGCCAGCTTCTTTGACTACTTCGATCAAGTAACAGCAAGTAAAGCATCCGGTAGTAAATCCAATTACTCAATTTGGGTTTCTGCGGGCATCCATCTCCACCGTTATCACCGCCACGCAGAACTCACTTTTGAACAGGTAGATAAATACTTCTTGGAAGGGTTCCGCCAGTACCTACAGCATGAGGCAATAACAAAATCAGATACCTGCCTATCCAGGAATACCGCCTGTAGCTACTTCAATAAAATCCGGGCAGCACTCAACCAAGCGCAACGAGATCGAATCATCACAGATAACCCTGTTGAACAAGTCAAATCCATCAAAGCAGAGAGAACACAGCGTACTTACCTCACTCTGGATGAGGTAAAGGCCCTTACCAAGGCTGAATGCCGTTACGATGTTCTACGAAGAGCATTTCTGTTCTCCTGCACTACGGGGCTACGCTGGTCAGACATACATAAACTGGTATGGAGTGAAATTGAACTGTTTGCCCAAGGCCACTACCGAATAATCTTTTCCCAGATAAAGCTCAAAAACTCGGGTAATGGCCTGCAATATCTCGACTTACCGGATTCAGCAGTACGTTTGCTCAACTTGGAAAACAGGGGAAAACCGACAGAACGGGTTTTTAAGGGCTTACGTTACGACAGCTATAGCAACGTCGCGCTAGTACAGTGGGCTATACGTGCCGGGATAACCAAACACGTGACCTTTCATGCTGGCCGCCACACCTTTGCAGTAAACCAACTGGCCCGAGGCCTGGACATCTATTCTCTTTCCAGATTGCTTGGCCACAGCGAACTCAGAACGACAGAAATCTACGCAGATATTCTGGAAACCCGGCGCACAGAGGCCATGCGGACCTTTCCAGATATCTTCGATGAGTCATCAGACTAAGAGCATTATAACGACCAAACGACGACATCTTTATAAAGAAAAGGGCACCTCGACAGTGCCCTCCAAATCAACCACATAAGATCGTTAGTTTTTACAGCCGTTCTTATCGCATGTGATTTTCTCGTGGGAATTAACCCAGTGATCAGCATTTTTCTTCGTATCAGTGCCGCAGCCAGTGGTGCCGCCTTTAGCACCGCTGTGTACAACACCTGTTGGAGTATGTTTTACAGACATATTGACCGTCCCTAGCTAATGATGTGTTTTTAAAAGCGCATTCGCACGCACATTAAGACTTAGTCATTAAAGCTTGAACTGTCAATTCGACGAGTAACCGTTACATGTCACAGTTAAAGAACGTGACATGTAACACATCCAACCATTCCTATTTATTTTCAAAAGGTTAAACCTCAACCTAATATCTCCGGCCATACAATTTTCGGTTAGCCACTAGATGATCAGCAGCGGCTTTATCAATCTCATCAGAAGACGCCACACGATTACTCTGCAACCAGGCCAAGATATCGGCTCGCCTGAAGAACACCCGATTGCCATTAGGTTTGAAAAATGGGATCTTGCGTTCGTGAGTCAACCGGTACAAAGTGCTTTTCTTTAACCCTGTCAGCTCAGCACATTCCTCAACTGTCAGGATTTCCTTTGTTGTGTCAGGACGTTGCTCGTTTTTGATATGATAGGTAATCAGTTTTTTAAGCAATGACATATCCATCAGCATGCGCTGAAGCATCTCTTTTTCAGTCATGTTGATACTCCTTTACCTCAAAATCGAACAGGGAAATGTGGGAAACTGGGAACACTGAGCTAGTCGTCATGTTCAACCCTCTCTAAATCTTCAAGGTGGCGCCTAACTTGGTCAGGTTTGAGCGCAAAAAAACGTTGAAACTCACCATTAATCCGCGTCTTATAGGTTCCCCTAGAGCGCTCATTCGTTACCAAGCAATTGCGTTGTAACAGCACCTCCACTTCCCTCATGTAATGGGTCGGCAGTCCGAGCCGCTTCAGGAAGTGCGATTTATAGATCAGCCACAACTCACATCCCTCATGCGAGCGTCGAAAACCAGCTCCCCCATGACCTATCGCTTGTTCAATATCACTGAGACTGCGCTCCCAGACTTTCATTGCTCGTTCCAGCGCTTTGAGAAGCCGAAATTCCTCGGAATTTCTGGAGTGGCCTCGATTGTCCAGCCAAGCCTTCAAGGTTCGGTGGACGGCTGCCAAGGACTCTTCTTCACTCCAAGGGAGGATAAAATTCCTACTACCGAGACAAAGTGCCGCCCCGATGAGAGCAAACCGCCTGATGACCCGTTGCACCTGCGATGCCATCTGGTCACTTATCCAAATACCGCTTAGGCGACCAATTTCGTGACTCAGGTAGCTATTCAGCTCGTCATGACGCTCAGTCAGTAACGAAATCCACTCGCGAATTACGGTGCCGTGGTAGTGCTGACAAGACGATTTAAGCTCGTCCACAAATTGCTGAGAATGCTTGTGACCATGCAATTCGTCGAACGCACCGTAGGTCCCAAACACAGGGAGCTCCACCAGGCGTATCTGCTGACCAGCGCGTAACGGTTTACCTATCTGCTGAAGTAGCTCTGCAATCCAGACTTCTCCACTACTTAACACCAGCGTTCGCCAATGAGAAGTCATGGCCAGCTCGCCGGAAACGTTGGCGCGTAGCTTCCCAGAGCCGTTCATTATCTGATAAATGGCTGTATCGATGTCTTCCGGGCGTGCCATTCCGATTTCGTCCAACGGCAACAACATGTCATTGTGCTCTGAAGAGACAGCCGCTAGCCCGTTACTGGTTGAAATCCAACTGCGGACATATCGGTTGCTCCCATAGACACTGGCCGCCAATTGCAACAAGGTCGTTTTCCCAGTCGACGATGCCCCAACCAGATGAATGGCACCATTTTCCATACCAGAAGATGCGATTAGTGGGGCAGCAAGCGCCGTTCCAATACTAAATATTGCTAACGGATTGCCTCGGCATAGCTGACCGACATAAGTCTGCCAATCGCTGAGACTTCCGGATTCCTCTAACGTTGTAGAACCAGATAGCTGACCTACGAAATGGTGCGGTTCGTCAGCTGAACCGATAGTCCAGTTACTAGTTGCAAACACTGAACCATGCCAGCCGGTTCGATTAACCACTGTCGCTGGAGCAGCAAGAGCCATCTGCTCTATTAGATAATGTTGAAGCCTACTCCAACTTGACTGGCCAGGAGTTAAGGGATACCCAGTATCGACCAGCATATCCCTGATCTGACGTGCATTATCACTATTCAGGTCTCTGGCATACACAACTTCACGTAACCTAACCCCATCAAAATTTTGCCATTCCAGCAGCGCTCCATGCCCATGTCGTTTGTCAGTTAAACGAGTGCGAGCCAACACCTGAATCCAACCACCTATTCGCAACCACCGATCAGAGGGCAAGCAATAGAGCCCATCATCCTGCAACTTATATTGCATCACTAACCCCTATCACAAATCACTCAACCAAGCTGTGATGTCGCTGTACCGAAAGCGAACAGTACGACCATTGGGATTGGGTTTTATTGGAGGAGGAAAACGTCCATCGCGCACGTAACGGCGAAGTGTTGCTTGTGACGTTTGCAAAACGTCACACACTTCAGCATAAGTCAGTAACCGTTCTTCTTGTTTAGGTTGGTTATTACCCATCTTGATGACTCCTGTTTATTATCTAACTTGCAGGAGTAATCATCTCGAAAAAGGCTAACTAAACAGACCGCTGGAACTGCCCTTTTTTGGAACTTCAATAATAAATCTCAAGATGCTGATATTTAATTAAATTTATTCAACATGTAGATTAAAAACAGCCACTGAAGAGCAAAAATCTAAGCCATTGATGAGTTGGCCGACATTATCGTATCAATTTATGCGCCAGTGAATAACCAGAGAAAATTTCACATGTGAAAGTTTAGAGACCTGGCGATTTACAACTCTTAAAGCCATGTCCCCCATTAAAAATGGAATCGTTTAGCTCAGGTCTTTTATTGGCGATAAAGCTTGTATGGAATAAATCGTCCAAGGTCCCCCATCAGATAGTTATTGGAAAGGAATTGGTAGGGTCTTTTGGCTAAGGCGTCACAACAAAAGACCCGTGTGCCCCAAAAGGGCACGAAGGCAGGCGATGAATTAGATCATGAGACAATAGACTGACCCTGTATTCAACGTACAGAGGACCAAATCATGAGTGACAATTCAACCCCGTTTACAACCTTGGATAAGCAAATAACAGCGTGGAACACTTTTTTAAAAAGCGAAAACAAACAGATAGATCATGGCGAAGCCACAATTTATGCACTTTCAACGTCAGAAATGTATCTACGTTACATACATAAATCTACCAAGCTGGAACAGCTAGAGACTGTAATTTAAATTGTGTATCTGCCTGTTTTTGATATGTTCAATTCAACAACAGAGACAGGCTAATTATGGACGAAAAGAAACTCAAAGCACTCGCTGCTGAACTGGCTAAAGGCCTTAAAACCGAAGCTGACCTGAATGCGTTTTCTCGTATGCTGACAAAGCTTACCGTCGAAACAGCACTCAATGCTGAGTTAACCGAGCACCTCGGGCACGAGAAAAATGCCCCAAAATCAGGCTCGAATACCCGCAACGGCTATTCATCTAAAACCCTGCTGTGCGATGACGGCGAGCTTGAAATCAACACGCCACGTGACCGTGAAAGCACCTTTGAACCGCAGTTAATAAAGAAAAATCAGACTCGCATCACGCAGATGGACAGCCAGATTTTATCCCTCTATGCCAAGGGCATGACCACGCGGGAAATCGTCGCCACGTTCAAAGAAATGTACGATGCCGATGTCTCTCCTGCGCTGATATCTAAAGTGACCGACGCCGTTAAAGAGCAAGTCACTGAATGGCAAAACCGTCCGTTAGACTCACTGTATCCCATTGTTTATCTTGACTGTATTGTGGTGAAAGTTCGTCATGGCGGCAGTGTCATCAATAAATCGGTGTTCCTTGCGCTGGGCATCAACACCGACGGCCAGAAAGAACTGCTGGGCATGTGGCTGGCGGAAAATGAAGGGGCGAAGTTCTGGTTGAACGTGCTGACAGAGCTTAAGAACCGGGGGCTTCAGGACATTCTCATTGCCTGCGTGGACGGTCTGAAGGGCTTCCCGGAAGCCATCAACAGCGTCTATCCGCAGACCCATATTCAGTTATGCATTATCCACATGGTGCGCAACAGCCTGAAATACGTCTCATGGAAGGATTACAAAGCAGTCACCAGCGGGTTGAAAGCCGTGTATCAGGCCCCGACAGAGGAAGCGGCGCTGATGGCGCTGGACAAGTTTTCTGGCGTCTGGGATGAAAAATACCCGCAAATCAGCAAGAGTTGGCGCACGCACTGGGAAAATCTCAATACATTCTTTGGCTACCCGCCCGATATCCGTAAGGCCATCTACACCACGAATGCCATCGAATCGTTGAACAGCGTCATTCGTCAGGCGATAAAGAAACGCAAAGTGTTCCCAACAGACGATTCGGTACGGAAAGTGATTTATCTGGCGATCGAGTCGGCCTCGAAAAAATGGAGCATGCCGATACAGAACTGGCGGCTGGCGATGAGCCGTTTTATTATCGAGTTCGGTGACCGCCTGAGCGATCACCTTTAATACGGTGGCAGTTACACAGAATTACGGACAGGCTCAACAGCTACGTTATTACTATATTGCCCAGCGAATAGCCGACCTGTATTGGCAGCACAACCGAGCTCATAGAAGGAAAGACTCACCAGGGTATCCGGGCCACTTTGGTTGCCGTGTTAGGCTGCGAGAGATGAAATTGGAAATTTTCTGGGTTTATAATGAGTTTAAGTGTATTAGTCGCGACTTGATCTGACACATGACCTTGAAAGGTTGAGAGTTACCGGTTTTGATATGGGTGTCGAATCCTTATACAAAACGCGAGGTAACTCTCATGCTTCATACTAACAATCCCATCATCAAACACAAAGCCGGTTTGCTCAATCTGGCTGAAGAACTCAGTAACGTGTCGAAAGCCTGCAAAATCATGGGCGTCTCTCGCGATACGTTTTACCGATATCGCGAGCTGGCCGAGGAAGGTGGCGTGGATGCGTTGATAAATCGCAGCCGTCGTGCCCCTAACCTTAAGAACCGAACCGATGAGGTCACTGAGCGGGCTGTTGTTGATTATGCTGTCGCATTCCCGGCTCACGGCCAGCACAGGACCAGCAACGAGCTGCGTAAACAGGGCGTTTTTATCTCCGGCAGTGGTGTCCGTTCTGTCTGGTTACGTCATAACCTTGAGAACTTCAAAAAACGCCTGAAAGCACTGGAAGAAAAAGTGGCCCGTGACGGCATTGAACTGACTGACAGCCAGATCGCAGCGCTGGAACGTAAAGCCAGTGATGATGAAGCCTGTGGTGAGATTGAAACCGCTCATCCGGGTTATCTGGGTTCACAGGACACGTTCTATGTAGGCAACCTGAAAGGCGTCGGGCGTATCTATCAGCAGACGTTCGTTGATACGTACTCGAAAGTGGCACACTGCAAGCTCTACGTCACTAAAACACCGATTACAGCGGCTGATTTACTGAATGATCGTGTGCTGCCATTTTATGAGTCTCAGGGGCTACCGATGCTGAGGATACTGACCGACAGGGGCACTGAGTTCTGCGGCAAAGTGGAGCAGCATGATTACCAGCTTTATCTGGCGATAAATGACATTGAGCATACGAAAACGAAGGCAATGTCACCGCAGACCAACGGCATCTGCGAGCGGTTCCATAAAACGATACTGAATGAGTTTTATCAGGTGACGTTCCGCAAAAAGTTGTATGGTGCTCTCGACACATTACAATCGGATCTTGATGAATGGCTGGCTCACTATAATAATGAGCGAACTCATCAGGGGAAAATGTGCTGTGGCCGGACGCCAATGGAAACATTACTTGATGGAAAGCGCATCTGGTCTGAGAAAAATTTAGGCCAGATGTAATCTGACAGATACCTGTATAAATAACCGGTAATTGTCAGATCAGGTCTGAGCTAATACAGGTTATTCATTATATACTTTTGTGTCCTTGAATGTGCCCATAGCCATGGAGCCTGTCCGTAATTCTGTGTAACTGCCACCGTATTAAAGGTGATCGCTCAGGCGGTCACCGAACTCGATAATAAAACGGCTCATCGCCAGCCGCCAGTTCTGTATCGGCATGCTCCATTTTTTCGAGGCCGACTCGATCGCCAGATAAATCACTTTCCGTACCGAATCGTCTGTTGGGAACACTTTGCGTTTCTTTATCGCCTGACGAATGACGCTGTTCAACGATTCGATGGCATTCGTGGTGTAGATGGCCTTACGGATATCGGGCGGGTAGCCAAAGAATGTATTGAGATTTTCCCAGTGCGTGCGCCAACTCTTGCTGATTTGCGGGTATTTTTCATCCCAGACGCCAGAAAACTTGTCCAGCGCCATCAGCGCCGCTTCCTCTGTCGGGGCCTGATACACGGCTTTCAACCCGCTGGTGACTGCTTTGTAATCCTTCCATGAGACGTATTTCAGGCTGTTGCGCACCATGTGGATAATGCATAACTGAATATGGGTCTGCGGATAGACGCTGTTGATGGCTTCCGGGAAGCCCTTCAGACCGTCCACGCAGGCAATGAGAATGTCCTGAAGCCCCCGGTTCTTAAGCTCTGTCAGCACGTTCAACCAGAACTTCGCCCCTTCATTTTCCGCCAGCCACATGCCCAGCAGTTCTTTCTGGCCGTCGGTGTTGATGCCCAGCGCAAGGAACACCGATTTATTGATGACACTGCCGCCATGACGAACTTTCACCACAATACAGTCAAGATAAACAATGGGATACAGTGAGTCTAACGGACGGTTTTGCCATTCAGTGACTTGCTCTTTAACGGCGTCGGTCACTTTAGATATCAGCGCAGGAGAGACATCGGCATCGTACATTTCTTTGAACGTGGCGACGATTTCCCGCGTGGTCATGCCCTTGGCATAGAGGGATAAAATCTGGCTGTCCATCTGCGTGATGCGAGTCTGATTTTTCTTTATTAACTGCGGTTCAAAGGTGCTTTCACGGTCACGTGGCGTGTTGATTTCAAGCTCGCCGTCATCGCACAGCAGGGTTTTAGATGAATAGCCGTTGCGGGTATTCGAGCCTGATTTTGGGGCATTTTTCTCGTGCCCGAGGTGCTCGGTTAACTCAGCATTGAGTGCTGTTTCGACGGTAAGCTTTGTCAGCATACGAGAAAACGCATTCAGGTCAGCTTCGGTTTTAAGGCCTTTAGCCAGTTCAGCAGCGAGTGCTTTGAGTTTCTTTTCGTCCATAATTAGCCTGTCTCTGTTGTTGAATTGAACATATCAAAAACAGGCAGATACACAATTTAAATTACAGTCTCTAGCCATGTCTTCAAGGTAACGTATCGCTGATAGATTAACGAGTTAGTTCGATTTTCCAGCTTCTGTATCGAAGTAACGCTAAGTCTGTAAGCGTCCACTTACATCCACACATCCCGCATAGCGCTCTGTTATGCGGGATTTTTTGTTCCATCGATGTTTATTCGCTTCCATCGAGAGCCAGGGATTTTTGTGTCCATAAATTGATAAACGCCGCCAGCGATCATTTAGAAAATGGGGCAGCATTCGTTACGGCGTTATCGCTATCAATACCATGATCAAACAAAATATTAACATTTAATACTTTAATTTTTCACAAAATTATTGCAAAAACACAAAAACAGGTATTAATTGTGAGGAAGAGTGGTTAATTAATTCTTCTGGTTTTAGGTATTCCAAATAATTAGGGTGGTAATTATTAGGAACATATAATTATGCGAAAAATATTTCATCGATTGTTTTCGAAAACTTCATGGCGGGAGGATTAAAATGTCATAAGCCGGTGATTTATTTATAATTCGACAAATAATGTTGTAATCATCAAATTCATCATAAATCAATTTAATTGTGGTAATAAACATTTTTAATTTTCATTTAGGAGGAAATATGGCAAGCGACATAAAAAAAGATGGGAGAATAAATAATAAGTATAATGGAAAATTAAACATAAAAAGAAATGAGAAAGGCTTTTTCCCCAGTTTACCCTCGTTGAATGGCATTCGCATTATTGCTGCTATTTTTGTATTTTTTTTTCATGCCTCTTTAGACAACGTACTCAACCCATTTGCTAACCAAACCATTGCCAATGCTAACGCCTATTTCTTTAGCAAATCAGGGTGGATGTGCGTCTCATTCTTTTTTATTTTAAGTGGTTTTGTTATGGTTTGGTCCTACAAACCGATAGATAATACATTTAATTTCTATAAAAAACGCCTTGCAAAAATATATCCTGTTAATATTTTTGTTATGTTCCTCTTTATTGCTACAGGAGTAATCGGAATTAATCAAATTGACATCTGGCTACCCAATGCCCTTCTTATTCAGTCCTGGATTCCAAATGAAGACAATTTTATAGGCGGGAATACGCCAAGTTGGTTCCTTTGTACAATTGTTTTATTTTATCTTGCTTTCCCTTTTTTATATAAAGTAATAATTAAAATAGATCCGAAATATCTATGGCTTTCAATTGGAATTCTTTATCTCATAATGATTGCCATACAACTGGTTGTGTATTCCTCTACCAGATCATCCGACCCAATACGCAATTGGCCTTTAGATATCCGAGAATTACAGTGGTGGCTTTCATATACCTTTCCTCTAACGCGTATAATTGAACCTATTATAGGTATGTTATTATCGCGTGTTATCATTGAAGGCAAATGGTTTTCCATGTCTGCCAACACCGGGATAATATTAGCCATTATTATTTACTTTGTAAATGTGTTCATACCATTACAGTTCAGCTTTAATCTTATCACTTTAATTCCATTAATTTTGCTCATCGGTTCTCTCGCGGAGAGTGATCTAAGAAAACAGCACTCCTTCCTACAATCCAAACCTATGCTATATTTAGGTAATATTTCCTTCGGGTTCTACATGATTCATTTCTTGATTCTCAACTTAATTAAAGAATGGATTAATGGTGAAAAATATGGATTCTTAGGCGCCAGCCTGATTATCTTATTAAGCTTATTAATCTGTATGTTCTGTGGGTGGTTATTATACCGCTTCGTCGAATTACCCTGTTCAAAGTTCATCAATACTGGGAAATGGCGGAACTGATCCCTTTTCAACGCTGCACGATACGTTTAAGGTCAGATACTTTTTCTGAAAGCGCCATGCTTAGAACCTATTCCGGTAGGGCGACTGGGATAGGCTCTTAGAAAGTTGGCGGAGATTTCAGCGTTAGCTGCTTATTCACGCTTGCCCTCTACCGCCATAAAGCTAAGGTACATTTTCGTGAGTCACGACGATAAATTATCGACGCTAATAATGTTTCCGTGTTCGTTATGCCAAATGCGCTGGATTTTATTACGGTTCAATTCCTGAACAAAACTATCCGATAAAGAAAAACTGCTGGCAATGTGTTTGGTATCCAGCGCATCGGCACGCGTTCTTTGCTCTTTTCTGATTCGATAGCGATATTGTTCTAATTTCCCCCAGGAAATTAATATCAACGCATTGACCAGGAATATGAATAAGGGTATTGATATCGTCCCCTTCTCTAGCGTTAAGAAAGACTGCTCGGATACAACATTATCCAAAACCACGCTGAGGAAAACTTCGGAAAATAACCAAATAAATATTCCCCATCCACAGAGTGTCAGGAAAGCATCGATAAGGAGTGGAAACCAATGTCTTTCAGTAATAATTAACGGTGAATACATGATTTATCCTCTTTCTATGCCACGATCCGGGCTTTCCCAACGCGCGCGTTTTTGGCGGGAACGCAGCATAACCTTTGGAAAGCTGACCAGACTGGTAAACAGGCTCAATGTCCAATACACCATGGGATACCAGATGACCCAGAATAGATATTTACCAATGTCTCTCTCATAACGCCGTTCAATCAACATACTGACCGCAAATTGGATTAAACAAACAACGCCAAGCATCATGCCGGTAAAGGCGGGAGGGAAAAGCGTCTCCACACGAATCTCTTTCGGCAATTCGACAAAAAAGCCTAATAAATATAATAAAACGCTGACGGCGTAGGTGAAGGCCCATAATATCGAAATAGAATATTCTAGGAATAATGGCCACATTCGGCGATAGCGCCATGACCATAAATGGCGGAAATTTTTTAAAAAGACTTCAGCGCCGCCTTGCGCCCACCGTAACCGTTGTTTCCATAAGCCAGACAGTTTTTCCGGCATCAAAATCCAGCATAATGCCCTCGGTTCAAAAAATATCGACCAATGGCGCAATTGAAGCTTCCAGCTAATATCGATATCTTCGGTGATCATTTCGGGGCTCCAATAACCAACCTCCGCCAGCGCGCTGCGACGAAAAGCGGCGATGACGCCAGAGACGGTGAAGACTTTGCCATAAGCCCGTTGCGTCCGTTTAATCAAGCCGATAATTGAGGAAAACTCACCGACCTGAATACGTCCTATCAGCGTCGATCGCGTTCTTATCCTTGGGTTCCCCGTTACCGCGCCAACCCGTGGATTATTGATCAATGGATTGACTAAATAGGCTACGGCATCGGGATCGAGAAGCGCATCGCCATCAATACAGACGAGCAGATCGCTTCTGGCAGCGGCGCACGCCGCTTGTAGCGCTAACGCTTTTCCCTGGTTATGCGCCAGATGAATGACACGCAGCTTGTCATAGCGGCCCGCCAATCGATCGAGTTCGCCGCCGGTATCATCATTAGATCCGTCATTCACCGCTATCACTTCGATATGGGTATAACGTTGCGCTAGCGCTGCTTCGATGGTTTCCCGCACATTCGGGCCTTCGTTATAGCAAGGTATCAGGATTGACACTAGCGGACGTCCGGCAGGTTCATCCGGTATCACCCCTTCTCCCCAGCGCCAGTGGCGTTCATAGTGAAACCAGAAATACAGCCCTCCCGTTATCCATAGCCCTGACATGAATAAGGGCCAGAAAAAAGTGAAGTTGAGAACGACGTCCCCCGTAAAAGAGAACATCGCGCCAAAAGGGATGCCAAGCATCAGACACAATATTAAGGATGCTAAAATTCGCTCTATCATGGCAGTGGATACCATTCTGATGAAATCATGGGGCGGATACTCTCTAATTCAGGTGAGTTATTTAGAAAATCATCCGGATAATAGCCGTAACTTTTCGCGCCATTGTGTTGTAACAGGGTCATCCATTTCACTAATTGCGCGGTTTTCAACCACGGTTCTCCTGCCATGCGCCAATCCCTCGCCTGAAGTTCGAATACGGTTTTATTCAGTGCGCCGGGCCGGAGAGCCACTTTTTGTACCAATTGTTGTAACCACGCCTCCCTGGACTCAGGTGCAATATTTTCCATCAATGGCATCGCCATAGGAGCAACCCAATCATAAGCGCTAAGGAAGTCATCCAGATTTTGCGAGAACCATGCTTCACTGTCTGGTTCTATAATCGGTAAGGCGAAAATGTTACGTGCGGTATAGACTTGAGGACCGCGAATGTCATACACACGCTGTGCCAGCTCCAGCGTAAAATCCGTTAACGCCTTACTTTTGAACCGTGTCCAGCGTGCTGTAAGCTGAGGGTCGCGACGAATTTGGGCAATCGAGTTGGGGAATCCGGCCTCCCGATAGGCCCGCATAGCCGGATAACTTGCATCTTCATCTTCCGCAAGCACGGCATCGTCATGGAATAAGATGCCATTGAACATGGCGTAGGAGGAAAGATCTTCATAGATATCAGTGATTCGTCTTCTAGCTTCCCCATCCCATAGCGATAATCGTCGATATTGGCGGGGGTTAATACTTCTCTGGCCGCTCTCAGTATCAATCCGCTCAACACGTTGCAGCGTCTTATCATTCATATCAAAAGCCAGCACCGGCATCCAGGCGTACACACGAACAAGCGCCCGCGATGCTAGCTGCCAGGCGACATGATTGAATAAATCCTCTCGAACGGGCATCCAGCGATTAGGGAAATACAACGACTGTACGTTGCCATCCCCTTGCGGATCGGAAAAAGCCTGAAGATAAACGGTATTAATCCGTAAGTCGGCAACGCGTTGAATTAACGCATCAATATTACGAGACTGCTGCGCTTTGTCGGTGTCATAAACGTAATCCAAATCGATATGCGCGACGCGGATAACCTCTGGCTCGCGAACCTCACTAACCAACAGCGCAAACTGCTCTACATCAGGATTATTGTTAATCAGTATACGAGGAACATTATAAGGGGAGTCGACAGAGGCGACCCCATCTCCCAGCGTTAATGCGAGTTGATAGCCGCTCTGTTTAATAATGCTTAACGCCTCCCCGCTTGCCGCGCCATAGGGCCAGACCCAAACCCGCGGTTTTTTCCCCGCCGCATCAGTGACCTTTTTAGTAATGAGGTCGGTATCATGCGCCACGCGTTTACGATATTCATCCCGTGTTTCGTAGCGTTTGCTCTCTGGGAAATAACGGCGCGTAACGGTAGCAGGCTCCAGATTTCCCTGCGGATTGGCGAGAATTCCATGATGCAGATCGTAGGTATGCGCCCCAATTTCTATCAGACCGGATTGTGACATTTCACGGACTTGCTGCCAGGTCAGAAAGTGATTACGCGGTATTTGAACGCCACTAAAGTCGACGGGTTGGTTTTCAGGCGTATCGAGCCAACGCCCAACGGGAGCCAATACCGCCGGCCAACCATAGGCTTTGAGCAGCGGGTAAACACGGTGATAGAAACTGCTATAACCATCATCAAATGTCAGTAATACCGCCCGGTCCGGAAGGGGTTTACCTCCCGCGCCGGCGGCCAGAATGTCATCAACCGATACCGGATGGTAGCCATGCTCTCTCAGCCAGACAAAGTGTTCATTCAGCGCGCTGGTTCGTACCGCCATGAAACGTTGATCGGCGCCGCCATCAGCCACATCGTGATAGGCTATAACAATGTATTGATTAGTTTTCCAGGCTTGTTCTTTAACCGGGATAGGGCGTTCTTCCGGCGGGAGATATTTCACGTCAACGGAATGCCCGCAGGCGGCAATCGTTAGCACCCCCAGCAACATCAGGAGGTTTCGTAGTCGTATGAATGACATCACCTTTCTCCTCAAAACCGATAATTCACATCAAAAGACAGCGACACATTTTGCTCGCGCTTACCATCGTAAGGTCGCTTATCCCACTGAGCGCTCACGCCCATATCCAGCACGTCATTCCATCGAACTCGTTGCCCATATCCGATCGTGGTGATAGCCCCTGCGGATTCCCCTTTTTGCCAGTAGCGTCCGACGCCCGCCTTGATTTCCTGATGCCACTCCGTTTGGTAATGCCGATAAAGCAAGTGATCGATAGCAACGGCGGGTAACACGGCAACATCGTTTTGCGGGTTGTAATACAAGGCGTTCTGCTTAGTATTTGATCCCACGCTTAGGGATGGGGTGAAATCGATGACTAAAAATGGCGATGAAAAAATTCGCTCTTGCCCACTCAGCGCATATTCATGACGCCTGTTACCATCAGAAAACCATCCGGTTGACAGATCTGCTTGCCATGAGCGCCGCTCACTTTGCCGCCAGCGCACATACCCTCCACCGCCGTTCGCCGTTACACCATGTTTAAGTGCCCGCAGCGGTGTGCTTCGCATGAGCCGTTCAGCATTAAGGCCGACGCGCCACACGTCATTAACATCATGCCAATAAGAAAAACGCCCGCCGATATCCGCGCCAAAGCCAAAGTTTTGCTGTGAAATCTCCGCTTCGAGCCAGTTATCACGGTTAGTAAACTCTACGCCCCCGCGAATTCTGCGATTAATAGCCCGTCCCTCACTGAAATCACTTCGATTAAAAGCGCCGCCTGAGAACATTCGCCAGTGGTCGGCAAACGGAGGGCTATAGAGCACAACATCAATATCTGCATCATTCATGCCTTTGGCTGGGCTGTCAGACTTAATTCCTTGTTCACCAGCAATACGCAATTCCGCCATGTGATGTACCTGGCGTAAACGCGCTAATCGCTTGACCGAGAAATTTTCGGGATAACGGGTTACCGTATCGTCGGTCAATTGATCAAGCTGACGCCACTCCTGCAATGCCAATGCGGTTAGCCCTTGCTGGGTTTCCAACCGGAATGATCTCGGTTCCAACAACTCGGCCCGTTTTAATAATGATTCGGCACGACGTGGCCATCCTCTATTCAGATAAATGCTGGCCACGCTTAGATTTAGCTCTTGATTCGCAGGCCCACTGAAGGCCATTCTTTGCGCCAGTTGTTGTGCGGCAGGAAGGTTGTTATGGGAAATCAGCGATTGAATCCCTAGGTATTTAATGTTAATCCAATCATCATTGGGCGTAACGGTAGATAAACCATAAACGCTTTTTTTATAAGGTGTTTTTTCTTCAGCCTGGATGGACAACCGCGTTGCCTGTTCAATTTTTTCACTCTCCAAAATACTGTAGAAAAAATCACCTTGCTGCACGATCTGGGCGCGTTGCGGCGGATCGTCTCGTATTACCGCACTGAGTATCAGCGCCGCCTGCTCCGGCTGCTGTAGATAGAGATAAGCGGAAGCGACCCAGCGGCGGGCGTAATCAGGAATGTTTCCTTCCCTCAGGAGGGATTGATATTCCGAAACAACATCTTCCATACGATAACGAGCAAGTAATGCGCCTAGCCGATCAATTCGAGCATGGCGATAGCTGTTTTTTGCAGCTGGAAGCGTTCGCCATTTTTTCATCAAGACGTCATAACGCGCCAAAGCGCGATCCGCCACAGCGAAGCGTTCGTTTTCTGTTGTCGACGTGATAAACGAAAGCCGAACCAGTTCAGCCGCGGCCTCCAACTCACGCTGACGCTGGCTTTCATCGGTCTGAAAACGGTAGGGTTTACCCATTTCGAAGGCGTTTAACGCCGGGGCGCTAATATTGTTATGGGAGAGTATATCGCTGTAGTCATAAAGCAGCGATTTGTCTTGCGGGGCATGCCGCATAGCTTGGATGATAGAAAAGAGAGAATCCGTATGCGCCCCCGCAATACGTTGTACCCAGGCTAATTCACGCCAGTGCTGTGCCGTTGGCTCATGCTCAACACGCGAGGTGGCGAGTTCCAGCGCGCTTTTTGTTTGCCCGGCATCGGCGAGGGTAAGTAGTAAACCACTACGGGCATCATCATCCCAGGGAGAGCGTTGCAAAACCCGCTGCCATAGTGCCAGTGACAACGGCCATTGCCGAAGATTGCGATAAGATTTGGCCGCGGCTTTTAACGCAGGGTCGGGTAAGGACATCGTTGGCGAATACGTTTCCCAGATTCGTCGTACCTCGGCATCATGGTTAGCCCAACTGTTAATGATTATCCAATCAGTGACTTCGGAAACCGTCAGTATGCGATTTCTGGATTGACCATCAAGCCACGCCGCCGCCGTGGCGATATCGCCCTGCCGGGCGTTGATGATTAATGCATCGTAATGAGATTCAGCTGTCGCAACACCGCCGGTAAGAGATAAATAAACTAATGATTTTATTATGTTAAAAAATAGTGGATTGAGTCTACGTAAATAAGAATTCACAACACTCATCGCTGAATCTCCCCTACCCGTGATGTAGGATGACATTCAAATACATCGTTGAACGCTGATTTCATGACTTAACACCTCAAATCGGGCCTAAACACGGCATACAGCGATCCCTCTCATGATGCGAAGTCAGAGATAGACGCTAATGCCAGTTTCGCGCATAATAATGCATATATTTTTTTTATCAATATAATTTTTATACGCATATGACTAAACTACCAGTATCAGATTCAGAACAACCCGTTAAAGGGCGCAGTTGGGGGCTGGAACGTCGGCTCCAGTTCATCGACTTTCGGTTGCAGTGGAGTGGGCATATAAACCGTACCGATCTCACCTCCTTTTTTGGCTTGTCTATCCCTCAGGCCTCGCTTGATATCGCCAAATATATTGAGATTGCGCCTTATAATCTGGTCTACGATCGACGAACCAAAACTTACACGGCTACGCCAACGTTCTCTGCGGTCTACCCGCAGAACTCCGCTCAGCGTTATTTAGCAGAATTATTAGCCATGAAGACGGGTGTACTGGAAGCTGACGCCAGTTTTATAGAATCGCCGCCAGAGGTAAGCTGGATTCCTGTCCCACTCCATATCTACAGCGAACACGTCGTTGAAGTGATTGTCAGAGCGATCCGAGAAAAAAGGACTGTGCGCATCTCCTATCAGTCCTCATCATCAATGGATCATTCGCCGCGACTCATTTCTCCACACGCATTAGGCAATGATGGGCTACAGTGGCGAGTCCGCGCTTATTGCCATATTAAGCAGCAATTTAAAGATTTTATTCTTACACGAATCCTTCACATCGAAGATGGCGAGCCCTCGACGATTGATCCCGCAAGCGATGACTCATGGAACAAGCATCTTCAGCTCATTTTAAAGCCTAATGACCAACTGCCTCAGGCACGCCAACGCGCGCTGGAACTGGAATATGGTATAACCGATGGGGAGTTAATTTTGTCCTGCCGTCTGGCATGCTTGCATGAAACTCTGAATCGTTTTCATATCAACCTTCTTGATGAGGATATGAAAGACAATCAGCCCTTTATTCTCATTAACAAGGAAGAGATTCTGGCATATCTCGGATCATGATCCCATTCCATTACTGATATGGGGGGTTCCTTGGGAGATATCGCTGTGCAAGGTCATAAGACACAAGTTGCCTATTGATTTTTCCCCCAACCCTAAAGTGTGTTTATTATTAATAAATACAGTTAGTTAATAATCTATGAGAAGCCAGATTTACCGGGAACGGAATCTGGCTGGCTAAGCATTCGCCTCCGGTGATAAACGGCATATTTCTCATTTAATGCCTATCCCAGTAGGCGTAATTAGCGCCGTCATTTCGGTCACGGACTGCGCGCAAAAACCAGAGCGTATTTGGCGTAAGTAAGGATTTCGGGCACTCACTGCCCAGGGCCAAAATGGCAGGTAAAATAGCCCTAATGGGATTGGGTCTTAATGACAATGCGTTTGCTTAGGCTTGTGGCTAAGATGAGTAAATGTGGTCAATGCATATGCCGTTAGACGTATGACAGGTTTAAAATGAGTTAAGATAAGAAGTATTTGGATGTCATGATTAAACTCATTTGATCTGAATCAAATACGCTAATCGGGGAAAAAATGAAAATTCGTCCTTATGAATTATTAGTTGTTTTCATTTCAACCTTAGTTATCAGCTCATTAGGATTAATTTTCCGTTTATTAGATGACACATCCTTATTCTGGCCAGCAGATACTCTCTTATTTTGCTTTCTGATATGTTATCGAAGTCGAGATAAAAGCATTAAAAAAAAATCATTGCATAGCGTTATTTTATGCATGGTTGGTTTTTTGGGAATATTACTACCAGCAATCTATTTTGAAAATAACCAATCATTCTTGGAAAAATTAATTTATACTGTCCTCAGTCTAGTATTTACCATTACCGCTTGGATTACATTTATAACGTTATTAAAAATAAAAGGTAAATCCTATAGTATATTAAGCAGGAATTATATTTTCTTTATATTTATTTCAATATTTACAGGTTCAATAATTTCATCCATGTTTTATGGTTTATACTTATACCCCCAAAGCGGTAATGAAAACACCTTCATCCTATCGAGGAAATGGTTTAGCGAAGAACTGAGTACTAGTGTTATTTTTGTTTTTCCATTTCTTAAAGGGATAAAAAAGATAGCAAATGGATTTATCACACCGTTTACCTCAATAAAAAAACATTTGGTTATCGTTTCCTATGTTCTAGTTATTATTTTGATGGCCTCTTTAGACATTACAACAAGTATATTAGCAATACTGCCGTTAATTTATCTTTCTTTGACTCATTCGTTTAATAAGATTATTTTTATCTGTTGTGCAACGGGTGTCTCATTGAATTACATCTATATAAACAGACTAATAGAGATCCATGATAAAGTGGAAAAAAACTACTTATTTGAATCATCCTACTTATTCCAGATGAACATTTCGTTTATTATGATAAGCATTATCACCGCATCGTCATTCATAAATAAAAATAAAAAAAACATTAAAAGAATAGAACTGATAAGCAATCATGACGCCCTTACTGGCATTTTAAATAGACGTTCTCTCAATCAGCATATGATGAATATCATTAACTCTATGCGAGGTGGGGAAAATAAGATGATGGCGCTTTTCTTCCTTGATATTGACCATTTTAAAAAAGTTAATGATACCTATGGGCATGCCATAGGTGATAATGTCATTAAAGCGTTTGCAACAACGCTTAAGCAATATACTCGACCTCAAGATTTATTATGCCGATGGGGAGGAGAGGAGTTTTTAATCCTAACACAGGGTCTCTCTGTGACAGACTGTTTAGATATAGCAGAGAGAATTCGCTTTATTATAGAAAATTCTTCATTATCACTGGCTGATGGCCGTACCGTCAAATATACAACCAGTATCGGAGTAAGCTTTTTTCATCTGGAAAAAATTGAAGATTTTCATGACGCATTTAAAGAAGCGGATTCTTTGTTATACAACGCCAAAAAGCAAGGACGTAATCGCGTAAATTCCAACTATGCAAAAAAGCCGATGGCAAAACCACTATCGTGAACATCTACTACGCGCGGGTTGCCTCCAGACTATTTTAGAAACAGGGACGTTGGGTGACAAGTAATGAGCACCAACCCCGCTACTGCCGATAAATCACCGTAAACCACATAAAAAACAAGGTCATAAGTTTCAAGAATATTACTTATCAGTAACATTATAAGCAACTGAAACGATTCAATAATTTTATTGCCACTCTACGCAAAATTTAACATTTACCGACTTTTTACCTGCTCTATATCAAGGTTGTGACGCTATCCAGCAATTAGGATAAAAGTCACGATCGAGGGATTCAGGGTGGGAGAAGGTAATGAACCGATTTGTTATTGCCAGTACTCAAGACTGTATGGGGTGCCACGCATGTGAGATTGCTTGTGTGATTTCACACAATGGTGAGCAGTATCCGGATAGCGCCACCGTGTTTCAGCCCAGAATCAAGGCATTCAATTCACCAGCGCTGCGAGCCGCCGTAACCTGTCGGCACTGTGAAGAGGCACCTTGCGCCAGCGTGTGCCCTACACAAGCGCTGATTAGAAAAGACAACAGTATTCATCTCATTCAGGAAAAGTGCATCGGGTGTAAAAGCTGCGTTGTAGCATGTCCGTTCGGCGCAATGTCTATGGTTACCAACCCCATGGATAATCGCACCGTTGCCCATAAATGCGATCTTTGCATCGATCGCCCACAAGGCCAGGCGTGCGTAGAAGCGTGCCCGACTCAGGCGTTACGCCTCGTCAGCGAACAAACGCTGGTGGCCGATCGTCAGGAAAAACAGCAAGCGATGGCGCAACGTTCAGCCACATACTGGCAGCGTGAAACGCCCGTGCGACAAACGATGACGACTAACCCACTCAGTAAAAGGAAGAACTGGCCGCGCCGGGATGCTGAGAAAAAACCTCTCACACAGCGGACATCGACTTTTGATGAAATCTATCACGGCTTCTCGGCACAGCAGACGGAAGATCAGGCCGGCCGCTGCCTTTCGTGCGGTAAACGCGCGATCTGTGAATGGACCTGTCCGTTACACAATAATATTCCTGAACTGCTGCGACTGGCGAAGCAGGGACGCATTCTTGAAGCCGTTACGCTGTCGCATCAAACCAGCAGCCTGCCGGAAATCTGTGGTCGGGTGTGCCCTCAGGATCGGCTCTGTGAAGGCGCCTGCACGCTAGGCAAAGAGTACGGCGCCATTACCATCGGCAATATTGAGCGCTACATTACCGACACCGCAATGGCAATGGGCTGGTCGCCTGATATGACGCATGTCGTCCCCAGCGGTAAACGCGCGGCGATTATCGGGGCGGGCCCGGCTGGGCTAGCCTGTGCCGATGTCCTGGCACGCAACGGCGTGGAGGCCGTCGTATTCGATCGCCATCCAGAAATTGGCGGGCTGCTCACGTTTGGCATTCCATCCTTCAAACTGGATAAAGCCGTTCTGATTCATCGGCGCGAGGTATTCAGCGCGATGGGAATAACATTTCGACTAAACACAGAAGTGGGCAAAGATATTGCGCTGGCTCAACTTCTGGACGAGTATGACACCGTTTTCCTTGGCGTCGGGACGTATCGTTCGATGAAGGCCAACATTGAAAATGAAGATGCTCCCGGCGTCTTTGACGCACTCCCTTTCCTGATTGCCAATACCAAGCACGTGATGGGGTTGCCAGAATCAAAGGATGAACCCTATATCTCGATGGCAGGCAAACGCGTCGTGGTACTTGGCGGCGGGGATACCGCGATGGATTGCCTGCGCACCTCTGTACGACAAGGCGCGCTATCCGTCACCTGCGCCTACCGCCGCGATGAAGCCAACATGCCCGGTTCGAAAAAAGAAGTGAAGAATTCCCGCGAGGAAGGTGTGGAATTCATGTTTAATGTACAACCACAAAAAATCTGCCTCAATGAACAGGGGGAAGTCTGTGGCATTCGTCTGGTGCGCACCGAACTAGGCGAGCCCGATGCAAGTGGCCGCCGTCGCCCTCGCCCCATTCCGGGTTCCGAGTTCGTACAACCCGCAGAAGCCGTAATAACCGCATTTGGTTTTCAGTCACACCGGATGCCGTGGTTGAAAGAGGCTGCCGTTGATCTGGATGATGGCGGGTACATCATGGCGCCCCTCAATGGTCAAATCCCGTGCCAGACCAGCCATCCGCGCATTTTTGCCGGTGGTGATGCCGTGCGCGGCGCCGATTTAGTCGTTACTGCTATAGCCGATGGGCGCAAGGCCGCATTGAGCATGTTAGCGACAATGGGGATCGCCGCCGTCACTGGCGCCATTCCAGCGTATCCGCAACATATCGAAGTGAACGCTACTCGTGAGGAGATCCACTCATGAATCAATTTGTTATCGCCGAAGCAGAAAAATGTATTGGCTGTCGAACCTGTGAGATCGCCTGTGCAGTAGCCCATAGCGGTGGTCAAAGCGCTGAGTTGCGACCTTCTCACTTCTTTCCCCGTTTAACAGTGATAAAAAGCGCCAGCGTTAGCGTCCCCGTGCTTTGCCGCCAATGTGAGAACGCGCCCTGTGCCAGCGTATGCCCTAATGATGCGCTGGTGCGCGATCGAAATAGTATCCAGGTTATTCAGGCCCGCTGCATTGGCTGCAAAAGTTGCATTGTCGCCTGTCCCTTCGGGGCCATCGATGTGGTTGCCACCGCGTCAAATGATGGAGAGGAGTTAACACTCTTGCAAAGCGAAGTGCATAAATGCGATTTATGTGCCGATGTGGCCCAAAGCCCATCCTGCGTCAGCGTGTGCCCAACATCGGCGCTGCGATTAGTGACAGCGGAGGAACTGCATAAACAAACGTTAGAAAAACAACGGCGCTCAGCCCTGGGATGGACAACCCCTTAACGCCGCAGAAATATAGCGAACATAGTACTGTTGCCACACAGCATGCAATACAGGAAATTCGGTGAACTTAATAAATAATTTTCGCCGATTTATCCACCGATTTTTCTTTAGATCATATATTAGTCTGATAATATGCATTGGTAATACCGGATAGATTCCCCTCTTTCATCACGATCACGGAGTGAACAATGACCTGTCATTTTGTCAGGTGGACAAGCATGGAAGCGCTTCCTGGCTTACAGAGGCTGCCAGACAGGCTGATCTCATCGACACAGGTATTTTCGGCTAAGCGCCGCGAGCGCTATTTGAAAAGCCGCGTACTACTGGCCGAAATGATGTTCTATTTTTTTGGCTACCCACTACTGCCCCCGCTACTGACCGCCCCGGAGGGACGCCCCTATTTTGCCGATCCGCACTTGCCCCATTTTAGTATCGGTTATGCGGGTAATACTATTGCCATTCTCCTGAGCGAAGAGGGCCGCGTAGGGATGGATATTGAGCTCATTCATGTCCGGCCAATGACCCAGGTTGTGCCACAGATGCTGGCACAGACGCAGGCCGAGCAGGCATGGATTGACGCTCAACGCGATCCGCTGGAAGCGGCGACTCAACTTTGCACCATCCGCCAATCATTGATGAAAATCCCTGGCGCAAATGCGCACCCTTCTCATACGCTAAAACTCCACCCCGCCTCTGGCAGACTACATTCCATTGGCATTCCCACCGTAGAAGTGATGAGCGATGTTGATGATTATCTGGTGTGGGCCTGTGCCCATATTCCGACGCTTAACCGGCTAATGATGTGGAAATACACATCAGCTACGGGAATGAATAAAACGGGAGAGATTCTACAGCAGCAGCGCCAATCCGTGCGCTATATGAAATTAACCGGTCATCATGTGGAAAAAGCCACATCCATCGCGCCAACGTAGCCAGCTACGTTGGCGCAGACGGTAGCGCCGGGGAGACAGGAGCAAAGCCCCATTAATGCCCGTCAATAAACACGATTTTCAGCAGGAATAACAACGCGACGACCATCACACACGGGCTGATTTCGCGCCAACGCCCCGTCGCCAACTTCATCACACAATAAGAGATAAAGCCAAGCGCGATCCCTTCGGTAATAGAGAAGCTGAATGGCATCATCACCGCGGTGATAAAAGCCGGAACGGCTTCGGTTAAATCATCCCACTTCACTCGCGCCAGGCTGGACGTCATCAATACGCCGACATAAATCAGCGCGCCAGCCGCCGCGTAGGCAGGCACCATACCCGCCAACGGTGACAGGAAAATAACCAGAAGAAACAGCAACCCTACGACCACGGCGGTCAGGCCAGTACGCCCACCGACAGAGACGCCGGAGGAACTTTCAATATAGGCCGTGACGGACGATGTCCCGATAAACGACCCTGCCACAGAGCTGATACTATCGACATACAGCGCCTGCTTCATGCGCGGGAACTTACCCTGCGCATCCACCAGACCGGCTTTATCCGTCACACCGATGAGCGTACCGGAAGAATCGAACAGATTAACCAACATGAAGGAGAAGATGATGCCCGACATCCCCAGATTCAGCGCGCCCGCCAGATCGACCTGGCCGACGACACTCGTTACGCTAGGCGGTAAGGAAAAAACGCCCGAAAACTTAACATCTCCCAGCAGCAGACCTATCGAAGTGGTCACCACGATGGAAATCAGTATCGCAGCGTGAATATTGCGTGAGGCCAGCGCCACAATGATGAAAAAACCCAGCGCACCCAACAGCACGCTGTGTGACGTCAGGTTACCAATCGTCACCAGCGTTTCAGGATTAGCAACGATAATGCCCGCATTTTTCAGCCCCATCATGGCGATGAATAACCCAATACCGCTGGCGATACCGAGTCTCAGGCTAAGCGGAATATTAGCGATCATCCAATAGCGGATCTGGAAAAGAGTCAGCAGCAGGAAACCGATTGCGCCCCAAAAAATAGCGCCCATCGCTACCTGCCATGGCAGCCCCATCGCCCCCACCACCACAAAGGCAAAAAAAGCATTCAACCCCATAGCGGGCGCCAGCGCCACCGGCAGATTAGCCAACAGCCCCATAAGAATACTGCCGAATGCCGCAATCAGGCAGGTGGTCACGAAAACGGCTTTGGTATCCATTCCCGCCGCGCCCAATATCTGCGGGTTAACAAAAACAATGTAAACCATCGTCAAAAACGTCGTGAAACCGGCAATGGTTTCCGTACGTACTGTCGTACCGTGCTGCTTGAGTTTAAACACACGCTCCAACAGGCCTTGCCCAGTAGCAAGATCGGGTTGTGATTTATTCATGAGTAACAATCCAAAGGAAGGAAATAACCGTCGTGGGGTATCCTATAACAAAACACCGTTTTTTACGCCGCTCCTCCCTTTTTTTTCATCATATAAGCGAAAGCAATGACCTCATGGCGATGGCGCCAAATATCTCCTGAATTAAGGCTCTACCTCTTAGGATCAAGGCCCAGAAACTAACATTGCTGGTCGTAATATCGCGCTAATGGGATAAAGTAGAGGCGTCAACGTTTATCTCATCATAAGGATAGGTCATGCCCCGTATTGAATGCGTCTTCTTCGACTGTGATGGCACACTGGTTGATAGTGAAGTGCTGTGTTGCCAGGCCTATGTAAATATCTTCATCCCCTATGGGGTGAACTTATCGCTGGAGGAGGTGATAAAAACGTATAAGGGCGTGAAGCTGTACGAGATCATAGCCCGCATCAGCCAGCAGCACGGCTTAACGGTATCGATAGAAGATGCGGAGCGCCATTTCCGGCAAGAGGTAAGACGTCTGTTCGATGAATTTCTGCAACCTATCGAGGGCGCACGTGAGCTAGTGCAGTCTATCACCGTTCCGATGGCCGTGGTTTCCAACGGCCCGGTCAGTAAGATGCAGCATTCGCTCGGCCTGACACAGATGCTCGATCTGTTTGGCGACCATCTCTATAGCGGCTACGATCTGAAAAAGTGGAAGCCCGATCCGGCGGTGCTGTATCACGCCGCCGAGCAACTACAGCTTCCCATCGAGCACTGCATTCTGGTTGAAGACTCCGCCGCAGGCGTACAAGCGGGCATCACGGCGGGTATTCCGGTGTTCTATTACTGCGCCGACCCCCACAATCAGCCGATTCATCACCCGCTGGTCACAATGTTTGACGATATGCGCGAACTGCCGCAAATCTGGCGCGAGAAAGGCTGGAATATCACGGCGTAGAAGCAAAGGCCTATTGGGATAGGCTCTTAAGGTGGCAGAGCGGGAGTAACGGAGAGATCGTAAAGACGCTGCAAGTACGTCCCTGCATGCTCGGCTGGCGCAAATGCTTTACTCTTCTATTCCGTTACGTCCGTTTTGTTCTGCCAAATAGGTTTTTGAACAATTATCATCTTCAGGCTGGTTTATTGCGCCACCACAGCAAACGGCGCTTTGGTTGTTTTTCCTGCGGGTTAAAACGGGCGTTAACCCGGTTTGCCAGCAGTTCCAGCGACAGGCAAAACACGAAGTAGACCAGCGCGACAAACAGGAAAACTTCCATCGGGTAGACCATGCTGCGGTTATTGACTTGTGTCGCAAGAAACGTCAGTTCACCGACGCCGACAATGTAGGCCAGTGAGGTGTCTTTAATCAGGGAAATCCACTGATTAATGAAGGAGGGCACCATCATCCGCAGCGCCTGCGGCAGGACAATCTGCCACAACACCTGCCAGCGGCTTAATCCCAGCGAGAGTCCGGCCTGCCACTGGCCGCGTCCAATCGCGACAATGCCCGCCTTTACGCCATGCGCCAGATACGCCGACGCAATCAGCGCCAGCGCACATACGACGGTGGTAATTTCAGGGATATCGACGCCAAAAACGATCGGGAGTAAAAAATAGGTCCAGAAAATCAGCATGATGACCGGTATTGCGCGGAAGAACCCTAGCACCAGTGCCAGCAGCGCGCTCCATACGCCGCGCGACATCGCCAGCGCCACGCCCAGAATCGTACCCAAGATAGCAGACGCGATACCCGCCAGCAGGCTCATCGCCAGCGTTAACGCCGCGCCGCCAAGAGGCCCATCCGGGAACGTCCCCCACATCAAATAGCCGAGGTTATCGGTGATAATGGTAAAATCCATCTCAATGTCTCTCCGCCACATTGCGCTGCTGACGCCACATACCCCAACCTTCCATCACGGCAATAATCACGATATATAACACCGTCGCCACGCCAAACGCCTGAAAGGTGCGTAAGGTTTCCGTCTCCACCTGTCGCGACGCATAGGACAATTCAGCGACGCCAATCGCCATCGTCAACGACGAGTTCTTGACGATATTCATGTATTGCCCAAGTAACGGCGGTAGCGCAATCCTTAACGCTTGCGGCAACACCACATAACGCATGGACTGCCACCCCGTTAACCCCAACGCCTGCGCGGCATACTTCTGTCCGCGTGCCACGCCACGCACGCCAGCGCGAATCTCCTCGGCGACAAACGCACTGGAATAAAGGGTTAGCCCGATCAGCCCTGCCAAAAACTCAAAAGAAGGCCAGACCAACGTACTACCGAATAACGAAAGCGTATGGGGTGAATTCAGCCATTGCATTATCACCGAGGGAAACAGTTGTCCAGCGCCGAAATACCAGAAGAACAGTTGTACCAGCAGCGGTGTATTACGGAATAGCGAGCTATAGGCGACAACGACGCTGCGCAGTGCCCAAATCTGGCTGTCTCTGGCCGCCGCCAGCAGAAAACCCAACGTGGTTGATAGCACGATTGCGCTAAAGGAAATGCCCAGCGTGATCAGGAAACCGTGCCATAACCAGAAAAGATATTGAGGCGCTAACAGCCATGACTCAAGCAAATGCAGCGCCGTATCCATGCGTTTTCTCTCTCGTTGTCATGAAGATATATACCCTAAATAAAAATGCCCCCTGTCAGGCAGAGGGCTTAGGTTCATAGCACTACACGCTTCCGCCATCAGGATTTAGGTTGCTGATCCAGCGGGGCAAAGGTGAAGTCGCCGCGCGGCTGAAATGATTTCGTATTCGGCCCGAACCAGCGATCGTAGATCGTTTTCGCTTCACCCTGCTTTTCCAAATTAATCAGCGTGTCGTTAATTTTTGCGGTGAGGCGCGTTTCGCCTTTGGGAATCCCGATCCCCTGATATTCTTTGGTAATGCTGAACGGGGAAATTTCAAACTCTGCCTTCTGGGCGTCAGGTACGTTCGCTAACAGGCCAACCAGCTTGGCATCATCCTGCGTGATCGCCTGAACGTTGCCGTTGCGCAACGCGGCGAAAGCCAACGGCGTATCGTCGTAGGAAATCACTTTGGCCGTCGGGTAGTGCTCACGCAGGGTGATTTCCTGTACGGTGCCTTTATCCGCACCGATACGCAGCGTTTTTATATCGTCCGGGGTTTTCAGCACGCCTTTACGGGCGATGAATTTTTGCCCGGTAGCAAAATAAGGGATACTAAAATCAACCTGCTTGGCGCGTTCATCAGTAATGGTGAAGTTAGCGGCTATCAGATCCACCTTCTTCGAGCTTAGCAACGGAATACGGTTAGCCGGGTTCGTCGCCCGCAGTTCGACCTTCACCCCCAGCGCCTTACCAATTGCCTCGGCGATATCCACGTCATAACCCACCAGTTTTTTGCTCTGCTGATCGACATAACCGAAGGGGGGATTACTGTCGAAGACGGCGATTTTCACAACGCCCGCTTTCTGAATCTCATCCAGTTTATCTGCCTGTGCAGCGCCAGAAACGGCAGTCAACCCGGCTAACAACGTCACTGTCAAAATCTGCTTTCTCATACCCTGCCTCTTAGTGATTTCTGTATTATCAGCAGGCTATCAGTAGGCTGAAAACGCGGGAAATAACATAAATAGCTATAATATAACCTTATGTTACATTGCATTTTTGGCAGATTATCCTGATAGATGACGAACTGGCGCGACGTAATCTATTACGCACAGGTAGAGGCTTTTCTTATTTTTATTAATCTCCTGCTCAAAAACCCGTAGATTAATTATCTGAATTGACGCGATGGCAAAATTCGACGTCGCAGATGCCAGCGGGAATCCCAAAATGAAAGAGAAAACCTCAAACTCCCAGCTTTTATCGGACGAGAAAAAGCCTTACGAACTGGATCGCTTTGATACCGCGATCTTACGTATTTTGCAGGCCGACTCGTCGATCTCAAATGTCGCACTGGCAGAAAAGGTCAGCCTTAGCCCGCCAGCCTGTCTGAGACGCGTTGAGCGACTCCGGCAAAGCGGCTTGATAAAAGGATTTGTGGCATTACTAAACCCGCAAGCGCTTAACGCCGGGCTGGTGGTATTAATCGGGGTGGTGTTGGATCGATCGACACCCAGTTCCTTTGAAGATTTCGAGGCCGCCGTTCAGAAGATCAGCGGCTGCATGGAGTGTCACGTGGTGACGGGGGAGTTCGATTATATGTTGACCATCAGAACGAAAGACAATCAGAGCTTCAATCGTCTACACGCGGAACAATTGCTGTTTCTACCCGGCGTGCGCCAGATTCGTTCCTTCATCGGGCTGAGGGAAGTGCTTTCCACCACACAACTGACGTTTTGATCCTGATACAAAGGAACTTATTAATGTCGGTTTTTATCACCATGATATAGATAAGTTCAATGAAGTTTCGTGCGCGAAAAGCAAGGTATTTTTATGCAACGAAGTAGCACGCGCCCGACAAGGAGCGCTCAATCGCCGCAGCTCCTTGACCTGAGGCTATTGGCGGAACGGGGCCGCTACGCGGTGCCCTCGCCGGGATCGGCCTTCTGACGGACCGCCAGTGACGCGTTCCCGACGCGGCACTGGCTTTCGCCGCATCCATGCGGCTCATCCTGAAGGCCACTCCCGACTCAGCCCCTTTTACGCCGGAAGGAAACAATCTGTTGCCCGGCGTTTCCTGCTAATAGATCAGCCATTGCGGAAAATGTAGCTGTAGGCGCTCAGTGCCGGCGCGCCGCCCAAATGGGCATACAAGACTTTCGATCCTTTCGGAAACTCACCGTTACGGATCATATCAATCATGCCCTGCATGGATTTTCCTTCATACACCGGATCGGTCATTACCCCTTCCATACGCGCACACAAACGTATCGCTTCCAGCGTGCCCTCATTCGGCAGGCCGTACTCTGGGCCGCCATAGCGAGTATCCAGCACCACATCCTCTTCGGTAATTTCACGGCCCAGCTCGACCAGATTGGCCGTATTCTGTGCAATACGCAGAATCTGTGCTTTCGTTTTTTCCGGTTTGGCCGAGGCATCAATGCCAATAACATTGCGTGAACGACCATCCGCGGCGAAACCCACCACCATCCCCGCCTGCGTACTACCAGTAACGGAACACACCACGATATAGTCAAACTTAAAACCCAGATCTTTTTCCTGCTGGCGCACTTCTTCGGCGAAACCAACAAAACCTAAACCGCCATATGGGTGCTCGGAACAGCCAGCAGGGATCGGGAAAGGCTTGCCGCCATTTCGCGAGGCTTCTTCCATCGCATTCTTCCAGCTTTCACGAATGCCAATATCAAAACCGGCAGCATCCAGACGGACATCGGCCCCCATAATACGAGATAATTCAATATTACCGACGCGATCGTAAACCGCATCGGCATAATTAACCCAATTCTCCTGCACCAGGATACATTTCATTCCCAAATGCGCAGCCACTGCGGCAACCTGACGCGTTTGATTAGATTGAATGCCGCCGATAGAAACTAACGTATCACACCCCTGTTCCAGCGCTTCGGGGATCAGATATTCCAGCTTGCGCGTTTTATTCCCGCCGAACGCCAGGCCGCTATTACAATCTTCACGCTTGGCATAAATTTCTACGTCTCCACCTAAATATTCACTGAGCCTTTTCATTGGCGTAATAGGAGAGGGGCCAAAAGTTAATGGATAACGAGGGAATTTTTCCAGATTCATAATTGTGCTCCGGTGAATAAAAAGGGGTCATTGGTTGCAGGGCATGCATATTTATCAAGGAAATACCGTCACGCCATGGGAACAATATTACCTGTATTAAAACGAATTTAAATTGCTAAATAATTATGTTTTTATCTTTTAAATTTCATTAAGCATGAATTTAAAATAAAATTATTTCGATATAAACCAAGAAATAGCAATAAAATTAAGCATAAAAAATCGTGCGCCTAAAGGTAAAAGTCCTGACGAAATAGGGCATCCTGCCGCACCAGCTCATCTTCTAAGAAATCAAAAAAATTTCTCAGCACGGTCGTCACTGGTTTGTTGACTTCAGTTTGAACCTGCAACGTTCGCTGTCCCAATTGCTCCAGACCGACGGACTTCACCTGAAGGCCATCGCGCCGGGCGCTATATAACACGGAAAAGTGGCTACATATGGCAATCGCACTCGGCGTGTTGAGCAAAAAGGTATACAGGGTGGAGAAGTGGTTAGAGGTAAAAACGGGGTCGATAAACACACCACTCATACGACAGGAGAGGTCAAATAGCTGGCGGACCGTCGCCGCCTGATCGGGCAAGACAACAGGATAAGCATTCAGATCGGCCAAATAAAAATCTTGATGCGCCAGCGGATGATCGTCCTTCATCACCACCATAAACGGGGCCGAAAACGTTGAGATCACCTTGATACCGTGCTCCGGCGACAGGCAGAACTTTAGCGCGACATCACATTCACCGTGGCGAATCAGTTCGGGGATCTGTCTGGCGCTACCAACCGTTAGCACAAAATTGACTGCCGGGTGCTGCTGCCGGTAGTTCGCCAGCAGCGTTGGCAACAGATTAAAGGCGATCCCATCGGTACACACGATACGAATCGTGGTTTGGCGGGAAGATTTCAGCCCTTCAATTTCGGCAATCGCCAGCTCCATATCCGCGATGCTGCGCCGGACATGATTTTCCAGAATATGCCCGGCATCGTTCAACACCATTCCACGCGCATGTCGCTCAAATAAAGGAGCGCCGATGCGGGTTTCCAGACGCTGTATCTGGCGACTGATGGCTGATACGGCCACAAACAACTGCTGGCTGGCCGCACTCAGTGATCCGGTACTCGCCACAGCCATGAAATAACGAATTTCGTTGTTATGCATGCGATCCCCCGCCTAAGTGTTAACCGACAGACACGGTATCCGTTTTTACAGTGCCGCTACCGACGGCGGTTTTTCCATCCGCAAACGTGCATTGGCGATATCCGCCCCTTGTTCAGCCAGATCCCAGAACAGTCCGGTCATGATTTTCAGTGCTTCCAGCGTCATATCCAGCAAAATATGCTCATTCGGCGCATGCTGAGAGCAAGCCGGATACGAATGAGGCACCCACAGCGTCGGTAAACCCAGGGTTTCCGAAAAGCAGGCATTAGGTAAGCCACCGCCAAAGTTCGGTAATACGGCCGCTTTTGCGCCAACCGAATGTTTGATGGATGCCACGCCCCATTCTACCCACGGATCGTTGGGGTTTAATCGGGTAGCCTGATAGTGGCTGGCGCCATTCCTTATCTCAACATCGTCAAAACCGTTGGCATCAAGATGCTGGCGAATATAGCGGGTAAAATTTTCGACGTCGCAGCCCACCACATAACGCATATGACAATGCGCTTTTGCCCACGGTGGAATCGCGTGAGCGGGCTTATCCGGGTTCCCCGTGACGAACGCCAATACATCCAGCGTGTTCCAGCCATAGACCTTTTCGGCGGCCGTCAAACCCGGTTCCCCCCATTTAGGATCGATGACGGGATCCGTCTCACCGCCGCCCAATTCAATGTCGGACAACAGGCGACGCAGATTATCTGAGAGCGCCGGCGGACGAAGCTCTGGAATTAAAATTTTCCCGTGTTCGTCAACCATACTGGCAATGGCATGCGCCAGTCTGATCCCCGGATTACTCAACAATCCTCCCCAGTTACCCGAGTGGTGAGCGCCCTCACGTAAATTTAGCTGAAGCTCAAAGTTAAATACCCCGCGAGAACCGAGAAACAGCGTCGGCCGGGAGGCTGAAACGCGAGGACCATCCGAAGCGATGAACAAATCGGCCGCCAGCCAGTCACGATACTGTTCACACACCGCATTCAACCCCGGCGAACCGTCCTCTTCCCCCATTTCCAGGATGATTTTCACGTTGTAGCCTAATCGCCCACCCCGCGCTTTCAACACCTGCTCCAGCGCCGCCAGATTAATGGTGTGTTGGCCTTTATTGTCCGCCGTTCCACGGCCATACCAGCGATTGTCGCTCCTGACCATATCCCAGGGCGATAATCCTTCACGCCATTGTTCATCGTATCCGCGCACTACGTCGCCATGACCGTAGGTCAACAATGTCAATGCCGCCTGAGGCTCAATACGGCGGGCCAACAAAAAAGGACACCTTTCATTCACCGGGTTTTCAACCAACAGGCATTCAAATGATAACGCCTGCAATGCCGGGATCATTTCCTCCGTTAGATAAGCTGCGAGCAGCGGCCCACTGTCTTTGTTCTGGCTTTCCGTACGAAACGCCACGCGGCGCGCCAGCGTCTGCGCGAATTCTCCTGAAGCAAAATAATCAACGGTTGCCTGAATCGTCTCTTCACGCGTCATGGTCCATCTATCCTCTTTCCAAGGGTTAATGCCGTTCAATATCTGGAATACCCAATTCCGGATCGGGCGTCAGTACCGACGCCAGTAGCGATCGGGTATACGAATGCTGCGGCGAGTGAAAAACCTGTTCACGCGTTCCCTGTTCGACAATCGTCCCCTGCTGCATAACCGCCACATGATCGACCAAATGTTCTACCACCGATAAGTTATGGCTGATGAGTAGATAGGTGAGGCCGAATTCCTGTTTGAGTTCAAGCAGCAAATTGAGGATTTGCGCCTGTACGGAAACATCCAGTGCCGATGTGGGTTCATCGCAAATCAGAATGTCAGGCCGCAGAATCAGCGCCCGCGCAATCGCTACCCGCTGACGCTGCCCCCCTGAAAGCTGGCCGGGGTACTGGTTGTGCGTTCGGGCGGGCATCCCCACCACATCCAGCATCTCCTTAACCCGCGCCTTTCTCTCATCCGGGGTGCCGATGCCATGAAGGTTCAGGGCGACTTCCACAATGTTGGCGACGGTTCGCCGCGGATTCAGGGAGGAATAGGGATCCTGAAAAATAGGCTGAATGCGGGAAGCCATTTCTTTGCGCTGGCTGATGTCAATCTCGCGCCCTTCGATCAACACATTACCGGACGTGGGTTCAAGCAATCCCAACAGCATTTTTGCCAGCGTACTTTTTCCACACCCCGATTCGCCCACTAACCCAAGCGTTTCACCGCGACGCACGCGCAAAGAAACGTTATCGACCGCGCGAATTTCGCCCGCACGGGAAAATAGGCCGCGGTTCAAGCGAAACACCCGGGTCAGCGCACATAGCTCCAGCGCGATATCATCGTTGCCAGGAATATGCGTCGGCAGTGCCGTAGGGCCAGGTTCCTGATGCGTTTGACGGTTCATGCGACTTCCTCCGGCTTCAACGCCCGAATGCAGCGCACCTCATGGTCGGGGGTCACATGCACATAAGGCGCATCCTGGCGACAAACGTCACGACAGTAGGTACAGCGATTGCTGAACGCACAGCCTTGTTGTTCGCCGATCAGGCTGGGCACGACGCCCGAGATCGCTTTCAACGGTTGGCCGGGCACGGTTTTCCCCTGTACGGGGATGCAGTCGAGTAATGCGCGGGTATAGGGATGTTGCGGCTGGGTAAACAAGGCTCTTACCGGCGCGGTTTCTACAATCTGTCCGGCATACATTACCGCCACCCGATCGGCGATACGCGCCACGACGCCCAGATCGTGTGTGATAAAAATCACCGCCGTACCCAGTTCCTGCTGAAGCTCGCGCAACATCCGTAAAATCTGCGCCTGAATCGTTACGTCCAGCGCGGTAGTGGGCTCATCGGCGATAATCAACGCCGGCTCGCACATCAGCGCCATGGCAATCATGATGCGCTGACGCAGGCCGCCAGAAAGTTGATGGGGATACTGATTCAATCGTGCGGAAGCCATTGGAATCCCCACCCGCTCCATCAGATACACCGCCCTGTCTCTGGCTTCGGCCTGTGATACCTTGCGGTGCGCCAGCAGCGTTTCACAAAGCTGGTTTCCCAAAGTGAAAGATGGATTGAGCGAGGTCATTGGCTCCTGGAAAATCATCGATATTTGATCGCCGCGCAACGCGGTAATCTGCCGCTTTTGCAGCGTCAGTAAATCCATTCCCTTGAAACGCATTCTGTCCGCCGAACGCACCGCCTTACGCGGCAGTAAATCCATCAACGCCAGCGAAGTCATGGATTTACCACAGCCCGATTCGCCTACCAGACACAGCATCTCCCCCCGCTTGACCGAAAAATCAATCCCCCGCACCGCGTGCAACGTCCCTTGGGAGGTGGGCAGAGCGACCCGCAGGTTTTTTATATCCAGCAATATGTCATTCGTCATGGCCATTTCCTCAGTTACGCCCGTCCAGCGCGGTGATATCACGTAGGCCATCGCCTACCAGATTGATCCCCAACACGACGATCGCCAACACAATGCCCGGAATCAGAATCACCCAGGGTTGAAAAAACATATAAGCCTTACCTTCGGCGATCATCAGCCCCCAGGACGGCATCGGCGGTTGAACGCCCAAGCCAAGAAAGGAGAGCGTGGCTTCCAGCAAAATGGCGTGGGCAATTTCCAGCGTCGCGACTACCGTCAATGGCCCGATCAGGTTGGGAAGGATTTCTCGCAGCATGATAAATAGCGACGATGCGCCCAGCGTTCTGGCCGCTGCGATAAATTCAGCCTCACGCAGTTGACGAGTCACCGATCGCGAAACAATCAGAAAACGGTCCCACAAGAGTAAACCGAGCAATAGGATAACCACCTTTACCGAGCCGCCCACCAACGCAGCGGTCGCCAGCGCCACCAGAATTACCGGCATGGAGAGACGAACGGTCAGAATGTAGCTGACGACAGCATCGACGCGCCCGCCGAAGTAGCCCGCCAGTACCCCCAAGGTGACACCGATAAACCCGGAGACCACCACGGCGACCAGCCCGATAATCAGGGAGACGCGCGCGCCGTACAGCAAGCGGCTTAGGTAATCACGCCCCAGCTTGTCGGTGCCCAATAGGTGATCCCAGCTTCCTTTCTCGTGCCAGACCGGCGGTATCAAACGCTGGCTGACGTCCTGCGCATAGGGATCGTGCGGGCTGATAAACGGAGCGAAGATCGCCGCCACCATAATGACAGCGAGAATAATCAGCCCCAGCGTCATGCTGTGATGACCCAGAATGGCCGTCAGTCCACGCCGCAGACACGTCGGTTTCGGTGTCAGCCCTGATTCAAGCACCGGCGCTTTCGCCGCTAACGTTGAAGAAAGTGATGATGAAGTTTTCATGGCTGCTCCTCATTGGGTACGTAAGCGCGGATCTAACGCCGCATTAAGCACATCCGCCAAAAATGTCAGCCCGATATAAAACACGGAAATAATCAATACGATGGCCTGCACCACCGGAAAATCATTTCGGGAGATGGAGTCCCACGCCAGTTGCCCTAATCCCTGTAGCGCGAAGATAGATTCAATGACCACCGACCCGCCCAACATAAAGCCCAGTTCAACCGTCGCCAGCGCTACCACAGGAATAATGGCGTTACGCAAACCGTGCTTAACAATCACGTTAAAGGCGCTCAACCCTTTCGCCCGCGCGGTGCGGATATAATCCGAACCCAGCACATCCAGCATCCCGGAGCGGGTCAGCCGCATCAGTGACGGCATCGCGTAATAGCCCAACGCCACCGCTGGCAATACAAAGTTATGCCAGCTCGTATTCCCTGCCACTGGCACCCACTTGAGCCCAACGGCAAAGATAAGAATCAGGATCAGGGCAAACCAGAAATTCGGCATGGCCTGGCCAATAACCGAGATAAAAATGGCGCATCGGTCAATCCAGGTATCACGAAATACCGCCGCCAATACGCCAAGCGGAATCGCCACTACCAGCGCCAGCAGCAGAGAAACTACGCCCAGCTTGAGCGTCACCGGCATTCTCTGACCAATTAGCTCCATAACCGTATTTTCAAAATAGAAAGAGCGCCCGAAATCGAGATGTAGCGCCGCCCACATCCAGTGCATGAACTGCGTGGTTAATGGCTGGTCCAGCCCGTGTTGAACCCGAATACTTTCAATGACATCGGCTGAGGCGTCCGGCCCGGCAATGGCGGCGGCCAAATCGCCGGAAAGGTTCAAGAGGGAGAAACTGATGACGGCAACGGTAAACAACACCGCCAGCGCCACCAGAAGCCGCTGTAATATATAGACAATCATGACCAGTTCCTCGTTATCATCAGATGCCAGAGGGAACCGGGAACCAATGCGCTGATTGATTCCCCGGCAACATTTTATACCCGTCATCTTTCAAGCCGCAGATGCGTTGGCTGCCCTTACTCACCCCAATCACTTACTGGTGTAAGCTCTTGGGGATTCCCTCGGTTGCCGCCTTCCTGCAACTTGAAATCTATTGGGTATCCTTCCAGCTAGCCATGGCAAAACGCGGCAGCTCATCCGGCCAGCTATCGAAGTTCAGATCGGAGGTAAACGCATAGTTTGTTGAGTAGGAGAACAGCGGCGCCAGATAGGCCTGAGAGGAAATACGGCCCAATAAATCGGCATATTGCGCGCTGCGAACGTTTGGATCGATGCTTTGGTCGGCTTTTTCCAACATGCTGGTGACGTCGGCATCTTTCCATATGTCGTCGCCTTTGCCACCAAAGTAGGGCGTAACGAACGCAGAAGCGTCATTGATGGAATACGATCCCCAGGTGCGGATCCCTATCGGCGCTTTACCTGAGATCAAATCGGCGGACATCACCTGGTACTGTACATAGTGCAGGCGGGCGCGAATGCCGACTTTGCGCAGGTCGCCAATAATCGCTTCCGCGTAATCACGCTCACGGTAAGCCCAGATATCGGTATCGAACCCATCGGGATAGCCCGCCTCGGCGAGCAATTGTTTCGCTTTTTCCGGGTTGTAATCGTACTGGATAACCTTGCTGGTATTACACGCTGTCTGAGCATGGAAACAGGCGGAATAAACTGGCTGGCTCCCTCCTTGCACCAGGTTATCGACAATCCCTTTACGGTTAATGGCGTAGTTTATCGCCTGACGAACACGCAAATCTTTTAATGGCGCCCCTCCCGCTCCGCTGGCGTTAATATTCAGCGCCAGGAAACCGACCCGCATGGTTTCGCCACTTTTTACCGTGATGTTCGGCATCGCCTCCAGTGACGGCATTTGGTCCGCTGACACGCGCCAGATCCAGTCGACCTGCCCAGTCATCAACTGCGCCAGCCGCGTTTCCGGATCGCGGATAACCACAAATTTCAGCTTGCCGATTTTGGGTTGCCCGATCGGACTTTCTTTGAAGTAATCGGGATTCTTTTCCATTGTGACCCCCTGACCCGGCGTCACGCTGGTTATTTTGTAAGGTCCGGTGCCTATCGGCGCCTTGCTGAAACCGGCTAATTTAACCTGCTGAAAATATTTAGCCGGAAGAATCGGCGTCGGACCGGATAAATACTCCAACGCCGCGGGGAAAGGCTTGGCCAGATGCAACTTTACGGTATAGTCATCTACCTTTTCCGTTTCTTTAATCCAGTTAACACTCTGCGGCATTACCGATCCGGTATTATTCCCGGCAATATTATTAAACGTATAAATTACATCGTCTGCGGTAAAATCATCGCCGTTGTGAAATTTAATGCCTTTACGTAGGTGCAGAACCAATATTTTCGGTGAATCCCACGCCCAACTTGCGGCTAATTGGGGTTTATATTCTCCCGTTTTGGGATCGCGATAAATAAGGCGATCCCAAACCAAATTCGAAATAATGACGCCCTCACGGAGCGTGTTGTGATAGGGGCTAACATTTTCTACCTCGTTATCCGAGGCATAAACTAACGTGTCGTTCTGTTTTCCCGCATAACTCTGTGAGGCGAAACTCATTAGTAATACGGATAAGGTATATTTATTTATCAGTCTTGCTAGGGAATGCATCATGCTATTCTCCATACCATCAGTGAAAAGACACCAGGTATTTATTGCAAGACTGAAGCCAATCGTCGGTTTATATCTTTACTGATTTTAGGGGATGCCTTTCTAAAAAGGAGAAACCGTAGTCGTGGCGTGCTTTATTTTTGAATACTGGGCATCAATAAATAACACGATCGGGGTCTACGATAAGTATTTCTTTGCGATTCTCGGTACGTCAATAGTGCATACCAGGCTAACACTGCACTATGAAAAAGCAGACACGGATCACCGTGCTAGAAAATTTTAGATTAATAACACTCACGCCCTGCTTGCAGGGCGTGAGTGTTATATTGAACGCAGATTGACTATTCCGCTTTCTTATCTTTCTGCACCAGCAGTTTTTCCAACGCATCACCACGAAGATGACGGAAATCATGTCCCTTGACGAAGTAGAAGATAAATTCACAAATATTCTGACAGCGGTCGCCGATACGCTCAATAGAGCGAGCACAGAACAACGCGGTCAATACGCTGGGGATAGTGCGAGAGTCTTCCATCATGTGCGTCATCAATTGGCGCACAATGCCTTCGTACTCTTTATCCACTTTCTTATCTTCGCGATAAATACGAATCGCTTCATCCAGATCCATACGAGCAAAAGCATCTAGTACATCATGCAGCATTTGCACGGTGTGACGCCCCAAGGATTCCAGGCTCACTAACAGCGGCTGATGCTGATGGGAGAACTTCTCCAATGCGGTGCGACAGATTTTATCCGCCACATCGCCGATACGTTCTAATTCAGAAATGGTTTTGATGATCGCCATCACCAGACGCAAGTCGCTGGCGGTAGGCTGGCGTTTCGCAATAATGCGCACGCAGGCTTCATCGATGGCCACTTCCATCATGTTAACGTCATCGTCACCTTCAATGACCTGCTGAGCCAGCTCCGCATCCTGATTGTGCATCGCGGTAATTGCGTTACTCAGTTGTTGCTCCACCAGCCCGCCCATCGTCAGAACCTGGGTACGGATATGTTCCAATTCGGCATTAAACTGACCGGAGATGTGTTTGTTCAGATTCAGATTATCCATGATGCTTCCTAATCAACCGTAACGACCGGTGATGTAATCTTCAGTCTGTTTCTGCCGCGGAGCAGTAAACAGGGTATCAGTATCGCTGAACTCAATCAGCTCACCCAAATACATAAACGCCGTATGATCGGAACAACGCGCCGCCTGCTGCATGTTGTGCGTAACAATAACCACGGTGTAATCTTTTTTCAGCTCGGAAATCAGCTCTTCAATGCGGCTAGTAGAAATCGGGTCAAGAGCAGAGCAGGGTTCATCCAGCAGCAACACATCCGGGCGAATCGCAATGCCGCGCGCAATGCATAAACGTTGCTGTTGACCGCCAGACAGGCTATAGCCGCTCTGGTGCAGTTTGTCTTTGGTCTCTTGCCACAGTGCCGCTTTAGTCAGCGCCCACTGAACACGTTCATCCATGTCGGCACGAGACAATTTCTCAAACAGACGGACGCCAAACGCGATGTTATCGTAAATGGACATCGGAAACGGCGTCGGCTTCTGAAAAACCATTCCCACCTTCGCCCGCAGCAGAGAAATATCTTGCTTATCCGTTAGAATGTTATTGCCATCCAACAGAATATCGCCTTCCGCGCGCTGTTCAGGATAAAGCTGATACATTTTATTCAGGGTGCGCAGCAGCGTGGATTTACCACAGCCAGACGGGCCGATAAACGCAGTAACCTGATTCGCAGCAATATCCAGCGTGATGTTTTTCAGCGCATGGTATTTTCCGTAATAAAAATTCAGATCGCGAACCTGAATTTTGTAGGATGTCTCAGTAGCCATACTCATCAAGACTTCTCTCTTTTACCTGGCGCTGTCGGGCAACGCCTTGAATTTGTTTAACGTTTCCCAGAAAAGAACGATTTTTAGCAAACTGCTTTTTCAGCAACCTAATGTTTCTTCGCCGAGAAAATAACACGCGCTAAGATATTGAGTAACAGAACGCACAGCGTAATCAGCAATACCCCCGCCCAGGCCAACTGTTGCCACTCGACAAACGGACTCATGGCGAACTTAAAGATAGTGACTGGCAGGTTAGCAATAGGATGCATCAGATCCGTACTCCAGAACTGATTCGACAACGATGTAAACAGCAATGGCGCGGTTTCCCCGGCGATACGCGCGATGGCCAACAATATTCCGGTGATAATGCCGGATACGGAAGCTTTCAGCGTAATCGCAGAAATCATTTTCCATTTCGGTGTCCCCAGCGCGTAAGCCGCTTCTCGCAAACTATCCGGCACCAGTTTGAGCATATTTTCCGTGGTACGAATCACTATCGGCACCTGCAATAGCGCTAACGCAATCACGCCCGCCCAGCCGGAGAAATGCTGCATCTTTGTCACCACAAGGGTATAGACAAACAGGCCCACCACAATGGAAGGTGCTGACAACAAGATGTCGTTGATGAAACGGGTCACTTCGGCAATCCAGGATTTACGGCCATATTCCGCCAGATAGATACCGGCCATAACGCCCAACGGCGTCCCCAGCAGCGTCGCCCATAAAATTAACAACCCGCTCCCGACGATGGCATTCGCCAGACCACCACCCGCCGTATTTGGCGGCGGCGTCATCTCGGTAAACAGCGCCAACGACATACCATCAAAGCCGCGGGTGATGGTAGAAACCAGAATCCAGATCAGCCAGAACAGACCGAAAGCCATCGTAGACATGGATAGACACAGTGCAATACGGTTTTTCTGTCGACGCCAGGCCTGCATTTTACGCCGCGAACGCGCCAGTGCGGTTTCTTGTTCTATACCTAAGGTCGCCATTAGCGCGCTCCCTCATTTTTTGCCAGTCGCATCACCATCAATTTTGAGCATGCCAGTACGATAAAAGTAATCACAAATAGGATCAGCCCCAGCTCCATCAACGCGGCCGTATGCAGCCCGGATTCGGCTTCGGCGAATTCGTTCGCCAACGCGGAGGTGATACTGTTGCCGGGCATATACAACGACGCACTATCGAGTTGGTAGGTATTACCAATGATAAAGGTCACAGCCATGGTTTCGCCCAGAGCGCGCCCCAGCCCCAACATGATTCCGCCGATAACGCCATTTTTGGTATAAGGCAACACGATGCGCCAGATCACTTCCCACGTAGTACAACCAATACCATAAGCGGACTCTTTCATCATGACTGGCGTCTGCTCAAACACATCGCGCATAACCGCGGCGATATAAGGGATAATCATGATAGCCAGAATGACGCCAGCCGCCAGAATACCGATCCCGAACGCCGGGCCGGAAAACAGCGAACCAACAATAGGAATGCCGGATAGGACGTTACCTACCGGCTGCTGGAAATACTTGGCAAATAGCGGCGCAAAAATAAACAGCCCCCACATGCCATAAACAATACTCGGAATGGCCGCCAGTAATTCAATCGCCACGCCAAGCGGGCGTTTCAACCATGCTGGCGCCAGTTCAGTCAGAAATAACGCAATCCCGAAGCTAATCGGGATGGCGATAATGAGTGCAATAAGCGAGGTCACGACAGTACCGTAAATCGGTACCAGCGCACCAAATTGTTCTGCGGGCGCATCCCATTCTTTCGTCCACAAGAAGGCAAAACCAAACTTTTCGATGCTCGGCCAGGATGCCACAATCAGGGAAACGATGATGCCTCCCAATAACAGCAACGTGACCAGCGCCGCCAGTTTTACCAGCGTGCCGAAAAGGATATCGCCATATTTCCCCGGGGCTTTGATAGTTGGCTTGTACTCAGCCATACGTCTCTCTTCTCGTTTTAACAACATTAAATAAGCTATTGAAGGCAGAGAAGTTACCATCACCTCTCCGCCCCGATACAACCTGTTGTTCTACTGCTTATTTTCCAGAATCTGACAACCTCATCATGATCTGGTTACCAACACGATGGATACGCTAAATTAGTACAGCGCTTTACCGCTGCTATCTTTTATCTGCGTTTTCCATGCTGCGCGGATTTGCTCAACAACTTCTTGTGGCAACGTAGCATAATCTAACGCTTCAGCTTGCTCACCACCCTTATTGAACGCCCAATCGAAGAATTTCAACACTTCAGCGCCCTGCTCAGGTTTATCCTGTTTAGTATGAACCAGAATAAACGTGGTTGACGTGATCGGCCAGGCATCCGCGCCTTTTTGATTGGTTAGATCCTGAGCAAATGACTTGCTCCAGTCGATCCCTTTAGCCGCATTACTGAAGTTAGGGCCTGTCGGGCTGACCGCTTTGCCATCAGCAGAAACCAGTTTGGTGTAAGCCAGGTTATTCTGTTTAGCATACGCGTATTCAACATAACCGATAGAACCAGGCAGACGTTGTACGAACGCGGCGATACCATCGTTGCCTTTACCACCCAGACCGGTCGGCCAGTTTACGGTAGAGCCGGCGCCAATCTTCTCTTTCCATTCAGGGTTTACTTTAGACAGGTAGCTGGTGAACACGAAAGAGGTTCCTGAACCATCAGCACGACGAACCACGGCGATATCCTGATCCGGCAGTTTGGCGTTCGGGTTCAGTTTAGTGATAGCCGGGTCATTCCATTTTTTGATTTTACCCAGGTAGATATCACCCAGCGTTTTACCATCCAGCGTTAAATCGCCAGTTTTAATACCCGGGATGTTGACTGCCAGCACCACGCCGCCGATCACGGTTGGGAACTGGAATAGACCGTCTTGCGCTAATTTGTCGTCAGACAACGGCGCATCGGAAGCACCAAAATCTACCGTTTTAGCAATAATTTGTTTTACACCGCCAGAAGATCCAATCCCTTGATAGTTAACTTTATTACCGGTTTCTTTTTGGTAGGAATCAGCCCATTTGGCATAAACAGGCGCTGGGAATGTCGCACCAGCGCCGGTGAGGTTAGCAGCAGCAAAAGCAGAAAATGCCGTTAGAGAAAGAGTTGCCGCAACAACACTGGCAAGAGTGGTACGCATCAGTTTCATAATCCCTCCTGTGGGATACTCGACGTGTCAACGTGGAGCCGTTATCAATCAGAGTTATCAAATCAGAGTGTAGTTTGCAGAAGGAAAAATAGGACAATTCAGTGACAGTAAAATGTAGATAATGTGACAGTTTTATGACAATGAAGATGTACAGGTAAAAAGTAAGCACCGCCGACCAGAATACCGGTTCAGATCGGTGCTGATAAAAAACAGTGAGTCAATCGATGGGGAGACAGATCATCAACCCCATCGACTTTCCCGGCTCAGAGAGCCGGGATCTCATCAGAATGTAACATTCAGCTTAGCCCAGAAGGTTCGTCCAGGCTCGTTAACCGACGTATTCGCCGAATAGCCGAAGCTGCTGTTACCCGCCAGATTTAAATGCTCGCTATAGGCCTTGTCAAATAAGTTGTCTACCCCGGCGCTTAGCTTAACGTGTTTATTGACCCGATAAGCCGCATTCGCAGAAAAGACCGCAAAACCGGCGCTGTGGTCGAAATCTTTCCCGACGACATTACCATTATTGTTATCGGTTCGATGCTGCGCGCTGACGATACGTAATAGCCCAGCGCTACTCCAATCCCCTTTTTCCCAGGTTAACCCCAGCCGCGCTTCCAGCGGCGGGATTTGTGGTAACGGTTGGTGGTCATCGGTATTTTTACCCCAGGAGTAGGCTACGCTGGCGTCTGTTTTCCACGCGTCGGTTAACTGATAGCTTACCCCAGCTTCCCCTCCCATGATTGTGGCGTCTATGTTATCGACCTGACTGTCACGCGGATTGGTGGGATCGTAGCGAAAGAGAATAAAATCGTTTACCCGCCCAACGTAAGCCGATACCCAACCATTGAGTTGGCTGCCTTTGTACTGCGCACCGATATCAATCTGGGTGGTTTTTTCCGTTTTAACACGGTCAAACGTATTGGTAGATCCATCCGGCCAATACTTTTTGGGCGAAAATAGCTCCCAATAGTCGGGAAATCGCTCGGTGTAGCCCACTCCGGCATAAAACATGACTGGAATATCAGCAAGATGATGCTCAAGACGGACAAACCCCGCCGGCAGCGTATCAGTGCGTTTAGAGGAACCTGTTTGGGTGAAATTATCGACAATCACCCGATCCAGACGCGCTCCGCTGATAACGCTGCTGTGCTCTGTAGCCATCCATGTCAGCTCGCTAAACACGCCATAATCATGGAAGCGGGCATCTTTCGTCCACCCTGCATTGCTTTTGTTGCGGTGGGTATTAAGTTGCGTATCCGCACCGCTGCGCAATTCCACGTCTGACCACTGCCAGGTTCCCATCATGCGGCCGCCCACCGTTCGGCGATCGAGCTCCATCGCCATTGGCCCGTTCATCATCATCTTGGCACCGGAATGCATCGAGGACCCCATTCCTGATCCCATCGATCCGCCGCCGTGCCCCGTTCCGCCAGGCGTAGTCATCCCCCCCGGTGAACGCAGTGAGTAATTATCCATAACGTGGTCAGCGTAGTTGTAATAAACATTGGCCTCAAATTTGTCAAAGACCTCACCGATATTGGACTTCTCAACGCGCATTCCCAGACTTTCTCGCTTGAACTGGGAGCCATCCATCCCCCGGCCGGCATAACGGGCTTCGCCATCCCCTTTTCCCGCCGTTAGCTCAATCAGTGTATCTTTGTCTGGCGTCCAACCGAGCGCCATATCGCCATTCCATTTATCCCATTTTGACGGTACACGTTTGCCAGCGCCGTCTTTATAGTCATCAGCACGTGATTTATTTCCCATCAACCGCAGATAGCCTTCTTCACTGCCTACGCTAATGTCTGCATTTTGATCCCACCGGCGGTTTGAGCCAGATAGCAGGCTGGCCGAACCTTGAATACCGGGTTGGTCAAATCGTGGCGGCTCACGGTCAAAGCGTAGCGTTCCGGCTGAATTTCCCGGCCCCCACAGTACGGTTTGCGGCCCCTTAATAAACGTCATAAGATCATAACTTTCCGGGGAAATATATGAACTGGGCGCATCCATGCGCGCCGGACAGGCACCCAGCATTTCTCCGTTGTTGGTCAAAATACGCAAGCGTGAGCCGAACATGCCGCGAAAGACCGGATCGCCATTGGTGCCGCCGTTACGAATCTGCGAAAAACCCGGAATCGTTTTCAGGTAATCGGAACCATCGCTCGCGGGGACAGGCTGGCGCGGCGTTTTGGGTGAAGTGACGATTTCCAGGGGCGAAGAAAGGGGCGCGGTTACGATCATAACAGGGCCTTCGTTCTGCTCATGGCTGTGCGGCTCATCGGCGAACGTTGTCCCCGAAAGAAGTGCTAACAAAACCATAGAAGCGATTGGTGTCAGTACAACATCATGTTTTTTCATCATATCCCTTACTGTTTTTCTGGCGTAAGCCCATCCGGCCCATCAAGAGATGAGCTAAAAGGCAACGCAATCGTGGTAATTAGTGGTTACACGGAAACAGAAAAGCAGCAGGGGGAGCACGCGCGCGCTGAGGCGACCAGGCGCGATAAATTGGCGTACAAACGATCGGCATTAACCGGATACGAATAATAAAACGCAGTAGCAGCCAGAGCAGTACCGCCAGTATCAATTGAACAAAAGGTAGGTGAACCAGCAATTGGCAGTAGCCGCAGGCGATCTCCTCCATTGGCGACATCGCGTGGCCGGGCATCATTTGGTGAACCTGAGAAAAGGTACCTTCACAAGGCATCGCCCCCATCATAGCGTGGTGCTTATCCGGCGTGTGCATTGACACAATGGCAGATGAAGGCTGGCAGGCGGCAGTTTGGCGGGTAATGGCTTTAGAGATTACGGGGGCAACAAACAACATGGCGATAGCTAACAACGCAAGCCATGACGCGATGAAATATGTCCGTGTACGCTCGTGCAAAATGCAGCCGGTTATCAGTGTCTTTTCGGTGTAAGTGAGTGTATCTCATTCGCATTGCGAATGTTACAAAAAACACGCAGAACCGGATTAAGAAGATAGAAAATCCGCCTTATGTTCATAGACATAAGGCGGATTTTAGCGACTCGCTACAAAGGGGATCGTTATTCGACAGTCACCGACTTCGCCAGGTTGCGCGGCTGGTCAACATCCGTGCCTTTAATCAGCGCAACATGATAAGACAGCAGTTGCAACGGCACCGTGTAGAAGATCGGGGCAATCACTTCTTCGACATGCGGCAGCGGAATAATCTTCATATTTTCGCTGCTGGTGAAGCCAGCATCTTCATCAGCGAAGACATACAGCTCACCGCCACGCGCGCGAACTTCTTCAATGTTGGATTTCAATTTCTCTAACAATTCGTTGTTCGGCGCCACGACAACCACCGGCATATCGGCATCGATCAGCGCCAGCGGGCCATGTTTTAATTCGCCCGCCGCATAGGCTTCAGCATGGATATAAGAGATCTCTTTCAGCTTCAACGCACCTTCCATGGCGATCGGGTACTGATCGCCGCGCCCTAAGAACAGCGCATGATGTTTGTCAGAGAAACCTTCCGCCAGAGATTCGATGAGTTTGTCCTGAGACAACATCTGTTCAATACGTGCAGGTAATGCCTGCAAGCCATGTACGATGTCATGCTCGATCTGCGCATCCATACCGCGCAGGCGACCAATTCGCGCCACCAGCATTAGTAGGACGGTGAGCTGGGTGGTAAAGGCCTTGGTCGAGGCGACACCAATCTCGACGCCCGCTTTGGTCATCAGCGCCAGATCGGATTCACGCACCAGAGAGGACCCCGCCACGTTACAAATAGCCAGCGACCCCAGATAGCCCAGATCTTTGGACAAACGTAACGCCGCCAGCGTATCTGCCGTTTCCCCTGATTGAGACAGGGTAATCATCAGGCTATTTTTACGTATGGCCGGTTTGCGATAGCGGAATTCGGAAGCGATCTCTACGTCACACGGCACGCCCGCCAACGCTTCGAACCAATAGCGAGACACCATACCGGAGTTATAGGACGTCCCACAGGCGATGATCTGAACATGCTCAACCTTAGCCAGCAGTTCATCCGCTTTCGGGCCTAATTCAGAAAGATCGATCTCACCGTGACTGAAACGCCCTTCAAGGGTGCTCTTAATCGCCATCGGCTGTTCGTAAATCTCTTTCTGCATGTAGTGACGATACGCGCCTTTGTCACCGGCATCGTAATTCACTTTTGATTCGATTTCTTCACGAGTAGCAAGCTGGCCTGATTTATCAAACACGCGCACGTCACGGCGGGTAATCTCCGCTACGTCACCTTCTTCCAGGAACATGAAGCGGCGCGTCACTGGCAGTAGCGCCAGCTGATCGGAGGCGATGAAGTTCTCGCCGACACCAAGACCAATCACCAATGGGCTACCGGAGCGTGCGGCAACCAGCACGCTGGGGTCGCGATTATCCAACACCACCATGCCATAGGCACCGCGCAGTTGTGGGATCACGCGTTTAACCACCTCAACCAGCGTCCCGCCGTTTTGCTTCTGTTCAAAATGAATCAGATGAGCGACCACTTCCGTGTCGGTTTCCGACACAAAACGATAACCGCGACCGATCATCAGTTCGCGCAGCGGTTCGTGATTTTCGATAATGCCGTTGTGGACGATGGTGATATGTTCAGAAACATGCGGGTGAGCGTTCTCTTCGGAAGGTTCACCATGCGTTGCCCAACGGGTATGAGCTATCCCCGTGCCACCGTGTAATGGATGTTCATCAGCGGCCTGAGACAGCACTTGCACTTTCCCCAGGCGACGCAAACGAACAACCTGTCCTTCATTATCCACAACCGCCAGCCCCGCAGAGTCATAACCACGGTATTCAAGACGGCGTAAACCTTCTAACAAGATCTCTGCAACATCACGTTGCGCAACTGCGCCTACAATTCCACACATCGATGGTATTCCTATAAAAGTGACATATTGTGTCACCAGGGATGTCTTAGACCTGATTGTTCCGGTTTTTCCGGATTCCCCGAGCCTTGTAGAGAGTTGGGGATTATTATGTTTTGGCCTGTGTTCTGGTATCGATAAAAACACAGGGCAAAACCGTCTCCGCCGCGTGCGGAGACGAGTAGATTATGGCTTTTTCACCGGGCGTTGCCAGCCAGCGATATGCTTCTGCTTCACTCGGCTGATCACCAGCTCGTTTTCTGCCACATCGCGTGTGACCGTGGTGCCCGCCCCAATCGTTACGCCGTTGGCAATGCTTACCGGCGCGACCAGTTGGGTATCCGATCCGACAAAAACGTCATCGCCGATAATCGTTCGATGTTTGTTCGCGCCATCATAGTTACAGGTGATCGTTCCCGCGCCGATATTAACACCGGAACCAATCTCCGCATCGCCCAAATAGCTCAGATGACCGGCTTTTGATCCTTTACCCAAGCGCGCCTTTTTCAGTTCGACAAAGTTGCCGACATGCGCGCCTTCTGCCAGTTCCGCCCCCGGACGCAAGCGGGCAAACGGGCCAACGGTGCACTGAGCGTCTAACACAGCGTCTTCCAACACAGAATAAGGGCTAATCTCACAGTCATCGCCAATAACGCAATTCTTAATTACACAGCCCGCACCAATTTTCACCCGATGACCTAGCTTAACATGGCCTTCCAACACCACATTGACATCAATCATCACATCACGACCGTGCGCCAGTTCGCCGCGTAAATCAAAACGTTCAGGATCGAGCAGCATAACGCCAGCCAGCAATAGTCTATCTGCCTGTTCATGCTGATAAACCCGCTCCAGCGCCGCCAGTTGACGACGATTATTAACGCCTTCAACTTCGCTCAATCGTTCGGGATGAACCGCTTCGACGCGCTGGCCTTCTTCTGCCGCCATCGCAATGATATCGGTAAGATAAAACTCACCCTGCGCGTTATTGTTGGTTAGCTGGCTTAACCAACGCTTCAAGTCCTTGCCGTTGGCAATCAAAATGCCGGTATTGATCTCATCAATCTGACGCTGTTGTTCGCTAGCATCCTTATGCTCAACGATCCCCACTACAGCCCCGTTTTCCCGCACAATTCGCCCATATCCCGTTGGATCGGCCAGCCTCACCGTCAACAGACCGATCCCTCCCGGCGGTTTAGCCTGGCGTAATCGCGCCAGCGTTTGTGGTGAAATTAGCGGCACGTCGCCATACAGTATGAGGATATCTTCATCGTCGGCAAAATGCGGCGCGGCTTGCTGCATTGCATGGCCGGTACCCAACTGCTCCGCCTGTAGCACCCAATTCAATGCTGGAGCGCTCAATTCTCGTTTTAGCAAATCGCCGCCGTGACCATATACCAGATGGATGCACTGTGCGCCCGTCGTCATGGCCGCATCAATAACATGCTGGACCATTGGTTTACCGGCTAGTTGATGTAACACCTTGGGAAGGTCGGAATACATGCGGGTTCCTTTCCCCGCCGCAAGAATCACCACACTCATCGCATTATTTGACATAAGCATCCTGACAGTGCGGAGCCATGACTCCGCGAGAAAAAATGGCTAGCCAGTGGCTAGCATGAATAATCAGAGTTTACCGAAACTCATGCATAACACGGATACTTTTCGCTGAGTTTTTTCTGAAAAACTCGCACAAAACAACGATGGTGCAGCACAGGTTGGCTCATGACGCAAAATAAAAATGGCACGCAGTTTCATAAAAAACAGACTTTTTTTTTAACTATTTTCATTTGTGACACACGCAAAAGAAACGGCGTTTCATTTATTGCAGTATACGCGGACGAAAAACTCAATAACGAAGGAGATACAATGAAACGTTGTTCTTCACCAACATGTCCGTCTTTACGAAAACACCGCGCTTTACGCCTTGCAGCCGTCACGTTGACGAATGCATTACTCTTTAGCTTTAGTTCGCACGCCGCAACAGAACCGACGCCCGTCTGGCATGGTATCGCCTTTGGTCAGTCAACCGACGTCAACTTTTCCTCCAATGTTCTGCCGGAAAAAATTGGCGTTAATGACGTCACCATTAATGGTAAGAAATTAACGCCGGAAGATAAGGCCGATTTGTCCGCCCCTATCACCATAGAGAGTCGTGGCGGAAAGATTGCCAACACCCATGATGGGCTGACGTTCTTCTATACCAAGTTACCTGCCAATGTGAATTTTACGCTTCAATCTGATATTACCGTGGAACAGTTTGGGCCTGAGAATGGCGCCAAACCCGCAGCGCAGGAAGGCGCTGGCATTCTGGTGCGCGATATTATCGGTGCGCCGCGTCAAAATCCGTTGAAAGTAGGGTATGAAGAATTTCCTGCTGCCTCCAACATGGTGATGAACGCCATTATGACGCAGGACAAGAAATCGCATACCGAAGTGAAGCTACAGGCTATTTTGCGTAATGGCGTGATACAGCCGTGGGGCAATGCCGGAGCAAAAATCACTAAAACCAGCTACCAGGAAAATATCAATCTGGAGAAAACGCCCACGTTTCGTCTGAAGATGGAGCGCACTAACGACGGGTTCATTGCCTCATATGCACCGAAAGGCACGGAGAATTGGGTATCGAAAGAGATTAAAGGTGCCGATATTGTTACCAGGCTGGATAAAGACCACTACTACGTCGGCTTTTTTGCCTCTCGTAATGCCAAAATCACCGTCAATAACGCACAACTAACGACGACGCCAGCCCAGACTAAAGCGTCACCGGAATTTAAGGCCAAAGCCTTAGCACCTTTGCTTCAAGTGATGTCCTCATCTAAAACCACGGGTGAAAACTATGTCGTGCAGGCTAAAGCCAATTACAACGGTACAATCTCGGTGCTGCAAGACGGAAAACCACTGGGGAACGCCAAGCAAATTAAAGCGGGAGAAACTTTCGCTCTGCCAACAAAAATTGTCGGTAACACGGCTGAATTTAAGGTTGTCTACCAACCAACAGACGGTGATGACAAAACGGTAAAAGAGAGCACGTTCAAAGTTGATAAGGCCGTTTATGCCGACGCTAAAAACCTGTACGTCTCGCCACAAGGCTCCGCCAGCAATGACGGCAGTAAAGATGCGCCACTCGATCTTGCCAGTGCTATCGCCGCGCTGCCAGCCGACGGCACGATTTGGCTCAACGATGGTGATTACAGCGCGACCGAAATTCCTGTCAACGCCAGCGGTCAACAGAAAGCCGTCAAGAACCTGTTTGCAGTCGGTAATAAAGCGGTTATTCACGGCTTACAACTGAAAGCAAGTTACTGGCATGTGAAAGGGATTGAAATTACAGAGAAACCCTTCCGCATCGAGGGAAGCTACAACACTATCGAGCGTGTTTTGGCACACCATTGTGATGACACCGGAATTCAAGTTAGTTCGCCAGCCAATGTAGGTAGGCCGCTGTGGGCTAGCCATAACCTAATCCTGAATTCAGAATCGCACAGTAACCAAGACCCCGGTAAAATCAACGCCGATGGTTTTGCGGTAAAAATGCGGGTAGGTGAAGGCAACAGGATCCACGGCGCGTTCTCCCACAACAACATTGATGACGGCTTCGACCTGTTTAACAAAATTGAAGACGGTGCCAACGGCGTTGTGGTGATCGAGAATTCTATCGCCATGAACAACACCAGCAACGGCTTTAAACTGGGGGGCGAAGGTCAACCGGTAGCGCATCAGGTTAAAAACAGTATTGCAGTGGGCAATAAACTCGATGGTTTCACTGACAACTTCAACCCTGGCGCCTTGATCGTTGAAAACAATATCGCGTTAGACAACGAACGCTTTAACTTTATTTTCCGTCCAAGCCCTTACTCTGGCCCGGAAAAACAAGGCGTCTTCAAGAACAATATTTCGCTAAAAACCAAAGCGGGTAAATACGATGATGCGGTTGTCGGCAATATCGATAACAGCAACTATTTCATCAAAAATCACCGCTCGGTTAACGCGCAAGGTAAGGAGATTACCGCGAATGATTTCGTCTCAGTCGCCATCCCTGAAACGTTTACGCGTGATGACAAAGGTAATCTGATACTTGGCGACTTCCTGAAGAAGAAATAAGTTTGCGCTGAGAGCATCACAGATTTTGCCATTATCCTGCGCAAAAAATTATGCTGAGGAGATAGCAGGCTTAGGATAAGCAGCATGGACGCTGCGAAAGCTTGCGCCATAATTTATCCGAAAGCCAGGGTCCGCAGGGCAGGGGCGACTGAGCGCCCCTGCGTCGGGCGCGTGATACGCAATAGTATGAAAATGGCGAAATCATCGCGCACGACCCCCTCTCTTAGTCTGCATAAAATGTAACTAAGAGGTGAATCTGTAAAGGGAGGATAGCGGCATCACCTTAAATACAAAAAGGCCAGTCAGTTCACACTGACTGGCCTTTAATTATTACAACCTTATCTGTTACATCGCTTTTCTGGTCAATTCGATAACACGCAGCTTCGCAATTGCCTTCGTCAGCTCAGCGGAAGCCTGCGCGTAATCCACATCGCCATGCGAATTGCGGATATGATCTTCGGCCTTGCGTTTTGCTTCCAGCGCGCGTGCTTCATCCAGATCCTGCCCACGGATAGCGGTATCAGACAGTACGGTGACAATATTCGGCTGCACCTCAAGGACGCCGCCAGAAAGATAAATATATTCTTCCTCACCGTGCTGCTTAACGATACGAATCATACCCGGCTTAATGGCAGTGAGCAGAGGGGCATGTCCCGGATAAATACCCAGTTCGCCTTCACTCCCCGTGACCTGGATCTTCTGCACCAGACCAGAGAACATTTGCTGTTCTGCACTCACGACATCCAGATGGTAAGTCATAGCCATGTCACCCTCCTACAAGGCGTTACAGTTTCTTGGCTTTTTCCACAGCTTCTTCAATGGAACCAACCATGTAGAACGCCTGCTCCGGCAGGTGGTCGTATTCGCCTTCCATGATCCCTTTAAAGCCGCGGATGGTATCTTTCAGGGAAACGTATTTACCTGGAGATCCGGTAAAGACTTCCGCCACGAAGAACGGCTGGGACAGGAAGCGCTGGATCTTACGCGCGCGGGATACCACCAGCTTATCTTCTTCCGACAGCTCATCCATACCCAGAATCGCGATGATGTCTTTCAGTTCCTGATAACGTTGCAGAATAGACTGCACGCCACGGGCGACATCATAGTGTTCCTGGCCCACCACTAGCGGATCTAACTGACGGCTGGTGGAATCCAGTGGGTCAACGGCCGGGTAGATCCCCAGAGAAGCGATCTGACGGCTCAATACCACGGTTGCATCCAAGTGCGCAAAGGTGGTAGCTGGTGATGGGTCAGTCAAGTCATCCGCTGGAACATAAACGGCCTGAACGGAGGTGATAGAACCCGTTTTGGTAGACGTGATACGTTCTTGCAGAACGCCCATTTCTTCTGCCAGCGTCGGCTGATAACCCACCGCAGAAGGCATACGACCCAGCAGTGCGGACACTTCCGTACCGGCCAGGGTATAACGGTAAATGTTATCGACGAACAACAGAACGTCACGGCCTTCATCACGGAATTTTTCCGCCATAGTCAGACCGGTTAATGCGACGCGCAGACGGTTACCCGGCGGCTCGTTCATCTGGCCATAGACCAGTGATACTTTATCGATAACGTTGGAATCGGTCATTTCATGATAGAAGTCGTTACCTTCACGGGTACGCTCCCCCACGCCAGCAAACACGGAGTAACCGGAGTGCTCGATCGCGATATTACGGATTAACTCCATCATGTTTACGGTTTTACCTACGCCGGCACCACCGAACAGACCCACTTTACCGCCCTTAGCAAACGGACACATCAGGTCGATAACCTTAATGCCTGTTTCCAGCAGTTCCTGTGAGTTTGACAATTCTTCATAGGTCGGTGCTGGGCGGTGAATAGCCCAACGCTCTTCTTCGCCAATATCGCCTTTCATGTCTACTGGCTCACCCAGTACGTTCATGATGCGACCCAGCGTCGCTTTACCTACCGGGACTTCAATCGGGTGATCCAAGTTGTTTACCGCCAAACCGCGGCGCAAACCGTCAGAAGACCCCATTGCGATACAACGAACAACGCCACCGCCTAACTGCTGCTGCACTTCCAGCACCAACTTTTCAGCACCGTTCTTTACCTCAAGCGCATCGTACACTTTCGGTACGGCATCTTGCGGGAACTCGACGTCCACCACGGCGCCGATTACCTGGATAATCTTTCCAGTAGCCATCTTGAATCCTCTACGTAATTCGTAAACCTGCTCTAAACCGCGGAGGCTCCCCCGACGATTTCGGTGAGTTCCTGGGTAATGCTGGCCTGACGCGCTTTGTTGTATACCAACTGAAGCTCTTTGATCAGGCTACCGCCGTTATCGGTCGCTGCTTTCATCGCAACCATGCGCGCGGCCTGCTCACTGGCCAGATTTTCTACGACGCCCTGATAAACCTGCGATTCGACATAACGACGCAGCAGAGTATCCAGCAGCGACTTTGGATCGGGTTCATACAGGTAATCCCAGGCTTTCTTCTTCAACTCACTGTCATCCGAAGGCGGTAACGGTAACACCTGGACAATAAGCGGTTCCTGAGACATGGTATTGATAAATTTGTTGCTGACGATATACAGCTTGTCCAGACGACCTTCGTCGTAGGCTTGCAGCATAACTTTAACCGGGCCGATCAATTCGGATACGGACGGGTTATCACCCATACCAGTCACCTGAGCAACAATATTTCCGCCAACCGAACTAAAGAAAGAAACCGCTTTGGAGCCAATCAGCGCTAGATCAGCTTCAACGCCTTTGTCGCTCCAGGATTTCATATCAGCCAGCAGCTTCTTAAACAGATTAATGTTCAAACCACCGCACAGGCCACGGTCAGTAGACACCACCAGATACCCGACACGCTTCACATCACGTTCTTCCAGGTAGGGGTGCCTATATTCCAGATTTCCTAACGCAAGGTGACCAATCACATTGCGTATCGTTTCCGCATAGGGACGGCTGGCCGCCATACGATCTTGCGATTTACGCATTTTGGAAGCGGCGACCATTTCCATTGCTTTGGTGATCTTTTGCGTATTCTGGACGCTTGCGATCTTACTACGTATCTCTTTTGCGCCGGCCATCTTTGCTTCTCCTCAAAGCCTTGCGGCCTGCTATAAAGCAGGCCACTGGGCGTTACCAGGACTGGGTTGCCTTGAAAGTATCGAGGATGCCTTTAAACTTGCTCTCGATCTCATCGTTATAAGCGCCAGTCTGGTCGATTTGTTGCAGAAGTTCGCCATGCTCACGATCGGCGTAAGCCAGCAGTGCCGCTTCAAAGCCACCGACTTTCGACAGCTCAACGTCTTCCAGATAACCTCGCTCTGCCGCAAACAAAACCAGAGACTGTTGTGCGACAGACATCGGCGCATACTGCTTCTGCTTCAGCAACTCGGTTACTTTCTGTCCATGATTCAACTGCTTACGCGTAGCCTCATCAAGATCGGAAGCAAACTGAGAGAACGCAGCAAGTTCACGATATTGCGCCAGCGCAGTACGAATACCACCGGACAATTTCTTCATGATCTTGGTCTGTGCCGCACCACCCACACGAGATACTGAGATCCCTGGGTTAACCGCAGGACGAATACCCGCGTTAAACAGATTAGATTCCAGGAAGATCTGACCATCGGTAATCGAAATGACGTTGGTCGGAACGAACGCAGAAACGTCACCCGCTTGCGTTTCGATAATTGGCAGAGCCGTCAGCGAACCGGTTTTCCCTTTTACTTCACCTTTGGTAAAGGCTTCAACGTAATCGGCGTTAACACGCGATGCACGTTCCAGCAAACGAGAGTGAAGATAGAAAACGTCACCAGGATAGGCTTCACGGCCTGGCGGACGACGGAGCAGCAGAGAAATCTGACGGTAAGCAACGGCTTGTTTGGACAGGTCGTCATAAATAATCAGCGCGTCTTCACCGCGGTCTCGGAAATACTCACCCATCGCGCAACCGGCATACGGCGCCAGATATTGCAGAGCAGCAGACTCAGATGCGGTAGCGACGACGACAATGGTGTTTTCCAGTGCGCCATGCTCTTCCAGTTTACGCACCACGTTAGAAATCGTGGATGCTTTCTGGCCGATAGCGACGTACACGCATTTGATGCCGGAATCACGCTGGTTGATGATGGCGTCAATAGCCAGCGCGGTTTTACCCGTCTGACGGTCACCGATAATCAACTCACGCTGACCACGGCCGATTGGAATCATGGCGTCGACAGACTTATAGCCCGTTTGCACCGGCTCATCGACGGACTGACGTTCGATAACGCCAGGCGCAATCGCTTCAACCGCAGAAAAACCGTCATGGTCCAACGCGCCCTTTCCATCAATGGGCGCGCCCAACGTATTGACCACGCGCCCTAATAGGCCGCGACCAACGGGAACTTCAAGAATACGGCCGGTGCATTTTACCTTCATGCCCTCGGCCAGATCCGCATACGGCCCCATGACAACAGCACCAACGGAGTCACGCTCCAGGTTCAGTGCGATGGCATAACGGTTGCCCGGCAGAGAGATCATCTCCCCCTGCATCACGTCGGCCAGACCGTGAATACGGATGATTCCGTCACTAACGGAAACGATAGTACCTTCATTGTGAGCTTCGCTCACCACATTGAACTGAGCAATGCGCTGCTTGATCAGTTCGCTGATTTCGGTGGAATTCAGTTGCATGCTCCAGTCCCCTTAAGACTGCAAGACGTCTGCCAGACGTTCCAGACGACCGCGAATGCTGCCATCTATCACCATATCGCCCGCGCGAATAATAACGCCGGCCATGACAGACTTATCAATTTTGCAATTCAGCTTCACTTTGCGTGACAGACGTTTTTCCATAGCAGCAGCGATCTTCGACAACTGCTGTTCATTCAATGTGTTAGCAGAAATCACCTCGACATCAACCGTCGATTCCATCGCTGCCCGTAGTTGAATAAATTGAGCCAGCACTTCGGGAAGCACTGGCAAACGTCCGTTTTCAGCCATCACCTTAACCAGGTTCTGACCGGCTTCATCAAGTTGATCACCACAAACGGCAATGAACGTTTTCGCCAGCTCAATGGGCGCTACCGCACCAGAAAGCAATTCGGCAATTTGTTCATTGCGCGCGACCTCCGCCGAGAACGCCAGCATGTTTTGCCAGCGATCCAAGGCCTGGTTTTCAACCGCAAAGTCAAATGCTGCTTTGGCGTAGGGGCGAGCTACCGTGACAAATTCAGACATCAGCCCCTCCCTCCTTACAGTTCAGCGACCAGTTTATCAACGATGTCGCTGTTAGCAGCTTCATCCACGGAACGTTCAATAATTTTCTCGGCACCCGCAATCGCCAATACGGCAACTTGCTTACGCAACTCTTCACGAGCACGTTTACGTTCGGCTTCGATTTCAGCCTGAGCTTGCGCCACAATCTTGTTACGTTCAGCTTCTGCTTCAGCTTTCGCTTCATCCAGTATCTGAGCGCGACGTTTGTTCGCCTGCTCAATGATAACCTGAGCGTCCGCTTTGGCTTTCTTCAGTTGATCTGTCGCATTGGCCTGAGCCAAGTTCAAATCTTTTTTGGCACGTTCAGCAGAAGCCAGACCGTCAGCAATTTCTTTCTGACGTTTCTCAATGGCAGCCATCATCGGCGGCCATACATACTTCATGCAGAACCAGACAAACAGGACGAACGCAATGGCCTGGCCGAGGATTGTTGCATTAATATTCACAGCACAATGCCTCTTTCAAAGTTTAATAAGTTGATGTTTTAACCTCTGCAGAAAACATTCTGCTTAGGCCACCGCAAACATCACATACAGCCCCAGACCAACAGCGATCATCGGGATGGCGTCAACCAGACCCATGACGATAAAGAACTGTGTGCGCAGCAAAGGAATCAGGTCAGGCTGACGTGCAGCGCCTTCCAAGAATTTACCACCCAGAATGCCGATACCGATCGCAGCACCGATTGCCGCCAAACCCATCATTAACGCGGCAGCCATGTACAGCAGATCCACACTCAGGTTTTCCATGACAGTCTCCAGTTTGTTTCAGTTAAAAACGTTATTTGTTGAAAGAAAATCAATGCTCTTCAGATGCCATCGAGAGATAAACAACCGTCAGAACCATGAAAATAAAAGCCTGAAGCGTAATAATCAAAATGTGGAAAATAGCCCAAGGCACATTTAACAGCCATTGTGACCACCACGGCAACAGACCAGCAATCAGGATGAAGATCAACTCACCCGCATACATATTGCCAAACAGTCGCAAACCTAAGGAAATCGGTTTGGACAGCAGGCTGACACCTTCAAGAATCAGGTTGATAGGGATAAATACTGGATGGTTGAATGGCTGCATGGTCAGTTCTTTAACAAAACCCCCAAGCCCTTTCATTTTGATGCTATAGAACAGCACTAGGATAAATACGCCCAGCGCCATTGACAGCGTAATGTTCACATCGGCGGTCGGCACGGCGCGCAAATAAGCATGCGCAGGGTCATATCCCAGCAGACTATAAACACTCGCCCAAACTTGCGGCAGGAGATCGATAGGCAGTAAATCCATCAGATTCATCAGGAAAACCCAGATGAAAATGGTCAACGCCAGCGGCGCAATCAACTTGCTTTTGCCGTGAAACATATCGCGCACGGTGCCATCTACAAAATCGATAATTAGTTCGACAGCCGTTTGCAGTTTACCTGGTACGCCGCTGGTTGCTTGTGTAGCGACGCGGCGGAAGATAACCAGAAAGAGGACCCCAAGAGCGATGGAGAAAAACATCGAATCGACATTAATTGACCAAAAACCCGTCCCGACCTGCAAATGGTGCAAGTGGTGACTGATATACTCTTGAGGAGTAGAGATTTCTCCAGCAGCCATGATGTCCCTTACCCTTTGTTGTTAACTACGGTAACGATTAATTACAGCCGGTGCGACGATCTGCATAATCAGCACCGATAAATAAGTTAGACCAAGCGGAAAGAATGCCGCGTTAAACGGGCCTAACGCCACCACCAACAGTGCAATGGTGATCAAGATCTTTAGCGTTTCACCCACCGCGAATGTCCACGCCACTCGCCCGTCAACGGGCTTACTGGACTGAAGCCGTAAGGCGTACAGTACAAATAAAACATTCGGCAACCAGGCTGATAACCCACCAGCCAATGCCGAAGCGGCGGCACGGGCGTCATTGATGCTGAAAAACGCACTCAACAAAGCAAAAGTCACTAACTGTAACAACAGTAGCCGGAAGGCTACTTTTCCGCTGTAAAGCGCTACAGACATGACGTTTACTCTCTCCGTACCTTTTCAGAGGTATACCGAATGATGTATGAAACTGCCTTTACACCGCAGAGTCAAGCTGCAAAAAACGAGCAAATTATACGGGTCATACCCGTGAATTCAATCGATAAGTAGCGAAAAGGTGAACAATTATTTAAATTTCTTTCTGAATCCTCATTTTCCTAACAATCCTCTCGGCCATTCTCAACGGAGATTGTCCGCTAAAGGGCGATAATCTGTGATATGACTCACATAAACGCATTTACGATTATTTATAACAGAAGATGTTTTTTTTTGTCTTTAGCAAAAGAAGTCATTTATCCTATTTAACTTCAATGAGTTATAAAAAAACAAATGTTAAAGTCGGCATAAGCAAGCCTTCAACCACCTATTGACATTATTTATATTATTTCTTTACCCAATTAACATAAAAATAACCAGATCCCAGTGCCGATGACTTATTTTCTCTCGTTATTATTTAGCGCCAAAGTATGAGAACCGCATTGAAAAATGCCAAGATGTAAAAATTGAGTGATCATGATGCACTCAGGAACGATGCCACCCAAGTACAAGGCGGCTGGCTAGACCACGATATTTAGTTATATTTTTTTTGATAAATGACAAAATTAGTTTGGTTTAAGCACGACCAAATGCCGCTCCCCCTCCAATTCAGGAACAGACAACCGAACAATCTGATCCAATACGATACCTTGCGGCAAGGATGCTAATTCCTCTTCAGGGAGTACGCCTTTCAGGGCATAAAACCGCCCGGTCGTCTTGGCTGGCAGATGATTGCACCAGCGAACCATATCCTGTAAGGAAGCAAATGCGCGGCTAAGCACGCCATCAAAAGGCGGCTCAGCGGGAAATGCTTCTACACGAGATTGCACCGGCACGATATTCTCGATCTGAAGTTCATGCTGAACCTGGCGCAGAAAGCGTACACGTTTACCCAGGCTATCGAGCAGAGTGAAATGCGATTCAGGACGAATAATCGCTAAGGGAATTCCCGGTAAACCTGGCCCCGTACCCACATCAATAAAACGCTGACCGTTTAAATGAGGCCCAACCACAATACTGTCCATAATATGGCGAACAAGCATTTGCTGCGGATCGCGTACCGATGTCAGGTTATACGCTTTATTCCACTTATCCAGCATCTCAACATACTGTATCAGAAGCGTTTTCTGTTTATCTGAAACCACAATGCCAGCCGTATCGAGCAAATGATCTAGCGTGTCACGCACAATAAAATTCCGATAAAAATGCGGTTAATCATAAAAATAGCCGGATGACCGGCTATTCAGGAGATAATTTACCCTAATCAGGCACTGCGACGCAGTAGACCTTGCTTTTTAAGCCAGACTAGCAAAATAGAGATCGCTGCCGGCGTAATGCCAGAAATCCGTGAAGCCTGACCAATAGACGAAGGTTTGTGATCGTTCAGTTTGGCAATAACTTCATTTGACAGCCCACTCACCTGTTTGTAATCCAGTTCGGCTGGTAGCAACGTACTTTCATTACGCAGTTGTTTCTCAATTTCATCCTGTTGGCGAGCAATATAGCCTTCGTATTTAACCTGAATTTCAACCTGCTCAGCCGCCTGCTCATCGGTTAATGCCGGTGCAAACAGCGGCAACGCGGTCAGTTGACGATAATCCACTTCTGGGCGACGTAATAGCTCCTCACCGTTAACTTCACGCGACAATGGGGTTTTCAGTAGTGAATTTACCCGATCGCGAAGCTCTGATTGAGGATGAATGTAAATGTCACGCAGACGCTGGCGCTCTTTCTCGATATTCTCACGTTTTTCATTGAAACAGGCCCAGCGGTGGTCATCGACCATCCCCAGTTCGCGACCGATTTCTGTTAAGCGAAGATCGGCATTATCTTCACGCAGCATCAAACGATATTCAGCACGTGATGTAAACATACGGTAGGGCTCTTTTGTGCCCAGTGTACAGAGATCGTCAACCAGAACACCAAGATAGGCCTGATCGCGACGTGGCGACCACCCTTCTTTATCGGCAGCCAATCGCGCCGCGTTCAGCCCGGCTAGCATTCCTTGCGCAGCGGCTTCTTCATACCCTGTTGTCCCGTTGATTTGACCGGCAAAGAACAGACCATGAATATATTTATTTTCCAACGTAGGTTTAAGATCGCGCGGATCGAAAAAATCGTACTCAATCGCATAACCAGGACGAACTATGCGCGCATTTTCCATTCCTGGCATTGAGCGAACAATTTGCCACTGGACGTCAAACGGTAAACTGGTCGAAATTCCGTTAGGGTATATCTCATTACTGGTCAGCCCCTCGGGTTCAAGAAAGATCTGGTGCGAATTGCGATCGGCAAAACGCATGACCTTGTCTTCGATCGAAGGGCAATAACGTGGGCCAACACCTTCGATAATCCCAGCGTACATCGGGCTACGATCTAAATTATTCCGAATCACCTCGTGAGTTTTTTCGTTGGTGTGTGTGATATAGCAAGGCATTTGTGCCGGATGCTGGCTTGCTGAGCCAAGAAATGAGAAAACCGGCATAGGATTGTCGCCATGCTGTTGAGCCAGCACGCTAAAATCGATCGTTCTGGCATCAATACGCGGCGGAGTACCCGTTTTCAGACGGTTAACCCGCAGAGGCAATTCCCTCAGTCGACGCGCTAGCGGGATGGAAGGCGGATCGCCGGCACGCCCTCCACTGTAGTTATCTAATCCAATATGAATCTTTCCGTCAAGGAACGTCCCTACCGTCAATACGACGGCTTTTGCACGGAATTTTAGTCCCATCTGCGTTACCGCACCGACGACACGATCGTTTTCTACAATCAGATCGTCAACGGCTTGCTGGAAGATCATGAGATTAGGTTGGTTCTCCAGGGCAGTACGCACGGCTTGGCGATAGAGCACCCGATCTGCCTGAGCTCGTGTGGCTCTGACCGCCGGGCCTTTACTGATGTTTAGTATCCTAAACTGTATCCCAGCCTGATCGACAGCCCGCGCCATCAACCCTCCCATGGCATCGATCTCTTTAACCAGATGGCCTTTTCCAATACCGCCGATCGCAGGGTTACAAGACATTTGTCCTAACGTATCGATGTTATGTGTAAGTAAAAGCGTCTGTTGGCCCATTCGGGCAGAAGCCATCGCGGCTTCCGTCCCGGCATGACCGCCACCGATCACGATGACGTCAAATGGATCTGGATAAAACATGGTACTGCTCCTCGCATTATTGCGAATGATGAGTGGCGAACGATCGTTATTAGCCCTGGGGTGGGGGATTCTACTCAACTTTGAGCCAACGACCAAGTCCGTTGGATCCTCGATAATTAAAGAAAGATCTTTTTATTTAAAGATCTCTTTATTAGATCTCTTATTAGGATCGTCATACTCTGTGGATAAGTAGATATTCGTTTTTAAGATCAAGACAATATCACCGATCCTTTCCTGTGAAAGATCGGTGATCCTGAACCGTATAAGCTGGGATCTTAATGCGTACTTATGCACAGGACAAAAAGTATACTCCGGTTGTTATTGGGATAACTACCGCTTTTACACCGGAATAAAGGCTACTTATCCACAATCAAACGGTTATTATTTCGTCTTATTTGAGTAATTTAACCCAGGATCCCAGCCATTCTTCGGCGGGATCTTCAGGAATCTGATGCTGAGTAATGTCGATCTTAAGGATATCGCCGATCCGTTTGGCGCCTAATTCCGTGAGCACGCGATCCGCCGTTTGGATCGCGCCACAAAATGTGTCGTATTCTTTACTGCCGATCCCCACTGCGCCAAAACTTACCTGGGAGAGATCGGGTTTTTGCTGTCCCAATTGCTCAAATAATGTTTTCACGTTGTCAGGAAATTCTCCGGCACCGTGCGTGGATGTCACTACTAGCCATATACCACTTTCAGAAAGCGCATCTAGCATCGGGCCATGAAGTGTTTCAGTGGAAAAGCCGTCCTTTTCCAATAGCTCTGCCAAATGTTCTGCGACGTATTCGGCGCTGCCAAGGGTACTGCCGCTGATTAGGGTAATATCTGCCATAGCGATCCCATCCAGTAAAAGAGGGAACATTGTACGCTGTGATCTGGCTGGGATCTACCTGTGGATAATAGGGGTATAAGAAAGAGCATACTATGGCGTGATAGTACGCATAATGGGGTTTTGCAGGGAGATCAGCGTTTCGGTAGATTGAATCTCATCAATGGTTTGGATCTTGTTGATAAGTACGTGTTGCAATGCCTCGATAGATCGGCACATAACCTTGATAAAGATACTGTAATGCCCGGTGGTATAGTAAGCCTCTACGACTTCTTCCAGGTTGTTCAGTTTTTCCAACGCTGAGGGATAGTCTTTCGCGCTTTTCAGAATGATGCCGATGAAACAGCAGACGTCATAGCCCAGCTGTTTGGGATTAACATCAAGCCGCGTGCCGACAATGATACCCGCTTGTTTCATTTTTTCGACCCGGACATGGATCGTGCCAGCGCTGACGGAAAACTGTTTTGCCAGCTCGGCATAAGGCGTGCGTGCATTTTCCATTAATGCGGAAAGAATGCCGCGATCGAGATTATCGATCTGATAAATTTCTGCCACTTCGAGCCTCCTATTTTAGCGAATAATGATTTTATACCGCGAAAAAATGACGAATTAAAAGCACAACAGCAATTTATCCATAAGATTATTGAATGGCTAGCGCTTTTTATTGCTTAATGAATAACTAAATACGATGAATAAGAGACGCGGCAATGAAAAAGCAGTACATCGAAAAACAGCAGCAAATCAGCTTCGTTAAATCTTTCTTCTCCAGCCAGTTGGAGCAACTTCTGGGATTGATTGAAGTCCAGGCACCCATTCTTAGCCGTATCGGCGATGGCACGCAGGATAATTTGTCCGGTGCGGAAAAAGCGGTACAGGTTAAGGTGAAAGCGCTGCCAGACGCCACATTTGAAGTCGTGCACTCACTGGCTAAGTGGAAACGTAAGACGCTGGGCGCGTACGATTTTAGCAGCGGTGAAGGTATTTATACCCATATGAAAGCGCTGCGCCCGGACGAAGATCGTCTGAGCCCGATCCACTCGGTTTATGTCGATCAGTGGGATTGGGAACGCGTGATGGGAGAGGGCGAACGCAATGTTGAATATCTGAAATCGACGGTCACGCGGATTTATCAGGGAATCAAGGCGACTGAAGCCGCGGTACATCAGGTATTCGGTCTTCAACCTTTCCTACCGGAACAGATTCATTTTGTGCATAGCGAGACTTTGCTACAACGTTATCCAGAGCTAGACGCTAAAGGGCGCGAGCGCGCTATTGCTAAAGAATTGGGCGCCGTTTTCCTGATTGGGATTGGCGGTAAGCTGTCCAGTGGTCGCTCCCATGATGTGCGTGCGCCAGACTATGATGATTGGACGACGCCAGGCGAGCAGGAATTAGCGGGTTTGAATGGCGATATTATCGTGTGGAACCCAGTGCTGAACGATGCCTTTGAGATTTCATCAATGGGAATACGTGTTGATGCCAACGCATTAACGCGCCAGCTGGCTCTGACGCAAGATGAAGAACGTCTGAAGCTGGAATGGCATCAGGCACTACTGCGTGGAGAGATGCCACAAACGATCGGCGGGGGAATTGGCCAGTCTCGCTTGGTAATGCTGTTGCTGCAATTGCCGCATATTGGTCAGGTTCAGTGTGGCGTGTGGCCACACGCGCTGCGTGAGTCGGTTGCCGGGCTGCTTTAAGCCGTACCATACTGCCAACGGCGCATTAAGCGGCTTTTTAACCCAGTATCAAAGCGCCAGATATGGTCAAAGATGCGCATGATGCCGGGTTTGCCATGATCGGACATCGCTACAGCATGAAAACGATGCTGTAGCCACTTCTGACGGCTTTTCACCTTATCCACCACCTCATCCGGCAACCGCTGGGCGATGAAATCCGAAATTACGACGGCATCGGCATCGTGCCAGAGAGCATCCTCCATCGTATCCAATAACATGGACAAACAGGCGCTTAAGTCTGTTCCGCCGCGAAAGGACTGGCTGAGAAAACGTATTGCCTGCTCTAATCCATCCTCGGACGTCAGCTCATACTTCACCACGCAGGTGGAAAACAGCATGATGTAACAGCGGCGGTTATCGGCGAGCGCGATGCGCATCAGCGCCAGACAGAAGGCTTTGGCACAGCGTTCATTGAATCCTCCCATCGAGCCTGACGTATCGACACAGACGATAAAGGGGCCACGTGGTTGCTGTTCATTTTGCTGATGAACCACGGGGCGCTCGGTGATCTTTTCTCTCCAGCTCTCACCTTGTAGGCGATACGTCAGCAGCCGATGTTCCAGCAGGCGACGATAAAATTCGTATTCCAGCTCGCTGATACCTAGCGTGGCCAGCTCTGTCGGCATCAAGCGCAAAATATCGTCGCTCTGGTGCACGCCGCTCACTTGTTCGGGCACGGTGGCGGGTTCCCGTATTCTCACCCTAAAGGCTTCCTGTGGCGCTTCCTGCGTGAGAATGGATTTAGTCTCACGGCTACGTCCCAGCCTTTCCGCTAGTTTTTGTAATGCAGGCTGGCGTTGCAAAAACGCGCCAAAATCCAGTAACGGACGCGGGTCAGTTTGCATATGTTGTGCCGCGCTGAGATCCCAAAGCCGCCCGGCAGCATTTTCATTCTCAGCCAAAATCGGTTCAAGTTTGCCACTGAGCGTCAGGCGCTGTTGCAATTCATCTAACAGGATTTCTCGTTCTTGTTCCATTAACTGTTGATGCAATGAAACGGTTTGCAATGTGAGACTCAACCGCCAGCGTTGAAGAAAGAGTGCGTGGAGCCCACTCGTTATCTTCTGCCCCAGGGGCCGTTCTGGTGCCGTGATAAGCTGCGAGGCCTGAGTCAGAAACGGTGACTCCACGGTGTGCAGTGTATCCATTATTGCTGGCAGGCGTGTCTGAAAGGCCTGATTGTCAATCGATTGCGAGCGTTGGTAGCAGCTAAATTCTTTTTCCAAGTCTGGCGGTACCTGGGTGGTACGCAAGCGCTGCTTTAAGGTTTCTTTCCAGTGAGGAAGATCATTGAGTAACGCTGACTTCAGGCTGGGGTACTTTTCAAAGAAGAAAACGAGCTGAGGCGTTGCCAGCAGTGTAACGACAAGATCGTCCAGTAGCTCGTTTTCATCGATAGACAGCAGCATTTCCAGTGATTCCAGCGTGATCATCGGCGTTAATCCTGTTGCTCTGATTGCTGGATTTGCTCGGCAACCTGTTGCAGGCTGGCCTCTATTTTGGCCAACCACTCGCTCGGAACGAACAGGCAAGGCTGATGCTGGCTGAATAGGCGGCGTTGTTCACGCAGCTGCATGTTTAGTTTTTCATATTCATCGGTAATTTCGGCAGGAAGCGCAACGTCGCGCTTTTCCGGCAGAGAAAGAATAGAGGTTTGCAGGCTAATATCGCGAATGACCAGATGCTGGCGATCGTCTACCAACAGATCGAGGCGCTGGGTAAAGCCAATTCCGTTGAGCTTACCTCGGATTTCTCCGCCCTTTTGCAACCACTCCTGCAGCGCATTCTTCTCAATAACCAGATGAATAACTTCCATATCATGCAATATTAATGGGCGTTGCAGCACAAAATCCACTGTATCCGTAGTGATGGTATCAGGTAAGGCGTAATGAGATTTACGTCCGAGAAAATGCCCTTGTTTCTCAACTGAAAATGCCTGTAATTCGCTCTGCTCACGCTGATATTGCTGACGTTTGGTATTCACCTGCTGAAGACGAAACAGCAGGCTTTTTTGCTGGTAGGCCTGCTCGGTCATCAACAGTTCAAGCTGGCGTTCGATGAGCGCCAGGGTACTTTGGTCATGCCAGAGACAATCTTTCAACAGAATAATATCCACTGGCGCGATAGCCTCTCGACCACAGAAAAACGCGCTGGCTTGAAGCAGGCGCAGCGCTTTTTTCCAGCGTCGATCGGAAATGTAAGGGGCCTGTTCCAGCGCATCGAGCTGTTGGCGCAGCGTATAAATCAGCTCGAAGCTGGCTTCCGGCAGTGCAATGTGTTCTATGTCCTTTTGCCATTGCTGATATTCTTCATCACTGACGCTGAGAGCGGGGGGAACAGGATTCTCGCGATCGCTACTGTTATTTACCAGCAGTGCCCGGAAATTCTGTTTTTCCTGTACCCTGTCGAGCCATAGACGGATGAGCATCCGATCGTAGAGCGCTTCCAGGCCGCCATCCGCCTCTGGTAGTTCATTAGAGGCCGCGACCAGCAATCGCATCGGAATGGTATCTTCGCTGTTGCCGTTACGAAAACGCCGCTCATTAATCGCTGTCAGCAAGGTATTCAGAATGGCAGGACCCGCTTTCCAGATTTCATCCAGAAACACGATTTCGGCTTCTGGCAGGTAGCCTGCGGTTAAGCGTTGATAGCGGCCTTCATCTTTTAACGCCTGGATAGAAAGAGGCCCGAATACCTCTTCGGGGGTGGAAAAGCGCGTCATCAAGTACTCAAATGCATTCGCATGACGAAAGGCGAATTTGAGGCGACGGGCAATCATACTTTTAGCGATGCCTGGTGGCCCCAGCAGAAAAACACTTTCGCCGCTTAGCGCTGCCAGCAGACAGAGACGAATGGCATGCTGCCTTTCGTAGAGCCCATGTTCTAGCGCATGGCTGAGGCGAGAAATTCTCTCAGCCAGTGCCGCCGCTTGACGCATCATTAATCCGTTTACCCCATGATGTAATGGTCTGAAATCATTTATCTCTGTACCCGAAAAATTCACTAATAGGGGGCTCAGAAGCGCTATTTTCAAGACAATAGTAATAATAAACGGCAGATCACAGTTTTTTATTAGAATACTTTTGTGGATTATTCACCTGAACAAGGTAGTAAGCAATAAATCACCTTTTACAGGATGTTTCGTATACAGGGGATTGCAAAATCGATCGCACAATAAGAATGGGCTTTTATCATGATTTATGCATACTGTGCGCTTTTAGACGAGTTGCTATGTATAAGTGATGCGCTTCGCAAACTGATTAATCACAGAAGACAGATTTATGAGCACAGAACATAAACGTTCGCTGTCAGCGGTTACGCTGGCGGCAATCGGGGTAGTTTATGGCGACATAGGAACCAGCCCGCTATATACACTAAGAGAATGTTTGTCAGGACAGTTTGGTTTTGGTGTTGAATCTGATGCGGTATTTGGCTTTCTTTCACTGATCTTTTGGCTGTTGATTCTCGTCGTATCGCTGAAATACCTGACCTATGTGATGCGTGCTGACAACGCTGGCGAAGGGGGGATTCTCACCCTCATGTCGTTAGCCGGGCGTAATACCTCCGATCGCATAACATCCGTGCTGGTCATTATGGGGTTGATTGGCGGCAGTTTCTTCTATGGGGAAGTCGTCATTACGCCGGCTATCTCGGTGATGTCGGCGATGGAAGGGTTGGAAATTGCCGCGCCGTCGATGGACAGCTACATCGTCCCGCTATCGATCGTCGTTCTGACGTTGCTGTTTATGATTCAAAAACACGGTACGGGTAGCGTCGGCAAACTATTTGCACCCGTGATGCTAATCTGGTTTTTGACGCTCGGTGTGCTGGGCGCGCGTAGCATTATTGCGAATCCTGATGTCTTGCAGGCGTTAAATCCAATGTACGCCGTTCATTTCTTTATCGAATATAAATGGGTGTCGTTCTTTGCCTTGGGCGCCGTAGTCTTGGCGATTACCGGCGTTGAAGCACTGTATGCCGATATGGGGCACTTCGGCAAATTCCCGATTCGTCTGGCTTGGTTTACGGTGGTGCTGCCGTCGCTGGTGTTAAATTACTTCGGACAAGGCGCGCTATTGTTGAAGAACCCGGAAGCGATCAAGAATCCCTTCTTCCTGCTGGCGCCGGATTGGGCGTTGATTCCACTGATGATATTGGCGACGCTGGCGACAATTATTGCTTCTCAGGCGGTGATTTCCGGTGTTTTCTCCCTGACGCGTCAGGCGGTGCGTTTGGGGTATTTACCTCCGATGCGTATTGTTCACACCTCGGATATGGAGTCAGGACAAATTTACATCCCTGCCATTAACTGGATGCTTTATTTCGCCGTCGTCATCGTGATTATCAGTTTTGAGCATTCGAGCAATCTGGCGGCGGCTTATGGTATTGCCGTAACGGGGACGATGGTATTAACCAGTATTCTGTTCTGTACGGTAGCGGTGAAGAATTGGCACTGGAATCGCTATCTGATCTGGGGATTATTGACCTGCCTTTTGATTATCGACGTGCCAATGTTTTTGGCGAACGTGGTCAAAATTTTGTCTGGTGGCTGGCTGCCGCTGGCGCTTGGCATGGTGATGTTTATTATCATGACGACGTGGAAAAGCGAGCGCTTTAGGTTGCTGCGCCAGTTACATGAACATGGTAACTCATTGGATGCCATGATTGCCTCGCTGGAGAAAGCGCCGCCAATGCGTGTTCCCGGTACGGCGGTCTATTTCGCGCGCGCGACTCATGTTATCCCATTTGCATTGTTACATAATCTCAAGCACAACAAGATCTTACATGAGCGCGTAGTGCTGTTAACCATGCGAACAGAGGATGCGCCTTACGTGCTCAACGCGCGCCGCGTGACGGTCGAACAGCTTTCACCGACATTCTGGCGTGTGATTGCCAACTATGGCTGGCGTGAGACGCCGGATGTGGAAACCGTCTTTCAGCGTTGTTGGCAGGAAGGATTAACCTGCCACATGATGGAAACATCTTTCTTTATGTCGAATGAGTCGCTGATTATCGGTGAACGGCCATGGTATCTGCGCCTACGCGGTAAGCTATTTATCATGCTCAGCCGCAATGCGCTGCGCGCGGCGGATCAATTTGAAATCCCGCCCAATAGGTTGATTGAGCTGGGAACACAGGTTGAAATTTAACTGAATCCATTACAGGACTTATGCTGACTTGAGCTTGAGGTAGACGCGTTCAGACAAACGTCAGACCGAGCCCCCATTTAATCAATGGGGGCTACAGCCTCAAACCCCTTAATTGATATCCTGATCAGTTTAAGGTGTAATCGTTTACACTACGTGACTGCTATCACGTTTTTTCACGCCATACCCTCCTACCCTTAATTTATCCCGAATCCATTTCAATGGAGGGCATCGTGCCTGAAAAAAGTAAATTACAGCATTCAAAAAGAATGATGACCTTTTTCGTCTGTTTTCTTGCTGCTTTAGCCGGTTTGCTATTCGGTCTGGATATTGGCGTAATTGCGGGCGCATTGCCCTTTATTGCAGATGACTTTCAAATCAGCGTACATACTCAGGAGTGGGTGGTCAGCTCCATGATGTTTGGCGCTGCAATCGGGGCCGTAGGGAGTGGCTGGCTTTCGTTTCGTCTGGGCAGAAAGAAAAGTTTGATGATTGGGGCCATTTTGTTTGTTGTCGGTTCCCTGTTCTCTGCCACGGCGCTGAACGTGGAAATCTTAATTATTTCACGCATATTGCTTGGGCTGGCGGTCGGTATCGCCTCCTATACGGCACCGCTTTACTTATCGGAAATTGCACCAGAAAAAATTCGCGGTAGCATGATTTCGATGTATCAACTGATGATCACCATCGGTATTCTCGGCGCATATTTGTCTGATACCGCTTTCAGCTACAGCGGCGCATGGCGTTGGATGCTCGGTGTGATTATTATTCCGGCTATTTTGCTGTTGATTGGCGTTATTTTTTTACCCGACAGCCCGCGTTGGTTTGCTGCTAAACGGCGTTTTATCGATGCTGAGCGGGTCCTGCTGCGTTTGCGTGATACCACCGAGGAAGCCAAACGTGAGCTGGATGAAATCCGTGACAGTCTGAAGATCAAACAGTCCGGCTGGTCTTTATTTAAAGACAACAAAAATTTCCGTCGTGCGGTTTATCTCGGTGTACTGCTACAGATTATGCAGCAATTTACCGGTATGAACGTGATTATGTATTATGCGCCTAAAATTTTTGAGCTGGCGGGCTATACGAACACCACCCAACAGATGTGGGGTACGGTGATAGTTGGTCTGACCAATGTGCTGGCAACCTTTATTGCTATTGCGCTTGTCGATCGGTGGGGGCGTAGACCAACTCTGCTCCTGGGGTTCATTGTCATGGCATCCGGGATGGGCGTCTTAGGGATCTTGATGCATACAGGGATCCACTCCACGTCAGTACAATACTTTGCTGTCCTGATGTTATTGATGTTCATCGTCGGCTTTGCAATGAGTGCCGGCCCGCTTATCTGGGTTTTGTGCTCTGAAATCCAGCCGTTGAAAGGAAGGGACTTTGGGATTACCTGCTCGACCGCCACTAATTGGATTGCCAATATGGTTGTAGGGGCAACTTTCCTGACGCTGTTGAATAACCTGGGCAGCGCTGGCACCTTCTGGATCTACTCCGGCCTCAATATTCTGTTTATTCTGCTGACATTATGGTTGATACCTGAAACCAAGAACGTCTCTCTTGAACATATTGAGCGAAATCTGATGCAGGGCCGTGCGTTACGTCATATTGGTAATCGCGACTGATCTGCTGCTGGCTACGAGAGCGTTCTAGCGTGGTCAGGTATGCTTTCGTGGCCGATGGAAGCGATTGGCCTTTGTCAGTATTGTGAAGGGGAGACGTTCGTACCACGGTTAGTCGGAATTCTGTGGCAGGACGACCATAACAACCAGCCCACCTTCGGGCTGATTGCTGAACGTAACCTGCATGTGGTGCAGTTTGGCGATGTTGTTCACAATGGAAATCCCCAGACCGCTGCCGGACTTTTCCTGTCCGGGAGGACGATAGAAACGTTCGCCAATTCTTGCTAGGGCCTCATCGCTGAGGCCTGGCCCGTTATCGGCGACCTTAACGCTATTTTCCGTCAGCGTCAGACTTACCGTCCCCCCTCGATGGCTGTAGCGAATGGCGTTATCCAACAGATTGCGCACCAGCAGAGTCAACAGCAACGGATGACCCTGCCGAATAATCGGGGTGTTCGGTAAATCCAGCGTCAGTTCGATACCCGCGGTTTGTGCTGTGTGGTAGTGCTCGATTACCGCCTGTTGCAGTAATTCATTGAACTCAATGGGGTGCATCCCTTCAGGGGACGATTCTGCATCCAGCCGCGACAGCGTCAGGAGCTGATCCACCAATCGAGAGGCGCGATCGATACCTTTATCCAGGTTAATTAATGCATGCCGACGCATGATCTCATCATCATGGGCTAGTTGCGCAACCTCAGTCTGAACTTTCAGCGCGGCCAGCGGACTGCGTAATTCATGTGCGGCGTCTGAGGTAAAACGGCGCTCGCGGACGAGCATATCGCTGATGCGGGAAAATAGGTGATTCAATGCGTTGACTAACGGACGAACTTCTTGCGGAATGTGCTGTGCCGCCAGCGGAGTGCTTGCGTCTGGAGCGCGCCGCTCAAGCTCGGTGGTAATTCGTTTCAACGGTGAGAGCTCGCGCGTTACTAGCCAGAATAGCAGTGCCAACATGATTGGTAGCGCAAATAACCATGGCATCAAGTTAGTTGTTACAATATCCAGCGTCATATCCTGACGGTATTCCCATTCTTGTCCGACGGCGATGACATAACGGTTATCCGCGGTCGTCAGCCAAACGATGCGCCAGGCATCATCATCATCGCGTAACTCGCCGTCAGTGAAACCGTTATGTCGGTAGTCAAAGATGAAATCTTTGCCGTTTTCACCATCGTTCAATACCATTTTCCCCTCACGAGTAAAAATGGCGAAGGCCAGCGCATCATCTTCCTGTCGGCCACGGTTTTGAGATACCAATCTTTTGGTTTTGGGCAAAGAAACAGATTGCGTTCGCAATTCATCGGGATTGATGACAGCCAATTGTTTGGCGAACAGCATTTGCTGGGTATCAAATAGCTCATTGATATTATGGCGTGTTTGATACCATGCAAGCAGGCTGGCTACGCTCCAGCACATCAGGGTCAGCAGTGTAAAACCGGTAATCAGGCGTAGGCGCAGGCTGAGACGGTTCAAGAGGCGTCTCCTAGAATATAGCCGATACCATGTACGGTACGAATAAACCCACTGCCCAGCTTTTTACGCAAGTGGTGAATGTGGACTTCAACCGCATTACTGGAGACATCATCATCCCATCCGTAGAGTTTTTCTTCCAATTGCGCGCGTGTGAGCACACGGTTTGGGTTAAGTAAAAAAAGTTCCAGTAATGCGAGTTCACGGGATTTTAATATCAACGGCTCATTGTTTAGCGTGACGCTTCGCGAGCCAGGCTCAAGGGAAACGGCTCCGTGCGTCAGGGTAGGTTGTAGCTGTCCGTGACGGCGACGAATTAATGCCTGGAGGCGAGCAGCGACTTCCATCAGTGCAAAAGGCTTACACAAATAATCATCAGCACCTTGCTGTAGCCCTTCAACACGTTGTTCCAAAGCATCACGGGCAGTCAAAATTAGCACCGGTTCATCATGCCCAGCCTGACGCCATTGGCGTAGGATATCCATGCCATCCAGACCCGGCAGGCTGAGATCGAGCACGACAGCGTCATAAGACGCCGCTTCCAATGCCGCGGCGCCAGCCTTTCCTTCCGTGAACCAGTCAATATTAAAACCCAGTTTACTCAGCCCCGCTTTCAGGCCGTCGCCAATCAGGCGATCGTCTTCAATTAACAAGACTCTCATGGCCGCCTCGCAAGTTATGTACTGTCCGCCGTATTCGTGCCTTTACGGGTTTTATACGAAATAGATAAACAACGTGTACAGGGCAAATCGCAAAAATTGAGGGGATTTACGCAATCTATAAAAATAAAGAGATAAAAATCGATCTCTTAAGATTCTGTTAAGAACGGCTTGTTTTAATCCTACTCGAAGACCGATTACTTCCGCAGGTTGACTGCGAAATTGTTGACTGTGAAACGACAGGCAAAACATTAAGGAAGGTAAAACATGAAAAAAGTAGCTGCATTACTCGCTATTACCGCTCTGGTTTCTGCCCCCGCATTTGCCGCACAAAGTGGCGGTGGTTTCGTCAACCCAGAAATGCCAGCCGTTGGTACACATAAAGGAGGATTTGTGGATTCCCAGAATGCCCTCACCACGGTAGCTAAGGCTAAAGATTTGCGTGATGACAGTTGGGTTACATTAAGCGGTAATATAGAAAAACGGATCGGTGATGAGAACTACCTATTCCGCGATGCAACAGGTACGATGGAAGTCGAAATCGATCACAAGCGTTGGAATGGGCTGATGATTTCCCCCACCGATAAAGTGGAAATTCAGGGGGAACTAGATAAAGATTTCAATTCCGTCGAACTAGATGTGAAGCAGATTCGTAAACTCGATTGAACCATTATTTACTCTCTACTGGCGGGGGATTCCCCCGCCATTTTTGATCATATCGATGCCATTCTATTATTACCAATCATCAGATATATCTGAATAATAAAATCGTTGATGTTAACAAACCCAATAATAACCATTATCTTTCTGTTTGTTTTTTATTGAAATATAAGAAAAACAACATGGTCGTCAAATAATGTATATTATTGTTAATTATGTTTTTTTATTTTTATGCAAATATATGCTATGTATTTTATTTGGTGGTTATAGTTAAAACTTAACCATTTTTTAACAAAAATAAAACAATAATTAAGGTTCGTAAAAATTAGGAATATTTAAAAACGTAGGCTAAATTTTATTCGCATGACCACATCTATATGGCCATGATGGCTATTTTATATTTAGCTATAATTTTTAACTATCTATCTATTCTTATACCCTAAATAATTCGAGTTGCAGGACGGCGGAAGAAAAGAGAAAAATCTTCGTGAACGAATTCGTCCAGCTACGACTGGGCTCCGGTGAGAGGTAGGATATCTCTCATTTCACCCTGATGAGTTTACTAAAATAAGTGATTCGGGGGAGTGAACGCAGCCAACATACATGCAGTTTGAAGTATTACGGGTATATACCATATTGGAGATGTGTGTATGGGGATCTTAAACAATGCTTTTTCTTCTTTCGGAAATGCACTGAATTTTGTTGGTGAAGTTGAATCGAAAACCGTTACAACAGTAGCTAATGTTATCAGTTCTACGGCCACAGGTATCCATGACGTTGTTAGTGGAACGACTGAGTTTATTTCTGATCTCACTGAACCGATGCCCGTCATTAATGGCGTAGTCGATGGGGCAGCTACCATCATTGATGATGCTGTGCATGGTACTGAAATAGTGGTTCATCACTTTGCAATGTGGGGAGCTGAATCAGGGCAAGCTATTGGTACTGTAGTTGGTTCAACTGGAGATGCTATTGATAGCCTTGGAAATGGTGATATTAGTGGAGTGTTATGTTCAATAAAAGATTGTATTGGCGAGATAGTCGAAAGAGATCAGCAATATATAACGGCCCATCTTCAACATGATGCCGAATTGATTCAAATCCCCATCAAAGCATTAACTGAGGGAGTTATCGATATTTTGAAACCAATATTTGGTGATAATTGTATTACTAATATCCCCAGTATTATTGACGATATTCAACATGGACTTATCGATGGTGTGATTCTTGATAATATTGCGCAACCTTTACTTGATTGCTGGGCAAAATTCAATGAAGACGTCTTTGGCGATCTAGTTGGTAACCTGTCGTCAAGCGATATGGGGATGGGATTCGGATCTGATGGAGATCATGGACATCATTCAGGTGAATATGAAGGCCATGATGATAACTCATGCGGACATGAACATCATGTGGACACCCCATGTGGGTTTAACGTTGAGCTCGTTGGTGTTGCCGATACTGAATTATTGGCATTGAGTATATAAGCGTTTTGATTTTTTTCCTATCATCCCTCGACCTATAACGGGGGATGATTTTTACAGTCATAAAGAAATAAGTAGTAGAGTTGAAAAGAAACAGTTCGGTTTGTCCGTGTTCATTTATCATATATTCCCATCATTCTTCTGGCTGAAGGCGTTGTTGCTACACGATTAGAAGCACTTGCGTGTACTTTTCCTCATTAGGCCGCTTACTAGCAACAGTCAAATCCTCCTCCTCTTTACGATTTTTTTGTTAGCGAAACGTTTCGATAACGATCACATTTTCTCAGTTTCTTCATTGCCTTTCTCCCTTCTTTTTCTAGAATGCCACGAGCGAAACGTTTCGCTCGTAGGGTAATAAGAAAATGAAAAAAGCAGCGTTATTGAATTCAGATATTTCTTCCGTGATTGCTCGACTCGGACATACCGATACTCTGGCTATTGGCGATGCGGGTTTGCCGATTCCTGCAACGACGGCGCGTATTGATCTGGCATTAACACATAATGTGCCGACGTTTTTGCAGGTAGTGAGTGTTGTCACCAGTGAAATGCAGGTCGAAGCCGCTATTCTGGCGGAAGAGATGGTTGAAAAAAACCCCGCAATTCATGACGCCTTACTTGAGCAATTGAAGCAACTAGAACAACACCAGGGAAACTCAATTGCATTGCACTATGTTAGCCATGAAGAATTTAAAACCCAAAGCGGCAAAAGTCGGGCCATCATTCGCAGCGGAGAGTGCTCTCCGTATGCCAATGTCATCCTTTGCGCTGGCGTAACGTTCTGAGGCATCCATGCAACCTTTACTGCAACTGCAAGGCATCACGAAATCTTTTCCCGGCGTTAAGGCGCTGTCCGGTGCGGCGCTCAACGTCTATCCGGGAAAAGTGATGGCGCTGGTGGGCGAGAATGGTGCGGGTAAATCCACCATGATGAAAGTCCTGACCGGGATCTATCGAAAAGAGGCTGGCAGCATCCATTTTCTGGGGCAAGAGGTGGATTTCAACGGGCCGAAAGCATCTCAGGAAGCTGGTATCGGTATTATCCATCAGGAGCTTAACCTGATTCCCCAACTGACGATTGCCGAAAATATTTTTCTTGGGCGTGAGTTTACCAACCGTTTTGGCCGCCTCGACTGGAATAAGATGTATGCGGAAGCTGATAAGCTGCTGAAGCGCCTTAATCTACACTACGACAGCCGCCGTCTGGTTGGAGATTTGTCGATTGGCGATCAGCAAATGGTAGAAATTGCCAAGGTGCTGAGCTTTGAGTCAAAAGTCATCATCATGGATGAACCCACTGATGCCCTGACGGATACCGAAACCGCTTCGCTATTCAGCGTGATTAAAGAGCTGCAATCTCAAGGATGCGGCATTGTCTATATTTCCCACCGCCTCAAAGAAATCTTTCAAATCTGCGATGACATTACCGTTTTCCGCGATGGTCAGTTTATCGGTGAGCGCCCGGTCAGTGACTTACAGGAAGATACGCTGATTGAAATGATGGTGGGTCGCAAGCTGGAAGATCAATACCCGCGTTCGAGTAAAGCGCCGGGAGAGGTTCGCCTTAAGGTGCAAAACCTGTCAGGGCCGGGAATCGACAGTGTCAGTTTTACCGTGCGGAAAGGTGAGATTCTTGGCGTCGCTGGGTTGATGGGCGCGGGCCGTACTGAACTGATGAAAATTCTCTATGGTGCTTTACCACGCACGGGAGGCTGCGTGGAGCTTGATGGTCGCGACGTAGTGGCGCGCAATCCCCAGGAGGGTTTAGCTAACGGCATCGTTTACATTTCCGAAGATCGTAAGCGTGATGGTTTGGTTCTAGGCATGTCGGTCAAAGAAAACATGTCATTAACCGCACTGCGTTATTTCAGCACTACGGGAGGCCGCCTTAAACATACTGAAGAACAGGTGGCGGTCGCCGATTTTATTCGTTTGTTTAACGTTAAAACACCGTCAATGGAACAGCCTATCGGCCTACTTTCCGGCGGCAATCAGCAGAAAGTGGCGATTGCCCGTGGGCTGATGACACGTCCGAATGTCCTGATCCTCGATGAACCGACGCGGGGTGTCGATGTCGGGGCAAAGAAAGAAATTTATCAGTTAATCAATCAATTCAAAGAAGAAGGGCTGAGTATCATATTGGTGTCATCCGAAATGCCCGAAGTATTAGGCATGAGCGATCGCATCATCGTGATGCATGAAGGGCGCTTGAGCGGTGATTTCCCGATTGAGCAAGCAACCCAGGAAGCACTGATGGCTGCGGCCGTTGGTAAGCAATACGGCGCAAAGCAGGAGTAAGTCAGACATGAGTTCTCAATCTATCGCGACAAAACGCTGGTTTAGCAAAGCGTGGTTACTGGAGCAAAAATCACTGATCGCGCTCCTGATCCTGATCGCAGTTGTTTCCGCCATGAGTCCTAACTTTTTCACCCTGAATAACCTGTTCAATATTCTTCAGCAGACGTCAGTGAACGCTATTATGGCCGTCGGAATGACGTTGGTGATTCTGACCTCGGGCATCGATTTGTCTGTGGGGTCGCTGCTAGCGCTGACCGGCGCGGTAGCGGCCTCTATCGTCGGGCTTGAGATCAATGCGCTGGCGGCGGTGTTTGGCGCGTTGGCGCTGGGGGCGTTGATTGGTGCGGGCACTGGCGTCATTGTTTCGAAAGGTAAAGTGCAGGCATTTATTGCCACGCTGGTCATGATGCTGTTGCTGCGCGGTGTGACAATGGTTTATACCAACGGTAGCCCGATTAATACCGGCTTTTCTGATGTGGCAGATACTTTTGGCTGGTTCGGCATCGGCCGTCCGCTGGGGATTCCGACGCCAATCTGGATCATGGCTATCGTGTTCGCAGCGGCCTGGTACATGCTGCATCATACGCGTCTGGGGCGTTATATCTATGCGCTGGGTGGCAATGAATCCGCCACCCGCTTATCCGGCATCAGCGTTGATAAAATCAAAATTATTGTCTATTCCCTGTGCGGGCTGCTGTCCGCTCTGGCGGGAATTATCGAAGTCGCGCGTTTGTCCTCGGCACAGCCTACGGCAGGTACGGGGTATGAACTGGATGCTATCGCAGCGGTGGTATTGGGTGGCACTAGCCTGGCTGGAGGTAAGGGGCGTATCGTTGGCACGTTGATCGGCGCATTGATCCTTGGCTTCCTCAACAATGGACTGAATTTATTAGGTGTTTCCTCTTACTACCAAATGATCGTCAAGGCAGTCGTCATTTTGCTGGCGGTTTTGGTAGATAACAAAAGCAGTAAATAACCTTCATTCACACAGGAATTAAGCTATGAATATGAAAAAGCTGGCTACTCTGGTTTCCGCCGTTGCGCTGAGCGCGACCATCAGTACTAATGCCTTGGCTAAAGATACCGTTGCTCTGGTAGTTTCTACGCTGAATAATCCGTTTTTTGTTTCCATGAAAGAGGGTGCACAGAAAGAAGCCGACAAACTGGGTTATGACCTGATTGTGCTGGATTCCCAAAATAATCCTGCGAAAGAACTCGCCAATGTGCAGGATTTGACGGTACGTGGAACCAAAGTTTTGCTGATCAACCCGACCGATTCTGATGCGGTCGGTAATGCGATTAAAATGGCGAACCAGGCCAAGATCCCTGTTATTACGCTGGACCGCGTTGCCAGCAGTGGTGAGGTGGTGAGCCACGTTGCTTCTGATAACGCTTTCGGTGGTAAAGTGGCTGGTGACTTCATTGCCAAGAAATTGGGTGAAGGCGCGAAAGTGATTCAACTGGAAGGGATTGCCGGAACCTCTGCCGCACGCGAACGTGGTGCGGGTTTCATGAAATCGGCTGAGAAACACAAATTTGCCATGCTGGCTAGCCAACCAGCTGATTTTGATCGTACTAAAGGGCTGAACGTGATGCAGAATCTACTGACTGCGCACCCTGATGTTCAGGCCGTATTTGCTCAGAATGATGAAATGGCATTAGGCGCTCTACGCGCCCTGCAAACAGCGGGTAAGACAGATGTACTGGTCGTTGGCTTTGACGGTACGCAGGATGGCGTGAAGGCTGTTGAATCAGGCAAGTTGGCGGCGACGGTGGCTCAGCGTCCCGATCAGATCGGTGTGATCGGCATCGAGACGGCGGCGAAAGTGCTGAAAGGCGAAAAAACGCAGGCCATCATTCCGGTTGACCTGAAACTGGTAGCTAAATAAGTAGAAATATACCCTAAATAATTCGAGTTGCATGAAGGCGGTAACCGCGTGAATCCCTAGGAGCTTACACCAGTAAGCGACTGGGGTGAGTAAGGGCAACCAACGCACAAGCAACTTGAAGTATGACGTGTATAAAGCAGGGCTCGCGCCACCCGTTTGTGGTGGCGCATTATTAACGTAGTAGCGGGATTCGATATAATGAAAACGGGTAAGCTGGTGGTGCTGGGCAGTATTAATGCTGACCATATTCTCAACCTTGAGCAATTTCCCCGCCCGGGTGAAACGGTGATCGGTGAGCAATATAGTGTCGCTTTTGGTGGAAAAGGTGCCAATCAAGCCGTTGCCGCTGGTCGCAGCGGTGCAGACATCGCCTTTATCGCCTGTGTCGGCGACGATGATATCGGCTCCCGTATTTGCCAACAGTTATCCAAGGATAATATTGATGTTTCCGCTGTTGAGGCTATTTCAGGGGAAACGACCGGCGTTGCGTTAATTTTTGTTAACGCTGATGCCGAGAACATGATCGCCATTAACGCCGGTGCGAATGCTGCGGTAACGCCCGACTACCTTCGTCGTCATCAGCAACACATTATTGAAGCCGATGCGCTACTGATGCAACTTGAGTCGCCTTTGGAAACGGTTATAGCCGCCGCTAAATTGGCGCATGAACATCATACGAAAGTCATTCTTAACCCTGCCCCCGCTCGCGAGCTGCCTGATGAACTTTTGTCCCTGGTCGATATGATCACGCCCAATGAAACTGAAGCACAGTTCCTGACGGGAATTACCGTCGAGACGGAAGACGATGCGGCTCGCGCAGCACAGGTTCTTCACGATAAAGGTATTGAAATGGTTCTCATCACATTGGGTAGTCGTGGCGTATGGTTAAGTGAAAACGGTCAAGGGCTGCGTATACCGGGGTATCGTGTAAAAGCCGTGGATACTATCGCCGCCGGAGACACGTTTAATGGCGCGCTCGTTACCGCATTGCTGGAAAATAAACCCCTGTCTTCCGCCGTAAAATTTGCCCATGCGGCAGCGGCAATAGCGGTTACTCGCCGAGGTGCTCAGCCTTCTGTTCCGTGGCGTGAAGAGATCGACGAATTTTTGCAAACGCAGGGGTGATTTTTGGCGACTATGAAAGATGTCGCTCGCCTGGCGGGCGTTTCTACCTCTACCGTATCTCACGTCATCAATAATAATCGTTTTGTCAGTGACATCATTCGCGAAAAGGTAGTGAAGGCCGTTGAGGATCTCAACTATGCGCCGTCGGCGTTGGCTAGAAGTCTGAAAATCAATCAGACGAATACTATCGGAATGTTGCTTACAGCCAGTAGTAACCCGTTTTATGCCGAAGTAGTGCGTGGCGTTGAGCGATCCTGTTACGAACGGGGCTATAGCCTTATCTTGTGCAACACTGAAGGCGATCGCGATAGAATGAGTCATAGCCTCGAAACGCTGTTGCAAAAGCGAGTCGATGGCGTCTTGCTAATGTGTACCGAAAGTCATCGGCCTTTACCTGAAATGATGAGTCGTTATCCCTCTATCCCTATGGTTATGATGGATTGGGCTCCTTTTGACGGAGTCATGGACGTTATTAAAGATAACTCTCTGCTTGGGGGCGAAATCGCAACGAATTATCTCATCTCTCGTGGTTATAAAAAGATAGCCTGTATAGCGGGTCCTAAAGATAAGACGACAGCTTATAACCGGTTAGAAGGGTATCGCCGGGCAATGCAATCGGCTGGATTATCCGTTCCCGCTGATTATGAAATTTTCGGTGATTTTGAATTCGCCGCAGGTTATCGCGCGATGCTGCAACTATTAGCGTTACAGGATAAGCCCGAAGCCGTATTCACCAGTAACGATGCGATGGCTGTCGGTGTTTATCGCGCGCTTTATCAGGCTGGACTGTCAATTCCGCAAGACATGGCTGTTATTGGTTACGATGATATTGAGCTGGCTCGCTATATGTCTCCGCCACTCACTACAGTTCATCAACCGAAGGATGAGCTTGGCGAATTGGCGGTTGATACACTTCTGTATCGTCTAAAACATCCCAATACGGAGCCGAATGTGTTGGTGCTGACGCCGGAATTAATGGTTCGTCAGTCTGTACGATGAAGTTTTAGCTAATAAAACGCCGAAAAATCCCGCATAACGGTGACTTTCACTGCGTTTTGTTGAAAAAAAACTCACTCGGAAATTATTCTGCATTTAGCGCTTGTCAGGCGGCGAGAAGTCCCTATAATGCGCCACCACTGACACGGCAACAGCGACACGCGGTTGTGGTGGAAAGGGAAAAGATTCAACGAAGGCAGTCAGTAATGACTTGACTTCACAGCGGAAACGCATAACATATGCGCCCGCGCCGCAGTACGCTGCGGCACTGCTCTTTAACAATTCAATCAGACAATCTGTGTGGGCACTCACAAGACCGTATCTTAACGATATAAAAAGTCTTGAAGAGTGAACAACAGTAAATTCATTACGAATAAACAGTTTTAATTCTTTGAGCATGGCTGACGAGTTCAGCAAATCAAACAAATCTTAAATTGAAGAGTTTGATCATGGCTCAGATTGAACGCTGGCGGCAGGCCTAACACATGCAAGTCGAGCGGTAACACAGAGAGCTTGCTCTCGGGTGACGAGCGGCGGACGGGTGAGTAATGTCTGGGAAACTGCCTGATGGAGGGGGATAACTACTGGAAACGGTAGCTAATACCGCATAATGTCGCAAGACCAAAGAGGGGGACCTTAGGGCCTCTTGCCATCGGATGTGCCCAGATGGGATTAGCTAGTAGGTGAGGTAAAGGCTCACCTAGGCGACGATCCCTAGCTGGTCTGAGAGGATGACCAGCCACACTGGAACTGAGACACGGTCCAGACTCCTACGGGAGGCAGCAGTGGGGAATATTGCACAATGGGCGCAAGCCTGATGCAGCCATGCCGCGTGTGTGAAGAAGGCCTTCGGGTTGTAAAGCACTTTCAGCGGGGAGGAAGGCGTGAGAGCGAATACCTTTCATGATTGACGTTACCCGCAGAAGAAGCACCGGCTAACTCCGTGCCAGCAGCCGCGGTAATACGGAGGGTGCAAGCGTTAATCGGAATGACTGGGCGTAAAGCGCACGCAGGCGGTTTGTTAAGTTGGATGTGAAATCCCCGGGCTTAACCTGGGAACTGCATTCAAAACTGACAGGCTAGAGTCTTGTAGAGGGGGGTAGAATTCCAGGTGTAGCGGTGAAATGCGTAGAGATCTGGAGGAATACCGGTGGCGAAGGCGGCCCCCTGGACAAAGACTGACGCTCAGGTGCGAAAGCGTGGGGAGCAAACAGGATTAGATACCCTGGTAGTCCACGCTGTAAACGATGTCGACTTGGAGGTTGTGCCCTAGAGGCGTGGCTTCCGGAGCTAACGCGTTAAGTCGACCGCCTGGGGAGTACGGCCGCAAGGTTAAAACTCAAATGAATTGACGGGGGCCCGCACAAGCGGTGGAGCATGTGGTTTAATTCGATGCAACGCGAAGAACCTTACCTACTCTTGACATCCACAGAATTTGGTAGAGATACCTTAGTGCCTTCGGGAACTGTGAGACAGGTGCTGCATGGCTGTCGTCAGCTCGTGTTGTGAAATGTTGGGTTAAGTCCCGCAACGAGCGCAACCCTTATCCTTTGTTGCCAGCGATTAGGTCGGGAACTCAAAGGAGACTGCCGGTGATAAACCGGAGGAAGGTGGGGATGACGTCAAGTCATCATGGCCCTTACGAGTAGGGCTACACACGTGCTACAATGGCGTATACAAAGAGAAGCGAGCCTGCGAGGGTGAGCGGACCTCATAAAGTACGTCGTAGTCCGGATTGGAGTCTGCAACTCGACTCCATGAAGTCGGAATCGCTAGTAATCGTAGATCAGAATGCTACGGTGAATACGTTCCCGGGCCTTGTACACACCGCCCGTCACACCATGGGAGTGGGTTGCAAAAGAAGTAGGTAGCTTAACCTTCGGGGGGGCGCTTACCACTTTGTGATTCATGACTGGGGTGAAGTCGTAACAAGGTAACCGTAGGGGAACCTGCGGTTGGATCACCTCCTTACCAAGAAAGATGTGCGTTGAGTGAAGTGCTCACACAGATTGTCTGATGAAAAAAATGAGCAAGCGCACCTGTTGATGTAATGAGTGTTAACTCATGCTGATGCGAGCGTGCCGGATGTCTGATTCGGTACGGAGTTTTCGTGTCCCCATCGTCTAGAGGCCTAGGACACCGCCCTTTCACGGCGGTAACAGGGGTTCGAATCCCCTTGGGGACGCCAATCCGATAATGAGTGAAAGACATTATCCTGAATATCGTAAAGATGACTTTGATAAGTCGTGTTTACGATATTGCTCTTTAACAATCTGGAACAAGCTGAAAATTGAAACATGACAGCGGAATAATCGTGAATACCTTGGCTATTTATGGGTAAACACGGTGAATTTGTCTGTCAATGAGTCTCTCAAATAATCACAGCGCGATGATGACTTTGGTTTATCAAAGACACCTTCGGGTTGTGAGGTTAAGCGACTAAGCGTACACGGTGGATGCCTAGGCAGTCAGAGGCGATGAAGGGCGTGCTAATCTGCGAAAAGCGTCGGTAAGCTGATATGAAGCGTTATACCCGACGATACCCGAATGGGGAAACCCAGTGTGTTTAGACACACTATCATGACATGAATCCATAGTGTCATGAGGCGAACCGGGGGAACTGAAACATCTCAGTACCCCGAGGAAAAGAAATCAACCGAGATTCCCCCAGTAGCGGCGAGCGAACGGGGAAGAGCCCAGAACCTGAATCAGTGTGTGTATTAGTGGAAGCGTCTGGAAAGTCGCACAGTAAAGGGTGATAGTCCCGTACACAAAAATGCACAGGCTGTGAGTTCGATGAGTAGGGCGGGACACGTGATATCCTGTCTGAAGATGGGGGGACCATCCTCCAAGGCTAAATACTCCTGACTGACCGATAGTGAACCAGTACCGTGAGGGAAAGGCGAAAAGAACCCCGGCGAGGGGAGTGAAATAGAACCTGAAACCGTGTACGTACAAGCAGTGGAAGCCCACTAGTTGGGTGACTGCGTACCTTTTGTATAATGGGTCAGCGACTTATATTCTGTAGCAAGGTTAACCGAATAGGGGAGCCGGAGGGAAACCGAGTCTTAACTGGGCGTTAAGTTGCAGGGTATAGACCCGAAACCCGGTGATCTAGCCATGGGCAGGTTGAAGGTTGGGTAACACTAACTGGAGGACCGAACCGACTAATGTTGAAAAATTAGCGGATGACTTGTGGCTGGGGGTGAAAGGCCAATCAAACCGGGAGATAGCTGGTTCTCCCCGAAAGCTATTTAGGTAGCGCCTCGTGAATTCATCTTGGGGGGTAGAGCACTGTTTCGGCTAGGGGGTCATCCCGACTTACCAACCCGATGCAAACTACGAATACCGAAGAATGTTATCACGGGAGACACACGGCGGGTGCTAACGTTCGTCGTGAAGAGGGAAACAACCCAGACCGCCAGCTAAGGTCCCAAAGTCATGGTTAAGTGGGAAACGATGTGGGAAGGCCTAGACAGCCAGGATGTTGGCTTAGAAGCAGCCATCATTTAAAGAAAGCGTAATAGCTCACTGGTCGAGTCGGCCTGCGCGGAAGATGTAACGGGGCTAAACCATGCACCGAAGCTGCGGCAGCGACACTAAGGTGTTGTTGGGTAGGGGAGCGTTCTGTAAGCCTGCGAAGGTGGCCTGTGAGGGCTGCTGGAGGTATCAGAAGTGCGAATGCTGACATAAGTAACGATAATGCGGGTGAAAAACCCGCACGCCGGAAGACCAAGGGTTCCTGTCCAACGTTAATCGGGGCAGGGTGAGTCGACCCCTAAGGCGAGGCCGAAAGGCGTAGTCGATGGGAAACAGGTTAATATTCCTGTACTGGGTGTGACTGCGAAGGGGGGACGGAGAAAGCTAGGTTATCCGGGCGACGGTTGTCCCGGTTTAAGCGTGAAGGTGGATGACTTAGGAAAATCCGGGTCATTGTTAACACTGAGGCGTGATGACGAGTCACTACGGTGATGAAGTAACCGATGCTACGCTTCCAGGAAAAGCCTCTAAGCACCAGGTCACATCGAATCGTACCCCAAACCGACACAGGTGGTCAGGTAGAGAATACTCAGGCGCTTGAGAGAACTCGGGTGAAGGAACTAGGCAAAATGGTGCCGTAACTTCGGGAGAAGGCACGCTGGAGTTGGTGAAGTCCCTGGCGGATGGAGCTAAGACCAGTCGAAGATACCAGCTGGCTGCAACTGTTTATTAAAAACACAGCACTGTGCAAACACGAAAGTGGACGTATACGGTGTGACGCCTGCCCGGTGCCGGAAGGTTAATTGATGGGGTAAGCTGTAAGGCGAAGCTCTTGATCGAAGCCCCGGTAAACGGCGGCCGTAACTATAACGGTCCTAAGGTAGCGAAATTCCTTGTCGGGTAAGTTCCGACCTGCACGAATGGCGTAATGATGGCCAGGCTGTCTCCACCCGAGACTCAGTGAAATTGAACTCGCTGTGAAGATGCAGTGTACCCGCGGCAAGACGGAAAGACCCCGTGAACCTTTACTATAGCTTGACACTGAACCTTGAGCCTTGATGTGTAGGATAGGTGGGAGGCTTTGAAGCGTGGACGCCAGTCTGCGTGGAGCCAACCTTGAAATACCACCCTTTAATGTTTGATGTTCTAACGTGGGCCCCTGAGCGGGGTTGCGGACAGTGTCTGGTGGGTAGTTTGACTGGGGCGGTCTCCTCCCAAAGCGTAACGGAGGAGCACGAAGGTTAGCTAATCCTGGTCGGACATCAGGAGGTTAGTGCAAAGGCATAAGCTAGCTTGACTGCGAGAGTGACAGCTCGAGCAGGTGCGAAAGCAGGTCTTAGTGATCCGGTGGTTCTGAATGGAAGGGCCATCGCTCAACGGATAAAAGGTACTCCGGGGATAACAGGCTGATACCGCCCAAGAGTTCATATCGACGGCGGTGTTTGGCACCTCGATGTCGGCTCATCACATCCTGGGGCTGAAGTAGGTCCCAAGGGTATGGCTGTTCGCCATTTAAAGTGGTACGCGAGCTGGGTTTAGAACGTCGTGAGACAGTTCGGTCCCTATCTGCCGTGGGCGTAGGAAGATTGAGAGGGGTTGCTCCTAGTACGAGAGGACCGGAGTGAACGCACCGCTGGTGTACGGGTTGTGATGCCAATTGCATTGCCCGGTAGCTACGTGCGGAAGAGATAACCGCTGAAAGCATCTAAGCGGGAAACTTGCCTCGAGATGAGTCTTCCCTGGGCACAAGATGCCCCTGAAGGGCCGTTGAAGACGACGACGTAGATAGGCTGGGTGTGTAAGCGTAGCGATACGTTGAGCTGACCAGTACTAATGACCCGAGAGGCTTAACCTTACAACACCGAAGGTGTTTTGAGAGATGAAAGACGCATAGAGAACGATATTCAGCTTGTTCGAAGATTGAAGATTAAATGTTTACGCGATGGCGTGGACATAAAACAGCGCGGAGCGCTGGCCTGAGAAGGGAGGAGACAAAATCGTCGGGAACGATTTTGTACGTCGCAGAGCGACGACCCGAAGGGCGAGTCTCAGGAAGAGACGAGAAATTTGCCTGGCGGCGATAGCGCGGTGGTCCCACCTGACCCCATGCCGAACTCAGAAGTGAAACGCCGTAGCGCCGATGGTAGTGTGGGGTCTCCCCATGTGAGAGTAGGGAACTGCCAGGCATCAAATAAGTGGAAAGCCCCTGTCGCAAGACAAGGGCTTTTTGCTGTGCACGTTGCTAAAACTATTGATTTACGCGTATCCGTGAAGAAAGACCACCGATAAGCAGGTTATCGGTGGTCGTTGTAGAGCCATTGGTGAATAAAATTAGCAACCTGTTCCGGCTGATTGATATCAAGTACCGGAAGCACTGTGTTTATCTCAGTATCCGTTGCGATCGCAATGACATATTTATCGATCAAGTCACTTAATTCTCTGCCCAATGATTGGCGAAATAAGGCTATTTTAGCGATCTTTTCATGTTTAAAACCCTCAACCAGTACCAGGTCGAGGGTCGAGGCATCCATTTTCCCTACCAACTCATAAATATTTGGTTCTTCCTGTTCTGGCGTCTCCGTCATTAATGCCCATCTCTGATTGCTGACAACGATGGTTTGCGCCGCGCCCGCTTTACGCAGTTCGTAGCTGTCTTTGCCGGGCGTATCAATATCCATTTGGTGATGCGTATGTTTAATTAATCCGATTCTAACGCCACGATTAATCAGCAGGGGGATGACGTGTTTAAGTAATGTTGTTTTACCTGTACCGCTATAAGCCGCAACAGAAAGTAATGGGAGATGATTAGAATGCACCGCGTTGATCCTCCCAATGGGATAAATCTTCAGGTGAATTCAGATTACGAAAGGCCTCGGGTTGATCGTTAAATGAGACGGCGTTTGCTCCAACCTGTTCCATAAACAGCATCACCTTACGATTTCCGACATGCAGATAGGTTTCTAGAGGTTCAATAAGGTTTTTATTGATTAAGAGCAGTGTGGGATGTGGTCGAACTCCATCGGTAGCATAAACGGCATCGACCTCCCCTCGCGCATGCCACAGTCGGTGTACTAGGTCGAGAGGGAACACAGGCACATCGCAAGGGACACAAACAACCCATTTGGATGTAGATGCCCTTAAACCGCTTAGAATGCCCGCCAGCGGGCCAGGAAAGCTTGTATCAAAGTCGCTAATAATTTGGCATCCACTTTGTGCATAGATAGCCTGATTGCGGTTGGCACTGATAATAATCTCATCGACCTGTGCTTTAAGCCGAGAGAGAACGTGTTGGTATAGCGGCACGCCGTTCAGTGCTATCAGACCTTTATCATGTCCGCCCATTCGTGTTGCCCGTCCGCCCGCGAGAATAACACCCGTAATCATTTGATTTACCAATTATCTATGTCCATTTTCTCTGTACTAAAAGTTTGTCAGGGATAAACCTGACGTTATTCTCTAAAAACTTTAACAGAAGACCAAGTCCTTTCCTCATACACATAAGGCTGTTATTTTTATCGCTATAGCCCAACAAGATGTTTTCTACTTCTTGAAATTTATTGAGCACAAATCGTCTTTAAGGAGAAAAAAATGAAATGTCATCGCGTTAATGAACTGGTTGAACTCTTACATCCAGCCTGGCAAAAAGAACCCGATTTAAATCTGGTACAATTTTTACAAAAACTTGCACAAGAGGCGGGGTTTGAGGGGCGGTTAAATGAACTAACTGATGATATCCTTATTTACCATCTGAAAATGCGTGATTCAGATAAAGAACAAGCCATTCCCGGTCTGAAGAAAGACTACGAGGAAGATTTTAAAACAGCGTTACTTCGTGCCCGCGGGGTTATTAAAGACTAGTGCAGAGGAATAACTCGTTCTCAATGTCAGCTATTGCGCCTCGTTATCGTATCCCATCTCTAAGCATCCGTGGCTGCGATGAGTAGTTCGGCATTTAATTTTAAGACGCTTGTCCCCGAACTGATCGTGGATGCCTTGCTGGATGTCGGTTTACGCATTGATTCCGGTCTGACGGCATTGAATAGTTATGAAAATCGGGTTTATCAGTTTGCGGATGAAGATCGTAAACGATTTGTGGTGAAATTTTATCGCCCCGAGCGGTGGAGTACGGCGCAGATTCAGGAAGAGCATATTTTTGCTCAGCAATTAGCAGAAGATGAAGTCCCAATTGTCGCGCCCATTTTGCTTAATGGGCAGACTCTAAACGTCTACGAAGGATTTCATTTTGCCGTATTCCCTAGCGTAGGCGGTCGGCAGTATGAAATGGATAATGAGGACCAGCTAGAGTGGGTTGGTCGTTTTCTTGGCCGGATTCACCAGACGGGTCAGAAATCATTATTCACTGAGCGCCCAACGATTGGAACCAATGAGTATCTGCACGAACCTTACCGACTGTTGGAGACATGTCCCTTAGTACCGAAAACACATCGACATGATTTTTTACAGGCAATCCGTCAACTGATTGATACAGTAGAAATTTATTGGCATAGCGACTGGCGACCATTACGTCTTCATGGGGATTGTCATCCAGGGAATATTTTGTGGCGTGATGGCCCGCTATTTGTTGACTTGGATGATGCGCGCAATGGCCCAGCAATACAGGATTTATGGATGCTATTGCACGGCGATCGCCGTGAACAACGCATTCAATTGGATATCTTGCTCGAAGCCTATAGCGAATTTGCAGAGTTTCAGGAGAAAGAGCTCGCACTGATTGAACCACTTCGTGCAATGCGGCAGGTTTATTACCTTGCTTGGGTTGCACGTCGTTGGGAAGATCCTGCTTTTCCGAGAAGTTTTCCCTGGATGATGGATGCGGATTTCTGGTTAAAGCAAACGGCAATATTTATTGGACAAACCCAGCTGTTGCAGGAGCCTCCTCTACAGCTAATGCCAATGTACTGAAATTAAATGGAGAGAGTGAAATTTATGAAAAGATTATGGCTTGCGCTGATTGGCATGGTTCTGGCGTTTAGTGCTTCTGCTGCAGAGTTTTCTGACGGCAAACAATATGTAGAGTTGGATAAACCTGCGACGCAAGAACCTCAGGTTCTCGAGTTTTTCTCATTCTATTGCCCGCACTGCTATCAATTTGAACAGGTCTACCATATTCCAGATGCAGTAAAGAAAGCGTTGCCAGAAGGGACGAAGATCACACGTTATCACGTGGACTTTCTGGGCCCATTGGGTAAAAACCTGACTCAAGCTTGGGCTGTGGCTATGGCGCTGGGCGTAGAAGATAAAATTACTCCTCTGATGTTTGATGCTGTTCAGAAAACACAGACCGTACAGAAGCCGGAAGATATTCGTGACGTCTTTGTGAAAGCCGGCGTTAGTGCGGAAGAGTTTGATGGTGCATTGAATAGTTTTGTTGTGAAATCTTTAGTTGCTCAACAGGAAAAAGCAGCGGCGGATTTGCAGTTACGCGGCGTTCCAGCCATGTTCGTTAACGGTAAATATATGATCAAAAATGATGGTCTTGATACCAGCTCAATGGATGGATATGTAAAACAGTACGCAGAAGTAGTGAAATACCTCCTTACCAAAAAGTAATCACGTAATAAGCCATGCGGTGAAATCGCATGGCTTTAAACGTTCTTCCTGTTCACCCTTTTATCTTTTATATCTCACAACAATCTCAATTAATCTTTTTATTTATATCCACAAATTAGATGACGGTTTCCTGTTTCTATAAAACAAAGGTGTATATTATAACTTACTGAAAATAATGGATATTAAAAATCACGCCTTAATAATAGTAAGAGCTGGTAATTAACGTGATAAATCTATACACAAACTTATCCACAAGAGAATCTCGCAAAAATCTATGCAAATCTAGCTAATATCCTACGTTAAAGATCGTCTCTTTCTCTGGCCTATGGCATGCTTAGTGCTATGACAGACAACAACGATCACGGCAGGTTATGGCTCAGATTGCAGAAAACCCTTTAATACTGGTAGATGGTTCATCCTATTTGTATCGTGCTTATCACGCTTTTCCACCGTTAACCAACAGCGCAGGGGAAGCCACGGGTGCAATGTATGGCGTACTGAATATGCTACGCAGTTTGTTGCTGCAATATCATCCCAGTCACATTGCCGTTGTTTTTGATGCCAAAGGGAAAACCTTTCGTGACAAACTGTTCGAAAGCTATAAAGCCAATCGTCCACCGATGCCGGAAGATTTACGCGAACAGATAGACCCTTTGCATAATATGGTGAAAGCGATGGGGCTACCACTTTTGGCGGTTCCTGGCGTAGAAGCTGACGATGTGATCGGCACGCTCGCTATTCAGGCGGAAAAAGCGGGTAAATCGGTGCTCATTAGTACTGGTGATAAAGATATGGCGCAGTTGGTGACACCGAACGTGACGCTCATCAACACCATGAATAACACCATTCTTGGCCCACAGGAAGTGTGTGATAAATACGGTATTCCGCCTGAGCTGATTATCGATTTCCTCGCGCTGATGGGTGATGCATCGGATAACATTCCCGGCGTACCCGGCGTGGGTGAAAAAACGGCGCAGGCGCTGTTACAAGGGATCGGTGGGCTAGATTCGCTGTATGCCAACCTGGATAAAATTGCCGAGCTCTCTTTCCGTGGGGCAAAAACGCTGGCACCAAAACTAGAACAACATAAAGATGTCGCCTACCTCTCCTATCAACTGGCCACCATTAAAACGGATGTTGAACTGGATCTTAGCTGCGATCAACTTACGGTTAAAGAACCGAACGTGGATGAGTTGTACCGCCTCTTTTCCCGTTATGAATTTAAACGCTGGTTATCCGATGTTGAATCCGGTACCTGGCTGGAAAGTAAGAAGAGCAACCAGCCTGTTCCGGCTGTGAATAAAGCAGTGGTGGAATCGTCTACTGAAGAGAGCAACGCGCCAGCGCTTTCTGCCGACGGTTATGTCACGATCCTTGATGAAGAAACGCTGTTGGATTGGGTAGAGCGTATAAAACAAGCTGGGGTTTTCGCTTTTGATACGGAGACCGATGGGCTTGATACGCTCACCGCCAATCTTATTGGTTTGTCATTTGCGATTAAGCCAGGTGAGGCGGCTTATTTACCATTAGCGCATGACTATCTGGATGCACCGGAACAATTGGATCGCGCCAAGGTACTGGCCTTGTTCAAGCCGTTGCTGGAAGATGAGAAGCTGCTGAAGATTGGTCAGAATCTCAAATTTGATAAAGGTGTGATGCAGCGGTATGACATCGATTTACGCGGTATCGCATTTGACACCATGTTGGAATCCTACGTACTCGACAGCGTGGCGGGCCGCCACGATATGGACAGCCTGGCCGAACGCTATCTGAAGCATAAAACCATTACCTTTGAAGAAATCGCGGGTAAGGGGAAAAATCAACTGACGTTTAATCAGATTGCACTGGAACAGGCTGGGCCTTATGCGGCCGAGGATGCGGATGTTACGCTGCATCTGCATCAGAAACTGTGGGGAAAACTGCAGCCGCACACTGACTTGTGTCAGGTTTTTCAAACCATTGATATGCCGCTGGTGCCGGTCTTATCCCGTATCGAGCGTACAGGCGTGCTGATCGATCCTGTGATTTTGGCGGAACACTCAAAAGAGCTGACAACCCGTTTGGCGGAGCTGGAAACACAAGCGTATGCGCTGGCGGGCGAAGAGTTCAATCTCTCATCGACCAAGCAGCTACAGGGGATTCTGTATGAAAAGCAAAAGTTGCCGATTCTGAAGAAAACGCCAAAAGGCGCACCGTCAACCAATGAAGAAGTGCTAGCCGAACTGGCGCTGGATTACCCTCTGCCGAAGCTGATCCTGGAATATCGGGGCTTGGCCAAGCTGAAATCGACTTACACCGATAAGCTACCGCTGATGATTAACCCAGCGACGAAGCGTGTGCATACGTCTTATCACCAGGCTGTCACTGCGACCGGGCGTTTGTCTTCCAGCGATCCGAACCTGCAAAACATCCCGGTGCGTAATGACGAAGGGCGCCGTATTCGTCAGGCATTTATTGCGCCGAAGGGCTACAGCATTGTGGCGGCGGACTACTCGCAAATCGAGTTGCGTATCATGGCGCACTTATCCGGTGATAAAGGACTGTTAAACGCGTTCGCAAATGGGTTGGATATCCACCGAGCAACGGCGTCAGAAGTGTTTGGCATTGCGCTGGATAAGGTGACATCGGAACAGCGTCGCAGTGCGAAAGCGATCAACTTTGGTTTGATTTACGGCATGAGCGCGTTTGGGCTGTCGCGTCAGTTGAATATTCCCCGTAGCGAATCGCAGAAATACATGAACCTGTATTTTGAGCGCTACCCAGGCGTGCAGGATTACATGGAGCGTACGCGCCAACAGGCGGCGGAACAGGGCTATGTGTCTACATTGGATGGGCGCCGCCTCTACCTGCCAGACATCCATTCCCGTAACGCGATCGCGCGTAAAGGCGCAGAGCGTGCGGCGATAAATGCGCCAATGCAGGGCACCGCTGCGGATATTATCAAGAAAGCGATGATCGCGATTGATGACTGGCTACAGCAAGATGAACCTAAGGTGAAGATGATTATGCAGGTTCATGATGAGCTGGTTTTCGAGATCCATGATTCGGTTATTGAAGAATCCATTAGTAAAATCAAAGTATTAATGGAAGGGTGCATGGAATTGAATGTTCCGTTGCAGGTCGATATTGGCACTGGCATGAATTGGGATGAGGCGCATTAAGGACCGATCCTTACGCTATTTCTGTAATTAAATAACAGTATTGTGTGACCTGGTTTAACTTTGTGTAAGCAATAACCATTTTTTATGAAAGTAAACAACAAAAAATCCTTTTTTCCCGCGAAAAAATAGGGTAGAGTTAAAGACGTAGGGTACAGAGGTAAGATGTTCTATCTTTCAGACCTTTTACTTCACGTAATCGGATTTGGCTGAATATTAGCCGCCCCGCTCAGTTTTGAGTGGGGCGTTTTTTATGGGCATTATCTGGAGTTTTACCCAAAATCACAGTGAGTAAACACACACTAACGCTTACAAATATGCAACATATTTTATGTTGCTGGGAATCGCCGAAGGATTTTAGTGTGTGATGCGAGTAATGATGTTCTGCACCACGCAAAGGAATTATTCTGCTTCTTGTTCTTCTCCTGCGTACTCCAATGTGCTGAACCAGTTATCCAATTTCTGCTGTAGTTTATCGACGCCGAGTTTTTTCAGTGAAGAAAACGCTTCGACCTGAATATCGCCCATAAATGGCAAGATGGCCTCGCGAACCTTATTCAACTGTGTTTTACGTGCCCCTGAAGCGAGCTTGTCGGCTTTGGTCAGCAGCACTAAGACGGGAAGCTCGACATCGACCGCCCATTGGATCATTTGCTGATCGAGATCTTTCAGCGGATGGCGGATATCCATTAGCACCACCAAACCCTTCAGGCTATTACGCTTCTGTAGGTATTCACCGAGCGCGCGTTGCCATTTAATTTTCATTTGCTCTGGCACTTCGGCATAGCCATAGCCGGGAAGGTCAACCAAACGCACGTTTTCAGCTACTTCAAACAGGTTGATCAACTGGGTACGCCCTGGCGTTTTACTGGTTCGAGCCAGGTTCTTCTGGTTAGTTAGCGTATTAAGTGCGCTGGATTTTCCGGCGTTAGAGCGCCCAGCAAAGGCTACCTCAATACCGCTATCTGTTGCCAGATGATGAATATCCGGGGCGCTGATGATAAAACGCGTCATATGATAGTTAAAATGCTGGGTCACGATGGTTATCTCTATCTGGATCTCTGTCTGGTTGGGGATTATACCTGTAACTGACGATAAAGGCGGCTTTATCTATTTTAATGTGCGGTCGGATGATACGAAAAGAAAAGCGCCTCCTCCTGACGTAGATGCTTTTTTATTTTGGGGCTTTCTGCTAGATTTCGCCGCACTTCTCTTATATCTGTATACCCGAGAGCCATCTTATGAACCGACCTGTCAAAGGGGCTGCGAATCAGGCAGAAAAACCCAAATTAAAAAGAAAAACCCGCGAAGAGCTGGATCGTGAAGCGCGTGAGCGAAAAAAAGAGAAAAAGCGTCGTGGTAACGCGGCTGGTAGCCGGGCGCAGGATAAATCTTCTACCGATAAACTTAGCGGTCAACGTAACATCGCCGATCCGCGCATTGGCAGTAAAAAGCCTATTCCGCTTGGCGTGGGCGAGATAGTGAAATCGAAGAAGAAGCCTTCAACGTCGGTAGAAAACGTGGTTGCTGTTAAGCCAACGATGTCGCCGGAAGAAGAACTAGAAATGTTGGAAAACGATGCTCGTTTGGACGCCTTGTTAGATCGTTTGGAGGGGGGAGAAACGCTGAGCGCCAAAGATCAATTATGGGTTGATGAAACACTGGATCGTATTGATGCTCTGATGGAGGAACTCGGTATCGAATTAAGTGATGACGAGCAAGATGAGCCAGAAGATATGTTACAGCTTTTGAAACGTAATCATCCGAAAAATGCGAACTGAGCAATGAAATGGCTGTTTTTGCTCCTGGTGCTGTTGGTCGCATTTTATGGGTTGTGTCTGCTTGGTAAATTGTGGCGATTGTCGAAGCGTAAACGTCGGCTGCATTGTGCTCTGTTTCGTGGGCGGGCCTCAGAGATGAGACGAATCACAAATCGTCGGGAGCGTTTTTGAAACGTCATTTAAGCGATCTTAAGGAGCGAGAAGTCACCCACCGAGTAAAAACAGGAAGGAGTGAGCGAATATGTCGATGCAGTCCGTTGACTGGGATTTGGCCCTGATTCAAAAATATAATTATTCCGGGCCACGTTATACGTCTTATCCCACAGCGTTAGAATTCAGTGAAGCTTACGATGAGCCAGCGTTTCAGCAGGCCATCGCCCGTTATCCTCAGCGACCGCTGTCACTGTACATCCACATCCCTTTTTGCCATCGGCTGTGCTATTTCTGTGGCTGTAATAAGCTGGTTACGCGTCAGCAGCATAAAGCGGATGAATACCTTGATGTGCTTGAACTGGAGATTCGCCAGCGCGCGCCGCTCTTTACTGGACGCACGGTGACGCAATTGCATTGGGGCGGCGGTACGCCGACTTACCTGAATAAAGTACAAATCAGCCGACTAATATCATTATTGCGTGAGCAGTTCTCTTTCTCTGCACAGGCGGAGCTGTCTCTTGAAGTCGATCCGCGAGAAATTGAGCTGGACGTCCTCGATCATTTGCGTGCCGAAGGGTTTAACCGCCTGAGTATGGGCGTGCAGGATTTTAATAAAGATGTGCAAAAGTTGGTTAATCGCGAGCAGGATGAAGACTTTATTTTTGCTCTTATTGAACGAGCAAAGGCGCTGGGCTTCACCTCAACGAATATCGATTTGATTTACGGCCTGCCGAAGCAAACGCCGGAAAGCTTCGCCTTTACGCTACAACGCGTTGCGGAATTAAGTCCGCATCGGCTAAGCGTCTTTAACTATGCGCATTTACCCAGTCTGTTTGCGGCACAGCGTAAGATTAAAGAAGCGGACTTACCGAGCTCGGAACAAAAGCTGGCTATTTTGCAACAGACGATTGCGTCGCTAACGCAATCGGGCTACCAGTTTATCGGTATGGATCACTTTGCTCGTCCGGACGATGAACTGGCGGTAGCGCAGCGAGAAGGGAAACTGCATCGCAATTTCCAGGGCTATACGACGCAAGGCGATAGCGATCTGCTTGGAATGGGCGTTTCGGCGATTAGTATGATCGGTGATAGTTATGCGCAGAACCAGAAAGTGTTGAAGCAGTATTATGCGCAGGTCAAGGATACAGGGAATGCCCTGTGGCGCGGGTTACAGCTGACGCGTGATGATTGTCTCCGCCGCGATGTGATTAAGGGGCTGATTTGTAATTTCCGACTCAGTTATGCGTCTATCGAAGCAGAATATTCGATCGATTTTAAAACCTATTTCGCGCAGGATTTGGCATTATTGGCACCGCTGGCGGCTGATGGGCTGGTAGATAGTCAGGAAGACGGGCTGGTGGTAACGCCGAAAGGGCGTCTGCTGATCCGTAATATCTGCATGTGCTTTGATGTCTATCTGCGTAACAAGCTCAGAACGCGGCAGTTTTCCCGCGTGATTTAAATAAGAACAGCCAGTCGATGTTATCACCGACTGGCTGTTTTCGAGCTTTTATAGGATCAACTAAAGAAGTTAATCAGTGCGGCGCATAAAACGGCGGCAATAGCCGCCTGCGGCGAATGGCTCGCCGCGGAGCCAATTTCAGCGCCATGTGTTGCAACTGAAAGTGTTGCCGCGGAAATCAATGAATCCAGCATGGTGTTCCTCCCGAATCAGCGACACGATCATACTGCTGGTTCGAGGCAAGTAAAGGACAAATTAATGACAATTCCGTGCGCCAGATTGTATTTTTTATCACCAGTTTGTTTATTGACAATTGAGCAATAAAAAAGCAATCTTGCTACTCCATTCCTAGCTCTTTCAATTTACGTGTCAGCGTATTTCTCCCCCATCCCAGCAACCTTGCCGCTTCCTGTTTATGCCCTTGCGTATGGCGTAGCGCCGTTGTCAGTAGCGTCCTTTCCATTTCTGGCTGGGCTTCCGCCAACAGATTTTGATGACCGGAGCGCAGCGCGCGATCCGCCCATTGCGCTAACAACGTAGCCCAGCTGTCCGGCAGCGTATGCACGGTAGAATCCGGTGCGGTGCTCTCGAACAGTTCTGGCGGCAAATCCTGAATGAGCACTTCCTGACCCGCGGCCATAACGGTTAACCAACGGCAGGTATTTTCCAGTTGACGCACGTTGCCAGGCCACGGTAAACGGGTGAGCGCCGTTTCTGTTTCCGGGTGCAAATTCTTTGGTTCAACGCCTAGCTCTTTGGCGGTCGCCTGTAAGAAATAACGTGCCAGACGGGGAATGTCTTCCCGTCGTTCACGCAGAGGTGGTAAGTGAACACGGATCACATTCAGGCGGTGAAACAGATCTTCACGGAATTTGCCTTCCTGCACGCGCTGTTCAAGATTTTGGTGCGTTGCCGCGATAATACGAACATCCACTTTTACCGCCGCATAGCCGCCAACGCGATAAAACTGTCCGTCTGCCAATACGCGTAACAGGCGGGTTTGCACGTCTAACGGCATGTCGCCGATTTCATCCAGAAACAGCGTTCCGCCGTCGGCCTGCTCAAAGCGGCCCTGACGGATCTGGTTCGCCCCCGTAAATGCGCCTTTTTCATGGCCGAAAAGCTCTGATTCAATCAGATCCTTAGGAATCGCAGCCATATTAAGGGCGATAAATGGGGCTTTAGTGCGTGGACTATGCCGATGCAAGGCATGCGCTACCAGTTCTTTACCGGTCCCCGACTCGCCATTGATCAGCACGCTGATCGACGAGCGGGACAGGCGGCCAATAATGCGGAAAACATCCTGCATCGCAGGGGCTTCACCGATAATATCCGTTGTCGGGCCATTCAGTGGCTGGCTGCGTACCGGCTGTTGCTGCTCCAGATAATGACTGATCGCGCGTTCAACCAGTGCCACGGCTTCATCGATATCAAACGGTTTGGGTAAATAATCGAATGCGCCCTGTTGATAAGCGCTGACGGCAGCATCTAAATCGGAATGCGCCGTCATGATGATGACCGGAAGCATGGGATGGCGTTGTTTGATTTGCTGTAAGAGCGCTAAGCCGTCCATGCCTGGCATGCGGATATCGGACAGCAAAACATCGGGGGTTTGTGTCGCTAATGCATGCAATACCTGATTTCCGTTTTCAAACGTTGCGCAGGTTAAACCTGCACCAGCAAGCGCGCGCTCAAGCACCCAACGGATGGAGCTATCGTCATCGACAATCCAGACTATCCCTCGTTGCATTGTGAACCTCACTGGCGAATGGGCAGGTAGACCGAAAATTCGGTGTGTCCTGGCCAACTGTTGAATTCAATTTTACCGGAGTGCTGGTCGATAAGATTGCGGGCGATGGAAAGTCCTAAACCCGTTCCCCCTTCACGCCCGCTGACCATCGGGTAAAACAGTGTGTCTTGCAGTTGCGCCGGTACGCCGGGGCCGTCATCTTCCACGTCAATACGTGCAGCAAGACGATAGCGCACACCGTGTAAAGTGAGCTGAAAAGCGGTGCGGGTGCGTATCGTAATCGTGCCCCCCTCCTCACCCAGCGCCTGTAGCGCGTTGCGGGTAATATTCAGCAGTACCTGTTCAATCTGGTCTGGGTCGTGTGTTAATTCCGGTAGGCTAGGATCATAATCTTTTACTAACGTCACATTGTCTGACTTTTCCAGAGAGACGAGCTGGCAAACGCGTTCTGCGACCTGATGAATACTTTGGGTGACGTGCAGGCCGGGCTGCTGAGGCCCAAGCAGGCGATCGACCAGATTACGCAGGCGATCCGCCTGTTCAATGATAACCTTAGTATATTCTGTCAATGCTGGATCGGGCAGCGCTTTGGCGAGTAACTGCGCCGCGCCGCGCAATCCGCCGAGCGGATTTTTTATCTCATGCGCCAGGCCTCGAACCAAATCACGGGCTGCCTGCTGTTGCGCATGTTGAAGCTGTTCCTGACTGAGGCGCCGCTGATTATCCATCGGTGCCATTTCCAGCAGGATAAAATTGTTTTGTACTCGCTGCGCGGTGAGCGACATGATGTGCGCTTTACCATCTACGACGAGAGTGACTTCGTTGTCCGTAAAACCTTGCCCAGAATCCAGGCTTTCACGTAGTAAATCGATATTCAGGGAAAAGTATCCCAGCAAATCCGGCAACGGCGTGCCAGACAATTTACGTGAGCTTTGCGCCAATAATTGCTGCGCTGCCGGATTGGAATAGTGAATCGCCAGATCGTTATCCAGCAATAAGATGCTGTTTATCAGAGAATTTAGGATCTGCCCAGCATCGGGCAGCGTGCCTGTTGCCATAACGCAGACTCCCGCACCGTCGTGGTGCATTGTAGTTTGGATGATGGATGTTTTATCGTATCGGCTAACGCCGATAGTGAAAAAAACCCATCCGAAGATGGGATGAAGCGCTCCTCGACAACAAGAATAAGCTGCTAACTCTATTGCTGGTTACCGATTATGGTTGGGTATCAAGATACCCAACCACGCTGGCGTAGAAATTACATGTTTGAGTTTAGACGCTGTAGTACAGCTCGAATTCAACAGGGTGCGGCGTCATGCGAACGCGATTCAACTCTGCTTTACGCAATTCGATGTAAGCATCAATTGCATCGTCAGTGAACACACCGCCACGAGTCAGGAATTCGCGATCTTCATTCAATGCATCCAACGCTTCTTCCAAAGAACCGGCCACTTTTGGAATCTCTGCTTCTTCTTCTGGCGGCAGGTCATAGAGGTTTTTATCCATCGCATCGCCAGGGTGGATTTTGTTGATGATGCCGTCGAGGCCAGCCATCAGCAGCGCGGCGAAACACAGGTACGGGTTGGCTGCTGGATCCGGGAAGCGCGCTTCGATACGACGTGCTTTCGGGCTGGCAACAACCGGGATACGGATTGAAGCGGAACGGTTACGGGCAGAGTAAGCCAGCATAACTGGGGCTTCGTAGCCTGGGACCAGACGCTTGTAGGAATTGGTGGTCGGGTTCGCCAAGGCGTTGATGGCTTTAGCATGTTTGATGACGCCGCCGATGTAGAACAGCGCAGTTTCAGACAGGCCGCCGTATTTGTCGCCGGCGAACAGGTTAGTACCGTCTTTAGACAGCGACATGTGGCAGTGCATACCAGAGCCGTTATCACCAAATATCGGTTTTGGCATGAAAGTCGCGGTTTTGCCGTAAGCATTTGCGACGTTATGCACGACATATTTGTAGATCTGAATTTCGTCAGCTTTTTTGGTCATCGTGTTGAAGCGAGTGGCTACTTCGTTCTGACCGGCTGTCGCAACTTCGTGGTGGTGAGCTTCAACAACCAGACCCATTTGCTCCATGGTCAGACACATAGCAGAACGGATGTCCTGTGATGAATCGACAGGGGGAACCGGGAAGTAACCGCCTTTCACACCAGGACGGTGGCCTTTGTTGCCGCCTTCGTATTCTTTACTGGAGTTCCAGCAGGCTTCGATATCGTCAATTGCCACATGAGAACCGGAAATGCTGCTGCCGAAACGGATATCGTCAAACAGGAAAAACTCGGGTTCAGGCCCGAACAGGACAGTATCGGCAATGCCTGAAGAACGCAGGAAATCTTCCGCACGTTTAGAGATTGAACGCGGGTCGCGGTCATAGCCCTGCATGGTGCCTGGCTCAAGAATGTCACAACGGATGATCAGTGTAGTGTCTTCATAGAAGGGATCGATCATCGCGGTGCTGGCATCGGGCATCAGAACCATGTCTGATTCATTAATTCCTTTCCAGCCGCCAATCGAAGAACCATCAAACATCTTACCTTCTTCAAAAAAGTCGGCATTAACTTGATGAGCCGGAATGGTGACGTGCTGTTCTTTACCTTTGGTATCCGTGAAGCGTAGGTCAACAAACTTCACTTCATGCTCATTCAGCATCGTCAAAACATGTTCTGCGGACATACTGGGTTCTCCCGATTGGTCATTTATCGTCTTGGAACGAATATCGTTGTGGATTGATGTTGTTGCCATGAGTAGACTAAAGCTAAAAGTGTGCCAACTTTTTAAAAACGTGCAATGTGTTGCTACTTGGGACTTTCTAACAAAAACGCATTGCACCATTGTAGCTTAAAGCACCAAAATGGTGCTCTGTATGTGAATGTTTGCACTAAATTAGTGCGTCAGTGTTCGCTCGTAGCGCTATTGCACCGTGAAAGGGATCACAAAGCAGGCAGCTCTAGGTTGTTTACCATAGAGGCTTGTGATCTTGTTTAGTCCCTCGCTTAATACGTGTACAATAGCGCGCTATTTCTAAATGCCTGAGGCAAAGCTGTGATCGAAAATTTGCGTAACATCGCCATTATTGCGCACGTTGACCATGGGAAAACCACCCTGGTTGACAAACTGTTGCAACAATCCGGAACGTTCGGTGAACGTGTCGAAGCAACTGAGCGTGTAATGGACTCCAACGATTTGGAGAAAGAGCGTGGAATTACCATCCTCGCAAAAAATACCGCCATTAATTGGAAAGATTACCGTATTAATATCGTCGATACCCCGGGGCACGCCGATTTCGGCGGCGAGGTCGAACGTGTTATGTCGATGGTGGACTCGGTACTGCTGGTTGTGGATGCGATGGATGGCCCAATGCCGCAAACGCGTTTCGTGACCAAAAAAGCCTTTGCCAACGGTCTGAAACCGATTGTGGTTATCAACAAAGTTGACCGGCCTGGCGCACGTCCTGACTGGGTTGTCGATCAGGTATTTGACCTGTTTGTTAACCTGGATGCGACCGATGAACAATTAGATTTCCCGATCATTTATGCGTCTGCGTTGAATGGTATCGCCGGTCTTGACCATAACGATATGGCGGAAGACATGACGCCGTTGTATCAGGCGATCGTCGATCACGTGTCTCCGCCTCAGGTTGAGATAGATGCGCCGTTCCAGATGCAGATCTCACAGTTGGATTACAACAACTACGTTGGCGTTATCGGTATTGGCCGTATTAAGCGTGGTAAAGTTAAACCGAACCAACAAGTGACTATTGTTGATAGCGAAGGCAAAACACGCAACGGTAAAGTTGGTAAAGTTCTGACCCACCTAGGGTTAGAGCGTATTGATGCAGCGGAAGCGGAAGCGGGCGATATCATCGCAATCACCGGTCTGGGTGAGTTGAATATTTCCGATACCATCTGCGATCCGCAGAATGTCGAAGCGTTGCCCGCGCTAAGCGTTGATGAACCTACCGTTACCATGTTTTTCAACGTCAATACGTCGCCATTTTGTGGTAAAGAAGGCAAGTTCGTTACATCACGCCAGATTCTGGAACGTTTGAAAAAAGAGCTGGTACACAATGTGGCGTTGCGCGTTGAAGAAACAGAAGATGCCGATGCATTTCGCGTTTCCGGTCGTGGTGAACTGCACCTGTCGGTTTTGATCGAAAACATGCGTCGTGAAGGGTTTGAGCTGGCCGTATCACGTCCGAAGGTCATTAACCGCGTTATCGATGGTCGTAATCAAGAACCATTTGAAAACGTGACGCTGGACATCGAAGAACAGCACCAGGGTGCGGTGATGCAAGCGATGGGTGAGCGTAAAGGGGATGTGAAAGATATGATCCCTGATGGCAAGGGTCGTATTCGTCTGGATTACCTGATCCCTGCTCGCGGTCTCATCGGTTTCCGTACTGAATTCATGACCATGACGTCAGGAACCGGTTTACTGTACTCCACGTTCAGCCACTACGATGACGTGCGTCCAGGTGAAATTGGCCAGCGTCAGAATGGCGTTCTGATTTCCAATGGTCAGGGTAAAGCGGTCGCGTTTGCGCTGTTCAGCCTGCAAGATCGCGGTAAGTTGTTCATCGGACATGGTGCTGAAGTGTATGAAGGCCAGATCATTGGTATTCACTCACGCTCTAACGACCTGACAGTAAACTGTCTGACCGGTAAAAAGCTGACCAACATGCGTGCATCGGGTACTGATGAAGCCACGACACTGGTTCCGCCGATCAAAATGTCTTTGGAGCAAGCGTTGGAGTTCATTGATGACGATGAGCTCGTTGAGGTTACGCCGCAGTCTATTCGTATTCGTAAACGTCATCTAACCGAAAACGATCGTAAACGCGCTAGCCGCGGCAGCAAAGACGTCTAATGTCAGACGGATTGATTTTTTGATGCAACAGGGCACTTTGGGTGCCCTGAGTTGTATGTCATTTCCCTCGGTTTAATCTTTCCTTTTTATCAGAAACCTGTTCAGTTTTGCCATTTCCCGCTACAGTGAAAATCCTAGGAAGACTTCTGGAGGTCGCTGCCATGCTGTATATCTTTGATTTGGGAAACGTCGTCATTGATATTGATTTTAAAAGGGTATTAGGCGTCTGGAGTCATCTGAGCCGCGTACCGCTCGCAACGTTGCAAGCGCGCTTTGTTATGGGTGAAGCGTTTGAACAGCATGAAAGGGGGGAAATTAGCGATGAAGAATTCAGCGCAAGACTGTGTCAGGAAATGGATATCACTCTGAGTTTCGAGCAATTTTCCACAGGTTGGCAGGCTATTTTTGTGGGGTTGCGTCCTGAGGTTATCGACATTATGCTGCGCTTGCGTCAGGAAGGGCATCGTGTCGTCATTCTCTCGAATACCAATCAGCTTCACTGTTCACACTGGCCGTCGCTTTTCCCTGAAGTGGAAGCCGCGGCTGACCGGCTTTATCTGTCACAAGAGATAGGCTTACGTAAGCCAGAGCTGGCGATCTATCAACATGTGCTGACGCAGGAGGGTGTGACGCCTGCACAGGCGGTATTTTTCGACGACAATACTGCGAACATTGACGCGGCGCAGCGTTTAGGCATTCACAGTATTCTGGTGACCGATCGCCAGGTGGTGCCGAATTTTTTTGCTACACAGGCGGCGGTTAAAGCATGATTTATATTGCAAAGGGGGAGACGACCCCAATTGGGAATGATGACATCGGGAGTCGTTGGGTTTTATGATTGCGTTAATTCAGCGTGTATCCAGCGCCAGCGTTACAGTAGCAGGCAGTGTAGTTGGGGAAATAGATAAAGGCTTGCTGATCTTTCTAGGGGTCGAACGGGGCGATGACGAGCAAAAAGCCACACGACTCTGCAAGCGCGTATTGGGTTACCGGGTTTTCAGCGACGATGACGGAAAAATGAATCTCAATGTTCGTCAGGCCGGCGGCAATGTGCTAGTGGTTTCGCAGTTTACGCTGGTGGCGGATACGCAACGTGGCATGCGGCCCGGTTTTTCTCGAGGAGCGCTTCCCGCTGAGGCCGATCGTCTCTATCAGTATTTTATCGGCCAGTGTCGTGAACAAGGGGTTCACACACAAACCGGCCAGTTTGCAGCGGATATGAAAGTGGCGCTGGTGAATGACGGCCCGGTGACGTTTTGGCTACAGGCCTAATGACGTATTGGCAAGTTCTAGCGAGGTTGCTGCGTTATGCAGAAATCTGTCAGCGGTCCGCTCTTATGAACCGGGATTTGTTCATGGTGTCAGTATGGAGGGAGGAGTATGTATCATCTGAGAGTGCCTGAAAGCCCGGAGGAACTGGATGCGTACTATCAATTCCGCTGGGAAATGCTGCGTAAACCTCTGCGTCAACCGCTTGGTTCCGAGCGCGATGCCTACGATGCTCTGGCACATCACCAAACCGTAGTGAATGAACACGGAAATCTGGTCGCTATTGGGCGTCTTTCTATCAATGCCGATAATGAAGCGGCAATTCGTTTTTTAGCGGTTCACCCCGATGTGCGAGGGAAAGGGTTAGGAACGTTGCTAGCGATGACCCTGGAGTCCGTTGCGCGTCAGGAAGGTGTTAAACGCGTGGTATGTAGCGCCCGCGAAGACACTATTGGCTTCTTCGCCAAACTGGGGTTCATTAATCAGGGAGAGATCGCCGCACCACAAACAACGCCTGTGCGGCATTTCCTGATGATTAAACCCGTGGCGACACTGGATGATATTTTGCATCGCCCCGACTGGTGCGGGCAATTGCAGCAGGCTTGGTACGATCATATCCCGTTGAGTGAGAAGATGGGGGTGCGTATAAACCAGTACACTGGAAAAAAATTTATCACTACCATGCCTGAAACGGGAAACCAGAACCTACACCATACGCTTTTTGCTGGTAGCTTATTTTCTCTCGCGACGCTGACCGGATGGGGATTAATCTGGCTATTACTGCGAGAACGGCATCTCGGCGGAACGATTGTTCTGGCGGATGCTCATATTCGATACAGTATGCCGATGAGTGGCCGCCCTAGCGCTGTTGCCGATTTAGGGTCACTAAGTGGCGACTTGGACCGCCTTGCTCGTGGGCGCAAGGCGCGAGTACAGCTTAACGTTGAACTCTTCGGTGATGATAATAAGGGAGCGCTATTTGACGGCGTTTATATTGTGTTGCCAGTCAAACCAGATACGCCGTTGGAAGACGGTGGCTCCGAAGTGAATTAACAGCCACGCCGCGCGATCAAGGTTTCCCATTAATTATGTTCCACATACAAAGCCGATCAACGTGGCGGTGAGTTTAACGTTCGTAATCTAACACGACCTTGTGCCAACCTGACACCTATGGAGTTTCTGTCACGACCCCCTGGCGCATTTGTTGTCTGACGGTCTGGCCATTGCTATCTACGCCTTGCAACGTACCGTTTAGCGTTGGTTTTAGCGGTGTATCGGCGGCAAGCCTTCCGGTCAACTGTAATTGCAGATTCATGTTATCTGTCGGTGCGGTTGAAGAAACTGGCCACCCCCAACGTGTCAGAACCTCCAGCGGTACGGCACGTCCTGTCAGTGACAGGGAGAAATTGCGTGCTGGTTGCTGGCTAATAGTCGCTTTCGCTTCCAGCAGGCCATTTTGGGTAAAAGCGCTGAGTTCGTTAATCGCGATCTGATTATTATCGGCGGCTAGCGCAATTGAGGGTCGGCGAACATCAGCCTTATTAAAGGTCGCATCGCTGGCATTAAAATTCAGCGATCCTGCCCATATTCCCCACTGATGGTCACGGGCTAAGAGCAAATCACTTCCGTAGCCATCCAACGCCGTGAGCTGGAAGGGAAAGTTCGGATTGATATCGATCAGTAGGTTACGATTCGCCGTAAATTTTTGTACATTGATTTCAGCCAACCATGATGGCAGCGTTGTTTGCCAGCGCTGACGCCAGTCACTTGGTAAGGTGTACTCCATACCGGCAATAACCAATTCATCCAGTTGCAATCGTCGATGGCTACGCTGCCAACTGCCGTTGGTTCGCAGTAAACCGCCTTCCCAGCGAGTGGAAAACTGCTTGATGTCAACGCCCTCCGGTGACAAATCAAGATTTACGATAGGGTCAATAAGATGCATGTTGCCGTTGACGATATCGGTTGCATTAAATGATAACGACCCGCCTTCGCTCTGCCAGTCATTCTGCTTAAATGTGACGTTTTGCAACGCAACATCAAGATCAATAAATGCCCACCCTGGCCCTTCAATTCGGGCATCGATGAGATCAAAGCGATTAACCGTTACGGAAGGTAGTTCGGTAATCGGTTGCCAGAATGCTGCGGGTGTTTTTTGTGTTTGCAAGCGCACATTACTGAGTCGGAGATTATCAATATTCCAACTACCGTCTTCTGCGCGGCTCGCGTTGCCGGTGAGCTGCCCCTGAGCGACATCGGCGCCAAAATTACTCAGAATCAATCGGCTATGGTCGATCTCCCCTTGAACCAAAACCTGGCTGGCGGGGATACCATTGAGTTCGAGTGAGCGGGCGCTGAGCTGAAACTGCCCTTGTTTGCCTAAGAGATAACCAGCTTCAGGTTGCCAGGGTACGATTCCGCCGCTGATCTGTTGACCGTTAAGATGCAAATCGCCATCTTTAGCCTGCAATGCCATAGTGCGCAGTTGCAACACATCGGCTTCGATAGGTAGCGTGGCGGCTTGTGAGGACAGATTTAGCGTGCCGCCTTCCAGTTCCAAGCTGGCAAAGTGACGCGGATTGGTTATTTGGCGCGCGCTGAATCCGGCTGAGATACGCTTCGCCGTGAGTGTAGGTGGCTGGTTTTTCTGGCCGAAACTGACGTCGGTAAGTTGGATATGATCGATTGATGACCAGTCATGATTAATTTTCCCCAGTGACAACTGGTAATGGGTGTTCTGATTAACCCAGTGACTCATCCAGCCCGCGGCCCAACGGGTTTGGAGTAAGACATAGAGGACTACCAGCACCAAGAAGGCCAGCAGTAGTAGAGTCAGCAATAATTTTCCGATAAATTTCATCGTATCAGTCCATGCCAATCGTCAGGGAGAACTGTTCTTATGCCGTAATTTGTCTGAAGGCTCAATAGATAATGCGGTTACTGATAGTAAAAAGCGGGCGAAAACGCAACATCGCCCGCGTTTACATAAACCGAACAGAAATTATTGCGAACCCGCGCTATTTTTCTTCACGCGGGAAGATCAAATTCAGCACAATCGCCGTAATCCCACCCGCAGCGATGCCGGAAGAGAGTAAGGTTTTAATCCACTCTGGCGCAAATTGTAGAATCAATGGTTGCTGCGATACGCCAAGGCCAATAGCCAGAGATAGCGCGATGATCATAATTGCGCGACGATTCAGGGGCTCGCTGGAAACAATACGCACGCCAGAAGCGGCGATCGTACCAAACATCACGATAGTCGCGCCGCCCAAAACCGGCTCTGGGATATGCTGTACAAATCCACTAACGGCAGGGAATAACCCTAGGGCGATTAGCATCAGTGACACCACGAAGCCAACGTAGCGGCTGGCTACCCCGGTAAGCTGAATCACGCCGTTATTTTGACCAAAGCAGGAATTAGGAAAGGTGTTGAATATGGCGGAAATGCAGGAGTTCAAGCCGTTCGCCAGTACGCCGCCTTTCAAGCGTTTCATGTACAGCGGGCCCCTGACCGGTTGCTCTGAAACGTCGGAGGTGGCAGTAATATCACCGATGGTTTCTAGCGATGTCACCATGAAAACCAGCATCAGTGGGATCAGCAAGTTCCAGTCAAATCCCAAACCGTAATACAGCGGTGTAGGCACCATGATGGTAGCACTGTGCTGTACCGACGTCTTTTCTGGCAGCATTCCCATCAACCAGGCACCCAGATAGCCCACAGCCATGGCGATCACCAGCGAGGCGACGCGTAAGTAAGGGTTGCGCTGGCGGTTAAGCAGAATAATGACCAACAGCACCATGCCTGCTAAGAGTAAATTCTTGGGGGCGCCGAAAGTATTGTTCCCCATCGCGGCATAGCCGCCGCCGATAGACGTCAGGCCAACCTGAATCAGCGAAAGACCAATGATCATCACCACAATACCGGAAACCAGCGGGGTAATGATGCGGCGAGTCAAGTGCAGGAAGCGTGAAAGTATGATTTCGGTGAACGACGCGACCATCAATGTACCGAACAGCGCAGCCATCATTGTGGGAATATCCGCGCCCCCGTTTTTCAGCGCTAATCCGCCCATTATCAACGGTGTTACAAAGTTGAAGCTCGTGCCTTGAATAGACAACAGACCAGAACCAACGGGACCCCAGGTTTTGATTTGTAAAATAGAGGCCAGACCGGAAGCGAAAAGCGACATGCTGATAATATGTTGCGTATCCTGAGCGGGGAGACCTAACGCCTGACAGATCAGCAACGCGGGGGTAATCACGGCGACAAACATGGCTAATAGGTGCTGGCTTGCGGCGAACAGCGTTTGTGGCAGAGGAGGCCTGTCTTCGAGGCGATAGATGAGTTCACTGCGCTGAGGTGTGGTAGCGGCTTCTGTTTGGGGCGTTTCCGTGGTGGTAGTCATGATGTTAGTTGGCGTTCCTGAAACGACAAAGTGCGCATTTTAATGATCTCTTTGTCGAAAGCAAACGTTTGCTAATTCAGCGCGTCGTAGTAAATCGCGCTTTGTGCATAAAAATCACCAATTCAAACGGTTAGGGTAAGAATGTCGCAAGTTGTCGGGGCGCTGGAGGCATAGATTATCGGCGCCGAAAATAAGCGCATCGTTGTGAGTATCAGGCATTAGAGTAACGAGTGCGCTCGGGTAGCCAGCGTTCGATGAGCGCGCGGGCACGATCGGGATAGTGTTGATGCAGGTGACGAGCAACCCGCTGCACCTGTGGAATCAATGCCCGATCGCGTAGGAGATCGGCGACCTTGAACTCCGCGTTGCCCGTTTGCCGCGTACCTAATAATTCCCCAGGGCCACGAATTTCCAGATCGCGCTGGGCGATGATAAAACCATCATTACTATCGCGTAGAACCTGAAGCCGCTTTTGCGCTGTTTTGCTCATCGGGGTTTTGTAGAGCAGCACACAGTGAGAGGCTATGGCGCCGCGCCCGACGCGCCCACGTAATTGGTGTAATTGCGCCAGACCCAAACGCTCCGGGTTTTCAATGATCATCAGGCTGGCATTGGGTACATCCACACCGACTTCGATAACGGTTGTTGCCACTAACAGTTGCAATTCGCCCTGTTTGAAAGCCTGCATCACCGCCTGTTTTTCTTGTGCTTTCATACGTCCATGAACCAAACCCACCTTGAGATTGGGCAGTGCCGCTTTCAGCTCTTCACAGGTGGCTTCTGCCGCCTGCGCTTCCAGAAGTTCTGATTCTTCAATCAGCGTACATACCCAATAAGCCTGTCGGCCCTCTTGCTGACAGGCATGATCCACGCGCACAATAACGTCGTTGCGGCGTGAGTCCGGTATAGCAACCGTGGTGATAGGCGTTCTGCCCGGCGGTAGCTCATCAATGACGGAAGTATCCAGATCGGCATAGGCAGTCATCGCGAGCGTTCTTGGTATGGGAGTCGCTGTCATAATCAACTGGTGCGGATGAAAGCCCTGTTCTTCCCCTTTTTCCCATAACGCTAAACGTTGATGCACGCCAAAACGGTGTTGCTCATCGATAATGACTAATGCTAATCCGTTAAATTTTACCTGGTGCTGGAAAATTGCGTGTGTCCCGACAACCATCGAAACCTCACCGCCTGCGATAGCCTCCTGCTGCGCCTGGCGTGCTTTCCCTTTTTGTTTGCCAGCCAACCAGCCTACTTCTAGCCCTAGCGGTTCAAACCATTGACGGAAATTATGGGCATGCTGTTCCGCGAGTAACTCTGTTGGTGCCATGAGCGCGACCTGCTTACCGTTGGCTATCGCACGTAATGCAGCCAGCGCGGCGACCAACGTTTTCCCCGATCCCACATCGCCCTGCACAAGGCGCATCATCGGAAAATCTTGCGCCATATCGGCTTCGATTTCAGCCACGACGCGCCGTTGTGCCTGCGTGGGGGTGAACGGCAAGGCGGCGAGCAGTTGCTGCTTCAGGCCATCTTGCGCGGGTAGTGGGAACGCTTTATGCCGCTGCTCTCCAGCCCGCACGGCGAGCATACTCAGGTTATGCGCCAACAGCTCTTCCATGATCAGCCGCTGTTGCGCCGGGTGTGTCCCGTGTTCGAGTTCGCTGAGTTGCATATCCGGCGGTGGGCGATGTAACGTGCGTAGCGCATCGGGCAGACTCATGAGCGATTGGCTCAGGGATTCTGGCAGTAACTCATCAATGGGGTTAGCGTCGAGCAATGCCAGCGCCTGATCGGTGAGTTTGCGTAGCGTAGCCTGACGAATACCTTCGGTTGAGGGGTAGACTGGCGTGAGCGATTCCTGTAACTCAATCGCCGTATTGTCTCCCTGTACGCGATATTCAGGATGAATGATCTCTGCACCGATTTTCCCGCGCTTAATTTCACCATAAGCGGTAACGCGTTGACCTGGTGCGAGACTGTTTTTCATTCCTGCGTTGAAATTAAAGAAACGCAGGGTCAACATGCCGCTACCGTCACTGATTTGACAGGTCAGCATACGGCGGCGGCCAAAAGAAATGTCGTTACGTAGAATCTCGCCTTCTACGGTGGCATACATACCAGGAAGCAAGTCGCCAATCGGGTAAAGATGCGTGCGATCTTCGTAGCGTAAAGGGAGATGCAGCAGGAGATCCTGCACGGTTTCCAATCCGAGTCGTGCGAGCTTCGCTGCCTGGTTTGCACTGACGCCAGTAAGAGTGCTTAGCGGTTGGGCATTGAGCAGGAGGCCTTTCATCAGCACACCGTCGATTGCATCATGGCCCACCGCGTGGTATCTGCAATAATTGGGCCTTGGTCGTTAACACTGGCGGTATTCGCAGCGTGGGCAATGGCAGACATCTTATGGCGTTTATGCACCCGATTCATGCAAACCATCAGGTCAGGTTGATGGCCGACCAACATTTTTTTAAGGTGTGCATGTTGAGGCGTCATGGCGGCTAATTTCGATTACGGGTAACTTTGATGACATCCGGCATGACGCGAATCTTGCGCATAATATTAGCAAGATGAATGCGATCGACGGTAGTTAGGCGAATAAAGGCGCTGTAGACGCGGCCGTCTTTCTCTTCCGTGTTAATACTCTGAATATTGGAATTAGCGGCATTAATCGCTGCCGTTAGATTCGCCAGCGCGCCTTGGTGGTTAAACATATCCACTTTAATTTCGGCGATGAACTCCTGTTCTGTTACCTTGTCCCATTCGACCGCCATGAATTTTTCCGGTTCTTTCTGATAGCCACGGATATTGCGACAGGATTCATGGTGTATCACCAGCCCTTTACCGGGGCTGACGTGGGCGATAATTGGATCGCCAGGGATGGGACGGCAGCATTTGGCAAAGGAAATCATCACGCCATCCGCGCCTTTAATCGGCAGCTTGCGTATCCCTGTAGTGCCCAGTTCAGCGTGCTCATTTAGCAGGTTTTTCGCCACCACGACGCTCATGGCATTACCCATACCAATTTCCGCCATCAGGTCGTCCAACGTCGCGAGTTTCATGCGATCGAGCTCAAGCTGAATCGACTTTTCTGGAATGTCAGAAAGTTTGTGGCCATTACCTAACGCGTGGTTGAGAAGGCGACGACCAAGGCTCACGGAATCATCACGCTTGAGATTTTTCAGCATCTGACGGATCTTGGAACGTGCTCTGGAGCTAACGACAAAATTAAGCCATGCGGCATTCGGCCTGGCACCCGGCGCGGTAATAATTTCAACGGTTTGCCCACTAGAAAGCGACTGGGATAGCGGATAAGGCTGATGATCGACGCGTGCGCCGACACAGGCGTGACCGATATCGGTATGTACCGCATAGGCGAAATCAACAGCCGTTGCACCCGCGGGGAGTTCTACGATGCGCCCTTCCGGCGTAAAGACATACATCTCGTCAGGAAAGAGGTCTGACTTCACGCTTTCGATAAATTCGAATGAACTGCCGGCACTTTGCTGAAGTTCCAACAGGCTTTGCATCCAGCGTTGAGCACGGACCTGCGCGGTAGTACTACTCTCGCCTTCTTTATAGGCCCAGTGCGCCGCTACGCCCATTTCCGCCATTTGATCCATGTCGTCGGTGCGAATCTGAACTTCGACCGGCACGCCATGCGGTCCAATCAGCGAGGTGTGCAATGATTGATAGCCATTGGCTTTAGGGATGGCGATATAGTCTTTGACTCGACCTGGACGCGGTTTATACAGGCTGTGAACCTGACCAAGCACGCGATAGCAGGTATCGACTTCTTTTACGATCACCCGAAACGCATAAATATCCATAATGGAATGGAAACGCTGTTCTTTCAGGTGCATTTTGCAGTAAATAGAATAGAGATGTTTCTCACGTCCACTGACGCGACTGGCAATTCCGGCTTCCTTTAAACGCCCTTCAATTTCCGACAGGATTTTCTGAATCATTTCCTTACGGTTACCGCGTGCGGCCTTGACGACCTCTTTAATGACGCGATAGCGATTCGGATACAACGCTTCGAACCCCAGCTCTTCCAACTCGGTTTTGAGGTGGTGAATACCGAGTCGATGCGCCAATGGGCTGTATATTTCCAGCGTTTCGCGCGCGATACGGCGGCGCTTATCCGGGCGTAATGAACCCAGCGTGCGCATGTTGTGAGTTCTGTCTGCGAGTTTGATCAAGATAACGCGAATGTCTTGTACCATCGCCATGATCATTTTGCGAAAGTTTTCAGCCTGCGCTTCTTTCTTATCGCGGAACTTCAGCTTGTCCAACTTAGACACGCCTTCTACCAGTTCAGCAACGCTTTTACCAAAAAGTTGCTCCATGTCCTGATAGGTGGCGGGGGTATCTTCGATAACATCATGCAGCAGCGCCGCCATCAGCGTTTCGTAATCGAGACGCATCTCCGCCAAAATACAGGCGACGGCCACAGGATGCGTGATATAGGGTTCACCGCTGGAGCGAGTCTGCCCCTCGTGAGCATCACGTGCAACCAAGTAAGCCTGCTGCAACCGTTTAATCTGGTCTTCAGGCAGATAACGCTGGATCAGCAGATTAAGGCTTTCAAAAATATACAAGGGCGACTCGTGGCGTGATTAACGACGACCTTCAGCAATCGCGGTAACCGCCTGAATCTCTGCGGCTTCTTGCTCTTGCTGTTCCTGACGATCGCGGACATCCAGAATCTGGTTGTTGATCAACCCTTCTTCGATTTCACGCAATGCGATCACGGTGTACTTATCGTTTTCTTCAGGAACTAACGGATCTTTGCCGCCGATCTGGATTTGACGGGCGCGACGAGCAGCGACCAACACCAGGTCAAAACGATTACCAATTTTCTCTACAGCGTCTTGAACAGTTACGCGTGCCATAATGTGCTACTCCACAGGAAATAAAATGACTGGGCATCATACTGAAAGAGGCCTCAGTCTGCCAATAGTTTGGTGATTAATGCATCATGCCGAACCTTTTGCCGATTTAGGCGTAAACGTTCGGCGCGGATAATTGTTTTCAGATCGAGTAATGCCAAATCGAAATCATCATTGACAATTAAGTAATCATACTCGCCGTAGTGCGTCATTTCAGCCACTGCCTGAGACATACGGCGGGCGATCACTTCATCACTGTCTTGCCCGCGACCACGCAGGCGGCGCACCAACTCTTCCTTTGACGGCGGCAGTATGAAAATACTGCGTGCGTGTGGCATTTTGGCCCGAATTTGTTTGGCACCTTGCCAGTCAATATCGAGAAAAACATCAACGCCAGTCGCTAATACCTGCTCAATTGCCAATCGAGAGGTGCCGTAGTAATTGCCAAAAACTTCGGCGTACTCCAAGAATTCATTATCCCGAATCATACGCTTAAATTCATCTTCTTCGACGAAGAAATAGTGCTCGCCGTGGTTCTCCCCCGGCCGTTTAGCTCGGGTAGTATGCGAAATCGACACCTGAGTGTCGTACAGCGGCTGGGTTTTTAATAACGCCTGAATCAGGCTGGATTTCCCAGCCCCGCTGGGAGCAGAAACGATATATAACGTGCCTTGAGCCATAGTGAAGTTTTATTAATGGTTACGATGATGAATGGTGATATGCGGCAGAAAATGCGCATTTCCCTGTATTATACACGCCTATATCCCATCAGTCGCGCTGCGATAAATTCTCCGCAAACCCCTTTTGTTATGTCATTGGGAAAACGTTTTGCCAACGTTTCCTTTTTAGATTGTGAAGCGCATTCCTGTCTTTTTTAATGCTGCTGCAAACAATGAATTATCTTGCAGTGTGTTTGGCATTTCCCTTTTTTTCGTCTCGTATTTTTCCCTCTACTCCTGTGTACTGCGGCCATTCTCGCATGGATGGTTGGAGGAACTATGTGGTTGAGAAACAGCATATTATGGATTGTTATCGTTGCTAGCGGTATCAGCCATTTTGCGGCGTTTGGCGCGTGTCCTGATTGGGACAACACGCGATCCCATAAAGAAATTGAAGCATTGCGTCAGCAATTAGAACGCTGGGATGACGCGTATTACGCCAAAGGTACAAGCCCGGTCGCGGACGATATTTACGATCAACTGCGAGAACAATTAAATCAATGGGTGAGCTGTTTTCAACCCCAAACGACGATCCCCATACCCTTACCGATTAATGGCAAACAACTTCACCCCGTCGCCCATACCGGATTGAAAAAAATGTCCGATCGCAGGCTACTGAAGTTATGGATTGATGCGCGTAAGGATGTCTGGATTCAGCCGAAAGTAGACGGTGTGGCCGTCACGCTGTTTTATCGGCATGGCAAACTTGTCTCAGCGGTTAGCCGGGGTAATGGCTTGCAGGGCGAAGATTGGACGGAAAAAGTTCGTCTAATTCCGGGAATTCCCCATTTGTTAACGGAGGCTCCTCGCTCTCTCATCTTACAAGGCGAGCTTTTCCTGAAGATGACCGATCATCGACAGAAGACTCAAGGCGGTGTTAATGCACGTTCGGTTGTGGCTGGAGAATTGCGTCGCCATCAACCATCGCCAGTATTATCGCAGATAGGCCTATTTGTCTGGGAGTGGCCCGATGGCCCAACGACGATGCCTGAAAGACTTGAGAAATTGACGAAAATGGGGTTTGCCGCGACGGCGGCTTATACACATGCTATTGCGTCATTTACAGACGCTGAGAAATGGCGACAACACTGGTATCGCAGTCCGCTACCATTTGTTACGGACGGCGTGGTAATCCGACAGGCAAAAGAACCGCAAGGGCGCTATTGGCGTGCCACATCAGCTGACTGGGCGATCGCCTGGAAATACCCACCCGTACATCACGTTACGGAAGTAGCCGATGTCGCGTTTTCTGTTGGGCGCACAGGCAAGATTGCGGTAGTGCTGAAACTGACCCCTATGAAATTGGATGACAAGTTGATCCGTCGTGTGAGTGTCGGTTCCCTGTCTCGTTGGAAGCAATGGGATGTGCTGCCCGGCGATAGGGTTAGCGTCAGCTTGGCAGGGCAAGGGATCCCTCGGTTGGATAACGTGGTATGGCGTAGCGCTGAGCGGCCTGACATCGCTTCTCCTGATGAACGTGATTTCCATGCGTTGAGTTGTTTTCACTATAGTATGGTTTGCCACCAGCAATTTCTGGCGCGCTTGGTTTGGCTAAGTGGAGAGCACGGACTCAATCTGGCCGGTGTGAGTGAAGGCGTATGGTCGCGTTTGTTGCAACATAATTTACTGGAAAACGTATTGTCGTGGTTATCGCTGACTAAAGCGCAGATTAATGCAATCAATGGCATAGGCGATAGGCGGGCAGAAGATATTTATAAGCGCTTGCAGTCAACACGACAGGTGCCGCTGTCCCAGTGGCTACTTGCGCTAGGCGTTCCGATTCCTCGTTCGGCAATTAGTGCGTTGGATCAGGTAGATTGGCTGGCATTACAGCAGCGGACGGCGCAACAGTGGAGACAATTTTCTGGTATTGGAGAACGGCGTGCCGAAGAAATTATGGCATTCATCAGGCACCCTATTATTATAGAATTCATCGCTCGCTTAGCGCGCGAGGGTATATATAACTGAGGAATGCGGTTTTCAAAATGGGTTGAGTCTGTGCCTTTGTGTTTTACGCTCGTTATCGGAAGGCTTTTTTACTATTTGCGTAGCGCGGTAATAGCGTGAATTTATAATTAGTCGGTCTGGATTTATCCATTGCGTTGCCTATAGCAGTAGTAAGTATACGTGATTATTTTTGTGGAACTCTATTGGTTCGGATGATGTCGTATAGCTTCAGAAAATAAGAAAGGCTGTTTGGGATACTTATCATAATGAAGTTCATGACTTCTTTTTCACAAACCTGGTTATCATTTTTCCTGGCACTTTATATTGGCCTTTTTCTAAATGGCTCAGTCTATTACCGACGATTTGATTATTTTTCACTCTCTGCTGGAGATCAGGTTCCAACGATTATTCCCGCTCTGGTTGAACTGACGGCAAGTGTTTTATTTACCTTTTTCCTCATGCGGGTCATTTCACTCGGAGGGCGTCGTTTTTATCAGATTATCGCTTCTCTGTTGGTGTTGATCTCTGTTGCTGCCAGTTATTACATGACATTTTTTAATGTCGTAATCGGCTATGGCATCATTGCTTCGGTCATGACTACCGATATTGACCTCTCAAAAGAAGTCGTTGGTTTCCGTTTTATTCTCTGGATGCTGGTGGTAAGCGCCTTGCCCCTGTTTTTAATTTGGACAAATTCGCTGCGCTACACCTTGCTCGAACAGATTAAATCGCCGGGAAAGCGATTAACCCCCTTTTTAGCTCTTGTCGTCGTGGTGGCGCTGGTATGGATGCCGCTCCGCTATATGGACAACATTCAGTCGAAATCCGAACGAGAATCTACTGTGGATTTGCCCAGTTATGGCGGCGTAGTTGCCCACTCTTATCTTCCCTCTAATTGGTTATCCGCATTAGGACTATTTGCATACACCAAGTATGACGAGAGTCAGGATTCTTCTAATCTCTTCGATCCGGTTCAGCATTTTACTTATGTTGCGCCCAAAGGCATCGATGATACCTACGTGATTTTTATTATTGGTGAAACAACCCGCTGGGATCATATGGGGCTGTTAGGCTATGAACGGGATACGACGCCGAAATTATCGCAAGAAAAAAATCTGGTCGCTTTCCGTGGCCAATCTTGTGATACCTCGACCAAGCTTTCCATGCGCTGTATGTTTGTGCGCGAAGGGGGGACGGAAGACAACCCACAGCGAACGTTAAAAGAACAAAATGTCTTTGCCGTCATGAAAGCGCTGGGTTTTACCTCTGAACTGTTTGCTATGCAAAGTGAAGTCTGGTTTTACAACAGCATTGAGGCCGATGATTACGCTTTCCGTGAAATGATTGCATCAGAAAAACGCAATGACGGTAAACCGGTGCAGGACATGTTGCTGGTTGATGAAGTGAAAGACTCGCTGGCACGCTACCCTAAAGGTAAGCATTTAATTGTGTTGCATACAAAGGGCTCTCATTATCTGTACTCTATGCGTTATCCCCGTAGCTATGCGCGCTATCAGCCGGAATGTATGGGGGTCGATGCCTCTTGTACGCGTGAGCAACTCATTAACGCTTTCGATAATAGCGTTCTCTATACCGATAGCTTTATTGATAGCGTGATCGATCAGGTGCGCGATAAGAAAGCGCTCGTATTTTATGCTTCCGATCATGGTGAATCGATTGATGATAATTACCATTTTCACGGCACTCCACGCCAAATGGCTCCGCCTGAGCAATTCCGCTCACCGATGATGGTATGGGCTTCGGATAAATTTCTTTCTACAAACGAGAATCTACAGGCATTTGCACAGTTGAAAGCGCAGCAGCGTGTTGGCAAGACACATCGCCACGTAGAGTTGTTTGACTCAATCCTTGGATGTTTGGGATACACATCACCTGACGGCGGCATCATCCCTAAAAATAATTGGTGCTATAGAATGTGAATCTCAAGGAAGGGGGCAGATTTTGGTTGCTCGTATAGAGATTTTGGTAACTCGTATAGAGAGTAATAACGTGATTTTGTGGTCGAAATCCTTTTGCCAAAAAGGGATTGACGCTTCAATTGGGGCGCAGTAATATGCGCCCGCATTCGGTGAGTGGCGCAGCCTGGTAGCGCACTTCGTTCGGGACGAAGGGGTCGGAGGTTCGAATCCTCTCTCACCGACCAAATCGGCTTTCGGTAGGTATCGAACATTGCCGGAAAAGAAGCTGTAAATCCTCCATTCAAGTGTTTTTTTATCGTAACGACACCCATCATCATAAAATAAACCACGTCATATCTGGTCTTCTAACCTCAGTGATGTCGTACACTTTTTTAGCAATCTGGTGAAAATCGGATACGACAACTTTTAGTACCGTATTATCTTTCCTGTATCCGTTTTTCAGCGAAAAGCCTGACGTGTAGAAAGATGGACCGCAGACTGATATGGCGATTTCTATTGATGTTTTCTAAATCTGGTTTTTAAATTTGCTTTACTTTATTTAGGTTACCCAGCGGTAGCGCCTGTGCGCAGGCCCACGCTGAGCTCCACGCCCATTGAAAGTTATAGCCGCCAAGCCAGCCAGTGACATCGACCACTTCACCGATAAAATACAACCCCGGCACGGCGGTGGCTTCCATGGTCTTGGAGGACAGTGCGCGGGTGTCAACGCCGCCAAGGGTTACCTCGGCGGTGCGGTAGCCTTCTGTGCCATTGGGTTGTACACGCCATTGTTGCAGGCTGTGTTCAATCCGTGTTCGCTGCGCGCCATTAAGCTGTTTGAGCGTGATATCCGGTAGTTGCCCTAATGCTTGCAGGCATTCGATCAGCCGTTTGGGTAACCACTGTGCCAACGTGTTTTTCAAACTCTGGTTAGGATGAGCGCTGCGTTCGTCGTTGAGGATCTGGGTGATATTGTGGTCGGGTAAAAGGTTAATAGTGACAAATTCACCTGCCTGCCAGTAACTGGAAATTTGTAAAATTGCAGGGCCGGAAAGTCCACGATGAGTAAAGAGAATGTTCTCACGGAAAGTTGTGCCGTTTTCTGCGGTAACTATGGCAGGCACGGAGACGCCGGAAAGCGTTTGCAGTTGTTCCAGCAGAGGCTTGTGCAGCGTGAATGGCACCAGAGCCGCACGGGTCGGCAGGACGTTGATGCCAAACTGTGCCGCAAGCTGGTAACCAAAGGGTGTCGCACCCAGTCCGGGCATCGACAGTCCACCGCTAGCGACAACCAGCGAGGTGCAGTGGAATGATGCCCCGTTGCTTAATCGGATGGAGAACCGTTCGCCGGTTTTTTCCACTGAAGCGACATCGCTGCGCAGACGAACCGTGACGTTAGCGCGTTCGCATTCTGTCTCCAACATAGCCACAATTTGCTGCGCAGAATCATCGCAAAAGAGTTGGCCGAGCGTTTTCTCGTGGTAGGCGATGTGATAACTGTCTACCAGGTTGAGGAAATCCCATTGGGTATAACGCGCCAATGCTGACTTACAAAAGTGAGGGTTGTCAGATAGATATGCTGATGGTTCGACATACTTATTGGTAAAATTGCAGCGACCGCCGCCGGACATCAATATTTTCCGACCCGCTTTTTTGCCGTTATCAAGCAGCAAAACACGTAACCCGCGTTGCCCCGCCTGTGCCGCACAAAACAGGCCCGCTGCGCCGGCGCCAATAATGACGGCGTCAAACCGTTCCTCTCTGCATTGATCCACTATGCATCGCTCCAATAGGTGATTAAATAGCCGCTGCTTGATGAGCCATAGGGCGGCAGATTGTAGTGTTGCTTGTTGTTCGATACCAGCGTAACCATTTGCATGTTTTAGTAAAAATATATAATCATTTGATTTTTATAGGTTAAGTGTTTTTGAAGACTATCGGAGACCTACAGTAAGTCAAAAAAATGTCATATTTCGCTTTTCCCAACCCCTGCTTGTCACCGATAATGCGCCGCGTTCATGACCACTAAATGGCCTAACGTTTATGCTACATTTATTTGCCGGACTGGATTACTACACCGGCCTGATGTTGATATTGGCTTTGTTGTTTGTACTAATGTACGAAGCCATAAATGGTTTTCACGATACGGCGAATGCCGTTGCCACTGTTATTTATACCCGCGCCATGCGCGCAGAGTTCGCTGTTGTGATGGCAGGTATCTTTAACTTTCTCGGTGTATTGCTGGGCGGCCTGAGCGTGGCCTATGCGATTGTTCACCTACTCCCCACCGATTTATTACTGAATGTGAGTTCAGCACACGGTCTGGTCATGGTGTTTTCCATGCTGCTGGCCGCCATTATCTGGAACCTCGGTACGTGGTATTTCGGTATACCTGCTTCCAGTTCTCATACATTGATCGGTTCCATTATCGGTATTGGTTTGACCAATGCGTTACTGACAAATACCTCCGTTGTTGACGCGTTGAATATCCCGAAAATGGTTAGCATTTTCCTCTCGTTATTACTCTCGCCGATAGTGGGGATGGTGATCGCCGGTTTAATGTTATTGCTGATGCGCCGATTCTGGAACAACAGTAAAAAACGTAAACGCGTGCATCTGACGCCAGTCGATCGTGAGAAACAGGATGGTAAACGAAAGCCGCCTTTCTGGACGCGTACCGCGCTGATTTTGTCGGCGGTTGGCGTGAGTTTCTCTCACGGTGCCAACGACGGTCAGAAAGGTATTGGCTTGATTATGCTGGTGTTGATTGGCGTTGCGCCTGCCGGTTTTATTGTCAACATGAATGCATCGGGTTATGACATTAGCCGCACCCGCGATGCCGTAATCAACTTGCAGGACTATTACAAGCAGCATGGAGAGGCGCTGGCGCACGTTATTGACCTGTCTCCACCGGTTATCCCTGCGACGGAAAACACGATTCCTGGTAGCAATCAAACTGAGTTCCACTGCGATAGTTCACGCGTGATGATAGCGATTGAACGTGCGCAAAATATGCTAAATAACCTGAAAAGTTATGACCAGTTGAACCCGGACGATCGTAGTCGCGCGCGCCGCCTGCTGATGTGCATCGCAGACACGATGGATCGGGTAATTAAACTGCCTGAAACGTCCGGTGATGATAAAAGCTATCTGAGCAATCTGCGTAAGGACATGCTACAGACGGTGGAGTATGCGCCTCTTTGGATTATCGTAGCGGTCGCGCTAGCGCTATCGATGGGGACGATGGTGGGCTGGAGACGCGTGGCGGTCACCATTGGCGAGAAGATTGGTAAAAAAGGGATGACCTACGCGCAAGGTGTGTCGGCACAGGTAACCGCGGCGCTATCGATTGGCGTTGCCAGCTACACGGGAATGCCGGTTTCCACTACGCACGTCTTGTCCTCGGCGGTGGCCGGTACGATGATTGCGGACGGCGGCGGCGTACAAAGCAAAACGATTAAAAGTATTCTGCTGGCCTGGGTATTGACACTGCCTGTTTCGATGCTGATGTCTGGTACGTTGTATTGGCTGGCGTTAAAGCTGATTTAGCCTCTGCCCCATTAGCACTATTTTACTTGCCAAAGAAAGGCGATTCCGTGGGGATCGCCTTTTTACGTTAGGGGCTGTACATGCCTCAATACCCGATGGCCATGGCGACCAGACTAATGACAATCAGGCCAAACAGGGCGGTTGTGAGCAAGAATTGTCCCCGTACCCGCTCACAGCGGCGGATAAATTCCGGGTCATGATGGTCAAGATAGCGCTGTGTGTAGAGGTAGCGCATCAATCGCATTTGTTTACTTGGTTGGCCGTGTGACGTAAAGAACCCGCCGCCATCGACGTATTGATAAAGTAAAGGGTCGCAGTCACGTAAGATTAGCAGTAACACGCGTAACGAAGAGTAGTATCTCGCCATGTTAATGATGCAGACAATACATAGGGCCCAGAAAAGTGCAAATGTACTAATCATGCTTCCCTCCCGGTCATTCTATTTGTCAGATAGGATCGCCATTGATTATCGTCACCCACTGTTGACCAGTGATAAACATTACGATTATCGATGATGATTATCTGCGGATGATTATGCCACGCGCTTGCGCTTGATTTTATTGTCATTCGGGTAACCATAACGTCATGGCTAGCCCCGCCCTTGCAGGGCGTAATGGATGAACCCACCACTCCCTGATTAATAGTGTAGAAGAAGATTGTTCGTTTGTGTCGGAACGGCTAACGCAGCCGATGGAAAGGACAATATGCAACAAGACCATGCCCTTTCCAGAAGGCGAAATGACACCTTCGGGCCTGAAAGACGCGGTTTCAACTACACTTAATAAGAGAATTAACTGGTTGAGCCAGAGAATCAACAGGTTTGAAAACGGGTTGTGATCGACTGAACAGTCCGATGATGTTAACGGATGCTATCGTATCTCCGTGATACATGAGGTGGCTTGAGGTTGGCATTGCCTGGCTCATTTCCGAGCCTGACCCTGAAACGTTAGCGTGTCTCATGGCGCTAAGCGCTAACTTTGTCATGCAATCCGACGCACTTAGGGTATACCATTTTCTTTTGAATAGCTGATTGGCAAGAGAAATCGCTGCCGACCCTTAATTAGTCTTACGGAAGGAGTCTTATTATGGCTTACAAACACATCCTTATTGCTGTTGATCTTTCCCCAGAAAGCAAAGTGTTAGTGGAAAAAGCCGTTTCAATGGCAAAACCGTACAACGCGAAGGTCTCGTTAATTCATGTTGATGTCAATTACTCCGACCTCTATACGGGGCTTATTGATGTTAATCTGGGCGACATGCAACAGCGTATTTCCGAAGAGACGCAGAATGCATTGAAGGATCTATCACAAAACGCCGGCTATCCCATCAGTGAGACGCTGAGTGGTAGTGGTGATTTAGGTCAGGTACTGGTTGATGCGATCAGGAAATATGATGTCGATCTTGTGATGTGTGGCCACCATCAGGACTTCTGGAGCAAACTGATGTCTTCGGCGCGCCAACTGATTAATACCGTCCATATTGATATGCTCATCGTGCCATTGCGTGATGATGAAGACGAATAAAAATTAGTTTTTTTTGCATTTTTTTTCAATGACGCAGGCATCGCTTTTAGGCGATGCCTTTTGTTATATAACAAAAACTTATGGCAGAATTTCCTTCTTAATTCCGTAAAAAACCACTCCTATCTCATTGGATTATAACGTTTATCTAGAAATAAAACGCTTGCTTAAATGCCCGGCGACAATGTTATAGTCCAAAGGACACAACATCATTTTCCCTATCCCATAAGCTTTTGCGTGTCTAAAAATAAAGAAGCAAAAAGGGAGCTTGTTCATTCAATCAGGAGCTGTTCATGGCACAAATCGTATCCCTGGCGAGTTTTCTTAACGCGGTTCAACAACGCGATCCGCATCAGCCCGAATTTCTGCAAGCCGTAAACGAAGTTTTTTCCACTCTATGGCCTTTCTTAGAACAAAACCCCCACTATGCGGATTACAGCCTGCTGGAACGATTGGTCGAACCTGAACGCGCTATTCAGTTCCGCGTGGCGTGGACTGATGATAAAGGCCATGTACAGGTGAACCGCGCCTGGCGTGTCCAGTTCAGTTCCGCGATCGGGCCATATAAGGGCGGGATGCGTTTCCATCCGTCCGTTAATCTGTCGATACTGAAGTTCCTTGGGTTTGAGCAGACGTTTAAAAATGCGTTGACGACACTCCCCATGGGCGGCGGCAAAGGTGGCTCGGACTTTGATCCGAAAGGGAAAAGTCAGGGCGAAATCATGCGGTTTTGTCAGGCGCTAATGACGGAGCTGTATCGTCACCTGGGCGCGGATACCGATGTTCCGGCGGGCGACATTGGCGTGGGCGGGCGCGAAGTGGGTTTCATGACCGGGATGATGAAAAAACTCACGAATAACACTGCCTGCGTCTTCACCGGAAAAGGGCTGTCGTTTGGCGGTAGCCTGATTCGTCCGGAAGCGACAGGCTACGGTCTGGTTTACTTCGCCGATGCGATGCTGAAGCGCCACGGTCTGGGCTTTGAAGGAATGCGTGTGGCGGTGTCCGGCTCGGGTAATGTGGCGCAATATGCGATTGAAAAAGCGATGGCGCTGGGCGCGCGGGTGATCACCGCGTCCGATTCTAACGGTACGGTCGTGGATGAAAGCGGGTTTACCCCGGAAAAACTGGCGCTACTGGAAGAGATTAAAAATCAACGCTATGGCCGTGTGGAAGATTATGCGCGTGAAGCAAAGCTCGCCTACCTGGCGGGTAAAACACCGTGGGATGTGCCGGTAGATATCGCGCTGCCATGCGCCACGCAGAATGAGCTGGATTTACCCGCGGCGCAGACGCTGATCGCTAACGGAGTCAAAGCGGTGGCCGAAGGCGCCAATATGCCGACCACGATCCCGGCAACTGACGCGTTTCTGGATGCGGGCGTGCTGTTCGCACCGGGGAAAGCGGCTAACGCCGGTGGCGTGGCGACATCTGGGTTGGAAATGGCGCAAAATGCCGCCCGCTTAAGTTGGGCGGCGGATAAGGTCGATGAAAGTTTGCGCCACATCATGCTAGAAATTCACAATGCCTGCGTGCAGTACGGCGGTGAAGGCAAACAGACGCACTACGTGCGCGGCGCCAATATTGCGGGGTTTGTCAAAGTGGCTGACGCGATGCTGGCGCAAGGCGTTGTATAATTTCCGCCTGTAGCCCGTCACTCGGTATGAGGTATCCCTGTCGCGCTATGGCGGCAGGGGCATCAGTTGCGTGAGTGACTACGTCAGAGGGGAAGGTAGAAATCGAAGCGGTGGTTCTTCGTTGCTAACATCGATTGGGCGGGTACGCCCGCCAGCGGCGGTGCGTAGTCAGGGCGTTTAACCACGACACGTTTTTTCGCCAGTGCGCGCGCGGGTGCCAGCAAGGCGTCGGCATCATCATCCGCGCCCACCAGCGATTGAAAAACCCGCATCTCTTTCTTTACCAGCGCTCGCTTTTGCTTATGTGGGAACATGGGATCGAGATAAACCACATCTGGCGGCGGCGTAATCTCACGCAGCGCGGTCACGCTTGACGCGTGCAACAAAACCAGCCGCTCCCGTAACCACGTGCCGATTTCTGTGTCCCGGTAGCCGCGTTGCAGCCCATCGTCTAATAATGCCGCCACCACCGGATTGCGCTCCACCATCCGTACCTTGCAACCTAATGCCGCCAATATAAAGGCATCGCGCCCTAACCCGGCTGTCGCATCCACGACATCCGGTAGATACGTTTTTTTGATCCCGACGGCTTTAGCGACGGCCTCGCCGCGTCCGCCGCCAAAGCGACGGCGGTGCGCCATTGTCCCGGCAACAAAATCAACACAGATAGCGCCGAGTTTGGGTTCGTCTCGCTTACGCAGTTCCAGACGTTCCGCGGTGAGCACCAGCGCCATCACCGCGGCGGGATCGGAAACCAATCCCCAGCGCGCGGCCAGTAAAGATAAGGCGCTTTCATCGGCGCCTTCTTCTGCGATTAAGCAGATGCTCATCCTTTGATGCCGTAATGCGCCAACATGGCATCCAACCGCGGTTCGCGGCCACGGAACCGTTTGAACAGTTCCATCGGTGCTTCGGAACCGCCACGCGTCAGGATGTTATCCAGGAATGACTGACCTGTCTCACGATTGAAGATGCCCTCTTCTTCAAAACGGGAGTACGCATCGGCCGCCAGCACGTCGGCCCACAGATAGCTGTAGTAACCTGCGGCATAGCCGCCCGCGAAGATGTGGCTGAAAGCGTGCGGGAAGCGGCCCCAGCTAGGGCTTGGCACCACGGCCACCTGTGCTTTGACTTCGGCCAGCGTTGGCAGAATCTGAGCGCCTTTTGCCGGATCAAACTCGGCATGTAGACGGAAATCGAACAGCGCGAACTCTAATTGGCGCAGAATGAACAACGCCGCCTGATAATTCTTCGCCGCCAGCATCTTATTGAGCAGTTCCTGCGGTAATGGTTCGCCAGTTTCGTAGTGACCGGAAATAAAGGCCAGCGCTTCAGGCTCCCAGCACCAGTTTTCCATAAACTGGCTCGGTAGTTCGACCGCATCCCACGGCACGCCATTGATGCCCGCGACACCAGCGGTATCGATTTGGGTCAGCATGTGGTGTAGGCCATGACCGAATTCGTGGAACAGCGTTGTGACTTCATCATGGGTGAACAGGGCCGGTTTCCCGTTGACGGGACGGTTGAAATTACACACCAGATAGGCAACCGGTTTTTGCAATTCGCCGTTCCCTTTGCGCAGTTTTCCTACGCAATCGTCCATCCAGGCTCCGCCGCGTTTATGTTCGCGCGCATACAAATCGAGGTAGAAACTGCCACGCAGCTCGCCACTGTCATCGAATAGGTCGAAGAAGCGAACCTCGGGATGCCAGACATCAATGTCTTTACGCTCTTTAGCGGTAATACCATAGATACGGTTAACCACTTCGAACAGACCGTTGATCACACGGTTCTCAGGGAAGTACGGGCGCAGTTGTTCATCACTGATGGAGTACAGATGTTGCTTCTGCAGTTCGCTGTAGTAAGTGATATCCCAAGGCTGCAACTCCTCCACGCCGTAATGTGCTTTAGCGAAGGCACGGAGTTGAGAAAGTTCTTCTTGCGCCTGCGGGCGGGCGCGTTTGGCCAAATCGGTCAGGAAGTCGAGAACCTGTTGTGGGTTTTCCGCCATTTTGGTCGCCAGGGATTTGTGTGCATAGCTATCAAAGCCCAGTAGCTGTGCCAGCTCATGGCGCAGTGCCAGTGCTTCCGCCATGATCTCGCTGTTGTCCCACTTGCCGGCGTTCGGGCCCTGATCGGAGGCGCGTGTGCCGTAGGCGCGATACATTTCTTCGCGCAGCGCCTGATTCGCGCAGTACGTCATAACGGGCAGATAGCTCGGAATATCCAGCGTCAACAGCCAGCCTTCTTGCCCTTTGGCTTCGGCCTGTGCTTTGGCCGCCGCCAGCGCGCTTTCCGGCATACCTTCCAGTTCGGTGACGTCGGTAATCAGTTTGCTCCAGCCCATGGTGGCATCCAGCACGTTGTTGCTGAACTGCGATCCCAACTCGGATAGACGCGCGGAAATTTCCCCATAGCGTTGTTGTTTTTCCTGCGATAGGCCGATACCGGACAGTTCAAAGTCGCGCAGCGCATTATCAACGGATTTCTTCTGTGCCACGCTCAGCGCGGCGTAATGCTCACCGTCACGCAGGCTGCGGTAAGCCTGATACAGGCCGGCATGTTGACCTACCCAGGTGTTGTGTTCGGAGAGTAATGGCAGACACTGTTCATAAGCGCTGCGCAATTCCGGGCTGTTTTTCACGGCGTTCAAGTGGCCGATAGGCGAGAAGATGCGACTAAGTCTATCGTCGCTGTCTGCCAGCGGTTGGCACAGATTGTCCCAGGTAAACGGCCCCTGTTGCGCGACCACACGTTCTACCGTCTCGCGGCAATCATCCAGCGCCGCTTTCACAGCCGGAACGATATCTTCCGTTTTGATGCGAGAGAACGGGGGAAGGGTAAATGGGGCCAGTAATGGATTCGTCATGGTGCCGTCCTGATAAGTGTAGGTGAACGCGCCGCCGAGCGGCGGAGCCGATGAATAACCGACAAAGCGGAGATTGATTGCGGATCGATTTTAATAAGATGAGGTCAAGCGCCATGAAAATCAATGGTCGAAAGGAATGATCTCCATCGTCACCCCTGTGTTTTGTCAAAAAATTTAGCGATTCATCTGCCCGATTTTGTTGTTCGCGTGACCTCCCTGATGTGCCTTTTTCAATCCTCTGGGGGAATCTTTATGACAATAAATACGCATGAGAGCGTACATAAGCCCGTTTTGACAGCCGCGCGAGCGGTTCATTGGGCGCTTAGCGTGGGCTTAAGTCTTGGAACGGTGGGAATGACGTCGGCGGCGGAGATGGCGAGCGCGGCGTCAGCACCAACAATACCTTTTGCTATTCCCGCAGGGCCGCTAGGGAACACATTGCAGGCTATCGCCAGCCGTGCCAACGTCATTCTCACTTTTTCTCCCGATCAAACGCAGAATAAAACCAGCGCTAACGTGCAAGGAACCTATACCGTTCAGGGAGCCTTCGCCGCCGCACTGGCGGGAACGGGGCTCAGCGCGATACCGACGGCTACGGGCTATCGGCTTGAAGCCACGTTAGTCGCTGAAGGAAATGACGGCAGCCTAACGATCCCAACGCTTTCGGTGGTCGGCGGCACGTCAGACAGCGCCGCAGCGGGGCGTTCCGTGTTGCGTCAGCGCGATATCGATCGCGTACAGGCGGACAATATCGCCGGACTGCTTGATAAACTGCCCGGCGTGGCGATGGCGGGATCGCCGCGTCCTGGCGGTCAAAGCCTGAACATCTGGGGGATGGGCGATATGGAAGATGTCAACGTCGTGCTGGACGGCGCGCCCAAAGGTTTTGAGAAATACCGCCAGGGCTCGGTGTTTATCGAACCTGAGCTAATCAAACGTATAGATGTTGATAAAGGGCCGCATGATATTCGCAGCGGCAACGGCGGTTTCGGCGGGACTATTCAGGTGGAAACCAAAGACGCGAGTGATTTGCTGCTGCCGGGTGAAAATTTCGGCGGTATGGCAAAGTACAGTTATCACACCAACGATCGGCAAAATGTCTACAGCGGTGCGTTGTATGGGCGTACTGAAGGCGGGATGGCTGACGGGCTGCTCTACATGAGTAAACGCGATGGTGACAACATTGAACGCCCTGACGGCACGCGCTTTGCCTACTCAACCAGTGATATGGCGTCTTACCTATTAAAGACTAACGTCTATTTAACGGATGAGCAGATGTTGACGCTCTCCGCCATGCGTTCCGAATCCAACGGCTGGCAGCCGTTTGCCGCTAAACGCGACGATATGACCGCGCCGTCACAAAGTGATGTAGACCGCTACGGCTGGGAAGAGGCGTGGCGACGTAAGCTGGTTTATCGTGATCAGGTGGATAAGAATTACTCGTTGAAATGGAATATCGCGCCGCAAGATCAACCCTGGCTGAACCTGACGGCCTCGTTCGCCACTTCAAAGACCGAACAGCATGACCGCCGTTCTGATTTGGCATCTCAAAGCAGCTATTTGGGAACGCTGGGTAACGAAAGTTGGATTAGCTATAAAGATCGGTTGGCGGAAATCAGTAATGAAAGCCAATTCACTACCGGCCCGCTCGATCATAAATTGCTGGTGGGGATGCGCTGGCACCAGCATAAGCGTAATACGCTCATGTATTACCCAAGAGAACGTACCAACGCCGAATACCATTATGGTTATTTCCAACCTTACTATATGCCATCGGGCGATCAGGAAACGCGTAGCTTTTATGTGCAGGATGCCATGACGCTCGGCAGCGTGACGATTACGCCGGGCGTGCGTTATGACCACGTAACTAATTCGGCGCAACCCAACATCGCCCCGCGTTATAACAGTAGCAACCCGGCGGCAGGGCATGACTACCGCAGTGTGACCTACACCGGCTGGTCGCCGCGCATTGGCGCGTTATGGAAGGCGACGGAGAATCTGTCACTGTTTGCCGATGTTAGCCGAACCTGGCGCGCGCCGGTCGTCGATGAACAATATGAAGTGCAGTCCGCTACGTCAAGCGTGCCGGGAACCAGTCGAGATCTGCAAGTGGAAAGCATCAAAGGGGTGCGTCTGGGCGCTATCCTGGATTTCAATCAGCTGATGCTGGAAGACGATAGCCTGCAAATCCGCACCACGCTGTTCCGCAACCGTGGCAAAAATGAAATCTTCAAACGCACGGGGGTTTATTGCAAGGCATCTTCCCAAACGGGCAGCAATTCATCCTGCGCCGGGCCGTTGTCGGTTTATCGCAACCTGCCGGGATATACAATCGAAGGGGTTGAAATCGAATCTTTCTATGACAGCCGTTGGCTGTTTGGCAGCCTGTCATTCTCCTCAATGCGGGGCGAACGCGATGCATCGCCGCGTGACCCGTGGGGCAATAAAACCTGGCTAGCTGACATCCCGCCAACCACGGCGCACGCGACGCTGGGCACCAAAATTCCGCGTCTGGATATGGCGGTAGGTTGGACGGGCGACTTTGTACGCAAGCAGGATAGGTCGCCAACTGATGGCGACCCGAAAGCGTCAGGTTGGGCGTTGCCGAAAACGAAAGGCTATGTGTTGCATGGTCTATTCGCCAGTTGGCAACCACAGTCGATAAAAGGCTTTGAGGCACGGGTGACGGTCGATAACCTGCTGAACACCGATTATCACCCGTATCTGGGCGAATCTGTATCCGGTGTGGGGCGTAATGTAAAAATCAGTGTGTTGCAACGTTTTTGATGGTCGTTCACGGGGGGCGTCCCCCCGTGAGCCTGATGATGTTACACAAGCGTAATGTAAATTCAGCAAATTTGAATAATTTCCATTTCAGAACTTGACAGTCAGAGGGAAAAAACATAAATAAGAACGATTATCATTCTTATGTTTAGCGGGTGCTCTGGGGTAAAGTGTGATGGTGAGGAAAGCAACGGCCAGCGTGAATGACTTTGCCCAGCAACTCTATTTCGAGCATCACCGCTGGCTGTATAATTGGCTACGCCATAAACTGGGCTGCCCTCAGCACGCAGAGGATTTGGCGCAGGATACCTTCCTTAACGTGTTGATGAATCCGCAACTACTCACGATTCGCCAGCCGCGTCCGTTTCTGGCTACCGTGGCGCGCCGTTTGGTCGCTAATCATTACCGCCGTAAAAAGATTGAAGAGGCTTATCTGGATGTGCTGAGCGCACAGCCTGATGCCTGCATGCCCTCCCCAGAAACACGTCTGCTTACCCTCGAAATTCTTGAACAGCTTGATGCCGCGCTGGACGGCCTGCCCGCACCGGTTAGAGAAGCCTTCCTGCTCGCGCATTTGCACGGTATGCGCTACAGCGATATTGCTGAACGTTTACGCGTTTCCAGCAGTTCGGTGAAACAGTATTTGCAACGCGCCAACCTCCAATGTTTCTTTGCGCTGCCGCTATGAACGAGCGCACTTTTTATCGTGACAGGCAGGGGCAGTCGATTCAGCCAGATAGCGCGCGTGAAGCGGTAGCCTGGCTGACCCAGTTAATGTCTGACAACGTGACGGAACAGGATCGCCGCGAGTGGCTGTGTTGGCGGGAATCTTCGACAGATAACGAACAGGCGTGGCAGCACATCGAATCTGTGTGCGCCAATTTAGGGAAATTGAACGCGCGAGCAGCGCACCAGAGCCTCTCGACGCTTAATGACAACATACCGCGCCGTAGCGTGCTCAAGGCACTCGCTGTTCTCTGTGTGGTCGGAGGCGCTGGCGTGGCTGGCGCGCGCACCGATCTCTGGCAGTCATTGACGGCGGATTATCACACGCAAGTGGGTGAACAGCGGCAAGTGGCGCTAAACGATGGCACGTTGTTGCTACTAAATACCCAAACGGCACTGAACGTGGCCTATGGCGATGATCTACGTCAGCTTGCGTTGATTCGCGGTGAAGTGCTGATCGAAACCGGTCAGGCAGAGAAAGCGACAAAGCATCCACGTCCCTTTATGGTCATAACGCCGCAAGGAAAGGTTGAGGCGCTAGGCACGCGTTTCAGCCTACGCGTAGAGGATGACCATACTCAGGTCGCGGTATATGACGGCGCAGTAAGGCTGTATCCGCAGTTGGCCGATAAGGATGATCGCGTGGTAAAACGGGGGCAAACAGCGCTATTTACCGCGCAACGCTGTGGTCAGGTGGCAACGGTGCAGGCTGAGCCCGCGTGGGTGAAAGGGCAACTGCTGGCAGATAATCAACGTTTGGCGGATTTTGTTAATGAACTGAGCCGCTATCGTCATGGCGTGATTCATTGTCAGTCGGAGGTTGCAAACCTGCGATTTTCCGGCGTTTTCCCGCTGTCGGATACCGATAATATTTTAGCTGCGCTCGTAGAGGCGCTTCCTGTGCAAGTACGTTATTTTTCTCGCTACTGGGTTCAGATTGCTGCGCGATAAAATATCCTGTTAAAAACCAATAACACTACTATTTATGCCGTTTTGACTTTTTTCCTGCCCGATCCTCATAGACAAGTGACCTATCATTATCGGTAGCTTTTTATCGGCAACAATTTTATCGCTAACAGTGTGAAGAATAACGCATGATGATTTTCTCGGAATCCTATACATTGAAATGGCGGCGTCTTTCCCGGCAACGAGGGGAGTGATGTTAATGACAGCCCAGACGTCGAAATACGATACGATTAAACCCGCTACGTCAATGCGTTGGGGAAGCGCCTCACTGCTGGCGCTGGCGTTACACGCTGCTCTGGTTATCTGGATGAGTTACCGGACTCGGGATCCCTCAGTAGCGGCCCCACCGACTGCGATAATGTTAATGGTTGCGGATAGCGTGCAATCTACTCTCAATCATCAGGATGTGCCTGTTGGCCCGCAGCAGATGTTGTCTATGCCGCAGGACGCGGCGGTTCAACCGGAAAAAATGACACAAGATGCGCCGCCGCTTGCGCCCGCGCCGCGGCCGATTATTTCGGCGGCGCACAACGAAAAACCCCAGAAAAAAGTACCGAAAATAAAGCCGAAGGAAAGGCAAAAACCGGTGCAACAGGCGACGCCGCAGGAAGCGGTTGCGCCGTTGGAAAAACCGCCGGCTCCTGCCACCAGCGCTCCGTTATCGGGCAACAGCTCAAAAGTTGCCGCACCGTATAACAGCGATGCGGCGCAGATGCGTCACGGCGTCGCCGACTGGAGCAGTCAGCTACTGGCGCATCTGAGCCGCTATAAGCGCTACCCTGTACGGGCGATTCAGCAGAGATTGCAGGGCGTTGCTCAGGTTCGCGTGACGTTGGATCGCGCGGGGAATGTGCTAGCCGTCTCGTTAGCCAGCAGTAGCGGCGCGATGCCGTTGGATAAGGAGTCGGTCTCTTTGCCGCAACGCGCCCAACCTCTGCCTGCGCCGCCAGCAGAGGTGATAGGAGACAATGCGCAACTCACTCTCACCATTCCCATTCGTTTTGATTTACGCGACGTGCGTCGCTAATCGGTCTCCTCAGGTCTGGCGCCGATAATCGTTGACGTCAGCCTCATCCGTCCATTGCCCCCCACTAGCCCATCATGATTAATCTGCCTTCTACCTGGATCACAAAACGTTAAATTGATTGTTACCCTGAGGCTAATGAACCTGCTCCGAGCTTAATTGATGCCCTGGCGAGGCGAGCGCACAATTTAACCAGACTTAAGCGAATCAAAACGATTAGCTGAATCAGGAGGTTAATAATGAAGGCTAGCCAAACTCCAGCACCTGTCTGGAATAAGCGCCGCACAGAGAAACAGCGGCGCATGGCGTCTACCCAGCTACAAGGCAAAGTGATCCCCACCGATGACCTTGTTGAGATGCTTGAAAAGTTGATTGCGCCTGGCGACCGCGTGGTACTGGAAGGTAACAACCAGAAGCAGGCGGATTTTCTTTCCCGCATGCTTGCGCAAGTCCGCCCGGCAAAAATCCATGATTTGCATATGATTATGCCGAGCGTAGGGCGCAGTGAGCACCTGGATATCTTTGAAAAAGGTATCGCCCGTAAGCTCGATTTCTCCTTCTCTGGGACGCAAAGTCTGCGCATCTCCCAGTTGCTGGAAGATGGTCAGTTAGAGATCGGCGCTATCCACACCTATATTGAACTCTATTCTCGTCTCTATGTCGATCTGGCGCCGAACGTGGCGTTGATTGCCGGCTACAAAGCAGACCGTAACGGTAATCTTTACACCGGGCCGAGTACCGAAGATACCCCGGCGCTGGTTGAAGCCGCCGCGTTCCATGACGGTATTGTCATCGCGCAAGTCAATGAACTGGTGGATGAGGATAGCGACCTGCCGCGCGTAGATATTCCCGGTTCCTGGATCGACTATGTCGTGGTGGCCGACCAGCCGTTCTTTATCGAGCCGCTCTTTACCCGCGATCCGCGTCTGATCAAACAGGAACATATCCTGATGGCGATGATGGCGATTAAAGGCATTTACGCCGAGCATCAGGTTCAGTCTTTAAACCACGGTATCGGCTTTAATACCGCCGCCATCGAACTGTTACTGCCAACCTACGGCGAACAGCTTGGACTGAAAGGGAAAATCTGTAAACACTGGACGCTGAACCCGCACCCGACGCTGATTCCGGCGATTGAAAGCGGCTGGGTCGAGAGTGTTCACTGTTTTGGCGGCGAATTAGGGATGGAAGAATACATCCGCGCTCGCCCCGACGTCTTCTTTACCGGCGCAGACGGTTCGATGCGCTCAAACCGCGCATTCTGTCAGTTAGCCGGCCAGTATGCGGTAGATATGTTTATCGGTTCCACTTTGCAGGTTGATGGCCTGGCGAACTCCTCTACGGTGACGCGCGGTCGTCTGTCCGGTTTTGGCGGCGCGCCTAACATGGGCCATGACCCGCACGGTCGTCGTCATGCTACTGCCGCCTGGCTTGCCATGAAAAATCAGCCCGATCCGCTGGAGCGTGGCCGCAAGTTGGTTGTCCAGATGGTGGAAACCTTCCAGGCAGGCGTGAAACCGACTTTCGTTGAGAAACTTGATGCGGTTGATGTCGCGCAGGCCGCCGGAATGCCGTTGGCCCCTGTCATGATCTACGGCGATGATGTCACGCACGTGCTCACCGAAGAGGGGATCGCCTATCTCTATCGTGCGGAAAGTCTCGAAGAGCGTCGGGCAATGGTCGCCGCCGTAGCGGGGATTACCGATATCGGGCTGGGTGTGGATGCGAAGCGTGTCGCGCAACTGCGGCAGAGCGGCAAAGTGGTGTTCCCTGAAGATATCGGTATTCGCCGCAGCGATGCCACGCGATCCCTACTGGCCGCCAGCAGCGTGGCGGATCTGGTTGAATGGTCCGACGGTCTTTATAACCCACCCGCTAAATTCCGGAGCTGGTAATGAAATTACAGCCACAGATCGGTGAGGAAAGGGGCGCTCGATGGCTTGCCAGGGTCGCGACCCTCAGCCTGATCGAAGAAGCGTGCTTAAGCCCGAAACCCGGTCTGGTGGATAGCCGGGGAAACGGCGCGCATCACGACCTTACGCTAAGCCTGATGATCCGCTCCGCTCAAAGCCTCACCCCAACATTTCAGGCACTGGCATTACAAAGCTGGGGACGTCCGGCGGATATCGCGCTGCGTCAGACTATCGGACGTCTGGGTCGCGAGGGCGAGCGGCAGATGATGGCGGCCACCGGCGGAGTAAACACCCACCGTGGCGCTATTTGGGCGTTGGGGCTGCTAGTTTGCGCCGCCGCCATGCTGGCCAATTCTGGGGACAGCCTGGCGATTGCCGCCGAGGCCGCCCGACTCGCCAACTTGCCGGACAGCGCGGCGCCGAAGGTTTTTAGTAAGGGGTTACGCGCGACGCATCGCTACCGCGTTCCCGGTGCGCGGGAAGAGGCGCAACAAGGGTTCCCGCATGTGATGAAACTGGCGTTGCCGCAGCTTCGTCGTAGCCGCGAACGGGGCGCGACAGAAGCGCAGGCGAGGCTGGATGCGCTGATGGCTATCATGACCTCGCTCTCCGACACCTGCGTGTTATCCCGCGCCGGTCTGGAGGGGCTGGAGACGATGCAATACGGCGCCCGTAGCGTGCTGGACGCAGGCGGCACGGCTGAGGCGGCAGGTCGGGCAGCGCTGGCCGCACTCGATAAGCAGATGCTGGCGCTCAACGCCTCACCGGGTGGCGCGGCCGATCTGCTGGCGGCCACGCTATTGGTTGACTGCATCGCCTGCGACGCGCCGTCAGTTACCCCACTTATGCAACATACATTAATTTAAGAGGGCGTTATGGAACACATTACGTTGTCATTTCCGGCAACCCGTACCGTCAGCGGTAAATCGCTGGCCGGCGTGGTTGGTTCCGGCGATATGGAAGTGCTGTTTACCGCCGATGAAGGGAAGACGTTGGCTATCGATATCACCACCTCCGTCGATAATAGTCAGCGCCGCTGGCAGTCGCTTTTCGACCGACTAAGCGCGCTCAACGGCTTGCCTGCCGGGAAACTACAGATCCACGATTTCGGTGCGACGCCGGGCGTGGCGCGCATTCGTATTGAACAGGTGTTTGAGGAGGTGAGTCATGCGTGACGATCGTAGCTTTATCGAACTGAAAGCACGCGAACGTGCCCGCTGGTTACTGGATGACGGCAGCTACCGTGAACTGCTCGACCCCTTTGACGGCATTATTTCACCGTGGTTAGGGCCGCAGGGCATCGTCCCGCAGTCTGATGACGGCATGGTGGTCGCCAAAGGCACGATCAACGGTCAGCCTGCCGTTGTGATTGCGATCGAAGGCGCTTTTCAGGGCGGTAGCATGGGGGAAGTCTCCGGGGCGAAGATGGCCGCCGCGCTTGAACTGGCGGCTGAAGATAACCGCAACGGCATTCCGACTCAGGCGGTGCTCTGCCTGGAAACCGGCGGCGTGCGCTTGCAGGAAGCCAACCTCGGCCTGGCGGCCATCGCCGATATTCACGCCGCGATCGTCGATCTCCGGCGTTACACACCGGTGATTGGCGTTGTGGCAGGCACCGTCGGCTGCTTTGGCGGGATGTCCATCGCCGCCGCGCTGTGCAGCTACCTGATCGTAACCCGCGAAGCGCGCCTTGGCTTAAACGGCCCGCAGGTTATCGAACAGGAAGCAGGGGTTGAAGAGTATGACTCCCGCGATCGCCCCTTTATCTGGAGCATGACCGGCGGTGAAGTGCGTTATCAGAGTGGTCTGGTGGATGCGCTGGTGGGTGATGGCGTCAACGCCGTCAAACAAGCGGTCAATGCGGCGATCGCGCAAGGCGTACCGCACAAGCATCGTACCGATAACTACGCCTGGTATCTGGAACGACTGACTAGATTCGACACCAGCAAGCAGGCCGATGCCGAACAGATTAAACAACTTTTCGGGGAGGATCGCTCATGAGCCAGAAACTGAGCCGTGGTGCCGTATGGCTGGAAAAATTAACCGCAAATGCGCCACGTCTGCCGGGACTATGCCCGTCGGTGCAGGTGGCAGACGGGACTATTGAGGGTAAACCGGTACGATTTATCGCCGTGGTGCCGGATGAACACAACCACTACCCACGTGCCGCACGGGGCGAAGTCGGTTTGTTAGAAGGCTGGACGCTGGCAAAAGTGGTCAACGAAACCATCGCCGAAGATAGCGACAAGGCAGAGAAACGCGCCATTGTGGCGGTGATCGATGTGCCAAGTCAGGCCTATGGTCGGCGGGAAGAGGCTTTCGGTATTCATCAGTCGCTGGCGGGCGCGGTAGGCGCTTACGCCAACGCCCGCCTTGCTGGTCATCCGATTGTTGGTCTTATTGTCGGCAAGGCGATGTCCGGGGCGTTTCTGGCGCATGGCTACCAGGCTAACCGCTTGATCGCCTTTAACGATCGCGGCGTGACGATCCACGCAATGGGGAAAGCGTCCGCGGCACGTATCACCCTACGTTCCGTAGAAGCGCTAGAGAAACTGGCAGCCACCATTCCGCCGATGGCTTATGACGTCAGCAATTATGCAACGCTGGGCCTGCTTTCCGCCTTACTGGACATCGCTAACCCGGATGCGCCGGGCGATGATGATCTGAAGACCGTGAATGCGGCATTAGTGACGGCAATCCATGAGGCTCGTACCGATCCTTCGCTGAAAAGTCGGCTGAAAGCGCCAAATCGCCATAGTTCAGCCCTTGTTCGCGAACGTATGCGCGCCAGTTGGTAAAGAAAACAAACAGTCTGCCAGACGATATGGGCACAGGATTCTGTGCCCAATAATAATGCGCGTCCTAACAATAGGCGCCTGAAAATCATCCTCGCATCGGTACTGGCTCTCTTTTAACTACCAGTGATAACTACAAACTACAGGTGATGTTATGGCTTATGTCATTGTTCATGCTCTCGCGCCCATTTTCGTCATCATGCTGCTAGGCTTTTTCGCCGGCAAAGCGAAAATGGTCGACAACAACAATGTTGCGTTACTCAATATTTTCGTCATGGATTTCGCGCTGCCCGCTGCGCTATTCAGCGCCACGGTTCAAACACCGTGGGCAGGTATCGTCCAGCAGTCGCCGCTGATTGTGGTGCTGGTGCTGGCAATGTGGATTACCTATGCGGCCATCTACTTTATGGCGACCACCCTCTTTAAAAAATCGCCACAGGATGCCGCCGTGCTGACTTTAACGGTCGCCCTGCCAAACTATGCGGCGCTGGGCCTGCCGATTCTGGGCAGCGTTCTGGGGGAAGGCGCTTCGACTTCGCTTTCTGTCGCGGTTTCTATCGCCTGCGGCTCCGTACTCATGACCCCGTTCTGTCTCCTGATTCTAGAGCGTGAAAAAGCGCGGGCGGCGGGAGAAGCGACAGGGTCTACCCTGACGATGCTTCCGGTGCTGATGTGGCGTTCGGTGAAAAAACCGATTGTCTGGGGGCCGCTGTTAGGGGTTGTGCTGTCTGCGCTGGGTGTTCATATGCCGGATCTACTGCTGGCTTCGATCAAACCGCTGGGTCTGTCTGCTACCGCCACAGCCCTGTTCCTTACCGGCGTAATTTTGTCGGCGCGTAAATTGCAGATCAACACCATGGTGATCACGTCGACTATCACCAAGTTGCTGATTCAACCTTTTATCGCCTGGGGGATCGTACTGGCGCTGGGCCTAAGCGGCTCCGTGGCGATTACCGCTATTCTGATGATTGCGTTGGCCGCAGGCTTCTTTGGCGTGGTCTTTGGCAACCGTTTTGGTGTGCAATCTCCGGATGCAGAAGCGGTGTTGCTGCTGAGTTCCGTGCTCTCTATTCTGTCATTACCGCTATTTATCACACTGACGTCGGGGATCTGATATGAACATGCCGCGCCCACATGACCTGCTTTGGCTTACCGACCGCGAGGCGTTGGAAGGCATCAGCGAAACATGGGTCGCTAGCCTGTGGCAACCGACTTTACCGGTAGTGGTGCGGCGCGATACTTACCCCGACGGACGCGTTCCTGTTGGGGTACGAGGACGGCGGCGCGACCAGCGCGCGGCAGGTTGGGTACGCGTGGAACATATTACCCGCGTCATCACGCCGGAATCGCTGGCTCACCATAGCCTGCTGCTGCGCTCGCCGTTCGCCGCCATGTCGCCGGTTCAGGGGGCCATTCTCCTGGCGAATCGTGCGTGGCCCTGGGATTGGGGGATTACCGGCAGTGTAGGATACGCTTTGGCGACGGGCGTGCCGGTGCTCCATGCCGACAGCGATTTGGATCTCACTCTGCGCTGCCCTCGACCACTCGATCGTGAAGCGCTACAGGTGTGGCAGACGGCAGTCAGCCAACTCCCGTGCCGCGCCGATACGCAAGTTGACGTGCCCGGCGGTGCCTTTGCGCTGACGGAATGGCTGCGTGCCGGGCGCGTGTTGTTAAAAACTAACCACGGCCCACGACTCGTCCGCGATCCGTGGCATATCGAGGGGGCAGCATGAAAATTCTTTTTACCTTTCCTGGTCAGGGGACACAGCGGCCCGGTATGTTGCAGTCGTTACCTGCTGATAGCGATATTATGCGTCGGGCTCGCGCCATACTCGGTGATGAAGTCGATACGCTGGATGCGCCGGCAGCTTTGCAACACACCAGAGCGGTTCAGCTCTGCCTACTGATTAAAGGGGTTGCTGCCGCCTGTGAACTAGAGCAAAACGGCATCAAGCCGGATATGGTTAGCGGCCTTTCTATCGGGGCGTTTCCCGCCGCCGTCATCGCTGGCGCGCTGAGGTTTGAAGATGCGTTGCGTCTGGTCGCGCTACGTGGGGATCTCATGGAGCAGGCCTGGCCCCACGGCTATGGGTTGACGGCTATTACCGGCCTGCAACTGGGGCAGGTAGAGACGTTGATGGCGGGGAGCGGCACCTATATTGCCAATATTAACGCCGAGCAGCAGATAGTCATTGCGGGTCGGGATGAGGATATGGCTCAGGTGGCGTGTAAGGCGCTGGAGAAAGGGGCGCAAAAAGTGAAGCGGCTGGATGTGAGCGTGCCTTCCCACTGTGAACTACTCAATGAACCGGCTAAAGCGCTTTTTGCGGCGTTTAACGATGTCACGCTATCTCGCCCACAGTGTGCCTATCTCAGCGGCAGCACCGCTCGGGTACTCTGGCGACCTGAGCAGATTGCCGACGATCTGGCTTTCAACATGGCGCGAACCGTCCACTGGCATGATGCCATGCTCGCGGCCAACGAACGCGATGTGCGGCTGGCGATTGAAATGCCACCCGGCAGTGTGCTGACCGGGCTAACCCGACAGGCCTTCCGCGAAGGCGATATGCTCTGTGTCGAGCGCAATAGCGTGGCGGTCATCAAACGCCTGGCGGATCGTACTATAGCGGCGCGTTAGGGGTATCGATAAAAGTACGGGCGTACATGCGCCCCTCGGCGACCAGCGCCAGCAGATTAGGGTCGAGCTCGCGGTTGCGGGCAAAGACGATAGCGATGGTCTGCTTCATCTGGTATCGCTCCGCCAGCTTTAACAGTTGAACGGAATTTTCATAGACTTTCTTCATGCGTCCTGGCATCAACGATAATCCCACGCCCGCCTGTACCAGGCTTAACATCGAAAAAATGTCGTTCACGCGAGTCACAATCTCTGGCTCAAACCCGGCGATATGAAAGGCCTCTCGAAAGCCCGCATAGGTAGCGAAACCTTCCGCCAGCGAGACAAACTTCTCATGGCGAAAATCTCGCAGATCCGCACTACGGCTAGTGTCGAGTGGGAAGGTAGCGGGGGTAGCCAGAAAAATGTCATCCTGAAAAAGCGGTAAAACCTCAAGATGGGTGAGATCCACGTCGCTGTCGGAAACCGAAATCAGGATGGCATCAAGCACATCATCTTCCAGCATATTGAGCAGCATCTGGTTAGATCCCATTGTGAGATCCATCTCCAGTTCGGGCCGCCGAAGTTTCATTCCCATGATCAGGCGGGGCACGGTCTCAAGGGTAAGGGAGTACAGCGTGCCGATACGCAATCTGCCCTGACCGACCCCCGCCGCCTGCCGTGTCTCTTCGATGCCGCGTTCCATTAGCGTCACCGCCTCCTGACTGTATTCAAGCAGGGTCCAGGCGGACTGGAGCGGAACAAGATTGCGGCCTTTATGGATAAACAGTGGGCAGCGTACGCCCTCTTCAAGCGTGTGCAGCGCCCGGTGAACGCTCACGCCGCTAATTCCCAGTGCCTCGGCTGTACGGGCGATATTTCCCTTTTCCATAAACACGATAAATATTTCAAGTTTGCGGAAGGTGATCTCTGCATCTATTTTCATGGGCTGCCTGGCGATCCTGCTGCGGTAAGCGTTTCCAATAACTTACCCCAAAATGGCCCAATATCACATTTTCCGCTCGCGATTATGCCGCGCGTTTAATGCATCTCACGTTGATTGGCGCGACGTGTGTGCGTCAAAGCCGGCATAAAAGAACCGAATTGTGTAAGGGTTACCTTGTTCGGTAAAGAACTCGGCGACGCGCTCTCGCTCTAACCCATAACGGCGCGACAATAACCCGGCTTCAAAGGCTGCCTGCTGGCGGTCTCCCTTAGTTTCCGCCAAATTATGCGCATAGCCGCAAATATAGCCGCGCCGATAATCGTAACAGTAAGGATGGATATCATCGGTGGATTTGGGGTTAGCGGCTTGTAGGCCAGCGAGGACGCCGCGCGCGAAGTGGTTTCTCATGGCAATGCTCCGTAAATCAACGTTATGCATTTTATAATATAACGCTTATTTATCACTCACCAGATCGCGTGAAAAAAAATCTTGGCCTGCCAAGGGGCTTGCCTTAGGCGTGTTATCTGTCAAACCGCATGTAGGTTGGCTGCGCGGCCCAGTGGGTTTAGCGTAAGATATGTCTGCTCGCTGAAGGGGTTAGCGATCGACATCAGTTGAGCTTTGGGATTACTTTTTCGTTTGAAGGATATGATTAACAAGGAATAACAGCATGATGCATTCGCAACACGCATCCCCGGCAATTGGTATCGATCTGGGCACAACGAACAGCCTGATTAGCGTTTGGCAAAATGGCGAAGCGCACCTGATACCCAATGCGCTAAATGACAATTTCACGCCCTCTGCCATCAGTATTGATGACGACGGGAGTATTCTGGTAGGTAAACCCGCTATTTCCCGTCTGACGACGCACCCGGATAGATCAACATCGCTGTTTAAGCGCTACATGGGGAGCAAGAAAACGTTCAGACTCGGCGACAATACGTTCTCTCCTGCCGAATTATCGGCAATGGTGTTGAAATCACTCAAGGCCGATGCGGAGAGTTACCTTGGCCACGCTATCAAGGATGTGGTGATCTCCGTTCCCGCCTATTTTAGCGATGAACAGCGTAAACAGACGCGTTTTGCGGCAGAGCTGGCAGAGCTGAATGCGGTACGTTTAATCAATGAGCCCACGGCGGCCTCCATGGCTTATGGCTTACACACGCAGGCGCTGGGGCGTACGCTGGTTTTTGATTTAGGCGGCGGGACTTTCGATGTCAGCGTACTGGAATATGCGTTCCCGCTGATCGAAGTACACAGTTCGGCGGGTGACAACTATCTGGGAGGCGAAGATTTTACCCAGGCGATAGTGCAAGCCTGTTTGAAGGCGTGGAAGCTTGAAGATTCGGGGATCCCCGCGACGGATTTGGCGCGTCTTTATAGTCAGGCTGAAGGACTGAAATGTCGTCCCGGTTTTCCTGCTCAATCGAATGAGTTGATATGGCACTGGCGCGAGGAAGAGTGGCGTGTCGTACTGGATGCGGAAGAGATTGACGCGGCCTGGCTACCGTTGATGAACCGCATTCGTGCCCCGATAGAGCAGGCGCTACACGATGCTCGCTTGAGGCCGGAGCAGTTAGACCACGTGGTGCTGGTCGGCGGGGCATCTAAGATGTCGATCGTGCAGAAACTGGTGGTCAGGCTATTTGGCAAATTACCTTATCAGCATTTGGATGCGGATACTGTCGTCGCTAAAGGCGCAGCGGTACAAGCCGCTTGCCGGTTACGAGAACAGGATATTGAAGAAGTGATCCTAACCGATGTATGTCCTTATACACTTGGGATCAGAGTGGCTGATGATAAACGTGAAGGGCTTTTCTCTCCGATACTGGAACGCAATACGGTGGTGCCGACGTCGCGCGTAAAGGACTTCTCCACCGAGTCACCGGGGCAGGAGGGCATCTGCATTGCGATCTATCAGGGCGAAAGCCCTTATGTTGATAACAACGTGTTTATTGATGAATTCACCATGCCGATAAAAGCGAAACCGTATAAGCAATCTATCGAGGTGCGCTTTAGCTATGACATCAATGGGCTATTGGAAGTCGATGTTAACCTACCGGATAGCGGCGATAAGTTCACGAAAGTTATCGATCGCAGCCCGATGGGGCTGAGTGATGAGCAACAGCAAATAAGCCGTCAGAGATTACAAGCGTTGAAGATTCATCCCAGAGACAATCTGGTCAACCGTAATCTATTGGCGAGACTAGAAAAAGCCTGGGCGCAATCGCGTCTGGACACGCGCGAACAGGTGGGATTCTGGCTGCGTGATTTCGAACAGGCGCTGGCAGAACAACACGCGCCGACGATTGACGAAGTACGGCAACGTGTTGAGCAATATCTGGATGAACTGGCTTACTAATTATTGACAGCGCGGCGGTAGGTGCGCCGCGCTATCTCATCAGGCCAGTGGGGTGTCTGCTTTCTTATCGTGTGGCGGCGGCCCAAACTGATTCCAGCGGTTAATGCCCGGCGCCAACAGTGGGAGCAGCAGAAAGAGTGGGATGAGTAAGCTAAAGATGCTCATCCCCCACGGCGCATTCATGCCAATATCGTTATAACGCCGACGGGCGGCAATGAGCAGATTAAGCGCCAGCAGCGCGAGCAGCGCCCCCTCAACATAAGGAGGAGGCGATCCTAACCACTCACTTGCTCGGTAAAGGGCATAACTCCCCAGACCACCCTGCACCAGAAAGCCGAGACGACCCATACGCGCATTCGTGCGCCAAAATTGCCACCAGTAGCGCGTTTTCGGCGCGAGGCGCTTAAACTGGCGTTCACGTTGATCCATGCACTGCAGCAGCACCTTCGTCACTAATCGCAACGTAATATCCTCATGCGGGTAAGCAACCTGCTCGGTGAGGAAATCTTGATCGCTATTATTCAACAGGAACGCATCATTATTGGCACAGCTTTGGATCAGTCCACCGACAAGCGTGATCCGCTTGTCATCGGAGAACTGCTTTAGCTGTTTTTCCAACGCATCCGACCCTTCGATCAAGGCGTTGCGGACAGCGTCTTCCTGTTCCGTCTCGACGGGGAGCGAGGCCAGACGTTCGCGGTGTTGCTCAACCAGATCGTCGTCTCCCATAAGGGCATAGAACGCGTGGAAAAAGATCTGGTAGATCATAGGCGACGCCGCTAACGCCGTCTGCCAGCGCTCATCGGTCAGATAAAAATGACCCGCCGCGGACTCGCTGTAGATTTCGCCGCCGCTGAGATACTCATCAATAGTGACGGGAAAGTTCATCCAGCAGTGATAGTGCAGTGGGTCGGTGAGAACGAAACGTTTCTTGAGCGGTGTTACCGCATCACCCTGGTGGCATTCCGCTGTGCGAAAGCGCCGAGAGAGCAAATTGGCAGGGTGGGGTAAAGGTAATTCAGGCAGCACCGACTGGCGTGGTAAGCCCAGGCAAGAGGTGGGGTCGGTCATCATTAATGCGATCAGAATCGCCTGTCTTAGCTCCTCTTTGGCACTGATATGCTGCGGTTTCTCTTCCTCTGGCGAGGCCAGAGAGGCATCGAGGTCGTAGCGAGTAGACAGCATGATCAGACAATCATTGATTGGGTCGATTCCCTCTGCGTATACACCGCTGTTATACAGCTTATTTAACTGACTCAGCGACAGCGGGCGCCATTGCTGCAGCCAGGTTTGTGCTTGTCGCCCGGCGGCCGAATCAGTGTCAGTGAACGGACTGGGCAATGCTGTTTCTGATGGCGAATATAGCCACTCCGTGAAAGCCTGAATCGCGCTAGAGGTATTCAGCCAGGCCAGGCGCTGTGCCGCCTGAAACTGCAATCCCTGCAAGATCAACGCATTCAGCGGTTCGTTGGGCAACGGTTGCGCCAAAATATCCTGTAGTAGGCGCTCATTACCCACGGTTAACATGCAGGCGTGCCAATACAGACGATCCTGAATCGCATCGCCACAGTGCAGCAGTAAGTGCTGATAGACGGTTTGCAGATCCTGTTTGCCGAGTTTCCAACGGGCGTAGCTTTCCGCCATCGGCGACAGCGGCAGTTTCAGCGCCTCTCCCCAACGAATCAGCATCTGGGGATTGTGCTGTGAAATGAAGAACTGTTGGCGCGGGTCGTCCAGCGCTAACCCTGTTAAATCCGGCGCTGGCGTGTTGTTTATGGATTGAATCAGTAAAGGAAGCGCATCCGGCTGGTGCTGTTTACACCAATCGATCAGCCACTGTTCCGCCTGTGCATGGTGAGTCTGCTGATAAAGCGTGAGCCATAGCGTGAAGGCGCGTTCGTCCTCTCCTGTTAAGGAACAGAGGTTGGCGCTAAGCGTGAGCCATTCCACATCGTCCGGCGCTGTTTCTAACTGTTGCAGACAGTAATCACGCAATGTGGCGTTAGGTACGCCGGCGTGGCTGTGCCAGCGTGCCATTTTTTGCATTAATGTCGGGCTGTCGGGCCAGACAATAACCGTTGGGCTACTTAACAACGTGTTCAGCATGGACGCCGGACGGTTCCAGAAGGTCCAACTCACCTGTTGAAAATAAAAGAGAGTATCTAACTGCGCAGGCAGGCTAAGGTGTGATAGCAGCGAAAACTCAAACAGATCCTCATTGTCGAGTGAGTCTAGGAAGTGATGGACCTCTTCTAGGCCATCGCCAGACAATTCTCCTTGCCGCTGCTGCCAGCGTAAGCGATCGGCCAGCGTGCGAATACAGAGATTTGATAGGCCGGGTTCGCGCATTAAGCGTTGGAGTAGCGGCCAGCGAAGACGGTCGATGACATCGAAAGTATGCTCATTCAACCGCTGAATATAACGCTCCCAGTACAGCGGCACGACGCGTTCAGATGGCGTAGTGAGTAGCCGCTCAAACTCAGCGATAAGCGCCGCCATTTCGGGGTCTGCTGCTTCGGCAGACGCCGCCTCGCTTGCCGCGGTTGCGTGCCGCGATTCCGTAGCTGTAGCGGCGTTTTCACCCGAGAGCGTGCCGTTTTCCGCCAGCCTGCAAGCGGTATCGTACGCTTCACGCAGTTGCTTAAAACCTTCAGGGTCCGTTTCTGGGTGAAATTGCGGTATTTTCTGGCGGTAAGCTTGGCGGATGCTATCCAGATCTTGCGTCGGTTCAATGCCCAAATATTGCCAGCAACGTGTTTCCATTATATGTCCGCCTCTGCTAAGGAGTCCGGCTTAGCCATTGCTATGGGTTCGACATCCCAGTCAAGGTCATGAATAGGGCTTCTGGGGTGGGTATAGAGCGTGGCGATCTGGTGAATGTAATTGGGTTTTTCGCTACAGTGACTGAAAAGGTAGCGCTGGCATTCCGGATCTTCTTCATCCAGGGAAAGCCAATAGGTTCGACCGCTTAGAAAGGCGGCGTAATAATTTTCCCAACTACGATAATAATAACGTGCTCTGTCGGCGAGCCGGGTGTGGATCCATAGGCTCTCTTTTTCGCTGAACCAGCCGCGTAACACGCCGATACGGCTAAGGAATCCCATTCGCCCCAGATCCCAGGCGCGGATGCCGCCTTCTCCGCAGAGAGCCGCCGTTTCTGTTATCCACATCAACATACCTTGTCTTTCATCGGGCTGCGCCGCGCAGTAGCGTTGCCATTCTGCTATCGGTAGGTGATGCCAGAGGTGATAACCGTACGCTAAGCGTTCAGCGTGGCCGTCGTCCGTCATATCGTTAATCATCGAGATAAGTTCTTGCCGGGAGGTAATGCCCCAACTTTCTGTCAGGTCGAACGTCTCGCCGGGGTCGAGAAAGGTGTGTTGGTCAAAGTGGGCGCCGCAGCGGATATTCAGCGCGACCATCGGAGCGGAAAGCGCCATGAGCCAGCGCTGGTATTCAGGTTCCATCAGAATAACGTCCAAATCCATCATCAGTAGCGTGCGATCGTACTTTATCTCCCTGAATATCGGTAGCCTTCAATCGAGTAAAAAGCGGTCACATTCGACGATTTACTGATTTAAATCGATAAACATGGTCGACCTTAGTTTCCGCCAAATTATGCGCATAACCGCAACAATCTATAGCACCACACACATCGGTTTGCCAGATATTGGCTCTGGATGAATTTCTGCTTCCACATGAAACACTGTCCTCAGTAACTCCGGCTGCATGATCTTTTCCGGTGTGCCTTGTGCCATCACGCGCCCGTTAGCCAATATCACCAGATGATCACAATATCGGCTGGCTTGATTCAGGTCATGTAGCACTGCAACCACCGTTTTCCCCTGCGCTTTGAGTTTCCCTATGAGTTGCATCAGTTCAACCTGATGGTTGATATCAAGATAGGTCGTTGGTTCATCAAGAAGAACGATCGGAGTATCTTGTGCCAATACCATCGCCAGAAATACACGCTGTCGCTGACCTCCTGAAAGTTCGGTTAAGCGGCGGTCGGCTAGATAGTCAGTCTGGGTCTGATTCATTGCCAGCTCGACTTTCATGTTGTCTTCCTCGCAGAGCCGTCCCCAAAGCGATAGCCATGGGCTACGACCATAGGAAACCAGCTCACGCACCGTGATACCTTCTGGAATTAAATGATGTTGTGGCAGTAGCGACAGGCGGCGAGCCAACTGACGAGAGGTATAGCCAGCGATCGGTTTCTCGTTAAGCATCACCGCGCCTGCTTTTGGTGCCAACTGGCGTGAAAAACATTTTAGTAGCGTCGATTTCCCACAACCATTAGGGCCAAGTAAGGCAGTAATTTTTCCCACAGGTAGTGTGAGCGAAAGATCTTCCAGTACCGTTTGTGCACCGTAGCTGACGATTAGGTTTTCAGTTCGTAATGTCATTTATCGCATTCTCGCAAGTAACCAGACAAACCATGGAGCGCCGATAAGAGCGGTCATCACCCCTGCTGGAAGCTCCAACGGAGGATGAATAACTCGCGCTAGCAAATCGGCCGAGACCAATAGTAATGCCCCCGTAAGCGCTGAAACAGGCAGCAACCAGCGGTGACGTCCACCGATAATCTTGCGCACGATATGTGGTACGACCAAGCCGATAAAGCTTATTGGGCCGCAGACGGCTACGCCAATTGCTGTCATGGTAACGGCTAATAGCAAGCCTTGAAGCTGAGTACGTTTAACCGATACGCCCAGCGTTGCGGCACGTGCATCGCCAAGCGCCAGCAGGTCGAGATCGCGACAAAAGCGCAGGCTCAGCGGCAGGAACAAAATGAGCAGCGGCACGGCGATCTTCACAAAGGTCCAGTCCCGTCCCCATAAGCTGCCGGTCAGCCACAATAGGGCACTGTTTACATCCTGAGGACGTGAGAGCATCACATAATCCGTCAGGCTTGCCCAACAAGCGGAAAGCGCCACGCCAGTAAGCGCCAATTTCATTGGTTGCGTCGTATTCGCAAGTAACCTCAGTAACATTAAACCCGCCATTCCGCCCGCAAAAGCTAGCAGCGGTAGCACAATAACAGGCAGAGAAGGTAGCAGAAGTAGTGCGCCTACCGAGGCAAGACTCGCCGCATGATTTACGCCAAGAATATCCGGCGAGGCCAACGGATTACGCACGATCCCTTGGACTAATACGCCTGCCACCGCGAGTGCAGCACCGACAAACAGCGCCAGCAGTAGTCTTGGCAGGCGATAGTCCATCAGTACATAATAATGTTCGCTTCCAACCTGCCAATCGGTTAACAGGGCGCGCCACGGTACTGAAGTTACGCCCATGTGGAGCGATATTAGCGCTAGTAACGCGAGCGCGAGGATGATGAACATGACGATTGCGATTTTCATCCGCGCCTCCTGACCAGCCAGACGAAACAGGGGGCGCCAATCAGCGCCAGCACTGCACCAGCAGGCAGATCGCCGGGGAAGGCAAGCGCTCGCGCTAACACATCCGCCAGCAGCATCAGTGTGGCGCCCAGCAACATGCTCATTGGTAAAGCCTGCCGCTGATCGAACCCAATCCAGAAGCGTGCCAGGTGAGGCATCAGCAAGCCGATGAAGGCTACCGGACCCGCCACGCTGACGCAGGCACCTACCAGAACCAGCACCAGGAGGTTAATTCCCAAACGCAGTTTCGGCAAATTCACGCCCAGTGTGTGAGCGGTACTGTCACTGACATTAAGCAGGTTCAACTGATTTGCTAGTATTAACACGACTGGGGTCGCACCTATCACCACTGGGAAAAGCTGCCAGAATGCTTGCCACCCGACATTAGAAATGCCGCCCGCTAGCCAGTAAAAAATACCGTAAGCGTGATCTTCCGCCAGAAGTAGAACGATGCGGGTCAGCGCCATACAAAAGGCTGATAGGGCGATACCGGCAAGGATCAATTTGTTCCTCTCCTGGTTATGATGGAATCCGCCCCCTGCGCTCATCACCAAAAGCCAGCTTACACCGCCTCCGCAGGCAGCGATAAACGTAATGGAGTAACCCGCAATGGGCGTTGGGCTAAACGCGCTGGTCAACGCCATGGCGAGCGTTGCACCACTGTTGATGCCGAGTAAAGATGGGGAGGCCATCGGATTGTGGGTTAACGTTTGTAGCAGCGAGCCTGCCAGTGCCAGACTCGCGCCAATCAATATCGCAACCAAACTTCGTGGCAGACGGAGGTTTTGTACCAGCGCTTCGGGGAGCGTTGGCGTATGGCCTGGCAGTAAAGCATGAAATGCGTCAGCTCCGGAAATAGCAATGGCTGAATAGCAGAACAAGCTCAGCCAGAAGATGAGGAAAAGCGCAACGATAGGTAGTCCCCACAGCAGCGCCGGATGCCTGAGGTATCTCATTTCACATCGTTAATCGTCTGATGGTGAAATATGTTTACTGTGTCGCTGGCAATACGTTCAGCGGCAAAAATGCCGCGCATCCGCGCCCAGGCATTACTGTCGACGGAAGCCACTTGCTGTTTTTGCGCAGCGGTTAACATCTGCCACAGCGGGTCTTGTTGCCAACGCTTAACAATGCTTTCTTCGCGGTAGTGGGCAACCAGTAACCACGCCGGATTTAGCGCCAGTAGTTGCTCCAGACCAATGGACGGCATTGGCGTACCCGCCATTGCGGGTGGAACAGTCAGTCCCAGTGCTTGTAGTACGCCGCCAGTGTAAGTCTCTTGCGTATGCAGGTTGAACTGTTGTTCGCGAGACGTACCAAATGCCACTAGAGTGCCTTTTGGAAGCTGACTTGCCCACTGTGCCATTTTCTTTTTATGTTGTTCTAAACGCGCCTGCATTTGCGTTTTTTTACCAACCACTTCACCGATGATTGCCGCAGAATGCAGGTTCTCAGCGTATGTTTCGTTGCGGGACTTGAGCAGAAGCACTGGCGCGATTTGCCTCAATGCGTTGTAAATGCCGGCATGACGGCTACTGTCGGCAATAATCAGATCCGGATTTAACGCACTGATGGCTTCAAGACTTGGTTGGGCACGGGTGCCGACGCTGTGCCAGGGTTTCAGATGCGCGCGGACATCAGGCAAGATGCGCGTGGCATCGTTGTCGTCGGCAATCCCGACAGGGCTGACATCCACGGCGGCTAGCGCATCCGCGAATGACAGCTCCAGTACCACGATTCGTTGCGGCAGCGTATCAAGCGTAAATGTGCCATGTTCATCCTGAACTGTGATGGCAAAGGCGTGGCAAGCAACCAGTAGTAGGCCTGCGAAAAGAGCGCGGAAAAATGTGAACATAAATACTCCTGAAAGCCGGGTAGCGCAGTGCGTACCCGGCCTACAAATCGTTTGTCGTCGATCAGAACTTCAATGACCCCTGTATATACAGCGTGCGCGGCTGGCCCGCGTAGAGGCCTTTATTGTTATCGTCGTAAGAACGAGTAAAGTACTCTTGATCGAAGATATTTTTTACGCCGAATGCGAGGTTAAGATTTGCCATCTGCGGGCCGAAGTCATACGCCACGCGAGCACCCCATAACATGAAACCAGGAATGCGTCCGGTACTGCCGTCAGCGCTCTCTTTCACCGTGTTGGCATTATCCGCAAACTGGCTGGATTGAAATTCACTGTTCAGATTGAACGTCCAGTTGCCCGGTTTATAGTCTATGCCCAACGTGCCTTTGTGTTTCGGAGAGAATGGCACCTGGTTGCCGTAGGTATCGCCTTTTTCACGGATTTTTGCGTTCACATAGGCATAGCTGGCGTAAACAGAGACGTTATTGAACGTAGGCGTTAGCGTACCAAGATCATAACGTGCCTGTGTTTCCAGCCCGGTATGACGCGTTTTTCCCCGAGCGGTGACCGTGTCATTCGTCTGGTTGGAGTCGTACTGATTATTGAAGTTAATCAGGAATACCCCCATTTCCGCGGTCAGAGCGCCATCGTCGTATCGGGTTCCGAATTCCCAGGTTCGCGCTTTTTCCGGTTCCACATTGCCGCTTTGTACAGCCTTGCCAATTTGGCTGTACTGCACGGTGCCGAATGAACCTTCAGTGTTAGCATAAAGATTCCAACTGTCGGTCAGATGATAGAGCGCGCTCAACGCTGGAAGCGGGGCGTTATAGCTCAATTCTTCGTGCGTACCTTTGATGTTGTTATTCTGGTATGACTTGATATGTTCAAAACGCATACCGGGAGTGATGGTCCAGTTGCCAATATCGATTTTGTCATCCAAATACCATGCGTGAGCCTCGGTGCCGGAGCGGGTGTCGCGGTCATATGGGCTAGCGCTGGACGGCAATTGGCCACTGCTGGTGTCAGTGTAGTAACGTATTTCATGGGTTGATTCATTCACATAGCGGTAGCCAATGCCCACTTCATGCGCGGACGGGCCAATCATAAAGCTTTGGCTGTAGCGCGGTTCAATGCCGCGCACCCAGTATTTACGCGGAGAAAGAGTGGTTCGTTTCCCCTGTTCCAGGTATCCGCTACGCAGAGTTTCAGTGTAAAAACCCTGAATGTTAAATTTATGCTGGCTGTCCGGCTGAAATTGATAACCAAGGCTTGCTAGTTTGCGGCGGCCCCAGAAGCGGTCATAGGGTCGTGTGGACTGCCAGCGGTCGGCATTGTAATCGGCGCGGGACAGTCCGCCAGGCATATCGGCTTCTCCGTCGTAGTACTGCATCAGGCTGTTAAAGGTATGCACCTCGTTCGGCGCATATTTGCTTTTTAACATCAGATCGTCTATGCGGGTGGCGCTGTGCTCGCGCCAGTCGCTGCCACGAGTACCTGAATAGAGCAGCGCGGAGCCAAAACCATTATCTGCCGTACCGCCTACCATTAGGTTGTGAGTTTCTTTGGGATTGTTTTGCGAAGAGGTTGGGCTGAGCTGACCCTCAACTCCCGCGGCTATCCCAAAATCTTGTGGGATAGCGCGGGTGACGAAGTTTACCACGCCGCCCACACTCTGTGGCCCATAGCGTACTGCTCCGCCGCCGCGTACGACATCAATGGCGTCCATGTTGCCAAGCGACACCGGTGCAAGCGAGAGTTGGGGCTGGCCGTACGGCGCGAACGGTACCGGAATGCCGTCCATCAACACGGTAGAGCGGCTGGCGAGACGCGGGTTCAGGCCACGGATACCGAAGTTCATCGCCAGATCGTGGCTACCTGTACCGTTGTTTTCGGGCGCCAGAACGCCGGGAATGCGGTTAAGCACGTCACGCATTGTCGTTGCGCCGGTTTTGGCGAAATCCTCACGGCGGATCACGTCGCGGGCACCGGCATGTTCGAACACGTCGTTCTCACGCGCAGCGCCCAACCAGTCACCCACGACAGTCAAGGCATCTTCCTGCTGAGTTGGAACCGGTTCCAGCGTCCAACTATTCTTTCCCAATGGCTTGACCTGCAGGCCGCTACCATTCAGTAATTGTCGTAAGCCAGTTTCAACATCATAGTCGCCGTGCAGACCCTGACTTTGCTTGCCGCGCGTCAGGCTGGAATCCGCAGATAAAGTGATCCCACTGTGGGTGGCATACTGGTTGAGCGCTTTGTCTAGCGGGCCAGCAGCGATGTTCACTGTTTCCGCAACAGCGGATAACGAGAGACCAACTAACGGCAGCAGGCTCAGGCGAATGGCGTTAACCAAAGGCGTCGTTCTACGAAAAACGCGTAAACTCATCATACCTTCTCCATCATCATCTTTGTAACCTTCAGCTATGAGTCGAACGAGAGGGATAAAAGGGACAATAGAAATGAGAATTATTTTTCTTACAGCGGTAATATATTTATCCAGTACCGAGTAACTGATTGAATTTTCACAGGTAGAGTTTGGGCAATGACATTTAGGATTGCATCGATATTTTGCAGTGGGAAGGTTCCACTCAGGCGTAATTCCGCAACGGCCGGAGCGCAGCGCAGCACGCCGTTACGGTAACGACCAAGGGTTGCTATTATCTCTGACAGAGGTTTATCGCTAAAGCTTAGGACTCCCTGAGTCCAGCTTACACTCTCATCATCCAACGGTGTCACCGTGCCAAATGCAGAAGCGCTGAACTCCAGGCTTTCTCCGGCTTTTAGGATAAATTTTTGTAAGGGATCATCGGCCAGAATGATTTCAACGGCATGCTGCCGTACGGCAAGATGTGTGACGTTGTCTTGCTGTCGAACGGAAAATTCCGTCCCTAATGCGGTAAGCTGGCCCTGACGGGTAATAACGCGAAAAGGGCGTCGCTGTGCGTCTTTGGCTGTGGTAATGGCTATTTCGCCATAACATAGCTGAACAATGCGCTGGTGCGCATCAAAACGTACATTCACAGCACTTTGCGTATTAAGCGCCAGCAATGAACCATCTTCCAGACGCTGATGGCTGACCGCACCTTTCGCGGTACGGTAGTCTGCCCGTAGCCCTTCTCCGGATTCGGAACGCCAGAACTGCCATCCTCCTCCAACGCCAAGTAATAGTAGTAGCCCTTTCATCACATGGCGACGGGTGAGCCGCGAATCGTGCAGCGCTCGGCTAGCGATACCGCCGGGTACCTGGCTGAGCTGGCTGCGTAGGTTTTCAACCTGTTGCCAGGCCCACTGGTTATCCGGATCCTGTTCATACCACTGCTGCCAGCGTGCTTCCTGCTGCGGGCTGAGACGCTCCCCGCTTAGTACCGCGTACCAGTGCGACGCCGATCGTAGTGCCTGACGGCGGGCGTCGGTTAATAATGGATTCATAATCCGTGCTCCAGACGAAACAACAGACAATGCTCAACGGCTTTGGCGACATACTTTTTCACGGAACTAACAGAAACACAGAGATGCAAAGCGATCTCGCGATAAGTAAGACCTTCTAATTGTGAAAGCAGGAAAGCTTGGCGGGTTTTGTTATTTAACCCATCAAGCATGTTGTCGATAAGTTGCAAGGTTTCCAACTGGCTCTCGCGTTCTTCGGGGGAAGAGGCCAGTGCCTCGGGCATAAGTGTGAGCATCTCAAAGTACGCCTTTTCCAGCGCGTTGCGACGGAAAAGGTCAACCATCACCCGTTTGGCGATTGTACACAGAAAGGAACGAGGATCGTGAATGGTTGACAACGTATCGCTGCCCATCACCCTCAGGAAAGTGTCCTGAGCAATATCGTCGGCATCAAACGCCGACTGGAGCTTGTGAGTGAGCCAGTTCTTCAGCCAGCAATGATGTGCGCCGTAAAGCGATTCGAGCGTAAAAGAAGCTGTAATAGCGGCGCGGTCAGACATACGGAATGTATCAACAATTAATTATCACACCGCCATACTATTATGAGAATGGTTCTCATTACAATTAAAAATTGATGCTAATACACTCTTTTCAGCAGTTACAAGTGAGGAACGGATTTCTGTTTTTATTAAGATGCAAAATTAAGTATACCTCTAAGCAATAGGAAACGGTCGACTGCTCATGCGGCCTTTTTTATTCATCGCGTTTCTGCCGTATACTCTCCGTATTCGTTCCCAGGCTTTCATGACCGTGCAAAAAGCTGTGGGGTAATCTGTGGGGTAATCAATGCATTTTCATGAAATTATCACAGGTTAAAATCATTATAAATCAATATGGTATGTGAAATATGCTAAGTTACCGCCACAGTTTTCATGCCGGCAACCATGCCGACGTGCTGAAACACACCGTTCAGAGCCTGATCATCACCGCCCTGAAAGAAAAAGAGAAACCTTTCCTGTATCTGGATACCCACGCGGGGGCTGGCCGCTATCAACTGAGCGGTGAACATGCTGAGCGCACCGGTGAGTATCTGAGCGGTATCGCGAAAATTTGGCAGCGAGACGATATCCCGGCTGAACTCGCGCCCTATATGCAGGCTGTGCGGACCTATAACCATAATGGTCAGCTACGCTATTATCCCGGTTCCCCGCTGATTGCGCGTCAATTGCTGCGCGATCAGGACAAACTTCATCTGACCGAGCTGCACCCGAGTGATTTTCCGCTGCTGCGCAATGAATTCCAAAAAGATCCGCGTGCTAAAGTGCTGCGCGAAGATGGTTATCAGCAATTGAAGTCGCAGTTGCCCCCGCTTTCTCGGCGTGGTTTGGTATTGATCGACCCACCGTATGAGCTGAAGACAGACTATCAGGCGGTGGTGACAGGCATTCAGGAAGGGCATAAACGCTTCGCGACCGGTGTCTTTGCATTGTGGTATCCGGTAGTTCTGCGCCAGCATAGTAAACGTCTGCTGAAGGCGCTGGAGGCCACGGGCATTCGCAACATCCTGCAAATTGAGCTGGCGGTATTGCCGGACAGCGATCGCTACGGCATGACGGCGTCCGGTATGATCGTGATTAACCCGCCGTGGAAACTGGCGGCGCAAATGAAGGCGGTGCTGCCATGGCTGCACAGCGTCATGGTGCCAGAAGGCACGGGACATACGCTAGTAGAGCAGATCGTACCAGAGTGATGCATCGCTGCGGCCGGCTTCTGCTATCACAACCATAGGCGAAACCTTTATTAGGCATAAGGCTCTGGCGTTACACTCTAGGCAATTTCACTCATTTAAGCTGGGATATACCGATGACCAAACACTATGACTACCTTGCTATCGGCGGCGGCAGCGGCGGTATTGCGTCTATTAATCGCGCGGCGATGTATGGGCAAAAATGCGCGTTGATTGAGGCCAAATATCTGGGCGGCACTTGCGTTAATGTCGGTTGCGTGCCGAAGAAAGTAATGTGGCATGCGGCGCAGATTGCCGAAGCGATCCATCAGTATGGGCCGGACTACGGGTTCGATACCACGGTGAACCAGTTTGACTGGGGTACGCTGGTCAAGAACCGTAGCGCCTACATCGATCGTATCCACCAGTCGTACGATAACGTGCTGGGCAAAAATAAAGTCGACGTTATCCAGGGTTTTGCACGCTTTGTCGATGCGCACACGGTGGAAGTGAATGGCGAAAAAATTACGGCTGACCATATCCTGATCGCGACGGGCGGTCGTCCGGTTCATCCTGAGATTCCCGGTGCGGAGTACGGTATTGATTCCGATGGTTTCTTCGAACTGGATGCGCTGCCAAAACGCACTGCTATCGTTGGCGCAGGCTACATTGCGGTAGAGATTGCCGGCGTGCTGAATGCGTTAGGTTCTGAAACCCATCTGTTTGTCCGCAAACATGCGCCGTTGCGCAGCTTTGATCCGCTGATTGTGGAGACGCTGGTGGAGGTGATGAACACCGAAGGGCCGACGCTACACACCGAGTCGATCCCGCAATCGGTAGTAAAAAATGCAGACGGTAGCCTGACGCTGGCGCTGGAAAATGGTCAGTCATACACCGTCGATTGCCTGATTTGGGCGATTGGTCGCGAACCGGCGACCGATAACCTGAACCTGAGCGTCACCGGCGTGGCGTTGAACGACAAAGGTTACATCAATGTCGATAAATTCCAGAACACCTCTGTCCCGGGTATTTACGCGGTTGGCGATAATACTGGCGCTGTCGAACTGACGCCGGTAGCCGTCGCGGCGGGGCGTCGTTTGTCTGAACGGCTGTTTAACAATAAGCCGGACGAGCACCTGGATTACAGCAACATTCCCACCGTCGTCTTCAGCCATCCGCCGATTGGCACCGTTGGGCTGACCGAGCCACAGGCGCGTGAGCAGTACGGCGACGATCAGGTGAAAGTGTATAAGTCTGCCTTCACCGCGATGTACACCGCCGTGACGCAGCACCGTCAGCCGTGTCGTATGAAGCTGGTCTGCGTGGGCAAAGAAGAAAAAATCGTCGGCATCCACGGCATCGGTTTTGGTATGGACGAAATGCTGCAAGGCTTTGCCGTCGCTGTCAAAATGGGCGCGACCAAAAAAGACTTCGACAACACCGTCGCCATTCATCCGACTGCGGCGGAAGAGTTTGTGACGATGCGTTAATGGCGTAGGGAAGCGGGCCTGATGGCTTTTCTGACAATAAGCAAGCTGGCCAACGGGTGAACCCGTTGGTCAGCTTTTTTGTATGTGAGGAAACACATGGTCTAATTGATTTGTTCATATGTCACTTGCTCTGTTAGCGTAGTGAGCGGAGTGAGTCTTTGTTTTTTCTCAATAAATAGATAACACATTGTTCTAAAAGCGATTGAATGGAATTAAAAAAATACTTATCTAATAATTCATAGTATATTAATTTAATGCTAATAAAATTTTATCTCTAAGTAGTTTTTTTTCATTCATCGTTTTTTGCAGTAATAGTATGTTTTATCATTTTCTCGTCACTGAATAAGACTGTAGTGCGGTCTCTTGTCTTAAATCTAAAAGTAATCTATAGCATGAATTGTTTCCCCATCGTTTGATTGTTGTAAATGTGATGTCATCGAAATTACAGGAACAACACAAGGATTGATTCTATGAGCTATAAAGAAAGTTCAGCACTTAATGACTTTTTCTACGGACTTGATGTAAAGAAATTACCTGATCAATTTCAGATGTTAATTGATATCATGGGATTGGAGGATGCCTATATTTTTTCAAAATTATTTGGTGGTCAATGTAAATATATTCCGAAGTCACCAAAGTGTTTCTGTTTAGATCTCAATGAGGATTCTGTCGAGAAATTATGTCGTGAATTTGGTGGTTTAAGTATTGATGTCCCTCATGCAAAAAATATTGACAGACAGTTACGCAACCGTGAAATTATCAATTTATTAGATAGAGGAAAATCTCGAACGGAAGTTGCTAAAATATACAATCTTGGCGTAAGACAAGTGGCTAATATCAAGAAGGCAATGTGTAAATAAAACCCCATGAATATCATCGATAAATAAAAAGCATCCATCCCATATTGGATGCTTTTTATTTATTACTTCTTGTTAAAGACTAATGGTTTTACCGAATTCTAAATCTCCGGATTTTTGTCCAAAATCACTTAACAGATAAGTCCTTGCGATTATATGCTCTCCCATTGCGATCAAATAATCACCTGTATCGGTATGGTAGAAAAAGATACTTACGCTTTTTTGATTATTGCCAGAAGAGGCATGTAGCACGGAATGACCATCATAGACATAATTGCCCGTCGCTTTTCCTATTCCAGATGTAATATCATTCATTGCTTGCTTCATATTGGCGTAGCGGTTCTTTTCAAGATAGCCTTCTAATTATTTTCTGCCTGAGCCTGATTAAAAGGACCGCTTTGTACACCTTGATCAATGATATAAATATCAGACATATTATTTCTCCAAAAGATAGGGAATGAGGAAGGCAGGAATCTATCTGCCTTCCGATTTCTGGATCAGGAAATAGTCCAGGTGTTATTTTGCTGCAGTGTAGCGACAACATCGTAAATGTTGGGTTCGAACACTAATTCAACGGCATCGCTGATTTGCTCAATATCCAAAATTTCACCTTCTTCATAGTTACCAAATACAATCCAGTAAGAGGGGTGTGGGATAAACTCAATATGTAGATTTGGCTGTGCCGCCTGTACGAAAGTCCCTGCGTTACTCATTCCGATACCGACAGCGGCCTGCTTGAGAGGAACATTACCGCTTTCATCAATATAGAGTGAACCCGCTTGACCTGTGAATGATGTCGGGCCAAAGAAATATCCTCCATTATAGTCCAATGTGATGGTGTTAGCTGACTGAAGGTTGGCAGGAATTTCTTCACCTCCTTCAAAAATAACACCTGGTTTGACTTCCCCAGTATCTGACCAAACAAAAGAGTAATCAATGTTCCAACGGAAGGTTTCATGCACATTTGGATTCACGAACTTGCTGAACCACGCCAGTGAGAAAATATTTCTTGCCTTCTGGTCAGGCGCTTTTTGGAAGATTGCTACATTACCTGAATTACTTGAATGGTTGATGAATTCAACGCTGTATTGATTAGCCATAATGTATTCCTCTTTATTATGAACCCAGTATTAGGCTCAATTTCTATTATCCATGTGTCTATTTTTAAAATAACGGGGAAGTAAGTCCTGTTAATTTTTTTCATTTTTTTGATACTAAAATTTATTTCTTTTAATTAAAATAATTATGATGATCAGTAATCTTATAAGACATGAAATGATAAGTAATCGATATACCGTAGCTGTTTATTAAAAAAAATGTAGCTTAATGCTAACTCTCACACACTCGTACATATAAAGCGTAGTGAGTTACAAGCAGAAGTCAGAGGATGAGATTGGGTCGATAATACAGCGAGGACTAACGTAGAACCTATCCCATTAAAGCTATTTTACTTGCCATTTTGGCCCTGGGTAGTGTTCGAAATCTTCACGTACTCTGTATACGCGCCAGTTTCTGCGCGCTGGCCGTGACCACATTGACTGCGATAATGACGCCTGCTGGGATAGGTTCTAAAAACGGTTAAGGCACACATCCTAGCTGGCACTCCAGACGATTTTCCAGCTTTACTTTCATTAACGTCGCTACCCGCCTGTCCAGCGGCATGAACAACCCCCAATAGGCCGCATCCACTGCTTTTACTACGACAACCACCTACAGACTGATAATGATTATCGTTAATGTTTTTTTATGGTAAGTTGCAGCGTGTTGGGTGTGATCCCGCTGACCGATTTTTCCTTACAAAACATATGGCTTTCTCACTATGTCTTTAGTTAACCGCGCAACGTCTTCAGCCTATCGATTGTTTACCTTACGCCTGGAGAGTAAGACGTTACTCTCGCCTTCATTTGCCCGCTGTATCTTTACTGGCCCGGAAGTGCGCCAGATGAAACTGGATGCGCCGGATCAACGCATTAAGCTGCTGTTCGCCAGTGAAAGCGGGGAACTGACGCCGATGACCATGAGCGATAATTGGTATCAGGATTATCTGGCGTTGCCACGTGAACGTCGTCCGATTTTGCGTACCTATACGTTACGCTCAGTCTCACAGGAATCGCAGCAGGCCGTGATCGATTTTGTGCTGCACGGCGATAGCGGGCCTGCTTCAAGCTGGGCAAGCCATGCAAAGCCGGGTGATGCGCTACAGATTGTTGCGCCTAATGCGGAGGCGGATAGCGACAGCGGCGGCTATGAATGGGCGCCGCACGATGGCGTTGAGCAGGTGTTGCTGATTGCGGATGAAACGGCACTACCTGCGGCAATGGGCATTCTTGAACAGTTAGCGACCCAGCCTTCTCCGCCGTCGGTGCAGGCCTTTTTTGAAGTACCGAAAGCGGCTGATTGCGTAACCTCGGGCGATTTCCCGTTTGCACAGATTCACTGGCTACCGCGTGAGGATACCGACAGTAAAGTATGGGGTGAGCGCCTGCTGGCAGCGGTGCAACAGGGCGTGAAAATCCCCGCCAGCGCCTGTACTAACCGCAATGAAATCGCGCAGGAGACGCCGGAAGATGAGCTGCTGTGGGAGCGAGCAACGGCGCATCGCCCATTTTATGCCTGGGCGGCCGGGGAGTCTTCCGCCATCAAACGGCTGCGTCGTTACCTACTCGACGAGCGCCACCTCGATAAAGAGACGATCAACTTTATGGCGTACTGGTCGCATCGTTAGAAAAACGCCAGAAGGGCAAACTCCTTCTGGGACTACTTTTCCGTTACTGACTCAGCCAGTGGCCTTCCTGCTGATTTTCCTGCGAAGAGATTGACGCGCGATTGCCACGCGTCGATCATTTGATAATGAGGCTATATAGGACGTTTTTTCGGCGATGCTAGCCTCACTACGGCTCAACCTACTGTGCAAAAGCGTAAGTCAGCTTGCCTGTCGCGGAGACTAATTTACGCATTTCCTTTTTATTAACAGAGGGGAGTTTGCCCAATGCCTGTGCTGTTAAGGGGCCGGAACCAATCTGGGCAATTACCGTTTCTGCCGGGAGTTCTGTCATCTTGCTCGCTACTTTTTCCACCGCGTCAGCGTAATTGTGGCGATTGTTCAAATCGGAAGCGGAGAACGATATCTGAGTGGCTAGCCATTTACCCCAGTAAAATTCAAGGAAAGGAGGAGAATTACTACGTTTGGTGAAGCCAATCCCCCGTGCAAAATAGACCAGAGAACGATATTCATCATTTATCATATGATTGCGTCCTAATTCGCGGGGTAATGCGTCAGGCTGGATTTCACCTTTCGGTGTACCTAGCCAAACTAGATGCTCCTCTTTCATTTTATCCCAAAATGCGTCCATGGATTTTTGATCGCGAAAATCATCCGTAATACGGACATATACTTGTGTGTTAAGTCCGGCCAACGCAGCAAAATTCGTAAAGGTGTGGTGACCGTCCGTCAAATACAGATTGTTATCTGGGGCAATGACGGCCGTTTTCATCGCGCCAGGATCGCTGCCAACAGTCGCTTTGCAGGTAAAGCTGCTAGTGAGGTCGATACGAGATTGCGCATTATATGTTTTTACGCCTTTCTGTCCGGCACTTTCACAATAATCATCGAATAGCTTTTTTGGATCGGCTTTATAGCGATTGAGTTTGTAATCTAGCTGGCGATAGCCTATTGCTGCCTGGGTCGGGTGTAGTTGAGAAATCTCTACTTTTATACTCTGCCCGGCTCCTAAGTCAGCGGGTAAGGCGGCCAATGCTTGTTCTACCGACAATAATAAACCTAGAAGTATTAATGTCCTCTTCATCGTCCTTCCTTAAAATGCAAACTGCAAACGAGCAACAATGGCATTACTGTCATCTTTTACTTGTCGTCCATCAATTGATTCTGATGTATCAATATTGCTAATCTCGTAGGTAATATAGTTCAACGAGGCGCGAATGTTTTCATTTGGGAAGTAGTTCACCCCAAGGGTAAAGGCGTCGACATCATGTTTGTCGCCGCGGTTAAGCGCAAAAATGCCATCAATGTTGTTATTGATATTTTTCTTAGTAGCGGTCTTATTCGCGTCAATTACTGTATTTTCATAACGCGCAAAGATTTCCCAAGAATTAAAGTCGCGTGGTTTTTTCCATTTACCCTCTCCTGCGTCATAACCGCGAGAGGTGCCAAAGAGATAAGATAGTTGCGTATAAAAGCCATTGACATCGGCTTTAGCTGCTTCACCGTCATTATCGCCGCGAATTTGGCGTGCATAGTATTCGCTCTGCAAACGTAAGCTACCGAGTTGGTAAGCCGCCTCTAATGCGTATTCATGATCTTTGGTTGTATCGGTAATTTCCGCAAAGCGCATGCGGTCATCAGCATCGCTACGGATACCAAAACGTGAGCGGAGTTGTGTTTCATTGTGATCGGGATTGGCATCATGGTAGTTAGCGCCAAGATGTAAAATCTGGTTTGGTTGCAAGATCGGGGCCCAGGTGGCACGTAACGTATAGCCGTAAATATCGTTATTACCGTCGTTAGGTTTATCTCCCGCGGTAGCGACCTGAGCCATTAGGCTGTAATTATCACCTGCATGCGATATATTAATGCCAAAATCAGTATCGTCACTGCCCGAAAGGAAATCATACATCGCCGGGCGTTCCATTGCGGTAATCCATGATGAGCTAGTGGCATTATCCAAACCGTAGTTAACTTTATATTTCCCTATTGTTACCTTAGCGAAATCAAAAATATTGTCTCTTGCAACCCATACACGATCAACATCCGTATTTCCTTCAGTGCCGTCATAACTAAAACGAATACCGTAAAGCCAGTCTGTAAATGCGGCACCTTCTAGAGAAAGCTGCCCTCGGCGGACAAATGCGTCGCTACTCGAAGCAAAATGTTTATTCTGGCTAGCGGCGGATAACCCACGGAACGATGTTACATCATACTGAATTTTACCGCCGATGTTGAATTTGAATTCATCATCAACGGTTTTAATTTCTAGTCCACCTTTAGTATTAATGACCAGGTCTTCTCCTTCCGTAGTAACCGTGCCTGCCCATGCGCTACAGGTTGTAGATGCGACAATTAATACAAGAAGTTTGGGAGCCGTTGGCAATTTAAAAAACATATTTTTTCCTTTGAAAGCGGTAACACAGTTGTCGAAAGACTAGAGCGTCGGTAAAAAAAATTTAAAAGAGGCGGTAAATTAGCATGGCTTTATTAACGCATTATTACAGAGAGAATTTTATTTTAAAGGAAATAGCCTTTCGATATATTACCTATTGTCAAGCATTCAATACTTAAGCCATTCTTAATATAATTCGGAGTTTACTTTCTTAAATGATGAATTTTTATTCGAATATATTTAGCTAATTTTAAGTATGGTTTGTTTACACCGGTTATCATATAGTGTGCAGTTTCAAATATAGCTCAGCAGAGATACTAAATTAAGTATCCGAAGGATACCTGATATATTTACCCGGTAACGGTTAGCGTTTAGCACGACATGTCAAATATGTCGGCACAAGAATTCATGTAACATAGCGATATTGGGTAAACTGCACTGCGAACGTCTCTCGCAGTGCTAAGATCGGTTGAGAGCTACTATAAAACCTGTGGATTTACGCAGTTTTCTTTGACCTGGCCGCTCAGCGCGGCAATCAGATTGTCAACAGCGCAGGCGGCCATGCCGTAACGGGTTTCGTGCGTAGCAGAGCCGATATGCGGTAACGCTACCACATTAGGCAGCGCCAGAAGTGGCGAGTCTACGGGCAGTGGCTCTTTGGTAAAGACATCCAGCCCTGCGCCCTGAATGGTCCCCTTCGTCAGGGCATCCACCAGCGCTTCTTCGTCTACAACGGCACCACGACCGATATTGATCAAAATGGCGTTGGATTTCATTTGCGCCAGTTGCTTGCGCCCAATCAGGTGGTGAGTTTCCGCCGTGAGCGGCAGTGTGATACAGAGGAAATCGGACTCGGCTAATAGTGTATCCAGATCGCAGTAACGGGCATTAAAGCGTTGTTCCGCTTCGGCATGGTGGCGACGCGCGTTGTACAGAACGGGCATGCTGAAACCAAAATGCGCGCGTTGTGCGACGGCCAGACCGATACGACCCATCCCCAGAATGCCGATAGTTTTATGATGAACGTCGGTGCCAAACCAGTCGCTACCAATCCCCTCTTTTCATTCACCCGCTTTTACCCGTTCAGCCACTTCCACAACCCGTCGGGCGCTGGCGAGCATCAGTGCCAATACGGTATCCGCTACGGTTTCCGTCAACACCGTTGGAGTGTGCATAAGAATCACTCCTTTTTCATTCAGCGCATCGACGTTGAAGTTGTCGTAGCCGACAGAAATGGTGGATGCCGCACGTAAACGCGGTGCATGCTTCAGGAATTCGGCATCGACTTTCCCCCCAGAACCAATGATACCTTCAGCGGTCGCCAATGCCGGGTGGTCGAGAGCGGGAAAGGTATCGAGTTCAGTGACGGCGAAGTGTTGATCTAAACGCGCGCGTAGATCGTCAGCGATTTTTTTATACAGGATAACGCTAGGTTTCATTACAAACTCCAGCAGTAGTAAGGGACGTTAACATAGAGATAGCTCACTCAATAATTGCGTAGCAGGCGGGAGACTGCAAGCGATAACACCTGCGTATTTGCCCAAGGTTTTCCGCGCTTCATGGGGAATATGCACAAGCTATACGAGGGTAGCATTGTGGACGCGAGCATACTTTTATCGGGTACGCCGTAAAACCCCAGTCTTCAGGGTGATATCGGAATACGTTATGGTATTGATTGCCAATGAAGTATTACAGTTTGATTAAAATAATTCGTAATTAATCGTAATTACTCATTTTCTCATAAAGCATTACAGCTAAAAACCGATAAACCTCTTTACGGCGATATTTTTAGAAATCACGCCGTCATTTATAGAGACACGATGCGGTTAACAGGAGCGGAAATGCACTTTTTTACCAGGATTATGAGTAATTTTAAGGTTTCTCATAAATTATATGGCGGCTTTGGTATTGTCCTGCTGCTAGTGATGCTAGCGTCAGCCGTAGGCGCGATACGGTTTTTTATTATCCATGATCTGTACGTGAAAACGACCATTCTGAATGAAATGAATCACCAGGTCGATCAGTCGAAAATGGCGCGAGTCAAATATTCATTCACCTTTGCAGACGAACATATTACAAATCTAACCAAGTATATCGACCAAGCCAGAGCCGACAAGGAAAAGGCGAAAGCACTCTCATGGGAAGATGAATATCTATCTGATTTCAAAAAACTTGATGAGGATTTTACCGATTATGATACCGACCTTAACACGCTGAAAAGCGCTGTGAACTCTGTGGTTGCAACAACCAGTAAAATCGGTCAGATGGATGCCGACGACGCGCTAACGGCATTTATGAATCACTTCCCCGTCAGTGCGGATGAAAATACGCTGGCAACGCAGAAAGAAACGCTCTCGCTGTTGTTTCTAAAACTGGTTAATCGCACGTATATTTTACAAAAAGAGAATAGTGAAGCGGCGTTTAACGCACAGAAACAAACTTATGCCGAATCGCAAGCCGCCTACGCGGCACTATCATCATTACTCAACGACGAGCGTCGCCAGGCGGCGGATTCATTTTGGCAAAATTTTGCCAATTACCATCAAATAGCGGAGCAATATTACGCGCAATTGAGCCAGCTAAAAGCCGCTGATATTAAATTCCGAGCCACTGGCGACCAGATGACGAGTGATATCGGCAATATTGTGCAAAAGCTAAGCGCAAGAAATGATGACATCATCAACAGTTCGGTATTACAAACGCTCATGTTGGGGGCGATCGCTATCGTATTTGGATTACTGATCGCGTGGTCTGTTACCCGACAGGTTACCCGCCCCATTATTACTAACCTGCAGCTGGCGGAAAGGATTGCCGGTGGCGATCTGTCGGCGAATGTCACGGTAGAACGCCATGATGAGTTAGGGCAATTGACAACGGCTATGATGGTGATGACGGAGAAATTACGTCATTTAATGACCGATATTCGTCAAAGTGTACACAGTGTTGAGCGTGCCGCGTCCGATATCGCATCGGGCAATCATGATTTGTCATCGCGTACCGAGCAGCAATCAGCGGCAATTGTAGAAACGGCAGCCAGCATGGAAGAGTTAACAGCCACCGTGAAGAACAATGCGGATAACGCCCGACATGCTAGCAAAATCGCCGGAGAGGCTTCAAACAACGCCAATCGCGGTGGAGATATTATTCATCGCGTGGTCACCACGATGAGTGATATCTCCGGCAGCTCGAAGAAGATCTCCGATATTACGAGTGTCATTAATAGCATTGCGTTTCAGACCAATATTTTGGCATTGAATGCGGCAGTGGAAGCGGCGCGAGCAGGTGAACAAGGCCGCGGATTTGCGGTAGTTGCCAGCGAAGTTCGTAGCCTTGCCCAGCGTAGTTCACAGGCAGCAAAAGAGATCGAAAGCTTAATTTCAGAGTCGGTTTCTCGCGTGGATGCCGGAACAGAGCTGGTTTCTCAGGCAGGAACCACAATGGATGATATCGTGACATCCGTCAGTCGCGTGAATGACATCATGGGTGAAATCGCCTCGGCATCGGATGAACAGAGTCGAGGCATTGCGCAAATTGGCAATGCGGTCGCTGAAATGGACACCACTATTCAACAGAATGCCTCAATGGTGAGTGAATCGGCGGTGGCGGCGAGCGCGTTGCAAGAACAGGCGTCGAGGTTGGCAAAACTGATGTCGATCTTCCGCATCTCCGATGCAGATATCGCGGCTCGACCTGCATTATCTAGAGCAAGCGTCAATAATGAGAACGTAGGCAATAATCCAACTGCTCGTCTACCCACACTGGCATCACGTGATAACGGCAGCGATAACTGGACAACGTTCTGATATCTCGCGAGCTTCATCACATCTCGTAGGAAACGTTTAGTTTACCCGGGGGGCGTCACTGCCCCTCTACTATTTCGCCCACTGCATGATCAGCGCAGTCGCTTGTGTCTCCTGATTGAAGTTTTCCTCCACGACGACGAAACCCTGCCTCCGGTAGAAGCGGCAGGCGCGTGTATTCTGCTGGTATACCTCCAGACTAAGTAATGAAAACCGCGCCTGAACATGCTGAATCAGTGCCGCGCCAATCTGTTTGCCATAATAGTGTTGTTCAACAAATAACGCGCCGATAAACCGACCTTCCAGTATGCTGATGAAGCCGATAATGCTCCCTTGCTCTTCATAGACCCACGTTTGTGACTGAGGAATATAGCTGTTGCGTACCGTACTGACGCTTTCGCGCCAGTAATCTTCATGAATAAACGGATGAGCCAGAATGGTGCTCTCTAACCAGAGGCGCATAAGTGGGTCGAGATCGCTGTCGTAGTAGGGGCGGATCATGACGCATTTTCCTGATGACAAAAACAGTCGATGACATGGTCGTTGACCAACCCTCCCGCTTGCATAAAGGCATAACAGATGGTTGACCCGATAAATTTGAAGCCGCGTTTCTTCAGGGCTTTGGACATCGCATCTGAAATATCAGTTTTAGCGGGCACCTCTGCCAGAGACACCGGATGATTGAGGCGCGGCTGGTGCCCGACAAAAGACCAAATGAAATCCACAACGCTCTCACCCTGGCGCTCCATCGCCACCCATACTTTTGCGTTGGTGATAATGGCCTCGATTTTCCCACGATGGCGGATAATGCCGCTGTCCTGCACCAGCCGATCGACGTCAGCCGGCGTCATCTGCGCCACTTTTTCGGGGTTGAATTGGTGAAAGCAACGTCGATAGTGTTCGCGTTTTTTCAGTACGGTAATCCAGGAAAGACCGGCCTGCTGCCCTTCCAGACACAAGAGCTCAAACAGTTTATGGCTATCAGTACAAGGTTTTCCCCACTCATTATCATGGTAGTCCTGATATAACGTGTCTTGTGTTACCCAGCCGCAGCGTTGCATCCCCGTCTCCTCCGTTCAGCGTTCAGGCGTCTCCGCGTGTAGTGCGATCATGGCATCCTTGATGCTGTATAAGCAACCAGCGTTTTGCGAGCCTGCCCGCAGAGATGAAAATCCGTTTTCCGATGGGGCAGAAAACGGGGGCGTCAGGGGGCATAATCAATAACGGTCAGGTCGCCCAATTTTTGTGTCGGCAATGGGTTTCCGGCCGAAGCGGAAAGGTGAAAGAGAGCGGGCGGATTTGCACTTGTTGCCGCATTCTGGCTGTATATCTCGCAGTCAGAGGGTATACTGGCGCATTCCTTATTCATCCACTTGTATCGTGCGCGAATCCAACATGCAAAAGTTTGATACCAAGACCTTCCAGGGCCTGATCCTGACATTACAGGACTATTGGGCGCGCCAGGGCTGCACCATCGTTCAACCATTGGACATGGAAGTCGGCGCAGGCACCTCACATCCTATGACTTGTTTGCGAGCACTCGGGCCTGAGCCGATGGCTACCGCTTATGTTCAACCTTCTCGTCGCCCGACCGATGGGCGTTATGGCGAAAATCCCAATCGCTTACAGCACTATTACCAGTTTCAGGTCGTCATTAAGCCCTCGCCGGACAACATTCAAGAGCTCTATCTCGGTTCTCTGAAAGCGTTGGGTATGGATCCGACCATTCACGATATTCGTTTCGTGGAAGACAACTGGGAAAACCCGACGCTGGGCGCCTGGGGATTGGGTTGGGAAGTGTGGTTAAACGGAATGGAAGTCACGCAGTTTACCTACTTCCAGCAGGTTGGCGGGTTGGAGTGTAAACCGGTGACGGGTGAGATCACTTACGGCTTGGAACGCCTGGCGATGTACATTCAGGGCGTTGATAGCGTTTACGATCTGGTCTGGAGCGATGGGCCGCTGGGGAAAACCACCTATGGCGATGTGTTCCATCAAAACGAAGTCGAGCAATCGACCTACAATTTTGAATATGCGGATGTTGACTTCCTATTCCGTTGCTTCGAGCAATATGAGAAAGAAGCCCAGCACCTGCTGGCGTTGGAAAAACCGCTGCCTTTACCGGCTTATGAACGCATTTTGAAGGCGGCGCACAGCTTTAACCTGCTGGATGCGCGCAAAGCGATCTCAGTGACCGAGCGCCAGCGTTACATTCTGCGTATTCGCACCCTGACCAAAGCGGTGGCGGAAGCCTACTACGCCTCGCGCGAAGCGCTAGGCTTCCCCCTGTGTCACAAAAACGTGAGCAATAAGAAAGAGAGCTAAGAGGCAGCCATGACTGACAAGACTTTTCTGGTGGAAATTGGCACGGAAGAACTGCCGCCGAAGGCTCTCCGTAATCTGGCAGAATCCTTTGCCGCTAATTTTACGGCGGAACTGGATGCCGCTAATCTGGCGCACGGCGAGGTAAGCTGGTATGCCGCGCCGCGCCGTCTGGCGCTGAAAGTGGCGCGTTTACGCGCGGCTCAACCCGATCGCGAAGTAGAAAAACGCGGTCCGGCAATTGCACAAGCTTTTGATGCCGAAGGGAAACCGACCAAAGCGGCTGAAGGTTGGGCGCGTGGCTGCGGTATCACCGTCGAGCAGGCCGAACGCCTGACGACCGATAAAGGCGAGTGGTTGTTGTATCGCGCCCACGTGAAAGGCGCGCAGGCGCAGGCGTTGCTGGCCGATATGGTAAGCACGGCATTATCAAAACTTCCTATTCCAAAATTGATGCGCTGGGGTGATAAAGACACGCAGTTTGTGCGCCCGGTACACACCGTAACCTTGCTGTTGGGTGAAGAGTTGATTCCTGGACGGATATTAGGAATCGATTCCGCGCGTACCCTGCGTGGCCACCGTTTTATGGGTGAGGCTGAATTCACCATCGAGAACGCTGACCAGTACCCGCAGATTTTGTTGGAACGTGGCAAAGTCGTTGCCGACTATGAGGTGCGCAAGGCTAAAATTAAAGCCGATGCAGAGGCCGCCGCGCGTAAGATTGGCGGCAAGGCCGATCTGAGCGATAGCCTGTTAGAAGAAGTCACCTCGCTGGTGGAATGGCCTGTGGTGCTGACCGCGAAATTCGAAGAGAAATTCCTTGCGGTGCCCTCCGAAGCGCTGGTTTACACCATGAAAGGCGACCAGAAATATTTTCCGGTCTACGACAACAGCGGCAATCTGCTGCCGAACTTCATCTTTGTCGCCAACATCGACTCCAAGGATCCACAGCAGATTATTTCCGGTAATGAGAAAGTGGTGCGTCCGCGTCTGGCGGATGCCGAATTCTTCTTCAATACCGACCGCAAAAAGCGTCTGGAAGATCACTTGCCGCGTCTGGAAACCGTGTTGTTCCAGCAGCAGTTGGGGACGCTACGTGATAAAACCGACCGTATTCAGGCATTGGCGGGATGGGTGGCAGGTCAGATTGGCGCCGATGTGAATCACGCGACGCGTGCAGGTCTGCTGTCCAAGTGCGACCTGATGACCAACATGGTGTTCGAATTCACCGATACGCAGGGCGTGATGGGAATGCATTATGCGCGTCACGATGGTGAAGCGGAGGATGTCGCCATCGCGCTGAACGAACAGTATCAGCCGCGCTTTGCGGGTGACGCTCTGCCATCATCTGCGGTGTCTTGTGCGTTGGCAATTGCCGATAAGATGGACACGCTGGCTGGGATTTTTGGCATCGGCCAGCATCCCAAAGGCGACAAAGATCCGTTTGCGTTGCGCCGTGCTGCCCTCGGTGTGCTGCGTATCATTGTTGAAAGACGTCTGCCGCTGGATTTGCAGACGTTGACGGAAGAGGCCGTGCGTTTATATGGCGCTAAACTGACCAACGCCAAGGTTGTGGATGACGTGATTGATTTCATGCTCGGTCGCTTCCGCGCCTGGTATCAGGAAGAAGGTCACAGTGTCGATACCATTCAGGCGGTATTGGCGCGTCGCCCAACCCGCCCGGCGGATTTCGATGCCAGGGTAAAAGCCGTTAGCCACTTCCGTTCGCTGGATGCCGCTACGGCGCTGGCGGCGGCTAACAAACGGGTTTCCAACATTTTGGCGAAGTCTTCCGATGTGCTGAATGAGAGCGTCGATGCGTCCGTATTGAAAGAATCGGCGGAAATTACGCTGGCAACCCACCTTGTCGTGCTACGCGATAAACTGACGCCGCTGTTCGCGGAAGGCCGTTATCAGGAAGCGCTGGTGGAGCTGGCTTCATTGCGTGAGCCTGTCGATGCGTTCTTTGATCAGGTGATGGTCATGTCTGAAGACGCGTCAGTACGCGCAAACCGCTTAACGCTGCTAAGTCAACTACGTGAACTGTTCCTACAGGTTGCGGACATCTCTGTCTTGCAGTAACGGCGTCATGGTTTCCCTGGGCCGGTAGTCGGCTCAGGGAAAGCGTAGTCCGTTCGCGACGGGGGCATATTCGAGCGAATAATGTCAGCGCCGAATAACGTGTCCCGCTGTGGGGTGGCAGATATTGCCGTCGGCATAGGCCAGTTGACCGTTAACCCACACGTTTTTAATTCCCTCTGCTCGGGTACGCGGCTGCGCAAATGTGGCGCTGTCCTGCACCGTCTGTGGGTCAAATAGCACCAGATCGGCGTAATGACCGACGGTGATACGCCCTCGTCGCGCTATTCCCAATTCGTCAGCGGGTAGACCGCTCATCTTATGTACCGCCGTATGCAGCGGGAACAGCCCCAGGTCGCGGCTGTAATGGCCCAGCACGCGGGGGAACGTGCTCCATAAGCGCGGATGCGGATGCTCATCATGCGGCATGCCGTCCGAGCCAATCATCGTTGGCGGGAAAGCTAGAATGCGCTGAACATCATCCTCATCCATCATGAAGTAGATCGCCCCGGCGGGCATCAGCCGCTGTGCTGCTGCTTCATCGCTGATGCCCCAGTCGGCGGCAATATCGGCCAGTAACCGCCCGGCAAGCTGCGGATGCGGGGTTGACCAACTTATCAGTACTTTTGCCGCTCTGGCGATGAATGCCGGGTTCAAGGTCGTGGATGAGGCGTTATAAGGATAGCAATCCAGCGATACCGGTTGGCGGGCGCGAGCCGCCGCAATACTCGCCAGCGTTTCCCGTGAGCGCCCGTGATTTTTCACCCCGGCTAATTTATGGTGAGAAATCAGCACTCTTACGCCCAGTCGCCGACCAATTTCATAGGTTTCATCGAGCGAATGCAGTACCGCCTCCGCTTCATTACGCATATGTGTTGCGTAGATCGCCCCGTAGCGCGCTAACGGTTCAGCCACGGCGACAATCTCATCGATGGTGGCGGCTCGCGCGGGCGGATAGAACGTTCCGGTCGAAAAACCAAACGCCCCGGCGTCCAGAGACGCTTCAAGCTGTTCCCGCATCTGGGAACACTCATCCGCGCTGGCACGACGATCCAAAGCATCGCCCATTACGCTGGCGCGTAATGTGGTATGCCCCACCATACAGGCGGCGTTAACGGCAATACCACGGGCGGTTAATTCCGCCAGATAATCGGCAAAATGCGGGAAACGCAGCCACTCGGGCGTTGCGATCAGATCCAGCGGTGCAGGAACATGCTTCATTTGCGCAGGAGCCAGACTCAGTCCGCAGTTGCCGGTAATCACCGTTGTGACGCCCTGTGATAATTTGGCGGTCATCATCCCTGGTATCAATAACGCCCGGTCATCATGGGTATGGACATCAATAAACCCCGGCGCCAACGCGAGACCGCGTGCCTCAATAACCTGTTCGCCGACCAGCGAACCTGGCGCACCAATCGCCATAATCGCTTCACCCGCAATGGCTACATCCGCAGATATCGGCATGTCATCACTGCCATCAAAAACTAACGCGTCGCGAATGACAAGCGTTGCGCTGTGTGGAACGTTGTTCATCGACAATATCTTCGCTAGAGAGAGGGGATCATGCCGCCGTCAACCCGCAGCACGCTGCCGGTGATAAACGACGCCTGCTGGCTGGCGAGGAACGCTGCTGCCGCGCCATACTCTTCCGGGCGACCGTAACGCCCGACAGGGATTGTCTGCTGGCTATTGCGGCGCACGGTCTCAACGCTTACGCCTTCGCGTTTGGCGCGTGCGGTATCAAGCTGGCCGACACGATCGGTGGCGATACGCCCCGGCACAAGTACGTTCGCCGTAATCCCGCTGGCGGCGACTTCCGCTGCCAACGTTTTCGACCACCCTACCAACGCCATACGCAGGGTATTCGACACGCCTAAATTAGCAATCGGCGTCACTACGCCGGAAGACGTACTGGTAATAATGCGTCCCCAGCCCTCCGCACGCATATCGGGAAGTACCTTGTCAGTCAACTGAATCAACGAGCTAACCATGGCGCTAAACTGCTGTTGCCACACTATCGGCTCGACGCCGGAGGCACCAGATGGCGCAGGGCCACCCGAGTTATTCACCAGGATGGTAATGGCACCGAGGTACTGACGGATCTCGGCGAGGACGGCATCAAAGGTTTGTGGATTGGCCAGATCCAGCCGCCATGCTCGCGCTTTCCCCCCCGCCTGAGTAATGAGCGCTACGGTTTCCATCAGCTTCTCTTCGTTACGTCCGGTTACCGCCACATGTACGCCTTCAGCGGCCAGCGCCTGAGCAATGGCGCGCCCCAAGCCGCTCCCTGCGCCGCAAACCAGCGCCGTTTTCCCTTCAATCATTAGATCCATTAGTTCAGCCCCTTTTCTGTGAGTTTGCGTTCCAGCCGGGTCATCAACCCAGTTAGCTCTTGCTGGTCAATACGGTCCAGAACCGGCCCCGGTTGGCGAACCGTGGCGCTCTTTATCGCCCCGCGTCGACGCAGCGCCTCTTTACGTAGCCCCAGCCCAATGCCGTACTGAAATTCATGGCGCAATAGTGGCAGATAACAATCGAAAATATCCTCGCCGCGCGCCGGGTCGCCCTCGGCATAGGCCTGACATACCTGTACCAGCATTTCCGGCCAGGCGAAGCCGGTCATCGCGCCATCGGCCCCACGTGCCAGTTCCTGTGGTAAAAACAGTCCGCCATTCCCTACGAGCACGCTGATGCGCCGTAGTCCCAACGCTTCACTTTGGCTGCGGAGTTGGCTAAGTTTGCGCATCCCCGGCAGATCTTCATGCTTGAGCATTACGATTTGCGGCAGCGCTTCAATTAAGCGCAGCATGACCGGAACGGAGGTGTGAACTTTGGTCGATTGCGGGAAATCCTGTAGGCAAATGGGTATCTCATCGCCGAGCAGTTGCGCCACACTAAGAAAGTAATTTTCTACCTGTGGATCGGTAACCAGATTCGGGCCCGGTGCCAGCATGACACCAGCCGCGCCCTTATCCATCGCCGTTTTCGCCAGACGTACTACGTGGCGGTGAGAAGCATGGCTAACGCCAACCACCACCGGTACTCGTCCATTCACGCGCGCCAGTACCCGTTGCATAAAGCTTAGCGCTTCCTCCTCGGTGAGCTTGTGCGCTTCCCCCATCATGCCGAGGATAGTGATACCGCTGACGCCTTTTTCGAGATAGAAGTCGGTCAGGCTGTCCGCGCTGGCCAGATCCAGCTCACCGCTGTCGGTAAACGGTGTAGCGGAAATAATGTAAACGCCGTTCGCTTGTTCATTCAGTTTGTTCATTATTCTGGTTCCTACTTAGATTGCGGTAAATCGCGCCACGATGCCGGCCCGCGCCTGGCTCAGATGAAAGACCATCGCTTCCCTCGCGCCCGGTGCATCACCGGCGTGAATACGTTCCATTAGCGCAATATGTTCCTGGCAGCCGGGCTCAAAGCGAGCGACGGTGCCATTCTGGTCAAAAGTGCGTGCTTTGATGCGTAAATCGAAAATCATGCGCTCAAGCATGGCGTTACCGCCGTGGGCGGCAATGGTCTGGTGAACCAGATTATCGATACGGTGATTCTCGGCAGCGGAAAAATCCCGCGCCTGACGGTGAGCGTTGAGGGCGTTAATCACGGATTGCGCCTGTGCCGTCGGCATGCGGGTCGCGGCAGCGAATGCCGCTTCACCTTCAAGGAGAATGCGCAGTTGCAGGATTTCCAGATATTCGCGCAGCGTGGGTTCTTTCACGATAAGCTGTCCGCGCCCAACCCGCGTTGCGAAACCGCCGCCGACCAAACGGCTGAACGCTTCACGCAAAGGGGTGCGCGACACGCCTAACGCTGCCGCCAGCGTCCGTTCCTGTAGCGGCACATTGGTGGGGATCCGTCCCAGTTGGATCATTTCCAGTAGCTGCCGATAGGTCGCCTCTGTCAGATCTTCGCTGTCCGGCGTGAGGAAAATAGGATCTATATCATTCTGTGGTTCACTCATAACCAGCTCGCTTGCGTTGATTGAATATGCTGTAAACAGGCGGCGATGCCTTCTTGCAAACGCCGCCAGTGGGCAACGCCTTCTTGTGCTGTGACAGCGCGAAATGCCACACTCTGCCCTGGGCGCAGTTGCCCGACTCGCGGCAGATCCGCACCAATTAAGGTGGCAATTTTCGGATATCCTCCGGTAGTTTGGCGATCGTGAAGTGCAATAATCGGTTGACCGTTGCCCGGAACCTGAATGCTTCCCGGTACGACCGCATCGGAAACCATGTCGGCGCCGTGCGTATGCGCTAATGCCGGGCCTGCCATACGATATCCCATTCGGTCCGCATGGACGCTAACCCGATAGCGTTCATGCAAAAACGTGAGTAACGAGGCCGCGGTAAACGCCTCCTGTTGTGGCCCCATCACGACGGACAGCGGGCCGCAGCGATAGAGCGATGTCAGAAGCGCATGCGAACAGTGGCGGCGTCCGGTATCCGTTTGTTCCGCCAACGGTAAGCGGTCGCCTTTACGTAAAGCCCGTCCTTGCCAACCGCCCAGCGAGGCGCGCGTCAGCGTGGCGCGACTTCCCAGCACGGGTTGTGCCTCTATTCCGCCTGACAATGCCAGATAGGCGCGTAAGCCACGCTGTATGCGCCCAATAATCAGTTCGCTGCCCTCCGCCAATCGATGACCGACCCAGGGTTCCAGCTTGCGGCCTGCCACCTGCGCCTCAACCGCGCCGCCAAGGCACAGAATACACTCGCCGCCCATCACCCGATAACGTCCGCCCAGCGCGGTTAGCTCCAACGCGGCGCACTCCGGCCCGTTTCCGACAATGGCATTCGCTAACCGAAACGCAATCATGTCCATTGGCCCCGAAGCCGGTACGCCCAAATGCGCGTAGCCGTAGCGGCCTGCATCCTGTACGGTAGTGAATAATCCCGGCGAAATGACATCCAGCCAGCGCATTACGCTACCTCCGGCGCAGGATACCCATTCGCCGTGCGGCATTCGTCGCTTAGCCGAACGAATTCGGCGGGGGTAATCGGTGAAAAGCGGATTTCGTCTCCCGCCTGAAACAAAAATGGTCGTTGCCGCAGGGGGTCAAACGAGCGCCATGGCGTCCGGCCAATGAGGTGCCAGCCGCTGGGGCCGGCAACCGAACTGATAGCCGTTTGTTGCCCGCCAATGTTGATGCTGAATGCTGGCGTCATCGCACGTGGCGAGGCGCGACGTGGCGTGTGTAATATTTCAGGTAATCCGCCGAGGTAGGCGAACCCTGGCATAAATCCCACCATGTAAACGCGATAGCGCGCAGTACTGTGTAAATCAATCACTTGTTCTTGGCTCAGGCCGTGCGCTTGGGCCAGTGCAGACAGATCTTCGCCATATTCGCCGCCGTAGCACACTGGCACGTGCCAGCGACGACAGGGTGGCAGTGCGGCGGAACATTGACTGAGAGACTGCGCAACCTGTTGACTGAGCTCGGCATAGTTCACGATGAACGGGTCAAACATGATGGTCAGGGAACGATAAGTGGGAATGATTTCTCTGACGCCATGCAGCCCATTGAGCGCGGCCGCCAGCGCCAACACCTGAGCATTGATCCGGTCGTCGATGCTATCGCCAAATTCGACTAATAGCGCCTGTTCACCTACCGCAATAAAACGAGGGTAATGGTTCATGCGGATTCCCTGAACGTCATCGCCTGTTCCGGCTGAAAACCAAAACTGATGATTTGCCCTGACTGGCGTTCCTGCTCCGGGAGATCCACTGGCGCATAGGCCATGAGCACTTGCCCCTGATGTTTAATCAAGAGTTTCCAGTGCAGGCCGCAAAAAGTCGCCATGACGACATGGCCCTGATAGCGACAGGCCGCTTTCGCACTTTCCCGTCCAACCAGCATATGTTCAGGCCGTACGCCTAACGTATTGGCATCGTTGCCGGGAAGGAAGTTACATTCCCCCAGAAAACCGGCGACAAAGCGGCTCTTTGGCTGATGATAAAGGCCCTGTGGCGTGCCATCGCCGACAATCTCCCCCTTATCCATGATGATGATGCGATCGGAGAGGTTCATCGCTTCTTCCTGATCGTGGGTGACAAATACCACCGTCAGCCCTAATTCCTGGTGTAGTTGCTTAATTTGTATTTGAATCGACTGGCGTAGATTTTTATCTAGTGCGCCGAGTGGTTCGTCCATTAATAGAATATCTGGATTAAAGACCAGCGCACGGGCCAATGCCGCGCGCTGCTGCTGCCCGCCGGAAAGCTCGCCAGGGAGACGTTTGTCTAATGTCTGTAGGCTCACCAGCGCCAGCGCCTCGTTGACCCGACGCTCAATATCGACCTTCGCTAGACGGCGCATACGCAACGGAAACGCGACATTCTCGAAGACGGACATATGCGGAAAGAGCGCATAGTTCTGAAACACCATGCCGATGTTGCGGTTGGCAATCGGTTCGCGCGTCACATCTTTACCGGCAATCTGTACGCGACCACTGTCTGGCCGTTCAAATCCGGCAATCACTTTCAGCAACGTCGTTTTGCCGGAACCGGAGGCACCCAGTAGTGTACAGAACTCGCCACGCGCAACCTGTAGATCGATACACGGTAGCGCCGTTGTCGCACCATAGGTTTTGCGAATGCCATTAAGTGCCACATCTTTACCCTGCATTTGTCGCATGTTTGCCCCCGTTGCGTTTTATTAGGCTCTGGAAAATCAAGATCCCCGCTGTCGCTGCGATCAGTATGCAGGACGCTGAAATCACCGTTGGGTCGAAATCGAATGCCAGCCCTTCATACATCAGCTTCGGCAGGGTTCGATTACGGATAGTGGTGAGAAAGAGCGACATCACCACATCGTCAAACGAGGTGACAAAGGCAAACACCGCACCGCCCATCATGCCGGGGAGCAGCATCGGCAGCATCACCCGGCGAAACATCTGCCAGGGTTTCGCCCCGAGGCTGTAGGCTGCCAGTTCAAGGCTGGGATCGAACCCTTTGAGCGCCGCACGTAACGTAATGAAGGTATAAGGCGTGGCCAGTACGGTGTGCCCGAGGATCAGCGCGACCGAGTTGTTGATCAAACCCAAGGGGCCGCATAAATAATAAAGCGAGACGGCAGTAATGATAGCGGGCACCGACATCGGAACAATAAACAGCGTCTCCAACCAGCTTTTGCGTGGTGAACGCAGCTTATGAATGCCTATCGCGGCGGTAGCGCCCAACACCATCGACAGCACGGTGACGATCAGCCCAATGCGCACGCTTTCGCCCAGCGCCAGCATCCATTTACGGTCGGTAAAAAAGTTAATGTACCAACGCACGCCATACTCGGCGGGCGGAAAGGTAGGAAAACTGGTCGTGCCAAAACTCATCGGGATAACGATCACAATCGGTAGGATAAGGAACAGCGCCACCAGCACACCAGCGCCAGCGCTGATGCGCCCGCCGCCGCTGCGTTGCGCCACGATGGTCGACTGGCTACCTTTCCCGCTGGAACCTTCCATCAGTTTGTCCAGACCGAACAGGCGATTAAACAGCCACAGTGCGAGCAGGGTGGTGACCAGCAATACACAGGCCAGCGCGGCGGCGATGCCCCAGTTCAGTTCATCGGTAATATTGTGTGAAATTAGCTCTGCAATCATGCGTTGTGCCGGCCCGCCCATCAGCGATGGCGTGATGTAGTAACCTACGGCGTTCATGAACACGATAACCGCGCCTGCGACAACGCCGGGACGGGTCAGCGGCAGGATGATACGGGTAAAAACGCTGAGCGAATCCGCGCCTAAACTCTGTGCCGCTTGCAGTAATGTGCTGTCCAGTGAGCGAAATGAGGCGTACAACGGCAATACGACGAAAGGCATCAGGACGTGTACCATGCCAATCAGCACGCCGATAAAGTTATAGAGGAAAGCAACCGGCTGTGACGTTATCTGTAGGGTCATCAACAGGTTATTCAGGGGGCCATTTTGTTGCAGCAACGCAATCCATGCAGACGTTCGTACCAATGCGCTCGACCAGAATGGCAGTAAGACGGCAAAAAAGAGCAGTTTCGCCGTCGCAGGCCGCACCGAGGCCATTAGCCAGGCTAGCGGATAGCTCATGACAATGCAGCCCAGCGTCACCGCCACCGCAATAACAAAGGTATTTTCCAGCACGATGCGGTAAATAGGGGTATCCCACAGGTGGAGATAATTTTCGAGGCTAAAGTGCCCTTGCACTAGAAACCCCTGTTTCAGCAGCCCGGCAATCGGCCAGACAAAAAACAGCAGTAAAAACAGCAGCAACGGGAGCGTTGCTACCAGAGCCAGCCCAGGCCAGCGGATCCGCCGGGATGGGGTAAGATTGTCAGTCAATATCGTTGCCGCCATAACACACTCCGTTCTGGACGAGGCACCGTTGAAGGCACCTCGTCCGCCCAGTGACTCACTAAATCAACTTATGCTTCATATGTCGTTATTGCGCCCGCACCTGGTTGTAGCGCTCGATGATGGCCGGGCCATTTTTTTCCCACCATTCGGCATCCATAAATAAGGTGTGCTGCAACCGTTCCGGCGTAGACGGCAAACGTTGCTGGCGGGCGCTATCGATATACTGCATGGCCTCGCTGGTGGTTGGGCCATAGGCGATATACTTACTGAACTCCGCCTGATGCTGCGGCGAAATAATATAGTTAAGCAGCTTCAGCGCGGCGTCACGGTTATTTGCCCCTTTGACCAGTGCGAAGTACCCGACCTGTGCGACGGAATCGTCCCAGGACATTTTGATCGGTACGCCCGCGTCGATGCCCGACTGGAAGCGGCCATTCCAGCCCAGCGCCATCACGACCTCACCGCTGGAAAGCGCTTGTACCGGTTCCGCGCCGCTTTTCCACCATTTCGCCACGTAAGGCTTAATTTTCTTAATCTGATTCATCGCCCGATCGACCCCTTCCGGAGTACTTAACGTCTTATAGATATCTGCCGGTTTAACGCCGTCAGCCATCAGCGCCGCTTCAATCACCGTGGCGGGTTCGTCCTGCAAGGTACGTTGTCCGGGGAATTTCTTCACGTCCCAAAAGTCAGCGAAGGTTTTCGGCTGTGGTTTGCCTTCTGGAAAGGCCTGAGTTGAGAAACCAATTAGCGTGGAGAATATCTCGGACGGGACACCATAATCGTTACGGGCGCCGGGGATAACATGTTGTTGGTTGACCATGTCCGGGGTGATTTTTTCAAATACGCCCAGTTTAATGCCACGCGCCAGACGAGAGCTGTTTTCCGTCACGACATCCCATGACACGGTGTTGGTATCCAGCATTGCTTTCAGTTTGCTGACCTGCGGGTCGGTATCTTCAACGACACTAATACCGGTTTCTTTACTGAAGGGTTTTAACCAAGCCTCACGGATCGCATCCTGATAGGCGCCGCCCCAACTGGCAAAGTAAAGTTCTTCCGCATGGGTGGATAAGCTGTAGCTCATGGTCAACAGGCCCAATGTCAGACAGCCTGCTTTTATCGATGGTTTCATCTGCTCACTCTCTCCTGGTTAAACATTCTCTTATCGGCGCGTGCGCCAGCGGCGTAATGTGGGTTTTTATGCCTTGGCATTCTCATTGCATGCATTTGGTATACCAAGTGTGTCGAGGAGCAATCATGCAAGAAGTAGACCTGAATTCAGATCTGGGTGAAAGTTTTGGTCAATTCACCGTGGGTGATGATGAAGCGATGTTGGATGTCGTGACGTCGGCCAATGTCGCCTGCGGCTTTCACGCGGGGGATGCGTTAGTTATGCATCGCACCGTCACCCACGCGAAAGCGCGTGGGCTGGACGTCGGTGCGCATCCGGGTTTTCTTGATCTATGGGGGTTTGGCCGCCGGACTATTACCGGCGATAGCCCTGCGGATGTCGGCAAGATGGTGGTGTACCAGTTAGGCGCCATGCAGGCGGTGGCGCGGGTCTGCGGCCACGCAATGACCCACGTGAAGTTACATGGCGCAATGGCAACGCAGGCCTTTAACGATGACGCCTTATCGGAAGCCATCGTCAGTGCCATTCTTGCTGTGGATCGCCAGCTACTGCTGGTCACGACGCCGCACAATGCGACAGAGCGCGCGGCGCGCAAGGCCGGGCTGCGCGTCGCCTGCGAAGTGTTCGCCGACCGCAGCTACGGTGAAAACGGGCTGACGCTACCGCGCCATCTCCCAGATGCCGTCATTCACGATCCCGAACGTGCCGCCAGCCGTGCGCTGCAAATGATTGAAGAGCAAGCAATTCGGACGATTAGCGGAATCAAAATCCCAATGCCCATTCACACCATTTGTGTTCACGGTGATAACCCGCAGGGCGTGGCTATCGCGCGTACGCTACGCGAACGCCTGACCGATGCTGGCGTGGCTATTCGTCCACTCAGTCAGTTACATCATCTCTAGGCCGTTGCAACATGCGTGAACAAAGGATGCGCAATTATCGTGCGCGATTGCACCATCGGCAGGCAAATGCCCGAAGCAATACCCCAACATCGTCGTACCGGATCGGTGCGGCTTATAAAGGAGAGAAAGATGAAAGACACGATTGAATGTCGTGAAAGATTGCGCGGTATTTTTAATATCACCGTGACCCCTTTTACCGCGCAAGGCGATATTGATTTCGCCGGGCTAGCCGCCAATATCGAGCGGGTCATTGGGCTGGGCTATGACGGTATCCTGATTGGTGGAACCTATGGCGAATTCCCGGCGTTGAGTGTGGAAGAACGTGCCGCGATTTTCCGCCATGTCATGCAGGTGGTGGGCGATCGCGTTCCGGTCATGCTGTGCAGCGCGGGTTCGGATGTTCGCGTGGTGCGCGAACTCACCGTACTGGCTGGCGATCTCGGCGGCTTGCCGATGGTTACGCCGCCCTTTGTTTCTGAAGTTACCGATGCGCAAATCGTGAGCTTTTTCCAGCAAATGGCGCCGTTATCTAAAACCGGGATTCTGGTCTACAACGCGCCGGGCATCGGTATTACCTTACCCCCCGTGCTTCTGGAACAACTGGCGGATATCCCACAGGTGGTAGGGATCAAACAGGGCGACCTGAACCCTACCGTGATTGACCAAATCGCTAATCGGTTGTCCGGCCGTCTGCGCCTATTCTGCGCCTCCGATTTGGCATTTTTAGGGCCGATGATGTGTGGCTTCGATGGGATTAGCACCACCAACAGCGGAGCGTTACCGGAACTGGTATTAGCCAGCTTCCGCGCGCTTGAGCGCGGCGATGCCACCACAGCCAGAGAGCTACACCGCTTATGGTATGGATTCCGCGCCCTCGCGCGTCGCCACGGTCAACCGCAATTGGTGAAGGCCGCTATGAATCTGCGCGGCTTTAACGGCGGTCATGTCCGTTCGCCGCTGATTGACGTCACGCCAGCGGTGATGGCCGAAACCCAGGCAGAACTTCGCCGCATCGCCGCCGACGTGCGCAGCGGCATCACGTTAGCGGCCTGAATTCCCTGAAACAAACGGATACGCCGCTCAATTTAACGCGGCGTTTAACGCAAGAGAGCACTATGTCAGCACAATTTCTCGCGCCGCGTATGCAGCGCGTCCGCCCATCGCCAACGGCCGCCATTGCCGATCGGGTTCGAGCCCTACAGCAGCAGGGGGCCGACATTATTAGCCTTGGCTTAGGCGAACTAGACTTTGCCACGCCAGCGACGATTAATCAGGCGGGGATCGATGCCATCAAGCGAGGCGAAACAAAGTACACCGCGGTTGGCGGGACCGCCGCACTGAAGACGGCTATTATCAATAAATTCGCTGGCGACAATGGCCTAAACTTCACTCCCCAGGAGATTGTTGCCGGTACGGGGGCAAAACAACTGATTTTTAATGCACTCCAGGCCACATTAAGTCGTGGGTTGGAAGCGATTATTCCCGCTCCATATTGGGTTTCCTATCCTGATATGGTTGCGTTGGCCGAAGGTGAACCGGTAATCGTTTCAACGCAAGAAGACGATGGATGGAAGCTGACGCCGCAGTCACTGGCCGCCGCCATCACGCCGCGTACCCGCTGGCTGATCCTCAACTCGCCTTCCAACCCGACAGGCGCGCTGTACAGCCGTGAAGAATTACGGGCGCTGGCAGAAGTCCTTCTGACCGCCCCGCAGGTACTGGTGCTCGCAGACGATATCTATGAAAAGCTACGCTATGACGATGCGCCTTTCTACACGCTAGCGCAGATTGCCCCCGCGTTGCGTGAGCGCATCCTGACGGTGAATGGGTTCTCGAAAGGGTTTTCCATGACCGGCTGGCGTCTGGGCTATGCGGCCGGGCCAGCCTGGTTAATTTCGGCGATGACTATTCTTCAATCACAAAGCACATCCAACCCGTGTTCGCTGGCGCAGGCGGCGGGCGTTGCCGCGCTCACCCAACCCGCTGATTTCTTGCCGCAATGGCTGGCCAGCCTCGATAAACGTCGCCGTCGGGTGATGGCGCTGATCGAACAGGTCGATGGGTTAAGCGCCATATCGCCACAGGCGGCGTTTTATGTCTTCGCAAATTGTTCCGGCCTTATCGGTCAATCTACCCCCGAGGGGATTCGACTCAATGATGACGCTGCCGTTGCGAATTACCTGTTAACGGCGGCTCATGTCGCCACATTACCGGGAACGGCATTTGGCACGCCGGGCTACCTGCGTTTAGCCTATGCGCTGGATGATGCACGGTTGGCGTTAGCTTGCCAAAACATTGCCGAGGCCTGTAAGCGCCTTTGCTGACGTGAAGCAAGAGGGCACTTTCGACGTGAGGTTATCTTTGGTTGATTTATCGACAAAGTGGAATCTCGCCCTGATTCGTGGTGACCTTCACGCCCATAAACTGGCGGATACGTTGTAGCGCTGGGGCCTCATTATTTGCGCAAATCTCCTCTGGAGACGCGCTCGCCTGAATGCGGCCCTGTTCCATGAAGACTATCCGGTCGGAAACCGCCAGCGCGAACTCCATCTCATGGGTGACAATCAGCATCGTCATGCCTTCACGAGCCAGTTCCCCTATTACATTCAATACCTCGCCGACTAATTCCGGGTCGAGCGCGCGTTTTCGCGCGATGAATTAGCCTTTCCTGCACCGCAGGCCTGATTCGACTATGCTTATGGCGTAGAAAACTGTGTCATGGAAAATCCTTCACCAGCGTGCTTCTGTCCGAATAAAACGCGGTTGGCGGGGTAATAAATAGACTAGGAGTAGGGAATGAGAAAGTTGATGGCATTTCGTTCACGCTGGCTGCTGCCGGTGTTGGTTATTGTGGCGGCAATGCAGCTTGCTGCCTGTGGTGATAATGAGGCCGAGCAGCGAAAGGCATTCATCGCTTTTCTGCAAAATGTGCCGTCGCAGCAGGGTGTACTGCCCGCGTTAACGGAAGAGCAGAAGAAAAGTTTTGGCAATTTTTCCAATGATTACAATATATTAACGACTTTTTCTCAGCAGTTTAACCAGGCCGTTTCCGGTAGTTTGACGCCGTTGCTGGAGCAAATATCCCGTATTCGTATTCCACAAGACTATCTGACACAGCGTGATGCTCTGCAGCAATCTATCGGGACGATGAATCTGTTAAGCCAGCATGTGCAGGCGGCAAAGGCGCAGGCAGACAGCGCTTATCGACAGTTAAAACAGCCTGAAGAGGTGAAGATCCCGTATGCGCGACTATATGCACGCACGGTGACGCAGCCGACGAATGCCTTGTTGCCGGCGATTCCGAATGCTATCGCATTTACGCAACGTTTAATTCAGGTGGGCGATTTCCTTCAGGCCCAGGGCGATCAAGCCATATTCAATGGCGCATCAGTGCAATTTCGAACCTCGCAGCAGGTTGCGCACTATAACGGCATCGTGGCGGCATTACCGGTACAACAACAAAATCTCATGAACGCGCTCAGCGGAATAGAGGGTGTGAATCTCCCTTAATCGGGTGGTTCCCCATCGATTAGCGACGTGTGCTTATCGCCAGCTTTAGCAATAGGAACGTTGGACTGGCGGGAGAGTGAAAAATAAATTGTGATCATCATCACATAAATAAAACAAACCCTTAGTAATAAAATGTGATGAAAGTCACATATACGGGGCTGCTCTGGGTAAGAAATAGCGAGGCGTTTTCATTTTTGGTGTCTTTTTGTGAAGTAAATCACCTATTTGTATCGTTGATGTAGGGTAGTTGTGTGATTCTTGTCACGTTTATGCGGTGGAGTTGCGGTATGAAAACGGCGTGATAGAGTCCGCGCTGCATACAGTAATTCTGACGGACATATTGATGTGGTAATCAGTGTCTTAATGACCGAGCGCCGATAATAGCCGGGTGTCAGATTACCGCTGATATCTCGGTAAAAAGAAGGCGGTTTGTCGTTGCTGCTAATTCCTGCGGCTAACACAGGTTGCCACGCCGTCTCACGATAATGACCACGCGCTCTTATTGTCAGCGCGTTTCAATAGGGGTGTGTTTTTATGCTATCACCAGACATTAAGATCAAAGTGCAAAACTTTGGCCGCTTCCTCAGCAACATGGTAATGCCCAATATCGGCGCGTTTATCGCCTGGGGTATTATCACCGCGCTGTTTATTCCTACCGGCTGGGTTCCCAATGAGGCGTTGGCGAAACTCGTCGGCCCGATGATCTCCTATTTGCTGCCATTGCTGATTGGTTATACCGGTGGGCGCCTGGTATTTGGTGAGCGCGGCGGCGTGGTCGGCGCGATTACGACGATGGGCGTCATCGCCGGGGCCGATATCCCGATGTTCATGGGGGCGATGATTGTCGGCCCGTTGGGCGGCTGGGCGATTAAGCGTTTTGACCAGTTGGTGGACGGCAAAATCAAGAGCGGCTTTGAAATGCTGGTCAACAACTTCTCTGCCGGTATTATCGGTATGTTGTTGGCTATCCTGGCCTTCTTGGCGATTGGCCCGCTGGTTGAAATCTTCTCCCACGTGTTGGCCTCCGGCGTGAATCTCATGGTGCAGAATAATTTGCTGCCGTTGACGTCTATCTTCGTTGAGCCAGCAAAAATTCTGTTCCTGAACAACGCAATTAACCACGGTATCTTCTCGCCGCTGGGCATTCAGCAGGCGACGGAGACCGGTAAATCCATCTTCTTCCTGATTGAAGCGAATCCTGGACCGGGCATGGGCGTGCTGATGGCTTATATGTTCTTTGGCCGAGGCAACGCGAAAGAGTCTGCGCCTGGCGCGGCGATTATCCACTTCCTGGGCGGGATCCATGAAATCTACTTCCCGTATGTCCTGATGAATCCGCGTCTGATTATTGCGGTGATTTTGGGCGGGATGACGGGCGTGTTTACGCTGGGCTTATTGGGCGGCGGGTTGGTTTCCCCTGCGTCTCCTGGTTCCATTCTGGCGGTGTTGGCGATGACGCCAAAAGGCGCGTATTTCGCTAACCTGGCGGCGATTGCGGCAGCGTTTGCCGTGTCTTTCATCGTTTCGGCGATCCTACTCAAGAGTACGAAGCAAAAAGAAGACGATTTGAGCGACGCGACGCGTCGGGTGCAGGAAATGAAAGCCTCTGCCAAGGGCGTAGCGACTCACGCTGGCGTCAGTGGGGATATGAGCACCGTGCGTAAAATCATCGTCGCCTGTGATGCGGGAATGGGATCTAGCGCGATGGGCGCGGGCGTACTGCGCAAGAAAGTGCAGGATGCCGGGCTGAGCCAGATTTCGGTGACCAACTGTGCGATTAATAATCTGCCGGAAGATGTCGATCTGGTGATTACGCACCGCGATCTGACCGAGCGCGCGATGCGTCACGCGCCGCAGGCGCAGCACATTTCGTTGACTAATTTCCTTGATAGCGGACTCTACAGCGATCTGGTGGCTCGTCTGGCGGCGGCGCAGGAGGCGGTGAAGCCTGAAACCGTTGCGACACCCGCACCGGCTGTCGCCGATACCCAGACGAATCTGTTCCAGCTCGGCGCGGGCAATATCTTTTTGAATCAGCACGCGACAGACAAAGAACAGGCTATCCGTTTTGCCGGTGAGCAACTGGTGAAAGGCGGCTACGTCGAACCAGAGTATGTGGAAGCGATGCTGGAACGCGAAAAGCTCACGTCTACCTATCTGGGTGAATCGATCGCCGTACCTCATGGAACGATTGAGGCCAAAGATCGCGTGCTCAAGACGGGCGTGGTTTTTTGCCAATACCCTGAAGGCGTCCGTTTCGGCGATGAAGAGGATGAGGTAGCACGCCTGGTTATCGGTATCGCGGCGCGTAACAACGAACATATTCAGGTGATTACCAGCCTGACCAATGCGCTGGATGATGAGGCCGTCATCGAACGGTTGGCCCAGACTCAGGATGTTCAGGACGTGCTCGACTTACTTTCCGGTAAACCGCGTGCCTGATAGATCTGGCGAGTGCCGCCTGCGGGCGGCCCCTTTTTAGGTATTTTAAGGTTATGTCTCATGAAAGCATTACATTTTGGCGCAGGTAATATTGGACGTGGGTTTATTGGTAAATTATTGGCGGATGCCAATGTCGAATTGACATTCGCGGATGTCAATCAACCGTTATTGGATGCCCTGAACAGTCGTAAAGGTTATACGGTACGGATTGTAGGCGATGACACGCGGTTAGACACCGTCGCAGGCGTTAGCGCCGTTCATAGCGGCAGTCAGGAGGCGATTGCGTTGGTTGCCACTGTCGATCTGGTGACGACCGCGGTCGGGCCGCAGATTTTGGAAAAAATCGCCGGGACTCTCGCTCAGGGGTTGAGTCAACGCTATGACAACGGTAATACCCGTCCGCTAAACATTATTGCCTGTGAAAATATGGTGCGGGGCACCAGCCAATTGAAACAACATGTCTTGAAACTGTTGCCGGAAGGCCAGCAGGCATGGGTCGCCGAGCATGTGGGATTCGTCGATTCCGCCGTGGATCGTATCGTTCCGCCTGCCGAAGCCAATAGCGATGATGAGCTAGCGGTAACGGTTGAAACCTTTAGCGAATGGATCGTCGATCAAACCCAGTTCTGCGGCGCACCGCCAGCAATCCCCGGTATGGAACTCACGGACAACCTGATGGCGTTTGTTGAACGTAAGCTCTTTACGCTGAATACCGGCCATGCGATTACGGCTTATCTCGGCCAGCAGGCGCATCACCAAACGATTCGCGATGCGATTCTCGATCCGCAGGTGAGGGCCGTGGTTAAAGGCGCGATGGAAGAGAGCGGCGCGGTGCTCATTAAACGCTACGGTTTTGACGCTGAAAAGCACGCGGCCTATATCAATAAGATCCTTAGCCGCTTTGAAAACCCCCATCTGCACGATGACGTGGAGCGCGTCGGCCGCCAGCCGTTACGTAAATTGAGTGCTGGCGACCGACTGATCAAGCCGCTGCTGGGAACACTTGAGTACCAATTGCCGCATGACAACCTGATTACCGGCATTGCTGCCGCGATGCACTACCGCAGTGAACAGGATCCGCAGGCGCAGGAGTTGGCCGAGCTCATTCGTACGCAGGGACCACAGGCAGCGTTAGCGCAGATTTCTGGTCTGGATGTTAACAGCGCGGTTGTCGCGCAAGCAGTGAATGTGTATAACGCCATGCAGTAATCGGCGAGCCTTGTCACCGAAGCGATACACGGTAAGGACTATGGGCGGCGTCGTGAATAGGATGTCGCCACGCCCGTCGGTAAGCAGACTACCGAGCCAGGGATGCGGTGTGCGAGGCTAAAGGGTCGAGAAGTGACGATGTTAGAAACACAGGCGTTTGAAAATCGGGTTCTTGAAGCGCTGAACGCAGAAAATACGGTACGTGATTTTATGCTTTGTGCCGTGGAACTGTTGGTTGAAGCGGTCGATATCCTCATGTCGCAGGTGTTTCGTAAAGACGACTATGCGGTAAAGTATGCCGTTGAACCTTTGATGACGGGCACAGGCCCGTTGAGCGACCTCTCCGTGCGCCTGAAATTGATTTATGGCCTGGGGATGATCGACCGGGGTGAGTATGAAGACGCAGAACTGCTAATCGCGTTGGGTGAAGAACTGGCGCAGGATGAAAGGCAGTACTGTTTTACCGATGATGAAATTCTGGGGTCCGTCGGCGAACTGCACTGTGTCGCCGCTTTACCCGCCGATCCAGCTCTGCCGCCGGGCACCGATAGCGCCGATCCGCTTCTAGTGAGCATGAAGCAGCAGCGTTATCAGCAAATGGTGCGTTCTACGCTGGTGTTATCCCTGACGACATTGATTGCACAGATGAGTTTAAAAAAGGCATTCTAATCCCCGTCATTCGCATGATTCATGGTGTCAATCTGGCCTTGCTACCCGATAGACTCTCGATGATAGAGCGGTAGGCTGGCCTTCCCACGGCTCGAATTATTTCGCGTATCGTGTATGCTGTGCTGCGCATTATTCTTCCGTTTACGGGTTATCTGTTATGAAAGAGCAGGAAAAAGTAGAGATTAAACGTCTTAGCGACCAGTTGGATAAGCTGAAGCATAAGCAGGACGCCTTGTTGGCACAAGGTGATGCCGATGCGCTCGCCCTGAACACGGAGACATGTGAGAAGCTAGCGGCTGAAATTGAGCGTCTGCGTAACGTGAGAGAACATAAGCTCAGTAAAGAAGCGCAGAAACTGGCCAACCTGCCTTTTAGTCGCGCTATTACGAAAAAAGAGCAGGCCAATATGGGTGCATTAAAGAAAAGCGTGCGTGGTTTGGTGGTTGTGCATCCGATGACCGCATTAGGGCGTGAGATGCAATTAAACGTCATGACAGGTTACGCGCCGAAACCCTTCTGAGGTTTCCTAACGTGAGCCGTTGCCTGCGTCAGACACGTTAACGAGATAGGTTTTTGAGTGAAGCCCCTGTTGACCAGGGGCTTCGTCGTTTTTGGTAGCCGCAGCGCAGAGGCTAGCGTTGGGAGGTTATCGCGGGGCGCTAAGGCTAGGCGTTTGCTCGGTAAAGGCGATGCTGGCGGGTGTTTCCTCCTGCTGAGAGTTAGCCAGACGGAAAACAGAGACCGCCTGTTTTAACAGTTTCGCCTGTTCTTCCAGCGAATCAGCCGCGGCTGCCGATTGCTCAACCAACGCGGCATTTTGCTGCGTCGTGCTGTCCATTTCAACGATCGCCTGGCTAATCTGACTGATTCCCCGGCTTTGCTCATCTGATGCGCTGGCGATTTCGCCCATAATGTCATGGACCTGCGTGATTGAGGTGACGATATCATGCATGGTTTTACCTGCATTGCCGACCAATACCGCACCGTTAGAAACCTGATTAACCGATTCAGAGATCAGGCCCTCGATTTCCTTCGCGGCCTGGGAACTGCGCTGCGCCAGATTGCGGACTTCACTGGCGACAACGGCAAAGCCTCGGCCTTGTTCGCCCGCACGAGCGGCTTCCACCGCGGCGTTTAATGCCAGGATGTTGGTCTGGAAGGCGATACTATTAATAACGGAGGTAATTTCTGCGATACGCTTAGAACTGTTTTCAATTGCGGTCATGGTTTGCACCACGTCATTGACCTGTTCGCCGCCCTGTTTTGCTGTTTGAGATGCGCTGATTGCCAGCTTGTTGGCGTGGTGCGCGTTATCCGCATTTTGTTTCACCGTTGCGGTCAATTGTTCCATGCTGGCAGCGGTTTCTTCAACGGCGGCGGCCTGTTGTTCGGTACGTGATGAAAGGTCTGTATTACCGGCGACAATCTCGCTTGACGCGTTAGATATTTGGCTGACGCCGACGCGAATGTCATCGATCATATCGTGCAGGTTGCCATTCATTTTCGCCATGGCGCTCATCAACTTGCCCAGTTCATCCTTACGCGTGGTGTTGATGGACTGGGTGAGGTCGCCCGTCGCGATTCTTTCTGCCATACGCAGTGTATTACCGAGTGGGATGGTAATCTGGCGTGAAATAAGCCAGGAAATCAGCATACCGAGCAGTAACGTAATCAGCGCCGTAACGCTCATTTGCAATGTGGCTTTCTGAATTTCTGTCTGCGATTCGATTAACTGATCGTCGAGCAGGGATTTAATCACGCCGTTTAACTTATCGGCGACAACCTGCATTTGATCCGCTTGCGCCATCTCTTCCTGATAGGCGGGCGCATAGGCCAGAACCTGCTCTTCATAATTATTTACGATCGACAACACCGGAGCCAGCGTCTCACGCTGTTCGGCAGACAGGCTCTGGTACAGGAAGGTCAATGCCGTTTGTGCCGCATTGATCGCCTCCGTCAGGTTTTCTTCGGAAGCTTTAGTGGTAGAAAGCAATAATCCACGTGCGCTATGGCGGACGGCGGTCAGTTTTTGGTTCAGATCAGAGAGTAATAATTGAAGATTAGCGCTATTGTCTGTTTTTAATTGATCGTTAAGCGCTTGCAGATGCGTTTCCATTGCTGACATATTCCAGCTTTTTTTAACGTCATCTTTCTTCTTTACAGCGTTAACGTAATTATTTTGTTTTTCCTGATAGCTGGAAATTAATGAAGGGATACTGGCTATTTTCGTGGCATCTTTTTCCTGCCAGTGAAATGCTTTCGCTTTTTCCGCAAGCTTGCTTATATTGACGATGTGCTCAATATTCTTTTCCATATCACCCGGATTATAGGTGGTGCCATATAATGCACGATAATATTTAGCCTGATTAATTTCATCATTGATATTATTGCTTAAATTTATTTTATTAATATTATCTTGCAGCGCGCTAATATGCATGATGCCCGCCCCCGCAATCGCCAGGGTCATCAGCAGAATCAGGAAAAACCCCAGACCTAATTTTTTGCCGACGTTTAGATTGTCAAAATTCATTGCCATCACATTCCACCACCAAATTGTATTGAGTCAAATTCACTATCCTGATGCGCGCTTGAGGCGCGGTGTCAGCATCTCGGATTACCCCGCTTGCCAAGCCTATCCTTGCTAAATACATGATAAAAAGACGCGGTAGGTATCGGCACATGACTCTGAAACTTTATGAATGATCCATGGTTTTCGATTGAAGTTGCCGGAATGTGAATAAATATGGCTAAAGTGCACAGAATTGAATGGTGAAAATGGATAGTGGAAAGAGAGGCGAAATTCACAGAAAAAATGCAATAAAAAACTGGAATAGCCCAAGACTATTCCAGTTTCGATATCACTACAAACGGAGCCTAATAAGGATTAGCCACCGTCGGTTTTATTTTTTCGCACTAGCGAAGCGAGCCGCGGCTTCGTCCCAGTTAACGACATTCCAGAATGCTTTGGCATAATCTGGACGGCGGTTCTGATATTTCAGGTAGTAGGCGTGCTCCCACACGTCGAGACCGATAATAGGATAGCCAGAAACGCCGGAAATGGCTTCTCCCATCAGCGGGCTGTCCTGGTTTGCTGTAGAGACGACAGCCAGTTTGCCGTCATCCTTCAGTACCAGCCAGGCCCAACCAGAGCCAAAGCGGGTTGCCGCCGCTTGTTCGAATTTTTCTTTAAATGCTTCGACGCTGCCAAAATCACGCTCGATGGCGGCTTTCAGATCGCCCGTCAGCGTAGTACCTAATTTCAGGCCTTTCCAGAACAGGCTGTGGTTAGCGTGGCCACCCGCGTTGTTACGCAGCGCGGTTCTTTTCTCGGCAGGGACTTTATCCAATTGAGCGATCAGCTCTTCAACAGACAATTTTGCCAGCTCAGGCAGAGATTCCAGCGCGGCATTGGCATTGTTGACATACGCTTGATGGTGTTTTGAATGATGGATTTCCATCGTTTCTTTGTCGAAATGCGGTTCCAGTGCGTCATAAGCATATGGCAGCGATGGCAGTGAGTAACTCATGTTTTGCATCTCCATGGTAAAAAAAATGTTAAGGCACTGTTCTTATGAGTGCCGTCTAAGCAATACGTTCATTATAGTTAATTAAATGATATTGAAAATGATTATTCTCGGGCGGATGCCGATAATCATAAAGCTTCACCATATGATAACAAACGCTTATGCCATAAGCGCACGTCGTAGAAACAAATTAATCTATACACTCTCGGAGAAACCGCCGCGACGAATTACGGTCGTGCTCATTGATACAACCGTTGCGGATGTGTGTAGATTGTCGCCTGTCCTGGTCGGCAAAAACCGACCAGCGTCAGGTTGCAGCGTTGGGCGACTTCTATGGCGAGCGATGTGGCGGCTGACACGGCAAAGAGGATTTCCACGCCGCACATGGCCGATTTTTGCACCATTTCATAGCTAGCACGGCTGGACACCAGTGCGGCACCTTGTTGCCATCCCTGTTTTGCCCGTGCGCCAAGCAATTTATCTAGCGCGACGTGGCGGCCAACATCCTCGCTTCCGCCTGATAAGCCGCCGTCGGGTGTGATCCAGGCCGCAGCGTGCGTGCAGCCGGTTATCTGCCCTATCTGCTGCACATCACGCAAGCGCGTCAGCGCGTTTGCCAGTTTGCCGAGGGAGAAGGTTTGCGTAAAAGGGAGGGGCGTTATCGGTTTGCCAATTTCCGCGAGCTGTTCCACGCCACATACTCCGCAGCCCGTGCGGCCATCCATCGCCCGACGTTGCGCTTTTAACCCGGCAAAACGTCGGCTCGAAAGTTCAATTTGCACTTCGATGCCGTTGCAGACGGGCAGAACATCAATCCCGTAGATATCGGCCGGTGATTGAATAATGCCTTCCGACAAAGAAAACCCAAGCGCAAAGTATTCCAGTTCTTTCGGTGAGGCCATCATGACCACATGCGATATGCCGTTATAGACTAGCGCGACAGGCACCTCTTCCGCCAGCCAGTCAGGCTGTGACTGATGTAGCGAGTCAGGATGGTAAACCGGAAATTGTGTTGCGCCCTCTAGGGCGGCATTCGCGTCTACATGCACCTTTTCCACCTGAAATACCTGTATGTTAACGATCTGAGAAAGTAACAGTATTATTTCATCGCCGTAAAAGGGATGCGAATTTTTCTGGTGAGAAGAGGTTGTGCATGGCGGAGAAGATTGGTTGGATTGATAACCTACGGGCGTTGGCCTGCATAATGGTTGTCCTGATTCACAGTACAACTTACACGATTACGGCGGGCGGTGTGCCGGGCGATGTAGCCTGGGAGGTAGCGAATATTCTGAACGCGGCATCGCGCGCCTGTGTGCCGCTGTTTTTTATGATCTCTGGTTATTTATTCTTTGGTGAACGCCGTGCGCGGAAGAAACATTTTTTGCGTATTGGTGCCTGTGTGTTTTTTTACAGTGTGGTTGCGCTGATCTATATTGCGACGCTCACGCCGATTAACGGCCTGAATGCACTGCGCGACGCGCTGCAAAAGCCGATCTTTTATCATTTGTGGTTTTTCTACGCGCTTATGGTGATTTACCTGCTCTCTCCCCTGATGACCATCAAGCCGGTATCGGGCAAATATGTTGCGATTTTGATCGTCTTGCTGGGTGTTATCGCCAATCCGAATATGGGGCAGGTGGAATTCGGGGGAGTGACGTTATTACCGGTGAATCTCTATATTTATGGCGATACATTTTACTACATACTTTATGCCGTACTGGGGCGAGCGTTAGGTCAGCTGGTTATACCGAAGAAAGTCGCCTATGGCGCCACCCCCTTCTTTTTCGTCTGTGTCGCACTGATCGCACTAGGGACGAAGCGGCAAACATTATTGAATGATGCGTTTACCCAGACGTTTTACCTTTACAGCGGGCCATTGGTGTTTCTGGCGGCGGTCAGCCTCTTGTTGGTGTTCAAACATTACTTTAGCCAGCGGGTTTTGCCCGGTTTTGCCGCCATTTCACGTCATTCTCTGGCGATCTATGGGTTCCATGCGCCGATCGTCCACTTTCTGCGTACGCATGAGGTGATGCCGCCAGATCATCCGGTTCTAAGCCTATTTTTTATTTTTGCCATCGCGCTGGCGACCAGCTTGCTGCTTTCGATGGCGTTGCAGAAAATCGATACGCGGCGCTGGGTGAGTTGATGGATTCGCTGCGTAGCGTGCTGATAGCAATCTCACTAACGAGCGGTGAAATGCGCGAATAGGACGGTTGGCCACCCACCCAGACAGGCGTGGGCAGACGCGCTAGCCATTGCGGTTGTTACCATGTTGGCGCTGGTCCGTGGTTATGTCGGCACGCGCCAGTAATCGTAGTCGATGTGCTCAACCTGGAAATTGGCATTCTCTTTATCGCCAGTCAAACGAGTGGCAATGGTAAAGGCAAAATCGAATGACACGCCCAGCCCTTTACCGCTGATCAAATTGCCATCTTCTACGACCTTCTCATTGACATAAACACCATCGGTTACGTCCTGCCATAAATCGCCGGAGCAGACATAACGGCGGCCTTTTAGCAGTTTGTTTCCCCCCAGAACGCGGGCGGCGGCGGAGCACAGTGGACAGATGAGTTTCCCCGCCTCGTCATGGCGGCGGATAAACTCGACAACCATCGGGTTTGCGGCCAGATTTACCGTGCCCTGTGGGCCGCCGGGGATGACCACGGCATCAAATAATGTGTTTTGATTTCTTTCCAGAAGAGCATCGGCAAACAGTCGAATATGGTGATAACTACTCAGTTCCAGTCTGTCATGGCAGGACAACATGGTGACTTCTATCTTCATACGGTGCAGTACATCAATCACCATAATCGCTTCTGCTTCTTCAAATCCGGGAGCCAGCAGAACGGCGACTTTCTTAGACATAGCATCTCCAACGATAGGCAAGGAAAAACATTAACGGTAGAACAATAGCAAAGAAATAACATAAAAATGAAACGATGTTTTATTAATGTCGAGCGGGTCGCGTAAACGATGTTTACTGTTTAGCTTAAGAAGAAGATAGCGCTATAATCGTCGGCTTGGCTGTGAACCAGCTATGCATTTTTTTACACGAAAGCCTGTCTCTTCTCTTCCTGTACCGCTAAAAAGATGTTTAAATTATCACTCATTTATTTTGCATAAATATTCATTATGAGCGTGTTGATGAGTGGTCACTGATCGGTACGCTTGCCATGAGAGATGCACGGGTCACGGACGTTCATTAATATATGGCGTAACATAATGGTGTGAGCGACGACGCTCCTATCCATAGATCTTTCGAGCAGGGATTACATTTATGACAACGATTCTCAAGCACCTTCCGGTTGGTCAACGTATTGGTATTGCATTTTCCGGGGGGCTGGATACCAGCGCCGCGCTGCTTTGGATGCGTCAAAAGGGCGCGGTACCTTATGCTTATACCGCGAATCTGGGTCAGCCAGATGAAGATGACTACGAAGAAATCCCGCGTCGGGCTATGGAATATGGCGCGGAGAACGCTCGCCTGATTGATTGCCGTAAGCAACTCGTGGCTGAAGGTATCGCGGCGATCCAGTGCGGCGCCTTTCACAATACCACGGCGGGCGTGACCTATTTCAACACCACGCCGCTAGGCCGCGCGGTTACCGGGACGATGCTGGTTGCAGCGATGAAAGAAGATGGTGTGAACATCTGGGGCGATGGGAGTACTTACAAAGGCAACGATATTGAGCGTTTCTATCGCTACGGCCTGCTGACCAATGCTGAATTAAAGATTTACAAGCCGTGGCTGGATACCGATTTTATTGATGAATTGGGCGGCCGTCAGGAAATGTCCGAATTCATGGCGCAGGCCGGGTTCGGTTATAAAATGTCTGCCGAGAAAGCCTATTCTACTGATTCCAATATTTTGGGCGCGACGCATGAAGCGAAGGATTTGGAATTTCTGAATTCCAGCATCAAAATCGTTAACCCTATTATGGGGGTGAAGTTTTGGGACGAAAACGTTAGCGTTCCTGCCGAAGAGGTGACCATCCGTTTTGAGCGCGGCTACCCGGTTGCGCTGAATGGCAAGACCTTTACCGATGATGTCGAGCTAATGCTGGAAGCGAATCGCATTGGCGGCCGTCACGGGCTGGGTATGAGCGATCAGATCGAAAACCGTATTATCGAAGCGAAAAGTCGTGGCATTTATGAGGCGCCGGGTATGGCATTGCTGCATATTGCCTATGAGCGCCTGGTAACGGGTATCCACAATGAGGATACCATTGAGCAATACCATGCGAATGGTCGCCAATTGGGTCGTTTCCTGTATCAGGGACGCTGGTTTGATTCCCAGGCGCTGATGCTACGTGATGCGTCACAGCGCTGGATCGCCAGTGCTATCACCGGTGAGGTGACATTAGAATTACGGCGTGGCAATGATTATTCGATCATGAATACCGTGTCTGACAATCTGACCTACAAACCGGAGCGTCTGACCATGGAGAAAGGCGATTCTGTCTTCTCGCCAGATGACCGTATTGGTCAATTGACCATGCGCAATCTGGATATCACCGACACGCGCGAAAAACTGTTTAGCTATGTTGAAACGGGTTTACTGTCTTCCTCCGCCAGCACGGGTTTACCGCAGGTTGGTCAGCTACAGGATAAAGCAGAGAAATAATACCCAACCAAGTAATAAAGTCATCCGGAACCGTTCGCGCTTCCGGATTTTTTATATGTCACGTAACCCATCGGGAATGATTTACCTGCGATATTCCCTGGCATATGAACTCTTGCTGACAGTGTAGTTTGCATCTGTACAACGGTCGTAGAAAGCGACAGAATACAACAACAATACGCTGATAGTGTTACTCAAGGGCGAAAAGATGTAGTGGATGATGTATCTGTTTTTGTGATGTCTTGATAAAGATTTTTAATGGAGGAAAAATGTTAGAAATATTCGATGTAAGTTACGCTCAATTGTCAGAAAAAAAATCACAAGAGCTATTTACCCTAAGGAAAGAGACGTTTAAAGATAGACTTGATTGGGCAGTACAGTGTACTAACGGGATGGAGTTTGATCAGTATGATAATGAGAACGCAACCTATCTTTTTGGTGTCGAAGATAACAAGGTGATCTGTAGCTCTCGATTAATCGAAACAAGATTCCCTAATATGATTACAGGTACGTTTTTTTCCTATTTTAATAGAATTGATATCCCTGAGGGAAATTATATTGAGTCAAGTCGTTTTTTTGTTGATAAAGCACGATCTAAAACTATTCTAGGAAATTCTTATCCCATAAGTATGATGTTTTTTCTAGCGACGGTCAATTATTCAAGAAGTAAAGGTTATGATGGCGTTTACACGATTGTCAGTCATCCCATGTTTACCATATTGAAACGTTCTGGCTGGAAAATTTCTATTGCCGAGCAGGGACTGTCAGAAAAACAAGAAAAAATTTATCTATTGCATCTACCTGTCGACAAAGAAAGCCAGGATACACTAATCCATCGTATAAATCATAAACAAGAATTTGTAGAAAGTAACTTGCGAAAGTGGCCACTATCTTTCGAACCTGTGATTAAATCGGTCTTATAAGTTGTAATTCAATGCCAAGCCTAATTGCATGTTTGGCGTTTAACACTCCAAGTTTCTTTACAACATTACCAATATGGAATTTAACAGTACCTGTTTTAATTCCTAAGATTAGCCCTATTTCTTGATAAGTTTTTCCCATGCTGGCCCAGTAGAGGATTTCGTTTTCCCGTTGAGAAAATATATCTTTATTGTTCGATCTTTCGTCTTCTTTGTTCTTTACCATCTCTCTATGCAGAGAGATGGTTTCAGCATGAATATTCATTAGCATCATTTGTAATTTGTCTTTATTACTTTCTATAACTTCGTCGATATTAATTACATTAGACTCATCTATCATAATAGATAACATCACTAAATTATTAGTGTGATCATGGAGAACAAAGGTATAACCATTGGTAATGTTATGTTCTCTCGATAAACTGAATATCTTTGACATTTTCAGTTTTGAGCTGATCAGTAAATCTTCATTCCAAGGGAACGGGGTTATTTTATTGAGCGCGGCAATGACAACAGGATCAATGTGCTGATAGTTATTGGCACGGTATATTTCTCGCCACTTGTCATGATGATTAGAGATGATAAGTATCTCTGTGGGCTTCTTTTTGTTTAATACCATATAGGAGTATTTTATGTCGCCGTAGCGGCTTAATTCAGTATCAAATCTATTTTTTATTATCCTGCTTATAGTTTCATTGTTGGAAAATAATTGCGACATCTCATAACCTCAGCCTAAAAATTCAACGTCCTGTAATGGAAAAAGTATATACCTATCACTGTAAGCATATCTATAGGAACCTATATCGATAGTAATAACTATACCTTAGTATAGCTTTTATCTGGGCTGAAAAAACATACAATCACTTGACAACATTAAGAGCGTAAAGCAAGAAAATAAGCCAGCGCTTGAGTAAACGTGATGATTAGCTAACACCAGGGAATGCTAATTAAACGACTATTATCAATAGCATAATAATATTTATCTCCTTTACGGCCTGCGCAATGTTGCAGGCCGATTTGTTTCCAGTGGCGATCCTCGTATCAGGATAATGGATTCACCTGTCGTGGCCCCCCGGCCTTGTCTATCGTGCCTTCCCCCAGCATCCTACGCTTTTTCAATACCCCATACCGATTGCATCTTCCCACTGTTCAGCAATATTTTGCAAAACTGTTACATCCAATGTCCTCAGTATGATTTTTTTGCCATTTGCTAGACTGAATTGGCAATCATGAAAAGGTAAATGCGGCGCAGATCGCACAGCATGGTAAAATTCACAAAAAAGACGTGTTTTTTTAACAATTCGTTTATCTATGGAGACGCCTGCCATGAACACCCTACAGAAAAAGATGTACATCAACGGTGAATTTGTTGAAAACAGAAGCGGAAAGTGGATCGATGTCATTAACCCGGCGACGGAACAGGTTATTTCGCAAATCCCAGAAGGTTCCACTGACGATGCAAAGCGTGCAATTGATGCGGCGGAAGCAGCGCAGCCAGGTTGGGAGGCGCTGCCAGCCGTTGAGCGAGGCATCTGGCTGCACAAGATAGCTGATGGTATTCGCGCGCGGGAAGCCGAACTGACTGACACTATTATTGCGGAAGGTGGTAAGACGTATGGTTTAGCACGCACGGAGGTGCTTTTCACCGCAGACTACCTCGACTATATGGCGGAATGGGCGCGTCGTTATGAAGGCGAAATCATTCAAAGTGACCGCCCGAATGAAAATATTTTCGTCTTCCGTAAAGCCATTGGCGTTACGACCGGTATTTTGCCGTGGAACTTCCCCTTCTTTTTGATTGCGCGTAAAGCGGCTCCGGCGCTGATCACCGGTAATACCATCGTGATTAAGCCAAGCGAGATTACGCCCAATAATGCGGTGATTTTCGCCGAAATCATCCACCGTATTGGCCTGCCGAAAGGCGTGATCAACATTGTTACCGGTTACGGCCCGACGGTTGGGCAGGAGCTGGCGGCTAACCCGAAAGTTGGTATGGTCAGCCTGACCGGTAGTGTGGCGGCGGGGATCGCTACCATGACGGCAGCGGCGCAGAATATTACCAAAGTGTCACTCGAACTGGGCGGCAAGGCTCCGGCTATTGTGATGGACGACGCCGATCTCGATCTGGCGGTCAAAGCGATTGTCAGTTCCCGCGTGATCAATAGCGGGCAAGTCTGTAACTGTGCCGAGCGCGTCTATGTACAAAAAGGGATTTACGACGACTTTATCACCCGGATCAAAGCCGCGATGGAGCAGGTAACTTTTGGTAACACGGCGGAAGACGATGCACTGGATATGGGGCCGCTGATTAGCGCAGCGGCGCGCCAGCGTGTCGAAGATAAAGTGGCGAAGGCGGTCGCGCAGGGGGCCAAAGTACTGCTTGGCGGTCAGCGTACCAGCGGTACGGGGTATTTCTATCCGCCCACGCTGCTGGTGAACGTCAGGCAAGACATGCCGATTATGCACGAGGAAGTGTTTGGGCCAGTGCTGCCCGTCGCGACGTTCGACACGCTGGATGAAGCGATCGCGATGGCGAATGACAGCGACTATGGCCTGACATCGTCGATCTATACGCAAAATATTAATACCGCGATGAAGGCGCTAAAAGGATTGAAGTTCGGTGAAACCTACATCAACCGTGAGAACTTCGAGGCGATGCAGGGCTTCCATGCCGGGTGGCGTAAATCTGGCGTGGGCGGCGCCGATGGCAAACACGGTTTGCAGGAATATCTGCAAACACATGTGGCGTATCTTCAATTTCACTAAAGGCAGTTTGACTAAAAGGCAATGCGATTTGGCGGTCATTCGTTCGACCGTCAGTCGCACATACAAATAGAAGGATGGAAAAGGACAATGATCATCTCAGCTTCAACGGACTACCGGGCGGCGGCGCAGCGTAAGCTGCCGCCATTTCTTTTCCACTATATTGACGGCGGGGCGTACAACGAGCACACCCTCCGGCGCAATACCGCCGATCTGGCCGATATCGCGTTGCGCCAGCGTATTCTGAAAAATATGTCTGACCTCAGTCTGGAAACGACACTGTTTGGTGAGAAACTGGCGATGCCGGTGGCGCTGGCGCCTGTTGGTCTGACCGGGATGTATGCCCGGCGCGGCGAGGTGCAGGCTGCCCGTGCCGCGGCGCGGAAGGGGATCCCCTTTACGCTGTCTACGGTGTCGGTTTGCCCGATAGAGGAAGTCGCGCCGGCTATCGACCGCCCGATGTGGTTCCAACTCTATGTATTAAAAGATCGTGGCTTTATGCGCAACGTGTTAGAACGCGCACAGGCGGCTGGGGTTAAGACGCTGGTGTTTACCGTGGATATGCCGACGCCGGGGGCACGCTATCGCGATGCTCATTCCGGTATGAGCGGCCCTTATGCGTCGGTACGCCGTATTTTGCAGGCGATGGTGCATCCACAGTGGGCATGGGATGTCGGCCTGAATGGTAAGCCGCACGACTTAGGCAACGTGTCCGCCTATCGTGGTAAGCCAACAACGCTGGAGAATTACATCGGCTGGCTGGCGGAAAATTTTGATGCTTCTATTTCCTGGCAGGATCTGGCGTGGATCCGTGAGATGTGGAAAGGGTCGATGATTATTAAAGGTATCCTCGACCCGGAAGACGCCAAAGACGCGGTTAGGTTTGGCGCAGACGGCATTGTCGTTTCCAACCACGGTGGTCGCCAGTTGGATGGTGTACTGTCGACAGCGCATGCGCTGCCCGCTATCGCTGAGGCGGTGAAGGGCGATATCACCATTTTGGTCGATTCCGGCATACGCACCGGCCTGGATGTGGTACGGATGCTTGCGCTAGGCGCAGATAGTGTGTTGCTCGGGCGGGCATTTGTCTATGCACTGGCGGCCGCGGGTGAGGCAGGCGTGGTTAACCTGCTGGATCTGATCGAAAAAGAAATGCGCGTGGCGATGACGCTCACCGGGGCTAAATCGATTGCGGATATCACCACTGACTCACTGGTGCAAGCCACTCAGCAGCGCTTAGCTGGCTGATAACCGCAGATGGCGCGGCGGCAGGCGCTATTTATGTGCCGCTTTCCGTCGCGTATTCCCCGTCTACCGTCAACAGAGCGTCATTTCTTCACTTTATTCAGCGATCCGCGCTTTTTGCGTTATTGCAAATACCCCTCTTCGTTCTATATTTCTAGGGCTGATTAAACGAAGGGGAAATCGTTGTGAATAGTAAAGCGCTTACGAAGGGATTCTTTATCCTTATCTTGTTAGCCGTTACGCTGGCATTCTTTGGCATCTTGTCGCCGTATTATTCCGCCATTTTATGGGCGGCCGTGCTGGCGATTATCTTCCATCCGCTGAAAAGCAAAATTCGGCAAAAGTTGAACGATCGCAACGGTGTTGCTTCGTTACTGACTGTCGCAATTATCTTCCTTATCGTCTTCATTCCTTTAGGGGGAATTGTTTCCTCGCTGGTGGTTGAAATCAACGGGGTGTATACCCGATTACAAGATAACAACACGCAATTTCCCGTCGTAGTGGCCGATATGCTTCAGCATCTGCCAGGGTGGGCGCGGCATTTTCTGGCCGAGCACGGTTTAGATAACGCGGCCAAAATTCAGCAGGCGCTTTCTCAGGTTGCGCTGAGAGGCGGGCAATATCTGGCCGGGAGCGTGCTGTTAATTGGTAAAGGGACATTCACCTTTTTTATCGGTTTCGGGGTGATGCTTTATCTGCTTTTCTTCCTTCTGAAAGAAGGTTCCTATCTGGTGAACCTGATTCTGGAATCACTACCGCTTTCTACCCATGTGAAGCACCACCTGCTGGTTAAGTTTGCCGCAGTGTCGCGGGCGACGGTAAAGGGCACCGTGGTTGTCGCGCTGGTTCAGGGGACGCTAGGCGGTATTGCATTTTCCATCGCCGGAATAGAAGGCAGCCTGTTGTGGGGCGCTTTAATGGCCTTTCTGTCGCTCATCCCGGCGGTAGGATCGGCGATAATCTGGGTGCCAGCCGCCGCCTATCTGTTTGCCACGAATATGATCTGGCAGGCTATTTTCATCGTCGCCTTCTTCGTGTTGGTTGTGGGGCTGGTCGATAATATTCTGCGCCCGCTCTTGGTAGGAAAAGATACCAAAATGCCGGATTACCTGATTTTGATCGCAACGCTGGGCGGGATGGAAATCTACGGGATCAACGGTTTTGTCATCGGCCCGCTGATTGCGGCGCTGTTCATCGCCTGTTGGAACATCCTATCTGGACGGGATAATCAGGATAATATTGAAAGCATCGACGAGGATTTTATTGAGGAAGGCCGCCTGCATGCGAATGCCGTCAATGCCGAAGGTAGCGGAGCGACGGTAAACCAGACGGCGAAGTCGGCTGAGGGAAATCAGGAAGCGGAGGATAAACAGGAGAAGTGTTAGCGCCTAACCCATGTTATCCGTCAGGCTTCTGACCCGGTGCGCCGCGCAGGGGAGTCTCATTCCTGAAACTCCCCTGCGAAGTCGTCGGTCGTGACGTGCAAACCGTTTATTGAACTTCTTCCATTTTACCTAGCAGCGCGCGCAGGCGCTCTTGCCATACGACTTGTTCTTCTTTTAGCTGTTCGTTCTCGCGCACCAGCGCTTCACGTGCGGCCGCTGCCGCCTGAGCATCCTGCGACAGCGTGTTGTTCTGCTCTTTCAGCTCTTCAATTTCCATTTGCAACAGCGTGATAGTATCAATCGCCTGCTGAACTTTTGCTTCCAGCTTTTCAAACACTTCAAATGACATTCTGCAAACCCCTTTTAATCGCAACAAGGCAAAGATCGGTTAACGCTGGCTTTCAGACACTGTAACCAACACCCTACGCCACCCGCCCGTAATAAAATCCTGACAGCGGGACGGTTGGCAAGACAGACCATAGCGAAATTGTATGTAGCCAATGGTTCCCTGTCTAGCGTACATCCCCCATCAGACGAGTGTGGCAGCTTTTCTTACTTAACACTATCAATACAAACCGAAAAACCGTCAGGAAAAGCGAAAAACAGCCCCCATTCGCGTCTTCATGATACCGATCGTGTTAATAAATTTAACCCGGTTGTTACCTTCAATCGCGAGGGAAAAACGATTTCCAGTCATTTTATAAGCGAATTCGCGCATTTTTTTGACGAACAACACACATTTGTATTTCGATATTTCTCGTTTCCGCGCATTAACGATAAATTCACATCATAAATACATTTAAATCAGAGGATGCAACCAGACGGTATCCTTAATAACACCCACTCTGTTCCTTACCCAGCAGGAAAAAATTATGAGCCAAACAGAACGTTCAACGTTAAAAGGTCAGTGTATCGCCGAATTTCTTGGCACGGGCCTCTTGATCTTCTTCGGCGCTGGCTGTGTCGCCGCGTTGAAACTGGCAGGCGCCAGCTTCGGACAATGGGAAATCAGTATCATTTGGGGACTGGGCGTTGCGCTGGCCATCTACCTGACCGCCGCGATTTCTGGTGCTCATCTCAACCCGGCCGTCACAATTGCCCTCTGGCTGTTTGCCTGCTTCGAGAGGCGTAAAGTTGTGCCTTATATTCTGGCGCAAATTGCCGGGGCTTTTTGTACCGCCGCGCTGGTGTACGGTCTGTATTACAATCTGTTTGTGGATTTTGAACAGGCCAATAACGTGGTGCGTGGCAGTACGGAGAGCCTGAATTTAGCGAGTATTTTCTCAACGTATCCGAATCCGCATATTTCCGTTATACAGGCGCTGCTGGTGGAGACGGTAATCACCGCTATTCTCATGTGTCTGATTCTGGCGCTGACCGATGACGGTAATGGTATTCCGCGCGGGCCGCTTGCGCCGCTGCTCATCGGTATTCTAATTGCCGTGATTGGCGCGTCCATGGGGCCGTTGACGGGATTCGCGCTTAACCCGGCGCGTGATTTTGGCCCTAAACTCTTCGCCTCTCTGGCGGGTTGGGGCAGCATCGCCTTCACTGGCGCGCGGGAGATCCCTTATTTTCTGGTGCCTATTTTCGGCCCCATCATTGGCGCCTGCCTGGGCGCTTTCGGCTATCGCGCATTGATTGGTCGTCATCTGCCCTGCGATGTATGCGAGTCCGAGGCAGAAGCTAACACGCGTCGTGAAAGCCGTTAAACTTAACGCCACGACCCTCCTCTTTCACGGTTAATTATTTCAGGATGGGATTTATGACTCCGGATAAAAAATACATTGTCGCGCTTGATCAAGGCACCACCAGCTCTCGTGCTATCGTATTGGATCACGATGCCAACATCGTTAGCATTTCACAGCGTGAATTCACCCAGATCTATCCCAAGGCGGGCTGGGTGGAGCATGACCCAATGGAAATATGGGCCACCCAAAGCTCGACGCTGGTTGAGGTGCTGGCTAAGGCCGACATCAATTCAGATGAGGTCGCGGGCATTGGTATCACCAACCAGCGTGAAACCACCGTCGTATGGGAAAAAAAGAGCGGTAAGCCAATTTATAACGCCATCGTCTGGCAGTGTCGCCGTACGGCGGAAATCTGTGAGAAGCTGAAGAAAGACGGTCTGGAAGAGTACGTGCGTAATACCACCGGGTTGGTCGTCGATCCCTATTTCTCCGGCACTAAGGTGAAATGGATTCTGGATCATGTGGAGGGTGCGCGTGAGCGCGCTAAACGCGGTGAACTGCTGTTTGGCACTATCGATACCTGGCTGATCTGGAAAATGACGCAAGGGCGTGTTCACGTCACGGATTATACCAATGCGTCTCGCACCATGCTGTTTAACATTCATACGCTGGAATGGGATACCCGCATGCTGGACGTGCTGGATATTCCACGGGAGATGCTGCCGGATGTGCGCGCCTCTTCCGAAGTCTACGGTCAGACTAACATCGGTGGTAAAGGCGGCACCCGTATTCCGATCGCCGGTATCGCGGGTGACCAACAGGCGGCGCTGTATGGTCAGCTTTGCGTCAACCCCGGCATGGCGAAAAACACCTATGGCACCGGCTGCTTCTTATTAATGAATACGGGTAACGACGCCGTGCTGTCGAAACACGGTTTGCTGACGACCATAGCCTGCGGCCCGCGCGGCGAAGTGAATTACGCGCTGGAAGGTTCGGTGTTTGTTGGCGGCGCGTCTATCCAATGGCTGCGTGACGAATTGAAAATCATCGGCGATTCCATGGATTCCGAATACTTCGCGACGAAAGTGAAGGATTCAAATGGCGTCTATGTTGTCCCCGCCTTTACCGGATTGGGCGCCCCTTATTGGGATCCCTATGCGCGTGGCGCTATCTTTGGCTTGACCCGCGGCGTAAATGCCAACCACATCATTCGTGCGACGCTGGAATCCATCGCCTTCCAGACGCGTGATGTGCTGGATGCCATGCAGGCCGATGCGAATACGCGTCTGAAGGCGCTGCGTGTTGACGGCGGCGCCGTAGCCAACAACTTCCTGATGCAATTCCAGTCCGATATTCTCGGGACACGTGTGGAACGCCCGGAAGTCCGTGAATCCACCGCGCTGGGCGCCGCATTTCTGGCTGGTCTGGCGACGGGCTTTTGGGACAATCTGGATGAAGTGAAAAGTAAGGCCAGGATCGAGCGTGAATTCCACCCCAGCATCGAGACGGTGGAGCGCAACGTGCGTTATCGCGGCTGGCAGAAAGCGGTTGCCCGCGCCCGTAACTGGGAAGAGCACGACACCTGATCCTTCATTTTGGGCGCGTTTATCGCGCCCGTTTTCTCCTTCCGCCCAACCGCGTTCCTCGCTCGTTGTGATACTATTCCACGCCATATCATTCCCTCCCGATCGATAACAGACAGGTATTTATGAAACGTGAATTAGCCATCGAATTCTCGCGCGTGACCGAGGCTGCGGCGCTGGCCGGCTATAAATGGCTGGGCCGCGGCGACAAGAACGCCGCCGATAATGCCGCCGTACAGGCGATGCGGATTGTGTTGAATCAGGTCAATATCGACGGGCAGATTGTCATTGGCGAAGGGGAAATTGACGACGCGCCCATGCTGTTCATTGGCGAGCGAGTGGGCGCGGGGCAGGGCGAAACTGTGGACATTGCTGTTGACCCGATTGAAGGCACGCGGATGACGGCAATGGGGCAGGCGAATGCGCTGGCCGTACTGGCCGTCGGCGAAGAAGGCGCGTTTCTGCACGCGCCGGATATGTATATGGAAAAGCTGATCGTTGGGCCAGAGGCTAAAGGAGTGATTGATCTCAACCTTCCGCTGGCGGACAACCTGTCCAATATTGCGCAGAAACTGGGTAAGTCGCTTAGCGAGCTCACTGTCACTACGCTGGCTAAACCGCGCCATGAGGCCTGCATTGCGGAGATGCAGCGGTTAGGCGTAAAAGTGTTTGCCATTCCTGACGGCGATGTCGCCGCTTCCATTCTCACTTGTATGCCGGACAGCGAAGTTGACGTGCTATATGGTATTGGTGGGGCGCCAGAAGGCGTGATTTCGGCCGCCGTTATCCGCGCGCTGGATGGCGACATGCAGGGGCGCTTACTGGCTCGTCATCAGGTTAAAGGCGATAGTGCTGAGAATCGCCGTATCGGTGAAGAAGAACTGATCCGTTGCCGACAAATGGGGATCGATGCCGGTGTCGTGCTTAAACTCGATGATATGGCGCGTAATGACAATGTGGTGTTCTCTGCGACCGGAATTACTAAAGGCGATCTGCTGGACGGGATCGTGCGCAAGGGCAACATCGCCACCACGGAAACGCTGCTGATTCGCGGTAAATCACGCACGATCCGCCGGATTCGCTCGACGCACTATCTGGATCGTAAAGATCGCAAATTGCACGAGTTCCTCCTGTAGCAGGCCGCCGTTCGACCAACTGGTTGTTTCACAGTTGTTAATAAATGGCGTATCCTAGCGGCATAAAAATCGGCGTCAAACGCAAGTAATAGGAGCAGAAAATTATGGCTGAATGGGTGACTGGCAAGGTGGTTCACGTGGAGAACTGGACAGAAAATCTGTTTAGCATTCGAGTTCATGCTCCCACCGATACATTCACTGCCGGACAGTATGGCAAGCTGGCGCTGGAGATTGACGGTGAAAAAGTGCAGCGTGCCTATTCCTATGTGAATGCGCCCAGCGAACCTACGCTTGAGTTCTATCTGGTAACCGTGCCAGAGGGTAAACTCAGCCCCCATCTGCATGCGCTACAACCTGGCTCGGAAGTCCTGGTCGTTAAAGAAGCTGCCGGTTTCTTCGTGTTGGAAGAGATTCCTGATTGTGAAACCCTGTGGATGCTGGCGACAGGTACGGGCATTGGGCCTTATTTGTCTATCCTTCAGGAAGGTAAAGATCTGGATCGCTTCAGCAACATCGTGCTGGTACATGCTGCGCGGTTCTCCCGCGATCTGAGCTATCTTCCTTTGATGCAGCAATTACAGCAGCGCTATCAGGGTAAGCTACGTATTCAAACGGTTGTCAGCCGGGAAGAAGCCGCAGGTTCGCTAACCGGCCGTATTCCGCAGCTTATCAGCAACGGTGCGCTGGAAGCTGCGGTCGGTCTACCCATGGATGTCGCGACCAGCCATGTCATGCTGTGTGGCAACCCGCAAATGGTGCGTGACACCCAGCTATTGCTGAAGGAAGAACGGAAAATGGCCAAACATCTGCGCCGCAGGCCTGGCCATATGACAGCCGAAAACTATTGGTAAACGGCGGCCAATATCGGTCTGTGTTGAAAACGCCACCGCTGCATTGTCATTAACGATAATGTCCTGAACTGCCGCGCCAACGAGCCGTAGGGCGCGACATGTTATCGTCACTAATGTCACCACGATTTTTGACAATAGCCTATAAATACCGCTTTAATCGAAGGTATTCCGCCGTTATTGGCCTGGCTGTTTTCTTATGTGGCTGACCCGAATCCCTATGACACGAAAATGCATCGCTTTACTTTTTCTCTCCTCGCTCGCGCTGTACCAGGCCAGTGCAGGAGCCGATCCGACGTTCCCGCCTGATACGTCAGCCAATGCGCCGTATCTGCTGGCCGGCGCCCCCACCTTCGATCAAACCATTTCGCAATTTCGTTCCCGTTATAATTTGAGCAACCCGACGTTGCCCATTGGTGAGTTTCGGATTGTCGACAGCGGCAATATCGCCGATGCGTTGACCCGCGCCGCCAGCCGGATTAACGATTCTCTCTATGCCTCAACGGCGTTGGAAAAGGGCACCGGGAAAATCAAGACGCTGCAAATTACCTGGCTACCGCAGTCGCAGAACGAACAGGAAACGGCAGCAAGCCGTCAACAGGCCGTTAACTACATGGCGGCATTGGCGCGTGCGTTTGCGCCTTCACTGACGGAAGCGCAAAGCGTGAAGAAAGTGGCTGAACTGCTGGAAAAAGGCAAGGGGCAGCGTTTCTATCAGCAATCAGAGGGCGCCTTGCGCTTTGTGGTTGCAGATAATGGGGAAAAGGGGCTAACTTTTGCTGTTGAACCGATTAAGCTCACGCTATCTGAACCGTGATCGGGGCGGTAATTCATAACGAAAAACAGAGCCACGGTCATATTTCGTCTCTATACTGTGGGCAAGTTATTTTGACAGGCGGCGGTGAAAAGGGTACGGGAATTCACTAACGCCTTGTTTAAAATTTATTTTCAAATAAACCGAGTGATTTATTCGCGATTCCGTCTGGAGGAAAAAAGATGCGACATCCATTAGTTATGGGTAACTGGAAGTTGAACGGCAGCACTCACATGGTTAACGAACTGATTGCGGGTCTGCGTAACGAACTCAGCGCCGTTGACGGCTGTGGTGTAGCGATCGCCCCCCCGACAATTTACCTCGATCAGGCTCATCGCCAGCTGGCAGGTAGCCGTATTGCGCTGGGCGCGCAGAACGTTGACGTAAACCTTTCTGGCGCATTCACGGGGGAAACGTCTGCCGAAATGCTGAAAGATATCGGCGCGAAATACATCATCATCGGCCACTCTGAGCGCCGCACTTACCACAAAGAAAGTGACGAATTCATTGCGAAGAAATTTGGCGTGCTGAAAGACGCTGGCCTGATTCCGGTGTTGTGTATTGGTGAAAGCGAAGCCGAAAACGAAGCAGGTCAGACGGAAGCCGTCTGTGCTCGCCAATTGGACGCCGTGCTGAATACGCTCGGCGCGAAAGCGTTTGAAAACGCTGTCATCGCCTACGAACCTATTTGGGCTATCGGTACAGGTAAGTCCGCCACCCCAGCACAGGCGCAGGCCGTTCACAAATTCATCCGCGATCACATCGCTAAACAGGATGCGGCGGTTGCTGAGCAAGTGATCATCCAGTACGGCGGTTCGGTTAACGCGACGAATGCCGCAGAGTTGTTCACCCAGCCGGACATCGACGGCGCACTGGTTGGCGGCGCCTCACTGAAAGCCGACGCCTTTGCCGTTATCGTGAAGGCCGCTGCCGACGCCAAACGCGGCTAAGTTTGCATCGAAAATGGACGAACCCCGTGGTTCGTCTGATAAAAAACCGGTTTGCGCTATCACGCCAACCGGTTTTTTTGTTTTAGGCATAGCGTATTGCACTCCTCTGATTCTTCTCACGACGCCCGCCGCATCATCCCGATTTTGTGAATCACTACACACATCTATATGAAACCGGTTGCAGATAAAAGTTGTCTGACGGCATTCTGCAACCGGTTACAGATTGACGCTGACAATAAAAATAACGCGTAGATAGAGGTGGAAAGATGGCCGAAATCAGAGATTACACGAAGCTGGCGGGAGACATCCTGCGAGAAGTGGGCGGAGAACAGAACATCACCAATTTTTCGCGCTGCGCCACCCGGTTGCGGTTGGTATTGAACCAAACGCCGAGTGAGGCCAAGGCCAATATCCAGAAAATGCCGGGTGTTATTGCGGTGGTGGAGAGTAGCGGCCAGTTCCAGGTGGTCATTGGTACGCATGTATCGGAGGTGTTCAACGCCATGTCGTCGCTGATCAATAGCGGCAACTTGTCGAATGACACGCAGAAAACGCGTTGGCTGGACGCGGTGATCGCTACCATGTCAGCGGTGTTCGCGCCATTTGTCTATATTCTGGCGGCGGCCGGTATTCTGCAAGGGCTGCTGATCGTGCTCACGCTGCTCGCACCCGCGTTCAAGGAAACCGGCACCTATAGCGTGCTGAATTTTATGTCCTGGACGCCGTTCAGTTTCCTGCCCGTATTTATCGCCATTACCGCGGCTCGCCATTTCAAATGCAACACGTACATTGCAGTACTGTGCTGCTGTGCGTTGATTAACCCAGAGTGGGCGGCGCTCGCCGGCAAAATCGCGGCGGGCGAAAGCATTCGCTTCTTAGGGTTACCGCTGGCGGAAACCGTATATACCTCAACGGTACTACCGCCGCTGTTTCTGGTATGGGTGCTGTCCCTGGTGGAACGGCGGGTGGAGAACTGGGTGCCGCAGGTCGTTAGCGCGTTGTTTACCCCTCTGATTTGTTTCCTGATTATCGTGCCGTTGACGCTGATCGTCATCGGGCCAGTGACCAACGCGGTGGCGATGGCGGTCGCTGGCAGCTATAACGCGTTGTTCGATGCCGCGCCAGCGCTGGCGGCGGCTGTGATTGGCGGGCTATGGCAGGTGCTGGTGATCTTCGGCGTCCACTGGGGCATCACGCCAGTAGTGATGGCTAACTACGCCACCAACGGCTTCGATTCCTTTCAGGCTTACCAGACGATGGCGGTCGTGGCGCAGATGGCCGCGGTGTTTGGCTGTTTTTTGAAAAGCCGTAACACGAAACTGAAAGCGACCGCGCTGTCGGCAGGTGCGACGGCGATTTTCGGTATCACGGAGCCTGCGATTTATGGTGTGACACTGCGTTTTAAAAAGCCGTTCGTGTGTGGCTGCATCGGCGGGGCGATCGGTGCAGTGGTTGCGAGTTTTTTTGGCTCGCTGTATTACGCCTTCGCCGCGCTACCTGGTTTGTTCACGCTGGTGAACGCCATCAGCCCGCAAGCGCCGATGTCGTTTATTGGCGAGCTGGTGGGGTGCGGTGTAACGATTGTGGTAACGATTGCGCTGGTATGGGTGGTAGGTTTTGACGACCCCAAGCCTGACAACCACGCGCTATGATTAATTAATTTATTGAAATACAGGTGGAGAAAATATGAGTGGTCAGTTTCCGGATAATTTCCTTTGGGGCGGTGCAGTTGCGGCTCATCAGTTGGAAGGGGGATGGAATCAGGGAGGAAAAGGGGTGAGTGTGGCGGACGTGCTGACCGCCGGGGCGCACGGCGTGCAGCGCCGCATCACCGACGGGGTGATCGATGGGGTGTCCTATCCGAACCATGACGCTATCGATTTTTATCGTCGCTATCGAGAAGACATCAAACTGTTCGCGGAAATGGGCTTCAAATGCTTCCGTACCAGCATCAACTGGACGCGGATCTTCCCGTTGGGGGATGAAAGCGAACCGAATGAAGAGGGGTTGAAATTCTACGACGATCTGATCGATGAACTGCTGAAATACAACATCGAGCCGGTGCTGACCCTCAGCCATTTTGAAATGCCGTATCATCTGGCGAAAGAATATGACGGTTGGATGAACCGCAAGACTATCGACTTTTTCGTCAAGTTCTCGCTGACGGTCATTGAGCGCTATAAATACAAAGTGAAATACTGGATGACGTTCAATGAAATCAATAACCAGAAGAACGTTGACGCCGAAATTTTCGGCTGGATGAATTCCGGCGTGAAATTCCCGGAGAAGGAGAAACCGGAAGAGGCGATGTATCAGGCGGCGCATCACCAATTCGTCGCCAGCGCGCTGGTGGTGAAAAAGGCTCACGAGATAAATCCTGCATTAAAAGTAGGCTGTATGTGTTCCTTTGTGCCCTACTACCCTTATTCCTGCAATCCTGCCGATGTCATGCTGGCGGCGGAATCCATGCACGACCGTTTCTATTTCTCCGATGTACATATTCGCGGCCATTATCCTTCTTATGCCCGGCGGGAATGGGCAGCGAAGGGGTATCATATCCATATGGAACCGGAGGACGAGCGGATATTGCAAGAAGGTAAAGCCGACTACCTGGGGTTCAGCTACTACATGACCAACGTGGTGAAAGCGGACACGGCGCACACCAACACTGCGGAAAGCATGGATGGCAGTTCGCAACATTCGGTGAAAAATCCTTATTTGCAAGCCAGCGACTGGGGCTGGCAGATTGACCCTATCGGGCTGCGCTATGCGCTGGTAACACTCTACGAACGCTATGAAGTGCCGTTATTTATTGTGGAGAATGGCCTGGGAGCACGGGATGTGCCGGACGCCAGTGGCAACATTCAGGATGATTACCGCATTGATTATCTCCGTGCCCATATCCAGGAAATGAAGAAAGCGGTGACCATCGACGGCGTAGATTTAATGGGCTATACCCCGTGGGGCTGTATCGATCTGGTGTCGTTTACCACAGGGGAAATGGCGAAACGCTACGGCTTCATTTACGTAGATAAACACGACGACGGCACGGGGACGCTCAATCGTTCGCCAAAGAAATCCTTCTACTGGTATCAGCGGGTCATCGCCTCTAACGGCGAAGCATTATAGGTTTTACGCGTTTGCGCTCCGTCAGATGGCGGAGCGCGCCTATTTCAACTGGATTGCTGAGTGAAAGAAGAAACTGGCCGAACGTGGTAGCCGACAGCGTTGGCATCCCGCTAGGGCTCTCTGCTTTTGTCACGGGACTGTAGCGAGTAACGGCTCAAGGCTGTCAAAGGTGCGCTGATGAGATAGAATTCTTTGGTAACGGAGACTATCAGGAACAGCGAACTATGACGACCATGTTGGATGTGGCAAAAAAAGCGGGCGTGTCGAAAGCGACCGTGTCCCGCGTGCTGACGGGTAATAACTACGTCAGCCAAGCCACCCGTGAGCGGGTGTTCAGGGCGATAGCGGAAACTGATTATCACCCCAACCTACTGGCACGCAACCTGGCCACGCGCAAATCGCAGAGCATCGGCTTAGTCATCACCAATACGCTGTACAGCGGCCCCTACTTCAGCGAGCTATTGTTCCAGACCGCCACCATGACGGAACAGCATGGTCGCCAGTTGATCCTTGCCGACGGCAAGCATAGCGCGGAAGAAGAACGGCAGGCCATCCGCTTCCTGCTCGACCTGCGCTGCGATGCGCTTATCGTCTATCCCCGTTATCTCTCTACCGATGAACTGGAAAACATCATCGAACGTCATTCGCAGCCCATCATGGTGGTGAACCGTAGCCTGGCGCGTCACGAAGGCAACTGCGTCTGTACCGATCATCAGCGGCACTGTTTTACCGCGATGAACTACCTGATCGAGCAAGGCCATCGTGAGATCGCTTTTGTCAGTGGCGCTCACGGTTCCCCCACCGGTGAAAGTCGATTGGCAGGCTATCGGCAGGCGCTGGAGGCTAATGGTATCGCCTTCGATCCCGTGCGCGTGGCGCAGGGCGATTGGACTGCCGAAAGCGGATACCGCGCGGTGGCGATGCTGGCCGAACGCCACGCGTCTTTCAGTGCGCTGGTGGCCAGTAATGATGATATGGCGATTGGCGCAGCGGCGGCTTTCCGCGAGCGGGGTATGGCGATTCCCCATGACGTCTCGTTGCTGGGCTTCGACGATTTACCGATGGCGCGCTGGTTTAATCCGCCTTTGACCACCGTGCACGTTCCTGTCGCGGAGATGATCAAAGAGACGTTGGAAAAACTGTTGGGCCTTCTGGCTGGGGAGACGGTAACGCCGCAGGAACCTTGTGAAGGGCGGCTGATTATCCGTGAATCGGTTGCCAGAAGGCCGGTAGTGTAACCGGAGATGGCGTCTGCTTCCCCGCGACGCGCCTTGTCAGCCGCCGGTTAACGGCGTAACAGTGGCTTTACCGCCGGGATTTGCTGCGTGATGCAGTGGATATTTCCACCACCCAGCAGGATTTCCCGTGCGGGAACGCCGCTAATCAGGTAGTTGGGGAACATCTGTTGCAGCAGATCGCGTGCGGCGTCATCCGTTTTCTCATCTAGCAGCGGGAAAATGATTTGCTGATTGCTGATTAGAAAGTTCACATAAGACCCCGCCAGACGAGAACCGGCAAGGCGTTCAACCGCATCGCCGCTGTCCACGCCCTGCGCTTCCTCTTTGGTCGCATAAAGCGGGCCGGGGGCTGGCAACTTCCAGATTTTCAGCTCACGCCCTTGCGCATCCCGCGCGGCCGATAGCACCTCATAGGCCGCAACGGAGCGGGCATACTGCGGATCGTTTTCGTCATCCGTCCAGTGCAGCGCCACTTCGCCGGGACGCACGAAACAGCACATATTATCGATATGGCCGTCGGTTTCATCGTTGTACACGCCTTGTTCCAGCCAGATAATCGTCGAGACGCCAAGGTAATCACGCATCAGCCGTTCGATGTCTGCCTTACTGAGGTGTGGGTTACGGTTCGGATTGAGCAAACATTCCGCCGTAGTCAGCAATGTGCCTTCACCATCGACATGGATCGAACCGCCTTCCAGAATCAGCGGCGCGGCGTAACGCGCAGCCTGATGATAGTCCAGCACCTGGGCCGCGACTTTCTCATCCTGACGCCAATCTTCATACAGGCCGCCAAGTTTGCCGCCCCAGGCGTTGAACTGCCAGTCGATACCCCGACGTTCACCCGCCTGATTTAGCACGATGGTTGGGCCGGTATCGCGCATCCAGGCATCGTCGCTTTCCATTTCCACCAGCGTGACGTTCACCGGCATGATCTGTTGCGCATGCGCCATAAAGCGCGCAGGTACGCCCATGATAACCGGCGTATTTCGAGCAATGGCTTCGGCGACACGCGCGAAGGTTTTCTGTGCCGGAATACCCTGTTCGCGCCAGTTGTCAGTGCGATAGGGCCAGAGCATCCACACGGCGTCATGCGGCGCCCACTCGGCAGGCATCGCAAAACCATCCTGACGTGGCGTGGTAAGAGAAGGAGTGGCTGGCTGTGACATGACTTATCTCCAGGTCTTACCGTCAGAAGTGGCGAGGGCGCCGTACATGTCCGGGCGACGGTCGCGGAACAGGCCCCATGACGCACGCTGGGCAGCAATGGCTTCTAAATCAAATTGATGCACCAGAATCGCTTCATCCGTCTTATTGGCCTGTGCCAGCAACGCACCGGTTTGGTCGGCAATGAAGGACGAGCCGTAGAACGTCATTTCCAGACCGTCGATATATTTGCTGGCTTCTGTCCCAATACGGTTGGAGGCGATCACCGGCACCAGATTCGCCGCAGCATGCCCTTGCTGAACGCGAGTCCAGTGCGGCTGGCTGTCGATATCCGGGTAAGCTGGTTCGGAACCAATCGCGGTCGGATAGAAAATCAGCTCCGCACCCTGCAACGCCAGGCTGCGTGCGGTTTCCGGGAACCACTGATCCCAGCAAATACCCACGCCGACCTTCGCGTAGCGCGTCTGCCAGACTTTAAAGCCGGTATCGCCCGGAATGAAGAATTGCTTCTCCTGATACGCCGGACCATTCGGAATATGTGTTTTGCGGTAAACGTCCAGCACGGCACCGTCCGCATCAATCATCACCAGCGAGTTGTAATAGGCGTTATTGGCACGCTCAAAGAAGCTCAACGGCAGCACCACATTCAGTTCCGCCGCCAGCGCGGAAAAATGCTGAATCAGCGGGCTGGTTTCCAGCTCCTGCGCCAGCGCATAGTGTTCCGGGCTTTGATCGATACAGAAATAGGGCGTAGCAAACAGTTCCTGGATCAGGATAATCTGCGCGCCTTGTGCATGTGCTTGTCGCACCAATTTTTCGGCGTTGGCGATATTCTTGGGCAGATCCCAGGAACACGCCATTTGTGTTGCGGCAACGGTCACTTTTTTCATGTGGAAACCTCAGTAATAACGACAAATACCCGCCTATTTTCCGGCACGTATCGGTAAGACGTCTTCTCTTGGCTACAATGGTGCCTCGGTGCCAACCACGACGATCTTCACGAGTGTAGGCTAACACGCCAGCGCCTGCCCAATAGGAATATCCTGTTAACGTGTTGAGCGAGAATGGCATGCGCATTATGCCAGTTAATGACGAGACTTCACTATGCTGAAAATGCATGATCTCGCGTGACCAGCAGAAAAGAAAAACCGCCTTTTCATGGCGGTTGCTATCGATGATTAAGATTGAGAGAAAGCGGTAGGCAGCAGCATCAGGCTGCGACAGTATCCGCCTGATGTAGCGCCTGACTGACCACTTGTCGTTGTTCCAACAATGCAGTGCTGGTTCGGTCGCGAGGGTAAGTGAGTTTTATCGGCAAAATCCTGCTAATTCGACCGGGGCGAGGCGACATCACTACCACCCTGTCCGCCAGAAAAACGGCTTCTTCCACATCGTGCGTCACCAGTAGGATCGCCAAATCCGTTTGCTGGCGTATCTCTGCCAAGCGCGTCTGCAACTGCTGCTTAGTCAGCGCATCCAGTGCGCCGAAAGGTTCATCAAGCAAGAGAATACGCGGCGTCGACACCAGCCCACGGGCAATCGCCACCCGCTGCGCCATGCCGCCCGACAACTGATGCGGCCATGCGTCGGCAAAGCCTTCCAGCCCCATCATCTGGAGATAGTGCGTAATACGGCGCGCTACTTCAACAGGAGAAAGATTGAGGTTGAGCATACCGAGGCGAATATTGCCCGTCACGGTGAGCCACGGAAATAGGCGCGGTTCCTGAAACACCAGGCTGACATCGTCGGGAATACCGCGCACAGGCCGCTCGCCAATCAGAATGCGTCCACGTTCCGTGGTATCAATCCCGGCGGCCAAACGCAACAGCGTCGATTTACCACAGCCACTGGCACCGATGATGGCAACCAGTTCACCCGCATGCAGCGACAGATCGATGTCCTGCAACACGGTCAGTGGCGTGTCGTTGACGATAAAGTGTTTAGTAATATGTTGAAAATGCAGTGACATAGTTTCTCCGTTGTTAACGGTCACGCAAAGCGCCAGCGGGTCAACCGCCGCTCGGATAAGGTCATCAGTCGGGAAAATAGCGCGGCGACGACAGCAATTAACACCACGCCCGCCATGATGCGATCGGATTCAAGCAACTGCTGTGCGCGAATCATCATGCCGCCCAGTCCTTCTCCCGATGGCATGAAATACTCAGCGCCAATCGCGCCTGTCCACGCATGCATCAACGCCAGCCGCAGTCCGGAAAACAGCGGCGGCAATACGCTGGGCAGTATCAGTGTGCGGAGCGTCTGAACTGGCGTCAGACGCAGCACCTGCGCCACTTCCGACAGCGCAGGGGGAAGCTGGGCAATCCCCTGACGAGTTGCCAGCATCACGGGAAAGAATGCCGCCACGGCGATAAACACGATTTTGGCGCTCTCGCCTAAGCCGAACCAGGCGGTGATCAGCGGTAGCCAGGCGAATAGCGCCACGCAGCGCAACGCGGACAGTGCCGGATTAAATAGCCTGTCGACGAGTCGCCAGCCGCCAAGCAGGGCACCAACCAGCATCCCGACCGCACTCCCCAGCGTAAAGCCCTGTAGCGCCCGTAGCAGGCTGGCATGGAGATCGAGCAACAGGCTCCCCTGAATCAGCCCCGTCCACAGCGCGCCGATCACGTGGCTCGGCGCAGGAAGGAACGCCGCGTTCACCCACTCGTGCACGCTGCTCACCTGCCACAGCACAATCAGTACCAGTGGCACTAGCCAGGGCGTCAGCGACAGGCTCGGTAGTGCATAGCCCAAGCTATCGCGCCCCAGCACCGGTGCTGGCCAGTGAATCCAGCGACGCTCCAGCTTCAGCAGCACACGCTCTCCGGCGAATCCCAGGATGCCAATGGTCAGAATGCAGACGAACACGAAATCCAACATGAACAGCTGGCGACTCTGTACCAGCAGATAGCCCAACCCTTCGCTGGATGCCAGCAACTCGACCGCAATCAACGTGACCCATCCGGTAGAAAATGCCAGCCGCGCGCCGGTCATCACATACGGCAACATAGCGGGCAGAATTAAGTAGCGTAGGAAGGCCACCGGGGGTAAACGCAAGCTACGCGCCATTTCGTGTAGTTTTTGCGGCGTTTGTTGAATCCCGGCACAGGTGTAGAGCGTCATCGGTACGGTCACCGATTTCACCAGCACCACCAGCTTCAGTGCCTCGCCGATGCCCAGCGACAGCATCAAAAGCGGGATCCAGGCCAACGTCGGGATCTGCGCGATAACGGTGAACAACGGCATAAATAGCGCATTCAGCCGCCGATTCAGGCCGAACAGGCAGCCGAGCACCAGACCGAGCGCGATTCCTCCGCTAAAACCAATCGCCAGCCGCAGCAGGCTGATGGGCAACTGATGGACCAGTTCTTCGGGGATAAAAGCCCGTGCGCTATCGATGACCGTCAGTGGCGAAGGCAGGATTTGTTCAGACATCCAGCCGTGACGGCTGGCAAGCCACCAGCCTGCAAGCACGAGCAGTGGCACAACCAGAAACACAACTAAGGCAGAATATCCCGCCGACAGCGCGGCGGTAGTCAGCGAAGCATCAGGGGCGGCGTGTATCCGCAGTGGGGATTTTGGCATCATCATCGGTATCCGGCGAGGTTACTTTTGCGTCAGCAGGGACAGGCGAGTAATCCCCGCCTGCTCGACATCGGCCAGCAATGCGGCAACATCGCCATAACTCGCCTCTTTATCCGCCTGTACCTGCACGGTCAGATCCGCATTACCCGCTTTAGCCTGTTGCAGGCGCGGCACCAATTGTTCGCGCGCCAGATTTTCTTTGTTGATGAATACGCGTTGATCGCCATCGAGACTAATCACCAGCGGATCGACGCGATCGGCCGGAGCGACTGCTGCCGTCTTGGGGAGCTGAATTGGAATAGCATTAGTCAACATCGGCGCGGTTACAATAAACACCACCAGCAGCACTAGCATGACGTCTACAAGCGGTGTGATATTCATTTCACTCATGATGTCGTCATCATTACGCGAGGTAAACGCCATATCAGACTACCTCTCTCAGGTTCTTTACGGAGAAGGCGGCAGAGGATGATTCCGTTCTGGTATCAAGTATGGTGACCTGAAAATCGTGTGCCTGCATGACGCTGTAAACATCATGAGCGAAGTCATCCATGTCCGCGACGGCCAGCTTGAGGCGGCGTAAAAAGTAGTTGTAGATCAGCACGGCAGGCACTGCGACGGCAATCCCGATGCCGGTCGCAATCAGCGCGTTACCAATTGGCCCCGCAACGGTATCGAGACTGGCGGAACCCGAAAGCCCGATCTCCCGTAACGCCGCCATAATCCCCCACACGGTGCCGAACAGGCCGATAAACGGTGATGTACTGCCGATGCTGGCCAGCACCGCCAAACCGCTTTCCAGCGCCCGGCGTTCGCGCTGAATTTGCTGTTGCAGCGCACGCTCAACCCGATCGGGCAGATGAATCTTCAGCGCAAGCTGCCCACTCATCTGTTCCGGCGCTTTGACCGCCGCTAACGCCAGATTGGCAAGTGAACCAGGCTGTTGGGCGCTGGTTTCTGGCGTTTCGCTGACGTCATTCTGCTGCCAGAACGCCGCGCGAAAGCGCCGATCCCGCCGCTGCGCGCGCCAGAATTGAGCGAGCTTCAATAAACCTAGCCCCCATGTCACGAGAGAAAACAGCAGCAGTAACAGGATGACTGCGCCTTCAGCAGAAAAGAGTTCAATGTGTCCAAGCGTCATAATCAATACCTCATGAGTTCAGCGAAAAATCGACAGGCACAACCACCCAGCCGCTCACCGGTTGGGTGCCGCGGCGCGCCGGAACGAAAGACCAGTGCAACACCGTGTCTCTGGCGGCCTCATCAAGTGACGGATAACCGCTTGATTGTTTAATACGAATAGTCTGTACCTTACCGTCGGCGCGTACCTGCACGTTCAATAGCACGGTGCCTTCATAACCGCGGCTAATGGCCACGTCGGGATAAGACGGTGCCGGATTATGCAGGTAGTCCGCATTCGCCAGCGGGGGCGTTAATGGGGCGTCTACGGGTTGTGAGACGGCCCGTTGCGCCACCGGATTTGGTGTTGTCGGGGTGCTTGCCGATACTGTTTCAGCCTGCGGTTTTGGCGTCGGCGCGGGTGGGGTCTTTTTCACCGCGGCCTTTTTCGGCACTGGCTCAGGCTTCTTCTTGGACGCTTTTCTCTCCGGTGCTTTTTTTTCAGGTTCCGGCGGCAATAGCGCATTGTCATCTATCGGTTTTTCCACAACGGGCGGGGTGGGCTCTGGCGGAGAGGCGACGGCTTCAGGTTCAGCCGGTTGCGCTTGCACTACCGGATCGGCAACCGTCGCAACCAGTTCGACGCTGACAGGCTGTGGCCGGGCTGGCACCGTAACGGGCGGTGTCGACGCGCTGCTAAACAACGCCAGCACCGCCGCGTGCAACAGCAATGTCGCTATCACCGCCAGCCAGCGTTCCGATCTGGACGAAACCGTCATATTCAACGCCGGTACGCGCGGCTGCACGACGCCCTTCACCCGACTGGCGTGTGAAGGGGGTTCCGGCGAATAGGACCGGGAGCCTGACACGGTTCCCGCATAGAGTAATTCCGTCATGGTTAGTGCTCCTGACCGTGTTTATTGATACCCGCGATGCTTCAACGCGCAGGTAACATTGAGAGGTAACCTAAAATAGCGCTGGAATAAGTCATTTTTTCTGAGTGATTAATAAAGTCAACGTATGTATCTGCATATCGTTATTCATTTAAACTGATTTAATTTTTTCTTTCAGCGTAAGGTGATGAATCACCGTCTGCTGACAAATTAAAGGCAATAAACCTACATAATCTAATGCATAGTTGACATAGTTTTTTTTCATCTCTTGCATAGCGATGAAATAAGCGGTGAATGCTGATTTAGCGATTTATTAACAATAATAATGCTTTTTTTATATTAGCCAGTTTATTGCCGAGCCGTTAAATGTGGGGCTGCACACGATATGGCGTCTTTCGGAATAGGCGCAATAACATGATACTTATTCATCAATTTTATTTGGCAGGTAAAATAATGACGACATCTGGGCGAAAATGGTTAGTAACTGGCTTATTGGCAATGGGGATGGCCTGGTCAGGTATTGCATCAGCGATTACGGAAATTCGTATTGCCGCGCCAGACATCGGCGCAGGCACCAAACCCAGTGGCGGTGGTCTGCTCGACGTCATTCACAGCCAGAAGCTGCTGGAGCGCGAGTTTGGCAAAGACGGGATTGGTGTCCGCTGGATGTTTATTAAAGGCGCTGGCCCCGCCATTAACGAGGCGTTTGGCAACCATCAGGTTGACGTGGCCTATCTGGGGGATTTAGCCAGCATTATCGGTCGCTCACGCGGTCTGGATACGCGAGTGATCGCCGTGGCCTCACGCGGTATCAATCACTATCTGGCGGTAGCGAAAGGTTCCGGTATCAAGACGATCGCCGATTTGAAGGGCAAACGCGTCGGGCTCTTTCGTGGCACGGCGGCCGAGCTATCTTTCGTTAGCGCGCTTGATTCTCAAGGTCTGAAGCCCTCTGACGTTAAGCTGATTAACCTCGATTTCGCGGCGGCCAGCGCGGCATTAGCCGCCGGGCAGATTGATGCCACCTGGGGCGGCAGCAATACGCTTTCGCTGCGAGATAAAAATCTGGCGGACATCCCACTGTCTAGCCGTGATTTAAACGGGGCGGGTCAACTTAGCGGTTTCCTGTTGGTGGATGAGAAATTTGCCCAAGGTAACGAGGATATTCTGCGCCGGTTGGTCAAAGTACAACGGGAAGCCGCCGCATGGGCCAGCGACGATAAAAATAAAGATACGTTTATTCAGTTATTAGCGAGCCAATCGGGCTACCCGGAAAATATATTACGCGTCGAATGGGACACATTACCGCCATTAACCGAGCGCCTTTCGCCTAAATTAGATCCCGGCTTTGTGACCAAATTAAAACGCGCTGTCACGTTAGCTTATGAATCACGCCTTATTCGGCAACCTTTCGATGTCGATAAATGGCTGGATAATACATATTTAAAAGCCACTAAGTAATGTGTTCCTTTAAGAAATTATAACCTGGTAATTGCCACGAAATACGCGGCAATGATTGGCCTGTTGACGATATTGGGAAGACGTATGCCTTTAAAAAAACATCAAGCGTATTTAAAAAAACACCAACGCCAATTAACGTCGGGACTTTTAATGGGCTGCATTTTAACGTTCCCCACGTCGACTCGCGCCGCCGATCCACAAATCACCACGGATGATCGTCCCGGCGCTGAGACAACGGTTGCGCCCGTTCAGTTAAAACGTGTGAAAGTACGCGCCCAGCGGGAACCTGTTCAGCCGCCCACAACGCTAGCATCGGTGGTCGACGGCAAAACGCTCGAAGAAGAACGGGTATATCGCTTCGAAGATTTGTTACAATTGGTGACAGGGTTGGATGTCGATACCGTCGATGTGATGGATACCACCGTGACTATTCGCGGGATTGGCGATGGCGGCGAGAGCGGTACGAATATCGGTATGCCTGGCAGCGTGGGGCTATTTGTCGATGGTGTTTATTTGTCTCGCCCCGGTGTCATCTCAAACGATCTACTGGATATTGATAGTACACGCGTATTGAAAGGCCCGCAGGGGGCCGCCTACGGTTTTAATACCACCGGCGGGGCGATTGACATTCGCACCCGCAAACCCACCTTCACCCCCGAATATTCACTGGAACAATCATTCGCACAACGCGGTTATCTGCAATCCAAACTGATGGCCTCGGGGCCGCTTAGCGACCATTGGGCGGGACGTATCAATCTGTCGCGCACAGAACGCGGCGGCAATGTCACCAATATCGAAAACGGCCATAAGCTGGGAGGCAGCAAGAATAATGGCGTGCGCGGCCAGTTGCTGTATCAACCCAACGACAGCTTTAGCCTGAGAATCACCGGAGATTATAGCGATGCAACTCAACGCCCTGTATCGGTGTTGGTGAGCGCCACCGACGCATTTCGCACCCGCGCGGCGCAGACCGGCCTCAAGATCGTGGACGGTCGTCAGGTCGCTATGGATGACGAAAACGTTATTCGTGTGGCGCAAGGCGGTGGCTCGGTAGAGGCCAATTGGAAGCTGAAGAGCGGCTATAGCCTCAACTCTCTGTCATCACTGCGCTATTTCCGCGTGTTGCCGAGCACGGCCGATAACTGGAATATTCCTCTCTATCGCGACAGCGGCGCCGATGTGCGCGATCGCGTCTGGTCACAAAGCTTCTGGTTGGATTCGCCTAAAGGCAATACGTTCGATTATTCACTGGGAGTCGATTACTGGGGAGAAAACCTCGATACCGAAGCGAACAGTCGCTACTACGACGATAACCGCGTACTGACGTGGGTAGGGAAAAACTATCAGGGCATTAACGTTCAACGTTTCGGTACGTTGGACGACACCGTTTATTCCGTCTTTGGCCGCGGAACCTGGCACGCGACCGATAAACTGGATGTTATTGTCGGGCTGCGTCAGACCTATGAAAAAAAGGAAGGGACGTTCGTGCGTAAAAACCGCGCGGCTTTTGATTCTGGCCCACTCTCGCAAACCAACCGCCTGCCTTCGGGCTCCATCAGTCTGAACTGGTTCGCCACACCGAATATTACGCCTTACGCTACGCTGGGATACGGAGAAAAATCAGGGGGGCTAAATGTTTCAGCCGGGGCGGCCAAACAGTTAGGAATCGATTCGCTGTACGTCGATCCTGAGAAAACCCGTTCCGCGGAACTGGGGGTTAAAACCCACTGGCTACAGCGCAAAGTGGAATGGAATACCGCGCTATTCTGGAGCGTGGTGGAAGATTTTCAGAATAAGGCTTATGACGAGGAAACGGATACCAGCTATCTGATTAACGCCGGGAAATTCCGTTCGCGCGGCGGCGAAACGCAACTGACGTTGCGCCCGATTGACGGTCTGAGTGTCAGTCTGGCGGCTACCGTTCTCGATGTGCGCTACCTGAATTTCCCTAACGCTCGTTGCCCGGCTGACATCGCCGCCGTTACGTGCGACTTGTCTGGAAAGCGCGTCTTTAAGTCCCCGACGCTGAGCTATAACACGCGTGTGCGCTATCAATGGGATACACCGAATAATCTACAAGCCTCGGTTTCCGGGCAATGGTCATGGCGAAGCTGGGCTTACGGTACGCTCGATGATGCTGAGAGCAATCGTATTCCCGCCTATGGCGTCCTAAATCTGTCTAGCGGACTGAGCGGCAAGCAGGGCGATAACCGCTGGAACGTATCGCTGTGGGTGAAGAATGCGCTGGATAAAAACTACTATCGCTCCGTCCGTGGCTCTAGCGCCACAACGGGTGTGATTGGCGAACCGCGCATGGTCGGAATATCGGTCGGCTACGACTTCAAGGGCTAACGCTATGAACAAAATGCCTTATTCACGCCGACGGTTCCTGCGCGACAGCACACTGCTAGCGCTGTCGGCCCCGTTCTGGACATCGGCGCGCGCCACCGCGCCGCGTGCCGCTGCCTACGCAGGAGAATCCGCACCGCAGGTCAGCCTGCGCTGGTTGGACGGACAGCGGCCCCGTGCGTTCACTGGCGTGACCTGGGGCGTCCCCTGGCCGCAAGGCGCCGTGCGCAGCGGCAGCAGCTTCCAACTGCGTGATGCGCAACAGCGCGCTTATGACCTGCAAAGCTGGCCTCTGGCGCGCTGGCCGGACGGCTCGATTAAATGGTCGGCTCATGCGTTGGGGGGAGACACGCCGCCGGAAAACGGACTGACGCTGCGGCCGATTCCCGCGAAGGACAGCTCGACGAGTTCGGCAATGGTTCGCGAGCATGAGCACGGCTGGACGGTGGAGACGGGCCACCTTCGCTACGAGATCCCACACGCCGGCACCCGTTTGATCTCAGAAATATGGCGGGATAATCGGTTGGTGTTAACCAACGGCCGATTGGTGTTGCATATGCAACGGGGAGCCGAGACAGACAGTACCCTGACGCAGGATACCTATCAGGGAGAGATCGAGACAGTGACGGTCGAGCAAAACGGGCCGCAGCGGACGGTGATTGCGCTACGCGGTATGCACCATGCGCCGCTGCAAAGGGTTAAGCGTATACCCTTTATTATTCGGCTGTATAGCTATGCGAACACCGACTCGCTGCGCGTGGTACACACGCTGATCTATGACAACGACGATGAGCAACTCTGCCTGAAAGGACTTGGGCTAGCGTTCGACGTTCCGCTACAAGGGGAATTGCACGATCGCCATGTCCGTTTCGTCTCCGATCGGGGCGGGATATTCCGTGAGGCGGTACGCGGCCTTAGTGGTCTGCGTCGCGATCCCGGCGCGGCCGTTGTTGCGGCACAGTTGGCCGGGCAGGCCACGCCGCCGATCGCGGATTTTTCACCGGAGGTTGGCAAACGGCTGGATTACATTCCCGCGTTTGGCAGTTATCGCCTGACGCAGCACCATCCCGACGGGTTCCAGATCCATAAACGCACCGCGGCCGGACAGGGCTGGCTACTTTCCGCCACGGGTGAACGGGCGGCAGGGGTCGGCTATCTCGGTACGCCTAAAGGCGGCGTGGCGTTTGGGATACGCCATTTCTGGCAGAGTTACCCGGCCTGTCTGGAAATTGACAATGCTCATACCGACGTGGCGACCGTCACGCTCTGGTTATGGTCACCCTGGGCGGAACCGATGGATATGCGTTTCTATCACGACGGGCTAGGCCAGGATACCCATGAGAAACAGCGCGAAGGGCTGGCCATTACCTATGAAGATTACGAACCGGGCTTCGGTTCGGCGGTCGGCGTAGCACGTACCAGCGAACTGTTTATCGATGTCCTGCCCGCGACGCCAGACGCGGAAGATCTGGTAAATCGAGCTCGACGCATGCAGCAACCGCCACAACTGGTGGCGGATGCTCAGGACTTGCACCGTGCGCGCGTATTTGGATCGATGTGGGCTCCCGCCGCGACCACGACACCGGCTCGCTCTCGTCTGGAAAAGCAATTGGCGGCATATTTCGATGCCTATCGGCAGGAGGTTGAACAGCGAAAATGGTACGGCTTCTGGGATTTCGGCGACGTGATGCATACCTATGATAGCGACCGCCACGTCTGGCGCTACGATGTGGGCGGCTATGCGTGGGATAACTCGGAGCTCAGCACCGATCTGTGGCTCTGGTATTACTTTCTGCACTGCGGGCGCGCCGAGGCGTTTCGCATGGCGGAAGCCATGACGCGGCACACGGGCGAAGTGGACGTACACCATCTGGGACGCTTTAGCCCGTTAGGTTCGCGGCACAATGTCCGCCACTGGGGGGATAGCGCCAAACAGTTGCGTATTTCTACTGTCGCCAACCGCCGTTTTCTCTACTACCTCACCGCCGATGAGCGTATCGGTGAACTGATGGATGAACAGGTTGAGGCACTGCGTACGCTAAGCGTGGTACTGCCCGGTCGCAAAATCGGCCAGACGCATCCCGATAACCCAAACCATATTAGTCTGGGTTTCGGCACCGACTGGGGGGCGGTCGCGGCTGCCTGGCTAACTGCCTGGGAACGCTATGATGATCCAGCGATGCGCGACCGTTTACTTAACAGCATGCAGACGCTGGCCGCTCAACCGCACGGTTTTTTCACTGGCAGCGCCGCTATCGACCCCGATACCGGTAAATTTCTTCCAGCTCAGGCGGATCAGGTAGAAATTTCACATTTGAGTGCCGTTTTTGGCCTGACGGAAATCTGTAGCGAACTGGTTGAGGTTCTGCCCGATCCCGCCTTTAGACGCGCGTGGCTCGACTACTGTCGACTGTATAACGACCCTGTCGCGCTGAGCGCCGTGGTTGGCGTAAAGGTGAAAAAACTCAATCTGGCGCAGGGGCATGCCCGACTAACCGCCTTTGCCGCGAAGCAACTGAACGATCGCACGCTGGCGCAACGCGCCTGGGCAGAATTTATCGCGGGCAGCGGCGGCATTGTAAACCCAACGCTTGCGCAGCGACGGCTAATGCCTCCGGACGTCCTTTATCCCATTGATGAGCCGGTGATTGATTCCACCATTGATCAACATTCCGACAGCACCACGGGAACTAACCTGGCGACCAACGCCGTCGCCCAGTGGGGATTAACGGCCATCGCTCTACTGGCGTTGCTGGATGACATTCCCTCTTCTTAATGCCGCCGCCCGGCGGTACGCTACAGGACATTACCATGATTGACCCAGGCTGTACTGAGAACATGCTTCTTCTGTCGCCGCAGATAGACGGAACGTGTGACATTATTGATTCTCCTCACCGTTCAACGTTTATCTGGTCCACCGGTTATGCTGGCCAGTCGCTACATTGGCGGGTGGAGCAGGAAGAGCCCGATCGCACGGCGATCCAAACTACGTCTGAGCGCTTGACGCTGGAGAGCGCCGCTGGGCTAACGCTCTGGCTGGATGCTCCGCTATCAGGCACGTATCGCATCGCTTTCACGCGGGAGATTTTGGTTGCGGGTCGTCCCTATGACCGTGTATCCGATCTGAATCAATTCTGGGCTGCACGCGATCTGCACCACCCGAATCTGTTTACCCGCAATGGCAAACTCAGCGAATATGACAACCTGAACCTGTACTATGTTGGCATGGGCGGCAACTGGAACAGCACCACGCGCTTCCGCTATTACAATGGCCACGGTGAGCGCCTCCTGCTCGGCGAATACACCGATGCCGCGCATCTGCTGCGCCCTAATCGTCGCTATCGCATCGTGATTGAGGTGGATCGACGAGAAACGCGGTTTTGGGTCGATGATGTGCTCTATTTTCACGCCAGCTACCCGAACACGCCTGCCCCCGGCTATTTTGGCTTTCGGACGGTTTTTTCACGTCAGGATATCAGCGAGTTCAGCGTTACTCCGCTGTAGGCGATACGGGCGTGCCGTGCAGGTCGTTATCGACCTGCACGAAGGTGTCGATCAGCTTACGCGTCAGCAGAGGTAGACGGGCATCCGCCAAATAAATGATACCGTAGTGGGTATAAAACTCGTCGGTTTTGTCGTCCAGACCCCTAATCTTCAGCATATGAATACCGTGCCGCTCAGGTTCGGTGAAATGGTTGGTTGTTCCGATAGCATCCGAATGACGTATTACGTCCAGCAGGCTGTAGCCATTTTCACACTCAATGCTGGTACGAATATCCAGTTTACCGCTAAGTTGCACCAGCGCGCGGTGCAGGTTAGGAGGACGGATCGTTGCCGCCAGTGGATAGGAAAAGAATTGCTCGACGGTGATCTCTTCCTGCGCCGCCAGCGGGTGCCCGCTGCGACAGCAAAATCCCCAATGGTGCTGGCTTAGCGGCTGAACCCGATAGCGGGTATCAAATTCAAAGTTGCGCATGTCTGCCACGATGAAATCCAGCTCTTCTGCCATGAGCCGATGGCCTAGCGCCTGCCAGTTATCGACGCGAAAGACCATTCTCGCCTTTGGGTACTGTCGCGAGAAAGCCCCGATCACCTGCGGCATCAGCCAGGCCGCGGGGGCCGGGCCACAGCCAAAATTCACTTCGCCCGCTTCTTTCTCGTTGAATTGCTGGATATCGTTAAACAATTCATGTGTCTGATTAATCAAACGACGCGCGTGTTCCAGCACCACTAGCCCTTTAGGTGTCGGTTCCAACTGATTCATGCGATCGATCAGACGCGCGCCGATGGCCTGTTCCAACGACTGAATGCTACGGCTGAAGGCGGATTGGGACAGCTTCATCGCCTGCGCCGCCGACGTAAAATTTCGATGTTCAATCAGGGCAATAAAGTGGCGCAGTTGGCGAAGATCGATGTTCATAGCAACAATCAGCGTGTCATCAGGATGGAAGGAATAGGCAGGCTAGCAGGTCTATTCCTGCAGAAAAAATAATAAAACCGATTTTTATATTTCCACCGGTTATATACCTACAACGGTGGATATGATAGGGGAGAAACCCATCTCCACTTAATAGTTGTCTCCTGATCATAGATTTTATGTAATCCAGGAGATAGTTTCGTGCGCGGTAATGACGTTATTTTCATGCTACCTTGTAGCACGCGCCCGACACGGGACGGCTCAGACGCCGCTCGCCCCGTGACCCCAGGCTTTCGGCGGAAATTATGCCGCTGACGCGGTGCCTTCGTCGATATCTGGCTTAACGGACCGCTTGCGACACGCTCCAGGCGTGGCGCAAGCTTTCGCCGCGTCCATGCGGCTCATCCTAAGCTAGCTATCTCCTCAGCATAATTTTTTACGCCGAATAACGGCAAGATTGGTGTAGCCGTCAATTAGCGAAAGCATCAGCTTTAGGGAATCAGAACAATTTTTTCGCGGTTTCCAGCCAGTCGCCTTTGAATGGACGCTTCATGTTTTCAATGGCATCGATGATGTCATGGTGAACCATTTTTTCGTTCTGAATTCCCACGCAACGACCACCGTAGCCCTGCAAAAGTAGCTCAATCGCGTAGGCCCCCATGCGCGAAGCCAGGATACGGTCATAGGCTACCGGCGAGCCGCCGCGCTGAATGTGGCCGAGTACGGTAGCGCGGGTTTCGCGCCCCGTTTCTTTTTCAATGTATTTCGCCAATTCGCCGACATCGCACACGAGTTCGGTGATGGCCACAATGGCGTGTTTTTTCCCTTTTTCGATACCGGCTTTGATTTCGCTGACCAGATCTTCCGGGCTGAAGGGCACTTCCGGCAGGACGATAAATTCACAGCCGCCAGCAATCGCCGCCGCCAGCGTCAGATCGCCGCAGTGTCGCCCCATCACTTCAACAATGGAGATACGCTGGTGTGAAGAAGAGGTGTCGCGCAGGCGGTCAATCGCTTCCAGCACGGTTTCCAGCGCGGTGAAATAACCAATGGTGTAATCTGTTCCCGCGACATCGTTATCGATCGTACCTGGCAGCCCGATACACGGGAAACCCATTTCCGTCAAACGCATGGCCCCCATGTAGGAACCGTCACCGCCAATGACCACCAGTGCATCCAGGCCGCGTTTTTTCATGTTTTCCACACAGACCTGACGTATCGCTTCGTCGCGGAACTGCGGGAAACGCGCCGAACCCAGAAACGTACCGCCACGATTTATTACATCCGATACGCTGTAGCGATCCAACTGCTCCATGCGATCCTCGTACAAGCCCTGATAGCCATCATGAATGCCGTAAACTTCCAACCCTTCCGTTAATGCGCAGCGAACCACGCCACGAATTGCCGCATTCATACCTGGTGCATCGCCACCGCTCGTCAACACGCCGATTCTTCTAATCATGACAACCTCTGGACTTGTAGATGTAATATTGTAGGATTCTTCCGTAAATTCGCTGCCGCAGTTTACTGCAGCAACGTCTTGTTCTTTTACTAACATAGTATAACAAACACCCGAAGCTGAATTGATTCAGGTCAGGGTAAATTGTGCATATATTCTGACGATCTGGCGCATTCCTGACATAACATGCTAAAAACCTGGACAGCTATACGGTTAACCTGTCGCGCTGATCTTCCGGCACGGCGGAAACCGGGTCCTGGTGAATGATGATATCGGCACCAGGAAACTGTGTACGCAATGCTTGCTCCAACCCATCGGCGATGTGGTGTGCTTGCACCAGCGGCAGAGCGTCATCCATTTCCAGATGCAGTTGAATAAAGCGCGTAGGGCCAGCTCGCCGGGTACGTAGCGCATGCGCGCCCCGAATGCCCGGCCAGTGCACGATCGCGTTAGCGATCGCACGATGTTCGTCATCCGGCAACGCCCGATCTAATAGCGACTGTACTGCGTCATACCCCATTCGCAATGCGCTATATAAAATATACGCGCCGATACCCAACGCAAACAGCGCATCGGCGCGTGTAACGCCGTACCAACTGAGCGCTAGCGCCACCAGAATAGCGCCATTCATTAACAAGTCGGACTGATAATGCAGCATATCCGCCCGTACGGCCTGACTGTGCGTACGCTTGACGACCCAGCGCTGAAACGACACCAGCAGCAGGGTGGCGGCCAGCGCAATGAGTGTCACCCAGATGCCCACTTCCGGTGCGTGCAGTGTTTGCGGTGCCAGCGAATGCTGCAACCCGGTCAGAATAAGAAACAATGCCGAACCGGAGATAAACATACTCTGCGCCAGCGCGGCCAGCGATTCCGCCTTACCGTGGCCGAAGGCGTGTTCCGTATCCGCCGGCTGTAATGAATAGCGCACCACCAACAGGTTCACTAGCGATGCGGCGATATCGACTAAGGAGTCGACCAGCGATGCCAGCAGGCTCACGGAACCGGTATGCCACCAGGCAAACACCTTCATGATGAAGAGCCCCAGCGCTATGGCGGTTGCACATAGGGCGGCTAGCGTGACCAGACGTGCATAGTGTGGCGTCATGGTACCCCCAAATAGCCTGGGTTAAGGCTGATATTCAACTCGTTAAGGATGTTTTTAACACGCTGGCATAGCGGACAAACGTGAAAATACAGCACAATGTCGCCAGTATTGCCAGCGCTGATCCGATGAAACCGACGTCGGGCAGGCCAAGATAAACAATCACCTGATGACCCAGCAGCGCGCCGCCGCCGATCCCAACATTATAAATGCCAGAGTAGAGCGCCATTGCCACATCGGTGGCGTCTGATGCCAGCGTCAAGACCTTGACCTGCATCGCCAGACTTAGCGCCATAATCGCCATCCCCCAGACGATACATAGCGCTGCCAGGGTCCAGTCGCTGAATGACACGGGCAGCAGTAACAATAAACATGCCGCTAAAAATGCAAATGACGCAATCGGAAAACCCGCCGGATACCGGCTACTGTAGCGGCTGAATAGCATGCTGCCAATAATTCCGGCACCGCCGAAAATTAACAACAACAAGGTGGTGAAATTTTCACCTAATAATGCCACGTTCTGGATGAATGGTTCAATGTAACTGTAGGCGGTAAAATGCGCCGTCACTATCATTACCGTCAATCCATAAACGCACAACAATGCCGGGCGTTTCAGTAGCAGAGGTAAACTCTTCAGTGAACCCGAATTGCTGCTCGGTAATACTGGCAGCAATGTCATCAGCCCCAGCATAATCGCCACGGCTATCAGGCCAATAAGGCCAAATGTTACGCGCCAGCCCAAGTACTGGCCGACCAATCGGCCCAAAGGCAGCCCTAACACTAACGCCAGCGCCGTTCCGGTCGCCAGCAGGCTTAGTGCCTGGGCTTTTTTATCCGCAGGCGCCACGCGGACGACTAATGATGCCGTAATTGACCAGAACACCGCATGAGCCAGCGCGACGCCAATACGTGCAGCGACCAGTATCCAATAATTCCAGGCCAGAGCGGACAACAGGTTACTGGCAGCGAACAGAATAAAGAGTTTAATCAGCAGGCTACGCCGCTCCATATCACTGGATAACAGCATACAAGGGAGCGACATTAGGCCAACGACCCAGGCATAAATCGTAATGATCAGCCCAACCTGTGCGGCACTCATGGAAAAGCTGGCGGCGATATCTGACAGTAGCGCGACGGGAGCAAACTCAGCAGTATTAAAGATAAACGCCGCCAGAGATAGGCTGACAACACGTAACCAGGCGGTCGAACGGGGAGAACGAGTCATGGTATTAGTATCAAAAGTTAAAATAAAATTATGTGCGTCTGTGCCATACAGAGGCTAACGCGATAGGACAATGATACAGGGAAAGTATGACATCGGCACGCGTCGCGATCTCCCGCTCCGGCGTGTTTTCTATTGGTTCACGCTAACCTGCGATGAACCAAAAAAAAGCCCTCCGTCATGGAGGGCAAAAAGACAGGGATGGTGTCTATGGCAAGGAAAACAGGGTGTACCTACTACATATAACTACTCGGACTACACTACGCTTACTACATACTGCTTACTACAATCAGGGGGACAACTCGGAATGACCTGTTGCACCTGGAGATGGCGTGGCCATCTGGTTAAACATGGATATCTGCTGCTGAATCGCCTTTAAGCGCTGCTGGTGCTTTACTTCTAACGTCGCTTTTTGCTCTGGCGTCAGCAGGTTGTACATCTGGTTACGTACTCGAGCCATCTGAATCTGACGCTCAATTTGTACATTCATCATTCGCGTTATTTGCGCCCGTACTGCCGGTTCATCGAACGTTTTCGCCGTTACCAGCTTGTGCAGGGCTTTAACTTCTTCGGCATCAAATGCAGGTTTGTCCTGACGACTCAGTTGCATTAAATCCCGCATTTGTTGGCGCTGTTGCTCAGTCAGCCTTACGCCATTGAACATACCTTGCTGATTGGGTACGCCATTGATAACGGAATCATCAATAGGCCAACCGCTGGCCACCGGAGTCGCAACGCTCTCTGCTGCACAGGCCGTAAACGTGCCTAGCATGAGCAGTGACGCAAGAGATAAGGTTGCAAACGATGGCATCTATACTCTCCAGAGCAGTAGGTTATGTTGTCAATCAATGGTTAGGAGTCTACGCACCCTGCTGCAAACATGCGTCAGAGGATGTAAAACTACGTAAAGTCATGGAATAGCGGTAATCTATATCGTATTTTGCCTTTGGAGGTAGAGAAAACATGAATAAAATTCTACTGGTTGATGACGATAGAGAGCTAACGGCGTTACTAAAAGAATTGCTCGAAATGGAAGGTTTTGAAGTCGTTGTCGCCTACGATGGCGAACAGGCATTACAGGTGTTAGATAGCTCGATCGACCTGTTATTACTGGATGTGATGATGCCGAAGAAAAACGGTATCGATACCCTAAAAGAACTGCGGCAGCAGCATCAAACGCCAGTCATTATGTTGACCGCGCGCGGCAGTGAATTAGACCGCGTTCTCGGTCTGGAACTGGGTGCGGATGATTATCTGCCGAAGCCGTTTAACGACAGAGAATTAGTCGCACGTATTCGCGCTATTTTACGCCGATCTCATTGGACTGACCAACAACAGGCTGATGATAACGCTTCGCCAACGCTGGAAGTCGATGGGTTGCGTTTGAATCCGGGACGGCAGGAAGCGAGTTTTGACAATATCGTGCTGGACCTGACAGGCACTGAGTTTACGTTATTGTATCTTCTGGCCCAACGGTTGGGGCAGGTCGTCTCTCGCGAACATTTAAGCCTGGAAGTGCTGGGAAAACGATTAACGCCGTTTGACCGCGCGATCGATATGCATATCTCTAACCTACGGCGCAAATTGCCAGAACGTAAGGATGGCTTACCCTGGTTTAAAACGTTGCGCGGGCGAGGCTATCTGATGGTATCGGTGGCATGATCAACAGTTTGACCGCCCGTATTTTTGCCATATTCTGGCTAACGCTGGCGCTGGTACTCATGCTGGTTTTAATGTTACCTAAGCTGGATTCCCGTCAGCTTACAGGCCTGCTGGAAAATGAGCTACGGCAGGGGATTATACTGGAACAGCACATTGAAGCGGACCTCGCTAACACACCCGCAAATGATCTGCGCTGGTGGTTACGCTTGTTCTGGGTATTGGAGAAGTGGTCTCCGCCGGGGCAACGCCTTTTTCTGGTCACCAGCGAGGGGCGTATTTTCGGCATCGAGAAACATGAAACGCAGATTGTGCGTAATTTTATCGGGTTATCGGATAATGCCGACCACCCGCAAAAGAAAAATTATGGTCGTGTTGAGCTTTTAGGCCCTTTTGCGATCCGCGATGGTGATGACAATTACCAACTTTATATCATTCGTCCGGCCAACAGCCCGCAGTCGGATTTTATCAGCCTATTGTTTGATCGCCCATTGTTGCTGCTGATCGTTACTATGTTGATCAGCTCACCGTTATTGCTTTGGCTGGCCTGGAGTCTGGCAAAACCCGCCCGCAAGCTCAAATATGCCGCGGACGAAGTGGCTAAGGGCAACTTACGCCAACACCCGGAATTGGAATCCGGCCCACAAGAGTTTTTGGCCACCGGCGCCAGCTTCAACCAAATGGTTAGCGCATTAGAACGCATGGTTACCGCACAGCAACGTCTTCTATCGGATATCTCTCATGAATTACGCACACCGCTAACGCGTTTGCAACTTGCGACGGCGCTGTTGCGTCGACGCCAGGGCGAAGGTAATGAGCTGAATCGCATTGAGACGGAAACGCAGCGGCTTGACAGCATGATCAACGATTTGTTGGTGCTTTCACGTAACCAACATAAGAATGAATTGACGCGCGAGTTCCTGCGAGCCGATGAGCTATGGGGCAATGTACTGGATGACGCCGCTTTTGAAGCCGAGCAGATGGGAAAAACGCTGGAAGTCCCTTATCCGCCTGGGCCATGGACGATCTTCGGCAATCCGGCGTCGCTTGACAGTGCGCTGGAAAATATCGTGCGTAACGCGCTGCGCTACTCGCATAGCCATATCGAAGTCGCCTTTTCGGTGGATAATCGGGGAATCACCATCAAAGTGGACGATGATGGCCCCGGTGTGAGCCCGGAAGATCGCGAACAGATATTCCGCCCCTTCTATCGGACGGATGAAGCGCGCGATCGCGAATCCGGCGGCAGCGGTTTAGGGCTGGCTATCGTAGAAACCGCCATTACGCAACACAAAGGCTGGGTAAAAGCGGAAGACAGCCCACTAGGTGGGTTGCGTTTAGTTATCTGGCTGCCATTGCATCAACGGTAAAATCAGGCGGCTATCGGCAACCGCCGAAGCCGTTTTGCCGCCAGGCTTCATAGCTGATGATCGCTACCGCATTCGACAGGTTCAGGCTGCGATTGTTGGCTTGCATGGGAATGCGGATACGGAAGTCTGACGCAAAGCCATTACGAATTTCATCCGGTAACCCCGACGTTTCCGAGCCAAATAACAAGACATCACCTGGACGGTAGGCTGGCTGGTCATAAGGGCGACTGCCTTTAGTCGTACAGGCGAAGATGCGTTTGCCGGGAACGGCAGCCAGAAAATCCTGATAATTTTTATGACGGCTGACGCTCGCCAGATCGTGGTAATCCAGCCCCGCCCGGCGTAGTTTTTTCTCTTCAAAATCAAACCCCAATGGTTCAATCACATGAAGCGTACAGCCGTTGTTAGCCGCCAGTCGAATAATATTGCCGGTGTTTGGTGCAATTTGAGGCGCATAGAGCGCGATATGGAACATGAGATAGCGTCAACCACAAAGGAAAATTCCGCCGCAGTATAGCGCATTCCAACAGGGCAACCCAAAACCTGTGCATGTAGGATTGCGGATTACTCTGCACGACGTTTTCCTCTACAGCGATTACACTTAAGGAAAAACATTAGGCTAATGTACTGATGAGAACACGATGCAGGCATACAGCCTGTGTGGAGGTTTAATGAAACACCCTACGACATTATTGGCCTGTGCTGTGCTGCTCGGTCTGCCGCTTCTAGCAACCGCTAACACGCCGCCAGCGCCCACGCCTCAGCAGCAGTTTGAGAGCGGTATCAGCAGCCAGAAACAGTTGCAGCAGACTATGCAGCAGAGCCAGAAATTACAGCAACGGCAGTTGAATCAGCAGCTCCAGCAGCGCAACCAGCAGTTGCAGCAACAGCGCCAACAGCAGATCCAACAGGATTTACAACGGTCACAGAGTGCCACACCGCCGCCGCCGATTAAACAGAACCCCTGAGACTACTGCGGCCTTATAACCGCACACCCATCAGCGTCAGAATCAACGGCGTGGTTAGCGCCGCCAGCGCCGTTGATAGCAACAGGCTTGATGCCACCGGGCCACCCAGCACATCAAACTGGCGCGACATCAGATAGACGTTAACGCCCACCGCCATCGACCCCAGCAGCACAACCGCACGCGTTTCCATTTCCGGCAGGCCAAGTGCAATCGCAATCCCCCAGATCGCTAGCGGCTGTACCAGCAGCTTGATCGTGCAAATCGCCGTACTGATCTGCCAGCCGTCACGCACACGGTATTCCGCCAGCCCCATCCCCAGTGCTACCAGCGACAGCGGTGCGGCAATCTGCCCCAGCATGGCAAGCGGCTGATCGATATATGACGGCAGCGGCAAACCGGTCAGGCTAAACGCCGTACCGGACAAGATGCCGATAATCAGCGGGTTCTTCAGCACGCCCAGCGCGGTTTTGGTGAAACCCTGTAGCGACAACGCCCCGTTACGCGCCCACTCCACCGACACCGTCACCAGCGTCCACAAAATAAGCCCGTTAAACACGACGACCAGCGCGACAGACGGGATGGCCTCTTCACCCAGCATCAGCGTGGCAATCGGCAGCCCCAGCATCACGTTGTTGGAGAAGATGCCGCTCAGCGCAAACAGCGAGCCGGAGACACCATCGAGGTGAAAGACCTTACGTGCCACGATGCGGCCTAAGACAAACACCAGCAGGCAGCCGCCGAAAAAGGCGATCAGCAGCCGGGCATCCACCACCGGACGTTTGGAGAAATCAGCCATCAGGCGGAACAGCATGGCGGGCATGGCGACGGAGAAGACAAAGCGCGTCATGCCGTCGGTCACGGTGGTCGGCCATTTACCGTAGCGAATCAGGCTATAGCCGAGCGCAATCAGAACAAAGAGGGGTAACGACAGAAAAATCTGGTGCCAAAGCGAAACAATAAATGCGGGCATGAAGCTATTTCCTTGCCTTATTACCGGCACCAAGTCAGAAAGAAGGCCCCCCCGCATTATATTTTCTTGCGACGATATCAACATCGCCGCGGCGTGCTATGACAAGATAACGCAGGATGACGGGTGAAAGGCAGACTTCAGCCGGTCGCGAAGTCTGCCCCGATTAAATCTATCCGGTCAGTACAGATACAGTCAACGCCCCAATCCAGCAAAGTTTGTGCGCGATCGGGTTGGTTAACGGTATAAACCAGAATGCGTAAACCCGCGGCTTTCAGCGTCGCAACGCGTTCTGCCGTCAGCAATTGGTGATTCAGGTGGATAGACACGCACCCCAGACGCCGCGTTAGCGTCAGCCAGTTCTCGTTCCATTCATCCAGCAATAACCCACGCGGGAGTTCCGGTGCAGCCTGCTGAGCGGCTTCCAGCGCGTCGATAGAGAACGAAGATAGCAGCGGTGCAACCGGATGATCGGCCCACAGCTGACGCGCTGCCAGCGCAATCACCCGCCCAGTTTCGGTTTCATATCCGGTCGTGGGTTTAATTTCGATATTGGCCGCCATGCCGTACTGCATGCAGCGTTTTGCCACTTCCGATAGCAGCGGCAGGCGTTCACCCACAAATTGATGACCGTACCAGCCGCCGACATCCAGCCTGACCAGCGTGTCCCACGGCAGTTCACCAGCAATGCCCCAGCCATTGCTGGTGCGCTCAAGCGTGTCGTCGTGTAGGAGGAAAATCTGGCCGTCCTGCGACAGCTTGGCGTCAAATTCAATCATCTTGTGACCGAGACTGGCGCCGACATCAATCGCTGCCAGCGTGTTTTCCGGTGCCAGTGAACCCCCGCCGCGATGGGCGACAATGGGCGGGTAGGGCCAGGTTGTTTCCATTATTCCATCCGTAATCCGCTTTGCGAATCAAACAGGTGCCATGATGCCGTTGGTAAATGCAGCCAGAGCGTCGAACCGATAGCGGGGCAGTGCTCATAAGAGAGTCGCGCGATCACGTTTTGTCCGCCCCACTTACCGTGCGCTAGATTATCCGCGCCCAGCAGTTCGAGTGTGGACACGTGCAATGGGATGCCGCCGGTTTCGCGCGTCGCTAATTGAATATGCTCCGGTCGTACCCCCAGCGTCAATGCCTTGCCGCGCCACTGCGGCTTTGGTTCGGGCAGTGCCAGCGTGATGTCGTCGCCAATTTCAAAGCGGCAGCCATCATCGCTAATGCGGCCCGTCCACAGATTCATGGCCGGTGAGCCAATGAAACTGGCGACAAACAGCGATGCCGGGCGGCGATAAATATCAGCCGGCGCGCCGATTTGCTCGGCAATGCCTTTATTCATGACGATGACGCGCTGGGCCAGCGTCATCGCTTCGACCTGATCGTGCGTGACGTACAGGCTGGTAGTTTTCAGGCGTTGGTGCAGTTGCTGTAATTCCAGCCGCATCTGTACGCGCAGTTTGGCATCGAGATTTGATAGCGGCTCATCAAACAGGAACACCGCCGGTTCACGCACGATCGCTCGCCCCATCGCCACGCGCTGACGCTGTCCGCCTGATAGCTCACGCGGTTTGCGTTGCAGCAGCGGCATCAGCTCCAGAATTCGCGCCGCATCTTCCACGCGTTCACGAATCTGCGCCTTGCCGAAACCACGAATTTTCAGGCCGTAAGCCATATTGTCGAATACGTTCATATGGGGGTAAAGCGCATAATTCTGGAACACCATCGCAATTCCGCGATCTTTCGGTTCCAGATCGGTGACCCGCTGGTTATCAATATAGATATCGCCGCTGGTGGTGCGTTCGAGGCCTGCCACCATGCGCAGCAGCGTCGATTTACCGCAGCCCGATGGCCCCACCATCACCACGAATTCGCCGTCTGCGACATCCAGATCGATGGGGTGGATAACCTGCGTTTTGCCATCGTAAGACTTGGTGACGGCCTGAAGTTTTAAACTTGCCATAAGCGTTTCCGAAATTCGTCTCAAGTTATTTTTCGCTGTCCACCAGACCGCGCACGAACCAGCGCTGCATCAGTAACACCACCAGCAGCGGCGGCAGCATGGTCAGCAGCATCGCGGCCATCACCTGATTCCACTGGGTCGCTCCGTCACCGGAAGCAATCATGCTTTTAATCCCGGCGACCGCCGTACCCAGATTGGCATCGCTGATAATCAGCAGCGGCCACAGGTACTGGTTCCAGCCGTAGATGAATGTGATCACGAACAGCGCCGCCAGATTAGTTTTCGATAGCGGTAACACCATGTCGAAGAAGAAACGCATCGGGCTGGCGCCGTCGATACGCGCCGCTTCCATTAGCTCATCCGGCAGCGTCATAAAGAATTGGCGAAACAGGAAGGTTGCGGTCGCCGAGGCCATCAGCGGCAGCGTTAAACCGGTGTAACTGTCCATCATGTCCAGCCTGGCGATCACTTCCACCGTCGGGAAAATACGCACTTCCACCGGCAGCATCAGCGTCAGAAAAATCATCCAGAAGAACAGGCTGCGCAGCGGAAAACGGAAATAGACGATGGCGTAAGCGGACAGAATCGATACGGTGATTTTCCCCACCGTAATCGTCAGTGCCATGACGAAGCTGTTCAGTAGCATGAGCCCGAATGGCGTACCGTTGTTGCCCGCGCCGTGTAACCAAATGTGGCGCAGATTTTCCCATAGATGAGTACCGGGGATGAGCGTCATGGGGGCCTGAAAGACCTCCTGATTATCCAGCGTAGCGGCCACAAACCCCACGTACAGCGGAAATAAGACGGCGAGAATACCGACGATCAGCATGACGTGGCTGAAAATAGTTAACCCGCGACGATTCTCAATCATTGTCATTGGCCTTCATTGATTCACCTTCATTGATAATTCACTCTCCGTTCTACAAAACGGAACTGAATAACGGTCAACCCGATCACCAGCAGCATCAAGATCACCGATTGCGCCGCAGAGCTAGACAGATCAAGCCCGGCAAACCCTTCGCGATAGATTTTGTAGATCAGCGTGGTCGTCGACTGCACGGGGCCTCCGGCCGTCGCGGCATCGATAATGGGGAAGGTGTCGAAAAAGGCGTACACCAGATTGACGACTAGCAGGAAGAAGCTCACTGGCGAGATCATCGGCAGTACCAGATTGAAGAATCGTCGTACCGGCCCGGCACCATCAATCGCGCCCGCTTCCACCAGTGAACGAGGGATAGATTGCAGCGCCGCAAGGAAAAATAGGAAATTATAACTGATCTGCTTCCACACCGACGCCAGCACCACTAAAAACATCGCCTGACCGCTGTGCTGCGCGTGGTTCCACGTGTAGCCCATCAGCCCGAGAAAATGGGTAATCAGCCCCAGACCGGGGTTAAACAGGAACATCCACAATACGGCAGCGACGGCGGGGGCGACGGCATAGGGCAGGATAATCAACGTCTGGTACAGGCGGCTGGCGCGAATAACATGATCCACCAGTGCGGCCAGAAAGAGCGAAATTAACATGCCAAACCCGGCTACCATAAAGCTGAAGATCAGCGTGGTGTAAAATGAATCAAGGTAATAGGGGTTATTGAACAGTTGCTTGAAGTTTTCCATACCGACAAACTCGCTGGATAACCCAAACGGATCTAAGTTCTGTACCGAATACCACAGCGCCTGACCTGCGGGCCAGATAAAGAAAATCACGGTAATCAGCAATTGGGGTAACACCAGCACGTAAGGCAACCAACTGCTGCGAAAAACGGGGCGGGATGATGTCATGCGCTAACTCGTTGCAAACAGAAAAGAAACAGGCCGATTCCCTTCGGCCCGGTATTGCTCAACAGAAGCGTATTACTTCGTCGATTGCTCAAAGCGACGCAGCAGCGCGTTACCGCGTTCCACAGCGCTATCCAACGCCTGTTGCGGCGTCTTCTTACCTGTCCATACGCTTTCTAATTCTTCATCCACGACGGTACGAATTTGCGGCATGTTGCCCAAACGCAAGCCTTTGGTGAATGGCAACGGCGGCTTGTTCAGCATCTGACGCGTGGCGATATCCGCGCCGGGGTTTTTTTCATAGAAACCCTGCTTCTGCGTCAGTTCATACGCGGCGGTGGTGATTGGCAGATAACCGGTTTTCTGGTGCCATTCGGCGGCATTTTCCGGTTCGGCCAGGAACTTCATAAACTCAGCGACGCCTTTGTAGGTCGCGGCATCTTTTCCTCCCATCACCCACAGGCTGGCGCCGCCGATAATGGCGTTTTGCGGTGCGCCTTCCACATCGGCGTCATACGGCATCATGCCAACGCCGTAATTAAACTTGGCATGCTGACGAATATCCGCCAGCGATCCAGAAGATGCCGTCGTGATGGCGCAGTCGCCGTTATAGAATTTTTCGGTTGGCTCATCTTTACGGCCGAAATAGGTAAAGTCACCCTTCTTGTTCATGTCCTGCAATAGTTGGATATGCTTGACCTGCGTCGGCTTGTTGAATTCCAGCACCGCATCGGTGCCATCAAAGCCATTATTTTTACTCGCAACGGGCAAACCGTGCCAGGCGCTGAAGTTTTCAATCTGAATCCAACCCTGCCAGCCGCTGGCATAGCCGCACTTCATCCCGGCTGCACGCAATTTGGCGGTGTAGTCGGCCACTTGCTGCCAGGTTTTCGGGGGTTGTTCGGGATCTAATCCCGCCTTCTTGAAGGCATCTTTGTTGTAATACAGCACAGGGGTTGAGCTGTTAAACGGCTGCGACAGCAGGTGACCGCTCTTTGCATCGGTGTAATAACCGGAAACGGTCGGTACAAACACCGATTCGTCGAATTGAATGCCAGCGTCTTTGAACACTTCATAAACGGGCTTGATAGCTTTACTTGCCATCATGGTCGCCGTACCCACTTCATAAACCTGCAAAATGGCGGGCGCATTTCCCGCGCGGTAGGCCGCAATCCCGGCAGCCAGATTCTGTTCATAGTTGCCTTTGTAGACCGGCACAATTTTTACATCGCTGTGTGCCTTGTTAAAACGGTCAGCCAGAGAATTCACTTCTTTCCCTAGCTCGCCTTCCATAGAGTGCCAGAAAGGAATTTCTGTCGCGGCCTGCGCACTGGCGCTCATCAGCGCTAATGCCACACACGCCGCGGCGGTGCGAATAGCATGTGTTTTACGAATTGTGTTGTTGAACATGCCTGTCTCCTGCAATCAATTAGGATCGCCATCATCACGGCGTTTTTTATGCGAAGGTAAACATGACATGAGCACATGACAGAAAAATAACTGGAAGATGACGGGAAAGTGACAGAGGAAAGAAGGTCTTCTTATTGGCTACTAAGTAGGCTTTTCTGTGCTACCATTTGTGTTAATAGATAACACAGGAGGTTTTTATGCCTAGAACGACAAGTATTACGATCGGCGAACAACTGGATGATTTTGTCTCCAAATTAATAGATAGCGGTCGCTATAGTTCAACCAGTGAAGTCATCAGGTCAGCACTTCGTCTTCTTGAACAACAAGAATCCAAAACAGAGGCTCTGAAAAAAGCGATTTATGCGGGGGAGCAAAGTGGAGAAAGTTCGTTGACGCTGCGTGAAATTGCGGCAAAAAAGAAGCGCGAACTGAATGTATAAACTCTCTAATCTTGCAGTAGAAGATTTCGCAGGCATCTTTGAGTACACATTGATCAACTACGGCATCAGTCAGGCTGACAATTATACAGAGTCGCTAGAGAATACGCTGATTCTGCTAGCAGAATCCCCTTATATAGGCCAAGAGTACCCTGAAATTAGCCAAGGTGTGCGCCGATTCGATCATAGGCAACACGCTATTTTCTACCGCATACGAGAAGAAGATCTTCTTATCATCCGAATCCTGCATCAGCAAATGGAACCTATGTGCCACTTTTTTGATATTTAAAAAGTGGCTAAATAAGGATGTATTTAATCAATAGCATGCCACCAAGAGCAATTATCAGTAATGACTCTGGCGCAGTTATTCCCATGGCGATTTGCGGCTCATTAGATCGTTAATGCGAGCCTGACGCTCTGCGGTGATGCATCCAACTCGGCCAAAAATTCGCCAAACTGTTCGTTATCCAAAATCAACAAACGTTGATCCAACAAAATGTCCTGCGCCTCACGGCAGGTAGCTTCAAGCATAAAATCGGTACGCGATTTTGACACAAGGTTTGCAGCCATATCGATCAAATCCCGTTGGGAGGCTTTGGCCCGAATATTGATTGGCGCTTTCATCATCATGCCCGTGTAGTGAATCTCTATACAACTGTACATGACGTGTACAAAATGCTACGCACCGGAACATCACCATACATTCAAACGCGCTTGCTGCTTTATTCAGGGCTACTTTCGTATGACATCAACGATAACGATTTTAGGATCGTTGATGATTCCTATATGTATCGTTTTATCTGAATCCGTAGACTTCCAATACTCACCCGTCGTGTCTGTGTAGCTCGGCATAAAACCAAGCGACGCTAGATAGCTGCGTATGCTTGTCGCGTTATTGGTGTTTTGAAACGTAATATTGCTGACTTCCAATGCAGGGCCATCAACCGTGGCATAGCCAAAATCATAGATAGAAGAAATACGCGGGCAATTTTTAATAATATCGTCCGTCAGCATTTCATATCGTCGGGTGTCCTGTTCCGTGTAGCGAGAACTCCCCTCCGTCAGAATAACTATGGCAGGCCAATAATAGATAAGCGGCAAGACAATTAGGATCGATATGACGAGTGATATAATTATCTTTTTTTTCATGTTATTTAAAGAAATTTGTTGTGAGTTCAGTACCATCGTAGGATGCAATACCTACATTTCCTGACTCAAAGTCATTATAAGGATATATTGTTTGCATAAAAGATGGGAGAAACCCTAACCGAGGTTGAGCATAGGACCTGAGCTCAGGATCCGGAAATAAAATAGGTCGGAATCCTATATTTTTAAAATTTCCGATAGGGCCATAGAAATCCCATCGTTTTAATGCTTCTTCTTTACTCACTGGCCGTAATAAATAAAAAGGGTTAGGAGTAGAAACCACTCGGTAGAAACCTAATAAATCTGAAACAAGATCTTCCCCACTAAACCCACTATCTGTAACTAAATTGAATAGAAAAGAGGCCTGCATAGATTCAAACCGTTTCGCTACGGTGAGAATCATAGCAAGAGCAATGCTATGTCTTTCTTGAAGAGACCTTCCTTTTTTTATCCGCCATTTAATAAATCGGTTGATAGTGACGCTTCTTCTGAGTCCAATCATGCCTTGTTTATAGGTAACATCGTAGTATGGCATTCCGTCTTCAGTATTCTCTCCGACATACATTTGTTGAATAATATCCTTAATGTCGTCCCCTTTCGCATGGCCTAAATCAATCCAACCTAGCACCTCAGTATAAATCAAGCCATATGTCACACCAGAGGCTTGCCGGCCATCAATAATTTCACTACGCACACTCATTATTTACATTCCTTTTTTTCATGAGTTTATTTAATTAACGACATCGCGATAATACGTTTATTTCCACATTGGGCTCAAGGCGAGAGTTAGGCCGTCCCAGTTTGGCTATCCCCCCTCACGCCACCAGCACCTCTACCCCCATTTTGCTCAAGGCTTCTTTGGCGGCGGCAGGTAAGCCGTCGTCGGTGATAATACTGTCGAATACGCTGAGCGGCGTGGCAAGGTGGGTGGCGATGCGACCATATTTCGAGGTGTCGCATAGCAGGACGCGTTTTCTGCTGGCTTCTACCACCGCGCGTTTCACAACCACTTTGTCTTCGTTTGGCGTGGACAACCCGCGCAGGCTCCAGGAGGACGCGGAGATAAAGGCGATGTCGATAAACAGGTTGCGCAGCGCCTGCGCTACCGCCTCCCCAACGCAGGAGCGGTTTTCCCGACACAGCGTGCCGCCGGTGTGGATCATGCGGCACTGGCTGGAGTCAATCAGAAAGGCTGCGATAACAAAGTCGTTGGTGACAATCAGGAGATCGTCGCGTTCCGCCAACTCGCGCGCCAGCGATAGCGTCGTGGTGCCTGCATCCAGATAAATGCAGCTATTCAACGGAATGTGCTGCGCCGCCAGTTTGCCAATTGCTTCTTTCTGCTGGCTGAACATCACGGATTTAACCTGATGCGACGGCTCAATCGCCAGACGTTCGGGCGAGCGCACGCCGCCGGAGACACTCAGCAGCAGACCGTCCTGCTCCAGCTTTTGCACATCGCGCCGAACCGTCATGTGCGACACGCCCAGTCGCTCTGTCAATTCATTGATACTCACCACGCCGCGTTCGGCGATCAGCGCCAGAATTTGTTGATGACGTTCTACTGGAATCACGCTGTTCGTTCCCTGTTTGTTTGAGAGTGCTGGTTTGATAAATATTGTGAGAGATACCCCGTTTGATGACGATAATTATCATAAATTCACGTCATACACCACGCCAGACATGATGGTGTTCACCGTTACACAGCGCGAAATTATATTTAATTGCATGATATATAAAGAAAATTAAGACTATATCTTTCTCGGTGGTGTTCAGCGAGCCTGAGTCATTGCGATCTGAATGTTAATTTATGTGATAAAAATCACCATAATTTGTTCTGATAGTCCTTATATTTAACACCAGAGAACAAATAATCACTAATTTTAACAAGGCAACCACGATGAAAAAGACTTCTGATTATGCTGTCGCCGTTATCGGTCTGGGTTCCATGGGTTTTGGCGCTGCGGCATCTTGCATTAACGCTGGCCTGACGACATATGGTGTCGATATCAATCCGCAGGCGCTGGAACGCTTACGTCAGGCGGGGGCGGCGCAGGCCGACACGCGTATTGATGCTTTCGCTGACAAGCTGGATGCCGTGGTGCTGCTGGTCGTAAACGCCGCACAGGTGAACGGCATTTTGTTCGGTGAATCGCAGGTCGCCGCGAAACTCAAGCCCGGCACCGTGGTCATGGTGTCTTCCACCATCTCCGCGCAGGATGCCAAAAACATTGAACAGCGTCTGGCTGAGCATCAGTTGATCATGCTGGATGCGCCGGTGTCCGGCGGGGCGGCAAAAGCCGCCGCAGGCGACATGACGGTCATGGCCTCCGGTTCCGATCTGGCTTTTGAGAAACTGAAGCCCGTGCTGGATGCCGTCGCGGGCAAGGTCTACCGCATCGGTGCAGAAATCGGGCTGGGCGCAACGGTTAAAATTATTCACCAGTTGCTGGCAGGCGTACACATCGCCGCTGGCGCGGAAGCAATGGCGCTAGCCGCCCGTGCCGATATCCCGCTGGATATCATGTATGACGTGGTGACCAACGCTGCCGGGAATTCCTGGATGTTTGAAAACCGCATGCGTCACGTTGTCGATGGCGATTACACGCCAAAGTCCGCCGTTGATATTTTCGTGAAAGATCTGGGGCTGGTTACCGACACTGCCAAATCACTCCATTTCCCACTGCCGCTGGCCTCTACCGCGTTCAACATGTTTACCGCCGCCAGCAACGCCGGATTTGGTAAAGAAGACGACAGTGCGGTCATCAAGATATTTAACGGCATTACGCTACCGGAAAAGAAGGAGGCGCCATGATCAAGCTAGGTGTGATCGCCGATGATTTTACCGGCGCCACGGATATCGCCAGCTTTCTGGTCAACAACGGGCTGCCGACCGTACAACTCAACGGTGTACCGCCGTCCGATTTTAAAGTCGACACGCAGGCCGTGGTCATTAGCCTGAAATCGCGCTCCTGTCCGGCGGAACAGGCGGTGGCGGATTCGCTCAAGGCGCTGGCATGGCTGCAACAACAGGGCTGCCGGCAGTTCTACTTTAAATATTGTTCCACCTTCGACAGCACAGCAAAAGGCAACATCGGCCCGGTAACCGATGCGCTGTTGCAACAGCTCGGTGAAACGCAGACCATCATCTCTCCAGCGCTGCCGGTAAACGGCAGAACCGTCTATCAGGGTCACCTGTTCGTGATGGATCAACTGCTGTCCGAATCCGGGATGCGCCACCATCCGGTTACGCCGATGACAGACAGCAACCTGATGCGCGTCATGGAACAGCAGGCCGCCGGACACTGCGGGCTGGTGCCGTATGCCGTGATGGAGCAGGGCGCAGAGGCCGTCAAACAGCGGCTGGCGCAGTTGAAAGAACAGGGTATCCGCTATGTAGTGCTGGATACGTTGAACGAACAACACCTGCTAACACAGGGTGAAGCACTGCGCGACATGAAACTGGTCACCGGCGGTTCCGGCCTGGCGATGGGGCTGGCACGTCAGTTGGCAGACGCAACAAAACATACCGGTTCCGCCACCGAGGCAGGCAAGCCACAATCTGGCGCAGGCGTTGTGCTATCCGGTTCCTGCTCAGTGATGACCAACAGGCAGGTCGCTCACTACCTGAAACAGGCAGCGGGGCGCGCGATTGACGTCGCTCGCTGTCTGGAAAGCGATGAGGTTCTACAATCCTACGCGCAGGAACTGGCCGATTGGGTTAAAGCACATCGTGACGACGCACTTGCGCCACTGCTATATGCCACGTCATCACCCGACGAACTGGCGCAGATTCAGCAGCGCTGGGGCGCAGAGGCCAGTAGTCAGGCGGTGGAGAAACTGTTTGCCGCCGTCGCCCGCCAGCTTCAGCAGGACGGCTTCCAGCGTTTCATCATCGCGGGCGGGGAAACCTCCAGCATCGTGGTGCAAACGCTGGGCATTCACGCGTTCCATATCGGGCCGTCCATCTCTCCCGGCGTGCCGTGGGTACGTTCCACCAATCATCCGCTTTCGCTGGCGTTGAAATCCGGCAATTTCGGTGATGAAGACTTTTTTGCCCGCGCTCAAAAGGAGTTTGCCGCATGAGTGAAAAACACCACAACACCGAAGCCGCGCTGAGCAGCGAGCAGCGCGCACGCGCGGAAATGGTCAAACTGGGTGCGTCCTTTTTCCAGCGCGGCTACGCCACCGGCTCAGCGGGCAACCTGTCGTTACTATTAGATGATGGCACGCTGTTGGCAACGCCAACCGGCTCTTGTCTCGGCGATCTGGATGCCGAGCGGTTATCCAAGGTCAGCCTGAGCGGCGAATGGATCTCCGGGGATAAGCCGTCGAAAGAGGTCAGCTTTCACCTGTCGATTTACCGTAACGACCCCGAATGCAAAGCGATCGTCCACCTGCACAGCACCTACCTGACGGCGCTCTCATGTCTGGAAGGGCTGGATACGCGGGATGCCATCAGGCCGTTCACGCCCTATGTAGTGATGCGCGTCGGTAAAGTGCCCGTCGTCCCTTATTACCGTCCCGGCGATGCGCGGCTCGGTGAAGACCTGGCGAAGCTGGCCTCGCGCTACAAGGCGTTCTTATTGGCTAACCACGGCCCGGTTGTTACCGGCAAGGATCTGCGTGCGGCGGCGGACAACATGGAAGAGCTGGAAGAAACCGCCAAGCTGATTTTTATTCTCGGTGATCGAAAAATTCGCTACCTCACCGCAGACGATATTGCAGAGCTCTCTTGATGAGCCATTTTTTGCTGAACCGAGGAGTTAACCATGCCTAAGTTTGCTGCCAATCTTTCTATGCTGTTTACCGACTTACCATTTCTCGATCGTTTTAAAGCCGCTGCCGATGCGGGTTTTACCTCGGTCGAGTATCTGTTTCCTTATGAATATCCGGCACCGCTGCTGGCGGAAAAGCTGCGGGAAAATGGCCTGAAGCAAGTGTTGTTCAATACCGCGCCCGGCAATATCGCCGCAGGCGAATGGGGGGTCTCCGCGCTGCCAGACCGTATTGAGGATGCTCGCCGGGATATCGATAACGCGCTGGAATATGCGCTGGCGCTTAACTGCCCATCGGTACTGGTGATGGGCGGGGTCGTCCCGCCCGGTGAAGACCGCGCAGCCTATCAGCAAACCTTTATTGATAACCTGCGCTACGCCGCCGATAAATTTGCGCCGCACGGCATCAATATCATGATTGAAGCGCTGAGTGCGAAAGTGAAACCGAATTATCTGTTTGCCAGTCAGTATCAGGCACTGGAATTAGCCAATCTGATCGATCGGCCGAACGTCTATATCCAGCTGGATTTCTTCCACGCGCAGATTGTCGATGGCAACCTGACACAAATTATTCACGATTTGGCTGGACGCATCGGACATATTCAAATTGCCTCGGTGCCTGCACGGCATGAACCCGATGAAGGAGAAATTAATTATCCGTTTATCTTTGCTGAATTGGATCGCGTGAATTATGCCGGCTGGGTTGGCTGTGAATATAATCCGCGCGGCAAAACGGAAGACGGGCTGGAATGGGCTAAACCCTGGCTGAAGAAATAAATTATCGCCGTAATGCATGACTATACCCTAAATAATTCGAGTTTCAGGAAGGCGGCAAGAGAAGGAATCCCGATGAGCTTACTCAGGTAAGTGATTCGGGTGACTGAACGTAGCCAACGCACATGCAACTTGAAGTATGACGGGTATATTTTATAAAAAAATAAACACCAGAGACACCTTTATAAAATACGAGAAAAGGTCAGATTCCCGCATTATTTCACTGCGGGAGTCGGGTCACCCTTTTCTTCAAATAAAACCATAACCCAATACCGTTGCAGCCTCTGAATGGCAAAATGGGTCAATGAGGATAAGAACATGGCCACCTCGCTCTTACTCTGCATCGCTATCGCCGGGGTATTACTCCTGCTGCTGATGGTCATTAAATTTAAAATTCAGCCCTTTGTCGCCCTGCTGGTCGTCAGCTTACTCGTTGCATTGGCTACGGGTATTCCCACCGGCGACGTGATGAAAGTGATTACCTCCGGTATGGGCGGTATTCTCGGTTCAGTGGCAATTATTATCGGCCTCGGTGCCATGCTGGGCAGAATGATCGAAGTGTCCGGCGGCGCGGAATCCTTAGCGCACCGCTTTGCCCAATTGATGGGGCCAGGATTAATGGTGGCAGCATTAACCATTGCCGCTTTTATTCTGGGTATTCCGGTTTTTTTCGACGTCGGCTTTATTATCCTCGCCCCCATTATTTACGGCTTTGCGAAAGTCGCGAAAGTCTCCCCGATTAAATTCGGCTTGCCCGTCGCGGGCGTGATGCTGACGGTGCACGTCGCGCTGCCGCCCCACCCTGGCCCTGTCGCCGCCGCTGGCCTGCTAAATGCGGATATCGGCTGGCTGACCATCATTGGCCTGCTGGTATCGATTCCTGTCGGCATCATCAGCTACTGGGCTGCCAAGGCAATGAACCGCCGCAAGTATGCGCTTTCCGTCGAAGTATTAGAGCAGCTACAGCTGGCGAAGCCGGAAGATGCCACGCCGTATACGGCTCCCTTCACTGCCCCCTCGGCCGGGCTGATTGCCGCGTTGATTGCGATTCCGATTGCCATCATTATGCTCGGCACCGTCTCTGCGACCATTCTGCCTGCCGGACATCCGGTGTGTAATGTGATGTCGCTGGTCGGTTCCCCTGCCGTGGCGTTGCTGATTGCACTGGCCTTAGCGTTTTGGCTGATTGCTCTGCGTCGCGGCTGGTCGTTGGAGAAAGCCAGCGGTGTGATGGGCGATGCCATGCCTGCCGCGGCGATGGTCATTATGGTGACCGGTGCCGGTGGCGTGTTCGGTAAAGTGCTGGTGGAATCGGGCATCGGCAGAGCGCTGGCGGATACGCTGACCAGCATCCACCTGCCACTGGTGCCTGCCGCGTTCCTTCTGTCGCTAGCGCTGAGAGCCTCACAAGGTTCCGCCACTGTCGCCATTCTCACCACCTGCGGCCTGCTGAGCGAAGCCGTCAGCGGTCTGAATCAGATGCAGTTGGTGTTGGTGACGCTCTCTGCCTGCTTTGGTGGACTGGGTCTATCACACGTCAATGACTCGGGGTTCTGGATCGTCACCAAATATCTGGGGCTGTCCGTCGCTGATGGCCTGCGTACCTGGACGGTACTCACCACTCTCCTTGGGGTATCTGGATTCCTCTTCACTTGGGCGTTGTGGCTGGTGATGTAGATCCTTAAAACCGATGACAATATCGGGAGGGCGATTGCAGCCGGGCTGCGAAGGGGCGCTGCGGCGCCCCGTTACATTCACTCCCCACGCAGCGCCATAGCCGGAGATTGTCGGTAAGACAGCATGGCTGGGATCGTGAGGACGACAGCGGCGACCAACAGCAAGAGCAGGACAAAGTGGATGTCTTCCCATTCCAGCGTCACGGGCAGAACAAAACCACTTTTTTCGCTCATTATGACCGCAATCGCACGGGCAGCGAAGTAGCCGAGGCCAACGCCCAAGAGTACGCCGACGCTCACCAACGACATCAGCCCGCTCCAAATCAGGGTGAAAATACCGTAACGCGGCGCGCCAAATGCGCGTAGTGCGCCGATCTGCTTCTGCCGTTGCCGCAGGTGGATCACCGCTACCATCGCCACCGCGATGCCGACCAATCCCTGCGTGCCCAACGAGATATAGGACAGTAGTTCACGAATGTCGCCCAGAATCGAGTACAATTTCACCAATACTTCACCGGGGAATACCGCCAGTGTGGTGTTGCTGCGATACAGCGAGCGCAGTTGATAAGCGCCTGCAATGGTTTTCGGTTTCACGACAATTGCGGGTAATCCCGCCTGATGTGTGTGTCCGTGTGCTTCTTCCTGACCATGTTCATCGGCATGCGAGGCCGTTGCCGGTTGGGTGGCATCAGCATGACGATCATCACTTGCGACACCTTCCGTAGCATGGGCTTCATTGTGATGTTCATCAGCGTGCTGTTCGCCGTCCGCCTGCGTGGTTTCATCGTGTGCATGCCCATCATGTTCACCTTCGTGTTTATGAGTACGCTGCTCATGCTCATGCTCATGCTCATGCTCATGCTCATGCTCATGCTCATGCTCATGCTCATGCTCATGCTCATGCTCATGCTCATGGTGCGCATTCTCCGCGTCATGCGGTGGATGAATGCCATGCACTCGCCATACGGCGTTTACCGGCACCAGGATAGCTTTATCCCACGCGCTGCCGTCGGCAGGCAGCACACCGACCACGGTGTAGGTGACATCATCATGCGCGTGTGCGCCTTCCGTCCCCACCTGACCATGTACCGGGCTGAAGGTATCGCCTACCGTTAACCCGGTTTGCGCTCCGACGACCGCTTCAAAGCCATCGTGGAACATACGCCCGGTGGTCAGTTGCCGTTTGCCATCATCCGTGACCAGCGGCGGGGTAGTGCCGACAATTGGCATCCCTTGATAGAAATCGCCAAACGCCACCGGCGCTGCCCAGGCGACCAGCGGGTTCTTTTCCAAATCGGTTAATACTTGCGCGGGAATCAAGGTCAGCGCAGACGGTTGCAGGAAGACGGACGACAGCACCAGTTGCGTTTCGCTTCCCGGTGCGCCAATCACCAGATCGAAACGGTCGGCGGCTTTAGCGCTGCCCATGCGTAGCGCTCTTTCCTGCAAACTCACTGAAACACTTAGCGCGGTCGCCATTGCGATGAGCAATACCACAACCAACACTCCCGGCCAGAGCCGACGCCAGTCGACCCAGATAAGACGCCATGGAATCATTGTCGATCCTCTTGATAGGATTGGTCCGCCACGAGGCGACCTTTTTCCAACTGAATGCAGCGCGACATCTGCGAAGCCAGACGGGCATCGTGTGTAATCGCGATCAGCGTGGCGTGGCTGTCGCGCGCCAGCGTCACCAGCAGATCGGCGATCTGCTCACCGCTGCGCGCATCCAGACTTGCCGTCGGCTCATCGGCGACGATAATGTCCGGTCTGTTGAGTAAGGCTCTTGCCACCGCCACGCGCTGCTTCTCTCCGCGTGATAAGACGTCAATCGGGCGCGTCCCGGTTTCCAGCCCGACCTGCGCGAGCAGATCCGCCGCCCGTTGCCTGAGTGCTGCGGGGATGCGCCAATAGCGAAACTGCGCGGGTAATAGGACGTTCTCTATCGCATTAAGACCGGGAAAAAGGTGGAAATCTTGCATAACCAGCCCAATGTGTCGCGCTCGCCACCGATCTCGTTCGGCTTCGTTCATCTGCCAGATATCCTGCTTTTTCCATTGCACACAGCCTGTACCGCTGTGATCCATCCCGGTAATCGCGTTGACCAGCGTGGTTTTACCGGAACCGGAAGGCCCCATTACCGCTACCCGCTCGCCAGAACGGATCGACAACATGGGAATATCCAGCACCGGCTCTGACGTATCGGGGAAGGTCACACTCAGGTGTTGAATCAATAACTTTGCCATCAGCGCTCCTAAAGGGTATCGAACGTGGCTTCACGTAGCCGCAGCAGGCTGACAAAACCCGTTTCAGGATCGGTCCACGATCCATGCTCCAATATGCCTTCGACCTCAATCATGGTGTTGTTCTGTACGAAGGTCTGGCGTTTGGCCAGATAGACAACAACAATATCTTCCGGCCAATCGGCGTCGGATGAGCAGAACGGGCATAGCGCCATTGGCATTTTGGTGAGGACAAAGAATTGGGACTCAGCCTTGAGTGGGGGGGCCATAAAACCGCGCATTGTTACCCGTTGACCGGAAAACGCCTTGACGTCATCGGAAAATTCCAGGCCCAGCACGCTGTAAGACGCGTACAGTTTGTCGAATGAGAGTTCAGGCTGTGCTGCGTTAACGGATGTCCCCCCGGTGAGGAAGAACACCAGCAGCAGGCTATGCAGCCAAGAGAATAAAAGCGGGGTGGCCCCCGCTTTGCTACATGTCGCTTTATTCATCGCGTCGTAGAATTACTGTTTGTCTTGTGGTTTGACGGCCAGCGCATCAACAATCACGCGGAACAGTTCGGTGTTTTCCATGTAGCCACGAATGCGTTCAGCACCGGGGCCACTAGCCTGGATCACCATATCGTCAACGGCATGAACGCCGGTATCGGTAGAGCGTGGCAGGATCCCTTCACGGAAGACCGCGCCCGGTACGTTCTCGTAGGCCTTATTGGCAACATATTCGTCTTTTTCGTTCTTGATAGCCGGGACGAACTGGCCATCCAGTTTCGGACGGAAGGTTTCGTAGTAGTCAGGATAGTTGTTGAAGAACACCGCCAGACGCTTGGAGACGTTCAAATCATCTGGGTAGCCGTCATTATTGGCATCTTTATAGTTGGGATAGCCAGCATCTTCATAGACGCCAACCTTCTCACGCATGTCGGTGCCAGGCTTGTTGTCATCAACTGTACCGATGATCGACAGGCCGTGCGTATGGTCACCGGTCACGATGATCATAGTATCGGGATTTTTCTCCGCGAATTTCTTGGCGATAGCGACAGACTGATCCAGCATGATGGTATTGGTAAACGCACGCTCCCAATCCAGCGGGTGAGAGGCTTTGTCGATCAGTGCGGATTCGACCATCAGGAAGAAGCCGTCCTGATTTTTGGACAACACATCCAGCGCGGCCTGCGTCATGTCCGTGAGATCCGGTTGGTTAGGGAATTTCTTAGTCACATCGTTTTTCAGGAAGCGACGATCCATCACGCCATCCATATTACCGGTGTGGAACAGCCCCAACAGCTTGGTCGCTTGTGCCGCGTTCTTCTTCAGTGAATCTGCATCGGTCACCAGGGTGTAACCTGCCTGCTGGAATTTTTCGACGTAGTTGGTTTCATCTTTACGTTTCGAACCCGGCGTGCTTTTCGGCAGGAAGTAAGCCGAGCCGCCGCCCAGCATAACGGTGGGTTTCACGTTGTAGAACATCTCGACGATTTCGGCTTTGTCGGCGCGACGGCGAGTATGAGAAACCACGGCGGCCGGTGTGGCATCTTCCAGTTCAGCGTCGCTGACGACGCCAATCGACATCTTGGTCGAGCGGGTCAGCAACTCACCCAACGTTTCCTGCTTCGGGTGATCCAGCGAGTTTTTGCTACGGCTGACATACACGCCCAGCGCGTTCACCCCGGATTTGTGCCCGGTCATATAGGCGCTCATGGTATTGGCGCTGTCGGCGGCAATCGAATCGGTACTGGATGTCCCACCAAACGCCATGTATTGCAGGTCATCCATAGCCAGACGGCCATCCGCTTTCCCTTCCGTTATCCCTTTGGAAAGGATACGTGCGCCGGTACGGTGTGCGACAGATAAGCCATCGCCGATAAACAGAATGACGTTCTTGGCTTTACGTGTGCCAGTCGTCGAATAAACTTCCCAGTTTACCTGGGTCTTTTTGCCTTTGGCTTGCGCTTCTACCACGTACTTGCCTGCTTCTGGCAGTGTTACGTCGCGCACCCAAATCGTGGAGGCATTCCCGCCATCCTCACGTTCGACAAACGAAGCCGTTTTTCCCAGCACCTCTTGGTAATCTTTGCCGTTGATCAGGATACGGACATCTTGTGGCTTGAGCACTTCATCAAATTCAACTTTAAAATCGAATTTCCCACCTGCCAACATGGTTGCGCGATCAATGGGGTAAATAGCCTGAGCCTGCGCTATTCCCGGCAGCGCGGCTGAAATCAGTAAAGGTAGTAACCAGCGAGCGTTCATTGTTATGTCCTTGGTTGCGTAGTTTAGCAGAACATAACGTAGTTACCTTTTCTTACAGTTTGATGACCTTCATTCTAAATTATTGCATCTGTACATAGTTCTAGTGACATAGTTCTAGTGCGCCTTATCCTTCAACGGAAACCGGCGGCGTACCACGACAAAAAATAGCGGTACGAAGAAGATGGCGAGAAAGGTGGCGGCTAACATGCCGCCGATCACGCCCGTTCCCACCGCATGCTGGCTGGCAGAGCCGGCGCCGCTGCTGGTCGCCATCGGTAGCACGCCGAAAATAAAGGCCAGCGACGTCATTAAAATGGGTCGTAACCGCTGACGCGAGGCCTCCAGCGTGGCGTCAACCAGGTCTTTCCCTTTCTGGTTCATCTCGTTGGCGAATTCCACAATTAGAATGGCGTTCTTCGCCGAGAGCCCCACCACCGTCAATAGCCCAACCTGGAAATAGACATCGTTCTCTAACCCGCGCGCCAGAGTTGCCGCCAGCGCGCCCAGCACGCCCATAGGCACCACCAGCATGACGGAAAACGGCACCGTCCAGCTTTCATACAATGCCGCCAAACACAGGAACACCACCAGCAGCGAAATGGCATAGAGCGCTGGTGCTTGCGCTCCGCTCAAGCGTTCCTGCAACGACATCCCCGTCCACTCTAAACCAAAACCTTGTGGTAGCTTGGCCACCAGCGATTCCATCACCGCCATCGCCGTTCCGGTACTCACGCCCGGCATTGCTTCACCGACAATCTCCAGTGATGAATAACCGTTGTAACGCTCAAGACGCGGCGATCCGGTTTCCCAGTCGGTTTGTGCAAAGGCGCTAAACGGCACCATGCCGCCGCGGTTGTTACGCACGTACCACTTACTGATATCATCCGGCAGCATACGGAATTTCGCTGCCGCCTGAACATAGACTTTTTTCACACGACCACGATCCAGGAAATCATTGACATAGGTTGATCCCCATCCCGTTTTTAACGTGTTATTAATGTCATCCACCGAGACACCCAGCGCTTGAGCCTTGCGCTGATCGATATGAATCCGCAGTTGTGCGCCGTCATCCAGCCCATTGTGACGCACGCGTGTCAGTTCAGGGTTGCCGTCGGCCATGCTCAACAGTTGATCCCGTGCCGCCATCAGCGCATCGTGCCCCAACCCGCCGCGATCCTGCAATCGCATAGCAAAACCCGCCGCACTCCCTAGTCCATTAATGGACGGCGGGCTACTGGCGAATACGCGGGCTTCCTTAATATGGCGAAATGCTTTGGTGGCGCGTTCGATCACGGCAAACGACGAACTCTCTGGCGTGGTGCGTTCACTCCAGTCTTTGAGCCGCACGAACAGCCGCGCCACATTCTGCCCATTGCCCCCCGGCCCAGATCCAATGGTGGAGAACACCGATGTCACCGTGTCTTTTTCCTGCGTGAGATAGTACTGCTCAATCTTGTTGACCACCTGTAAGGTCTGCTGTTGTGTTGAACCGGGCGGTAGCTGGACTTGCGTGGTGAATATGCCCCGATCTTCCTGCGGCAGAAATGACGTCGGCAGGCGGAAAAATAAAAAAATCATTACGCCGATGATGCCCATGTACAACAGTAGCCAGCGCCCGCTATGAAGCAAAATCTTGCCTACACCGCGTTCGTATTTCAGCGATGTACGGGTGAAGCTTCGGTTAAACCAGCCGAAGAACCCCTTACGGTCATGGTGCTGTCCTTTAGCCAGCGGCTTGAGTAGTGTCGCGCACAGCGCAGGCGTCAGGATCATTGCAACCAGCACTGACAGAATCATCGATGTCACGATCGTGATGGAAAACTGGCGGTAAATGGCTCCCGTCGTGCCGCCAAAGAAGGCCATGGGCACAAATACAGCGGACAGCACCAGTGCAATCCCGATCAGCGCTCCCTGCACCTGGCCCATTGATTTGCGCGTTGCCTCTCGTGGCGAGAGCCCTTCCTCACTCATGACTCGCTCTACGTTCTCTACCACCACAATGGCGTCGTCCACTAGCAAGCCAATCGCCAGCACCATCGCGAACATGGTTAGCGTATTGAGGCTGAATCCGCAGAGGTATAGCACGGCAAATGTCCCGAGTAATACCACCGGTACGGCAATCGTAGGAATGAGTGTGGCGCGAAAATTCTGCAAAAACAGATACATCACTAAAAAGACTAACAGCACCGCTTCAAACAGCGTTTTCACGACATCCGTAATTGACGCTTTAACAAAGGGAGAGGTTTCGAAGGCGATTTTGGCTTCCAGCCCATGAGGAAAGAACGGCGCCAGTTCTGCAATACGCTCTCTGACGCGCGTATCGGTTTCCAGTTCATTCGCGCCGGATGCCAGTTTCACTCCCAGACCGGACGCAGGCTGACCGTTGAAACGGCTGAGAAAATCGTAACGTTCGGCGCCAAGTTCCACTTGTGCGACATTGCCCAGCGTGACGGCAGAGCCGTCTTGATTGACGCGCAGCGTGATATCACGAAACTGCTGCGGCGTTTGTAACAGCGATTGCGCGTTGATGGTGGCGTTAAGTGCCTGATTGTCTACCGAAGGTACACCGCCGACCTGCCCCACGGAAACCTGGCTGTTCTGTGATTCGATCGCCTGCACCACGTCGCTGGTCGTTAGCGCATATTCCATTAACTTGGCCGGATCCAGCCAGATGCGCATCGCATACTGCGAGCCGTAAGCATCTACTTCGCCCACACCGCTGATACGACTAATTGGTTCCTGAATATTCGTGGCGACATAATCGGCGATGTCCTGTTTATCCATGCTGCCATCGGTAGAGACAAACGCCACCATGAGGATATTGGTGTCGCCGGTTTTACTGACGGTGACGCCCTGCTGCTGCACGTCCTGCGGTAGTTTGCGGATGGCAGATTGAAGCTGATTCTGTACCTGCTGACGAGCTTCATCGGGATCGGTGCCCGCCTCGAAGGTGAGCATGATGCGGGCTTGCCCGTTATTGCTGCTGTTGGAGGACATGTACATCAGGTTATCCAGCCCGGTCATGCTCTGCTCGATAACCTGTGTCACGGTATTTTCTACCGTCTGCGCCGATGCGCCAGGGTAGTTTGCCGTGATCCGCACGCTCGGCGGCGCCAGGTCGGGATATTGTTCCAGCGGCAATGATGTAACCGCCAATATGCCGCCCAGGCTGAGAAGTATAGCCAGCACCCACGCAAAAATAGGACGGTCGACAAAGAAATTCGCCATCGCTTCTATACTCCTCAGCCATGTTTAGATGTAGCCGTTTTACGGACAGCCTACTTATTAATTAGGCGCGATCACAACAGATGTTCGATCGCAATAGGATGCGCTCGACCCAGAGATAGCCTGCATCCAGAGATTACCTGCATATAGGTTGCCAGATTACCTTACCTGCCAACGGCGGCTAAATCGTGGAGAAATTGAGGAGAAAATGTAAATTATCGTCGGCTATGCTGCTGCAAACGCGATGACCCGCTCGGTAAAAATATCGGGATGCGAAATAAACGGCGCATGCGCGGCCTTGGGCACGATGACCGATATCGAATTCGGCCATTGGACATCCAGCAATCCGGCGACCTTACGCGGCACCAGACCGTCTAAGGCACCATAGAGGCGCAGGAAGGGTATGGTCAGGTCGGTTAACGGCTGGCGTAAATCTGTTTCGCGCAAGATTGTCAGCCCACCGTTTAATACCGCGACGGTCGGCATCGGCTGCTCCAGCACCACGCTTTTTAAGCGTCGGGCATCCTGACGCGCACTCGCCGTTCCTAGCGTTTGCAGCGCCAGAAACCGCTCGATCGTGCGTTGAAAATCCTCGCTGAGCTGCTGCTGAAAGCCTTGTAATACGCTCGGTTTAATACCGGGCCAGCCGTCCTGCGCGCTAAAACAGGGCGATGATGCCACGGTAATCAGCTTTTGCACCCGCTCAGGTGCGCGCAGCGCAATCTGACTGGCAACGAGTCCACCCAGTGACCACCCCAGCCACACGGCGCATTCCGGCGCTGACCGCAGCACCTGCTCGGCCATATCACCCAGCGACATCGGCCCAAATCCCTGACTCCTGCCATACCCCGGCAAATCGACCCGATGCAGACGAAAATGCGGGGCGAGTCGCGGCACCAGGCTCTGCCATACTTGTGCATTCAGTCCCCATCCGTGCAGCAACACAAGATCTCTCTTTCCTGAACCTTCAGTCTGCCAATACAATGCTGCCATCCGCTATCTTCCTTTCTCAGCTCCTTGACGCTCGCATCCAGGAGAATATTTCAATGAAACCCCTATTGAGGGAAAAACTATGTTAACCATCGCCGCACGTTGCTGGCTATGCTTATTGCCGCTTCACCTCAGCCAACAGGGCATTTGTACCTATTGTCAGCGCCATTTACCGCGTGTTCCGCTTTGCTGCCCGCGCTGTGGCTTGCCCGCCGGCGATCCGACACGCCAATGCGGACGGTGTTTGCTCAATCCGCCGCCCTGGCAATCAATGACTTTTATCAGCGACTATGCGCCGCCGTTCAACACATTATTGAAGCAGTTTAAATTCCACGCGAGAACCGAACTGGCGGCGGTACTTGCGCGGCAACTGTTATTGCGCTGGCAGACGGCCTACCGCGAGCGAAAATGCGCCGTTCCCAATCTGCTGTTTCGCCCTGACCACCTGTTCACTGTCCCTTTGCACCGAGATCGCCAATGGCGGCGGGGCTTCAATCAGACCGAACTGCTCGCTCGTCCTCTTGCCCGGTGGTTACACTGTGCTTACGATCCACGTGAGTTGCGGCGTACCCGACGCACGCCGTTACAGCAAACGCTCAGCGCTGGTGCGCGGCGGCGCAACCTGCGAGGCGCTTTTTCTTGTGATGTTTCGCTGTCAGGGCAGCAGGTGGTTGTGGTGGATGATGTGGTCACGACAGGCAGCACCGTCGCAGAGATCAGCCGCCTGCTGCTGGCGCAGGGCGCGGCTGGCGTCCAAATCTGGTGCGTATGCCGCACCTTGTAGTCGAAGGGAGGATGGGCGTATTATAACCGACAAGTACAGTCAACTATTGAGCTTACTATTATGATCCATATTACCGATGCTGCTCAGGAGCATTTCCTGAAACTGTTGGCAAAACAGGAAGAAGGCACACAGATCCGCGTATTTGTGATCAACCCTGGTACGCCAAATGCCGAGTGCGGCGTCTCGTATTGCCCACCGGATGCCGTAGAGGCCAGCGATACCGAACTGAAGTTCGATAAGATCTCCGCTTACGTGGACGAACTCAGCGCGCCGTATCTGGAAGATGCTGAAATCGATTTCGTTACCGACCAATTAGGGTCTCAGCTTACGCTGAAAGCGCCGAACGCGAAAATGCGTAAAGTTGATGACGATGCGCCGCTGATTGAGCGCGTCGAGTATGTGTTGCAATCACAGATCAACCCGCAGTTAGCCGGTCACGGTGGCCGCGTTACGCTGATGGAGATTACCGATGACGGTTTGGCGATTCTGCAATTTGGCGGCGGTTGTAATGGCTGCTCTATGGTGGATTACACCCTGAAAGAGGGGATTGAGAAAGAATTGTTGGAAAAATTCCCTGAACTGAAAGGCGTGAGGGATCTCACCGAACATCAGCGCGGCGAACACTCCTACTATTAATCCTTTTCTCTTAATTTTTTCCTCAGTTGATTGACCTTGTTCCTCCCCGATGTCGGGGAGGCGTGGTACGTGATACTTTAGGTCTTCTGCGCTTTTAGCGGTACGCCACGACGCAAATCCACATCCCTCACCAACCGTTCAAGACAGCGATCGGTGAAGATCGACTCCAGTGGGCGCGTAAGTTTACGACGCCAGTTGGGGTATTCGCGGTGGGTGCCTGGTACATTGACTGGCGTAGCCATATCCAGCCAATCCTCCAACTGGAACGCCACTAATGCACTCGCGCTATCGGCAATATAGCGATGGACTCCGCGGCTCAACGGTGCGCCCATCGTCGTCAGCGCCGAGTTGCGACCAACGCGCTGCGGTAATAATCCGAACGCGTGTAAGGCGTCGAGCAGCCCCTGTTTTGCTTTTTCGCGTTGTTGCATCTGCTCCCGTAATAGCGCTTCCTCCGGGTATAGTCCTAATTCTCGTCCAAGCGATAAATCTACCGCCTGCCAGTAACCGCGTAGCGTCGGAAGATCGTGTGTCGTAATGGTTGCCATCGACTGACGCGGATAATCCTCCGGAGAGCGGAAATGGTTTTCTTCGTCCTTTTCAAAAAACAGTACTTTGTAGGAATAAATGCCGAAGTTCTGCAATTTGCGGACGAGTTCTGGCGGTACCGTGCCTAAATCCTCGCCGATAATCAGGCAACGATGGCGCTGGCTTTCCAACGCCAGTACCGCCAGGAGATCGTCGATTGGGTAATAAACATAAGCGCCATTATCCGCTGGCTCGGCCTTAGGTATCCACCACAGACGAAAAAGCGACATCACATGATCGAGGCGCAATGCGCCACAGTGCGCCATGTTGCTACGCAGAACGTCGATAAAAGGTTGATAGCCTCGGAGCTGCATCATCGTGGGGTTCATCGGAGCAAGCTGCCAATTTTGCCCCTGTGGCCCCAACGGATCCGGCGGCGCCCCGATAGAGGCGTCCAGACAGTATAACTGTCGCTCGTCCCAGGTTTCCGCCCCACCTTGTGAGACGCCTACGGCTAAATCACGATATAGCCCTAGCGGCAAGCCAAGCTGTTTACTGTGCGCATAGCAATCCGCTAATTGTTCATGGGCTACCCATTGCAACCAGCTATAAAAGGTAATCTCCTCGCTATGTGCACGCCGGAATGCGATGACCGTTTCGCTGTGAACGTCATGATAGCGGGCGGGCCACTGGTGCCAGTCCGCATAATTCTCGCCCTGTTTTTTCAGGTAAGCCTGTAGTGCATCGAATGTCGCCTGACGTTGCAGGCTCTGCCCGCCGCTCACCACAAATTGGCGAAAGGCGCTAATCCGCGGATCCAATGCACTGCGCGTCGAGAAATAGCGGTAAGCCAGCCGCAAGGCGGCTAACTTAAGCTCTGTTACCGGTCCATAATCGACCCAGCGCCCCGCCCGCAGCGTGGTAATCGCGCTTTGTGTCTCTTCACGACGCCACCATTCCTGTGCTTCCTCGCTCTGTTGAAAATCATCGACACGGTTAACATCGATATAGATCATGTTCAGCCAGTGGCGTGATGATGGGCTGTAAGGGCTAGCCGCATCTGGCAGCGCCGGATACAGTGAATGCAGCGGGTTTAGTCCCACAAATGCGCCACCGCGCCGGGCGACCTGTTCCACCAACTGACGCAGATCGCCAAAATCGCCCACGCCCCAGTTGTGCTGTGAGCGTAAGGTGTAAAGCTGGACGGTAACGCCCCACCAGCGTTTCCCCTGCTGCAAGGCTTCAGGCTCGTAGCAGCGGTGCGGTGCGACAATAATCCGACAGCTCCAACGCTGGTCGGCCTGCGTTAGCGTCAGATAGTGATAACCCAGTGGCAGCACACCCGGTAGTGCTAACGTTGAACCGCCTGTGATCTGCCCTTGAATTTGGCCGCCGTTTTCATACATCAGCGTCCAGAGGAATTCGCCATTACCAGCAAGCTCAATGAGTGCATCCCGGCCTTGTAAAAAGACGCAAACCGGCGGCAAAGGCGCACGGCCGCCGTCAACATCCATCATTGCCTGAATGCGGTTTCTGATCGCGGCTACAACAATGTGCTCTTTGCCATAGGCATCGGTATAGCTCTCCGCGATACCCGTCTGCTGGCTTGCCAGTTTATCCACCTTGAACACCCCCTCCTTACTCCTAACGATACGCATTGCCAAATGCGCGTCTGATAATCATGAATCGCCCTATCCGTGCTAAACATCCCCATTCAGGCGTTATTCAGCACAGCACCCCGTTCGGCGCCAGTTTCATATTGCCGGTGCCAGATGCTTTTGTATCCGCCGTTGAAATCTGCTTGGACATCGCTGCGGCAGGAATGATCTGCGCAGCCAGCGAGACGCGATAATCAGGTGGAAAATAACCTTCAGACGATCGTTCATACGACGATCTGGATTAATGACCGCTGTAACCCGATTCATGGCATTAATGCTGTTTTTCGCTAGTGCATCGCCCGGCACCGCTTTGTCGCCGAACAAAAAGACGTGCGGCACTATATCCAGATGCGGATTGTCGCGCAATTGACGATATAGCGTGGGGATATGAAGCAGATTCAAATGCTGGCGTTTATATTCATGACATCGCTCGATTTGCACATTAAAGACGATAAAGGAGGGAAGGGAGGAAATCAGCGACATGAGAGCGTCTGGCTTTTTCGCCGCTGATGAATAGGTTAACGACCCTGTTATTTTTGCAGAACCTGACATCGCGCCCTCCCCTTATAAAAAGGCACGCCGGGCTCAACATAACTCCAGCTGTACCTTATAGTGTTCGATAATTTTCAGTACGCTGGGTGGAGGTGATTGATCGGTAAACAGATAATCGATCAAATCCATGTTGCCCAGGTTCACCATTGCATTGCGGCCAAACTTGGAGTGATCCGTCACCAACATAACGCAGCGGGAATTTTCAATAATCGCCCGCTTTGTACGCACCTCGTGGTAATCAAACTCCAGTAATGACCCATCCATGTCAATACCACTAATCCCCAAAATGCCGTAATCCAGACGAAACTGGGAAATAAAATCCAGTGTTGCTTCTCCCATAATGCCGCCGTCCCTGGTACGTACTTCTCCGCCTGCCAGAATCAGCCGAAAGTCCTCTTTGGCGGTCAACAACGTAGCCACATTCAGGTTATTGGTGACCACACGCAGATCCTTATGCTGCATTAGCGCATAAGCCACCGCTTCTGGCGTGGTGCCAATGTCGATAAACAATGTGGCGCCGTCGGGAATCTGGCTGGCGACCTGCCGGGCAATACGCGCTTTCTCATCAGACCACATCATTTTACGGTCATGGTAAGCGGTGTTCACCGAGCTGGATGGCAAAGCGGCCCCCCCATGATGGCGATGGATTTTATTCTGTTCGGCCAAATCGTTCAGGTCGCGACGGATGGTCTGCGGGCTCACCGCAAAATGTTCCACCAACTCTTCAGTGCTGACATACCCCTGCCGACGCACCAGTTCAATAATGGCGTCATGCCGTTGTGTCTGTTTCACATTAATCCCCTAAGGCCCCCGATTTATCGGGGATTTTTATTATAGGTGTCCCAAAAGGCCATCAATAGCCCGGTCACCAGCCCAGCCACATGCGCCGCATTCGCGATCGACATGCCTAAAATATCGAAATATCCGGCGACCAGCCACAGTAACGCGAAAACCATCAGACTACGAGGCATCGATAGGATACCATCAGGCTCCCGCTCGCCTCGTAGCCAGACATATCCCATCAGGGCATAAACCACACCAGAAAGGCCGCCAAAATCCGCACCGCTAAACCAGGACTGCGCCCAGCCGCTGACCAGAGCAGACACCAACGTAATGGTCAGCAGTTTGCCGCTCCCCAGCCCTTTTTCAACTGGCCCGCCCAAATACCACCACCACATCAGATTGAACAAAATATGCAGTAAGGAAAAGTGCAACAAAGCATGACTAAACCAGCGCCACAACTCGAATTGCTGCCCTGCTGCCGGGAATGCCAGCCACGCCATCACTGGCCCATAGCCTGAAATTTGCATCAGGATGAATACCGCTATGGTGACGACCATCACGGACAAGGTCAGCGGCCCGGCCTTTTGTTTCAGCGTTTGCAGGTAAGAATAGCGTTGGTAACGAATACCCGTATCCATCGAACCAGTTTGCCAACTGGCGGCCTGATAACGCGGATGGGTCGGATCTTGTAAAAAAACCGCCAGCGCTTCCTGAACCTTGCCCAGTTGCGTTTCATCCTCCAGCCACAGCTCGGCGTCGTGTCCCTTGCGTTGCATTTCCAGGTGAATCTGCTGCGTATGCATATAATCGACAAATGCCTGCGCCACACGCGGGTTGGAAAGCGTAATCACACGAATCATCATAAGGAAAGCGCCAGTCAGTGGATTAAGTGAGGAACATAATAATAAAAAGACGAATCATTATGCGATCAAGTTTGTGTCTGTGTGTCTTGCGGATAGTGAGTTTGCCAAGCCTCGAAACCGCCATCGATACTGTACACGGAATCAAAACCCAGGCTAATCAGGTACTGCGCCGCATTGCGACTGCTAATGCCGTGGTAGCACATGACCATAATCGGTTCGTTAACGTCAGTGTTGTGCACAAAATCGGAGAGTGTCTCGTTGGTCAGATGCATGGCTCCGGGAACATGTGCCGTCGCAAAGCTCTGTGGATCGCGAATATCAACGATAACGGCACCCTCTTGCCAACGAGAACGGGCTTGCTCAATGCTAATCGCTTCAAATTGTTCCATTGAAAGTGACAACCTTGTTAATAATGGATAACTGGTCTCATTGTAACCCGCCTTATGCCGCATAAAACCCAGAGGATTATAAGGTTATTTATCCTATCAGTAGGCCGGTAAACGGGTAAAGCGCCGTAATACATCGGCTTTTCATGTAACAATTTCATTACATTGTTAACTCTATCACGCATAAATGTTTTTATCTGGTTAATCATTGGCTGGTTTGTTGGTTTTCGATTATCATAATGCTCGAAAACGAACATTATGATTTATTCGAGGCTGGAGGAAAAAGCGTGGAAACCAAAGATCTCATCGTTATCGGCGGCGGAATAAATGGGGCGGGTATCGCCGCAGATGCGGCTGGGCGTGGGTTGTCCGTTTTGCTGTTAGAGGCGCAGGATCTCGCTTGCGCTACCTCCTCTGCCAGCTCTAAGTTGATTCACGGCGGCCTGCGTTACCTTGAACACTATGAATTTCGTCTGGTCAGCGAAGCGCTATCCGAACGAGAAACGCTGCTGAAAATGGCCCCGCACATTATTTTCCCGATGCGTTTTCGTTTACCTCATCAGCCGCATCTGCGCCCGGCCTGGATGATTCGTATCGGCCTGTTCATGTACGATAACCTCGGCAAACGCGTTAGTCTGCCAGCCAGTAAAGGGCTGAAATTCGGCGCCGACTCCGTACTTAAACCTGAGTTAAAGCAAGGCTTCGAATATTCGGATTGCTGGGTAGACGATGCGCGTCTGGTGGTGTTAAACGCGCAGGAAGTCATAAAACGCGGCGGGGACGTTCGCACCCGCACCAAAGTCACCCGCGCTCGCCGAGAGCAGGGCGTCTGGGTTGTCGATGCCGTTGATTCATTGACCGGCGAAACGCTGACCTGGCGCGCGAAAGGGCTGGTCAATGCCACTGGCCCGTGGGTCAAAGAATTCTTTGATGATGGCCTGCAATTGAAATCACCGTATGGCATTCGGTTGATTAAGGGCAGCCACATTGTGGTGCCAAAAGTCCACAACCAGCCGCAGGCCTATATTCTGCAAAACAAAGATCATCGTATTGTCTTTGTGATTCCGTGGCAGGATGACTACTCAATCATCGGTACCACTGACGTCGAATATAAAGGCGACCCACGCGCAGTGAAGATCGATGACAGCGAAGTGAGCTACCTGCTGGATGTGTATAACGACCACTTCAAGCGGCAACTCACGCGTGACGATATCGTCTGGACATACTCCGGCGTGCGTCCGCTCTGTGATGATGAGTCCGACTCGCCGCAGGCGATCACCCGCGATTACACGTTATCGGTGGAGGATGAGCACGGCCAGGCTCCGCTGCTTTCCGTGTTTGGCGGCAAACTGACGACGTACCGTAAGCTGGCGGAACACGCGCTGGACAAGCTGCACAAATATTATCCGCAGGCGGGGAAAGCCTGGACCAAAAACGCCGTCTTGCCGGGCGGCGACATTGCCGGCACGCGTGACGACTACGCGGCTGCGTTACGCCGACGCTTCAATTTACCAGAATCCCTGGCGCGTCGTTATAGCCGCACCTATGGGTCAAACAGCGAATTGATCCTGGCAAACGCGCAAAGTGTCGGCGATCTGGGCGAGGATTTCGGTCATGGCCTGTACGAAGCGGAACTGCGTTATCTGGTCGAAAAAGAGTGGGCCTGTACGTTAGACGACATCATCTGGCGCCGCACCAAACTGGGTATGCGCCTCGATAGCGCGCAAAAACAACGTATTAGCGACTGGCTAACCCGCTACCGCCAGCCGCAAAAGGCAAACGCGGATTAACCCTCCTCGCCTTAACTTCTTCCCGATTAGGCCGACTGATTGGGAAGCCTCCATCTGCTTATCCTTACCTGTCTATCCACGATAGGATTTACGCTTTTCTCCCTTCAAATCATTACGCCATAATTTATCCACCAAATTAATAGCTAATTAATTATTTTATTATTAATCAATCGGTTTGCTTGTTTTTAGCCCTTTTTTTACGTTATTAACACCGGGAACCCCTTGCTATGCTTTCTTCCCACATAGACAGGTAGGCTCGCCGATCAGGCTCAATCCTCTACGCGTTTTTCCACGGCGGAATTTACCGAGGCTGGCGTGTCGGCAACTCGCGGCTTTATCAGAGCAATAGGATGAGCAAACCTACATAAACACGCCGATTTCATCATGACAATCAACGTGCCGCGCCGGAAAGCGCGGCACGTGCGGTAGCCATGGTTATAGCGAGGGGAAAAGGAGAGGACAGGTGGCAAACAGTACAGGATTACAGTTCACGGTTAAGGTCGGCGCCCTGCCCGAAAGCACGTTTGTCGTGGTGGATTTTCAGCTCAGCGAAGCGCTGAATCGCCCGTTCGGCCTGTCGCTTAGTCTGGCCAGCGCGTTACCGGATGTAGATTTCGGCGCGGTACTCGACCAGCCGTGCGAGTTGCTCATCTGGTATGAGGGCGAACTTAAACGCCGGGTCAGCGGTATCGTCAGCGGCTTTACGCAGGGTGATACCGGCTTTCGCCGCACCCGCTATCAGGCCGAGGTGCGCCCGGCGCTGTGGCGACTGGGGTTACGCACCAATGCCCGCATTTTTCAGGCGCACAAACCCGAAGCCATCATCGCCACATTGCTGGAAGAGTCCGGCATTACCGATTATGCCTTTGCCTTACGCCATGACCACGCCTCGCGTGAATACTGCGTGCAATACCGGGAAAGCGATTTAGCCTTTATCACCCGACTGGCCGCCGAGGAAGGGCTGTATTTCTTCCACGAATTTGAAGCGGGCAAGCACCGCGTGGTCTTTGCCGACGATGCCGGGGCGTTGGCCAAAGGCCCCGAACTGTTCTTCAACCTCGCCACGCAGGGCCTGAGCGAAGGCGAGTACGTCCGTCGCTTCCGCTACGCCGAGCAGGTCAGCACGGCAGAGGTGGCCCTCAAGGATTACAGCTTCAAAACCCCGGCCTACGGCCTGCTGCACCGTAAGATGAGCAACGACCTGGCGCATCAGCGGGAGAGCTATCAGCACTTCGACTACCCCGGCCGCTTCAAGCAAGACCCGAGTGGCAAGGCGTTTACCGGCTATCGGCTGGACGCGTTAAGGGCGGGCGCGATGGGCGGCGCGGGCGAATCCAATGCCGCCATGCTGATGCCGGGCAGCACCTTTCAACTGACCGAACACCCCAACCCGACACTCAATACCGGCTGGCAACTGGTCGCCATCACACACAGCGGGCAACAGCCGCAGGCGCTGGAAGAGGAAAGCGGCGGCGAACCGACCACCTACAGCAATAGCTTCGAGGTTATCAGCGCCAAACGCACCTGGCGCGCCGACCTGCCGTACAAGCCGATGGTGGATGGCCCGCAAATCGCCACCGTGGTCGGCCCGGCGGGAGAAGAAATCTACTGCGACGAACATGGGCGGGTGAAGCTGCAATTCCCGTGGGACCGCTACGGCGCCAGCAATGACCAAAGCTCCTGCTGGGTACGGGTCAGCCAGGGTTGGGCGGGCGGCCAGTACGGTCTGATCGCCATCCCGCGCATCGGCCACGAAGTCATCGTCAGCTTCCTGGAAGGCGACCCGGACCAGCCGATTGTGACAGGGTGCACCTTTCACGCCGCCAATAGGCCGCCGTACCCGCTGCCCGCCAACAAGACGCGCACCACGCTGCGCTCTCAAACGCATAAAGGGAAAGGTTTTAATGAACTGAGTTTTGAGGATGCGACCGACAACGAAGAAATCTTTCTTCATGCGCAGAAAAACATGGCGGTGCGGGTACTGAACTCCAAAGATGAACGGGTGGACTATAACCGGACGATAAGTATCGGACATGATGATGAACTGGTGGTGGCCCATGACCGTAAGATTACGGTGGAAGGCGATCAACACCATAAAATCACCGGTAATAGCCAGTCGCTAACGGAAGGGGATTGGGGAGTACAGGTTAAGGGCGATCTGGCGCAGAAAATCAGCGGCGTCTTCAGCGTGGATAGCAACGGCGATCTCACGTTGCAAAGCGGCAGCAAGTTAACGCTCAGAGTGGGAGGGAGTTTTGTCGTTGTTCATGCCGGCGGCGTTGATATCAAGGGGCCAGCAATCAACCTGAACTCAGGCGGTAGTCCGGGCGATGTCGCGCTTCCTGCCGACCCGGCGCTATTGAAAGCGGCGGCTGCCGCAGGGGCGATGTTTGTGGCGCACTGCCCGCCAAAGGAGCAACAAGGTGAGTGAGATGGTGCGATATGCCGTTATCGACGGGGCAATTGAAGAGCGGTTGTTGGATTTTCTAACCGAGCAGGATGCGCCGCACTGTTGTTTATATGCGGAACCCTTACAGCAGGAATTTATTCCATTAGCCCCTTATTTGGTGGAAGTCACCCATGAGGTTTCGTCCTGGCTGGGGACTAAAACATCCCCATGGGGAATCTATTTAGCGACCTCAGCCAGGATGAAAGATCTACGCCAACATTTACGTAAATATTTACAGGTCATCCTGCCTTCAGAAGAGAAGCCGGTATTTTTCCGCTTTTATGATCCCAGGAATATCTGGAATTTATGTCATGTTCTGAGTGAATGGGAACTGCATTGTTTTATGGGGCCGATCGAAAAAATAATGACCGTCCATAATGGCATCAGCCATGAAGAAAATTTTCATTCCATTCGCGCACAATTTCCGCCAACGGCGAAGAGTCGCGCGAAATTATTCAAAATTAACCAGTCACAGCTTGATCTACTGAATCAGTATGCGGAAGGGATTTATCTCGCGGAGTTAACAACGAAAATCGTGACGGAGTACGCGGAGAAAATACACTATACCGTACCGCATGTCCCTGAATGGAGGGCGCACCGATCGGAGAATATTTATCCTGAGTCAGAAGATACGCCAGTGCGCCTCATGGTCACAGAGACGGTTAGTGATTGTTATTATTTTTGTAAAGAGAAAGGTATCGAAGATGACCGCGCTATTCGCGGATTACTGCATTTATTAGTAAAAGAAAACAGATATTCAGTCAAAAAAATGCCGGCGCCATGGCTGGATTTATTAAGTAATGAAGATTTGCCCGGCCATTACCGGGTTGAACGTTTGCTTAAAAGCACGCTGGGATATATCCCTCGCTAAAGGAACAGCCGATGTCTGAAGGAAAAGTCTCATTGAGCGCAGGTAGTGCCTGCGCAACCTGCCACTATCCCGATCCCTGTACTTATGAAATCACCCTTGCCGCATTTGATGGAAACTCGCATCTCTGGCCTGCTGAGCAACACATTCATTTAGACGTCCTGGACGGCGGTACTGGGAGCCAGGGCACGATCGCTATAGAAGGAAAATGCGAGCAACCTACTTGCCCGCACGCCACGTTGGAAAGTGGCAATGAGATTATTGCATTAACCAACGGCGCGCCGAACGCCGTCACGCTCTATTATCGGCGGCCCGCGGAGGCCGCGCGGTATGATCCGCCCATCGAACCTATATGGTCTTATTTCAATCGTATTCACCAGCCTTCCGACGCCATCGCCTCCCCCCACCGTTATCAATTGGTCACGCAGGGTTGCACGGGGAAAGCAACGTATGCCGATATTGATGTCTATCCCGAGGTGGAATTACGCGCCGTTATCGGTTTTAGCTACCAGTTGACCGGCAGAGAAAGGACATGGAAAGAGCGGCGGGATGAACAGCGCGCCGCGCGGACAAAAATGGAGAACACCCAGCCTAAAAACGGCAATAAGTTACGGGCGGGCTGGACGTTGCAAACCGATCGGTTCCAAATCACGCAGGAGCAGAAACTGAATATTGAGTACGGGCTAAAAATCGGCGGTACAGAATATTCGGCGGAGTTCGCCAGGGTGACGCGTAATAACGTTAAAACGGTCAAAACTCTGGCGCAGATTGGTAAAGTGGAGCGCTTCCTATCGAATATCAATCAATATCTTCTGCCCGACCCCGATCCTAAGAAAAAGGGGGCGCGCGCCTATCGTGTATTCGATTACGCCGTCGCACCAATAACGATGGGGGTTTCGTACGCCTATCAGCGCACAGATAGCGTTGCTGACGCCACGCATTTCATGGGGCTTTATGCCGCGCCCTTCCTTAGCATGAGTATGAAAATAGACCTCATACAACTGTTGGCGACCTACTGCAAAGTAGAAAGCATCGCCGCGAAGTGTCGCGAATATATTGCGAAGGGCGGCAGCGCCCTTGAGTGCTATATACAACTGACAACAGCGCTACACTTTTCTATTGGCGCAGCCTATAAGCAGGCGCAATGGACCTTCGCCCCGGAGGATGAAAACAATAAGCTGGCTTTAGTTTTGGAAGGCGTGGTCAGCGCAGCCTTTGAAACCAAAGTATTATTTGTCGAAATCGCGTTAAAGGCGGAAGGGAAACTCAAAACAGAAGCGGGAATGAAGCTCGATCCGCATGATAATGGCATCGACCTGGTGGGATACCATGATGGGATTAAGGCCGAAGTGGCCTTGGTTGGTGACTTTAAATCATCACCAGGACGAGGTATGAAAAGTAATGGAGGTTACTCATATAAATCAACAATGGAATTGGCCGGGCCATTAAATGCAGATGAATCGGCCGTGAGAATTAACCTGTTTGGTCAGGAGCGCGTTATCGCTCAACCTGACGCGATCCCCGCCTAGTGGCGGATTGAGCGTCCAATCCGGAACGACGGGAACACAAGGAAAGAAATGATGGGAAAGATTGTTCAATGGAAATGCCTACTACTAGCAGGAGCACTGATGATGTCTACCGCTAACGCCGCCGAGGAACCGCTACGTATTCGCAACGTGTTTGATATTAATTCGGCGTTCTGTGCCATTAAAACCAACGGCGTTCTGGGGATGGACAACCGGGATTCGGCAGTGGCCGGAAGAGGTTTTGGCACCGCCAGCACCAATGCTCTAATGGTATTAGAAAATGGTGAAAACGAGATTACCGTTGAGATCGGCGCCCTGGACTGGTTCTTACCGGGCAACGATAGCGACAACGCTCACAAAGCCTTTGCGCCGGATGCCCGTTGTAAAGTGGCGCTCACCGCGTTTAAGGGGAAAGAGACGTCAGTGTTGACGCAGTTCACCATTGCTATCGGTCAGGACGGTATTCCTTACGTGCAATCGGGCGGGGAAGCCGAGCCCGGAAAAATGAGCAAGGTCACGGTAAAGAAAATTCGCGCGCAACAGGTTGAAAAAGGGCATTTCCCTTCAGATTATTTTATAGACAACTATTTCCCGGCGGGAATGGATCTCTACCAGTTTACGCAAAAAATCTACCTGAAGAATATTCCGGAATGGAAATGGACAACCGCGACGCCATTTACCGGCACGCCGGAGCAAGTGCATGCGTTACAAATGGCCTACCTTGAACTCTGGCATTATATTAAGAATAAGAATAAAACGGAGATAAGAAAGTATCTTAGTGAATCGTCGAAAGCATGGGCAATGGCTACTGGTGATAATGTTGATGATATTTACGAAAGTAATGCATTCTTAGAAGATTTGAATAAGACAGATTTCAAAATACTGGACGTCAACTGGAATAATTATGATCTTGAAGTGATGAATGATAATAGAATGGTGCGATTCATTAATAAATCAGATCCCACTTTTTCACCTATAACCTATTTAATCGCGGATGAAAGTGGGAATAAAGTTATTAGGGGGTACTCACCAATATTTTCTTTTATAAAAGGAAAGGTTATGCTAGTGATTTGATATCGCGATCATTTAATGATTTTTCTCTGGAGGAAAATTAACTCTAGAGAATTACTCTTCTAATAATGCGAATGTGTTACCCATAAAAACGTAATAACACAACGGCCGAATGGTGTTTTTTTAATCTTAAGTTGGCGGTGTTTATTACAATCGCCAACCACCATCAGGGAGAATAGATGAGTCAGTATTGGATCAAATGGACATCGCTCGTTTTCCTGGGCTTAGTTGCCATCGCTACCGCTAACGCTAACGCCGCCGAGGAACCGCTACGTATTCGCAGCGTGTTTGATGTTCATTCGGCGTTTTGCGCCATTAAAACCAACGGTGTTCTGGGGATGGACAACCGTCACTCAGCAGTGGCCGGAAGAGGTTTTGGCACCGCTAGCACCAATGCTCTAATGATGTTAGAAAACGGCGAAAACGAGATTACCGTTGAAATCGGCGCCCTGGACTGGTTCTTACCGGGCAACAATAGCGACAACGCTCACAAAGCCTTTGCGCCGGATGCCCGTTGTAAAGTGGCGCTCACCGCGTTTAAGGGGAAAGAGACGTCAGTGTTGACTCAGTTCACCATTGCTATCGGTCAAGACGGTATTCCTTACGTGCAATCGGGCGGGGAAGCCGAGCCCGGAAAAATGGGAAAGGTCACGGTAAAGAAAATCCGAGCACAACAGGTTGAAAAAGGGCATTTTCCTTCAGATTATTTTATCGACAACTATTTCCCGGCGGGAATGGAGCTCTACCAGTTTACGCAAAAAATCTACCTGAAGAATATTCCGGAATGGAAATGGACAACGGCGACGCCATTTACCGGCACGCCGGAGCAAGTTCATGCGTTACAAATGGCATACCTTGAGCTTTGGGGGCATTTTGCGAATAAAGATGATGTAAAAATAAAGAAATACATTAGTGAATCGTTGGAGCCATGGGCGAAAACAACCGGAAGTTCTATTGATGAGATATATAATGACAGTGGCTTCAAAAGATTTTTAAAAAGCAAATCATTTAAAATGCACCCAATTAACTGGAGTGATTACACAATCGAATCCATGAACAAGAACAGAATGGTCCGATTTGTTAATAAATCGGACCCCACTATATCCCCCCTCTCTTATTCGGTTAAGGATGAGGATGGAGATGATAGTTTAGGAGACTACGCCCCAATATTTTCCCTCATTAACGGAAAATTCATCCCTGTCATTTAAGGGATGATAATTAGCATGCTGGAGAATAAGAATAACGTACTCCAGTCTTATCGTCATCGTCATCGTCATCGTCATCGTCATCGTCATCGTCAAAATGACGATACTATTATCGATAAGCATGGAAACACCGCAATCGAACAGTGTATTTCTTAAATTTTGGGTTGGCGATATTCACTATAATCGCCAACCACCATCAGGGAGAATAGATGAGTCAGTATTGGTTCAAATGGACATCGCTCGTTTTTCTGGGCTTAGTTGCCATCGCTACCGCTAACGCCGCCGAAGAACCGCTACGTATTCGCAGCGTGTTTGATATTAATTCGGCGTTCTGTGCCATTAAAACCAATGGTGTTATCGGTCTAGACAACCGTCACTCAGCAGTGGCTGGAAGAGGTTTTGGTTCATCCAGTACCAACGCGCTATTATTTCTGGAAAATGGCGAAAACGAGATTACCGTTGAAATCGGCGCCCTGGACTGGTTCTTACCGGGCAACAATAGCGACAACGCTCACAAAGCCTTTGCGCCGGATGCCCGTTGTAAAGTGGCGCTCACCGCGTTTAAGGGGAAAGAGACGTCAGTGTTGACGCAGTTCACCATTGCTATCGGTCAAGACGGTATTCCTTACGTGCAATCGGGTGGGGAAGCCGAGCCCGGAAAAATGGGCAAGGTCACGGTAAAGAAAATCCTAGCTCAACAGGTTGAAAAAGGGCATATCCCTGACAACTACTTCAGGGAGAATGATTTCCCTGTGGGAATGGAACTCTACCAGTTTACGCAAAAAATCTACCTGAAAAGTATTCCGAAATGGAAATGGACAACCGCGACGCCATTTACCGGTACGCCGGAGCAGGTTCATGCGTTACAAATGGCTTACCTAGACCTGCGGTATATTTTAGCTAAAAAAAATGATGTGGAGATAAAAAAATTCTTTAATGAATCATTGCGAGCATGGTCAGTAACTACTGGCGAAAATGTTAATGATATATACTCCGATCTTTTCTTTGATCTAAAAAACTCGTCATTTGAAACAATACCTATTAAATGGGATGACTATAAAATAGAAACAATGAATGGTCGTAGAATAGTTCGGTTTGTCAATAAATCAGACCCTACCTTTTCACCTATTTCTTATTTCATTGATGAAGATGGAAAGACATTCATGGGATCTTTTTCTCCAATATTTTCCCTCATTAACGGGAAATTCATCCCTGTCATTTAAGGGATAATAATTAGCATGCTGGAGAATAATAATAACGTACTCCAGTCTTATCGTCATCGTCAAAGTGGCGATACTATTTTCGATAAGCATGGAAACACCGCAATCGAACAGTGTATTTCTTAAATTTTGGGTTGGCGATATTCACTATAATCGCCAACCACCATCAGGGAGAACAGATGAGTCAGTATTGGTTAAAATGGACATCGCTCGTTTTTCTGGGCTTAGTTGCCATCGCTACCGCTAACGCCGCCGAGGAACCGCTACGTATTCGCAGCGTGTTTGATATTCATTCGGCGTTTTGTGCCATTAAAACCAACGGTGTTCTGGGGATGGACAACCGTCACTCAGCAGTGGCCGGAAGAGGTTTTGGCACCGCCAGCACCAATGCTCTAATGATGTTAGAAAACGGCGAAAACGAAATTACCGTTGAAATCGGCGCCCTGGACTGGTTCTTACCGGGCAACGATAGCGACAACGCTCACAAAGCCTTTGCGCCGGATGCCCGTTGTAAAGTGGCGCTCACCGCGTTTAAGGGTAAAGAGACGTCAGTGTTGACTCAGTTCACCATTGCTATCGGTCAGGACGGCATTCCTTACGTGCAATCGGGCGGGGAAGCCGAGCCCGGAAAAATGGGCAAGGTTACGGTAAAGAAAATCCGCGCACAACAGGTTGAAAAAGGGCACATCCCTAGTGATTATTTTAGAGAAAATAATTTTCCGGCGGGAATGGAGCTCTACCAGTTTACGCAAAAAATCTACCTGAAAAGTATTCCGGAATGGAAATGGACAACGGCGACGCCATTTACCGGCACGCCGGAGCAAGTTCATGCGTTACAAATGGCCTATATTGAACTCTGGCAACTATTTGCTGAAAAAAATCAAGCGGCAATAAAAGCATATCTTAGAGAGTCTCTACAAGCGTGGTCGGTAACTACTGGCGAAAGTGTGGACGAAATATACCAAAATGAAGTTTTTTCCAATGCGCTAAAAGATCCCACATTTAAAATGATAGTGATTAATTGGAACGATTTTGAAATCGAAGAATTAAACAACGGGAAAATGGTACGATTCATCAACAAATCAAACCCCAAATATTCACCTATATCTTATTTTATTGGGGAAAGTGAAGATGTTAAAAGAATTGGATATTTTTCCCCAATATTTTCCCTCATTAACGGAAGATTCATCCCTGTCATTTAAGGGATAATAATTGGTATGCTGGAGAATAATAATAACGTACTCCAGTCTTATCGTTATCGTCAAAGTGGCGATACTATTATCGATAATCATGGAAACACCGCAATCGAACAGTGTATTTCTGAAATTTATTTGCTAACAAGGATAGAAAATGGGCAATGCCGTTAAATTGGGCGATAGCGACACCGGGCACGGTAGCTTTCCTCCCACGCCTGTCACTGCGGGCTCCTCCACCGTTAAGGCTGATGGCCTACCTATGGCGCGGCAGGGCGATCCGCTGGCGCCCCACGGCCATGAGCGGCGCATTAGCGGTGGCTCGGCCAGTGTTTTTATCGAAGGTCAACCCGCAGCACGAACGGGTGATGCGGTAAGCTGTGGTGGCGTGATGGTGGGCGGAGGCAGTGTCAACATAGGTTGAGATACATCGTGGCGCTCCGTTTACTGACACAGGCCATGAAGCTTACGACCTGTGTCACACCGGCAATGTGCGATTACAGCCGTATCGGTTTGATATTCCAGATATCTCTCGCGTATTCCGCGATAGTACGGTCAGATGAGAAATAACCCATGTTGGCGATATTCTGGATAGTACATCGCGCCCATTCATCCTGGTTTTGATACAACTCGTCAACCCGATCCTGCGTGTCGACATAGCTGCGATAATCTGCCAACAGTTGGTAGTGATCGCCAAGATTCACCAATGAATCAAAAAGATCGCTATAACGTCGGTTATCATCCGGGCTGAAATAACCCGTGGCGATTTGCGTCAATACGCGATGCAACTCGTCGTCTTGTTCGAAAAATTGCCGGGGGTTATAGCCATTTTGCCGTAATGCTTCCACCTGATCCGCCGTATTACCGAAGATAAACATATTTTCTTCGCCAATATGTTCCAGCATCTCGACATTCGCACCATCCAATGTGCCAATCGTCAGCGCGCCATTTAACGCAAATTTCATGTTACTGGTTCCAGAGGCTTCCGTCCCCGCCAGCGAGATCTGTTCCGAGAGGTCGGCGGCTGGGATAATGATCTGCGCCAGACTCACGCCGTAGTTAGGAATGAAAACCACCTTTAGCCGATCGTGCAACGCCGGATCGTGATTGATTACCTGCGCGACATCGTTGATCAAATGAATAATGTGCTTCGCCATGTAATAGGCCGAGGCGGCTTTGCCCGCGAAGATGGCGACTCGCGGGACGCGTTCCGTGTCCGGGTTATCCTTGAGACGGTTGTAGAGCGTGATGATGTGCAATACATTCAGCAATTGTCGTTTATATTCATGAATACGCTTGATTTGCACGTCAAACAGCGATGCAGGATTAACCACAATATTGAGGTTTTGCGCTATGTAATTGGCCAAACGCACCTTATTTTGCCGCTTCACCTTACGAATTTTCTCGACGAACGCCGGATAATCAATGTGCTGTTTCAATTCGCTCAATTGGCTCAGATCGGTACGCCATGTTTGCCCAATGGTGTCATCCAGAAGTTTAGAGAGCGGTGGATTGGCTAACGCCAGCCAGCGCCGTGGCGTTACGCCATTGGTTTTATTACAGAACCGGTTAGGAAAGAGACGAGCGAAGTCCGCAAACAGAGATTTCACCATGAGATCCGAGTGCAATTCCGATACGCCATTCACTTTATGGCTGGCGACCACGGCCAGCCACGCCATCCGTACTTTACGTTCATTGTTTTCATCGATCAGCGAAACCCGCGCCAGCAGCTCGCTGTCGCCAGGCACCTCCTTTTGAACGTATTCCAGAAAGTGGTCATTAATTTCGAAAATCAATTGCAAATGGCGCGGTAGGATTTTACCCAACATATCGACAGGCCAGGTTTCCAGCGCTTCCTGCATCAGCGTATGGTTGGTGTAGGAGAACACGTTTCTCACCACCTCCCATGCGTCATTCCACTGAAATTGATGCTCATCAATCAACAGCCGCATCAACTCAGGAATGGCTAGCACGGGGTGCGTATCATTGAGGTGGATAGCAAATTTTTCCGCGAGATTGGCGTAAGTTTTATGCATCATCCAATGACGATGCAGGATGTCCTGCACCGTGGCGGAAACCAGAAAGTATTCCTGTCGCAGGCGTAGCTCGCGCCCAGAGTAGGTGGAATCATCGGGATACAGCACGCGAGACACATTTTCCGAGTGGTTTTTATCCTCTACAGCGGCAAAATAGTCGCCCTGATTGAATTTACCCAGATTGATTTCGTTACTCGCCTGCGCGCCCCACAGACGTAGCGTATTGGTAGCATCGGTGTCGAAACCGGGAATAATTTGATCGTAAGCACAAGCGATAACCTCTTCGGTTTCCAGCCAGCGCATTTTGCTGCCTTCCTGCTGAATGCGGCCGCCAAAACGCACTTTGTAGCGCGTGCTATGGCGCGGGAATTCCCATACGTTACCGTATTCCAACCAGTAGTCCGGTGATTCCGCCTGTTTACCGTCAACGATATTCTGTTTAAACATACCGTATTCATAGCGGATCCCGTAGCCGCGCCCCGGTAGCGCCAGCGTCGCCAGCGAATCTAAAAAGCAGGCCGCCAAGCGTCCCAAACCGCCGTTCCCTAACCCTGGGTCATTTTCTTCCACGAGCAGATCGTCCAACTCCAGCCCCATCCCGTCCAGCGCCGCTTTCAAATCGTCATATAGCCCCATCGCCAGCAGCGCGTTTGATAGCGTCCGACCCAGCAAAAACTCCATCGACAGGTAATAGACCTGCCGTACATCTTGAGAAAGCTGGGCACGATTCGAGCGTAACCAGCGTTCCACCATGCGGTCACGCACGGCCAGCAATGTGGCATTCAGCCAGTCATGCTTATCCGCGATGGAAGGATCTTTGCCCACGGTAAACATGAGCTTGTAAGCGATAGAGTGTTTCAGCGCTTCCACACTGCGCGTCGGAGACGTATAGATAAACGGAGAGTTCATGATAGTCATTCCCAAGTGAGAGTTCATCGTACCCTGTCGTTTTCAGATTGCACGAGGGTGACGCGCAGCAGAAAAGCTAGTGGGTATACACGCGTTGATAGAGCGCGCCATAGGCCTGAGCTGACGCCTGCCAACCAAAGTCCATCGCCATCGCCTGACGCTGTACATAGCGCCATAGCGTGGGTCGGGACCACAACACAAACGCACGGCGGATCGCGCGGGACAGCGATCCTACACTGCAATCGTTAAAGACAAACCCGCTTGCCAGCCCGTCAGCCAGGTTCTCCAGCGAACAGTCTGCCACCGTATCCGCCAGCCCGCCCGTGCGGCGCACCAGCGGCAGTGTGCCGTATTTCAAACCATAAAGTTGCGTTAACCCGCAAGGCTCAAACCGACTGGGCACCATGATGACATCGGCGCCGCCAATGATGCGGTGCGAGAACGCTTCATGGTAGCCAATCTGCACGCCGACCTGACCATGATATTCCGCCGCCGCCGCCAGAAAACCCTGCTGCAAATCGGCATCTCCGGCGCCCAGCACAACTAATTGCCCGCCTTGCTCCAAGAGATCCGGGATGGCGGCTAACGCGATGTCGAGCCCTTTTTGGTGCGTTAGGCGACTGACGATGGCGAACACCGGTGCCTTATCGTTAATTTCCAGCCCCATCGCCGTTTGTAGCCGCCGTTTATTTTCTGCTTTGTTCGCCAGCGTTTCGCGGCTGTAATGGCGCGTGAGTAACGGATCATGTTCCGGATCCCAGATCGTGTCGTCCACGCCATTCAGGATGCCAGAGAGTCGCCCCTCATCGGCGCGAGTCTTCAACAAACCTTCCATGCCGTAGCCGTAAGCCGACAATGTAATCTCATGCGCATAGGTTGGACTCACGGTCGTGATATGATCAGCGTAGTACAATCCTGCCTTGAGATAGGAAATTTGACCGTAAAATTCCATCCCATAGACCTGAAAGAAATTGCCCGGTAGCTGGATTTCTGCCAGATGCTGGGCGTCAAATAGCCCCTGAAAGGCCAGGTTGTGGACGGTAAAAACCGATTTTGCCGGACGATGACGCGCCGCCAGATAGGCGCAGGTCAGCCCCGCGTGCCAGTCATGGGCATGAACAATATCGGGCCGCCAATAGGGGTCCAGGCCGCACGCCATTTCACATCCCATCCAGCCTAGCAACGCGAACCGCAGATAGTTATCGGCGTAGGCGTAAAGCGCCGGATCGTGATAAGGGCTGCCCGCGCGATCGAACAACGCTGGCACATCAATTAAGTAAATCCCAACGCCGTTAAAATGGCCAAACAGCAACGCCGCATGCCCGGCAAACGTGTCCAGCTCGCGCACGACCTGCACGTCGGCGATGCCGCTTTTCAGAGCGGGGAAAGCAGGCAGGATCACGCGGGCATCCATTCCTGCCGCGATCTGCGCGCCGGGCAACGCCCCTGCCACATCCGCCAGCCCGCCGGTTTTCAAGAGTGGAAATAGCTCTGAACAAACATGTAAGACCCGCATGATGACTCCCTTATGTTTCTATGGTATTTACTGCGTTTCCAACATTGAGCGCGTAACCAGCACGACGCCGTCCTCCGACCGATAAAAGCGGCGGCTATCCTCTTCCGCGTTTTCGCCAATCACCGTGCCTTCCGGCAAGTGGCAGGCGCGATCGATCACGCAGCGGCGTAAACGGCAGGAACGCCCCACGTTGACATCCGGCAAGATCACGGTGGAATCAATGCTGCAGAATGAATTGATCCGCACTCGTGGAAACAGTACCGAATGTGTGACGACGGAACCTGACACGATGCAGCCTCCCGATACCAGCGAGTTCATGGTCATGCCGTGGCTACCGGAACGATCCTGCACGAATTTGGCGGGCGGCAACGATTCGATTGCGGAACGTATCGGCCAGAGCCGATCGTAAACGTCCAATTCCGGCGTCACCGACGCCAGATCGAGATTAGCGCGCCAATAGGCATCCAGCGTGCCGACATCCCGCCAATAATGGCATTCATCTTCGCCGGAGGTCACACAGGACAAATTGAACGGGTGCGCCCAGGCCTGACGCTGCGAGACAATCTTTGGAATCAGATCCTGCCCGAAGTCATGGTTGGAATCTGGTGCATAGCGATCCTTCTCCAGTAACTGATAAAGATAGTCTGCATTAAATACATAAACCCCCATACTCACGAGTGCCAGGTCAGGGTTATCCGGTAGCGGTATCGGGTTATCCGGTTTTTCGGCGAAATCGAGGATACGATGCTGTTTGTCCACGCTCATGACGCCAAAGGCGCGCGCTTCTTCCCGTGGTACGGAGAGGCAAGCGACCGTACATTCGGCGCCCTTCTCCACGTGATCGATGAGCATACGGGAGTAATCCATCTTGTAGATGTGATCGCCCGCGAGGATCACTACATACTCCGCGCGATAGCGTCGAATAATGTCGAGATTCTGGCACACGGCGTCTGCCGTTCCCCGATACCAATCATCGGCGGCCTGGCGCTGCTGCGCAGGCAGCAAATCGACAAACTCGTTCATCTCCGCATTCAAAAATGACCAGCCGCGCTGGATATGCTGTACCAGCGTATGCGACTGATATTGGGTAATGACGCCAATACGATGGATGCCGGAATTCAGGCAGTTAGAAAGGGCGAAATCGATAATGCGAAATTTGCCGCCAAAATGAACGGCCGGCTTGGCGCGCAGCGCCGTCAACCCTTTTAACCGTGTGCCTCGTCCTCCAGCCAAAATAAGTGCCACGGATTTCAACGGGAGCTGTCTTGCCAACATCAGAGGATCATGTTTGTCATTATTCACCATGGCTATCTCCTGATTATTTTTTTAATGGCGTGCCCTTAGGTGCTCTGTTTGATTAAGACGCAGACTGCCTGTGGCGATCCGTGCCACACGCCGTCTTCCGGCGGATCCGTCTCACTAAATGGCGGAGAAAGTCGCCAGTGGCCTGCGGGTAACGTAAAGGCATCGGCATGCAGGCTGGCGTTGATCAACAGAAGCCAACGGTCGGAAAGTAAAATCTGTAATTGATGCTCTCCTTGTTCCCACTGTTGCGGTGTCAGCGGGTGTCCTTCTCTGTTGAGCCATTGCACCGTGCCGTCCCCTTCTTGCCACCACGTCTCCTGCTGCAATGCCGGGATAGAGCGGCGCAGTTGGATCAGCCCGGCGACAAAGTCATGCAACGCGCGATCCGCGTTTTCCCAGTGCAGCCAGGTCAATTCATTGTCCTGACAGTAGGCGTTATTGTTGCCCTGCTGGCTATGTCCCAACTCATCGCCAGCCAGTAGCATCGGCGTGCCCTGCGAGAGCAATAGCGTCGTGAGTAATGCTCTCTGGCTGGCTTGTCGGCGTTGGCGCGTGTCGTCATCCGCATCCAACCCTTCCGTACCATGATTATTGCTGAAATTACTGTCCGTACCGTCGCGATTGTCTTCACCGTTAGCGTCATTGTGCTTGTGGTTAAAGCTCACCAGATCGCGCAGCGTAAAGCCGTCGTGTGCCGTGAGCTTATTAATGGAGGCGTAGGGTAAGCGGTCGCCGTACTGGAAGATGTCACTCGAAGCGGCAAAGCGGCGTGCAAATACGCCGAGAGAGATATCGCCGTGTAGCCAAAAGCGGCGCATGTCATCACGATAGCGGTCACTCCACTCGGCGAACGGCGCCGGGAACTGACCTAACTGATAACCGCCATAACCGATGTCCCAGGGTTCGGCAATCAGCTTGCAGCCCTGTAAGCGACTATCGTTTTTCATCGCGCACAGCAACGGGGCGGCAGCGGTAAAATCTGGCGTGCGCCCCAGTACTGTCGCCAGATCGAAGCGGAAACCATCCACATGGCAGACGTTGCGCCAGAAGCGCAGGCAATCCATAACCCAATCCACCACGGCCGGATGATTCAGGCGCAATACGTTGCCGCAGCCGGTCCAGTTAGGGTAGTCGCCATTGTCATCCAGCCAGTAGTAGCTGCGGTTATCGATACCGCGCTGGCATAGCGTGGGGCCTGCGACACCCTGTTCGGCACTGTGGTTAAATACCACATCCAGAATGACCTCGATCCCTGCGCGGTGCAGCGCTTTTACCGCATCCCGAAATTCATTTAACGCCTCCTCTCCCGCAGACAGACTATTATCTACGGCAAACGGCAGTAGCACGTTATACCCCCAATAATTACGTAACCCCATCTGTTGAAGATGCGGTTCGTCGGCATGTTGCTGCACCGGCAACAGTTCCAATGCGGTAATCCCCAGCGATGTCAGATAGTCAATCATCACCGGATGCCCTAGCGCGGCATAACTACCGCGAATAGCTGTGGGAATAGCGGGGTGCAGTCGCGTTAATCCGCGCACGTGCGCTTCATAAATCACTGTCTGGTTCCAGGGTGTTTGCGGATACTCGTCACCCTGCCAGTCATACTCTTCTGCCGTGACCACGCACTTCGGCATGACATCGGCGCTGTCGCGTTCATCACGCTGATCAACACCACCTTGCAGACAGGCGTCATCCACCACCCAGCCGTCAAGCTGACGGGCGCACGGATCTAATAGCAGTTTATGCGGGTTGAAGCGTAACCCCTGCGACGGCACGAACGGCCCATCGACACGATAACCGTAGCGTAGCCCAGGTCGTGCATTCGGAAGATAGCCGTGCCAGATATCGCCACTGCGTGCGGTTAGTTCGATGCGCTGCTCCTGCTGGCGTGCATCAAACACACAGAGTTCGACGCGCTCGGCATGCGCTGAAAACAGCGCGAAATTTACCCCGTTGCCATCGAAACTGGCGCCCAGCGGCGTCGGCTTACCGGTCTGCAATTGCGCCATTTATACCTCCTTGATCAGGTACAGCGTGGCAAGCGGCGGAAGCGTCAGCGCCAGGGAATGCTGACGCTGATGGCTCTCCCATTCTTCGCTGTAAATCGTGCCCAGATTGCCGAGATTGCTACCGTGGTAATAGCTCGAATCGGTATTAATCACCTCCCGCCAGCCGCCGGGCTGATTAATCCCGATGCGATAGCCATAGCGTGGAATGGGCGTAAAGTTGCTGACCACCAGCACTTCATTGCCCTGTTCGTCGCGCCGCACAAAGGCAAAGACCGAATTTTCCCGGTCGTCCACCACCAGCCATTCAAAGCCCTGTGGCTGAAAATCCAACTGATACAACGGCGGTTGTTGGCGGTAGCAATGGTTGAGATCGCGCACCAGCGTCTGCACGCCGCGGTGCCATCCTTCCGGTTCATTCAATAAATGCCAATCCAGACTGGCGTCGTGGTTCCATTCACGCCCCTGCGCAAATTCCCCGCCCATAAACAGCAGCTTCTTACCGGGATAAGCCCACATAAAGCCGTAGTACGCGCGTAGATTGGCAAATTTCTGCCAGGTATCGCCGGGCATCCGATCCAATAATGAGCGCTTACCGTGCACTACCTCATCGTGGGACAACGGCAACACAAAATTCTCGCTATAGGCGTACAACATACCGAACGTCAGCAAATCATGATGGTATTGGCGATGGATGGGATCGAGTTGCATGTAGGCGAGCGTGTCGTGCATCCACCCCATATTCCACTTATAGTGAAACCCCAAGCCGTTGCAGTCCGGCGGTAGGGTGACGCCGGGATAATCGGTGGACTCTTCAGCCACGGTGATCGCCGCCGGCGCGGCATGGCCCAACATGTGGTTGGTATAGCGCAGAAATGTTAGTGCTTCGAGGTTCTCTTTACCGCCGTACTGGTTCGGCACCCACTCGCCCTCACGGCGACTGTAATCGCGGTAAATCATGGAAGCGACGGCATCAACCCGTAGCCCGTCGATGCCGTAGCGTTCCATCCAGAACAACGCATTACCCGCCAGGTAATTACGCACTTCATGACGGCCGTAGTTGTAAATTAGCGTGTTCCAGTCCTGATGATAGCCTTCCCGCGGGTCGGCGTATTCATACAGCGCGGTGCCGTCAAACTGCGCCAAACCATATTCATCGCTGGGGAAATGCCCCGGCACCCAGTCGAGCAGGACATTGATGCCAGCCTCATGGAGCGCATCAACAAACGCGCGAAATTCGAATGCCGTACCGAAACGTCGCGTTGGCGCATATAGCCCTAACGGTTGATAACCCCAGCTACCATCAAAGGGATGTTCATTAATTGGCATCAGTTCCACATGGGTGAAACCCATATACTGCACATAATCAATCAGTTGTTTTGCCAGTTCCTGATAACTTAACCAGAAATTGTTCTCGGTATGTCGCCGCCACGAACCGAGATGAACCTCATAGATAGCAATCGGGGAACGCAGGCCATTCGCCTCGCGTCGAACATCGCTGGTCGGCACTTTTTCCGGTAATGGCGTGATTAGCGAGGCGGTATCGGGGCGCATCTGCGCCTCAAAAGCATAGGGATCGGCCTTGAGCCGAAGGTTGCTATGGCTATCAATCACTTCATATTTGTAGAGCTGACCGGCTTTCACATCGGGCAGGAATAGCTCCCAAATGCCGTTTTCCTTGCGCAGCCGCATTGGGTGCCGCCGACCGTCCCAGAAGTTGAACTCCCCCACGACGGAAACGCGCTGGGCGTTTGGCGCCCAGACGGCAAAACGCGTGCCCTCAACGCCATCCAGCGTCGCCAGATGTGCGCCTAATTGTTCGTAAGGCCGCAGATGCGTTCCTTCGGAGAGTAGCCAAATATCCATATCCTGTAGCAGCGTGCCAAAACGATAAGGATCCTCAATCACTTTAGTTTCACCCTGCCAGGTGACGGCTAATTGATAACGCAGTGGTGTTTTGCGATGCGGCAGCAGACCACAAAAGAAACCGCGCTCGTCGATACGCGCGAGTTCGACGAGTTGACGTCCATTACTGGCATCTACCAGCCAGACAGACTGTGCATCCGGCAATAGCGCACGCACTTCAACGCCGTTGGCACCGCGATGCATACCTAACAGCGAAAACGGGTCGGCATAATGCCCGTTAATCAGTGAATTAATCGCCTCAGAAAACGCTGACATGGTATCCATCCTCTGATTCATCATTTGAATGAAATCATTAATATAAAAACGCACCGTGCGACGCTGATATTTTTCATTGTTACTTGCAAAATAAAATTCAGTTAAATAAATACGTTATTGTGTTATTAACGGTCGGCGGCACGATGTAAAAATAATGAAAATGCCTAAAATATTTTGAGTCCTATTGTTTAATTAAGGGTAGTCAAAGAACGGGACAATATCTGAGAAGTGATGCAATTTTCCCGTTTATATTGATATGAATAAGTGGTAAATCGGGATAGCCAGCATCTTTTACGTAAAGTTCGGTTCCTCCCCTGACGAAAAGCAGTACAATTTTCCGGATTGAATACGATGAGATATCCCTATGGTTAGCCAGATTGATCTGATTCTTTCCCTGCTACAGCAAATGTGTATTTATCTGGTCATTGCCTATTTGCTCAGTAAAACACCGCTGTTTATCCCATTGATGCAGGTCACCATTCGTCTGCCGCACAAGCTCGTGTGTTATTTGGTGTTCTCCATGTTTTGTATTATGGGAACCTATCTCGGCCTGCATATAGACGATTCTATCGCCAACACCCGTGCGACGGGTGCCGTGCTGGGGGGCATGCTGGGCGGCCCTTCTGTCGGGTTTCTCGTTGGATTAACGGGGGGATTGCATCGCTATTCTATGGGGGGTATGACCGCGCTGGCCTGTATGCTATCAACGATCGCCGAAGGGTTGATCGGCGGGCTGTTACACCGCTATTTGACACGCCGCAACCGTATCGATTTGCTCTTTCAACCGTTGGTTGTCGGCCTGACCGCACTGGTGGCGGAAGCCCTGCAAATGGCGATTATTCTGTTGGTGTCCCGCCCGTTTGATAATGCCCTCGAACTGGTCAGTGATATTGCGTTGCCGATGATGATCACCAATAGCGTCGGTTCCGCCATGTTTATGCGTATTCTGCTCGATAGGCGCGCCATTTTTGAAAAATATACCTCCGCGTTTTCCGCCAAGGCACTGCAAATCGCCGCCCGCGCCGAAGGGGCGCTGCGCCAAGGGTTCAACCCGCAGAACAGTATGCGCGTGGCCCGTATTTTGTATGAAGAACTGGGGGTCGGCGCCGTAGCGATTACCGATCGCGACAAGTTATTGGCTTTTATCGGATTGGGCGACGACCATCACATCGTCGGTTCGCCCATTACGTCGTCACATACGCACCGGGCGATAGACAATAATCAGGTGGTATATGCGGATGGGAACGAAGTGTCGTATACCTGTTCGGTGTCGCCACACTGTAAACTCGGTTCGACGCTGGTGATCCCGTTGCGTGGTGAAGATCAGCGCGTTGTCGGGACGATCAAACTGTATGAACCCAAGAATAAGCTGTTTTCCAGCATCAACCGCACGCTGGGGGAGGGGATCGCTCACTTGCTTTCCGCTCAGATTTTAACCGGGCGCTTTGAACAGCAAAAACAGCTACTGGCGCAGTCGGAAATCAAGCTATTGCACGCGCAGGTCAACCCACATTTTCTGTTCAATGCGTTGAATACGTTGTCCGCCGTCATTCGACGTAATCCCGATCACGCCCGCCAACTGGTGCTATCGCTGTCAACGTTTTTCCGCAAAAACCTCAAGCGCAGCAACGATGAAGTCTCGCTGAATGATGAGCTGGAGCATGTTAACGCCTATCTGGAAATTGAGAAGGCGCGCTTCGCCGATCACCTCACGGTCGACATCTCACTGCCGGAGGAATTGCTGGAGGCGAAATTACCGGCGTTTTCTCTACAACCTATTGTCGAGAATGCGATTAAGCATGGGACGTCGCAGATGATTGAACACGGACATATCCACATCAGCGGACGCCTGCATGCGAATACGCTGGAGCTGACAGTGGAAGATAACGCGGGGGCCTATCAACCCCGCAGCGGCGGCGATGGGCTTGGCATGAATTTGGTCGATCGGCGCATTAAGGCCCGCTACGGTAATCGCTACGGAATAACGGTAGTCAGTGAAGCCGATAAATTCACTCGGGTTGAAGTGCGCGTACCGCTCATTACCGCGCGTAAGGCACTGGAAAAACTGGATAGTGTGGCGTGACAGGGATGAGCGTTAAGCCGTTAGTAAGATCGTCACAACAACATGCTGGCCCTAACCCGACGCAACATCCATCGATGTTGCGTCAGAAAGCAGGATAATTACAGCAGGATGCGTAGCATACGGCGCAGCGGTTCAGCGGCTCCCCACAGCAACTGATCGCCGACCGTGAAGGCGGACAGGTATTCCGGCCCCATATTTAGCTTACGCAAACGACCAACCGGCGTGGCGAGTGTGCCCGTTACCGCCGCTGGCGTCAGCTCTCGCATAGTGATGTCACGATCGTTCGGCACCACTTTCACCCAGTCATTGTGGGTCGCCAGCAGTTGTTCAATTTCCGGCAGCGCGACGTCTTTTTTCAGTTTGATCGTGAATGCCTGGCTGTGGCAACGCAGCGCGCCAACGCGCACGCAGAGACCATCAACAGGAATAACGCTGCGAGTCGCCAGAATTTTGTTGGTTTCCGCCTGACCTTTCCACTCTTCACGGCTCTGACCATTGTCGAGCTGCTTGTCAATCCACGGAATCAGACTCCCCGCCAGCGGCACACCGAAGTTATCCGTCGGCAGCGAACCGCTACGCGTCAGCGCGGTAACTTTCCGCTCAATATCCAGGATTGCAGAAGCAGGATTCTCCAGCGCCGTCGCGACTTCACCGTACAGCGCACCCATCTGCGCCAGCAGTTCACGCATGTGACGTGCGCCACCGCCTGAAGCCGCCTGATAGGTAGCGACAGAAGCCCACTCCACCAGATTGTTGGCAAACAGGCCGCCCAATGACATTAGCATCAGGCTGACAGTGCAGTTACCGCCGACAAAGGTTTTGATACCGTTATTCAGACCCTGTTGAATCACCCCGTGATTCACCGGATCCAGAATAATAATCGCGTCATCCTTCATTCTCAGTGACGATGCGGCGTCGATCCAATAACCCTGCCAGCCACTTTCACGCAGCTTTGGATAAATTTCATTGGTGTAATCGCCGCCCTGACAGGTAATAATGATATCCAGCGCATGCAGGGCTTCAATATTATAGGCATCCTGCAATACGCCTTGATGACCGCCCAGCGCCGGAGCAGGGTCGCCGTGCTGAGAGGTGGAAAAGAATACCGGATGAATCACATCAAAGTCGTGCTCTTCCACCATGCGCTGCATGAGAACCGAGCCGACCATACCGCGCCAGCCAATAAAACCAACATTTTTCATGGTAACTGTCCTGCTTTGGGGGAAATAAAAAGAATTGCGGCTAACGTCGATAGCGCTGAATTATTGCTGCCGCAGAGGTCGCGCGCGTCGTGTCGTAAACCTGTCAATTATCGCATTGCTCAACCTTACAAAATGTACGTAAAGTCGCAAGTGAATTTATTCGATAGCGCGCCATTTTTCAGCAATCGTGCTTATAACGTCGGGTAGAGACAAATAATAGCGCGGATTGGTTCGCAAACGGTCTCCATCAGAAAATACGGTTTCAGGAGTAGAAAACCAACATGACAGAAATGATCTCCGCAACGGTGCTGCTGTTGCTCATTATGGATCCACTCGGTAACCTGCCGATCTTTATGTCCGTGCTTAAGCATCTCGATCCCAAGCGCCGCCGCGTGGTGCTGATCCGTGAAATGTTGATCGCGCTTGGGTTGATGCTGATTTTCCTGTTCGCGGGCGAACGTATTCTGGCGATCCTCAATTTACGCACTGAAACCGTCTCTATTTCTGGCGGTATTGTGTTGTTTCTCATCGCGATTCGTATGATTTTCCCCTCGCAGGAAGGCAACAGCAGCGGCCTCCCCGCTGGTGAGGAACCGTTTCTGGTGCCGATGGCCATCCCGCTGGTGGCAGGGCCATCGATCCTGGCGGCGCTGATGCTGCTTTCCCACCAATACCCGAATCAGTTGCCACAATTGACGCTTTCCCTCTTTATCGCCTGGACGATCTCCTTCGTCATCCTACTGATGTCAGATGTGTTTTTACGGATGCTGGGCGAGAAAGGCGTGAGTGCGCTGGAAAAATTGATGGGGCTGATTCTGGTGATGCTGTCGACGCAAATGTTCCTCGACGGTGTACGCGCTTATATGAAGTTATAGCCGCATCGTTGCTCTCAGTGTCTCATAGTCCCCCTCCGCAAGGAGGGGGTAAACACATCAGAGGAAAATACTTCCCACCAGTGCTATCAGAAACGCGATGGTGCCGAGTAGCGTTTCCATTACCGTCCAGGTTTTCAGCGTCGTTTTTTCATCCATTTCGAGGAAACGACCAACCAGCCAGAAGCCTGAATCGTTCACATGTGACAACACGGTCGCACCGCCCGCAATCGCCACCACGATGAAGCAGAGATCGAACTGACTCAGACCTGGGGTCGCCGCTACCGCCGGGGCCATCAGTGCCGCGGTTGTCGTTAGAGCTACCGTCGCTGACCCTTGAGCAACGCGCAGAGCGGCAGACACCACAAATGCCGCTACAATCACCGGCATGCCCGTATCGGCCAGGGCTCCCGCCAACGCGTTACCGATTCCGCTGGCGCGTAGTACACCGCCGAACATTCCGCCTGCGCCAGTGACCAAAATGATCGAGCACACTGGCCCTAGTGCACCCTCACATATTTTCTCCAGGTGTTTCCGGCTATGCTGGCCGCTAAACATAATCATGGCGAACAAAACCGTAATCAACAGCGCAATGGGCGTTTTCCCTAACATCCTCAGGAATTGCACCAGATCGCTATCGCCGCCGATGACTCCCATTACTGTTAGGGTATTCAACCCGGTATCAAGGAAGATCAAGATCAGTGGCAGTAGCAGCACCCACATGACGACACCAAATGTGGGCGGCGTATGCTGTTCGTCTGCTTTGACTTCCGTCAGGAAGGTTGACGGCAATGGTAAATGAAATTTTTTACCTGCCCACAGGCCAAACAGATAACCGCCAAGATACCAGGTGGGGTAAGCAATCACTGCGCCTACCAGCACCAATAGACCAATGTTGGCACCCAGCAATTCACTGGCCGCCACCGGACCAGGATGTGGCGGCAGCAAGGCGTGCATAACAGCAAAGGCACCTGCCGCAGGGAACGCATAGGTTAACGTGGAGCCGCCGAAACGCTTCGCCACGCTGAAAATAATCGGCAACATCACGATCAATCCAGCATCAAAAAAGATCGGGAAACCAAACAACAACGAGGCAAGCCCCAGCGCGAAAGGCGCTCGCTTCTCACCGAATTTATTGATGAGCGTATCGGCCAACACATTCGCCCCTCCGGTCACCTCCAGCAAGCGGCCGATCATCGCGCCCAGACCAACCAGCAAGGCGACGGATGCCAGCGTGCCGCCAAACCCGCTCAACAACGTGGGGACTATTTTTTCATAGGGCGTTTTCGTCACCAGCGCTGTGGCCAGACTGACCAACGTGAGGGCCAGAAAAGCGTGCACTTTAAAGCGCATAATCAACACCAGTAACAGTGCGACTGCGCCCACAGCGATGGTTAATAGCACACTGGCGCTATAGGCGGATGTTATTTCTATCATCATTAATCATCTCTTTTAGACACCGGGCCAGAATTGGCGGATTGTTTGTGAGGTGTATCACATCATGATTTGATACCGGTAACATGATACGGGTAACATGTTAAAATCTGGAACTATTAAGTATCATTTAATTTACAGTTTGGGATAGAGATCAAATTATGTCAGGTCGAAGCATTATTTTGATGGGCGTATCGGGCAGTGGGAAATCTTCGGTTGGCGCAGCACTTGCCCGCGCTATTCAGGCGAAATTTATTGATGGCGACGATCTGCATCCCCGCGCCAACATTCAGAAAATGGCCAGCGGCACGCCGCTTAACGATGATGACCGCGCACCGTGGCTGGAACGGCTCAGCGATGTCGCCTATAGTCTGGCGCACAAAAACGAGACTGGCATCATCGTCTGTTCCGCCCTGAAAAAGCGCTATCGCGACCGTCTGCGTGAAGGGAATGAAAAGATGGTGTTTCTCTATTTGAAAGGGAGTTTTGAGCTGGTTTTGGCTCGTCATCAAGCCAGAGCGGGCCATTTCATGCCGACGGAGCTGTTAAAAAGCCAGTTCGATACGCTGGAAGAACCAGGTCGTGATGAACCTGATGTTCTGAAGATCGATATCGATGGCACGCCGGAAGAGGTCGTGCAGCGCTGTGTTGACGCGCTGCGCACCGCTGGTTAATGCCGAGGATCAAAGGCTCTCACCGTCCAGTACGGTGAAGCCGACATCAATGATGTTCGGTTCTACCGACTCGCCCCGCAGTCGGGCCAGCAAGTGTTCGGTGCCGACGCGTCCCATATGCTCACGCGGCGTCAGGACGCTAGCCAGTTTCGGCACCATCGCCTGCCCGATGTCGTGCCCGTGGAAACCCGCAACGCCGATGTCTTCCGGCACCCGTAATCCCTGCCGCTGACATTCAAACATCGCGCCCACGGCCAGGTCATCATTGGTGCAGAATACGCTATCGACCAGTGGGTATTCCGCTTGCGCCTGTCGCAACAGTTCCCCTCCGAGCGAATAAGACGACGCCCGCGCACTCATCACGCAATAACTATCGAGGCCGCTTTCCCGCATCGCTTGCTCATAGCCGCGGCAGCGCATCAGGGTACGCTCATCCTGGCGCGCACCGAGATAGACGATATGACGATGCCCTAATGTGACCATACGTAGCGTCATCTGTCGGGCCGCATCAACGTTATCAAACCCAACGGCCATATCCAGACAAGGTGAGGCGGAATCCATGAGTTCTACGACCGGAATACCCGCGACATCCAGCATTTGGCGCGTTCGTGGCGTGTGGGCGCGTTCGGCGAGGATAAGTCCATCGATGTGATAGGACAGCAGTGAGGTTAAGCGTTGTTCTTCTTTGTCGGGGTGATAACCATAGTGGGCCAGCATGGTCTGATAGCCGTGCGCCTCAGCCGTGCGCTCTATCCCGCGCAGTACTTCGGCAAACACCTGATTCGTTAATGACGGCAGCAGCACGCCAATCGCCCGGCTGGTCGCACTCGCTAGCATATTGGGTGCGAGATTCGGGATATAGCCCAGCTCATCCAAGGCAACGGCAATTTTTTTCTGCAACGCGGCTGAAACCTGTGCGGGGTTACGTAAATAGCGGCTTACCGTCATTTTAGTCACCCCGACACGGTCGGCTACATCTTGGAGAACGGGTCTTTTTTTCTTCATCGTCAACTAAAAATGCCTGCAAAACAGTCGACTGAGTCTAGCAAAAAATGCGCCATTCTTATACTGGTGGCAAATCAAACAGCAGAATCTCGCTATCCTCGCTGGCGTGTACCGTCACCGCGGTTTCGTCCCAGATCGCAAGCGCATCGCTAGTGCCCGCATGTTGCCCGTTAACCTCGACCGTACCACGCACCACCTGAATCCAGATACGGCGTGCAGCCTGAATCTGATACACCGCGTGCTCCTGCGCCTTCAGCGCCCAACGCCACAGTGTCATGTCCTGAAAAACCTTCAGCGAGCCGTCACGCGCATCTGGTGACAACACCAACTGACGCCCTTGCTGCACATCAAAGCGCTTCTGCTCGTAGCGCGGCGTCAACCCGGTCTTTTCTGGAATAATCCAGATTTGATACAGATGCAGCGGCTCATGCTCGCTGGCATTGTATTCCGAATGACGGATTCCCGTTCCCGCACTCATGATCTGAAATTCACCCGCCGGCACCCGTTCTTTATTGCCCATGCTGTCCTGATGCTCAACCGTACCGGATAAAACATAGGTCAGAATTTCCATATCTTTGTGCGGATGCGTGCCAAAGCCCTGGCCGCCTGCGATAACGTCTTCATTGATCACGCGCAGCGCCGAAAACCCCATAAAGTCAGGATCGTAGTAATCGGCAAATGAAAACGTATGCCAACTATCGAGCCAACCGTGATTCGCATGCTCGCGTTCGTGCGCCTGACGTAAATAGATCATGTTATTTCCTCCCACGTTTTTGATAAGGAAAGTGTAATGGGCAGGGGAGAATAAGATAGCGGAAAAAACTCATCGCACTGTTCGAAAAATCAGAACAGGATAGGTAAAACGCAGGAAAAACAGATAAAAAAAAGCCAGCACCCGAGCTGGCTAAATAATACTGGAAGCAATGTGAGCAATGTCATGCCTTCACGGGGTAACGGGATAAACGCGAACACCATTGATAGCTAACACAGGTACACGGCACCGTTCCCCCAGAATGCATAGCAATAATAATCATTATCATTCGCGTCTGTAAAGTGATTTTTGCGATAAATTCTTATTCGCAATACGGGATGGAATTAGGCTCATTTCTCCCCTATTTTTTGTGGGTTACGGTGGCGATGCCAATGCGCTCGCCAGCAGCGTGATCGGATGTTCGCACGGTTTGCTGGTGGACATCTCGATCTGCCATTTACAGGTTTCGCAATCGGTGACGACGATATCGGCACCGCTCGCTTCAATCTGACGAAACAGCGGTGCGCCAATGCCTTGCGAGGTGGCGTAATTCTCTTTTTTGAAGCCGTAAGTGCCCGCGATACCGCAGCATTGGGAATCCAACATTATCAATTGTAGGCCGGGAATACGTTGTAGCAATGCCAGCGTGTAGGCCGTCCAGCCCATCCGTTCCAAATGGCAGGGCGTATGGTACGCCACCCGAAGTGGTACTTGACGCAACGCCAGCGTTTTCCCTTCGTCTTCCAACAGTCGATAGAGTTTACGCGTGACCAGTTCAACGCCATCGCGCACGTGGCCGTTATCCACGCCCAGCAGATGTGGATATTCGTCCCGTAATGTGAACGTACAGCTCGAAGACGTTGCAACGACCGCCAGCGATTTCTGATTGATCGCCTCATCCAGCGAGGCAATGTTGGCACGCGCCTGTTTTCTGGCTCTGTCATGAAAACCATTGGCGATCAGCGGCACACCGCAACATTTCTCTTTATTCAGCAACTGAACGCCAATACCTAGCGCGTTAAAAACCCGCACCAGATCTTTACCCAATTGTGGATGGTTATAATTCACATAGCAGCCGTGGAAATAAGCGATCTGTTCATCATAAGCGCGCTGCTTTGCCGCCTGTCGGCGATACCAGCGGCGAAAGGTGCCGAACGAATAGGTCGGTAATTGGCGACGATGGTCGATCTTTAACGCTTTATCCAGCAGTTGGCGCACGGGTTTAAGACCGGTCGCCGTATTAACCAGCGGCGCAAACGGCGTCGCCACCGACCCCATGAAATCGGTATGGCTCAGAATCGCGTCGCGCAGCGTTGGCTTATGGTTACTGTGCGCCGCTTTCGCACGCTGAATAATGTCGCCGATGTTGACGTCCGACGGGCAGGCGACCTCACAGCGTTTGCAGTTAGTACAATATTTCAGCGCCTCATCGTACAGCGCCGGATCTTTGCGCCGCAGACGTTCGCCATCCGGCCCAGCCTGTTTCGGGCCGGGATAAAGCGGGTTAACGCGCGACACCGGGCAATATGTGGTGCAAACCGTACATTTGATGCAATCTTCAAAGCGGTTATCGTCAAGCAGGTTCATGGGTTGCCCCCTTTAAAATCTGTTCGGCAACATGGATCGCGCTGAGTAAGGAAACACCCGCTCCGCATCCCTGCGCAATAGGGTCGAAGCCTTCCAGCACTGCGCCAATCGCGTACAGATTGTTGACCGTTTTTCCCCCGATACGCGGGTGCAGGCGTTCATCGACGATCGCCCCAAATTGCCTATAGGGCTGCGGCGCAAACACATCCTGCTGGCTCCAGCCTTCGCGTTGCTCTGCGAACCGAACATCCAGCCCAAAGACCGGTTCAGTCACCCGATCGAACTGCGCCACCAGCCCGCTACTGAAGAAGCTGCCGCTTGCCAGCACCACGTGCTGCGCGCGCAGTGGAATATCGCCGTGATGATGGCTATAGACCGCGATCTCCTGGGGGGAAAACGCGGCACGCGTCGCGCGATCGCCCGGCATCACCATGCCGCCTAGTTGGCAAAAGCGGCGCGCCAGCGCCTGATGCAAACGCAATCCGAGAACTGACGGCGGTAAGGTTGGCAGCAACTGCACCGGCTTACCCAACGCCACGGTGAGTTCACCGATGATCTCAGGGCGATCTAACCCCAAACAGGCGGGCATGATGATGGCGTCGTTACCGTTGGCCAAGCGCGTCAACTCTTCCACCAGCGCCGCGTAATTCTCTGGCCGATCGAGCACGCGGGCAATATTGACCGCACGGAATTCACTGGGGTTTTGGCGTAGCCGATCCAGCACCGGTAGCTTGAGTTCATCACTGCGTGCCGCGATACCCCGTGCCTGAAGCGTACCGGCAACAATACGGGACTGAAAATCCAGAAAGCCGTCGATACCGGCAATGAGCGGGTTGTCGCCAAAATGGGACTCCGGCAGGCCACGCGTTACGCCATCAGCCGGACTTAGCCAACATGCGCGAAACTGGCCTAATGGCGTCATACGCCAGTGATTCTGTTGATGATGGCCTAACAGAGCGATATTGCTGCGCTGCAACAGCGCCTCAACCTGCGGTAACAGTGCGGCGACCGTCGCCGCCCCGATCCGGGAATAGGGGTGACGAGGGGATTGATGCGCCAATGCCTCCAGCGCCTCCAGCGGATGGCTCACCGGCTGCCCATCAGGAAGATGAGAGAGTAAATCCAACGCGCCGGAAGAAAAATGCAGCGCATTCTGTCCGGCGCTAACCATTGCGCAGCGTTTTCCCTGTTCCGCCAGACGAATCCCACAGGTCAACCCTGCCAGCCCGCCGCCGATGATCACGACGTCATAGCGCATGGCGATCCTCCTGATTGTCGCTGGTCGTCAGGCCGCACAGCCCCTGATAAACCCAACTGGTAAATTCGCTTTCGCGCAGGGCGTTGCCCCACGCGATCGGGCGAATGCCTTTCCAGCGTTCATTTAAAAATTCGCTGAGCTGCGTGAGCGATTGCGCTGGCGTCGCGGTGCCCAGACGACACAACAGGCCCGCCGCACGACAGGCGCACAATTCTCCCTGGCAGGTGCCCATGCCCACACGCGTGCGCCGACGTAAATCAATCAGGTTATTCACCTGTAATGTTTCTACCGCGTAGCGCACTTCGCCCGCCGTCACGGCTTCACACTCGCACACCAGACTGCGATCCAGGCGGTCACCGGACAGCATTCTTCCGGCTCGTTCACCGTGACGGTAAATCGCTGAACCGCGCAGCGGCGCAGAGAGTGGTTTCGCTGCGGGGTAAGCTGACAGGGCGTGAGTCGCGGTTTTCATTTCATCCTGCGATTCAGAGCCGGGCAATGGCGTCTGCGCCGTCGAGCAGGCTACGTCATGGCCCAGTTTTTCGCAGATAGCGTCCGTCACCCACTCCGCCATTAGACGGTAGGTCATTAGTTTGCCGCCCGTAATGGTCAGAAACCCTTCCAGCCCGTCGCGGCTGGCATGGTCGAGCAGCACAATGCCGCGGCTCACGCTACGCCCACTCGGGTCACTATCGTTGGCGACCAAAGGACGGACACCGGCATAAGCACGCAGAATTCGCGTACTCGCGAGCGCAGGGGCTAGCATGGATCCTTCCCGCATCAGCGTTTCCACCTCGGCAGGCGTCACCTGCATTGCATCGATTTGATCGTAGTCGATGTGGGTCGACGTGGTGCCAATCAGCGAAATGGTATCGCCCGGCACCAGAATATCGGCATCCGCCGGTTTGCGGCAGCGGTTGATCACCATGTTGTTGATGCGATGCCCCAGAATCAGTAGCGCGCCTTTCGCCGGAAACATGCGTACGCATAAATCGGCATATTCTGCGATACGTTGTCCCCAGATTCCCCCCGCGTTGACCACCACTTGCGCGTATATTTCTGTCTCTCTTCCTTTTTTATGGTCGAAAACGCGCACGCCGGTGACTCGATCGCCTTGGCGAATCAACCCAATGACTTCGTGATAGGTCAGCACTTCAGCACCGTGCTCACAGGCGTCGATCATGTTAGCCGCCGTCAGGCGGAAAGGATCGACAGAGCCATCCGGCACTCGCACCGCGCCGATCAGCGCCGGATTGGCCGCGGGTTCCAGCCGCAGCGCCTCCTGCGGGTCCAGCGCTTGGGCGCGGATACCTGCCCGCTGGCAGGAGGCAATAAACTGCGCCTGCCAGCCAAGATCGTCTTCCGGCAAGGTGATAAACAGGCCGTCTGTCGGTTCTATGCAATGGCGGGCAATGCGACGGAGAATCTGGTTTTCTTGAATACATTCGCGGGCAGACTCGCCATCGGTTACCGCATAGCGGGCGCCGCTGTGTAATAAGCCGTGATTACGGCCGGTCGCGCCAGTCGCAATATCATAACGTTCCAGCAACAGGCAACGCAGTCCGCGCAGGGCGCAATCGCGTGCCGTTCCCGCGCCTGTCGCACCGCCGCCGATGACAACCACGTCAGTTTCGCGCCAGTTACCCGCATTTTGTCTCATCTTTTCGCTCCAGCGGAGGGATGTCTGCTGTTATAGAGGCACAAAAAGCAGAATAAATGTTTGATAGAGAGCAAAAACGAACAAAAAACGAAATTAAATTGGCGTGAAAACGCTCTTAACGTGATTTATCTCACCAAAATCCCGTCGGGAAATTTTCCAATTTTGCTAACATGAGCGCAAAAATCGTCACATGTTCATAAAAATGAAACATTATTGTCATGAGTCACACTCATCAACAGACGAACCCTTTACACTTGCCTTCGTAATAGAACAAAAATCTCTCGTTTTTTTTCGCATTGGAGATATCTATGCTGAGCATTTTTAAGCCTGCGGCCCACCAGGCGCGCGTATCATCGGATCGTGTGGACCCCCTCTATCGTCGTCTACGCTGGCAAATATTCATGGGGATTTTTTTTGGCTATGCCGCCTATTATCTGGTACGCAAAAATTTCACGCTGGCGATGCCTTACCTGATTGAACAAGGCTTCTCACGCGGCGATCTTGGTTTTGCGCTGTCTGGTATCTCCATCGCCTATGGCTTTTCCAAATTCATTATGGGTTCGGTCTCCGATCGTTCCAATCCACGCGTGTTTCTGCCTGCGGGCCTGATTCTGGCGGCTGCCGTCATGTTATTCATGGGTTTTGTGCCGTGGGCAACGTCTAGCATTGCCGTGATGTTTGTCTTGCTGTTTCTGTGCGGTTGGTTTCAGGGCATGGGATGGCCGCCGTGCGGGCGCACTATGGTTCACTGGTGGTCACAAAAAGAACGCGGCGGTATCGTGTCGATCTGGAATTGCGCCCATAACGTCGGTGGCGGTATTCCTCCTCTGCTGTTCCTGCTGGGCATGGCCTGGTTCAATGATTGGAAAGCCGCGCTTTATATGCCGGCGTTCGCCGCGATTCTGGTTGCCCTGATTGCGTTTGCGCTGATGCGAGACACCCCGCAATCCTGTGGCTTGCCGCCAATTGAAGAGTACAAAAATGATTATCCGGTTGATTATAACGAGAAACTAGAAGAAGAACTGACGGCTAAGCAGATTTTCATGCAGTACGTTTTCCCGAACAAACTGCTTTGGTACATCGCTATCGCTAACGTTTTCGTTTACCTGTTGCGTTACGGCATCCTCGACTGGTCACCGACTTACCTGAAGGAAGTGAAACACTTCGCACTGGATAAATCGTCCTGGGCCTACTTCTTATACGAGTACGCGGGCATTCCGGGCACGCTACTGTGCGGGTGGATGTCTGATAAGGTCTTCAAAGGTAACCGCGGTGCAACCGGCGTGTTCTTCATGACGCTAGTGACGTTGGCAACCCTCGTTTACTGGCTGAATCCGGCCGGTAATCCGGGGGTAGACATGGCCTGTATGATTATTATCGGCTTTCTAATTTATGGTCCGGTAATGCTGATTGGCCTGCACGCGCTGGAATTAGCACCGAAAAAGGCGGCGGGGACGGCGGCGGGGTTCACCGGACTGTTCGGTTACCTCGGCGGATCCGTCGCCGCCAGCGCCATCGTCGGCTATACCGTTGACTTCTTCGGTTGGGACGGCGGCTTTATGGTGATGATTGGCGGCAGTATTTTGGCGGTACTTCTGTTGATTATTGTGATGTTGAATGAGAAAAAACATAAAGCCGAATTAGCTAAGCGCGCGTAACGCGGGAGCTATGCCTGCTGTGCGGCGAGCGTGCAACGCCGCACAGCATCCCACCACATGACGGCACGCCAACAGAGATTATTGCAGAAACAGTTCGCGTAGGTAGCGTGGCACCGCGCCATCCGCGTTAGAACCGATTACCTCGCAATTCGGCAGCAAGTCTTTCAGCCGCTGATGTGCGTTTTGCATGATGCAGCCTTTTCCGGCCATCGACAACATTTCGTAGTCGTTCATGCCGTCGCCAAATGCCACGCATTCCTTAAGCGAAAAGCCGATGAGTTTGGCTACCTGCTCCAACGCATGCCCTTTAGACACGCCGCCGGCCATTACCTCCAGACAGGTGAGGGCTGAAAAGCTCACGTTGACGCGATCGCCCCAACGCGCGTTGATCGCGTCTTCAAGCGGCAGCAACTGTTCGTGGGAATCGCAGGTAAAGAACACCTTGCTGACGCCATCAGTCTCAAGCAACCCCGGCTCAAACAGGGAGTATTTAAAGATCGATTCTTTGAAAAATCGCTCTTCCTCTGGACGGGCGCGGTTCATAAACCACTCATCATCGCGGTAAACATGCGTCAGTATCGCGGGGTTATGATGTACGACACCGTAGAGGTCGCGAGCGATGTCCTGATCCAGATTGTGGCTAAAAATTAGCTCGCCTTGCGTGTTGTGCACGCGCGCCCCATTCGACGTAATCATAAATGCGCTGATATCGAGGTTATCGCGGATCTGCGCCACATCCAGGTGATGCCGTCCGGTAGCGAAAACGAAGTGGATCCCTTTTTCCGTCAGCAACTTGAGGGTGTCTTTTGCATAGGGAGAGAGCGTATGGTCAGGTGACAATAGGGTGCCGTCTAAATCGGAAGCAACAACATGATACATAACGATGAGATCTCACTTCTGGGATGTTGCCGCAGCGGGTGCCGCGGTAAAATTCAATGATAACGCGCAAAGTACGCCAGAATTAGCGCAAATGCCTGGGCACGGAGATTATCCGTTTCAAATAGGATCTCATGCCGTGCCCCGTGAATAATCTGTAAAACATGACTCAAATCTGTGTTATCTCGCTGTGCCAATGCCTGACAAAACGCTTTCTGGCTGTGATTATCCACCACGCAATCTTCTTCGGCCTGAAGTAGCAGCAGTGGCGTCGTCACGCGCGTCGCGTTAGCCAGTAACTGTTCTCCCACCTGTATCGCTTCACGTACCCAGTGGTAGGTGGGGCCGCCGATGCGCAAATCCGGCCAGTCCGCATAAAATCGGACACTACGCTGGTAGCGTTCACGACTGTGCGTCAGTACATTCATCCGATAAGGCAAGGGACGCCAGGGGCCGGTGCCGATAGCATAATAATCGCGTATTGCCGGGAATCGCTCTGCCACATCGACAATCCACTTAGCGATGCGGTGAGGCAGCGGTAAGTGAATGCCAAACATTGGCGCACACAACACCACCGCGTCAAACCGTGTCGGCTGGCGAATCAACAACTGGGTGAGGATCGCGCCTCCCATTGAATGCGCCAACGCAAAGCGGTGGGTATAGCGCGTTACATCCAGATATTGCTGGCATAACGTTTCGGCGTCATCGACATAATCACTAAAGCGCAGCACATGTCCACGGTGCCGATCTGGCAGCAGTCGACCAGAAAACCCTTGCCCACGGTGATCCATGATGAGCACATCATAGCCGCGATGAAAGAGGTCGTAAGCCACTTCGCTATATTTGACGTAGCTTTCGATGCGGCCTGAAAAGATGACGACAATCTTGTCGTGCTGTGGCGCGGTAAAACGAACGAACCGGATCGGCACCTCATCGACGCCCAGGTATTCGCCCTCTTCACGCTGGCGCCAGAAATCCAGTAATGCGCCGGTGGCAAACGCGGCATATTGCGCTTCTCGTGTTAACAGGTCCGACGTTAACCGTTTTGACGTTAACCGTTTTGACGTTAACAACGTCGTGTGGCGTTGAATCATCTGACTTCTCCGGTGACGCGGTAAAACAAAGCTAACGAGAAAACATGACAAGCCGTAGAGCACAAGCGTATTGTGACACAAAAAACAGACAGACTCTCGTTATACAACGGGTGATTCAGGAGCACGTTTCATGACATGGGATTGGTGGTTAACCTATCTGCTTACAACGCTTATTCTCAGCCTGTCGCCCGGTTCTGGCGCGATTAATACCATGAGCACCGGAATTAGCCACGGCTATCGTGGGGCGGTAGCGTCAATTTGTGGTTTACAAGTTGGGCTGACGATCCATATCGTATTGGTGGGTATTGGGCTAGGCGCATTGCTTAGCCAGTCGGTACTGGCTTTTGATGTGTTGAAATGGCTGGGCGCCGCCTACCTGATTTGGCTAGGGATTCAGCAGTGGCGCTCGGCGGGAGCGCTCGATCTCCAGGCCGTCGCCAATATCATGCCCCGTCGCAAACTCTTTAAACGCGCCATATTGGTGAACCTGACTAATCCGAAAAGCATCGTGTTTCTGGCGGCGCTATTCCCGCAGTTCATTATTCCTCACCAGCCGCAGGCCGCGCAGTATCTGGTGTTGGGGGCCACTACCGTGGTGGTGGATATTATCGTGATGATTGGCTACGCCACGTTGGCCACACGCATCGCCGGGTGGCTAAAAGGCCCGCGGCAGATGAAAACGCTCAACCGGACGTTCGGTTCACTGTTTGTGCTCGTTGGCGCGTTACTTGCCACGGCGAGAAAAGCCTAATCACCATTATCAACATGATCGCGGATCACGTTCATGAAGGGCGCGCCGAAGCGTTCGAGTTTACGGTGACCAACGCCGTTGATCGTCAGTAGCTCACCTGCGGTGATCGGCATTGATTCCGCCATCTCTAGCAACGTCGCGTCGCTGAACACCACGTAAGGTGGGATATTGTTATCATCCGCGATGGATTTGCGCAATTTACGCAATTTGGCAAACAGCTTACGGTCGTAATTGCCGCCGTAAGACTTCTGCATGATGCGGGGTTTTAAATTGATGACGCGCGGCACGGCCAGTTGCAGCGCGACCTCTCCCCGCAATACCGGACGCGCTGCTTCGGTCAGTTGTAAGGCGGAATGCAGGGTGATGTTCTGGCTCAGTAAACCCAGATGAATCAATTGGCGCAGCACGCTGACCCAATGCTCTTGCGATTTGTCTTTGCCTATACCGTAAACCGGCAACTTATCATGGCCAAATTCCCGAATACGTTGGTTATTCGCCCCGCGTAACACCTCGACAACATACCCTAAACCAAAACGCTGGCCGACGCGGTACACGCAGGAGAGCGCCTTTTGCGCCTCTATCAGCCCGTCATAACGTTTCGGTGGATCGAGACAAATATCGCAGTTACCGCAGGGTTGCTGGCGTCCTTCGCCGAAATAGTTGAGTAGCACCAGACGGCGACAGGTTTGCGCTTCGGCAAACGCGCCCATGGCATTGAGCTTATGGCGCTCGATCTCTAACTGCGGGCCGGCGGGTTTCTCTTCCAGGCAGCGACGTAGCCATGCCATATCCGCCGGATCGTAGAACAGCGCGGCTTCGGCGGCCAGGCCGTCACGCCCGGCGCGCCCCGTTTCCTGATAGTAGGACTCAATGTTACGCGGGATATCAAAATGCACCACAAATCGCACGTTTGGTTTGTTGATCCCCATACCAAAGGCCACGGTCGCCACCACTACCTGAAGATCGTCACGCAGAAACGCTTCTTGCACCTGCGCCCGCCGTTCGTTATCCAGCCCGGCGTGATACGCCCCGGCGCTCAGCCCGCGAGCCTGCAAACGTGCGCAAATGTCCTCCACGCGAGAGCGGCTGTTACAATAAATAATGCCGCTTTTCCCCCTCTGCCCTTGTACAAACATCCACAGTTGATCGAGCGGTTTGAACTTCTCCACCAGCGTATAGCGAATATTCGGGCGATCGAAACTGCTAATCTGAATCAGCGGCGATCGGAGATCCAACAGACGAACGATATCGTTACGCGTGGTTTCATCGGCCGTCGCCGTCAGTGCGATAAAAGGAAGATGGGGAAAACGCTGTTTAATCTGGCCTAACGCGCGATACTCGGGGCGGAAATCGTGCCCCCATTGGGAAATGCAGTGCGCTTCATCCACCGCAATCAGCGAAATCTGCCAGTGGGCGAGATGATCGAGAAAACTGTCCGTTGTCAGACGTTCCGGCGCAATATAAAGCAGCTTGATCTGACCGCTACGGCAGCCCGCCATCACCTCAAACTGCTGTTCGCGCGTCTGCGTAGAATTAAGACACGCCGCCGCAACACCGTAAGCCTGGAGTTGGTCGACCTGATCTTTCATCAGTGAAATCAGTGGGGACACCACCAGCGTCAGCCCATCCATCACCAACGCGGGAATTTGGTAGCACAGCGATTTACCGCCGCCCGTTGGCATAATCACCAGACAATCCTGCCCACTGAGCGTCGCGCTGATAATTTCCTGCTGGCCCGGTCGGAACTGCTGGTAGCCGAACGTGTCCCGTAGAACCTGAACCGCCAGCGTTTCCTTATTCACTACTTCCGCCGTAGACACGCCTTCCCCAATTCAATGAAATCAAACAGGCGCTATTTTCAGCGCCGCTGGCTAAAACTGCAATGGTTAGTTTGGTCATGTGGCAGATACGGCAGGGGTGTTGTCCCCGAAACCTGCCTGACAACGCAGCCGCCAGCGGGGTAGATGAAGCTCTGGCTGCTCGCGACAAAATGAAATGCTATTATAGCCGTCATAACAGTGTGGGGCGCGGTGCCTCACCATCAAGATGAACAAAGGTCGCGCCCATGATTATCGTTACTGGCGGTGCCGGTTTTATCGGCAGCAACATCGTAAAATCTCTGAATGATAGCGGTTATCGGGACATTCTGGTGGTTGATAACCTGAAAGACGGCACCAAATTCGCCAATTTGGTCGATCTGGATATCGCTGACTATATGGATAAGGAAGACTTCATCGCCAATATCGTTGCGGGCGATGATCTGGGCGATATCGATGCCATATTCCATGAAGGCGCCTGCTCTTCCACCACCGAGTGGGATGGTAAATACATGATGGATAACAACTATCAGTATTCCAAAGAGGTGCTGCATTATTGCCTCGATCGCAACATTCCTTTCCTGTATGCCTCTTCCGCCGCTACTTACGGCGGTCGCAGCGATAACTTCATCGAAGAACGGCAGTATGAACAACCGCTGAATGTCTATGGCTACTCCAAATTCCTGTTCGATCAATACGTGCGTGAAATTCTCCCAGAGGCGGAATCGCAGATCTGTGGTTTCCGCTACTTTAACGTTTATGGCCCGCGCGAAGGGCATAAAGGCAGTATGGCGAGCGTCGCGTTTCATCTGAACAAGCAGATTAATCAGGGCGAAAATCCGAAGCTGTTCTCCGGTAGCGAGAACTTCAAACGTGACTTCGTCTACGTCGGCGATGTTGCCGCAGTTAACCTGTGGTTCTGGCAGCACGGCGTTTCCGGCATCTTCAACTGCGGTACAGGCCGCGCCGAATCCTTCCAGGCGGTCGCTGATGCTACGCTGGCGTTCCATAAGAAAGGCAGCGTGGAATACATCGAATTTCCTGAAAAGCTGAAAGGCCGCTATCAGGCCTATACTCAGGCTGACCTTACCAAATTACGCGCCGCCGGTTATGACAAGCCGTTCAAAACCGTTGCCGAGGGCGTGGCGGAATACATGGCCTGGCTGAACCGTACCGTGTGATCGGATAAAGGTTGATAAGCGGTATGAAAATTTTGGTCATTGGCCCTTCCTGGGTCGGCGATATGATGATGTCGCACAGCCTGTATCGTACGCTGAAGGCTGAACACCCCGAAGCGGCCATTGACGTGATGGCGCCAGCCTGGTGCCGTCCACTGCTCGCCCGCATGCCAGAAGTCAATCAGGCGCTGGCGATGCCGCTGGGTCATGGCGCACTGGCGCTGGGCGAACGTCGTCGTCTGGGCCTGTCGTTGCGTGCGACGGGCTACGAACGTGCTTACGTGCTGCCTAACTCGTTTAAATCCGCGCTGGTGCCTTTCTTTGCCAACGTTCCGCAGCGCACAGGCTGGCGTGGTGAAATGCGTTATGGCTTACTGAATGACTTACGCGTGTTGGATAAGTCGGCATTTCCGCTGATGGTGCAGCGTTACGTCGCGCTAGCCTATGATCGTCATCATATTCATCGCGCCGACGATCTCCCGCAACCTCTCCTGTGGCCGCAGTTACGGGTCAATCCGACCGAAGTCGCGGAGATGAGCCGGGCCTTCAGTCTCAACGATGCGCGCCCCATCATCGGCTTTTGTCCCGGTGCCGAATTCGGCCCTGCCAAACGGTGGCCGCATTATCACTATGCTGCGCTGGCGCAATCGCTGATTGAGCGTGGCTACCAGATCGCGCTGTTTGGTTCCGCCAATGACCGTTCGGCCTGTGACGATATTTTGCACGGATTGACGGAAGACGCACGACAACATTGCGCCAATCTGGCGGGGAAAACCTCGCTGGAGCAGGCCGTGGTGCTGATTGCCGCCTGCCGCGCCGTCGTCAGCAATGACTCCGGGCTGATGCACGTTGCCGCGGCCTTGCATCGTCCGCTGGTGGCGCTTTATGGACCGAGTAGCCCCGATTTCACGCCGCCGCTGTCCCATCAGGCCGAGGTGATTCGGCTGATTACCGGCTATCATCGGGTGCGCAAAGGGGATGCCGAACAAGGCTATCATCAGAGTTTGATCGACATTCAGCCCGAGCGCGTGCTCAGTGCGCTCGACAACTTTTTCACGCAGAATGCAAACCATGTCGCTCAGAAAAACCCGCGGTCAGGGGCAGACGCATGAGGGTGCTGATCGTCAAAACATCATCTATGGGCGATGTGCTGCATACGCTGCCCGCCTTGACCGATGCGATGCGGATTATTCCCGGCATTCAATTCGATTGGGTGGTTGAAGAAGGTTTCGCACAGATCCCCAGTTGGCACCCGGCGGTTTCCCGCGTGATTCCGGTAGCGATACGCCGCTGGCGCAAAAGCTGGTTCAGCGCCCCGACACGCCAGGAACGAGCAGCATTTAAACGTCAGCTACGCCAGCACCGCTATGATGCCGTCATTGATGCACAAGGGCTGATTAAAAGCGCACTGCTGGTAACGCGGCTCGCCAATGGCAAGAAACACGGATTGGATTGCCAGAGTGCCCGTGAGCCGCTGGCAAGCTGGTTTTATAACTACCGCCACCCGATAAGCCGTCAACAACATGCCGTCGAGCGTATACGCGCGCTGTTCGCCGCTAGCCTAGGCTATCGCAGGCCAATTGAGCGTGGCGACTATGCCATTGCCTCACGCTTTCTTGCTCCGCCTATCGTTGACGATAGCCGCTATCTGGTGTTTCTCCACGCCACAACGCGCGATGAAAAACACTGGCCGGAAGAAAATTGGCGCGAATTGATTGCGCGACTGGCAGAGAGTGGATTACGCATTAAACTCCCCTGGGGAGCGGAACATGAGCGCCAGCGCGCATTGCGACTGGCTGACGGTTTCCCTTATGTTGATGTCTTACCGCGCCTCACGTTGCAACAGGTCGCCGAGGTTCTCGCTGGCGCCGAGGCTGTTATTTCCGTCGACACCGGGCTCAGCCATCTGGCAGCGGCGCTGGATCGTCCCAATATCACTTTATATGGGCCAACCGATCCTGGGCTGATTGGTGGCTACGGGATGAATCAGGTAGCGGAAATATCTGAAAACCAGCAAATGGCAGCCATTTCCGCAAGCCTCATCCATCAAAAACTGGAAAAGCTGATAGCATTGCCCGCCTCAGGCGAGTGATATCGCTCCCGACCGTGAACAATTACATGCTTAATGAATCAAGGTACGAACTGGGAAAAACACTTGGTATAAGTTCGGTCGCCGTGATGAATACCATTTTTCCTGGCTGTTTACTCACATTGGCCATCATGCCATTTAGCAGCATTCTTGCTGGCTGGATTTTTTATCTCACCGGTACATTATCGGTTTTCTATATCTCGACGCATTTAAGAACCGTCATTGCCGCTAAGCGATTATTGCTGTTGCCGCTCTGTCTGCTTGCCGTCGGCTTCACCAACCTCATGTGGTATCACCGCTATTATCAGCCCGATAGCCTTTTCCCTTATGTATATAACGCCTATAGAACCGCCGGCCACGCCAGCATCTTAGGCGCATTTATCCTGCTGGCCGTGTTGCATCTCGCGCGAGAAAAGCGCAACCAACCGCTGCTTAGCCTCATTACGCTCTGTGCGCTAACGCTGGGATACGTGTTTTATCAGGCGGGGTTCAGCGGTATGCACCGTATCGGGCTGGTATTCGGTACCGCCACCAGCGCAGCCTATTTTCTGACCTTTATTGGCGCGATAAGCGCACAGGCATTGCTGAAACTCGACGCCGCCTATAAATATTATCTCTATTTAGGGCACTTCCTGTTAGTCATGAGCGCGATTTTACTCACGGAAACCCGTGCCGCCATCGTCGTTTATCCCATTGTCGGCGCAACCATTTTATTGTCAGAAGTTAGGCATAACCCGCGTTTGTTTATCAAAGCGTTCATTGGAGCATCAGCCACGCTGCTGCTGTGTTTATGCCTTTTCCAAGACACCCTTCACCAGCGCGTTAACGATCTGATTAATGATGTACAAAGCTATAATATGAACAATAGCAGAACCTCGGTTGGCGCCCGCATCGCCATGTATCAGTCGGGGGTTGAAGCAGGAGAAGCGGCATTATTGGGGCAGTCCGCTGAACAGCGTGCAGACCGGATTGTGGCACAAGCGGCGCAACAGCCAAACTTGGCAGGCGCGGTTGAGTATTTGAACGTCCACCTGCATAACGAGCTGATTGACGCCTTTTCCCTTAAGGGCGTGCCAGGGGCAATATTGATCGTCGTATTCTATGCTTCGCTATTTTATTTTTCTTTTTTTGTACTACGTAGTCACCTGTCCGCGGCATTACTCTTCGCTTTGGTGATGTATGGGTTGAGCGACGTGATTCTTTACTCGCGGGATATGCTGATTGCCTGGCTAATGGCGTTTTGCCTCGGTACAACGTTGACGGGAAAATGGGTGAAGAATTAGCCCTGTTATAATTAGCATGTGGCAGTAGCATTTACCTCTGTGAGAGGGATGTGGGTTTTAGTACCATACCTCGTCTGGATACGTGCGCGATAAATTTGCGCACGCCAATTGCCGTGAAGTTTCGGGTCACCCAGTCCGCTGGTAGCTGTCGAGCCAGGGGCGGTAGCGTGCCTATAAAAATCATAAGTTTTTGATTACATTAAGGAAAATGAGTGAGTCAACGCATCATCTCTTATCGCCGGATTCTCGTGGTCAAGCTCAGATATCATGGCGATATGCTGCTAACCACTCCGCTTATCAGCACACTGAAAGCCAATTACCCTGACGCGAAGATCGATGTATTGCTGTATCAGGATACCATGCCGATTCTCTCCGCCAACCCAGAGATAAATGCGCTTTATGGGCTTAAAAGAAAGACTCGCACGCTTTGGGAAAAAATCCGTAATTTCAAAGAAATCGGGCAGAAACTGAAGAGAAATCATTACGACCTGATCGTTAATCTGGCTGACCAATGGCCTATCGCCCTATTGGTAAAATCATTAGGGGGACGTAGCATTGCCATCGATCGGGGCGATCGTCTGAAAGGAAAGATGTGGCGCTTATTTTTTAGCGATTGTGTGCGCCCTCTGGGGCAGCACGTCATTGAGCAAAATAGATCTTTACTCTCTCCGCTCCGGTTATCCGCGCAATCAGCCGATCGAATGTCGCTCTATTATCGCCTTGAAGATGCAGAACGCGTCTTCGGCGCACAACCGCAGCTTCGTGAACAACCTTATGTCGTCATCCAACCGACCGCCAGGCAATATTTTAAATGCTGGGACAATGATAAATTCGCCGCCGTCATTGATGCGTTGCATGATAAAGGGGTAGAGATTGTCCTCACCTGCGGCCCCTCGCCAGACGATCTACGCGATGTGCATGATATTTATGCTCAAAGCCACCATAAGCCGATTGTCTCGCTCGCCGGTAAAACCAGCTTTCTAGAGTTGGCGGCATTGATCGATAAGGCCGTGCTTTATATTGGCGTAGATTCTGCGCCGATGCACATGGCGGCCGCGCTGGGTACACCGCTAGTTTGCCTGTTTGGGCCAACCGACCATAAAAAATGGCGCCCCTGGTCTGGTAATAGCATCGTTATCTGGGCCGGGGACTACCAGCCGATGCCGGAAAGAACGTCTCTTGATAGAAATAAAAAATACCTATCTTGCATACCGTCGCGGGATGTCATTCAGGCGGCGGATTCCCTGTTGAAAGATCGGCTTAATGACAAAATGACAGGCAAGGAAGAATAATGAATATTGCTATCTGCCTGTATAAATATTTCCCCTTTGGCGGCTTACAGCGTGATTTTCTCAATATTGCGCAGGCGTGTGTCAAACGGGGTCATTCAGTGCGGGTTTATGTACTGTCGTGGCAGGGTGATAGGCCCGATAATATGGAGATTATTCTCGTTCCTACCTCCGGTCTGAGTAATCATACTCGCCATGCGCGCTACGTTGAGTGGGTGCAGTGCCATCTTGCAGCGCATCCCGTCGATCGGGTGGTCGGTTTTAATAAAATGCCGGGATTGGATTTCTATTACGCCGCTGACGTGTGTTATGCAGAAAAGGTTGAACGAGAGAAAGGTTTTTTTTATCGACTCACGCCACGCTATAAACACTATGCCGCATTTGAAACCGCGGTTTTCAAACCGACCAGCCAAACTCACATGCTAATGCTAACGCGGCGACAAATCGCGGATTTCAAAAAACATTATGGTACTCAAGACGATCGTTTCCACATCCTCCCGCCAGGCATTGCGTTAGATAGAAAATACGATCGCCATTCTCCTACGATCCGACAAACCTTTAGGCAGTCGCAGGGAATTGACCAGGATGCCATGGTTTTGCTCCAGGTGGGTTCTGATTTTAAACGCAAGGGAGTGGAACGCAGCATCATCGCGATTGCCAGTCTGCCCGCACGTTTACGCCATAATCTGATATTTCTGGTCGTCGGTCAGGATAAACCGCAATATTTCCACTCGGTCGCCGAAAAGCAAGGTATAGGGAAACAGGTGCGATTCTTCGCCGGTCGCAATGATATCGCCGATTTTATGGCCGCGGCGGATTTGCTCATGCATCCGGCACATCAGGAAGCGGCGGGCATTGTTTTGCTTGAAGCCATCGCGGCGGGGTTACCGGTATGTGTCACCGATGTCTGCGGTTATGCTTTTTATATTGATCAAGCGCAAGCCGGGCGTGTTATCCCGTCTCCTTTTAGCCAGGACGAACTAAATCTCGCTTTGCGTGATACGCTAAGTCAGCCGGATACGCTGGCGCACTGGGCGGAAAATGCCCGCCGTTTTGCCGACACGGCGGATATCTACAGCCTGCCGGAAAAGGCTGCCGCATTGATAACAGGTGAGCAAAGATGATCGAATTACGCGAACCTTTCGCCTCTCTGTGGAAGGATAAAGATCCTTTTGTTGAGGTCGAAAAATTGGATGGCGAGGTATTTCGCGCTCTGGAAAGCCGCCGCACGCTACGTTTTACGTTAGACGACCGTTCCTATTTTATCAAAATACATCGCGGCACGGCGTTGAAAGAAGCGCTAAAAAATATCGTGTCATTCAGGCTCCCTGTACTCGGTGCCGATCGGGAGTGGAAGGCTATTCATCGCCTGACTGAATTAGGGGTAAATACCATGCACGGCGTCGGCTTCGGACAACGCGGTATTAACCCCTTGCGCCGCCATTCTTTTATTATCACAGAAGATCTCAATCCAACGATCAGCCTGGAAGATTACTGTGCGACCTGGGCCAAAAATCCTCCAAGAGTAAAAGAGAAGCGGCGTCTTATCCGCCGGGTCGCGGAGATGGTGCGGGGGATGCATGCGGGTGGTATTAATCACCGCGATTGCTATATCTGCCATTTTTTATTGCATCTACCTTATGAACCGACCGATACCACATTTACGCTCTCGGTTATTGATCTACACCGCGCACAAATTCGCGATCGCGTTCCGCTGCGCTGGCGTAATAAAGATCTTATCGGACTTTATTTTTCATCATTAGACATCGGATTGACGAACAGAGATCGCTTATATTTTTTGCGGATTTATTTCGATCATCAGTCGTTACATACCACATTGCATCAGGAACAAGCATTATTCCGCGACGCCAATATTAAAGCAGAAAAAATTCGCGAGAGAACGCAACGCAAAGCGTTATAACCAGAGCCATACTATTATGAATATACTTTTTGTTGGTGAGGCGACCTCTGGGTTCGGTGGTATCGAGACCGTACTCAAAAAAGTAACCAGCTTTCTTGAAAACGATGCTGAAACGCCAAACGACTACACCTTGTATTTCTTATGTCGTGATGATCGTATGGATAAAGCCTGGCTGATGGGGAAAAAATTCGTTTGCCACCGTTCAGGTATAAAAATTTCATGTTTACGCCGCCGGTTTCATGCCAACGCGCTCGCGTCTTATATCAAAAGGAACCAGCCAGATGCTGTCATTGCCTTTGATGCCCCCACCTGTCGAGTTGCCGCACAAGCGATCCGATATAGTAAAAAAAAGCTGCCGTTAATATCCTGGCTGCATTATTCTCTCGATCATAAGAAACATGCCGAACAGGCATTGGTGGCAGATCATCATTTAGCAATCAGCTCAGGTATTAAGCAGCAATTAATCACGCGTGGCGTACCTCCCGAACGAATCTCTGTTATTTTCAATCCGGTTACTCCGCAAACGGCGGTTATTCCACGACCCACCGAAACAGAAAAGGCCGTGTTTATCTACGTCGGGCGGCTAAAATTTGAAGGGCAAAAACGTCTCAAAGATATGCTGGACGCGCTTTCCCGGCTAAAGGGTGAGTGGGAATGCCACTTTATTGGCGATGGTTCTGATTCCCAAGTCTGTCAGGACTATGCTAAAAAACTGGGCATTGCTGCGCAAGTCAATTGGCACGGTTGGCAGGCAACACCATGGGAATACATACAAAATAATATTAAGTATGTTTCAGCATTCATTATGAGTTCTGCCTTCGAAGGACTTCCCATGACATTACTTGAGGCTATGTCGTATGGTATATATTGCGTGAGTAGTGACTGTCCCTCTGGACCGGCAGATATCATCCAGAATGGCATCAATGGGCAACTGTATCCGATGGGAGATATCGATGCTCTGCGCATTGCGCTACAAGAAATTATCGATCAAGAATGCTTGCCGCCAACAGAACAGATAAAATCGTCGATACAAGCGTTTTATGATGATGTTTATTATCAGTCGATAAAGAACTGCATTAGCGCTGTCATCAAACATCAGATTATCTGCTAACTTTCGGCTGGGCCTACTATGTATTTTAAAAAAGATGAAGTGATTAAAAAGGTTGTTGAATTATCTTACTCATCTTCACATCACAGTAAGGATGCTCTGAATATTGCATTTGGTACGGATGAAAATTTTCTATTCGGCTGCGCAATTTCTATTACCTCAGTTTTACTAAAAAATCCCAACCAAGCATTGGCTTTTCATATTTTCACAGATACCCTTGATAGCGAGAATTATAATAGATTTAAGTCACTGGCTAAACAATATAATACGTCAATCACACTATATGTTGTTAATTGTCACTGGTTGAAATCACTACCAAATACTAAGAATTGGTCATACGCCATTTATTTTCGTTTTATCGCTATTGATTATTTCCATCACTATATTGATAGAATTATCTACCTTGACTCAGACATCGTTTGTAACGGTTCCTTGCAAGAGTTATCAGAGCTAAATCTAAAAGATTATATTATCGCTGCCGTCGCTGAAGGAGAAAGCCCCTGGTGGGAGAAATGCGCTAAACGGTTGGCTGTCTCTAAAATAAAGAATGGATATTTTAACTCTGGCGTTCTATTGATTAACTTAGAAAATTGGCATCGTAACAACATCACGACTAAAACAATGATGATGCTGATAGACAAGGATATTACAAACAGGATCTCATATCCTGACCAAGATATTCTTAATATGCTCTTACCAGAACACATCTTCTTCCTTGATAAGAAATACAATACACAATTCAGTATTAATTATGAACTAAAATGTAAGCGCGGCGAAACCTATCCACATCCGATCAATGATAAGACGGTTTTCATTCATTACATCGGACCAACAAAACCCTGGCACGAATGGGCCATCTACCCAAGTTCGGGTTATTTTTATGAAGCAAAAGCCAAATCTCCTTGGCGAGATGTACCCCTTGAGAAAGCCAATTCAGCCAATCAACTTCGTTATAGTTCCAAACATTTTTTTCATAAAGGAAAATCATTCCTGGCAATAATTAATCAAAATAAATATTTAATAAAAAAATTAAAGGAAATATGTAAATGGGAATTTTTGAGAAAATAAAAAAAGAATTCTATAAAGTTCTATACAAAGTCACACACTCAAAAAAATACCACCATAATAGAAAGCTATGGCCGGATGTAAAAATAACAAGAAATAAAGATCATGAAATCATCGAGTTATTATATAAAGGAGAGAAGATTCCGTTGTTAGGAATTGATAGAATAAAGAGAGGCCAAGGAGGTCCAATATTATTAATTGCATCAGGCCCATCTATTAATGATATTAAATTCGACAAAAAATTAGATATTCCTATCATGGGGGTAAATGGAGCATATTCCCTGAATGGCGTAATAAATTTCTCTTTTTATGTTATAACAGATATTTATTTTCCAGATCATCGTCCTAACATCATAAAAGAAATCATAAGCGATAAAAATTTAATTCTATTTACAACTGTCGGAGTTATTATAAAGATAATTAAAAAACATAGTATCGACTTTTTAAAGTGTTCAATATTTATAATAGAGGATGTCTACGAAAGAACCTATCTTCCGAAATATAACTTCCATGACTTATATATTAGTAATAAAGAGAATCTGAGTTTTCACTTTGATAAAATTAATAATATCGGTTTCTCGACCGACATAAACGAAGGATTATTTCCAGGGAAAACTGTCATATATTGGGCATTACAAATCATATCCTATCTTGGGTTTGAGAAAGTTTATATATTAGGCATGGATATGAATAATTTTGAAAAACCGAGATTTTATGAAAATAAAAATGACAAAGTTCATACTCAATTAGATATAGATATGGATTCTATAATGCTTTCTTTAAAACAGGCATCTTATGTCTTAGAACAAAAATTGGGAGTCAAAGTAATAAATCTTTCACCTAATAGTTCTGTTCCAGAAACCATTTTTAAAAAATCAGAGTTCAAAAAATATTTTAGTTAAAAATATTGGGGGCAATATGATATATTTTGCTGATTGGAATGATGATTATGAAAGGGTAATGATTACATATTTAAAAAGAGAATATGAAATTGCCGATATAAAAATAGCATCAAAGAGAATTTACTCGATTAATAAGAGAATAAAAAATAATGAGATGTTGAATTTTTTGGTTGGGAAATATATAAAATCTAAATATAAAAATCTATCAAATGACGATATTTTGATATTTAAAGAGTCCCTGTTCTATAAATATATCGACATAATAAAACATATTGAGTGCAGAAAAATACTTCTGCTACGAAGTAGTTTGGCAGAGAGCAAGGATGTATCTTTCTCTGTCGCGAAAAGAGTATTTGAAAGAATATATAGTTTCGACAAGCAAGACTGTAAAAAAGAAGACTTGTTCTATTTGAACCAGTTTTTCCCCTTCGGTTTTAAGGAAGTAGAAGAAATAAGGAAGGGAATCATAATACATCCCAAACAGTGTTTCTTTCTCGGAAGGGATAAAGGAAGGATAGAGGATATAGAATATATAGCTAAAAGATTGGAAGAAAATTCCCTGACAATAAATTTTCATGTGGTAAAAGATAAAACTTCGTTCAAAAAATCAAAATATTATGTGAGTGATTATTTAACTTATGATGATAATATAAAAAAATCATTAGAATCTGAGGTGTTATTGGAAATAAATAGAGAGGGGCAGTCGGGGCTGACTTTGAGAACGTTAGAAGCGATATTTTTTGATAAAAAAATAATAACCAATAACACGGATATTGAAAAATATGATTTTTACTCTCCTAATCAATTTTTTATTTTAGGAAGAGACTCTCTTAGTGAAATAAATTATTTTTTAGATGCGCCGGTTACTCCTGTAAAAAAATCTATATTATATCAGTATAGTCCTGATTGTATGTTAAATAATATCATTAGAGATTTTAACTATTCGGAAATAAAATAGCCATATCCCCACAAACCCGATAAAATCCCCCGGCGATAACCGATAACAGTAGATATTATGTTACAAACCCTCTACACCTTTATTCTGTACCTCATCCAGCCGTTGATTTGGTTGCGCCTGTGGCTTCGTGGCCGTAAGGCCCCAGCCTATCGTCGGCGTTGGGGTGAGCGTTATGGCTTTTGTGCGGAGAAGGTCAAGCCTGACGGTATCATGTTGCATTCCGTTTCCGTGGGTGAAACTCTCGCCGCCATTCCTTTAGTCAGAGCGCTGCGCCACCGTTACCCTCATCTGCCCATCACGGTGACAACGATGACGCCAACTGGCTCTGAGCGCGTGCGATCCGCTTTTGGCGATACGGTTTACCATGTTTATCTCCCTTACGATTTGCCCTGCGCGTTAAAACGTTTTTTCGATCAGGTGCGCCCCAAAATTGTCATCATTATGGAAACTGAACTGTGGCCAAACCTGATCGCGGAACTGCATAAGCGCGATATTCCATTGGTTGTCGCAAACGCCCGGCTCTCCGCGCGCTCTGCGGCGGGTTATAAGAAGATTGGGAAATTAATGCGTCATATGTTGCGGCAGGTTACGCTCGTCGCCGCACAGAATCAGGAAGATGGTGATCGATTTATCGAACTTGGCTTGAAGCGCTCAAGCTTAAAAGTCACCGGCAGCCTAAAATTCGATATCTCCGTAACGCCAGAATTGGCGGCCCGAGCCATTACTTTGCGTCGACAATGGGCACCGCATCGTCCGGTATGGATCGCCACCAGTACGCACGAAGGTGAGGAAGCGATCGTTCTGGCTGCTCACCGGCAGTTGCTTGGCACTTACCCAAACTTATTATTAATTTTGGTGCCCCGCCATCCGGAGCGTTTCTCCACGACTCAGGCATTGGCAGAAAATCTGGGGTTTGCTTATACGCTGCGTAGCAGTGGCGAAACACCTTCTCCGCACACGCAGGTCGTGATTGGCGATACCATGGGCGAACTCATGCTGTTATATGGCATCGCCGATCTTGCTTTCGTGGGAGGGAGTCTGGTTGAGCGAGGCGGGCATAACCCGCTAGAAGCTGCCGCCCATGCGATCCCGGTATTGATGGGGCCACACACGTTCAATTTCAAAGATATCTGCAATAAGCTAGAGCAGGCTGATGGCTTGATTACCGTCACTGATGCAGACTCACTTGGAAAAGAGGTTGGGAAACTGCTCGCTGATGAAGACTATCGTCTCTACTATGGTCGACATGCTGTGGAGGTATTACACCAAAATCAGGGCGCGTTACAGATGCTATTGACGTTATTGGAACCTTATTTACCTCAGCGGACGCAGTAAAGCAGTCGCTACCATACATTGAATGAAGGGCTGGCGTGATGACAACCAAAGCGATTTATCCTGGAACGTTCGATCCCTTAACCTATGGCCATTTGGATCTGTTAACGCGCGCAGCGCGACTGTTCGATCATGTTATACTGGCTATCGCCGCCAGCCCGAGCAAGCATACGCTTTTTACTCTGGATGAACGCGTCGCGCTGGCAAAGGGGGCGACACAACATTTATCAAATGTCGATGTTATCGGTTTTAGCGATCTCATGGCGCATTTTGCACAGCAGCAAAATGCGACTATTCTTGTCCGTGGTTTGCGAGCCGTAGCCGATTTCGAATATGAGCTCCAGCTCGCGAAAATGAATCACCATTTGATGCCTACGCTCGAAAGCGTATTCCTAATGCCATCAGAAAAATGGTCGTTTATTTCTTCTTCTCTAGTTAAAGAAGTGGCACGACATGGTGGCGATGTATCACATTTTTTACCTGCCGACATTTCAGCGGCGCTGAGAAAAAAACTGAGAATGTCTTAAATAAAGGTATCCCCGTAGCATGAAGCAACGGGCCATTAGTCACTTCAAAATGGAGTTGTAGATTTATCTGGACAGCGTCATGACAATAAAAAAAATAAATAGTGAAGGATTTTCAATTTATATCAAGGATGACGGCACTGACTATCTTGCGCTGTTGCATGCGTTTTTAGCCGGCAAACTTGATTACAAGCTGCTAAACAGTGGCAATGCAGATCGCTCGGTTGCATTGGTGCGATCTCAAGGGAAAAAATACGTCATTAAACGCGATCGGGAGATTGATAGCCGTATCGAAAAGAAAATTATGAATTTTATTTTCGGACCGTTCTTCTCGCGCCTAATTGTTGATATTGATCGTGCTATTGCTCGCGGTTGTACGGTAACGGCGGATCTTTATCTGGTGATGGAGAAAACGCATTTTCGGATGGTCACTGATGTATATACCATTCATGAATATATTGATGGCACGCCGCTTGCCAATCTTCGTCAATTGAAGAAATATATTCCTGCGATACGTTCTTGCGTCCTATCCTTACACGCGGCAGGTTTAGCGTCGAATGATATTCATGCCGGTAATTTTATTCTGACACCGCATGGCGATATCCGAATTATCGATCTTTCTGCCAAAGGCAGCCATAAGGTTTGTCAGGCGAATGATCTACTGGCATTGCACCGCCAATTTAATATTGACGTTGATTCGACAGGATGGGTTTATCATCTCATTCGGTTAAAAGAACAATTTCGTTTTTTTTCCCGCAAGCTACGACATCGCGACTGTCATTAACGGCAACGATAATTACTTCTGACATCGGCGGCAGAAAAACGTGCTGCGCTGCCCATGTTTTGCGATTTCGATCGGTGTTCCACATGTTCGGCAGGGTTCGCCGTTACGGCCATAAACGCGTAGTTCCTGCGCGAAATAGCCGGGCTTACCATCGGATTGCAAAAAGTCGCGCAGCGTCGTGCCGCCCTGTTCAATCGAAAGTAGTAGTACCTGTTTAATCACGCTCACCAACACAGCCGCCTCACTTTCCGTTAACGACCCGGCGGCCCTGTCAGGGTGGATACCCGCAGCAAACAGCGATTCGCTCGCGTAAATATTCCCTACGCCAACCACCACTTTGTTATCCATAATCCACTGTTTTATTGCCGTCCTTTTACCGCGAGACGCCTGATAGAGATAACTTGCCGAGAATTCTGCTTCTAGTGGTTCAGGCCCCAGATGCGCCAGGACCGAGCAGGTTTCTGGATTATCCGTCCATAGCCAGGCGCCAAAACGCCGAGGATCGGTGTAGCGCAGCACTTTGCCGCTGTCCATCACCAAATCAACGTGATCGTGCTTCGCTGGCTCGCTATATTCTGGCAATATCCGTAGGCTACCAGACATGCCAAGATGCACAATAATCCAGCCGTGTTTCAGTTCAATTAAGAGGTACTTTGCTCGCCGACTCACACTCCGTACCGGCTCATCACTCAGCGCAAGGATTTCAGGCGATACCGGCCAGCGCAGGCGCGGATTCCTGACTTCAGCGTAGAGAATGGTGTGATCGACAAGATACGGTAGAATCCCCCGACGACTGGTTTCGACCTCAGGCAATTCAGGCATGCGCGTCTCCTGATAAAGGTGGCTACATTAGCATAAACAACAGGATACCCTCTGTGACAATCCGCAAGACAGGGATACGATGGGAAACGGGATCTCTGCTGGCGTATTTTAATTTTACCCGCAGTATTTACCACATAACAGTTAAACCAAATCGACACGCTGGCTGGCACATGACGAAAAAAAACCCGACCAAAGCCGGGTTTTTATCAAGAAACCAAAATTATTTAATTTTGGCTTCTTTGTAGACAACGTGCTGACGGACAACCGGATCGAATTTCTTCAGTTCCAATTTTTCCGGTTTAGTACGCTTGTTCTTCGTGGTGGTATAAAAGTGACCAGTACCAGCAGAAGAAACCAGCTTGATCTTCTCGCGAACACCCTTAGCCATGATTCAGTTCCTTAGTACTTTTCGCCACGGGCACGCAGATCGGCCAGAACCGTCTCAATACCCTTTTTATCAATAACGCGCATACCTTTAGCAGATACACGCAGCGTTACAAAGCGCTTCTCGCCTTCAACCCAAAAACGGTGTGAATGCAGGTTCGGCAGAAAACGGCGTTTGGTCGCATTCAGTGCGTGGGAACGGTTATTACCGGTCACCGGACGCTTGCCAGTAACTTGGCAAATTCGGGACATGTCTATTCTCCAAAAATCAAATCAGCTCGAGCTTCGTATAGGGTTTGGCCGCCTCGTCAGGCTTTAGAGCCCATCTCAGCAACTTCACTGGAAAGACTCTGTCATCAGGATAAACCTGCTGAGATAGGCTCTTAACGCCACACCCAAGATTCTCAAAGGTGGCGTAGTATACGCTTTGAAGTCTAAGCGCTCAAGTCCCGAACAGCTAAAGATCCCCTTGGATCGCGGAAATCTCGGTCAAATCCAGCCGCGTTCGGCAAAAGAAACATATTCTCCTTGCCCGATAACCAAATGATCGAGCACACGGATTTCCATCAACTGGCACGCTTTGACAATCTGTTCGGTTATCGCGCGGTCAGCCTGACTCGGCTCCGCTTTCCCCGACGGATGATTATGCGCCAGTATTAGCGCTGCCGCATTCGCCTTTAGCGCTTCACGCACAATTTCACGTGGATGTACCTCTACGCTACTGATTGTCCCCACAAACATCTCCTGATGGCGAATAACGTGGTGCTGGTTATCTAAAAACAAGACGAGGAAGACTTCGCGTTCACGTCTCGATAGCAAGAGTTGCAAATATTGTCCCGTCGCTTCTGGGTTCCGCATCGCATCCTCTTTCGCCAAACGGGAGAAAAATAGCCGTCGCGATAGCTCCGCGATGGCCCTAAGCTGCGCATATTTTGCGAGCCCCACGCCTTTGGCCGCGTGGAAGGCTGTCTGGTCAGCCGTCATTAGCTGGTATAACGACCCAAACTGGGCCAACAATCCCTCGGCCAATTGCATCACATGCACGCCGGGTAACCCGGTACGTAAAAAAATCGCCAGCAATTCGGCATCCGTCAACGACTCCACACCAAGACGCACCAGCTTTTCACGCGGCGCCAAACCCTTTTCCCACCCCATTACACTCCCCCTGTACCGCTCGACAGCATCATGTCACGCCCGCAGAAATAGAACGACATCGGTGATAAAGAGCTGCGAAGCGTCCCGCAATCTGCTTAGGGAAATCGCACTGACAGCCTTAAGGTTCCTCTCTGAACGTGAGGTTATGGTAAAATGGCGGTTCTTCTGACTTTCACTCGGACCATGATGATGACGGAATTTTCCAGTCTGAACGCTCTCTCTGGCAAACGAATCTTGCTGGGCATCAGCGGTGGTATTGCCGCGTACAAGTGCCCGGAACTGGTGCGGCGTCTGCGCGATGCGGGAGCCGATGTGCGGGTAGTCATGACCCCTGCCGCCAAAGCGTTCATCACGCCACTGACGCTGCAAGCCGTCTCCGGCTATCCCGTATCCGATGACCTGTTTGACCCTGCGGCAGAGGCGTCAATGGGCCACATCGAGTTAGGGAAATGGGCGGATTTAGTCATTCTCGCGCCTGCCACCGCCGATCTCATTGCTCGTATCACCGCTGGCATGGCGAACGACCTACTGACCACGCTGTGTCTGGCGACACCCGCGCCTGTCGCTGTCGTCCCGGCAATGAATCAGCAGATGTACCGTGCCGTGCCCACACAAGACAACCTGCGCACGCTGGCGGCTCGCGGTTTACCTATTTGGGGGCCGGATAGCGGCAGCCAGGCATGTGGCGACGTTGGGCCGGGCCGTATGATCGACCCGCAGGAGATTGTCGGGTTAGCGCAGCGTCATTTTTCTGCCATCAACGATCTGCACCATCTGAACATTCTGGTCACCGCTGGGCCAACGAGAGAAGCGCTGGACCCGGTTCGCTTTATCTCCAATCATAGCTCCGGAAAAATGGGCTTTGCTATCGCGCAGGCCGCGGCAGCCCGTGGCGCGAATGTCACACTGGTCAGCGGCCCGGTTTCGCTCGCCACGCCGCAGGGCGTCACACGTATTGACGTCGGCAGCGCGCTGGAGATGGCGCAGGCGGTGATGGCACACGCGCCCCAGCAGCACATTGTGATCGGTTGCGCTGCGGTTGCCGACTATCGCGCCAAACAGATTGCCGATGAGAAAATTAAAAAACAGCACCAGCAAGGTGAAGAAATGACGCTCACTCTGGTCAAAAATCCGGATATTATCGCCGATGTTGCCGCGATGGTGAATAATCGTCCTTATGTTGTCGGGTTTGCCGCTGAAACCCAGAATGTGGAAGAATACGCCCGGCAGAAACTGGCGCGTAAAAAATTGGATCTGATTTGCGCGAACAACGTCTCGCTTTCCGGGCATGGTTTTAATAGTGAAACCAATGCATTACACCTTTTTTGGCAAGACGGGGACGCGGTGTTGCCGCAGTGCGACAAGCGTCTTCTTGGCCAAAGATTAATCGACGAGATTATCAGCCGTTATGATGAAAAAAATCGACGTTAAGATTGTTGACCCACGCGTTGGGCAGCAGTTCCCGCTACCGACCTATGCTACGCCGGGTTCTGCCGGGCTTGATCTACGCGCTTGCTTGGATCAGCCAGTAGAACTTAACGCAGGGGAGACGACGCTGATCCCCACCGGGCTGGCGATTCATATTGCCGATACCGGGCTGGCGGCGGTTATCCTTCCGCGTTCTGGGTTAGGTCATAAACATGGCGTGGTGCTGGGGAATTTGGTTGGACTGATTGATTCGGATTATCAGGGGCAACTGATGGTCTCCGTTTGGAATCGTGGTCAACAGGCGTTTACCATTGAACCGGGCGAGCGCATCGCGCAGATGGTTTTTGTCCCCGTCGTGCAGGCCGAATTCAACCTGGTCGACGATTTCGTTAGTAGCGAACGCGGAGAAGGCGGCTTCGGCCACTCAGGCCGCCGCTAACGCACGCCACCCACCTCGTCGTGTAACAATACCTATAAGCCACAGCGCCCGTTAATTCCTGGAAAATAGCGACTGTGGCGCCACGGGGTGCTTGTCAGCCACTATTTAGCAAGGGTCTTTTCAGACATGGCAGAAAAAGAAAGTACGAAGAGGAATCGCCGCGAGGAGATTTTGCAGGCGCTGGCGCAGATGCTGGAGTCCAGCGATGGCAGCCAACGTATCACCACGGCAAAACTGGCGGCAAACGTCGGCGTGTCTGAAGCGGCGCTCTACCGGCATTTCCCGAGTAAAACGCGGATGTTCGATAGCCTGATTGAATTTATTGAGGATAGTCTGACTACCCGCATTAATCTGATTCTGCAAGACGAGAAAGAAACATTTAATCGTCTTCGTCTGATTCTACTGCTAATTTTAGGATTCGCGGAGCGCAATCCAGGCCTGACTCGCATCATGACTGGTCATGCGCTGATGTTTGAACAAGATCGCCTGCAAGGGCGAATTAACCAACTGTTTGAGCGTATCGAATCACAGCTACGCCAAGTTTTACGCGAACATAAGCTACGCGACGGCAAAGGTTTCCAGCATGATGAAACGTTGTTAGCCAGCCAGTTGCTCGCATTTTGCGAAGGGATGTTGTCACGCTTTATTCGTTCGGAGTTTCGCTATCGGCCGACCCAGGAATTCGCTACCCGCTGGCCGCTGCTCGCCGCACAATTGAACTAAACAGCACTTTTCATTGAAATGGTGAGGATATCGCTAGCTATTTTGGGCGATATCCTGCCCCTATCACCTTAGATTCCGTACTGCTGGCGATAGGTTTCCACCGCCGCCAGATGCGTCGCCATCTCTGGTTTTTCCGCCAGATAAGCAATCAAATCCTTTAGCGTAATAATCGAAATCACCCTGCACTGATAATCCCGTTCCACTTCCTGAATCGCAGACAGATCGGCACGGCCACGTTCCTGACGATCTAACGCAATCATCACCCCCGCCAGCGTCGCGCTATGGGCACGAATGATCGCCATCGATTCCCGAATCGCCGTGCCCGCTGTAATCACGTCATCTACCAGCATCACGCGGCCCTGTAACGGACTACCGACCAGGCTGCCGCCTTCGCCGTGGTCTTTTGCCTCCTTACGGTTGAAGCAATAGGGAAGATCGCGATCGTGATGTTCAGCTAACGCTACCGCAGTGGTCGTGGCAATCGGAATGCCTTTGTACGCCGGCCCAAACAGCAGGTCGAACGCTACGCCGGAATCGACCAGCGCTTCCGCATAAAAACGCCCCAGTAAGGCCAGATCGCGCCCGGTATTAAACAATCCGGCATTGAAGAAATAGGGGCTGATACGCCCGGATTTCAAGGTAAACTCGCCGAACTTCAATACCTGCTTGCTGAGCGCAAACTCAATAAACTGGCGCTGGTAGGCTTTCATTACGGCATCTCCTCATATTACGGATTAATCAGGTGATTAATGGTTAATTAAAACGGAGGGTTAAACATAAAAAAAGCGACCATGTGGCCGCTCCTGCGCTAACAAATCAATCGATTAAGGCCGCTTTCTGCGCCTGAATAATCGTATCAATGCCCTCTCGGGCTAAGGCCAGCAGGGCAAGTAATTCTTCGTGGCTAAACGGCTCGCCCTCGGCGGTGCCTTGCACTTCAATCATGCGCCCGTCTTCGGTCATGACGACATTCATGTCGGTTTCTGCGGCGGAATCTTCCACGTATTCCAGATCGCACAGCGCTTCGCCGTTGACAATACCGACGGAAACCGCGGCGACCATGCCTTTCATCGGGTTCTTTTTCAGCTTGCCGCTGGCGACCATGTTATTTAACGCATCGGCTAACGCCACACAGGCGCCAGTGATGGAGGCGGTGCGCGTGCCGCCGTCGGCCTGCAATACATCGCAGTCGAGCGTAATGGTGTATTCGCCAAGCACTTTCAGGTCGATTGCCGCACGCAGCGAGCGCGCGATCAGGCGCTGGATCTCCAACGTCCGTCCGCCCTGTTTGCCTTTAGCCGCCTCACGGGCATTACGGCTATGCGTGGCGCGTGGCAGCATACCGTATTCAGCAGTAACCCATCCTTTCCCCTGGCCCTTCAGGAAACGCGGAACGCCTTCTTCCACGGTGGCATTGCATAGCACTTTGGTATCGCCAAATTCGACTAAAACGGAACCTTCAGCGTGTTTCGTATAATGGCGGGTCAATTTAAGGGGGCGTACTTGCTGTGCACTTCGGCCTGTTAGGCGCATGGCTCATCTCCGGCGGGTCAATGAAAACTGGCGCGCATTATACACGAAATCATTCGCATTGTTTGGTTGGGCTGGGCCAGGTTTGAGCGGCCCATGACGAATCTTTGGCGGGCGGCGGGATATCGCGTTTGCCAACGCATAACCAGTCATACCTTATGCTTATGCTATAACTTCAGGTTATACCCCACGGATGAAGAAGTATTCGTCAGTGCTGGTGCATCATGAAATAGTTTATTCATTCCCTGAGTGTGAATGAGAAGAATGATGATGCGGCATATGCAAATTGAAACCGTCAATCTGCCACTCGCCCGCCCTATGGCGACGGAGAACGGTAGGCGTCACGCGGTTACCGTTATTCGCGTCGCGTTAGAAGAGAAAGGATTTATTGGACAAGGTGAATGTACGCCGGTTGCCCAATATGGCGAGTCTGCCGCCAGCGTATGTCACCAGCTCGCGGTGATCCAAGAGGCGATAGAAACCGGCCTTAGCATCGAACAACTTCAACTGCATTTATCGCCGGGGGCCGCCAGAAATGCGTTGGACTGTGCGCTGTGGCGGTTGAACGCCGCCTTAGAAAAACAGACGCTGTGGCAACGCGTTGGGATCCATCCACCCCAATCCATGATCTGTGCGCAAACATTGGCGCTCGATAGCGTAGATAACATGGCGGCGGCGGCCTCCGACGCCGTTTCCCACGGCGCACTGCTGTTGAAAATCAAACTCGATCGCGAACTCATTCTGGAAAAAGTCGCCGCTATTCGTGCCGCCGCGCCCGACGCCAGATTAATTATTGATGCCAGAGCAAGCTGGAGCGGGCTGGATTTACAGAGTCTATCCACCGCGCTACTGCCTTACCAGGTCGCGATGATTGAGCAACCGCTGCCTGTCGATAAAGACGAGGATTTGCAGCGTTTCGCCCATCCGATTCCTATCTGCGCGGATGAAAGTTGTCGCCATCGCGGAGATATTATCGGGCTGCGTCGTCGTTACGACGTCATTAACGTCAAACTCGATAAATGCGGCGGGCTGACTGAGGCGTTGACCATGGTGCGTGAAGCGCAATTTCACGGCCTGCGTATCATGGTGGGGTGCAGGCTAGGCTCGTCGATGGCAATGGAAGCGGCTCTGCCGATCGCCGCCGATGCCGAGCATGTCGATCTCGATGGCCCGATTTGGCTGGCCGCCGACAGTTCGCCTTACCTCACTTATAACCTTGGACGAATTTGGCTATGACGCCTTCAAGCGCGGCCCTATTAACACATTCAACCGGAGTGACCATGACGGATATCATGCGCACGGGTGCCGCCACCGCACCTGGTAACGCCTCCCGACCTGTGCTGGAGATCGACGATCTGAGCATCAGTTTTCGTGGCCGTTCCGGCACGCATCAGGCGCTAAAGGGTATTTCCTTTACTGTGAACAAAGGTGAAGTGGTCGCCGTAGTCGGTGAAAGTGGCTCAGGAAAATCGGTCACGTCACTGGCCGTGATGGGATTGCTGGCGGAGTCGGCCAACATTGAACGTGGCGCGCTCCGTTTTACCGCCCACGACGGTCAGCAGCACGATCTGTTGAGCATGAAAACAGAAGCCCGACGCAAGCTGCGCGGTCGCGATCTCGCGATGATTTTTCAGGAACCGATGACCTCGCTCAATCCGGTGCTGAAAGTCGGCGACCAACTTACCGAAGCGCTGCTTGACCATAAAATCTGCGATGCCGCCAGCGCGGACAAAAAAGCCCGTGAACTACTCCATAAAGTGCGTATCGCCGATGTCGACCGTGTGATGAAGAGCTACCCGCACTCGCTGTCCGGCGGTATGCGTCAGCGCGTGATGATCGCTCAGGCGCTGGCCTGCGATCCGCAACTGTTGATCGCCGACGAACCGACTACCGCGCTGGATGTCACCGTGCAGGCACGCATTCTGCAAATCCTGCGCGATCTACAACAGCAGAGCGACATGGCGGTGCTGTTTATTACCCACGATATGGGGGTGGTGGCGGAAATCGCCGACCGCGTGGTGGTGATGTATCGCGGCGAAATCGTAGAGCAGGGCACCGTCGAACAGATTTTCGCCGCACCGCAACACCCGTATACCCAATCACTGCTGGCCGCCGTACCCAAACTGGGCGATATGCGCGATAGCCTGTGGCCAAAGCGCTTTCCATTATTGGGGCAAGAAGCGGGCGACTCGGAAGACAGTGAGCAGGTGACCGCCCGTTATGACACTGCGCCACTGCTGGATATTCGCGGGCTGAGCGTCTACTACCCGATGCGCAGCGGGATTTTGTCTACCGTCACCCACTATGTTCACGCGGTAGAACAAATCGATTTCAACGTTTGGCCGGGCGAAACGCTGGCTATTGTCGGCGAAAGCGGCTGCGGAAAATCCACCACCGGACGTGCGCTACTGCGCCTGGTACAGAGCGACGCGGAGAGCATTCGTTTTCAGGGCAACGAAATATCTCATATGAAAGAGCGTGATTTTCAGCCGCTGCGCCGAAAAATGCAGATGGTATTTCAAGATCCGTATGCTTCGCTCAACCCTCGTCTGACGGTTGGTTTTACCATCGCCGAACCGCTGATGCTCCACGGGCTGGTGAAATCGCTGGAAGAAGCGACGCCGCAGGTGCAGGCGTTGTTGAAAAGCGTTGGCCTGCTGCCTGAGCACGCGCGCCGTTATCCGCACGAGTTTTCCGGCGGACAGCGTCAGCGTATCGCCATCGCTCGCGCGATGGCGCTCCAACCACAGGTCATCATTGCTGATGAAGCGGTGTCGGCGCTGGATGTGTCGATTCAGGCGCAGGTGGTCAATCTGATGATGGATCTCCAGAAAAATACCGGTGTGTCGTGGATTTTCATCTCGCACGATATGGCCGTGGTCGAACGCATCGCCAACCGCGTCGCGGTGATGTATCTCGGCCAGATTGTGGAGATCGGCCCGCGCCAGTCAGTGTTTAACGATCCCCAGCATCCATATACCCGCCGTCTATTGGCTTCGGTGCCGATTGCCGACCCAACGCGCCGCGGTGCGCGCCAGTTTGACGACAGCGAAATCCCTTCACCTTTGCGTAAAGCCGGTGAGACCGTCGCCAAAACGCGCTATCGCGAGGTTGCGCCGCACCACTGGGTCGCCGACAACGAATCGGCCGCCTGAAACGTGACGTCATGACAAGAAAATAGCCATAAAACACCGTTTATTTATAAAAAACAACGTATTCACAACACACATTCATTACTGACCAAGAGAGATAACCATGAAGCCATTTGTTCGTCACTCTGCCGTTGCCCTCGGGCTTTCACTGTGTCTGGCGGCGGTTGCCCAGGCACAAGATCTTCGCATTTCTATCTATGCCGATATCACCGGGCTTGACCCGCATGACACGTCAGATACGCTGAGCTATTCCATTCAGAGTGGCATCTTCGAGCGCCTGTTCCAGTTCGATAACAAAATGAAGCTGGTGCCACGTCTGGCGACCGGTTATACCAGTAACGACACCGCCACCGAGTTTGTCGTGACGCTGCGTGAAGGTATCACCTTCCAGGATGGCGCGCCGTTCAACGCTGACGCCGTTAAGGCCAACCTTGATCGTCTGGCCGACCAAAGCAAAGGCCTGAAGCGCAACAGCCTGTTTAACATGGTGCAAAGCGTCACCGTGCTGTCGCCGACGCAGGTTAAAATTACGCTGAACAAATCCTTTGGCGCCTTTGTGAACACGCTGGCGCACCCATCTGCCGTCATGCACAGCCCGGAAGCGCTAAAAAAATACCCGGACGAAGCGCAATTACGCGTACACCCAGTCGGTACTGGCCCATTCAAATTCACCGAATGGCAGCAGGGTAAAGATGTGAAGCTGGTGAAATTCGACAATTACTGGCAGAAAGGGTGGCCCAAAGTCGACAGCGTCACCTTCTACCCGACGCCGGAAGACTCCACCCGCGTCGCATCACTGAAGTCCGGCCAGGTCGATGCCGTGTATCCGCTGCCTTCCGACCTGATCGGCACCGTACAAAACGACAGCAAGCTGGCGATTCAGCGTGACTCAAGTATTTATCAATTCTGGCTGGCGATGAATAACCTGCGTCCGCCGCTGAACGATGTCCGCGTGCGTCAGGCGCTTAACTACGCCATCAATCGCGACATTTGGCTGAAAGTCGGCTTTGCCGGCATGGGCGTTCCTGCGTCTTCGCCGATGGCGCCAGACGTGCAGTTCTTTGCCCGCCAAAGTTCACCTAACTACACTTACAACCCGGAAAAAGCCAAGGCATTGCTAAAAGAAGCGGGCTATGCCAATGGTCTGAACCTGAAGCTGTGGACAACGAACCGCACTGACTACATCCGTAGCGCGCAGTTCTTCAAACAACAGTTAGAACAGGTCGGCGTCAAGGTCACCGTTACTCCGATGGATTCCGGGATGCGTAACGCTAAGCTGTTCGGCGTCAAAGATCCTAAAAAAGCAGAGTTTGATCTGTTCTATAACGGCTGGTCACCGTCTACGGGTGACGCGGACTGGGCGCTGCGTCCTCTGTTCGCTACTGAATCCTGGGTTCCGGTTGCCTATAACGTCTCTTACTACAGCAATCCGCTCACGGATAAGGCGATTACCGCCGGGTTAGCCACTGCCGATACCAGCAAGCGTGCTGCCGCTTACGCCGATGCGCAGCGCCAGATTTGGCAGGATGCGCCCGTGGTCTTCCTGGGGTCGCCGGACAATATTGTCGGCAAAGTCAAGAACCTCGACGGCGTCTACATGCTGGCTGATGGCTCACTGATCTTCGATCAGGCTGAATTTAAGTAATCGATCAGGGAGAACGCCATGTTTGCTTATATCGTCCGACGTTTGCTGGAAATGATCCCGGTTCTGCTGGTGGTCTCCCTGTTAGTGTTCGGTTTTATCAAGCTGTTGCCGGGGGACCCGGCACGTATTTACGCCGGTGCCGACGCCACCATCGAGGCTGTAGAAGCCGCTCGCCAGCAATTAGGGCTGAATGACCCACTGCCGCAGCAGTATGTAAATTGGCTCGGCGGCTTGTTCAGCGGCGATCTGGGCGTGACATACCGTACGCAGCAACCGGTCCTCGACGTCATCAGTAAGAGTTTTATGCCTACCCTGTGGCTGGCGCTGGCGGGCTTCGTCTGGTCGGTACTGCTTGGCTTGTTAATTGGGGTAGTGTCAGCGCTAAAGCGGGGAAAATGGCAGGACTGGACGCTGATGAGTTTCGCCGTCGGCGGCATTTCTATGCCGCCATTCTGGCTCGGCTTGCTTCTGATCCAGTTTGTAGCCATGCCGTTCGGCGTCTTTTCCGTCAGCGGCTTTAACCAGCCCAGCGATATTATTTTGCCCGCGCTGACGCTTGGGGCATCGGTTGCCGCCGTTATGGCGCGCTTTACGCGATCTGCGTTTTTGGAAGTCGCACAGGAAGATTACGTACGTACCGCACGATCCAAGGGGCTACGCAATCGGCTAGTCACCTGGAAACACGTGATGCGTAACGCGCTGATTCCCGTCATCACCATGCTGGGGCTGCAATTCGGCTTCCTGCTTGGTGGCTCGATTGTGGTCGAGAGCGTGTTTAGCTGGCCAGGGCTGGGTTGGCTGCTGATTGAATCGATCAAGACGCAGGATCAGCCGGTCATTCAGGCGCTGGTCATGCTGTTTGTGTTTGAATTTATTGTCATTAATCTGTTGGTAGACCTGCTGTACGCGGTGGTCAATCCGGCGATTCGCCTACGTTAGGAGAAACGATGAACCTCCCTTCTGAACCCGCCGTGGCCGTTGCCACGCTTGATGAAGAAACGATACGTTCGCCGTGGCGCGATTTCGTTCAGGTCTTTATCCGTAACCCGATGGCGTTGGTTTCCAGCAGTTTCGTCCTGTTATTGGTATTAGTCGCTATTTTCGCGCCCTGGCTGGCACCGTGGGATCCGATGCAGCCTGACTGGATGGCGCTGGCTTCACCGCCTTCAGCGGCTCACTGGATGGGCACCGACGATCTGGGGCGTGATGTGATGAGCCGTATTATCTACGGCGCGCGCATCTCGTTATACATCGGTATCTTTTCCGTTACGCTCGGCATGCTAGTCGGTATCGCTCTCGGCCTGCTGGCGGGGTATTACGGCCGTTGGGTGGATACGCTGATCATGCGCGCTGCCGACGTGCTGTTCGCCTTCCCCGGCATGCTGCTGGCGATTGCGGTCGTCGCCATCCTCGGCCCAGGCCTGAATAATGTGATCATCGCCGTGGCGGTTTTCAGCGTGCCGGTCTTCGCGCGTATTGTACGCGCCTCCACGCTGTCGCTGAAACAGGCAGCCTATGTGGAAGCGGTACGCTGCGCTGGCGCGGCGGATCGCATCATACTGATGCGCCACATCCTGCCCGGCACGCTGCCTAACGTGATCGTCTATTTCACCATGCGTATCGGCACCAGTATCCTCACTGCGGCAGGGCTGAGTTTCATCGGCCTTGGCCCTGAACCGGACGTACCGGAATGGGGCAACATTCTGGCGATGAGTCGTAGCCTGATGATGGCGGGGGCGTGGCACGTCAGCGTGTTTCCTGGGCTAGCGATTTTCTTTACCGTGCTGGCGTTTAACCTGCTCGGGGATGCGCTGCGCGATACGCTCGATCCCAAATTAAAAAGCTGAGGAAAGCGATGCACGATTATCAACTGCAACAGCAAGCGCTGTTGCTTCAACGCTGGCAAACCACGCGGCAACTGGGTACGCCGCGCTCGGCCAGCGGGTCGCATAACAGCATTAGCGATGTGGCAGGCGTGCGCGTCGGTCACTACACGCTGGCGGCAGGGGAAGTGCAAACCGGCGTGACCGCAATTGTGCCGCCTGGCGACAACCTATTTACCCAACCGTTGCCCTGCGGCGCGGCGGTGCTAAACGGCTTCGCCAAACCCGTCGGATTGGTGCAGATTGACGAGTTGGGGCTACTGCAAACCCCGATATTGCTCAGTAATACATTGGCAACCGGCACGCTGTTTACCACGCTGGTGCGCGACGCTATCGCCCGTAATCCTGAACTGGGGCGCACGCTGCCGACGGTTAACCCGTTGGCGTTGGAGTGCAATGATGGCTGGCTAAACGACATTCAGGCGCTGGCTGTGACGGAAGCGATGGCATGGCAAGCGCTGGAGAATGCAACGGACAACGTTGCACGCGGTAGCGTCGGCGCTGGACGCGGGATGAGTTGCTTTAGCCTGAAAGGCGGCATCGGCACCTCATCACGCCTGATCCCCGAATTGAACGCCACGCTTGGCGTACTGGTGCTGGCAAACTTTGGCACGCTTGCCGCACTGACGCTGGACGGCGTGCAGATGGGAAGCGCCATTGCGCCCATTCTGCCGGAGCTCGCGCCGCAGCAGGACGCCGGTTCGATCATTATTATCATGGCCACAGATGCCCCGCTCGACGCCCGCCAGCTCAGACGCATCGCCAAACGTGCCGGCGCAGGGCTTGGGCGACTTGGCAGTTATTGGGGACACGGTTCCGGCGATATCGCCGTCGCGTTCTCTACCTGCCCGCAACCACAGCCGCCGGAGGATGCACAGCTAGAACCGCTGTTAAGCGCCGCCGCCGACGCCACCGAACACGCGGTACTCGACGCCATGCTTCAGGCTGACGCCGTGACCGGTTTTCGCGGTCATCATCGCCCGACGCTGCCACAGGCGCTGGATCGGCTGGCCGCAGCGCTTTATCCATAAGCCAAATTTTGCGTAGGGAACTGATTATGAAAGTGTTTATTTCTGCTGATATCGAAGGGATCGCGGGCGTCATGCGCCCAGAGCAATGCAGCCCTGGCACCGCGGAATACCAGTTGGCACGCGGCCTGATGGAGCAGGAGGTGAATGCCGCGATTGACGGTGCGTTCGCGGGTGGCGCAACAGACGTCGTCGTTGCCGACAGCCACGCGGCGATGGTCAACCTGCGCGCGGAGAATATCGATCCGCGTGCCCGGTTGGTACAGGGCAAACCGCGCGGCTATTCGATGGTTGAAGGGCTGGAACAGCAGCAATTCGACGGCCTGATGTTTATCGGTTATCACAGCGCGGCAGGTGAGTTTGGTGTGCTATCGCATACCATCAACGGCCGGGCCTTCTACCGCGTGCGCATCAACGGTGAAGTCATGGGCGAGAGCGATATCTACGCTGCCGCTGGTGTGGAACAAAAGACGCCGCTCTGGCTGGTTAGCGGTGATGACACACTGCAACGTTGGATCGCCCGCTACTATCCCGCTACCGGTTATGCCTGTGTCAAACGTGCGATCTCGCAGCACGCGGCTGAGTCTCTCAGCACCGAACAGGCGCGACAGGTCATTCGTGATGCGGCAAAAGCGGCGGTGGAAAAAGCCCACCGGACGTTGAATTCGCGGATTCAGGCCCCTTACCATCTCGAACTGATGGTGGCAAAACCGGTACTGGCCGATCTATTCTGTTTGCTGCCGAATGTGGAACGTGTGGATGCCATAACCGTAGGTTATACGGCGCAGAGCATGCGGGAAATCACTAGCCTGCTGGGTGCGTTTTCCTATCTGGCGACAACGCAAAACTGATTCCGGTCTATCCGTCTCGGTTAGAGAGGCGTAAACCGACTGAAAAGAGAATTTATCGCATGACGAAACCCGTGATTGTGATCCACGGTGGCGCTGGCGCGCTGACCCGCTCGGCCATGAGCCCTGAGAAAGAAAGGCGCTATTTGGCCGCGCTGACCGAGATTGTCTCCAGCGGACAACGCATTCTGGCCGAAAACGGCAGCGCGCTGGATGCCGTGACGGAGGCCGTCCGTCTACTGGAAGAGTGCCCGCTGTTCAACGCCGGACATGGCTCAGTCTTCACCCACGCGGAAACCCACGAACTGGACGCCAGCATCATGGATGGTCGTTCGCTGGATGCTGGGGCGGTAAGCTGCGTCAGCCATATCCGTAACCCGATTCTGGCAGCTCGCACCGTTCTCGAAGCAAGTCCGCACGTGATGTTTACCGCTGACGGCGCGGAAGCCTTTGCACAGCAGCATGGTTTGGAACGGGTCGATCCCGATTTTTTCTCCACCGACGAACGCCGCCAACAGTTGCATAACGCGCTGGCAGGTTCAGACGGTGCAATCCTCGATCATGATGGCCAGAGCGACCCGATCGATCCTGACCGCAAATTTGGTACTGTCGGCGCGGTCGCGCTCGACAGCGCAGGTAACCTTGCGGCCGCTACCTCAACGGGCGGCATGACCAACAAACAGGCTGGGCGCGTGGGTGATAGCCCGATTATCGGCGCAGGCTGCTACGCTAATAATCAGACAGTTGCGGTTTCCTGCACCGGCACGGGCGAAGTCTTTATGCGCGCCGTCGCCGCTTATGATGTTTCAGCGCTGATGGAATATGCCGGGCTAACGCTACAACAGGCCAGCGATCGCGTAGTGATGGAGAAACTGGTGCGGATGGACGGCAGTGGCGGGATGATTGCCGTCGATAAAGCGGGCAATATTGCTCTACCGTTTAACAGTGAAGGCATGTACCGCGGCTACGGCTACGTGGGAGAAGCCCCTATCGCCAGTATCTATCGTTAAGCGCATTCGGCAAAAAAGATCATGACGCCAACTCATGAAGCACAACAATAGTGCGGTAGCGCCATTGTCGTGCTTCATGGTGGTGCATATGTTGTCCTTACCTTATACCAAGTCTGTGAACCGTGGTCTTATTAGCTGGCGTAATAATTGCAAGTGATTTGGTTGTTTGTTATACGGTATTCACCAAACAGCATTCGCCGGAGCCTGCAATCATGCGATTACGCCATATTGAAATCTTTCAAGCCATTGTTCAGGCTGGCACCATCAGCGGCGCGGCCCGTTTACTCAACGTCTCACAACCTAATGTCAGCAGGGTGCTGAGTCACGCCGAGCAACAACTGGGATTTTCTTTGTTTGAACGGCGCACTCAGGGCATGGTCGCGACCGAAGAAGGACGACGCCTTATCCCCAAAGTCCAGGAACTTTTCAGCCATCTGCAAAGCATCAGTTCCCTCACAGAGCAAATCAAAACCAGTAAAGCGCTTTCGGTGCGGCTAGGTGCCGCGCACGCGTTCGGACAGATGATTGTGGCCCCGACGCTGGTAGAGTTTCATAAGCAGGCGGCATCGGTTAACGTCGAGCTTGTCACCGAACACTTCAGCACGCTGTGCCAGAACATCTTGCAAAACCAGCTCGACTTTGCCCTGATCTTTGGCCAGCAGGTGCCGTCCGAGCTGCTGGCGGAACCGTTATTCCAGTCTACGATGGTGGCGCTGCTGCCGAAAAATAGCACAGTGAACGCTCCGGTATCGCTGGAATGGCTATGTGAAAATAATCTGTTAATGATGCAGCATCAGGATCCGCTCGGTCAGGTTGTCCACCGGGCGTTACGTGATAAGGCATTGCAACCCGCGGCTTCGCTCTACATCAAAACTTACTCCGTCATTGCAGATATGGTGCTGGCGGGCGGCGGTGCGGGCATCGTCGATCTCTTCACCGCCTGTCGTTATGCCGACCAGCTCAAAATCGTCCCTATCGACCAGCCGTTGCCCTTTGAAGTCACGCTCATTAGCCGCCGTGATAACCCACAGTCACAGGCGACACTGCAACTAAAGCAAATGATGAAAAACCGCTGTCGGGAAATTGTCAGACAAAATGAGGCGTTGCTTAACGCGGCCTGATTCACGAAAGATGCCACGGACGGTTTTTTCTATCCCCTGCGGGAGCCCAACGCTATAATCCCTTCATCATTTGCTTTACAGGTATGCACCAATGATTCGCAGCATGACCGCTTACGCCCGCCGAGAAATCAAGGGCAACTGGGGAAGCGCAGCCTGGGAACTGCGCTCTGTTAACCAGCGCTATCTGGAAACCTATCTTCGTTTACCGGAGCAATTTCGCAGCCTCGAACCCGTTGCTCGTGAACGCATTCGCGCCCGTTTAACGCGTGGCAAAATTGAATGCAATCTGCGTTTCGAACTCGATCCGAGCGCGCAAAGTGCGTTGATCCTGAACGAAAAACTGGCGAAGCAACTGGTTACTGCCGCCAACTGGGTCAAAATGCAGAGCGATGAGGGGGAAATTAACCCGCTTGATATTCTTCGCTGGCCTGGCGTGATGCTGGCAGAGGAGCAGGATCTGGACACTATCAGTGCAGAACTGCTGAACGCGTTGGAAGGCGCTTTAGATGATTTCGTCGCCGCACGAGAAAGCGAAGGCAATGCGCTGAAAGCAATGATCGAACAGCGGCTAGCGGGGGTGAGCGCCGAAGTCGCCAAAGTCCGCGCCCAGATGCCGAATGTCCTGCAATGGCAGCGTGAACGCCTGCAAAGCAAGCTGGAAGAGGCGCAGGTACAGTTGGAGAATAACCGTCTGGAGCAGGAACTGGTATTGCTAGCACAGCGCGTCGACGTTGCAGAAGAACTCGACCGCCTAGACGCCCACGTCAAAGAAACCTACAAAATCCTGAAAAAAGAAGAAGCCGTCGGCCGCCGACTCGACTTCATGATGCAGGAATTCAACCGCGAATCGAACACGCTGGCCTCGAAATCCATCAACGCCGACATCACCGCCTCAGCCATTGAACTGAAAGTGCTGATCGAGCAAATGCGGGAGCAGATTCAGAATATTGAGTAGTGTTTCACGCGATCTCGCGTTGTCTCACTAAGTCTCGTCAGGATAAAAAGGCCATTATAAATAATGGCCTTTTTATCATCAAAATAAATAACCACGAAATTTCATTTATGTAAGGATATATTATTGTCTTTTCTAAAAAAACGATACTTTTACGCTTTAATGAGTGGGATATAAATTACCAGACCAGCAAATACATTGAACTGTTGTCAGTTGTTCGGATAAACTACCTGCATAAAGGGAGAAGAACAGTCTAATAAAAAGGATGTAATATGCGATTATCAGAATATTTAAAATACAAAATGGAATCTGATAGAGTTCTCTCTACCCACCTGGATAGTATGGCAGATAAAATTAAAGATAATACACTAAAAATCGGTGATGATTTATACAGTGATATAGAAAGAGCAACATTGTATTCATCCTGTTTTATAGAAAAATATAATTCTGACTGCCAACAACTAAAATCTGAAAATGAAAGAATGTATTTGGCTATCAAACAGATATACAAAAGGAAAGATGCAATAATAGATATGCTAATAGAGTATCTTAAAATACTGTTGAAAGATACTGATGAAAGAGAGCAAAAATTAATAGCTAAAGCCATATTAGGCGTATCGGTTGCATCAGAGTTCGCAACAAGCCGGGCAGTAAAAATGTCAGTTGCTTATCTGCTTGCAAAGCATATTGCAACTTCGTTGAATTTTTCATTATCTATTCGCAGAAATATTAATAAATACTCGCTGATAGGGCTGAGTGCTCTCACATTTCATGGGAAAGTTCAGAAGGCGGCAATGTCTGCACGACATCTGCACGACATCTGCATGACGTATGTCCAGAACTATACTGGTCTCTCTATGCTATGCAGGTTGAGATGTTATACTTCGTATTTGAAGATCGTCTGTCTCCCTACGTTCCCAAAAATCCCTATGACAAAATCGACATCACAGAAGCAATAAACGGAATTCTAAAAAAATGAGCTTAAAAAAAATAATGTCTTATGCCGTTAAGGAGTTTATTAACACCTATACCACGATGGCATTTATGATTGTTTTGGGGATTTTATTCTACGAATTCATCCCTGACCATTGGGGTAAGCTGACTATTCTTTCGATTGTTATTATCGTTTATGTAGACATAAAATTCCTTTCCAAAAAATCAGGCCGAAAGTAAATCGGCCTTTAGCCTAATATCAATAGGCTACATTTTGCCAAAGCATGTAAGCGCTTGTTCTTGCAATAACATGCTCTCATTCAATAGAAGCAAATTTGAATGATACGCTTTCCTGTGGCTGAACTTCATTGTGTGTCAGTGAGTTAGGGTAGAAAAACGGATATCAGCAAATACATTGAAATGTTGTCAGCTATTCGGATAAACTACCTGCATAAAGGGAAAAGAGCAGTCTAATAAAAAGGATATAATATGCGATTATCAGAATATTTAAAATACAAAATGGAATCTGATAGAGTTCTCGCTACCCATTTAGATGACATAACAAAAAAATTAAAGAGCAATACAATAAGCTTAACAACCGATCTCTTCAATGGTATTGAAAGAACAAGCTGGTATGCATCATGTCTCTTTGAGAAATATAACGATGTATGCGAAGAACTTAAATTTGAAGACCGGCGCATGTTCTTTGCAATAGTAGAAATATATAAAAGAGAGGATGTTATCCTTGACATGGTAAAGATATATGCTGATATCTTAATGAAGAACTTTGATGAACATCAGCAGTTGATGATTGCTAAATCTGTCTTGGGAACAACATCAGAGATGATAACGAATAGAGCAATAAAAGAGTCGATTTCCTATCTATTAGCAAAATCAATTGCGTATTCATTTAGTTTTGGAATTTTTGTTCGAAAAAAGATCAACAAATATTCTCTGCATGGCATGACTTTAACAGCATTCTATGGCAAAGTGCAGCAGGCTTCTATGTCTGCCCGCCATTTACGTGATATCAATCCACCACTTTACTGGACTTTTTATTCTATGAAGGTTGAAATGCTGTATTTTCTGATCGAACCAGCCTTACCAGCTTACATGCTAATTGTACAGAATAATGAGACAGAGGTTATCTATTTTATTAATGGAGTTATAAAATAATGAATTTCATTAAATATATAATAAAAGATTTTTTTTCCACCTGCATCGTGCTGGTTTTGATTGCCGGTCTGTGGTTCTTTTATCTCTTTTTTATTCCTGAACATAGCGTTAAGTTGATATTGATTTCTATCGTCACCATTATTTATATTGATGTGAAGTTCTTTTCAAAAAAATCCAGAAAAAATAAAGCAATAATGAAAAGCATAATGAAAACTCTCATAATCACTGAGGTTTTAGTTCTTATAACCATAGCATTATGGTTTTTTTATGTCTCATTTATTCCAGAGCACTGGATGAAACTGATGTTGCTTTCAATTGTAATAATCATATTTATCAACATAAAATATGGATTAAAAAAACCAGGCTAAAAATAATTCGGCCTTTAGCCTAATATCAATAGTCTACATTTTGCCAAAGCATGTAAGCGCTTGTTCTTGCAATAACATGCTCCCATTCAATAGAAGCAAATTTGAATGATACGCTTTCCTGTGGCTGAACTTCATTGTGTGTCTGTGAGTTAGGATAGAAAAAACGGATATTGCTGATAAGTGCATCCCGAAGTTTTATCTTAAAATAAAGTTCATTTCCACCAGACTGCGCCGTTCGGTAGAAAGAACGCACTCCAGTTTTGGCGAGTGAAAGAAGCTTTCTGCACACTCGTTATCGTAGCAGCATACTTTTGCGCCCATACTCCCATGCAGGTTATTCCGTTTAGCCTTGCCCAGTAACCAGAACAAACAACATGCTGCTGACAGTTACGATTGAGCAATATGACGTGGGAGCGCGATTTTGTGCCGTGGACGCGACCATTCCAGCGCTATCAGTATACATGCCAGAATAACGCCAAAACTACAGACGGCAAACCATCCCCAGTACATTAACAGGCGAGTTGCCACCAGGATTCCTACCGCCCCGCCAATAAAATAGCCACACATGTAAATACTGTTAATACGTCCCCGTGCCTGCGAATCCAGTGCAAAAGCTGCATTCTGGTTAGCAGAATGACTTAGCCCAGCCCCGCTATCTAATAATAAAAGTCCTATAACCATAAATATCAGGCTGTTATCTGCTGCGAATAGACATAAAAAACCGGCTAACATTAAAAGGCTGGCCAGTAATTGCGTTCGACGAAACTGTCCCCTGTCGATGGCCTTACCCGCCAATGATGCGGCAAAAGCACCTGCCATCCCAGCCAGGCCAAACAGCCCGGCAATATCCGGTCCGTAATGGAATTTTTGCTGCAACCAGACGGCATAGGTTCCCCAGAATGCCATAAACAGAGCAAAGGTGATCCCACCATTCATTGTATGGCGACGTAAAGCCGGTAATTGATAAGCCATGCGAATACTCGAAGCCAGCAAGGCCGGATAAGAGTAGGGGGATTCTTGTCGGCTTTTGGGCAATACCCAGCGTAGGTATATAGCCAGTAACACCATAAGTGTGGCCGCCGCGAAATAGAGAGTACGCCAGTCCGATGCCGTAGCAACCAGACCCGCGAGAACTTTTGATAATAATACACCGCTCAATACGCCCGACAACACCAGCCCGGAGGCTTGTCCTGCCCGACCAGCGGGTGCCAACAGAGAGGCAAAAGGGATTAACAACTGGGGCACCACTCCCCATAAGCCCAACAAAAAGCCGCCACTCAATAGCCAAAGTGGTGTGGCAGCAAGTCCTTGCAACAATAATGCGGCACTGACCAACAATAATAAAATAACGATGAGCCTGCGTCGTTCAAATCGATCGGAAAGCGGTAGTAGAAAGAAAATGCCCAAAGCAAAACCAATCTGTGTCAGTGCCGGGAGCCAGCCAATGTTAACCAGCGACACCTGGAGAGAGGCTGCAATGGACGGCAGCAGGGGCTGAGAATAGTGTAAATTTGCCGCCCCTAACCCTGCGGCAATAGCCATCATCCAGATCACAACGGGCATTTTTGTCGATGACATAACATCTCCATTAATAAACAGGCGTTGTTATAACAACGCCTGTAACGGAATTACGGTACCCAGGCGATCAGGTCAAGTAAGGTATGGGCCCCTGGGACAACCAATGGCCCACCTAATACCATCGTGGTTGAACAGGGTTTTAAACCAGGAAAGTGTGCAGCCCACTCTTCTATCGTTTCAGCAAAGTGTTTACCGTCATCATGGAAACAGGCACGGCGGACGATATTCTCCAGGGATGTCCCACCGGCTTCACAGATCGCCGCTACGTTCTTCATCATGTAGCGCATCTGATCCCGGGCTGGCATACCGTAGTATGGGAAGTCAGGATTACGCGCAAGACCCGGGGCAAGGACCCCATCACTGTCACATGGCAATTGCTGGCTAAAGAACAAGAAAGGTCCTGCTTTAACTGCCTGTGGCTCATGACCGAACGGTTTAGGTGCCTTATCGGTTTCAATCGTCTCAATGGTCAGTTCACTGTCATTAGCCAGTAGTGTCAGAGCAATTTCAATTCGACTCCCTTTCCCCCCCAGGCCCATATAGGGGATCACACAACGAGCGGGTGGATTTTCCGGGAACCAGCGTTTCCAGACTTTTTCCATACCTTCAAAATCGGAGGGGTCGCCAATATACACATCGGCTTTCACCACGCGGGACAGCGAGGTGCCTGCAGACTCCGCGGTTTTTTGTAGCTTCCACAACGTGTATTCGGTCTGTTTTTCAATCTCAGAGCCATACCAGACATAGGGGTTGACCCTTGCCTCTCTCGCCAGGGCGCTAGGTTCACCTAAATTAACACTGCTACCAAAGTCGCCCTGCCAGTCTACGGGGATCTCACCCGCGAGGAACACCCAGTCACCACGACGAATGGCTGGTGAATAGCCTGCCAGTGGTGCCGGAACGCCTTCCGGTACCGGATAACCTATATTTTTACCATCGTCATCAGCCAGGATAAGGTCTACTTCAATCAGCGTATCTTTTACCAGCAGTTCATGAACCCCCATCCCCGTTGATGCTGGGCGTGGCTCTTGAATAAATTTATCCCGTTCATCCAGATAAGGGGTAATCGTCATGCGCGGCCATGTGTTGCCTTGCTTAAACTCTTCCAGAGTCGGAAAAGGTGACACATACCATTGCCAGATACGCATGGCATCTTTATTAATATCACGTCCAGCCGCGGCAACGGTTTTAGCAATATTGCCGAGTAAATAGCGCGACTGAAGCGCCATATCATTACCCAGGTTGGGATTAGGTGATGTGGCTTCTGGTGCCAGTGCTGTTTTATAGTCACTGGCTAAATGACCAGAGACGAATAACCACCCCCCGGCTTTGATGGCTGGCGTGTAGGGCATTAGCGGTTTTGGCGTACCATCAGGCCAAACAGCTTCCGGTTTCTTTGTCATGTTCTTCATACAATTTCCTCACATTGGGGACTCAGGATAGGGCGTGTTCAAGAATCGTTTTATAGCTGGCCTCCTGGCCAGTTAACTCCTTCACTAGTCGGCCGGACTGCATCACATAGATGCGATCCGCCAGACCAATCAGCTCTTCGAACTCTGATGAAGCGATGACCAGTGTGCAGTCGTTATGCCAGGCGGCCTGACGCAATAATGCATGGATTTCAGCTTTGGCCCGTACATCCACGCCTTGTGTCGGTTCTTCAATGAGTAGTAGACGTGCCTTGCTCTCCAGGGCCCGGGCCAGAACGACTTTTTGCTGGTTCCCGCCGGATAGTGTGCCAATCGGTGTGTCAGCACTGCCCGGACGAATGGTTAAATCATCAACGTATTGCTGCGCCATGTTCCATTCAGCCTTATGCCAACGCAGGCCCCAGCGACGAACCTGTTGGCGAACACGGGCGCTAAGTGCAATATTGGCGCGAATAGAGAGATTCGGGATGATGGCTGCCCCACGCCGATCGGCGGGAACCAGAAGAATGCCCTGGTTCAGAGCATTCCTACTGGTCAGGGGAAACAGGGTACGGCTGTCTAACAGCACGTCCCCCTGATGATGGGGATCTGCTCCAGCGATAGTGCGTAACAGGTTGCCATGACCAGCCCCCTGTACCCCCGCAATACCCACAATTTCACCGGGTAAGGCGTACATCGACACGTCGCTAAACTGTTGACCAGAAAGTTGGGTGACTTTCAATCGCGGAAAAGTATTGCTATTAAGGGGTTTGGTGCGGGCTGGAACGTCGGCGACCGCGGTGCCGCCAGGTTTCGCCATGCACTCAACAATACCGGGTCGATCAATCTGATTACGTCGAAAATAGCCGACATTTTTTCCATCGCGCAGGATAGTAAAACAGTCTGCCATACGCATCACCTCCCCAAGGCGATGGGTGACATAGAGGATTGATTTACCCTGATCGCGCAGTTGCTCAAGGCGATCCAATAGTTGTTCAGCATCGTGTTCAGAGAGCACGGCTGTCGGTTCATCCAGGATCAAAAGATCTCCTGGATTCAGCAGCGCACGCGCGATTTGCGCCAGCCGTAAATGTGGAACGGATAATTCGCAGGTTAACGTATGTGGTGAAAAGGTCGCGCCAACACGACTCAGCGCTAGTGCTACTCTATCCGCTTCCTCTGCACTGAGACGATCTTTACGGGTATTGAGCCCCTCACTTCCTAGCAGGATATTGCGTCCGATAGAAAAGTTCGGCACCATCAGAATATCCTGCGGCACGAGGCTGACTCCTAGCCGCTGAGCCATTTGCGGATTTTCCATGCGAACGGCCTCGCCATTCAGCAAATAATTGCCGGAATCCGCACGATGAATACCCGTAAGAATTCGGATCAGCGTCGACTTCCCTGCACCATTCTCACCCAGTAAGGCATGGATTTCCCCCCGTCGAAGAGTGAGGTCGATATTGTCGAGTGCAATCACACCAGGAAAGCGTTTTCCCACACCCTCCAGGCGTAACAGGGCCGTGCCGTCAGTCTGTACATTCAGCATGAATCGCTCCGCAAGTCGATGGGCAGGTTTACTGCCCGGATAAAGAGTTAGTCGAGGGGTTTGAAGTCGCTGGGCAGGATGCTACTTTTTGACCAGACAGGATCGCTGAGGTCACTGACGGTCATGGCTGCGACAGGGGCACAGATACGTTTCAACGGCGGACGTTTTTCCAGAATATCGATGGCCATTTTTACGCCGTAGTAGCCGGTGGCTATGGGAAAGTCAGGTAACACTGCAGTAATTTTATTTTGTCTTAGGGCATCCTCGGTGACATTCGTCAATCCCCCGGCGACATACACGGCATTTTGATATTCAACAGGGATGGATTGTGGTGCCAACAGAAACGACCCTGTTGCGTAGATCCAACCGAATTGCGGGTTTGCTTGCGCGGCATTCACAAATTTGGTCAACCCCTGTTGCGGATCAATATCAGAGCTAACCACGGCGGCAATGTGCAGATTAGGGTACTTTTGCAGTGTATCCATAAAACCCGCGACACGGCGACGAGCCCAACTGGCATTCGCTGGCCCCCCCATAATAATCCCTTTACCATTAGCGAGATTCTGCTTTGCCAGTGCCTCTGCCGCCATGACGCCTTGTGTATAATCATCTTGTACCAGTTTCCAGGATTGCTCGCTGTTTGAGAGCGTGCCTACATCGATCACCGGTGTGCCATTTTCGATAATCTCATCAATTGTCTGCGCTAACCCATCAGGGTCTGATGGGTTGATCAAGACCGCATCAGGCCGGCGTGATAATGCATTTTCCAGTTGTGTGATTTGTGATGCGGGATCCATAAAACCCTTACCCGCCGTCACACTGAGTTTTACCCCGGCCTCATTGGCTGCCTGCTGAGCCCCATATAACAGCGCCTGAACATAAGGGTTAGCGTAAGAAGGAACAGAAAAGGCCAGAGTGTAAGGCTTACTGGATTTAGCTATTTTGGTCTGGGCAAGATGATTGACATCCAGTGTGATATCACAAGTCATCGGGGTATGTTCTTCCGGCGTCAGCGATAACTCATCAGCCAGCAATGGTGCAGAACTGATTAATAACACAGCGGGTATTAACAGTGATGGCAGGCTTACTTTTTTCATGTTTTTTTCTCCCGGTGAATAGCCAACCATCAAGGGCGGGCCGGCATAAAAAAGCGTTTAAAGGCAGCGAAACCCATCCCACGTGCACGGGAGATAATCACTGCAACCACGAGTACAGCGCCGGTAATCATCTGTTGAATAAAGGGGTTAACGCCGGCGATATCTAATCCGGTTGTTAGCAGTGTGATAAATACAACCCCAAGGACAACACCGGTAAAACGACCGATACCTCCACCAATAACGACGCCCCCAATGACAGCCGTTGCAATTGATAGCAAATCGTAACCTTGACCCAAACTTCCCTGAGCAACGGAAACACGGGAGGTCAGCATGATCCCCGCCATACCCGCAAAGGTACCGCACAATACATAAGCGAGCATTTCATAAGCTTTTACGGCGACGCCCGCCACGCGGGCCGTTTCACGGCTCCCACCAATCGCGTAGATATATAGACCAATGCGGGTTCGTTGCATTAAAAACCAGGCAACCAGTAGCACAATGATGGCAATCGCAGCGGCACTGGGAATACTTCCCCAGTTACTGCGTCCCAACATGGAAAGCGCACGAGGTAAACCGATAATCGTGCCGCCGTTAGCCAGCTGATTGGCCAGGCCACTTGTGATTGTCAGTACACCTAAAGTCATAACAAACGGGGTAACGCGGAATAAAGCAATACCGATACCATTAATTAGCCCCACAACTGTTCCCGCCAGCACCCCTAGCAAGGCGGCCATGGGGACATCAACACCTTGTTTCATCAGCAGCGCACCTACCACACTCGCTAACCCCATGATGGCGCCAACGGATATATCAAATCCCCCGACAATTAAGGCAAAACTTTGCCCAATGGAGACCACAGCAAGAATACCCGCAACGCGCGCCATATTATTGGCCGTCGTCATGGTGGCAAAACTCTCGGGAAACAACAGAGAAAATAAAATGGCTAAAAAAGCAATCGCGAACAAAATTTGTAATTCGGTCGTTGTCAGCCACTGATGCTGTGGCTTCAATGGATGCACTGTATTCACAGATGGAGCAGGTATACTTTTCGCCATAAACAACCTCTCAATAACCTGAATAACACGCTCTCTGGTTGGGATAGGATAAGTTAGAACGTTCGTACTAACTATGTCAATCGATCGCGTAATAGCATTTTTATATGATTAAGAAGGCGTTATTGGAGGGGCAGCCTGGCTGCCCTAAAAAGCGTTATTCAGCGATGGTAGTGGAGGGGGCGCGTAATGCGGCTGAAAAGGTATGAATCATATAGTGAATCGACTCTTCACTATTAACTGGTGAACAAATACCGCCGGAGCTTTCCTCAAGTTGGCCAAAATCTGACATGGTATAGATCATTGAACCAACTAAAAAATGGAATCGCCAATATATATCTTTTAGTGAAAGATGGGGCAGCGCACCTGCCAGCGCTTCAATAAATAATCGGTCGTTATCGTCATAGGCTTCGCGGAGTGTTGCATGGGAGTCAGGCGAAGCATCAGCCACTAGGCGGGCGCGCATCTTGTTAAAAAGATCATTCTTGTCGCCCGGTTGCACGTTAAAAACAGGGCGGATAAACGCCTCGATGATCGCTTCAATGTCTTTTTCGCGCCCCTCTCTCTTTAGCTGCTCAAGATAGGCCAAACGACGCTCTGTCTGGATACGGGCACGACGCAGAAAAATCTGGCGAAATAGTGCCTGTCGTGTGCCAAAATGGTAATTTATCGCAGATAGGCTGACTCCAGCGGCGCTGGCTAAATCACGGAAACTTACTAACTCGGGGTTTCGCTCGGCAAACAAGGGTTCGGCAGCTTCAAGTATGCGCTGGTAGGCTTCTCCTTGTGACAAGCGCTCACCTCTCTTTTTGACCATCATTCATCCTTATGTACGAACGTTCTTACTAAAATAAAAATACAGGAAACATGATGCGCCTTCGTGTGTACAGCGGTCACGACTGATATTAAGGTGCCCGTTTACGCTGAACCACCCCTGAACCGATATTGGTGAATAAATAAACCCGATACAGGTGTCGATATTTATACCACCATCCTGATATCTCAATGAATAGTGTTAGTGGCACTGGTGCTAAATATCTCCCTAGGTCCAAGCGTAGTGACAGTGATAATATCATTATCACTCAAGCCAGGCGCAGAATCGGAAGTGATTATACATCCACCTGACTCAATAAATCCTGCTTCATTCTCACGATTAATAACCAGAACCTATGACTAGACTTTTCGGGGAACCTTTAGGATTCTCTCTGAAAATGAATGGCTACTGTAATAAGGGGACAGCCGACCAGAGCAATGCCACTGATTTTGATAAAAAATAGTAATGCAATCTATGGGCTTCGGTGGGGAAGGAGCATGAGGTTAAAAAGCATACCAATTAGGCCCTTTCGTTAACAATAGCTGGACGTAACTCAATAGATATGGCACCAGGAATACACTCTCATTTGTGACCGTCACCCTAACGATAGCGGCGTTTTTCCCGCCTAAGATGCTTATCCGACTCGCCCGCAACGCTTATCCGTATAAATATGCTGGTAGATCCACGCATGGCTTACGGTAAGACCAATATGCGACCTACCGTACTTACTTGTTCAAGACTTCACTTTATTCTCCAGAGAAAACATAACGAAATCCACGGCGCATCAATATCGGGTATCGTTGCCCCTCGGCTGGTTGCTGGTAGAGCATGGTTACTCGCTCATCTTTGGTCGGAAAAGCTGGATAGCTTATTAGCAGCTAGCCGTACTCCCATCATTATGACCGACCGTTGCACTTAGACCCTATCCCATTAGGGTTATTTTACTTGCCATTTTGCCCTGGGCAGTGCTCGGAATTCTCACGTACTCCGTGTACGCTCCGGTTTCTGCGCGCTGTCCGTGACCAAACTGACTGCGCCAATGACGCCTACTGGAATAGGCTCTAAGCATAGTTATAAAGCTGAAATTCGGTGGTAATCAAAATTATTTTTCTACAAAATATTTGTAATAATTATAATTATAATTATACAGATTACCAAGGCTTCAGATAATGTATATAAAATGTTGACCGATTTTGTCTTAATTGATAACCTTCGATCTTGCTAAATATTATTTATTGTATTTTATATAACGTGAATGGTTATGTTTACTCTCTGGGGAAAAGTTGGTTTTTAAATCACTTAGCAATCCGGCAAGAGGGATTAATATGGATCACGAAATCCGTTCGTTTATAAAAAGGAAGTTAGAATGGGTTGGCGATGTCTGGTTTTCTTATTTTATGATAAGTAAAACTTCCACCAGCCAACCTTATATAATATCGAATTATCCAGAAGCATGGATGAATGAATATCTTAATAGACAAATGTGTCAGAATGACCCTGTAATTGTTGCTTCATTAGTGAGAATTACGCCGTTTTCCTGGGATGATAACGACTTGGTTACGCTTAGAGCCCAGAATCAGGACGTATTTATTTCTTCCATGCAGCATGACATAAGTTCAGGATATACTTTTGTTTTGCATGATCATAATAATAATGTGGCGACGCTGAGTATCGCAAACCATTTCGAAGATGCAAACTTTGAAGGATGTATGAAGAGTCATGAAAATGGTTTACAGATGTTGCTAGTGAACATACATGAAAAGGTAATGGCCTATCGCCGAGCCATTGAAAATAAAGAAAAAAATAACGGTAACTCAATGGAATCATTGCTTTCTCCGCGTGAGACCGAAGTGCTTTTCCTCGTTAGTAGTGGACGAACTTACAAAGAAATTTCTCGTATATTAGGTATTAGTGAGGTCACCGTCAAATTCCACATTAACAACTCAGTCCGTAAATTGGATGTTGTCAATTCCCGCCATGCTATAACTAAAGCATGTGAGTTAAATCTTTTTCGCTCTCATTGTGAGCCTGTAATGATGAAGCATATAGATGCTCGTTAGTCTGTATTAATCATTACCCATAGGGAGGAACCTGTCCAAAAGAATAGTTACTCCCTATCTAAAAGAAATTCTTTAGCTAAACTTTTTCATGGTTAATATTTGCCTTTGATTTTTCTATGATATGTAACGAGTTAAAACGTTATTTTATCATGTGGTTATTAAGGTAAGGATTATTACTGTGAGCAATAGTTTTTGCGTTGTTTATAAAGGTTCTTATGCCGACATAAATAATATTCAACACGACTTTGACGGAAAGGGCGAGGAATTATCTAACGGCTATCTTTTTATCGAACAGAATGGTCATTACCAGAAGTGTGAGATGGAAAGGGGGACGGCCTACTTGATGGGGTCGCTATATAATCGGACGTTTCTGATCGGATTAGCCGGAGTGTGGGAAGGCGGGGCTTATCTGGCGAATGATGCTGAGCTGCTGGCGTTGCTGTTTACTCGTCTGGGGGCGAATGCGCTGGCGTTAGCTGAAGGTGATTTTTGCTTTTTCATTGATGAACCCAACGGTGAATGGACAGTCATTACCGATTCGCGTGGTTTCTCGCCGGTTCATGTCGTTCAGGGTAAAAAAACCTGGTTCACTAACAGTTTAAAACTGGTGACTGCGGCAGAAGGTGAGAGTGCGCTGTGGTTTGAAAGTGAGGAGTCGGTGTGCCAGTCGCTGATGCGTGCGGATACGTATACGCCAGTGAAAAATGCGCAGCGCCTGAAGCCAGGGGCGGTACATGTCCTTACGCACGACAGTGAAGGTTATCCCTTTGTTGAAAGCCATACGCTGACCGCGCCTGCCAGCAACCAACTGCTAGCGCTCCCGCGTGAACCGCTGTTGGCGTTGATTGAGCGTTATCTGAATGCACCGCTTGAAGATTTAACGCCACGCTTTGATACGGTGGGGATTCCGCTGTCCGGCGGTCTGGATTCCAGCCTGGTAACGGCGCTCGCCAGTCGTCATTTCAAGCAACTGAATACGTACTCGATTGGTACGGAAATCAGCAATGAGTTTGAGTTTTCTCAGCAGGTTGCTGAGGCCCTCGGGACGCACCATCAAGTGAAAATTTTGTCCGAAACCGAGGTCATTAACGGCATCATCGAATCCATCTATTACAACGAAATATTTGACGGCCTATCTGCTGAAATCCAATCAGGGTTATTCAACGTCTATCGTCAGGCTGAGGGACAGGTGTCCTGTATGCTTACTGGCTACGGTTCCGATCTGCTCTTTGGCGGCATTCTGAAGCCGGGAGCGCACTATGACAATCCGAATCAGCTGCTTGCCGAGCAAGTATACCGTACACGTTGGACGGGGGAGTTTGCCACACATGGAGCTTCCCGCTATGGCATTGATATTCGTCACCCCTTCTGGAGCCATTCTTTAATCACGCTGTGTCATGCGCTACATCCGGATTACAAAATTTTCGACAACGAAGTCAAAAACATCCTGCGTGAATACGCCGATACGCTTCAACTGCTTCCGAAAGAGATTGTCTGGCGTAAGAAAATTGGCATTCATGAAGGTTCCTCTGTTAATCAAGCCTTCGCGAATGTTCTCGGCTCAACGGTTGATAACTACCAGACCAAAAGTCGCTTCACCTACCGTGTTTATCAAGCCTTTCTCCGTGGCCGTCTCTCGATTGCAAATGTAACGCCATCTCAGCTTAAAGGGCTGATTAAAAAGGACTAAATATGATTTTGGAAGAGAATGTCGGTGAGGTTAGGGTGATCACGCTGGATCATCCTAACAAGCATAACCCCTTTAGCCGCTCACTGGAAACCAGCGTGAAAGACGCATTAGCGCGTGCCAATGCTGACGACAGCGTACATGCTGTCGTGGTGTACGGAGGATCAGAGCGTTCCTTTTCCGCTGGCGGAGATTTCAACGAGGTGAAGCAGCTTTCACGCAGCGAAGACATCGAAGAGTGGATCGACCGCGTGATTGATCTGTATCAGGCCGTACTCAATGTAGATAAACCGACGATCGCCGCAGTAGATGGCTATGCGATCGGTATGGGATTTCAGTTTGCTCTCATGTTCGACCAACGGCTGATGGCCTCGACAGCAAATTTTGTGATGCCTGAACTCAAGCATGGCATTGGCTGCTCGGTCGGTGCAGCCATCCTGCGCTTCACCCACGGATTCAGCCTGATGCAGGAGATTATTTACCAATGCCAGTCGCTTGATGCCCCCCGCTGTATGGATTATCGGCTGGTTAATCAGGTGGTGGAGAGTACCTCGTTGTTGGATGCTGCCATCACACAGGCACACGTGATGGCCAGTTATCCGACTTCTGCATTTATCAATACGAAACGGGCGGTCAACAAGCCGTTTATCCAACTACTGGAACAAACCCGTGACGCTTCTAAAGCTGTCCATAAGGCCGCGTTTCAGACTCGCGACGCTCAGGGACATTTCAAAAATGTCCTTGGCAAAAAATACTGAGGATAAGGAAGAAAATGAGCGAAATAGTGAAGTTTAATCCGATCATGGCGTCGGGTTTTGGCGCGTATATCGATCGTCGGGACTTTCTCGAAGCCAAGACAGAAACGATTAAAAACTTACTGATGCGTCAGGGATTTGTCGTTGTTAAGCGTCTCGATATTGACGGCGACACCTTCCGTGATATCTACTCGGCGTACGGTAAGATCGTGGAGTATGCAGATGAAAAAATCGGCGTAGGTTTTGGCTACCGCGATACCTTAAAGCTGGAAGGGGAGAAAGGAAAAATAGTTACAGGCCGTGGTCAACTTCCTTTCCATGCTGACGGTGGTTTGCTGTTGTCTCAAGTAGATCAGGTTTTCCTCTACGCCGCTGAAATTAAAAACGTCAAATTTCGCGGAGCGACGACAATATGTGACCATGCTCTGGCCTGTCAGGAAATGCCTGCTCACCTGCTGCGCGTACTGGAAGAAGAGACATTTGAAGTCCGTGTACTGGAGAAGGGCTATTATGTTGATGTTTCTCCAGACGGCTGGTTCGAAGTGCCGGTCTTCACCGATCTGGGATGGGTCAGAAAGATGCTGATTTATTTCCCATTTGATGAGGGGCAACCAGCCAGTTGGGAACCACGGATTGTGGGGTTCACCGTTCGCGAGACCCATGCGTTCTTCCAGGAACTCGGGACGTTTTTGAAACAGCCTCGCTACTACTACAAACATTTCTGGGAAGATGGTGATCTACTGATTATGGACAATCGTCGTGTCATTCATGAACGTGAAGAGTTTAACGATGATGGCATCGTCCGTCGTCTGTATCGCGGACAAACCGCCGACATCTAACTTTCATGACTCCGGCGCGAAAACGTGCCGGATTGATATGGATCTGGAACCATCATGCCTAACGATCTTTACGCTATTTACAATCGTTATACGTCAAGAACTCTGTTTTTTAAATATTGCGCGACAGCAACGTTAACACACAGGCTGACACGTCGGCTGTCACTTTTTACGTTGAAAAAATGTCTTACTCGGCCACAGGGACGTATTTTTTCTCTGGTTAATAGCATTTATTTTGGCGGAGAAACGCTGGAGGAGGTAAAGAGTACGGTAACTTTTCTGGCGCGCTCTGGCATTGGTTGCGTACTGGACTATGCCGTGGAAGGGGAAAATGAAGAGGTGCAGTTCGATAAGGCGGTGGAAAATACGCTGCGCCTTATCGAGATGTCGCAACAAACGGATAGCCTGCCTTTTGTTGTGATCAAACCGTCATCGCTAGGTAGTGTTGCCGTATATGCTCGGCAAAGTGAAGAATCCCTGCTGGATGAGGCATCTGCCAGCGCGTGGTCACGTATTGTTGCGCGTTTCTCACATCTGTTCGACTATGCCTGCTCCCATGGCGTGCGTGTGATGGTCGACGCGGAGCAAACCGCGATTCAGCCTGCGGTAGATCGTTTGGTTCTGGACATGATGCGTGAATTTAACCGCGATAGCGCGGTGATTACGCTGACGCTTCAATTTTATCTGAAGGATCAACTGCGTTTTCTCGACGAGTGCTATCAGCGAGCCTGTCAGGATAACTTCGTGCTTGGCGTGAAAGTGGTGCGCGGGGCTTATCTGGAAGAAGAAAAAAGAGTGAACGGGGGTGAGCGCTGTTTTGCGACCAAGGAGGAAACAGATCGTAGTTATAACGCGGCGGTGGACTATATTGCGCAGCGTCTGGATCGAATCTCTCCGTTTTTCGCCACTCACAATGAGGAAAGTCTCGCTTTGATTATGAAGATTGAGTCGTTACGGGCGGGATGCACCTGGATAGGTCAGCTTTATGGGCTGGGCGATCATATTACTTATTCGCTGCTGCAAACCGGTTTTCGCGTTTGCAAATACCTGCCTTATGGTCCGCTCGACAAGTCGTTACCCTATTTACTCCGCAGGATTGAAGAGAATGCGATTGCTTCGGCAACCTTCAAAAAGGAAAATAAACTCCTGCAGAAGGAGTTGCTGCGTCGCCTTGTGGGAGGGCGGTAATGTCAAAATTTCACTGTCATATTCGCGATACTCATATCGATTTTCCTGTGTCGGAGAACGAAAGCGTGCTCAGTTCGGCCTACGAGGCTGGTGTAGAACTGCCTTATCGCTGCGCTTCCGGCTACTGCGGCGTATGTAAAGTGCGTCTGACGTCTGGCAACGTCAATATGGATCATTCGGGTGGGATCTCACGTAAAGATATTGCTGATGGTTACATTCTGCCTTGTTGTTCCGTACCACGCTCTAACCTCGAAATTGAACCGGTATCGCCATGTTGAAGAAGACGGTAATCGTTGGGCTGTGCTGTGTTTTTCCCATCTTGACGGCCCAAGGAGCGAATATTGTCCCCGATGAGGTAGTTGTCAACGGTGGCAATTTCTATGTTGGATCGGTCTTCGGCTCGGAGAACTATGCCGCCCATGCCAATACCTCTGTGGCATCTTTTGCTATGACGAAAACGGAAATCACCTATCAGCAGTACCATGCGCAGCAAGAGTGGGCGGAAGCGCATGGCTATCAGCTCAGCGGCGGTTGCAATGGCGCCACCTTCGAGGATTGCCTGTCGCCTGAACAGGATGGCGGCCTTCATCCCGCCACGAATGTGTCGTGGTGGGATGCGGTGATTTTTGCCAATGTGCTCAGTGAACGACAGAGGCTGCAACCCTATTATCTTACGATCGATGGTAAGACGTTGAAGCGTGTGCCGGAAGAAGATAATAGTAAACTCATACGCGAGAATCCGCAGGCATCGGGTTACCGTTTGCCTACGCTAGCTGAATGGCAAATTGCCGCCAGAGGCGGAAAGAAGGGACTGACGGAGGGGACTTACGGACAGCGCTATGCGGGTAGCGAACAGCCGGAGAGTGTGGCGCATTTCCCCTCTGATTCATCCTCGTTCGGTACGGTGCCAGTGGCATCCAAGCGCCCTAACGCGCTGGGGCTTTACGACATGAGTGGTAATGTATCCGAGTGGCTGAACGAGTCTTATGCTGTGGAGGGCGGCAAAACGATGTACTACTTTTGCGGCGGAAGTTATCTCGAACGAACGCACAGTCTGGCAAGCTGCGATCTGCACACGCCCGGTTTTTTCATGCCAGATATTGGTTTTCGATTAGTAAGGACACTTGATGCGGAATAAATTTATAGGGTGGTTGGCGCTCTGTGCTATCAGCAGTACGGCCGCTGCGTTATCTCCAGTGGCGTTGAAAGACGGCATCAATCGCGTGGATCTCAATCAGGACGGCGAGAAGGATTATGTCGTCGTTGCCCAGTTTGACAACAATACGTCTCACCCTAATCTTGGGATGACTTTTTTTGTCCGACGCCCAGACGGTGGGCATAGCATCATGCCGGTAGCCAACAGCAATACATTTACCTGGTTTGACTATCGACTATCCGCCGCGGCGGATTTTCTGGTGCAGGATAATCGACTGTTCCTATCTGGAAAGCATTACTTTCTGGTGACGGCAAGGAAGCAAGGGGAAAACGTCTTTGATGCAACAAAAGTTATTTTGACGATCTATGATTTTAAAGCCTCGCGTGACGATCCCGGTGTGCCGCTCTATGAATGGTCGGAACGCAAGCGTGTGGTAACGCAAAATGCCTACCAATCGGTCGATGCGGCCTACAAGGAAGTGGATGAGGCATTGCTTGCAAAATGAAAACATCGTTATTAATCGCCTTAGGACTATTGGCTCCCTTTGGTGCGTGGGCGCAGCTCAGTGAGCAGGATTATCAGCAGCGCATACAGGAATTTTTTGATGCGGAGCCGCCTCTGTGTCTGGGGGAGAAACAGTGGCCGGTTCACAGTCCTAAAGGTGATTCGCCCTGGAACAGTGGACGTTTATATGCACTGGTGGAGGCGGGGTTGGCACAGGGGGCGCCTAAAGGTGCTGGCACGGTATACCATTTATCGCCTGCCGGTGAGAAGAATTGGCGTCAATATGGCGACTTGTGTTACGGCCGCATGCAGGTGAGTCGCATTGAGAAAATCGATCGGGTAAATCAGGAATTGACGGTGGTGTATTTCACTTATCATCTGACACCGTTGGAAAAGTGGGCTCACAATCGTTCATTACGTTTTGCCTTCAGTGAGTTGGATAATCTCGTCGGTGGGATGGAAACCACGCGCTATTCCGCCACGATTCGCGAGACGTTAGGCGGGGCTGCTAAATTGCAGGATTACCCTATACCGGTAGATTTGGATTATTAACTCGGACCATATGAGTTCATTAGGGCGAGGCTATTTCGCCCTTTTTGCCGACGGTATTGGCGCTTTGCTCGCGGGTTTTTGACCTGAAATGATATCAAGAAGCAGGGTGAAGCAGATTCACCCTGTTGTGTTTACCGATCGTGATTAAGGTCTGGGTTAACGTAAATCCAGCATGGCGATATGGTCCATATCATCGAATGTCAGGTTCTCGCCAATCATGCCCCAAATAAAGGCATAGTTTTTGGTGCCAACCCCCGTATGAATCGACCAGCTTGGCGAGATGACTGCCTGCTCATTATGCAGCACCAGATGGCGCGTTTCGTGCGGTTCGCCCATCATATGGAAAATAATGGTGTCTTCCGCCATGTCGAAATAGAAGTAAACCTCCATTCTGCGTTCATGCGTATGTGTCGGCATGGAATTCCAGTTACTGCCTTCCGCCAGACGCGTTAACCCCATGCTTAATTGGCAGGTATCCACTACTTCAGGCACCAGGTATTTGCAAATGGTGCGTTTGTTGCAGGTCTTGCTATCTCCCAATGGCGCCTTGATCGCCTCATTCTGCGTGATAAGACGTGTTGGGTAAGTGGCATGCGCAGGGGCGCTGTTATAATACAATTTTGCGGGTTTCGTGCTGTCGAGGCTGCTAAATGTCAAGGCTCTGGCGCCTTTGCCGACGTAGAGCGCTTCCTCGTGGCCTACCTCATAGCGTGTTCCGTCGATAACGATGTTTGCCGGGCCGCCGATGTTGATCAGCCCCAGTTCACGCCGTTCAAGAAAGTAGTTCACGCCAAATTGCTTACCGATGTCGTCATCAAAGGTTATCTCGCCATCTATGGGCATGATCCCACCGACTACAATACGGTCGATGTGGCTATAAGTCATGGTATAGCGGTTTGGCGTAAATATTGTCTCAATGAGAAATTTCTTTCTCAGTTCGGTAGTATCCAGCGTTTTCGCATGTTCACTGTGCACACTTTGTCGTACGTCCATTTTGTTACCTTCTTATGCGTTGTTAGGTGAAAAGCGTTTTGCCCATAATGCCGTGATAATGGGCACCAGTATTGACGTCACGATGACACTTGTGGCGACCAACGCCGTCGCTTGTTGAGCGACGGGCGCGAACTCCGGGGCCATATTGGCGATCAGGAGCGGTGTAGCGACAGCGGCACCGGCGCTGCTGGAAGCGGCCACGCCAGCGGTGCCATTACCGCCACCGATGAATTTATCCGCTAATATCAATGGGATGCCTGTGACTACAATGACAAATATTCCGAGGAAGATACCCGCGAAGCCCGTTTGCAGGATCACCGATAGATTAATGGTATTACCCAGGGCGAAGGCGAAAAAAGGAATCAGAGTTTGTACCGCACCGCCGAACAACTTTCTCAGGTCAGGATCCAGGTTGCCTAATGCGAAACCGATCAGAAAAGGCAGCACCGCACCAAGGAACAACTGAGGTTCAAAGGTGGCGATACCGCTGGCTCCCAGAATCACCATTGTCATCAATGGGCCGGATTCCAGAGACATGAGTACGAATGCTCCCGCTTCTTCTTTTGAACCGTATTGATTCATGAGGGCAGCATACAAACCGCCATTGGTCATGTCCATTGCCGCAACCAGCGCCAGAACGGAAATACCAGCCAGCAACCCGTTTTGAATACCATCACCTGGTAAGAAAGCACCCACGAGCAGCGCCACGACCCAGGCGGTGGCGATCTTGGTCACTACCAGAACGCCTGATTTTCTCAACATGGTGCCTGTGGCTTTAAATTCAATGGATGCGCCCATACAGAAAAACCAGACTGCCAGAATTGGGATGGTTCCTGTAATTAACCCGTTGCTAAACGATCCTAAAAATTTTCCTGCTCCTGGCGTAAAGGTATTACAGAACGCACCCAGAAAGAGCGGAACCAGCATTAATCCCCCAGGGATTTTATCAATAGCATGTTTGATTTTCATAAAGACCTCGCTGTAAAAATAAAAATGTCTTCCGCCCCTTCTAATGTAGGAACGTCGTGTATTGGTATTCGTGCCCAATAAAGGGAAATTTAAATTAAAGACTATTACCTGATATCGTTAATATTTAGAGGCGGTTCGACTTATCGAAATTGATAATAAATAATCTTATCCACCGCGGCGGTTATATTGTTTTTTTTTGCCACAGGCGGACTCCCCATAATGCCGGTAAGGACTTATGGTTATTTTTCTGTTATATAAGTATCGCGCTTCGCACCGATTGTTAAATGCTGTTCACCAAGTTGTGAATTATCCTTTTTTAGGGTTAACGCTATAATCCAATAGTAATATCCCGGCTATGAATATGGGCGGTAATCGCTTTACTGGTTTTCAGTAAGCTCGCTAAATGCTTTTCTTTTTTTCCATTAGCATATTGTGATTGCATACCGTTAACGCCAATGGCGGCAATGACTTCGCCATTTTTATTGAATATCGGTGCCGCCATACAGCAAATCTCCGCTATGTCTTCGCCATCATCAATGGCCCAACCCTGTTCTTTGACGATCTTCAGATGTTGCAGGAAATCTTCCTTATTGGTAATGGTTCTGGGGGTGTAATAGTCAAAGGTACAATTAGCAATCAGCGCCTCAATTCTTTCCTGTGGTAGCCAGGCTAAGAGAACTTTCCCCAGAGACATCCGATTAAAAACAATTTTCTTCCCTTCCCAGGAGGTTTTTACGATGGCTTTTGGCGACTCTACTTTACTCAGGAAAAAACCATTATCGCCATCCAGAATACCCAGATGGCAGGTTAATTCCGTTTCTTTAACCAGTTCATGCATAAAGTTAATCGTATCTTTACGCAGGTCGATATTTTTTATTGCCAGACCGCCTAATTCGAATAGCCTTAACCCCAATACATAACGGCCGTCGGCACGCTGGCGTAATAACTGTGTTACCACCAACACCTCTAAAAGATGGTGTACGCTACTTTTGGGGATGGATAAATCGGTACAAATTTCAGTGAAACTCGCTTCATCACGTTGGGCGATATAATCAATAATCATCACTAAGCGGACTGCCGCTGGTGCTTTACTGTGTTCGAGTTGTCGAAATATAGTCATAATGGTGTTCTATATATAAAACTATTGTTTCCTATATAGAACAATAATAACGTAAGGGTAATTTATTTACCTAGAGCGAGATCACAAAAAAACCATAAACCGGTTGAATATTTCAATAAAAATAAAACGTAGTTTTATTGGTGAAACAAGAATGACGATTTTGCGCGGAAAATTGTCTGGCCTTGTTTTTACAAGACCAGATATTTTTTGCATCAGGGAAAAATAATAATTACCGTTTCTTTAATGCCGCGGCTAATGCATCGCCCATCGCGCTATTGCCGACGGTAGGGGCGGGAGTTGGACGGGCGCGTGGTTTACCCGTTGGCTGACGCGGCGAGGTGGAGCTATCGCTCCGCGCATTGCCACGGCGCGTGGCGGCATCGCCTGGTTGCTCATCAAGACGCATAGTGAGCGCGATGCGTTTGCGTTGCAGATCCACGTCCATCACTTTTACTTTAACGATATCGCCCGTTTTAACGACCTTATGCGGGTCATCGACGAAGTGGTCGGCGAGCGATGAAATGTGCACTAAACCGTCCTGGTGGACGCCGATATCCACAAAGGCGCCAAAGTTGGTGACATTAGTGACCGCCCCTTCCAGAATCATGCCCGGTAACAGATCGTTTAAGGTTTCTACGCCATCGGCGAAGCTCGCGGTTTTGAATTCAGGGCGCGGATCGCGCCCCGGCTTTTCCAGCTCTTTGATGATGTCACTCACGGTTGGCACGCCGAAACGGTCATCGGTGAAATCTGCCGGTCTCAGGTTACGCAGTGCGGTTGGGTTCCCCATGAGTTCCTGCAATGCCTGCTCGGTCGCTGCCAGAATGCGTTCCACGACCGGATAGGCTTCCGGGTGAACCGTGGAGGCATCCAGCGGATTGTCGCCGTGGTTGATGCGTAAGAAACCCGCACACTGTTCAAAGGCTTTTGGCCCCAGACGGCTGACTTTCAGCAACTGCTCGCGGTTGCGAAAGCGCCCATTCTCATCACGCCATGCCACGATATTTTGCGCCATCATGCGCGTCAGCCCGGCTACGCGCGTTAACAGCGCGACGGACGCCGTATTGAGGTCAACGCCGACAGCGTTTACGCAGTCTTCGACGACAGCATCCAATTTCTTCGCCAGCAGGTTTTGGCTAACATCATGCTGATACTGGCCGACGCCGATGGATTTCGGGTCGATCTTTACCAGCTCCGCCAGGGGATCCTGCAAACGGCGGGCGATAGACACCGCACCGCGTAGCGATACATCCAGATTAGGGAACTCCTGCGCGGCTAACTCGGACGCGGAGTACACCGATGCGCCGGCCTCGCTGACGATCACTTTCTGCGCTTTAATCTCCGGGTACTGTTTCTGTGCGTCGAGGAAGAAACGCTCGGTTTCACGCGAGGCGGTGCCATTGCCAATGGCAACCAGTTCAACCTGATATTTACGGCATAAGGCCGCTACAGCCGCAGCGGCTTTCGCTGCCTGACCGGTATGCGGATAAAGCGTGTCGGTCGCGACCAATTTGCCGGTGGCATCCACCACCGCGACTTTTACGCCGGTGCGCAGACCAGGATCGAGCCCCATGGTGGTGCGCATGCCCGCTGGAGCGGCCATCAACAGGTCGTGCATATTGCGGGCGAAAACGTTAATCGCCTCGTCTTCGGCCCGTTCGCGCACGCTGCCCATTAATTCGGTTTCGAGATGCAGTAGCACTTTAATGCGCCACGTCCAACTAATGACGGTGCGCCGCCAACCGTCGGCGGCGGCATTACCCAGACGGAGATTCAGGTGGTCGATAATAATCTGTTCGCAATAGCTCTCACGCGGTGTTTCTTCGTGCTGCGGATCGGCGTTAAGCGCCAATTGCAGGACGCCTTCATTACGGCCGCGGAACATCGCCAATGCACGATGTGAAGGCACGTGTGCAATCGGTTCGTGATGGTCGAAATAGTCGCGGAACTTTGCACCTTCTTCCTCTTTTCCTTCGACGACGCGCGAAACCAGGTGCGCGTTTTTCCAGAGGTAGTTACGCACTTTGGCCAGTAGCGCGGCATCTTCGGCAAAGCGTTCCATCAGAATGTAACGCGCGCCGTCCAGCGCGGCCTTCACGTCGGTCACCCCTTTATCGGCATCAATATAAGCCTGTGCCGCCAGTTCTGGTACCTGACTTGGATCTTGCCACAGGCTGTCGGCCAGCGGCGCCAGCCCGGCTTCGATCGCGATCTGCCCGCGCGTGCGGCGTTTGGGTTTATACGGCAGGTAGAGATCTTCCAGCTCGGTTTTGCTCAGCGTGCCGTTAATGGCGGAAGCAAGCTGCGGGGTTAATTTCCCCTGTTCATCAATAGATTTCAGGATAGTCTGGCGCCTATCCTCCAGTTCACGCAGGTAGCCGAGCCGGGTTTCGAGCTGGCGCAACTGGGTATCATCCAGCCCGCCGGTGACTTCTTTGCGGTATCGGGCGATAAAGGGGACGGTATTTCCCTCATCCAGCAGGCGGATTGCCGCGTCAACCTGTTCCGTGCGCGCCTGCAATTCGCTGGCGATAATATGGCTTAATGCATCATTCATGAGTCTGATATCAATCGTCATTAGGTGAGTGGGATAAATAAGTCAGGACAGTTATACGGATTGAGCGTGCAAAATACCAGCCGATGCCGTCTGGAAAACGCGCCCGGATCGCCATAACTGGATTTAACCAAATCACGATTCCGACAGAATTTTGCAACCCATTCGCGATGCTGCGGTATGACATAAACGGGACTAGTGTCGCAATAATCTGGCGGTGAGCACATAATGGCCTTTCCAGAAGCCCCTGGGCGGGCGAGAACAACCTTATCACTCAGGCAGGAGAAAGCTTCATGACAGTCAAAACGTTCACGTTGACGGCGGAAGGACAGGCGGACATTGTGCTGAAACGACATACCGGCGTGCTGGGAAAAGCGGCGGTAGATATCCGGCCACTCGCAGAACACCGGCTCTGTAGCTATGACCCCGGTTTTGCCAATACCGCAGGGTGTGAATCGTCGATTACCTATATTGATGCGGTGAATAGCGTATTACTGCATCGCGGCTTTCCGGTCGAACAACTTGCTGAGCAGTGCGATTTTACCGAAGTTTGTTACATCCTGCTGCATGGTGACGTGCCGTCGGCGCAGGCGTATGCGTCATTCGCCGACAATATTACCCGCCATACGCTGGTTCACGAGCAAATTACCCGCATGTTCAGCGGTTTTCGTCGCGATGCGCACCCGATGGCGCTGATGTGTGCGGTGGTGGGCGCGCTTGCGGCGTTTTATCATGATGTCTTGGATATTCATAACGCGGAGCACCGTGAATTGGCCGCAGTGCGGCTATTGTCGAAGATGCCGACGCTGGCGGCAATGTGCTACAAATATTCTATCGAACAGCCGTCGGTCTACCCGCGGAATGCGTTGTCCTATACCGGTAACTTCCTGCACATGCTGTTTTCAATTCCGGCCGAGGATTATGTCGTCAATCCGGTGCTGGAGCGGGCGATGAATCGCATCTTGATCCTGCACGCCGATCATGGGCAATGCCCGTCTACGATGGCGGTCAGAGCGGCGGGGTCTTCTGGCGCAAACCCATTTGCCTGTATTGCGGCAGGGTTGGCATCGATGTGGGGGCCGCTGCACGGCGGGGCGAATGAAGCCTGCATGCGTATGCTGGAAGAGATTAAAACGGTCGATCGCGTGCCTGAGTTCGTACGGCGCGCGAAGGATCGTCGCGATTCGTTCCGCCTGTTGGGGTTTGGTAACTCGGTCTACCAGCACTTCGATCCGCGAGCGGCCATCCTGCGTAAAACCTGCCATGAAGTGCTCAATGAGCTCGGCATGGAGGATAGCCTGTTGCAGGTAGCGATGGAATTGGAACATATCGCCATGACCGACACTTATTTTCTTGAGAATAGGCTTTACCCGAGCGTCGATTTCTATACGTCCGTCATTCTCAAAGCGATGGGGCTACCGCCGTCCATGTTCACCGTGATCTCCACCGTCGGCAGGACGGTCGGCTGGATTGCGCATTGGGATGAGATTCATAAGCAGCAGGAGATCACTATCTATCGTCCGCGCCAAATTTATACCGGTCAGCCGCGCCGAGACTATATTCCGCGTCAGTAGGATCGCGCACCAGCAGCGTTATTCATCACAAGATGAGGTTTCCTAAAAATAACGTAAAGTTTCCATAAGTGCCGTATTGGTTTCTTTATTTATTCCAAATAACCGCCCTGATACTATGTGTCCTTCGATGCCACCGCGATGGCATCGAAGGGAACATCGCGCAGGGTTACACTAGAATTTTTCCCAATTATCGTGTGTATCGCCAGCTGGCGCGAGTGCTAGACGAGTAGAAGAGGCTTCCTTTGCGCTCGGCGCCGGGCGGTCTGTCGGGGTATCCGGCAGATGGAAATGGCGCATGAGCGTCACCAGATTCGATGACTGTTCGCGCAAGCTGGCTGCCGCGCTGGCGGACTCTTCCACCAGCGCTGCGTTTTGCTGCGTGACCTGATCGAGTTGGTTGACCGCATCATGGATTTGAGAAATTCCAGATTCCTGCTCCTGCGTTGTCGTGCCGATCTCGCCGATGAGATTCGCTACGCTGCTGGCCTGATGTACCAGTTCTTCAATCGTACTGCCGGTCTCCTCGACCAGCCGATTACCTGCTTCGACTTTTTCGACGCTGGTGTTGATTAGCACGGCAATTTCTTTAGCCGCAGAGGCTGAACGCTGCGCCAGTGAGCGTACTTCCCCCGCGACGACGGCGAAGCCGCGGCCTTGTTCGCCCGCGCGTGCGGCTTCGACCGCCGCATTGAGCGCCAGGATGTTGGTTTGAAAGGCAATGCCGTCAATAACGCCAATAATATCGCGAATTTTGTGCGAGCTGTCGGAGATCTCTTTCATGGTGATCACCATGTTGTTGACCGCATCGCCGCCTTTCTTCGCCGTTTCGCTTGCCTCGCTGGCTAACTGAGTCACGCTACGCACGGTATGCGCATTCTGGCGGATCGCCTGACTCATCTGTTCCATTGAGGCCGCCGTTTGTTGCAAACTGGCGGCTTGTTCTTCCGTGCGTTGGCTCAGGTTTTCGCTACCGGCGGCAATTTGGCTGGAGCCAGAGGCGATAGCTTCGCTACTCTCCCTAACCTGCCCGACAATATGGCTCAGGTTATGGCTCATGTGACGCATGGCGGCCAACAGGCTGCGCTGGTCATTCGGCTTGATGTCGATATCAACGTCCAGTTGGCCCTCGGCGACGCGCTGGGCAATGGATGTCGCGTAGGTCGGTTCACCGCCCAGTTGGTTTTTCAAGGTGCGGGTAATCAGCCAGGCGACGATGGCGGCGACTACGGCAGCGGCTAGCGCGAGAATAAGCATGATCACGCTGCCGGACTGCGCCTGATGTTGGGCGTGGCTGACAATGTCGTTAGTGTCCCGCTGCTGTGACGCCATCATGGCATCCAGTACCTTAAACAGCGCATCTTGTGCCGTCTGCATCTCGTGGAGAATAATGGCGTTCCCCTGGAGACGCTGTTGGGGATCGGTGGATTGCACCAGTGCCATGGCTTTTAAAAAAGCGGAGAGATACGGTGGACGAGTATCCTGAAACTGTTGCAGTAGTGCACGGGTACCTTCGGTATCCAACTGTTGCTCCAGCTTTTTCAGATTGGCCGTGTTACGGGCGATTTGCTCATCGACGAACTGTTTTTCCTGCCTGATTTGCTCTGCATCGGTGCTGAGTGCAATATTGCGAATTAAGCGGGCGTTGGCGTCGAAACCAGCTTTCACTTCCTGAATCAGTAACATATTGGCTAATGTTGTGCCGGAAAGCCGGTCGATGTCGTTACCCAGTCCCACCAGTTGCAGTCGCCCGAAGAAGGCCACCATCAGGCTGATGACAATAACCAGAGAAAACCCCATACCCAGCATCTTGCTGAGTTTGAATCTATTCAGCATATTCATAAATATCCTTAATTTTTTGACATGCTATGAAGGCATAACGGCGTGGGCTTGCGAGTGTAATCGATGCAAGTAATGAGAAGGTGTTATCGCTACGTTTCGTTTTTTCGGGATACATCGGACACTCCCGTATTCAAAACATGATAGATAAGAATATCTTTAATATCGGCAGCGAAGGCGTTCAGTTGATCACGTAAATTAGGGCAAGTCGAATTTCGTATGAAAAATGTGATCGTATAGACAAAAACGCATTGTATTGATGCTTTCGGGGCAGAGGGGGCGTCCTGGTGCGTTAGTTTATGACGACGCTAACGCACCGAACCTTTAAAGGGCCTTATCGTTGACAAAGGGGGCGATGTAACGCTGGTAGCGCGATGCTTTCACCTGTTGTAAGTCAACCAGCACCAGACCATCAATACAATTATTAAAATCGGGGTCAATGCCGAAATCAACAAACCGCACACCTCCCGGCTCACATAGCTCAGAATATTGCTTGTAGAGCGTCGGGATGGCGCATCCCATATTGTTTAACATACTTTTCAACCGCGTGAGATCCTGCTGATAGTCTGTTCCCTCAAACTGTTTTAGCACATCGGGCAGCGACGCTGGATAAGGGCGACGTGACGTTGCCAGTGGTTGGGCAGGCGTAAAGTACAGGCGATAAAAGGCAACCAGTAAATCGCGAGCATGCGGCGGCAATGTATTGGAAAGTGACACCGGGCCGAACAGATAGCGGTGTTCTGGATAGCGAGCCAGATAGGCGCCGATGCCTAACCAGAGGTAATCCAGCCCGCGCTTCCCCCAATATTTAGGCTGAATGAAGCTGCGCCCCAGCTCGATACCGGACGCCAGAATCGGATCCATTTCGTCGCCGTATTGGAACAGGCTGTGGCTGTAGAGGCCGCTTTTCCCTTTCTCGGCGATCAGGCTGGCTGTTGAAACAAAGCGATAGGCGCCGACAATCTCCAGCTCGCGTTCATCCCATAGGATCAGGTGTAGATAATCATCATCATAGCTATCCAGATCGCGACGCTGGCCGGAGCCCTCGCCGACGGCGCGGAAGGCGATTTCGCGCAGGCGTCCAAGCTCACGTAGCAGCGGCACATAATCTTCTTCACCGCGCCGGTACAGATAGACGACTTTGCCATCTGGGGTCGTCCCCAGCGTTTCACACGCTGATAATGCCCGCTTAAGTAGCACGCGGTCTTCAGCCAACGCGATGGGTTTTTCGCCAGAAAAGCAGCCGGGCTTTCCCTGGCCTAACCGGTATACATGTCGCCGAAAGCGCGCCGCTAAATCATTCGCGTTCCATTCACCCTGACTCCAGGACGCATAGGGAATTCTGGCGCCAATGCGTAGTTTGAGCGTTTGCCCTTGTTGACCAAACATCTCTCTCACCAGTAAGAGGGTGGAGAGTGGGCGATAAATCATCGAGGAGAGGTAGAACAGCGTGCTGTTGCGTCCGCTGATATGGATGGGCACCACGGGCGCACGGGCTTTGCTTGCCATGCGGATAAATCCGTTGTGCCAGTGACCATCGCGAATCCCTTGTAGACTGACACGCGACACTTCGCCTGCCGGGAAGACAATAATCGCGCCGTCGCCTTCCAGATGCTGTTGAATGGCGTTGATTTGCTGACGCTTGGTACGGTTATTAAAGTTATCGACGGAAAAAAAGAGACTTTTGAGTGGCGCGACATAAGAAAGCAGTTGGCTGGCGACAATGCGAACATCGGGTCTGACGCTGGCAACGGTGCGCAACAATGCCAGACCGTCCAGGGAGCCGATGGGGTGGTTGGCTACCAGCACCACCGGCCCCTGGCTGGGGATATTCTCTAAATCCCCATCGACCATTTCACAATTGAGGTTAAAGTAATCGAGAATCTGTTCGACCAGATCCAATCCTTTCAAATGTGGATACCGTCGCGCAAATTGCTGCATTTCATTTTCAAACAACAGAGAGCGTAAAACCGTTTTCTGCCAGAGCGGCGTATGGCGGTGCGGGGCAAGATCTTGCAGAATGGCGTCTAAGCTAAACATAAATCATTCTCCGTAGCTTTCCGTGGCTAAAACTACGGGAGTGAAATGACAAATTTATGTCGATTGATATGTTTTTAGCAAAAACAGTAAATCGATGTAACCACAACCACGATGTGATTTTGAGTATGTGTGCGTCTTGAAGAACGATGAATGCACTACGAGCCTAACGGAGCGGCTGATGTGAAAACCAATCTGATTACCCGTGAAGGGTACGACAAACTGCGGGCGGAGCATGACCATCTCTGGAAGGTAAAGCGTCCGGAAATTACCAAAATTGTCGCCTGGGCGGCCAGTTTGGGCGATCGCTCGGAAAATGCGGACTATACCTACAATAAGCGTTTATTACGTCAGATCGATCGTCGTGTACGCTACCTAAGAAAATGTTTAACGGAATTGAAAATCGTCGATTATTCGCCGCAGCAGGATGGCTGCGTTTTTTTTGGCGCCTGGGTAGAGATCGAAAATGAACAGGGCGTGGTGAAACGCCTGCGTATTGTCGGCCCGGATGAGATCTACGGCGACAACAAGGACTACATCTCGATCGATTCCCCGATGGCGCGGGCGATGTTGAGAAAAACGGTGGATGAAGCGTTCACCGTGAACACGCCAGACGGCCCGCGCGAGTGGTTCGTCAATGCGATCGAGTATCAGCGGCGACCTGGTGATAATTGATTGATTTAATTGGTTTTAAAATGCTTTGTAACAATTTCGTCTAGAATATATACCAGAAACAACTGTCAGTGATTCGTGTGTTTCTGAACAATAGCAGCGTCGGCGCGATTACGCCTTTGGAGAAAGAGAATGCAAGAAAACTATAAAATTCTGGTTGTCGATGACGACATGCGTTTACGCGCGCTCTTAGAGCGTTATCTGACCGAACAGGGTTTTCAGGTACGTAGCGTAGCCAATGCAGAACAGATGGATCGTTTATTGACCCGCGAATCCTTTCATCTCATGGTGTTGGATCTTATGCTGCCGGGCGAAGATGGGCTCTCTATCTGCCGCCGTTTACGTAGTCAGAGCAACCCGATGCCGATCATCATGGTCACGGCGAAAGGGGAAGAGGTGGATCGTATTGTCGGGTTGGAAATCGGTGCGGATGATTACATCCCGAAACCGTTTAACCCGCGCGAATTGCTGGCTCGCATCCGCGCTGTGTTGCGCCGCCAGGCAAACGAATTGCCGGGCGCGCCGTCACAGGAAGAAGCCATTATTGCGTTTGGTAAGTTCAAGCTGAATTTGGGCACCCGCGAAATGTTCCGCGATGATGAACCGATGCCGCTGACCAGCGGCGAATTTGCCGTGCTTAAGGCGTTGGTGAGTCACCCACGGGAACCATTGTCTCGTGATAAATTGATGAACCTGGCGCGTGGTCGCGAATACAGCGCGATGGAACGCTCCATCGATGTACAGATTTCCCGCTTGCGCCGTATGGTGGAAGAAGATCCGGCGCACCCGCGTTACATTCAGACCGTATGGGGCCTTGGCTACGTGTTTGTTCCGGACGGCAGTAAGGCATGAGGCGATGGCGCTTTTCTCCGCGTAGCGCATTTGCACGGACGCTGCTGCTGATTGTCACGCTATTGTTTGTCAGTTTAGTCACTACTTATCTGGTCGTGCTTAATTTCGCTATTTTACCGAGTTTGCAGCAATTCAATAAAGTGCTGGCATACGAAGTGAGAATGCTGATGACAGACAGACTGCAATTGGAAGACGGTTCCACGCTTGAGGTGCCGCCCGCGTTCCGACGTGAAATTTATCGTGAGCTGGGCATTTCGCTGTACACCAATACGGCGGCGGAGGAGAGTGGCCTGCGCTGGGCGCAACACTATAAGTTTCTGAGCGACCAGATGGCGCAACAACTGGGCGGCCCAACGGATGTACGGGTTGAGGTCAGTAAAAATACGCCAGTGGTGTGGCTGAAAACCTGGTTGTCGCCGGATATCTGGGTACGTGTCCCTTTAACTGAAATTCACCAAGGCGATTTCTCGCCGCTCTTTCGCTATACGTTGGCCATCATGTTGCTGGTGATTGGCGGCGCGTGGCTATTTATCCGCGTGCAAAACCGGCCTTTGGTCGAGCTGGAGCACGCGGCTTTGCAGGTCGGTAAAGGCATTATTCCGCCGCCGCTACGCGAATATGGCGCCTCCGAGGTTCGCTCGGTGACACGTGCCTTTAATCAAATAGCCTCTGGCGTGAAGCTGTTGGCCGACGATCGCACGTTGTTAATGGCGGGCGTTAGTCACGATCTCCGTACACCGCTGACGCGTATTCGGCTGGCGACCGAGATGATGGGCAAGGAAGACGACTATTTAGCGGAGTCGATCAATAAGGATATTGAAGAGTGTAATGCGATTATTGAGCAGTTTCTCGACTACCTGCGCACCGGTCAGGAAATGCAGACGGAAGTGGCCGATTTGAACGCCATTATGGGCGAGGTCGTGGCATCGGAGAGCGGCTATGAGCGCCAGATAGACAGCGAGTTTGCAAGCGGTGAGCTGTGGGTGCGTGTCAGTTCCCTTTCGATAAAACGCGCAGCGCTCAATTTGGTCGTCAATGCGGCGCGTTACGGTAATGGCTGGATAAAAGTCAGTACGGGATGTGAACTACAGCGCGTCTGGTTTCAGGTGGAAGATGATGGCGAAGGTATTGCCCCCGATAAATTGCAGCACTTATTTCAACCGTTTGTGCGTGGCGACAGCGCACGAACCACCAGTGGAACCGGGTTGGGACTGGCGATTGTGCAACGTATTATTGATGCGCACAATGGTGTGCTGGATGTTGGCGTCAGCGAACGCGGCGGGCTTTGCGTGCGCGCCTATCTGCCGCTGTTAGCGGACGTCACCGCGATGGATAAAGAGGCGGTAAAAGGGTCAACATAATAAGGGGCGCGGGATTCGCGCCTTTTTTGTGATGTTGTTTCTCGATGTCTTAGCGCTTTGGCCCGGCGTTTACCAGCGCCGCGCCGGCTGGCGTATCGGTATATTGATCGAAGTTAGCAATGAAGCGCTGTGCCAAATTATCGGCTTTTTCTTGCCACTGCTCGACGCTGGCGTAAGTGGCGCGCGGGTCGAGAATGTCAGGATTTACCCCCGGCAGTGAGGTTGGCATCGCCAAATCGAAGATCGGTAGCGTCTGCATTTCCGCCTCCTCTATACTGCCGTTCAGGATCGCGTCAATAATGCCACGCGTATCCTTAATGGAGATGCGTTTACCGCTCCCATTCCAACCCGTATTCACCAGATAAGCCTGCGCCCCCGCCGCCTTCATGCGTTTTACCAGCACCTCAGCGTACTGTGTTGGGTGCAGCATCAGGAATGCCGCGCCGAAGCAGGCGGAGAAGGTCGGCGTCGGTTCCGTTATGCCGCGTTCCGTTCCTGCCAACTTTGCCGTAAAGCCGGACAGAAAGTGATACTGCGTCTGGTCGGATGTCAGACGGGCCACGGGGGGCAATACGCCGAAAGCATCGGCTGTCAGGAAGATCACTTTGCGCGCATGGCCTGCCTTAGAAACGGGTTTGACGATATTCTGAATGTGGTAGATCGGGTAAGAGACGCGGGTGTTCTCGGTCTTGGCGTTATCGCTGAAATCGACCGTCCCATCGGCCAACACGGTGACATTTTCCAACAGTGCGTCGCGTTTGATTGCGCCGTAGATATCCGGTTCTGCTTCTTGAGAAAGGTTAATGGTTTTGGCGTAGCAACCGCCTTCGAAGTTGAAGATGCCATCATCATCCCAACCGTGCTCGTCATCGCCAATCAACAGCCGTTTTGGATCGGTGGACAGCGTGGTTTTCCCCGTGCCTGACAGACCAAAGAAGACCGCCACATCGCCTTTTTCGCCGACGTTGGCCGAGCAATGCATTGACGCGATGCCTTTCAGCGGCAGCAGGTAGTTCATAATGGAGAACATCCCTTTTTTCATTTCGCCGCCGTACCAGGTGCCGCCAATCAGTTGAATTCGTTCTGTCAGGTTGAACGCGACAAAGTTCTCGGAGTGTAGCCCTTGTTCTTTCCAGTTAGGGTTTGTGCATTTTGCTCCGTTCATCACGACGAAATCCGGTGTAAAGCCCTGCAACTCTTCCTCGCTAGGGCGGATAAACATGTTTTTAACGAAATGCGCCTGCCAGGCCACTTCCGTGACAAAACGCACGCTGAGGCGGCTGTCTGGATTGGCGCCGCAGAAGGCATCGACAATGAACAGGCGTTTGCCGGACAGCTGCGTTGTCACGAGGCGCTTGAGGTGTGTCCAGATTTCCTGGCTCAGGGGGTGATTATCATTCTTCCCTTTGCCTTGGTCGGACCACCATACGGTGTCGCGGGTGACGTCATCGCGCACGATGTATTTGTCTTGCGGGGAACGGCCGGTAAAGATGCCGGTATCAACGGCTACCGCCCCAAATTGGGTTTCGACGCCACGTTCATAGCCCTGTAGGGTAGGCGAGATCTCTTCTTTAAAAAGCCGTTCATAGCTGGGGTTGTAGACAATATCGCGGACATCATGGATTCCATACGCGTCTAGCGCTTGCGGGGTAATACCGTTGATCTGCATGTCGCTACTCCTCAGGTTAGAGTCATACAACTACTCATTGTAGGGAGTGAGCTTTTTTTAACCGGGACAACAATCATAAAACGCAATAAATGCATTAATAACTTTACTTATTCAAGTGGGAAGAGACTCAGTCCACCGGTTGGTCGGGGGTGAATAAGCACAAGAAAATGGGCACTATCGTGCCCATAAAAGCGTTAATGTAGCTGATGAGCCGAGGCATCCTGGCGAATAGCGCGGATGTCCAGCGAATTAAACTGATAGTGCGAACCGCAATAGTCACAGTGCATATCGATCTCGCCGTCCTGCTCTATCATCTCATTGATTTCCTGCTCTGGCAGCGTCATTAAGGCATCTGCGCAGCGATCGCGCGAACAATGGCAGCGGAATTCGACAGCTTGCGGCTCATACACGGTCACCTCTTCCTGATGGTAGAGACGATACAGCACCTCGTTGGCTGGCAGGCTAAAGAGCTCTTCGGCCTTAACGGTAGCGGTAAGCTGTGCCAGGTGTTCAAAATCGTGACGATCGGCGTCCTGAGCAGGCAATATCTGGAGCAGCATACCGGCCGCAGCTGGCGCGCCCGCGTGTTGCCCGGTTCGGATAAACAACCGTGTCGGCAATTGCTCTGACTGTTGGAAATAGTTCTCCAGACACTCGGCAATGGTGTCACCTTCTAAACCGACGACGCCCTGATAGCGTTCGCCGTCGGTCGGCGTAATGGTAATCACCAGATAGCCATTGCCGACCATCTCTTTCAGCGAACTCCCCGGTACGATATCTCCTTGCAGACGGGCCACGCCGCGCATGTGCTGCTGGTGATCGCCATTAATCACCGCCAATTTCAATGGGCCATCGCCTTGAAGCTGTACGGTAATATCGCCACTGAATTTCAGCGTAGCCGTCAACAGGCTGGTGGCCACCAGCATTTCACCCAGTAGCGATTGAATTTCCGCTGGGTAATCATGGTGGGTCAGAATATGTTGATACGTTTCGCTAACGGTGACTAACTCACCGCGAACAGCATAATTTTCAAACAAATAGCGATGTAGCTGGTCATGAACCATAATATTTTCTCGTCGTTGTTCGGCGCTAGGGGGCGCGGCGGCTGCCGGGTTTCATCCCCATTGTCGGCAAGTTATCTGCCAATGCCGTGGCGTAATTTGCGAATAGTCTGCGGGGCGTTATTCCCGATCGCGGTATTTAAATTTAATGAGATCGCGTCGCTCTTTTTTATCAGGGCGGCGATCCGGGTGTGGCATCGTTAGCGCGTTCATTTTCCGCGCCTGCGCCAATTTTTCTCGTTTCTCAATGCTTTCTGCCGTTTCCTGATACAGCGCCTGCGCCTCTGCCGCGCTCCTGCGCTGCCCACTAACGGCCAGTACGATCACGGTGCGCTCATCATTTCCCTGGCGCAATTTTACCTCAGCATGCCGTTCCACGGGTTTGCTTGGCTTACCACGTTGCCCGTTATAATGCACTTTGCCGCCGTCGATCATCTCGCGCGCCATAGCTCGGGTTTTATAGAAACGGGCAGCCCACAACCATTTATCTAAACGGACGACCTCATCAGCTTGTTCGGTCGCTTTCATCATTAATCTCTCCTGATGCGGCTGCGTGACGTAATGCGGGTAGCAGCACAAGATAATCATTTATTGACGGATGTTGCAGAAAGACTTTCTCCTGTTGACCGGAATCGGGATTACGCACCCCCAGGCAGTCGTGAATGCCAAACGTTTTTGCCGCATTCAAAATCGGTTCACTATCATCCACAAATAATGTTCTGGTGGGGTCGAAGCCCGTTTGCTGTTGTACGGCCTGCCACAAGCACTGATTCTCTTTGGGATACCCATAAGTATGGGTGGAAAGCAATAAATCAAGGTGCCTGTCCAGCCCGGTATGGGCGATTTTCACTGACAGCCCATGCGGGTGCGCATTGGTCAATAGGATGGTGGCCTTGCCGCATTCGCGCAACGCCGTTAAAAACGGAATGGCATCATCACGCAATCGGGCACGGGGGCCGATATTTGTCGTCATTTGATAGATATCCAGATCGAGACGCGCGGACCAGTAATCGAAACAGTACCAGTTTAGCGTATGCTGAACTGCCTGGTACTCTTGGTCGATAAATCGGCGTGCCTGTTCCAGACTGATATGACGTTTTTCACTGAGCGATTGGGGCACCCATTGAAGCCAGAAATAGCGGTCAAACGCCAGATCGAGCAGCGTGCCATCCATGTCTAGTATCACCGTGTCGATATTGCGCCAGTTAATGTGGGGGATCAAAACGACTCCAGATATCGCATCGCGCCGTAGCGAGGATGAAGCAGGATACGCGCGATGCAATAGTGATGAGAAACCGATCGCGCTAGATTACCATAACCGCAGAATGGGGACGATGCCGTTAGCGGGATAATGGAGCCACTAGCGAGGCAATAAAGTACGGTTGTCCAGCAATGAATCGGTCATCATATTGAACCTAGCTGCGTAATAACGCTGGATGTCGGCGGCTCGCTTACGGCTCTTATGAATTTTAACGCCGGTTAGCACGGCATTAACGATAAATGTTGTGGAAAATAGCAACAGCAGTAGACAACTGCCGAGATAACGCCAGACGGTAATAACATCAGGTTCGCTGTGCAGGCTGATACGCTGTGTCCCATTGGCATCGGTGCTGAGCTGGGTAATAACGCCCGTGGCTGTAAAAGGGGTGTGCAACAGCATAGCCGAGAGTCGCTGGAGTTCTTGCCACTGCTCCGAGGGAAGGTACTCGTTGATTGGCCTAGGAGGAAGGGCGTGGTTCACTAACTGACGCCCTTCATCGCTGCGAATCAGGAACCCGCCGGGAGGCGGGCTGTTCAATAAATCTGCTGCGCTGTTGATTTCTTGATAGAAGAACTGATTGGCGGAACTATTGACCAATGACTCCAGCGCCTCGGCACTGACCGCGGGCAGCACGACGTTCATACCTTTTAGTGCGCCGGAATTGGCATTTCTGACCAGCGCTCTCCAGTTTTTGGCATTACTGAGGTTCACCAGCGCGTTCTTCAACCGGATGCAATCGTTTTCCTGTTGGCACAAATCTTGGGTTTTCAGGACGACATCAGCGAAATTTTTCATCAGAATTAACCCTGATTTCTGAATCGTCGTTGCTAGTTGAGCACTAATCTGTGCTTCCTGACCCGCTTGCGAATGGAGCTGGCGGTTGACTGAATTGAGTAGCGCGGTGGCTTTTTCGATCGTTTCAGATTCTGGTAACGGCAACGGTACGGCGTTGTTCCAATAAATCGCGGAACAGTCAAATGGACTGAATGCATAAGGCGATGGCGCCGAAACAGGGCGAATATCTGTCGGAATAGAACACATACCTTTGCCGCGAACGACGAGTGAATCGCCAATGTGAAGCGGTATTTTTTCCAACTCGCTGACCTGCGTGACCTGAATGTTCTGCGCCCCTTGGAGCCAGGCCAGGCTTAGCTTAAGTGGCAGTTCAAGCTGCACGTTTACGATAAGTAAAATCAGACTTAGCAATGAACCTAGAGCCAGAAGCAGATTTTTCCCCCAACGCTGTAACGGGAAATTTTTCACCTCATCGTGGAGGGATAAATGTTCCCCTTGGCGAATGACCTGACGGTTAAGATAGATATCTATGTTCGTTTTGCGCCCTAGCTCCTGTGTGATATAGGGCTGCCAATGAGGGGGGTAAATCAGGTCAATATTACCAAGTGAAATAGTGCCGAGCTGACCTTGATTCGATTCTCCGAACAAACCCAAGCCCTGAGGCGTACCGCTGAGGCAGTGTACATCTTGCAATTCTCTGGTGGAGGGCGAACGAAAAAGTTGCCACAGGCTCCAACCCGCTAATAATAAGGCGAGACCGATCAGCCAGGGGAGCAGGGCGATCGGGCTATTTAAGCTAACAAATAAGAGTAGGAAAGACAGGCAGAGTATGGCCGTTTCCTTCATGTTCCCGGAATGGTGTACGGCATGTTCTTCCCGCGTTTCCTTACGAATGGTAAGCAATTCGGCATGTTCACTGTTTTGCTGACGGATAGATGCAGGCGTGGCCGACGTCGTGCGCGGTAGTAGAGCTGGTGCTCTATCGTCGATGCACTCGGCAAGCGAATGTCCGTTCAGGGAAATCACTAACGGAATCGTTCGCGTCTTAATCAATTCGACGGTGTTATTTTCGGTAATGAACTGTTCCCAGCGAGGCGGCAGGTGGATCTCTTGGGTATCAATGTAGTAACGCCACTGATTTTGCGCATCGGTACTCAGGCCGTAGCGTGTAATCGTATGGGTGATGGAGTAAACCCGATTACTCAGTAGGGAGAAGGGTGGCCTTGACTGCGCAGTAGCAACATCATTCCGGCGCTCAATTTTTAGGTCGTTTCCCTGCGCCAGATAACGTTCAACCGCGATCCGTTCATCTTCCGTTAGCCGCCGAGGCTGTGCGGGTGAAACGGATAATGCCGGGGTGGAAAAGAAACGGTGACGCATACGATAACCGACAACACCGCACAGACAGGCAAGCAATATCGCCAATAGGGTAAATATTGTGCTCATGTCCTCTCCCTTACAAAACGCAAGGCTCCCTGTTTTCGTCGAAGTGTAACAAAATTATGCAATCGATAATAACCCGTATGATGCCGTATGGCATTGTTTTATCAGATTAATCACATAATCATGTGTCAAATCCGCCGCATAAGGCTGTGATGATAACAAGCAAAAAACATGGATTAAATGAGGATATTCTTATTTTTGCGCTCTTCATTTTCCGCGGCGTGATGTCATTGCGCTAGTATCCCTGTTTGTTGTTGCCAGGTAAATTCTCCGTTACGAGAGTTGCAGCAACGGTGGCTGTTAACGCACAATGTGATCTAAATCAAAAGAATAGTTACGATCCCTTCTTGTCCACCGTACGTTATTTTTAGGTTGCAACGCAGGTTGCTTTTCATGCACGTTGGATTAAGGCGCTGTGTGGGTCGTAAGTCTCTGGGGGATCAATGAGCCATATCCTGCAAAAACCTAAAATCCTCAAGGTAGAAACGGTTGCGCGTTCGCGTTTGTTTAATGTAGAAGCCGTCGATCTTGAGTTTAGCAATGGGGTACGTCGGGTCTATGAAAGGATGCGATCGAGTGGTCGGCAAGCGGTGATGATTGTTCCGATCTTAGAGGATGCACTGGTATTAATCCGTGAATATGCCGTCGGTATTGAAGAATACGAGTTAGGATTTCCCAAAGGCGTGATCGATCCCGGAGAAACGATTTTTTCAGCCGCCAACCGTGAGCTGATGGAGGAAGTCGGTTTTGGCGCACAGCGACTGGATCTGTTGGCGACGTTAACCATGGCGCCTTCCTATTTTTCCAGCCAAATGAATATTGTGGTGGCGCGTGATCTATATCCGCAAAGTCTGGAAGGGGATGAGCCGGAACCGATGCCACAAGTTCGCTGGCCGGTGGATAATATGATGTCGCTACTGCAAGAACCCGATTTCCGTGAAGCACGGAATGTTAGCGCATTGTTTCTCGCCCATGACTGGCTGCGCCGCACCTCTCGCTAACCGAGCCGACTAACCGCCATTTAGGTTATCGCTATCATATGTTGCCATGGTTTTTCGCAATAATGGGTAATAAACAACGGATAAGGATAATAAAAGTAAGGCGCCAATCGGCGCCTTACTTATCTCTGATAAATCATTGAGTTTTCATTTAACACAGCAAGCACTGGCTAGAATAACTCTTCGCTTTGTCCATTATCCATCAGCGTCGTGCCGACTTCATGCACCTCATATTCTTGCGGTTGCGTCCCCTCAATAAAGTACTCAGTGCGGCTATTTGGACCGCCGTTAGACAGTTTGCCCGTGCTGCGGTCGATAACCACGCTAACAATGCCCGGCGGCGGTGTCAGTGGCTGTTCCGGTACGCCCTCTAACGCGACTTTCATAAAGTCATCCCACGCGGGTTGCGCCGATTTTGCGCCGCCTTCATAACCGGAGATCTGATCTTTTATGACGCCGGACGCGCTGGTGGCCCCCAAATTGCGGCGATGATCGTCAAAGCCGATCCAAACCGTTGTTACCAGATTCGGCCCGTAGCCAGAGAACCAGGCGTCTTTGGCGCTATTGGTTGTGCCGGTTTTACCGCCAATATCACGACGTTTTAAATCACGTCCCGCACGCCAGCCCGTACCCATCCAGCCCGGTTCGCCAAAAATATTACTGTTCAATGCGTCTTTAATCAGAAACGCCAACGGTGTGCTGATAACGTGCGGCGCGTAGGGTTGTGTGGCGTTTTTCTGTACGGCCTCTGGCGTTATGGGCTCCAATTCAGGCTGTGGCAAACCTTGACGCGGCGCCTCTTGCGAGGTCGCGACATCCTCTACGTTAGTGGCTGCTAACACCGGAGAACGCGGCGTCTCACCATACACTAAGGGTAGATTACAGGTATCGCAGACCACTTTCGGTGTAGCCGTAAAGACTGTGCCACCGGTCTCGCTTTCAATCCTGGTGATTAAATAGGGATCGACCAGATAGCCGCCGTTGGCGATAACAGAATAACCTCGTACGACCTGTAGCGGTGTAAACGAGGCCGCTCCCAGCGCCAACGATTCGGTATGGACGATATTCTGTGCCGGGAAACCGAAACGTTGCAGATAATCCGCCGCATAATCGACTCCCATCGCTCGCATGGCCCGCACCATTACCACATTTTTGGACTGGCCGAGTCCTTGACGTAGGCGAATTGGACCGTCGTAAGTGGCGGGTGAATTTTTCGGCCGCCAGTCCGAGCCCGCACCGGCATCCCAGCGAGTGATCGGGACATCGTTGAGAATTGTGGCCAACGTTAAGCCTTTATCCAGTGCCGCGGTGTACAGGAAAGGCTTAATATTGGAACCAATTTGGCGTAGCGCCTGCGTCGCACGGTTGAATTTACTTTGGTTAAAGTCAAAACCGCCGACCAACGCCTCTATTGCGCCATCTTTCGGGTTGAGCGAAACGATAGCCGAGTTAACGTTTGGCACCTGCGCCAGCCACCAGTCGTTATTCACTTTACGTACCCAAATCTGCTGGCCGGTTTGCACCACATCCGTAACGCGCTTCGGGGTTGGCCCCTGGCGCGTATCGGAGAGATATGGACGCGCCCAGCGCATGCCCGCCATCGGCAAAGCAATGTTGCTGCCGTCAGACAGAATAGCGATCGCATTGTCTGCCGTCGTACTGGTGACGATGGCGGGATAGAGTGGGCCATAGACTGGCAATGCTTTCAGGGCAGCAAGCATTTTTGCTCGATCCCATACGCCTTCACCGATTTTCCATAGTACTTTGCCTGGGCCGCGATAGCCGTGGCGCATGTCGTAGGCCATGACGTTATTACGCAGGGCTTCCTGCGCGGCCATTTGTAATTTCTTGCTGACGGTCGTGTAAACTTTATAACCATCGTTATAAGCGTCTTCACCGTAACGTTTCACCATCTCTTGTCGAGCCATCTCCGCCACATAAGGCGCAGAGAATGAAATCTTCGGCGCGTGATAATTCGCGACCAGCGTTTCGTTACGGGCCGTATCGTATTGCGCCTGTGTGATGTAGTTTTCATCTCTCATCCGCGCAAGTACCACGTTGCGGCGAGCAACGGCGCGATCATGCGAATAGAGCGGGTTAAACGTTGATGGCGCTTTCGGCAAGCCAGCGATCATCGCCATTTCACTGAGGGTCAATTGGTCAACCGGGCGACCAAAATAAACCTGTGCCGCCGCGCCGACGCCATAGGCGCGATAGCCGAGATAAATCTTGTTCAAATAGAGTTCAAGGATTTCATCTTTAGTGAGCAATTGTTCAATGCGAATAGCCAAAAACACCTCTTTGACCTTCCGACTCAAGGTGCGCTCCGGGCTCAGGAAAAAGTTCCTGGCGAGTTGCTGCGTAATGGTGCTCGCACCCTGAGACGCGTGACCAGAGGTAAGCGCGATTGACGTAGCGCGGATAATCCCGATGGGATCGACACCGTGGTGTTCGTAAAAACGGCTATCTTCGGTCGCGATAAAAGCATGTACCAAATCAGGAGGAATTTGCGCCATCGTGAGCGGGATACGGCGTTTTTCACCAAATTGGGCGATCAGTTCACCATCGGCGCTGTAGACCTGCATAGGCGTTTGCAGTTGAACGTCTTTCAGCGCGGTGACATCGGGCAGTTGGGGTTCGATATAGCGGTACAAACCGTAAATCGAGGCAGCTCCCAGCAGAATGCAAGAGACTGCAAGGATAAATAAATACTTTACGAACTTCACCTGGGATTTTCCATTCAGTAGCGTTTGGACAGTTTATAAACACTCGACGCTAGTATAAAGGTAAGCCAGCACTGTGGATATGTTTATTGGATAAGGAAATAGGGTTGAACATGGCTTATCACATCTGGCGGATTGGATTAGATATACAAAATGGCTTCATGCATGCGCTGGCAGTTCAGCGTCGCCGCGATGGCTGGCGGCTGCGCCACTGGTGGCAGTGTCCGTTACCGGACGATACCTTACGCGCGGGTAGTCTACACCATACCGAGGCGCTTTGTGAGGCTTTGCGCACATGGCGTCGTTGGTTGCCAGAGCATATTTCGTTACGCGTCGGGTTTCCCGTTCAACGCATTTTACAGCAGCGCCTACCCATGCCGGATCCACGTTTGCGCGAGCCGGAGCGCAGTCTCTATATTGAAAACCAGGCGGCACGTAAGCTGCCGGTAAGTAGTGAATCGTTAGCGATAGACTATCGGGAAGACCCACGGGATCCGGGGGGATTACAGGTGACGGCAGCGCGCCGACAGGAAATCGATATCTTGCTGACGTGCTTGAATAGCGTGGGGCTGCGTCCCGATGTCATTGAGGTTTCAACCTGCGCGCTCCGCAGAATGGCGCATTTGGCCGGGCTTGAAGCACAGGGGCTGTTGTTGCATCGATTGTTAGAAGGGTGGCTATGGACGTCCCCATGGGATCACGCTTTTTGCTCAGGCGTTATACACCTTGATGAGATGAAGGATGAAATGGATGTCTTATCAGTAGTGAGGACTCGCTATCACTGTGATGACGATAAAGTAGTCTATTGTTCAAGCGTTTCGCCAGATTTATCCAGTCAGAACAGCGATCGACTACGACCATGGTCGCCATTAACGGCATTTAGCCATTGGCAGCCGCCGTTACCACGTTTCCCTTCTGCCTTTGCGATCGCCGGCGGGCTGGCATTACGCCCTGAGGATATCTGACGATGCTGATTAACCTTTTACCCTGGCGGGAAACGCAAATGCGTCGGCGGGCACACCGTTGGTTGCTGCTGCTGTGGCTACAGGCAGGCATGATGTTCTGCTTCATAGCGGCGCTCTATCTGCTTTGGTATGGCCGACAACAGCGTGCGCAGGAAACGCTTGATGCGGTTCAGATCCAGCAACAGCAACTGGTAGCACGCTACCAGCAGACGCACCTGGCACAAGAAACCTTACGTCGTCATCAAGTGCAGGAACACGCAGAGGCGATCGTCCGCCAGGACAATCGACGCAATCTGCGCTTATTCGAGCAACTTGCCAGCATTATGCCTGCACGTTTATGGCTGACGGAAATGGCCGACGGCGGATCGCACTTATTGCTTTCCGGCGTGGGAGAAAGCTATCACGATATTGTGATGCTACAGCATGCATTATTACGCCATATTTCTGTTGAGCGAGTGCGACTGTTGCATACGTTTCGCAATCGTGATGCGAACGCCTGGCTGCATTTTTCTTTTCAGGTCGACTGGCGTGACAGTATCGTATCCCCAGCAGGGGACGCCCATGATTAGCCACACGAGTGCCACTAATATCGTGCTGAATTGTCCGCGACTCATTAGTAAGCCGCTATGGCATCAGCTAGCGCTTCAATTGACATTTGTCACCACCGTTGGGTTGCTTTCGGCTTGGTTTCTCGTCGGAGACGTGCGGCGAACCGCTATTGATGACGAAGCGCGAACCGTTCAGACGCGTATGGATATCCAGTCAATACAACAAAAACTAGACGCGATGCCGTTATTGTCCATGTTACTTACGCAATTAGCGGAGAAAACTGCGTACGTTGCCCCCTTCAAGCCTGATAGGTTGGCACAGTTGATTGTTGCGCCGTTGTCACAAGCCAATGCCTCTTTACTGTCATGGAAACCCGTTTTACCCCACGCAGGTGAACCTCCTCAGGAACAGTGGCGATTGGCGTTTAGCGCCGATTACGCCAGCGTGCTGTTGGTGCTGCGCGAGTTGACCGAATTACCCTATGTATTGCGAATCGCGCAACTGACCGTAAAGCCAGATAGTGTCCAAACGGCGCTGCCATTAGAAACGCGACGTTTACAGGTTGAGCTATCACTCATCAGGCCGGGGGTGGGGCATGAACCACATTATGCTCAGTAGCACACTGCTATGGTTATCCCTCTTGACCAGCGCGCAGGCAGAAAGGCGCGCAGTGCGCACTGACCCCTTTCAACCGCTAGCGGCACCTCGCTGCTTGACGACGGCTATGCAATCCGCCTGGCGACTTAAGGGTGTGATTGGTACAGGCGATCGCTGGACGGGATGGCTGGCGCGCGCTGACGCTGAATGGCTCAAGTTGACAAGCGGTGAGACGATCCCTCCGGGGGATTGGTTAGTTAGCCAACTGGATAGATCGGGAGCCAAACTGGTACCCACGGTGCGTGAAACTGGCTGTGATGGCTCTTCCGAGGCGCTGTTGTTGGTTTCTCCATTTATCAATAAGCCAGCGAAATAGATGGAACCTACGCCGGTGAGGCGGGTTTAAATGCGATTAAGGATCGCTATTTTATGAAGAGACGTATTTCTCTAACAAGGAACGTGTTGAATATGAGGATGTTATGTCAAATGGCGGTGTGGTTCGGGCTGCTTTTATTTGTTGCGCCATACCAGGTCAGTGCGCAAAGCTCCGTCTCTATGGCTTTTGAAGATTCGCCGATACCTCGCGTGTTACAGGCTTTAGCCGATCATCAACAACTTAATATTGTCATTGCACCGGGAGTGGAAGGTAATCTGAGCTTAAGACTATCAGCGGTACCTTGGCAGCAAGCCTTGGATATTGTTTTACGCATGGGAAAACTTAGCGCAGAACGCCACGGTAACGTGCTGCTCGTGTTTCCAGCTGGTCATCTTGAATCCTTACAAAAGGAACGGGACGAGCGTGCGGCGGAGCAGGCGCAAAAATTGCCGTTACGCAATATTTCTGTGGCGTTGCAGTATGCTGACGCGTCGGACATGGCGACCAGCGTCCAGGCTCAGCGCGGGACTTTGCTCTCTTCACGCGGCAGCGTCACCGTCGATAAACGAACGAATACCTTACTGATTCGTGATACGGAAGATGCGTTGTCTCAGCTAGAACCTTGGGTAAACGCGCTCGATCTGCCGCTAGCTCAGGTGCAGTTGGCGGCACACATTGTCACCATCAGCAGTGAGCATTTACAGGCGTTGGGGGTGAACTGGGGGTTGGGTGGGGAGGATGTGGCGAATAAAGCGCTCAGGCTGAATAATTTTAATGTTGGCTTACCAGTGGATACGCCAGCGGTTAGTGCCGGATTCCATATCGCGCGATTGAATGGGCGTTTACTGGATCTGGAATTGATGGCTCTGGAGCAGGAACGTGAAGTCGAAATCATCGCCAGCCCGCGTTTATTTACCGCACACCAGCAAACCGCCAGTATTAAACAAGGCACAGAAATTCCATATCAGGTTTCCAGCGGCGCCAGCGGATCGACGTCTATCGAATTTAAAGAAGCGGTGCTCGGCATGGAAGTCACGCCTGCTATTTTGCGTGGCGGACGAATTACGCTGAATCTGAAAATTAGCCAGAATATGCCTGGGCAGGCAATCAAACAGGGAGATAACGGCGAAGCGTTAGCGATCGATAAGCAGGAGATCCAGACCCAGGTAACGGTCGCCGATGGCGAAACGATTGTGTTAGGGGGGATTTTCCAGCAGCAAAAGAATAACGCCGATAGGCAGGTGCCCATTTTGGGTGATGTCCCCCTATTGGGACATCTGTTCAGAAATCATACTCAGCAGCATACGCGACGGGAATTGGTCATTTTCATTACACCGACGTTGATTTCCGCTTCATCGTGAGTAAATCCGGTAACACGCTGATGCCACACAGTGTTTTTTTCTGACAGGGCGCAATATTTTGTCGTGTTCGCGCTTATGCGTTTGACGCTGCGACGGATTTAGCTTACAAGGGTTAGCGAATTGAGCACTAAGGCGTTGTTCCACCGAAAATGTTGATAAAACGTACAGCATCGACCACTCGTGGTTGGTGTGACATTTTATTCGGTTGCCAAACTACCCTGAGTCTTGAGATAATTTTTTGTCTGATTCTCGCACTATCGCTCATGAGGTTTCAGTTTAGGTCCCGCCGCTGGGTCGATTGGCGGGGCGGGTTATCATTAACGAATTGTCTTAGTAATACCAAAAAACATGGCAGAGAAACGCAATATCTTTCTGGTTGGGCCTATGGGTGCCGGCAAAAGTACTATTGGCCGTCAGTTAGCTCAGCAACTCAATATGGAGTTTTTCGACTCCGATCAAGAGATTGAGCGACGTACTGGCGCTGATGTGGGCTGGGTGTTCGATGTGGAAGGCGAAGAAGGCTTTCGCGATCGTGAAGAGAAAGTCATTAATGAATTGACGGAAAAACAGGGCATCGTACTGGCGACAGGCGGCGGCTCAGTCAAATCACGCGAGACGCGTAATCGTCTTTCCGCGCGTGGGGTTGTCGTTTATTTAGAAACGACAATTGAAAAGCAGCTGGCTCGCACGCAGCGTGACAAAAAGCGTCCGTTACTTCAGGTTGAAACCCCTCCGCGTGAAGTGTTGGAAGCGTTGGCGAAAGAGCGGAACCCGCTTTATGAAGAGATCGCCGACGTTACCATTCGTACTGACGAGCAAAGTGCTAAGGTTGTTGCTAACCAGATTATTGCGATGCTGGAAAACAACTAAGAGCATGCCTCAATCCGCCTTGGGCGGATCCTGAACGGGTTATTAAACGAGCATGGAAAGAATTACCGTAACACTCGGGAAGCGCAGCTATCCCATTACGATAGCCGCCGGATTATTCGATGATTCGGCTTCTTTTATGCCGTTGAGCGCCGGGGATCAGGCCATGTTGGTTACGAACCAAACGTTGGCGCCTCTGTATCTCGATCGCGTTCGTGGCGTGTTGGAAAACAATGGCATACATGTCGATCAGGTTATTCTTCCTGACGGTGAGCAGTACAAATCGCTGACGGTGTTGGATCAGGTTTTCACCGCGCTGTTGGCGAAACCGCATGGTCGTGATACGACGATCGTGGCCTTAGGGGGCGGTGTCATTGGCGATTTAGCCGGTTTTGCCGCCGCCAGCTATCAGCGTGGCGTCCGATTTATTCAGGTGCCTACGACGCTGTTAGCGCAGGTAGATTCCTCCGTTGGTGGTAAAACTGCCGTCAATCACCCGCTGGGTAAAAACATGATCGGCGCATTCTATCAGCCCGCGTCGGTGGTGATCGATCTGGACTGTCTGAAATCGTTACCGGCACGCGAATTGTCATCCGGATTAGCGGAAGTCATTAAATACGGCGTCATTCTGGATCGCGATTTCTTCGTTTGGCTTGAAGAAAACATTGAAGCGGTGCGTGGGCTACAGTCTGAAGCATTGGCTTATTGCATCCGACGTTGCTGCGAAATCAAGGCGGCAGTGGTCGCGGCAGATGAACATGAACGTGGTATGCGCGCATTGCTCAATTTGGGCCATACTTATGGACATGCGATTGAAACAGAAATGGGCTACGGCAACTGGCTCCATGGTGAAGCCGTTGCGGCAGGTATGGTAATGGCTGCGCATATGTCACGTCGTTTGGGGTTGCTCTCCATAGTAGACGTCGAGCGGATCAAATCTCTGCTGGTTCGTGCCGATCTACCCGTGAGGGGCCCGGCGCAAATGGCGCCTGAAGCCTATCTTCCCCATATGATGCGTGACAAAAAAGTGTTGGCGGGTGCGTTGCGTTTGGTACTGCCAACGGCAATTGGTCAGTCGGAAGTCCGTGGCGATATAGCGCATGACAAGGTACTGGCATCGATAGCCGATTGCTGTGCCTAACGTGACACGCTGTCGTGCGATGAAAAGCGAGTATTAACGACAGACAAGCCCCGATGGGTTATGGTTAATAAAATACAATGCGTTACGATTCAATGATTCGCTGTGACGGCTGCATGGCGAATTCGAGTTCTTTAGCGGGGGAGATGTTAAATGGATGAGTTTAAGCCGGAAGATGAGCTGAAGCCTGATACCAGTGACCGTCGACCTACTCGTCAGCAAAAAAGCCGCAATTTTACGGTACCTAAAATCGCAATTTCCAGACAACACCTGATGATAGGGACCGGGATCGCCGTTCTGGTGCTGTTGATTGTGGGCATTGGCTCGGCTTTGCAGGCACCGTCTCAACCGCAAACGCAAGGCCAAACCAGTGGCGAGAGGAGTATCGATCTTTCGTCCTCCGTGGCACAAAGCGTACCGGCCTCCTCGCCGAGTGGCGATGCGGCAACCGCTTCCGGCCAGGGTCAAATACCCGCTCCAACGACTTCTCAGATGCCGACGTCGCCTCAGACATTGAGTGCGCCGCCGGTTTCCGCTACGCCGACTGAGGCGCAGATTCAGCCGCCGGTGGCGGGCCAGCAGCGTATCGAGTTACCGGGTAATATCACCGATGCATTATCACAGCAGCAATCGCGCGTTAGTGAGTTTTCTCAACGCGCGACAGGCGATTCGACGTTGCCGACGGCACCTGCGACCGTTGCGCCAGTGAAAAAAACGCCCGTAGCGCCCTCTGCAAAAAATACGCACAATACGGCGCCGACGCAGGCTCATCAGGCCAAGCCTGCCGCGAATAACGCAGCAAAATCGTCAGTCGCCAGTAAGCCAGCAACTCACGCGAAAGCGACGCCGGCGCCGATAGGGCAGAATGTCTCTATACAAAACGCGCCTGCCAGCCATTTTACTCTGCAACTGAGCGGTGCGTCGCGCCCAGATACGCTGAGGGCCTACGCGAAACAACACAACCTCACGCATTCGTGGGTGTATGAAACCAAACGAGATGGGAAATCCTGGTATGTGTTAGTGAACGGAGTCTATGCTTCTTCGGCGCAAGCAAAGCGCGCGATTGCCGCGTTACCCGCCGACGTACAAGCGAAAAAACCCTGGGTTAAGCCGATCCGTCAGGTGAAGCAGGACTTGAATAAGTAACACTAATTTTAGCCCTGATGTGCTGTCTGACACAGAGTACAATCCGCGGCTCTGAAACGTATGAGTAACTAACGACGGCATGAAGAAGAACCGCGCTTTTTTAAAATGGGCAGGTGGCAAATATCCGCTGATAGAAGAGATTCGCCGCTATTTACCCGCGGGAGACTGTCTTATTGAGCCTTTTGTTGGTGCGGGTTCTGTATTCCTGAATACGGAGTACGAGCGCTACATTTTGGCGGATATTAATAGCGACCTGATTAATCTGTACAATATCGTCAAATCAAATGCCGATGAGTTTGTCATTGACGCCCGTAGGCTTTTTACGGATGAAGTTAATACATCTGAGGCATTTTATCTGCTACGTGATGAATTTAACCTGTGTAACGATGCCTATCGGCGTGCGTTGCTCTTTCTCTATTTGAATCGCCACTGCTATAACGGTTTGTGCCGTTACAACATGCGCGGTGAGTTCAATGTCCCTTTCGGACGCTACAAAAAGCCTTACTTTCCTGAAGAAGAGATTCGCTGGTTTGCTTACAAAGCGCAAAATGCCACTTTCGTATGCGAACATTATCAGGACACGCTGGAAAAAGCAGAGAAAGGGTCAGTGATCTATTGCGATCCACCTTATGCGCCGCTGTCTGCGACCGCCAATTTTACCGCTTATCACACCAATAATTTCAGTCGCGCCGATCAGCAAAGCCTGGCGCGACTGGCGCGGCGACTGTCGGCAGAAAACCAGATCCCGGTACTGATTTCCAATCATGACACATCGTTAACGCGGGAATGGTACCAGGAAGCCGTGCTGTATGTTGTTAAAGCGCGTAGAACGATTAGCCGTAACATTTTAGGGCGGAGTAAAGTCAACGAGCTATTGGCACTCTATCGGTGATCTCTCTTTGTCTACAGGGCAGGGCAAATAGAGCGTATAAATCGGCGAATGGCGTTAATCGTCATTCGCCGGAAATCAGTTGCCCGCAGGCATTCAGACTTTACCGTTTGGAGAAATGAATGAAACCATTTTTAATCGCGCCATCCATTTTATCGGCTGATTTCGCTCGTCTTGGTGAGGATACCGCCAACGCTTTGGCTGCGGGAGCCGATGTGGTTCATTTTGATGTCATGGATAACCACTATGTGCCCAATTTGACGATTGGCCCGTTGGTGCTGAAGTCTCTACGCGATTACGGTATTACCGCGCCGATTGACGTGCACCTGATGGTAAAACCCGTTGATCGCATCATCCCCGATTTCGCCAACGCGGGAGCCAGTTTTATCACTTTTCACCCTGAAGCGACCGATCATCTCGACCGTTCGCTGCAACTGATCAAAGATCACGGCTGTAAGGCTGGGCTGGTGTTTAACCCGGCTACCCCGCTAAGTTATCTTGATTACGTCATGGATAAGCTGGACATTATCCTGTTGATGTCGGTTAACCCTGGATTTGGCGGTCAGTCCTTTATTCCCAGCACGTTGGATAAGCTGCGTCAGGTGCGTCGTTTAATCGACGATGGCGGTTACGATATTCGGCTGGAAGTTGATGGCGGGGTAAAAGTCGAGAATATCGGCGCGATTGCGCAAGCCGGCGCGGATATGTTTGTGGCGGGATCGGCTATTTTTGGTCATCTTGATTACCGTGCCGTCATCGATCAAATGCGTAATGAAATTTCAAGGACGAAACATGACTGAATTAACCGCGATTCGCGGGGTAGCGTTTGATTTGGATGGTACGCTGATTCATAGCGCGCCAGGTTTAGCGGCGGCGATCGATCGCGCGTTAGTGGCGCAGTCATTGCCTGCGGCAGGAGAGGCGCGCGTCGCAACGTGGATTGGCAACGGGGCTGACGTCATGGTTGAGCGAGCGCTGCGCTGGGCGGGAATTGAACCCAGCGCGGAACGCCTGCAGGAAACCCGGAAGCAATTCGATAGCTATTATGCGCAGACGGTAGATAGCGGTAGTACACTGTTCCCACAGGTAAAAGAGACGCTGGCGCAGTTGGCTCAGCAGGGGGTTCCAATGGCGGTGGTGACCAATAAACCCACGCCGTTTGTTGCTCCGTTGCTGGCAGGGCTAGAGATTGGCGGCTATTTTTCACTCATCATCGGTGGCGATGATGTCGTTGTGAAAAAGCCGCACCCCGCGCCGCTCTATCTAGTGCTTGGTAAACTGGGGCTGCGAGCCAGCGAGCTTTTGTTTGTCGGCGATTCCCGTAATGATATTCAGGCGGCACGGGCGGCAGGCTGCCGTAGCGTCGGTATGACGTATGGTTATAATTACGGCGAAGCGATCGCGCTGAGTCAACCCGATATTGTTCTGGATCACTTTGCCGATATTCCGCCCCTCATCGGGCAATCTTTTTCACACAATCAGGAACCCTTAGCATGAGCAAGCCCATTGTATTTAGCGGTGCGCAACCGTCTGGCGAATTGACCATTGGTAACTACATGGGGGCGTTACGTCAGTGGGTCAACATGCAGGACGATTACGACTGCATCTATTGCATCGTAGATTTGCATGCCATCACGGTACGTCAGGATCCACAGGCGCTGAGAAAAGCGACGTTGGATACGTTGGCACTGTACCTGGCCTGCGGTATCGATCCGAAAAAGAGCACTATCTTCGTTCAATCCCATGTGCCGGAACATAGCCAACTGAGCTGGGTTCTGAACTGCTATTCCTATTTTGGTGAACTGAACCGTATGACGCAGTTTAAAGATAAGTCAGCGCGTTATGCCGATAATATTACGGCCGGATTGTTCGACTACCCGGTCCTAATGGTTGCTGACATCTTGTTATATCAAACTGCACAAGTACCCGTGGGCGAAGATCAGAAACAACATTTAGAACTGAGTCGAGACATTGCTCAGCGTTTCAATAATCTCTATGGCGATATCTTCAAGGTGCCGGAGCCGTTCATTCCGAAGTCGGGCGCGCGCGTGATGTCTTTGCTGGAACCGACTAAGAAAATGTCCAAATCTGACGATAACCGCAATAACGTCATCGGGTTGCTGGAAGATCCGGCGGCGGTGGTGAAGAAGATCAAGCGCGCGGTGACGGATTCTGACGAGCCGCCTGTCGTGCGTTATGATGTGGTGAATAAAGCCGGGGTATCGAATCTATTAGACATTTTGTCCGGCGTGACGGGAAAAAGCATTCCGGAACTTGAACAGGAATTCAGTGGCCAGATGTATGGTCATTTAAAAGGTGCCGTGGCGGAAGCGGTATCCGGCATGCTGTCTGAACTGCAAGCCCGCTATCATCGCTTCCGTAACGATGAAGCTTTTTTGCAACAGGTCATGCGGGAAGGCGCTGAGAATGCCAGTGTTCGCGCTCAGGAAACGCTGAAGAAGGTCTACGACGCCGTTGGCTTTGTTGCCCGTCCGTAGTTTTCATTACCGTCAGGAGAGTGCCTCCTGACGGTTTTGTCACGGCGTTTACTAATCGTTAAGATCGGGTTTTTACCAATCTTTAAGATCAATCGTTATCGCCGAGGGATTGGCGGGAGCACGCCGTCTGGAATTGGATTTTCAAACGGTGTCCGCTGCAATCTTTCCCGATGATCGTTTTTTGCCTGCGCCACCAACTCCGGCGTGACTAGCAGGTCAACAGCCAGCGATGCCATGGCTTTTGCCGCATACTCCATCCCTTTATGTGCCGCTGCCGTTTTCCCTTGGGCAACTAATTGCCATGAGTGCGCGGGTGTACCGATCGCATAGGTCGCACTACGGATCTGTACCGTCGGCACGACCCAACTCACCGTCCCCACATCGGTAGAACCGATGAAGGCTTCATTGGGGCTATAAAGCGGATAAATATCGTCGTGTAACGTTAAGCCAGGCTGCGGTTTTACGCCGAAACGGGCATAGGATTCCGCGATGTCATCCTCGCTTAGCGCCGTCTGAAACATCGCCGCTATTTTGCGGTCTTCATCATCGAAGGGGACTGGGCCGAGCGCTAGCAGATGTTCGTGCATACGCGCTTCCAGCGGCGGATTTGCCAGCAGATTGGCATCGCCGCTCAATACTTCGCTGTGGACTTCGGTTTCTGTCATCAACGCGGCGCCTTCGGCGATCTTTTTCACCCGTTTGACTAATTGGTGAAGCTCCGGTAACTCGCGCGCCCGCACAAGGTAACGCACGGTCGCGTTGGCCTGGACCACATTGGGTGCCTGACCGCCGCTGTCGGTGATCGCATAGTGAACACGCGCGGAAGAAGGCATGTGTTCGCGCATATAGTTCACGCCCACGTTCATCAGTTCGACGGCGTCGAGCGCGCTGCGGCCCAGATGTGGACTGGACGCCGCATGGGCGGCACGGCCTTTAAAATAAAAATTCAGTTCGTTACAGGCCAATGATACCGGGCTGTTGACGCCAGTGAAGGTCGCCGGATGCCAGCAGATGGCGATATCGACATCATCAAAGACGCCTTCCTTGACCATGAACCCTTTGGATGACCCGCCTTCTTCCGCGGGGCAGCCGTAAAAACGCACGGTTCCGGGGAGTGCGTGTTCTTGCAGATAATCTTTTACCGCCGTTGCCGCCTGTAGCGCCGCAGTGCCGAGGAGATTATGCCCGCAGCCGTGCCCATTTCCACCGTTTTCCAGTGGTTTGGGTTCTGCGACATTCGCTTGCTGGCTCAGTCCCGGCAGCGCGTCATATTCACCTAAAATGGCAATAATTGGCAAACCTTCGCCGAATTCTCCCAGCAGCGCGGTGGGCATACCAGCGATGCCTCTCGTCAGGCGGAAGCCTTCGGCTTTCAGGACGGCCTCATGCTGTGCGGCTGAACGATATTCTTCATAATTCAGTTCCGGCGTATCCCAGATACTGTCGCTTAAGGCACAGAACTGCTGCCGTTTGGCCGCAATTAAGCCGCAAATTTCCTCTACGGTGTGGCGATCGAGAGAAGGCAGGGTGCCTTCATTGTGTGTTGCATTCATGCGTGATGTGCTCGTTTGATGGCTCTGATACATTTGCGCGGGCGTGCCATGGCCAGATGACGATGGCACGTGATTCAACTAGGGCTTCACACTCAAAGTGGCGTAGTGTCCATGCCGAACTATTTTTCGCTCAGTTTCCTGATCGTACCGTCTTTTTTAGCCTGATCGATGGCTTTATCGAACATGGCTTTTAGCTCAGGATCGCTTTTTCGTAAACCAACGGAAGAGCCACTCCCTAAGATGCCACCGATGAACTGCGGCCCAGGCGTGACGATCTCATTACCCGATTTTTCCGCCACGCTTTTTAGGTAAGGCGCAGAAGCGATAACCAAATCAACACGCCCTGCCTTCAGATCCAGGTCGTGTTCCTGCATGGTTTTATATTCGCGTACTTTCATCACCCCTTTCAGATAGTTATCTAAAAAGGTACTGGCGATAGAAGCGGACTGCACACCGATGGTTTTGCCTTTCAGCAACGGTTTCAGTTTTTCAATCTCGGCCAATGCGCTAGCTTCATTGGCGGGATCGATAGAGAAACGCACGCCCGCATCAGGGAAATCTTTGGCCAGAGGGCTGGACTTTAGCACGGCGAAAGTCTGCCCTGCCTGTGTGTACGGTTGACTGAAATCAATCACCTGACGGCGTTTCTCCGTTGCGGACATCCCAGAAATGATCGCGTCGAACTTCCCTGCATTTAACGCAGGAATGGTACTGGTGAACGGCTGAACCATGATCTCACAGGTTACCTGCATGTTGTGACACAGGACCTTGTACAGATCGATCTCCATACCATCTAATGTGCCGTCTGGCTTAGTAAAGTTATACGGATAGTAAGCGCCTTCGGTGGCTACGCGAACCGTCGTCCATTTTTTCTCCTCCGCCGACGCGGTAAATGCCGTAGCCAGCGTTCCTGCGATACACAGCGAACAGGCAAGTAGTGTGAATTTTGCTTTGATCATCCTATTTCTCTCCCGGTATTCTCTATCGTTATGTGTTATTTATTTCCTGTGGATTTCACGCTGTAGCTGAAGATAGCCGGAAGCGTGAAATACGCAGGATGGCATTTACCAACTGGCAATAAACTGCCGAAAGCGCGCCGATTGGCTGGCGGTGAACACCTGCTCGGGCGTTCCCTGCTCTTCGATTTCCCCCTGATGCAGAAAGATGACGCGGTGAGAAACCTCACGGGCAAAGTCCATTTCGTGGGTCACGACCAGCATCGTCATCCCCTCGTCGGCCAGCGTGTGCATGACACGCAGCACTTCGCCGACCAATTCCGGGTCAAGAGCCGAAGTCGGTTCATCAAACAGCATGACTTTGGGTTCCATAGCCAGTGCGCGGGCAATGGCGGCGCGCTGTTGCTGGCCCCCTGACAAATGCGCGGGATAGTAGTGACGCTTATCGGCCAGACCAACTTTTTCTAATAACTGTTCGGCGTGTTCGACACAAGCCGCCTGGGGACGTTTTAAGACGTGTACGGGGGCTTCGATAATGTTTTCCAGCACGGTCTTATGTGACCAAAGGTTAAAATTCTGGAATACCATGCCCAGTTGGGTACGAATTCTGTCGATCTGTTTAGGGTTCGACGGTCGGTTCTGCCCTTTGCGATTCGGCTTCATTTCAATCGTCTCCCCGCCGACGATGATTTCGCCTCGATCGGGAAGTTCCAGTAGGTTACTGCAACGCAGCAGCGTCGATTTACCTGACCCGGACGAGCCTAAAATGGAGATCACTTCCCCTGGATTTGCTTCGATCGAAATCCCTTTCAGGACGTCCAATGAGCCGAAACTTTTGTGAATGTTGCGCAGGCTAATGGCGGATGTCGTCATTGCAGGTCTCCTAATTTTTTCATTTTTTTCGCGGGTGGTTGCGCACCCGGTGCTCGGAGATGCGGTGTTAGCGTAAATTCTGCCCACATCAACAAACGTGTCAAAATAAGATTAATAAATAAATAGATGGCGCCAGCCACTAAAAATACTTCGAGTGGACGGTATGTTTCTGCAATGAGTCGTGCGGCGATCCCGGTGATTTCCATCAGCGTGATGATGGAAGCCAGTGAAGTCGATTTCACCATCGAGATCAGCTCGTTGCCGTAAGCAGGGAGCGCCTGGCGAATCGCCAGCGGGAAAATGATGCGCTTGAAAATCATGAAGGAAGGCATGCCGCAGGCGCGCGCGGATTCGATTTGGCCTGTGGGAACCGACAGCAATCCGCCCCGAATAATTTCGCAAGCATAAGCGCCGGTACACAGGCTGAGCGACAGTAGGGCGCACCAGTGTGGTTCGCGCAGGAATGGCCACAGTACGCTTTCCCGAATCCATTGAAATTGCCCTAGCCCGTAGTAAATCAGGAACAGTTGCACCAGCAGCGGCGTACCGCGGAAAAACAGCACGTAGGTTCGTGAAATTGATCGCAGCACGGTAAACGAAGACTGTTGCATCAATGCCAGCCCTAGTGCCAGAAAGAAGCCCAGGAATACGGAGCTGGCGGCAAGTTGCAGCGTCAGCGGAATGCCGGGAATAATTTCCAGAAACGTGTCGTACAGAAAAGAGAGGTCCATCAGCGTTTCACACCTCGGGAATAATGAGACTCGGCACGGCGCATCACCCAGCCGGAAACGATAGAAATAAACAGATAGAGCAGCGCGGCCGCCATAAAGAAATCAAAGGGTTTTCCGGTCGAACCGGCCCCGGTTTGCGACTGCGTCATCAACTCGGCGACGCCAGTAACGGAAACCAACGCGGAGGTTTTCAATACCAATTGCCATACGTTGCCGAGCGGAGGGATCGCGTGGCGCAGCAGGAGCGGCATAATGATGCGGCGCAGACGTAGCAAGGTTGGCATACCGCAGGCTTTGGCGGCTTCTATTTCCCCTTTTGATACGGCGTAGAATGCGCCGCGATAGACTTCTGTTTGCTGCGCGCCGGAAGAAATTCCAACGGCTAGCACACCGGCGAGGAAGCCGGGAAAGCCAAAAAATGCATCACTGCCAAATAGTTTGGCGACCAGCGTTAACGCGGTGCTGCCGCCAAAGTAAAGCAGATAGATGATGAGCAGATCAGGAATTCCCCGGATGAGCGTGGTATAGCCATCGGCCAGATAACGTATGGGGCGATTGCCGCAGATTTTAGACCAGGCGCCAATGGCACCGATTGCGGCCCCCAGCAAGAAACCGCAGATAGCCAGCGCGATCGTCATGCCTGTCCCAATGAGTAATAATTTTCCCCAGCCATGTTCACCAAAACTGATGAGCTGCCAGAAAGTTAAGTCTTCCACAAATGGCTCCAAACTGCTTACTTAGTGTTCTGTCGTACAGAACAGTTTTTGTGATGAAAGCACGACAACATCAACCCCGTTCAGGGATGAGAGCGGAAAGGCGTAATGATGCGATGTATCACATCGTTAATGTGTACTTACATCAACGGTGTGCTGACGCGATGACGTACGGATTCGATGAAACACCGATTTTATGAACACGATGATTTGACGATGAAACGATCCGGTATGAACGGTTCTGAGATCGTGTTGTGAATCGTAAGAACGTAAAGCATTCGCCTATCCACGCTTTGCGAAAGCGGTGATTAGTTATTCATACATTTTACTTATTAATAGCCTGCTTATTAACTGGGTTGTTGCAGCCAAAATAAGCCAGATAGCGCCTGTGGTAAAGCATTAAAGTGATATTTTATTTGGAAGTGAGGATGAATTAGTGAATTGTTATGCTGATTTATAGAATATTACTTCATCGTAGTAAAAAACCTGCCATCTGACGTGAGATGACAGGTTAATAACGCGATGGGAAGAAGATTATGCTGTTTGCTCAGAGAACCAGCTTAATTTTTCCCGTAATTCGACGACATCGCCGATGATGATCAAACTCGGGCTGCTGGCCTGTTGCGCTAATTCACTCAATTGGCCAAGCTGACCACTCAGAACGCGTTGCTTCGTTGAGGTGCCGTTTTCGATAATGGCGACGGGCACGGTTTCCGGTAGTTGCTGTTCGATGAGTCGAGTTTGAATGTATTCCGCCTGTTGCAGCCCCATATAAAAAACCAGCGTTTGCTTTTCCGCCGCCAGACTCGACCAGTCTAAATCGGTGTCGTGTTTGACGTGCCCGGTGATCAACCTGACGCCCTGTGAGCGATCGCGATGCGTTAGCGGGATACCGCTGTAAGCCGAACAGCCCGATGCGGCAGTAATACCGGGCACCACAGAGAACGGGATCCCCGCCTGTTGCAGGTGCTCCAACTCTTCACCGCCACGCCCAAAGATAAAGGGATCGCCGCCTTTCAGCCTAACGACGCGATAGCCCGCTCGCGCTTTTTCTACCAGTAGTTGATTGATTTGTTCCTGGGGGACGCTGTGAAAGCCGGACGATTTGCCGACAAAGAGTCGTTCAGCGTCGCGACGGGCCAGATTGAGAACCTCCTTTGAGACCAAACGATCGTAAACAATAATGTCGGCCTGTTGGAGTTGTTGCAGGCCTTTCAACGTTAATAATCCGGCATCGCCCGGCCCGGCGCCGACCAGGGTCACCTCGCCCCGATCATCAAGCGGCGCGGAAAATAGCTGCTCCGTTAATTGTTGGATGCGTTGACTGTCCTCATTGGCTAACGCCTGTGCCAGCCGATCGTGTATGAAGAGTTTTTCCCAGAAGCGGCGGCGTGCGCTCATATTGCGGAACCGATTTTTCACTCGGTGACGCAATTCACCAGCAAATTTCGCTAATTTACCGAGGTGCTGCGGAAGAATACCTTCCAGCTTTTCTCGCAATAGTCGAGCCAAGACGGGGGCGGCGCCACCCGAAGACACGGCAACCATCAGTGGGGAACGGTCAATGATCGACGGCATAATGAAGCTGGCGCGCTCCGGTGAATCGACCACATTGCAGAAAATCTGTCGTTCGCTGGCATGGGCAAAGACCTGCCGGTTCACGTCCTCATCATCCGTTGCGGCAATCACCAGCCATACGCCGTCCAGTAATACCGGATCAAAAGCACCGTGCGCTAGCGTGAGCTGATTGTCCCGTGCCCATGCGCGGAATTGATCGTTAATGTCGAGCGCATTGACGGTAATATTTGCGCCCGCGTCCAGTAATAGACGGGCTTTACGTTCGGCTATTTCGCCACCCCCTACCAATAGACAAGATTTATCGCGGAGCTGACAGAATATTGGCAGGTAATCCATGTAACGCCTCTTAAAAACGTAGATTGTCTTGAGAAACCAGATCGTAGTGTCCCGCGTGGCACGCGGGACTCGGCCCGTAAAGGTTATGGTTGGGGATTAGCAACCGGCATATCCCGCGGCGTGAGGGAGACTTGCACATCACCGTTTATCACTCGCGCTTCATAGGCGGCAATCGAATAGGCGTCATCCTCCAGGCAGAAGCCATCATAAAGGCGGAAATGTTGTTTTTTCAATGGGCTGACTGCCCACAACTCCCCATGATGCTCTGCCAATATGCCACGACTTAATACGCTAGCCTGTGCGAAAGGATCGATATTACTGATGGCGTAAACCTGTTCGTCGTGACGCGGCCTAAATACGGCAACCTGCTGCTGCCCGACGAGCGCACACACGCCGGTGCCGGGCAGGATATCATCTAACTTACATACGGTCGTCCACTGGCTCATGCGTCTTCCTCCTCCAGAGCGATCTGTTTCACCGGAATGCGTTCAGCGGGGCGTGCTGGACGATGTTGTTGGCGTTCACTGACCATTTGTACATTCGGGTCGCGTTCCGGGCTGTTGATGAAGTGGGCAAAGCGGCGCTGTGCTTCCGGGTTTGCCAACGTCGCCTGCCATTCGCACACGTAACTTGCGCGCAGTTGCGCGATATCGGCTTCAAGCCGCTCGTTAATACCCAATTTATCTTTCACGATCACGCTACGCAGGTAGTCGATGCCGCCTTCGAGATTCTCCAGCCAGACGGAGGTGCGCTGAAGTTTATCGGCGGTGCGGATATAGAACATCATGAAGCGGTCCAGATAGCGGATTAAGGTGTCGCGATCTAAGTCGGCTTCCAGCAGGTCGGCGTGGCGTGGTTTCATCCCGCCGTTGCCGCAGACATAGAGATTCCAGCCTTTCTCGGTGGCGATGATTCCCACATCTTTCCCTTGTGCTTCGGCGCATTCCCGCGTACAGCCGGAGACGCCAAACTTCATTTTGTGCGGCGTGCGGATGCCTTTATAACGGTTTTCCAGTTCGACGCCCAAGCCTACGCTGTCGCCAACCCCAAAGCGGCACCAGCTACTGCCGACACAGGTTTTTGCCATGCGCAACGCCTTAGCGTAGGCGTGACCCGTCTCGAACCCGGCGTCGATAAGCTGCGCCCACACATCGGGCAGATCGTCTTTCTGCACGCCAAATAGCGCCATGCGTTGGGAACCGGTCATTTTGGTGTACAGGTTATATTGCTTCGCGATGCGACCAATAGCGATCAGACCATCCGGCGTGATTTCCCCGCCTGCGGAGCGCGGGATCACTGAGTATGTGCCGTCTTTTTGAATATTGCCGAGGAAGTTATCGTTGGAATCCTGTAGCGGCGTGTGCTGGGGTTTGAGCACGTATTCGTTCCAGCAGGAGGCCAGCAGGGATGCCACAGTCGGTTTACAGACTTCGCAGCCATAGCCCGAACCGTGCTTTTCCAATAGTTGATCGAAGGTTTTAATTTGTTCTATTTGAATCAGGTGAAACAGCTCCTGACGGGAATAGGCGAAGTGTTCGCATAGGTGGTTATTAACCTCAATTCCCTGTTTGCTGAGCTCTGCGTTCAGTACCTGGGTAATTAGCGGCACGCAGCCGCCGCAGCCCGTACCCGCTTTGGTGGCGTCTTTGATCGCTGCGACGGTGTGACAGCCGCTATTAATCGCCTTAATAATGTCGCCTTTGGAGACATCAAAACAGGAGCAAATTTGCGCGCTTTCCGGTAAGGCATCCACCCCTAATGCGGGTTTTGCGCTGCCTGCCGAGGCGGGAAGAATGAGTACCTCAGGAGAATCCGGCAACGGAATCTTATTCAGCATGAATTGCAGCAGATTGCCGTAATCCCGAGTGTCGCCGACCAAAACGGCGCCGAGCAGCGTTTTGTTGTCGGCGCTGACGATCAGGCGTTTGTAGGTTTCTTTGTTTTCATCCAACCACATGTAGCTACGGGAGCCAGGCGTGCGGCCATGCGCGTCGCCAATGCCGCCGACGTCGACGCCCATGAGTTTGAGCTTGGCGCTCATGTCGGCCCCCTGAAAGCGGTTTTCGCGACCTAACAGATGATCGGCGGCTACCTGCGCCATCTTGTAGCCGGGCGCGACCAGACCGAAGGGCCTGCCTTGCCAGGCGGCACATTCGCCGATGGCGTAGATATCCGGATCGGACGTCTGGCACATATCGTTGATGGCGATACCACCACGCGGGCCAATCTCCAACGCACACTGGCGGGCCAATTTGTCCTGGGCACGAATACCGGTCGAGAACACCACAAAGTCGACTTCCAACGTGCTGCCGTCGGCAAATACCATCGTCTTACGACTTTCCTGACCGATAGGCTGAATCGCCTGCGTATTCTTACGGGTATGCACATGCACACCGATATTTTCTATCTTGCGCTGTAGCAGCGCGCCGCCCTGTGCATCTAGCTGTTCAGCCATCAGCACTGGCGCGAATTCAATGACGTGCGTTTCTACGCCGAGGTGTTTTAGCGCCCCGGCCGCTTCCAGACCCAATAATCCTCCGCCAACGACCGCACCACGCTTACTTCTGCGCGCGCAACTTTCAATGGCGTTCAGATCTTCGATTGTGCGGTAGACGAAACAGTCTTGCCCGTTTGAGCCCTTAATCTCAGGGATCCATGGGTAGGAGCCGGTTGCCAGAATGAGTTTGTCATAATGCACGGAGCGACCGGTATTGGAGTGAATCACCTTTTCACTACGGTTAATCGTGATAGCACGCTCACCGAGCAGGATATTTACCCCATTTTTCTCATAATAGCCTTCGCGTACCAAAGAGAGCTCTTCTACCGTGTGATGGGCAAAGTAAGAAGACAAATGGACACGATCGTAGGCGACGCGGGGCTCTTCACAGAAAACGGTGATCTCGTAGGTGGATGCGGGGGCCTTTTCCAGCAACTCTTCGATAAAACGGTGGCCTACCATCCCGTTACCGATGACAGCGAGTCTGACTTTGTTCATTTTTGCCTCAAAATTGCTTCTTCCGAGGCTACCTTATCGCGCCACAGAGGGCGCTTATTGATGTACGTCAAATTGTCTTTTATATACTACTTTATGAGTATGTTCATGATTTTACTTGTTTTTTGTTAAGCCTTGGTTTTTGTTGGGATTTTACTTGCAGGTGAAAATGAGATCTATAGCACGCTTTTGGTCTAACGCGGAGTGATTAGCGCAATATCCGTTATCGCGGTCATTGTCACCTTATTCATTATTGAGTTTTTCCCAAACGGCTAAAAAATAAACCCAAGGGGTTATCCATTTATCCTATATAGATAGGGGGTTTTCTAGTGATAATGCTCACAATTTTATGTGCACTTGCACAGTTATCAGCAACATAATTTCTTTATATGAAAGAAATTGCCTAATGACTAACGGCATCACAACCTTAATAATTGAAAATAAAACGCCATTTTCTTTAAATTAACACGCTATTTCTATTATGTGACGCCGATCAACTTATTCGATCACCGCTAAAGGAAAGGCGTTTTGAGCCAACCCGTCACGTCGCCGTTAATGGCGTTATGCTTTAGTGCATTTGGGGAGGGCGATTCGCGAGGTTTGTGTATGAATTGTGTTAAACATCAAGGCAGGTAATAACGTGAAAATAGAATCAATTGATGTCACCGTCTTTACTTACCCCACTCGCCGGGTTTCCGACAGTGCGGGCCATTCCCACCCCGGCGCCGAGAACCAAGCCCGGATGGCGTTATTAACGATCGCGGCGGATGACGGCCAGAAAGGTTACGCCTTCGCGCCGCCGGAAGTGATTCGTCCCCATATCGTTAATGCGTTTTTCCGCAAGGTGCTAATCGGGCAAAATCCGTTTGACCGTGAGCGCCTTTGGCAGGATCTGGTGCACTGGCAACGCGGTAGCGCCAACCAGTTGACCGATCGCGCATTGTCAATTGTGGAATCCGCGCTATGGGATTTGCAGGGGCGCATACTAAATATGCCCGTGCATAAGCTGCTCGGCGGTTACCGTGAAAAGGTTCCTGCCTACGGCAGTACCATGTGCGGCGATGAACTGGCTGGGGGGCTATCCACGCCGGAAGAATATGGTCAGTTTGCAGAGAAACTGGTGCAACGCGGCTATAAGGCCATCAAATTGCACACCTGGATGCCACCGGTGTCGTTCGCGCCCAGTCCGAAGATGGATGTGAAGGCCTGTGCGGCGGTGCGTGAAGCGGTTGGCCCGGATATTTGCCTGATGCTAGATGGCTACCACTGGTACAGCCGCAGCGATGCGCTGTATATCGGCCGTGAGCTGCAAAAGCTTGGTTTCACCTGGTTCGAAGAGCCGATGGAAGAGCAGAGCATGGCATCTTATAGCTGGCTGACGAAGAATTTGGATATCGATGTTATTGGGCCGGAAAGTCTTTCAGGTAAATACTTCAGCCGCGCCGACTGGGTGAAGGAAGGCGCATGCGATATTTTACGTGCGGGCGTGCAGGGCGTTGGCGGTCTGTGGCCGTGCCTGAAAGTCGCGAGCCTGGCAGAATCCTTTGGCATGGATTGTGAAATCCACGGCAACGGCGCCCCCAATCTTAATGTGGTTGGCGCCATTAAGAACTGTCGCTGGTATGAGCGCGGCCTGCTGCACCCTTTCCTCAATTATGACGAACCTGCCGCCTATCTGAATGCTATCGTCGACCCGATGGATGACGACGGGTTTGTGCATCTACCGCAGCGCCCTGGGCTGGGAGAAGATATTAATTTTGACTGGATAGAGGAGCATACCCTAAGCAAAGAATAACGTTATAGACACCGTTTTTTATTCGATTCGAAAGATAGCCTTACCCAAAATAAAAAGTTGTCGTCTTCCATGTTCCCATATCTGGAGAATAATAATGAAAGCACGAGCAATACTCCGTACCCTACTGTTAAGTTCACTCTGTATGGTTGCCACACCGGCCATCCTCTCGGCCAAAACGCCTGACGATCAGCTGATCGTCGGGATGAATATGAATAACATGCTGTCACTCGATCCGGCCGCGATGACCGGTAACGAAGTGGTGGGCATTATCGTTAACCTTTATGACTCGCTGGTAGTGCTCGATCCGGCTAACCTGAGTCACATCCTGCCTTCTCTGGCGAAAAGCTGGAGCGTCAACGAAGCGGGCAACATCATTACCTTCAATCTGGTGGACAACGCCAAATTCCATTCCGGCAATCCCGTGACGGCGCAGGATTTCGCCTGGTCGATGGAACGGCTGCTTAACCTCAACATGGCGCAAGCCACCACTTGGAAGTCTTACGGTTTCACCGCGCAAAACGTGGGGAAAATGATCCGTGCCAAAGACGCTCACACCGTTGAAATCGAACTGCCGAAACCGAACGATCCCAAGCTGGTGATCTATTCTCTGGCGACATTGGGCAGCGGCTCGGTGCTGGACAGCAAAACCGTCATGCAGCATGAGAAAAACGGCGACTGGGGCAATGGCTGGCTGACCACCAACGAAGCGGGTTCCGGCCCGTTCAAGCTGGACGTGTGGCAGGCGAAAGACGTGCTACGCATCAGTAGAGCCGAAAATTATTGGCAGGGCGATGCGAAAATGCGGCGTGTCATTTTTCGTCATATGACCGAATCGCAGGCGCTACGTTTGATGATTGAAAAAGGCGACATTGATGTCGCTTCCGGGATGTCGGTGCCGGATATCAACGCATTGAAAAAAGACCCGGATGTTGTGGTCGACGAGGTGAAAAAAGGCACGCTGTACTACGTTGCCATGAGCTTGAAAAATGAGTACTTCGCCAAACCGAAAGTGCGCGAAGCGGTGCGTTACCTAATCGATTACGATGGCGTGAATAAAACGGTGATGCCGGGTTATGGCTTCTATCATCAGCGCCCTATTCAGCAAGGGATGGAGGCCACGTTGCCGAATCCTGGTTACAAGCTGGATGTGCCTCGCGCCAAAGCATTACTGGCCGAAGCGGGCTACCCGAATGGGTTTGAAACCACGCTGCGTGTTTTGTCCGATCAGCCGTTCCTGAATCTGGCAACGTCGGTGCAGTCCACGCTGGCGCAGGCGGGCATCAAAGCCAAAATCATCTCCGGCACCGGTAATCAGGTTTACGGCGCGATGCGCGATCGTAACTTCGATATGCTGGTTGGCCGTGGTGGTGGTGGTGTCGATCCGCACCCTCACTCTAGCCTGCGTTCTATTGCCTATAACCCAGATAACCGCGACGAAGCCAAATTGACAAACTTCCAAGGTTGGCGCACCTCTTTCTATGACAAACCGTTAAACGACCTGATCGATCAGGCGCTGTTAGAGAAAGATCCCCAGAAACAGAAGCAAATGTATATCACTATCCAGAATCGTTATGAGGAACTGTTCCCGGCCATTATTCCGGTGTCGCAGATGATCGATTCTGTGGTGTTGCGTAAGGATGTGAAAGGTTATGTGCCGCATCCATCCTCTACAACGCATCTGCGGGGCGTGTACAAACAGCGCTAGTGTCCATCCTTTCGCCGGATGAATCGCTGATGAAATCATCCGGACGGAGACGTCAAAAAGAGATAACCGCGTGAGTGGGGATTCATCGTCGCCGCACACCGGGATATCGGGAGAAAGAATATGGTTTTCTCTGATTGGATCAAACCGGGTGGGATAGTACGTCGTTTGGCAAAACGTTTGTTTCAAGTGATCGTCACGCTGTTCGGGTTGTTAATCCTGACCTTCGTGATCGGCCGCGTGATGCCCATCGATCCGGTTCTGGCTATTGTCGGACAGGATGCCGACCAAAGTACCTATCAACAGGTTTACCAACAGTTAGGGTTGGATAAACCCCTCTATGTGCAATTCTTTATTTATTTCACTTCACTGCTGCATGGCGATTTGGGCAATGCGCTCCTGACGGGGCGTCCGGTCGTGGATGACATTATCCGCGTCTTCCCCGCGACTATTGAGCTGGCGACGATGGCGATTATCGTCGGTGCCGGCCTGGGTGTGCCGCTGGGGGTGTTAGCCGCGGCGCGGCGCGGCAAGTGGGCCGATTATGTGGTGCGTTTTATCAGTCTGGCCGGTTATTCCACGCCAATATTTTGGGTCGGGATGATGGGGCTACTGGTGTTTTATGCCTGGCTGAACTGGGTTGGCGGCGCCGGACGGGTGGATATGGCTTACGATGGTCTGGTAGAGACCCGTACCGGCTTGCTATTAGTGGATTCACTATTGGCAGGTGAATGGGAGGTCTTCCGGAGCACATTGAATCATCTGGTCTTGCCCGCGACGATCCTCGGTTTTCACTCGCTAGCCTATATCAGCCGTATGACGCGCAGCTTCATGCTGGCGCAACTTTCGCAGGAATACATCATTACCGCACGCGTCAAGGGGCTGTCGGAGTTCCGTGTTGTCTGGGCGCACGCGTTCCGCAATATTCTGGTCCAGCTTCTGACGGTGGTGGCGTTGGCCTATGGCTCCCTGCTGGAAGGCGCCGTACTGATCGAAACCGTCTTCTCATGGCCGGGTTTTGGTTCCTATTTGACCGGTAGTTTGTTGCTGGGCGATATGAACGCGGTGATGGGCTGTGTGTTGTTAGTCGGATTAATCTTTGTGACGCTTAATCTGCTATCGGACATGTTGTATCAACTCTTTGATCCGAGGACGAACGCATGAATATTTCCTCTGAGCCGCCGGTCAGCCGCCTATCGGTAATGCGGACACCGCCGGAAAAACGGGTGAGCCGTCTGCGGTTGCGCATTGCGCGCGTGGGCGGATTTATTGTAACGATGCTGCGTAACCCGCTGACGGCGATTGGTTCAGCTATCGTGCTAATGTTGATGTTGATTGCTCTCTTTGCGCCGTGGATAGCCACGCACGATCCGCTGGTACAGGATTTGAGTAATGCGTTACAGGCACCGAGCGCGACGCACTATTTTGGCACCGACGAGTTCGGGCGCGATGTGTTTAGCCGCTTGGTTTATGGCTCGCGTATCACGCTATACATCGTTGCGCTGGTGTCGGTCACCGTGGGGCCTATCGGACTGGCACTGGGCGTGGTAGCGGGGTACTACGGCGGCATCGTCGATACTATTCTGATGCGTATTACCGACATTTTCATCTCCTTCCCTAGCCTGGTACTGGCGCTGGCGTTCGTCGCAGCGCTTGGCCCCGGTTTGGAACATGTGGTGATCGCGATTACCTTGACGGCCTGGCCGCCGATTGCCCGTCTGGCACGGGCGGAGACGCTATCGTTGCGTCACGCGGATTTTGTTTCCGCCGTGAAGTTACAAGGCGCGTCGTCGATCCGCATCATGCTGCATCATATTGTGCCGCTGTGCCTGCCATCGGTGATTATCCGTATCACTATGAATATGGCGGGCATCATTCTGACGGCGGCAGGCCTGGGATTCCTTGGGCTGGGCGCACAGCCGCCCGATCCCGAGTGGGGCGCGATGATCTCTGCGGGTCGTCGTTACATGATGGAATGCTGGTGGTTAGTAACTATTCCGGGGCTGGCGATTTTGATTAACAGCCTGGCGTTCAACTTCCTTGGAGACGGCCTACGTGACATCCTCGATCCCAGAACTGAATAAATCTTCTCGACGTGCAGCGGACCGTTCTCCGCTGATGGAAGTGGAGAACCTGCGCGTGAGCTTCGTGAACGGTGGCGCGGTGACCGATGCCGTGCGCGGCGTATCTTTTCGGCTTGGTTGTGAAAAGCTGGCCATTGTCGGTGAATCCGGTTCCGGCAAGTCGACGGTGGGGCGTGCATTGCTGCAACTGCATCCGCATAGCGCAAGAGTGACCGCCGACACGCTACGTTTCGGCGATATCGATCTGCTGAAGGCGGATGAGGCACGGATGCGCCAGATTCGCGGCAAACGGATTTCCATGATTATGCAGGACCCAAAATATTCGCTAAACCCGGTAGTTTGCGTCGGCGACCAGATTGCTGAAGCGTATCTGGCGCACCATAAGGTGTCGCATCGTGAAGCAAAGGAAAAGGTCATGGCGATGCTGGAGGTCGTGCGTATTCGTCAGCCGGAGCGCGTCTATCATTTATATCCTCATGAAATATCAGGCGGACAAGGGCAGCGTATCATGATCGCGATGATGCTGATCACTGAACCCGAAATTGTCATTGCCGATGAACCGACCTCGGCGCTGGATGTGTCCGTGCGTTTACAGGTGCTGGCAATGCTGGACGATCTGGTGAGCGAGCGCGGTTTGGGGCTGATTTTTATCAGTCATGACATCAATCTGGTACGCAGCTTTTGCGATCGCGTGCTGGTGATGTATGCCGGACGCGTGGTGGAGTCCATTGCCGCCGCCGATCTGGACAACGCGCAGCACCCGTATACGCGGGGTTTACTGAATTCGCTGCCGGATATCGACAATCGACGGCCACGCCTGCCGGTCATGCATCGCGATCCGGCCTGGATCAATGGGTAAGGAGGGCATCATGGTAAACGAAGCAAAGCGTCAACCTAAGCCGATGATCGAAATCAATAACCTGAATCTCTCTTTTGGTTATGGCAGCACGGCGAATCAGGTGTTGTACGATGTGAACCTGACGGTTAACGATGGTGATATCTTTGGTTTGGTGGGGGAATCCGGTTCGGGTAAAACCACGGTGCTTAAGTGTCTGGCTGGGTTGTTTAATCATTGGGAAGGGACGTTATCGATTGACGGGCAGAAGCTGGCTCATCGTATCGAACCGGCCCGCTGTCGGCAGGTGCAGATGGTGTTTCAGGATCCCTATGGGTCGCTGCATCCGCGTCATACGGTGGAATCCATTCTGGAAGAACCGCTGTCGATCCACCGTTTTGACGATCGCGACAATCGTATTGATAGTCTGCTGGAAAAAGTAGGATTAGGAACACACTTTCGTCGTCGCTACCCACATCAGCTTTCGGGCGGCCAGCGGCAGCGCGTGGCGATAGCTCGTGCGCTCATTCTGGAACCGAGGGTACTGCTGCTGGATGAGCCGACATCGGCGCTGGATGTCTCGGTACAAGCGGAGATCCTTAATCTGCTCGCAGAATTGCAGCAGCAGGAAAAGCTAACCTATCTGATGGTGACGCATGATTTAGGCGTGATATCCCATCTGTGCCATAACGTCGCGGTGATGCAATACGGCAAGATACTGGAGACGTTGGAAACCGACGATCTGACCCGCGATGTGCCGAAAAACGCTTATACCACGATGCTAGTGGACGCCAGCCGCCAGTACAGCCGCGATCTGGCGGTGCGTTCGGAGCGCATGGGGTAAGCCCCACGCTACAACAATCAACATGAGGGCCGGGCAATCGGCCTTTTTTTATATCAGGTGCGCCGTAAAACCCCATCCTTTAGGGCGGGGAGGATGTCAAATCCCTTCCGATTTTCGCTTACTGAAAGTGGTGAATAGACACCTCTACGTAAAAAAAAGTAAATGGGTAGCGTTGACGAGTGCGGATACATACAATCATTACGCTTTCTGTAGTCGGCCTCTTCAAAAAGGAATTCTCATGTTAAAACGTGCTCTGGTTGCTGCGGCAGCCTTGATTTCACTGACGGCATTTTCCCCCGCCTTTGCCGCTTCCAGCGCTACAACCCATGTGCTGTTGACGACGACCGCGGGCAATATCGAACTCTCTTTAGATAATCAAAAAGCGCCGGTGTCGGTAAAAAATTTCGTTGAGTACGTTAACAGCGGTTTTTATAACGGGACGACCTTTCATCGGGTCATTCCTGGATTCATGGTGCAGGGTGGCGGATTCACCGCCGAGATGAGCCAAAAAGCAACCAATGCGCCGATTAAGAATGAGGCCGATAACGGTCTGCGTAATCAGCGCGGTACGATCGCTATGGCGAGAACCTCAGACAAAGACAGTGCGACCAGCCAGTTCTTTATCAACGTGGCGGACAATGCGTTCCTCGATCACGGTCAGCGGGATTTTGGCTATGCCGTATTTGGTAAAGTGGTAAAAGGCATGGACGTCGTGGATAAGATATCCCATGTGCCAACGAAAAATTTCGGGCCTTACCAGAATGTGCCGACTACACCTATCGTGATTCAATCTGCCAAAGTGCTGCCCTGATAGGTCGGACAATGCAGAACCGAGAGCACGAGAAAGGCCACGAATGTGGCCTTAAACCTGGCTACGACTACAGGTGGGTGAGATATTGCTACGCGTGCTTACGGGCATAGAGCCGAAATGATTAAGCCATAACCGAAGTCACTTAGTAACATTCACTTATGACCCGTATCTACGCGTTACAATCTGCTGCTGTCAGCTCCGCAAGATTTTTATTCACGCCCGCGTAGTTCTCCAATTTGTCCTTCACGCACTGTGCCGAAACGGGAGAGTAGCGGTACGGGACAGCCGGGAACGTGCCGGTGCTTTTCCAATCTTCGGCGTTCACATAAGGCTTGGAATCCTTATTCCAAGTAATGTTGTATTTAGCGAAATCAGCCGGGCTCATAATATTGTTATTCCGGAGATCCCAAGTGCCGAAGTTGGAGCCGTCGTAACGCGAGGTGACCGGGTTTTTCGCATTTTCGAACCAGTTGCGTTCGATAAGCGCGATCCCCTTCTGACGCACGTTCAAACCAGAACTGGTGACCTCAGTATACAAGTTGTTGTAGGCATGGACTTTACCCCCTCGTTGCAGCGGAAGGCGGGCGTTAACATCGCGATAGACATTGTGGTGGTAAGTTAGGTCGCGTCCGGTATCGCTGCTACTGAATCCGCTTAACCCTACTTTCTTGATACCGTGAATGTAGTTATATGACACCGTGACATTGGTAGAGGCTTTCTTGATGTCAACGGCGGCTTCAAATGTAGTATCACCGTCTTTAGTACCTGGACATTCGAAATTTTTAGCAAAGATCTCGTTGTGGTCGATCCAGACGTTTGGCGTATTATCGATACGAATCGCGTCGCCATCTTGTGCGCCGCCAGGCATGTAACCAAAACGCATGTTACGAATGACGATATCGGAGGATTTTATCAGCCAAAGGCCAAAATTGGCGGATGAACCATTGGTGCCGATGATGGTAATCCCTTTGGTAAATTCTTTAATTTGTACACCACGGGCATCTTTCTTCCACTGGCTACAAATATCTTTCTCTGCGGCGTTAATCAGCGCATCTTCATTACCGTTATAGGTAATCACGAGCGGGTAAGCCCCGCCTTTAACTTTCTTACCTTTGGAATCCAGCCTCGCTTCCGCAATGATATCAATGATATCTTGCATAGATCGTGCTGTTTTATGTACGGCACCGGCGACATTACCTCCATCCGTAGTCGCATAACCGCCTGTGTATGCTGCCAGAGCTGGTTGCGTCGCAAGTAATAACAACCCAGCGGTTGCAGAAGGTAGTAGATATTTCATTCTGGTACTCTCCTTGAAATAGAATTATTGTCGGTTATTAATAATCCCCATAACCCAGTTGTAGTGCGAGTGGTTTCAATAAAATTGAAATTCAACCTTATCGGAATCACGATCAAGTGTTATCATAAAAAAAAGATAATTCAATATTTGTCAGGAAATATATCGTTAAATGGCGAGAGAACGGTTTAAATGTATAGCGTTCTATTCAAGGTATGATTGTTCCTGTTTTATAAAAAACAAGTGGCTGTTTTTTATGAAGGAGAGTTATATTTTTAGTTAAGATTTAATTGTGACTAATATCAAGTGAAATGGATTTTTATAGGCGTGATATAAATATTGGGATATGGAATTAATTAAATAATTAGCATGATTATTATTTATCCTTTTGGGGATTTTATTTATGCTATATCTACTCTCTTTTGGCGAAATGAGCGGGCCTTTAGCACCCGCTCGGATCGATTTTCTTGCTTAGTGATGAATCACCACTGGGATATTTCAGGTGAATGACTTCCTGTCGTCACCTGTAGGAAATGCCTGTAGGCATTTATTTGCAGCTGGCGGCGGTCAATACTGCCAGGTTTTTACCTACACCGGCATAGTTAGCCAGTTTATCTTTCACGCATTGTGCAGAAACCGGCGTGTATTTATATGGGATTGCAGGGAATTTACCGGTGCTCTTCCAGTCATCCGCATTAATGTGAGGAGAGGAAGGACGGCCCCAGGTGATGTTATATTTGGCGAAGTCGGCCGGTTTGGTGATATTGTTGTTACGCAATTCCCAGGTGCCGAAGTTGGAGCTGTCGTTGCGTGCCGTTACCGGGTTTTTCGCATTTTGGAACCAGTTGCTTTCGATCAGCGCGATCCCTTTCTGACGGACGTTAAAGCCTGAACCGGTGATGCCATCATACAAGTTGTTGTACGCGTGAACCTGGCCACCACGCTGTAGCGGCAGACGTGAGTTTACATCGCGATAGATATTGTGATGATAGGTAAGATTACGGCCCGTGTCTGAGTTGCTTGCGCCGCTTAACCCGACCTTTTTCACGCCATGAATATAGTTATATGACACCGTGACGTTAGTCGACCCTTTCTTGATATCAACGGCTGCTTCAAACGTAGTGTCATTATCCGGTGTACCTTCACACTCAAAATTCTTGGCGAAGATTTCATTATGGTCAATCCAGACGTTCGGTGAATTATCGATACGAATCGCATCACCGTCTTGCGCGCCGCCTGGCATATAGCCAAAACGCATATTACGTACGACAACATTAGATGAATTGATGACCCAGATACCGAAATTGGCAGACGAACCATTAGTGCCCTGAATCGTTATCCCTTTGGTAAATTCTTTAATTTGTACGCCGCGGGCATCCTTGCTCCACTGACCGCAGATATTCTTCTCGGCCGCTTTGATTAATGCATCCTCATTGCCGTTATAGGTAATAATGAGTGGATATGCGCCACCTTTAACCTTTTTACCTTTTGAATCCACTTTTGCGGCTTCAATAATATTGATAATGTCTTGCATTGAACGCGCGGTTTTTTTTACGGCACCGGAGATTTCACCACCATCCGTAGTAGCATAACCACCCGTGTTAGCAGCCATTACTGGCTGCGTTGAGAGTAATAACAATCCGACGGCGGTCGTAGGCAATAGGTATTTCATTATGACTGTCTCCTTGGAATAGCATCTCATAGGCATTTATTACTCCGTATGCCCGATGTAATAGGTACACGTCGTTTCCCAACAGAAATGAATCCCCGATTCCTGATGAAAAACCAAATAGAGTGTGATTAAAAAATAAGAACACTTCAAGGGTGAAATGTTAAATGTATTGAGCTTGAAACATTTTGTAATGTTGATGATTGAAAAATGGAAATTTATAAGAAACCGCTTTCTTTTAAAACCATGTTAGATCATGGAGTTGTTTTTTATTGGGTGAAAAACATGGTTTGGTTTCGCTATTATTAAAATTTATTTCTCTATTTTATATTATTACATGCGTAGCATGCGGAAAATTTTCCTTAAGTAAAAATAAAATATGCCGGGCATATTTACTATCTTTTTTACTTAAGGACAACACTATGTTGAGCTTACTCTTGTTTGATAAAATATTCTGCATAGGTATACCGAAAATTCCTGAAATGTCGCGATCGATGATGTGAGAGGCGCTAACGCCAGCTTGCCCCTACTTTAAACGTATGAGTGAAAAATGAGTGGTTCACAGTGGAGACGATGACGATCTTCAAAAGGGCGATAAGCATATGACGGCAATGGTGGCATGACGTATGGATTTTGCTTAGGCTTTTATTACCTATTGTCATCATCTCACTGATTATAAAAAGTATAAACGCCAAGCCATCCCTTGTGTGCCAAAGACGGGTACAATGGCTCGTGTCGCTTTGGTCCACAAGACGGTATCGGAACAATTGCGTGTATGAAAAGAAAAACCAAATAATATGTTTACTATATATCAATAAGTTAACTTATTTATGCTGCTAATTATCGATAACTATGATTCCTTTACCTACAACCTTTACCAGTACTTTTGTGAGCTTGGTGCACAGGTCGTGGTAAAGCGTAATGATGAATTGACGCTGCGTGAGATTGAACAGCTTGCGCCTGAGCGATTAGTCATTTCACCAGGCCCTTGTACGCCGGATGAGGCGGGGATTTCACTGGCCGCAATCCGGTATTTTGCTGATAAGTTGCCTATTTTGGGTGTGTGCCTTGGCCATCAGGCGATGGGTCAGGCGTTTGGCGCGCGCGTGGTGCGGGCGCGACAGGTGATGCATGGAAAAACTTCTGCGATTACGCACAGTAATATAGGCGTTTTTACGGGGCTAACTCGGCCCTTGACGGTGACTCGCTATCATTCACTCATTATTGACGATGCCTCACTACCCGATTGTTTTGAGATTACGGCCTGGAGTGAATATGAAGGAAAGCGGGACGAAATAATGGGGATTCGCCATCGTACATTACCGCTGGAAGGGGTGCAGTTTCATCCAGAAAGCATCCTCAGCCAACAAGGTCACCAACTTTTGGATAATTTCCTTAAGATTTAAAGAGATAGAAAGTTACTCACTCCAAGGGCTGATTTAATATTGCCTGTAATTGATTTTTTATGCATATTTATTGATTATATTTTCATTACGACATGATGAACGGTTGAGTGAGGCAGCAAATGGCAGCAGAGCAGAAAGCAGTAACACGGGATACTCACGATAAGGTGATTTTGCCGGTTTATGCCCCCGCAAAGTTTGTTCCTGTAAAAGGCAAAGGGAGCCGCGTCTGGGATCAGGACGGCCGAGAGTATATCGATTTTTCCGGCGGTATCGCGGTAACGGCGCTGGGCCACTGCCATCCTGCTCTGGTTCGCGCCTTGCAGCAACAGGGAGAAACGTTGTGGCATACCAGCAATATTTTTACTAATGAGCCTGCGCTGCGCCTCGCCAGTAAACTCATTAATGCCACGTTCGCCGATCGCGTGTTCTTTGTTAACTCTGGTGCGGAGGCTAATGAAGCCGCGTTTAAGCTGGCGCGTCACTATGCGGTTAAACGCCATAGTCCTTATAAAACCAAGATCATCGCCTTCTACAACGCGTTCCATGGCCGAACGTTATTTACCGTTTCCGTTGGCGGGCAGCCCAAATATGCTGATGGCTTCGGGCCTAAACCCGCGGATATCGTTCATGTTCCTTTTAACGATCTGGCGGCGGTAAAAGCGGTCATGGACGATCATACCTGTGCAGTTGTGTTGGAGCCGGTTCAGGGTGAGGGGGGGATCACACCTGCTACGCCTGAGTTCTTGCAAGGCGTTCGCGATCTGTGCGATCGGTTCAACGCGCTGCTGGTATTCGATGAAGTACAGTGCGGGATGGGGCGTACGGGTAAGTTATTCAGCTATATGCATTACGGTATCACGCCGGATATTCTCACTACGGCTAAAGCGCTGGGCGGTGGTTTTCCGATTAGCGCGATGCTGACGACGGAAGAGATCGCCTCTGTGATGACGGTTGGGGTTCATGGCACCACTTATGGTGGCAATCCACTGGCCTGTGCTGTAGCAGAAGCTGCGCTGGACATTATCAACACACCGGAAGTGCTGTCAGGCGTGGCTGAGCGTCACGAACACTTTGTGAGTGAGCTTGAGAAGATTAACCAACAGTACAATGTCTTTGAGCAAGTTCGCGGTATGGGGTTATTGCTGGGGGCCGAGTTAAAAGCGCAATGGCATGGTCGGGCAGGTGAGTTTTTGTCCGCGGCAGCGGCTGAAGGGCTTATGGTGTTGATGGCTGGGCCAAACGTGATTCGCTTTGTGCCATCGCTAATCATTGATGCAGAGGATATCAGATTGGGAATGGAAAAATTCGCCAGGGCAGTCGCGCAGGTTGTTAACGCCAAAAACTGATTAGCTACCTAAATAAAAAGTATGGTTTGAAAAACGGCGTGGGGTTAAGACCTCACGCTTTTTTTGTGCATAGCGCGTGGTTGTACACTTGCCATTGCGTAAGCGCCTCGGATATCTTGCCTGAATCGGGTAAACTAAGCGGCATCCGAATTAGTAGGCATGGTTATTATGGCGTCGAGCGTTATTTCATTAAGATCACACAACTCTTTCGCATTACCTGTTACTGCATCTTGTCTCCGTATTGCGGCAAATCAGGAGCAATTGATTGAAGGGTGGCGCGCTGCGAATGCCTCGCAAGAACCGGTCTTAATACTAGGCGAAGGGAGCAATGTCCTTTTCCTGGAAGATTTTTCCGGCATGATTTTGCTGAACCAACTCAAGGGTATCAGCGTTAGTGAAAAACACGACGGCTGGCATCTGCATGTCGGCGCGGGTGAAAATTGGCATCACTTAGTGGAGTATACGCTCAAGAAGGGTATCGCTGGATTAGAAAATCTGGCGTTAATTCCTGGCTGTGTAGGCTCAGCGCCGATACAGAATATCGGTGCCTACGGTAACGAATTTCAACACGTTTGTGATTATGTCGATTTATTGGATCTGACTACAGGTAACGTCATCCGTTTTAGCGCTGAAGAATGTCAGTTCGGGTACCGAGAAAGCATATTTAAACATCAATATCGCACTGGTTTCGTGATTATTGCTGTCGGGTTATTTTTAACTAAAGTATGGCGTCCGATACTAAGCTATGGCGAATTAGCCAAATTGGATCCTATCACCGTCACACCTCGGCAGATTTTTGATGCTGTTTGTCATCTGCGCCGAAGCAAACTTCCCGATCCTGCCGTAATCGGCAACGCGGGGAGTTTCTTCAAAAATCCAATTATTACTATGTTGCACGCCGAACAGATTTTACGGGAATATCCCAATGCGCCTCATTATATACAGGCGGATGACAGCGTTAAATTGGCAGCAGGGTGGCTGATAGACCAATGCAAACTTAAAGGGTTTCAACTGGGTGGCGCCGGCGTCCATGAAAAACAGGCATTGGTATTGATAAATAAGAATAATGCCAAAAGTTCAGATATTGTCGAATTAGCGCGTTATGTCCGTGATCGGGTGGCAAAAAAATTCAATCTCTATTTGGAGCCTGAAGTCCGTTTTATTGCAGCTCACGGAGAAGTTAATGCTAGCGAGATTTTATCATGAGGGATATTTCGGTTCCGCTTAAACTCATTAATATCCTCTCTGACGGTGAATTTTATTCCGGTGAGTTACTGGGTGAAATGATGGGGATGAGTCGGGCCGCCATTAATAAACATATTCAGACGATACGTGATTGGGGCATCGACGTTTTTACTGTAACAGGGAAGGGATATGCTTTACCTGCACCGATGCAGTTATTAGATGAAAGCGCAATTCTTGAGCACCTTCCGGAAGGGGGGGTCACGGTGTTACCGATCGTAGATTCTACGAATCAGTACCTTTTAGACCGTCTTGATACCTTATCCTCCGGTCATGCATGCCTTGCTGAATATCAGCAATCTGGACGTGGCCGCCGTGGTCGACAATGGTTTTCCCCCTTTGGCGCCAATCTTTATTTATCCTTATATTGGCGCCTGGAACAGGGGCCCGCCGCGGCTGTAGGTGTAAGTTTGGTCATTGGCATTGTTATGGCGGAAGTTTTACATCAACTAGGTGCTGATGGTGTGCGAGTAAAATGGCCCAATGACTTATACCTGAAGGATAGAAAACTCGCGGGTATTCTTGTGGAACTTACCGGAAAGACGGGCGATGCCGCGAACTTGGTCATTGGCGCGGGGATTAATTTACGGATGCGGGATCCGGCGCCAGATACAATTAGTCAAGGTTGGATAAACTTGCAAGAGGCGGGGATTAATATTAATCGTAATACGCTCGCTTCGACGCTTATTAGTGAATTGAGATCTGCATTGGCCGTTTTTGAATTACATGGTCTTACGCCTTTTGTTTCAAGATGGAAAGCATTAGATAATTATTATAACCGCACTGTCCGTTTGATTATCGGCAATCGTGAAATATATGGAATTGATCGAGGGATCGACCATCAGGGTGCCTTGTTATTAGAGAAAGATGGAAAAATCACGTCCTATATTGGTGGGGAGATCTCTCTACGTGGAGAATAAAAAGGGGCTGCTAGCCCCTTTCATTCCTTAATTTATTTTCTCAGCCTAACATATTCAACCGCATGGTCAGCACTTTTGGTTAAAATAAGGCTAGCTCTTTCTCTTGTGGGGAGAATATTTTCTTTTAGATTAAGCCCGTTAATCTCTTTCCATAGTTGAGAAGCGATACCGATGGCCTCTTCTTCAGACAATTTTGCGTAATTATGGAAATATGAGTGTGGATTTGAGAATGCACTCATTCTGAATTTCAGAAAACGATTAATATACCATGTCTGTAGTAGTGTTTCAGGTGCATCAACATAGATTGAGAAATCAACGAAATCGGAAACGAAGACCCGATGCGGATCGTGTGGATAGTCCATTCCACTCTGCAGAACATTCAGACCTTCTAATATTAGGATGTCAGGTTGTTCTAAAACCTTATTATTGCCAGGCACGATATCATATGTCAGATGAGAATAGGTCGGCGCAGTGACCCTTGGCGTCCCTGATTTGATATCAGAGACAAATTTCACCAGGCTACGCATATCATATGATTGCGGGAAACCTTTTTTCTTCATCAAATCACGTTCTTTTAACACCTTGTTAGGATGGAGAAATCCATCAGTTGTTATCAGTTCTACGCTACGATGTTCCGGCCAGCGGCTTAAAAGCGCCTGAAGTACTCGAGCTGTAGTACTTTTCCCCACGGCCACGCTGCCTGCAATACCGATGATGTAGGGGATTTTCTGACCATCGGTTCCTAGAAATTGCTCAAGCACAGCCTGCCGTCTCAAATTAGAGCTGATATAAAAATTGAGTAGACGGGATAGCGGCAGATAAATTTCTGCGACTTCGTCTAACGAAAGGTCTTCATTGATTCCTTTGAGCTTAGCGATTTCTTCTTCTGTTAGCGTTAATGGAACAGAATCGCGCAAGGCGGCCCATTGACTGCGGTTGAACTGTAGATATGGCGTCGTGGCTATTTTGCTCATAAGTTGTGTTCTGCCTGCTTCACAGGTAAGAAAAGGGACTATCAGCCAGCGAGTAAAACGAGCTGTGACGTAAGCCAACGTGATAATCGCGGCACCTTTCTTATGTAATAAATTTTTGATAAGGGGCAGGTTAACACTATGCCGATAGAAAAAAGAAGAGAAAATAGGTGCAGCATCTAAAGTGTAAACAATGAGGCATCGCGTACCTGCTAGCGGGTAATTCATATCTCACTGAATCGTATTTATCCGGGTTCTAATTTTAGGCGGGGCGCGTTTAACGTCACTCCGCTCAAGTAAAGCGGGCAAAAAAAGATTATGCTGGAGGCCGACATCATTTTTATGAAATCTTCAGAAATTGATTAATCAGGCTAAAGGCATGCCAAGCTTGCCTCCTATGAAAAATGAGCCGCCACTATTAGTCTTATTGCATACGTTACACCTGACGTGTTGAAGGCATCTCTGATACAGAGAATCAACGGTGTGTTGATGACGTTACCGCCTCTTTAATTGTGTTTTGCCGGTGGTTCTTTGCGCTAATTTTTTTTAACGTCCTGGATTTATGACTAAATTTGGATAAAATCTAAGCGATAGCGCGTTTTAGGCAATTTTTTTGTTGCATCGCGCGTTCTGTCTACCTAGAATGCGCAGCACTTGAGGCCGGCTTAGCTCAGTAGGTAGAGCAACTGACTTGTAATCAGTAGGTCACCAGTTCGATTCCGGTAGCCGGCACCATCAAGTAATTAGTAAACAAATAGTTAAGGTGGGGTTCCCGAGCGGCCAAAGGGAGCAGACTGTAAATCTGCCGTCACAGACTTCGAAGGTTCGAATCCTTCCCCCACCACCAAATTCAATCCTGGAAACAGGATATTCGATACGGTTAGTAACACTAAGCCGGATCGACGAAGGCGGGGTCAACAGTGAAGTCATGTTCCCCGACTTCAAAATCTACAGAAAAATTAGGTAGCCGAGTTCCAGGATGCGGGCATCGTATAATGGCTATTACCTCAGCCTTCCAAGCTGATGATGTGGGTTCGATTCCCACTGCCCGCTCCAAGATGTGCTGATATAGCTCAGTTGGTAGAGCGCACCCTTGGTAAGGGTGAGGTCGGCAGTTCGAATCTGCCTATCAGCACCACTTCCTTTTCCTCCTCCTGATTTTCTTTCTGTGAATAAATTCAGCAAGCTATTGCTTGGTTGATGTGGTGATACCACCGATTTATCCGTGTCTTAGAGGGACAATCGATGTCTAAAGAAAAATTTGAACGTACAAAACCGCACGTCAACGTCGGTACTATCGGCCACGTTGACCATGGTAAAACGACGCTGACCGCTGCAATCACTACCGTCCTGGCTAAAACTTACGGTGGTGCCGCCCGTGCATTCGATCAGATTGATAATGCGCCGGAAGAAAAAGCGCGTGGTATCACCATCAACACGTCTCACGTTGAATATGACACCCCGACACGCCACTACGCACACGTAGACTGCCCGGGACACGCCGACTATGTGAAAAACATGATCACCGGTGCGGCGCAGATGGATGGCGCAATCCTGGTTGTTGCCGCGACTGACGGCCCGATGCCGCAAACGCGTGAACACATCCTGTTGGGCCGTCAGGTAGGCGTTCCGTACATCATCGTGTTCCTGAACAAATGCGACATGGTTGATGACGAAGAGCTGCTGGAACTGGTTGAGATGGAAGTGCGTGAACTGCTGTCTCAATATGACTTCCCAGGCGATGACACGCCGATCGTGCGTGGCTCTGCATTGAAAGCGCTGGAAGGCGAAGCCCAGTGGGAAGAAAAAATCATTGAACTGGCTGGCTACCTGGATTCCTATATCCCAGAACCAGAACGTGCGATTGACAAACCTTTCCTGTTGCCAATCGAAGACGTTTTCTCCATTTCTGGTCGCGGTACTGTGGTAACGGGTCGTGTAGAGCGCGGTGTTATCAAAGTTGGCGAAGAAGTAGAGATCGTGGGTATCAAGGACACCGCGAAGTCTACCTGTACTGGCGTAGAAATGTTCCGCAAACTGCTGGACGAAGGCCGTGCTGGTGAGAACGTGGGTGTTCTGCTGCGTGGTATTAAACGTGAAGAAATCGAACGTGGTCAGGTACTGGCTAAGCCGGGTTCTATCAAGCCGCATACGCAGTTCGAATCAGAAGTGTATATCCTGAGCAAGGATGAAGGTGGTCGTCATACGCCGTTCTTCAAAGGCTATCGTCCGCAGTTCTACTTCCGTACCACTGACGTAACGGGCACCATCGAACTGCCAGAAGGCGTAGAGATGGTAATGCCGGGCGACAACATCAAAATGGTTGTTACTCTGATCCACCCAATCGCGATGGATGACGGTTTGCGTTTCGCCATCCGTGAAGGCGGTCGTACTGTAGGTGCGGGCGTTGTTTCTAAAGTTATCGCTTAATTGCTGATAACGTTTGACGCGCCACGCGATAAAAGGGCATCATTTGATGCCCTTTTTCTACGCTGCCATGATAGAACCTATCTTATCAGTGATTGTGAGAGGATAATCCTTGGTGAGATAGGCTCTGTAGATACGGCGTAAATACCGAATTATTCGTTTTACAGAACATCTTTCGGTTTGGTTGCCCCATAATAATGATGGGGCAAAGTTATTTGTCTGAATCATTGTGACAGGTTGGTTTATGAGTGCGAATACCGAAGCTCAGGATAGTGGGCGTGGCCTGGAAGTGATTAAGTGGCTGGTAGTAGGTGCTTTACTGATTATTGCAATTGTCGGTAATTATTATTACCGGGAATTTAGCCTCCCTCTGCGTGCATTGGCCGTTGTTATCCTGATCGCCGCCGCTGGCGGTGTGGCGCTGCTGACTACAAAAGGTAAAGCAACGGTAGCGTTTGCCCGTGAGGCGCGAACAGAAGTGCGCAAAGTCATTTGGCCGACTCGTCAGGAAACGTTGCACACCACGTTAATCGTTGCCGCAGTGACTGCCGTGATGTCGCTGATTTTGTGGGGGCTGGATGGTATTCTGGTCCGTTTGGTATCGTTTATCACTGGCCTGAGGTTCTAAGATGTCTGAAGCTCCAAAAAAACGTTGGTACGTCGTTCAGGCGTTTTCTGGTTTTGAAGGCCGCGTGGCGCAATCACTGCGTGAGCATATCAAACTTCACAATATGGAAGACCTGTTTGGCGAAGTTATGGTGCCGACTGAAGAAGTCGTTGAGATCCGTGGTGGGCAGCGCCGTAAGAGCGAACGCAAGTTTTTTCCCGGTTATGTTTTGGTACAAATGGTGATGGAGGATGCTAGCTGGCATCTTGTTCGCAGTGTGCCACGTGTTATGGGATTCATTGGCGGCACCTCTGATCGCCCTGCGCCAATCAGTGATAAAGAAGTGGATGCGATTATGAATCGTCTCCAGCAGGTCGGTGATAAACCTCGGCCGAAAACGTTGTTCGAACCAGGAGAAATGGTCCGCGTTAACGATGGTCCGTTTGCTGATTTTAATGGCGTTGTCGAAGAAGTTGACTATGAGAAAAGCCGTCTGAAGGTGTCCGTTTCTATTTTTGGTCGTGCAACACCTGTTGAGTTGGACTTTGCCCAAGTCGAAAAGGGCTAATCGCTAGCGCGATATTTACTGAAAATAGCGACTTGCCTATGGCGCGAAATTAACCTACAATTTCGCGCCTTTTGTTTTCAGTGGCCTTAATGGCGCCTGAAATGTAATACAAACCACGGGGAGCCTTTTACTAGGCGTTACTACCCGATAGAGGAAAGCTAAATGGCCAAGAAAGTACAAGCCTATGTCAAGCTGCAAGTTGCAGCGGGTATGGCTAACCCAAGTCCACCAGTCGGCCCGGCGCTGGGTCAGCAAGGTGTGAACATCATGGAATTTTGTAAGGCATTCAATGCTAAAACTGAAAGCGTTGAAAAAGGCTTACCAATCCCGGTTGTTATCACCGTTTATTCCGATCGCTCTTTTACCTTTGTTACCAAGACGCCTCCCGCAGCCGTTCTGCTGAAAAAAGCGGCCGGCATCAAGTCTGGTTCTGGCAAGCCGAACAAAGACAAGGTCGGTAAAATAACGAGCGCGCAGGTTCGTGAAATCGCAGAAACTAAAGCTGCGGATATGACGGGTGCTGATATAGACGCCATGGTGCGTTCTATTGCAGGTACTGCTCGTTCCATGGGCCTGGTAGTGGAGGATTAATAAATGGCTAAGCTGACCAAGCGCATGCGCGTGATCCGTGACAAAGTTGATGCAACTAAACAGTACGATATCAACGAAGCTGTTGCTCTGCTCAAAGAGCTAGCCACTGCTAAATTTGTAGAAAGTGTAGACGTAGCCGTTAATCTCGGCATCGATGCACGTAAGTCAGACCAAAACGTTCGTGGTGCAACCGTTCTGCCTCACGGCACTGGTCGTTCTGTTCGCGTAGCAGTCTTCACCCAGGGCGCAAATGCAGAAGCAGCTAAAGCGGCTGGCGCTGAATTTGTGGGTATGGAAGATCTGGCTGACCAGATTAAGAAAGGCGAAATGGGCTTTGACGTGGTTATTGCGTCTCCAGATGCAATGCGCGTTGTAGGTCAATTAGGTCAGGTTCTGGGGCCGCGTGGCCTGATGCCGAACCCGAAAGTGGGTACTGTAACCCCTAATGTTGCTGAAGCGGTTAATAATGCTAAGGCAGGCCAGGTTCGTTATCGTAACGACAAGAACGGGATCATCCATACCACCATCGGTAAGGTTGACTTCGATTCTAATAAATTGAGAGAAAACCTTGAAGCTCTGTTGGTTGCGTTGAAAAAAGCGAAACCGTCTCAGTCGAAGGGTGTCTATATCAAGAAAATTAGCCTGTCTACCACTATGGGCGCTGGCGTTGCCATCGACCAAAGCGGTTTGAACGCAAGTGCTAACTAATAGTGCCGTTTTGCTTTACTCGGGTGTGGGATTTACCTATAATCTTACGCCCGTTGTTCCGTTAGTGGAACGGACGAAGAATTTTCGGTTGGAGCCTGGCCTATCCAGGCCTCCGTCCAAGACCGCAGGTGTTTCGTCAGAGACTTAATCTTTCCTGCGTAGACGGTGACAGAGCCTGAAGAACATTTTTCTCTATAAAGAAGAATCGTCTTTATAAAAAATAGTCTTTGCTGGATTCTGCTCACCGTGTTTCAACGCCTATTTCCGTTTTGGCGATAGGTGAAGTGAGTTCCGGAGGTTTCCTCCGGCTAAATCCAGGAGCAAAAGCTAATGGCATTAAATCTTCAAGACAAACAAGCAATTGTTGCTGAAGTCAGCGAAGTAGCCAAAGGTGCGCTGTCTGCGGTAGTTGCGGATTCACGTGGCGTTACCGTAGATAAAATGACCGAACTGCGTAAAGCAGGTCGTGAAGCTGGCGTTTACATGCGTGTTGTCCGTAACACCTTGTTGCGCCGCGTCGTTGAAGGCACTCAATTCGAATGCCTGAAAGACACGTTTGTTGGTCCGACTCTGATTGCATACTCTTTAGAACATCCGGGCGCCGCTGCTCGTCTGTTTAAAGAATTCGCTAAGGCGAATGCAAAATTTGAAGTCAAAGCTGCAGCCTTTGAAGGTGAGCTGATCCCGGCGGCTCAAATTGACCGTCTGGCAACGCTGCCGACTTACGAAGAAGCACTGGCACGTTTGATGTCGACCATGAAAGAAGCTGCCGCAGGCAAATTGGTCCGCACTCTGGCTGCCGTACGCGATCAGAAAGAAGCGGCTTAATTGCCTCTTTCTCTCTAACGCACTTGCTAACGTATAAACTATTTCTGATTCTTAGGAACAATTGTTATGTCTATCACTAAAGATCAAATTTTGGAAGCCGTAGCAGCGATGTCTGTCATGGATGTTGTTGAACTGGTTTCTGCTATGGAAGAAAAATTCGGTGTTTCTGCTGCTGCTGCTGTCGCTGTTGCCGTTGGCCCGGTTGAAGCTGCTGAAGAAAAAACCGAATTTGACGTTGTACTGAAAGCTATCGGCGCTAACAAAGTTGCCGTAATCAAAGCCGTTCGTGGCGCAACTGGTCTGGGCCTGAAAGAAGCCAAGGATCTGGTTGAATCTGCTCCGGCGGCTCTGAAAGAAGGCATCAGCAAAGATGACGCTGAAGCCCTGAAGAAAGCACTGGAAGAAGCTGGCGCAGAAGTTGAAGTTAAATAAGCCAACCTTTCAGGTTGCAGCCTGAGTTATTGGGCTGATGGCTGGTGACTTAGTAGTCACCAGCCTTTTTGCGCTGTAGGATGTCAATGGTCTTTCGCACTATTTACCCATTGATATCGCAAATATTTTTTTCTATTGACGACTTAATATACTGCTTTCCAGAACGGGTTCCATGCCTGGGCAAAAGCAATGAAATGGTTTAAGAGTAATAGAAAGACGTATTACGGAAAGTTTCCCATTTTCCGACCGAAATAAAATAGTGTTGCATGAACTGTCCTTCTTAGGGCAGACAGAGTGGTTCGACTTGTCAGCTAGCTGAGGAACCCTATGGTTTACTCCTATACCGAGAAAAAACGCATTCGTAAGGATTTTGGCAAACGTCCACAGGTTTTGGATGTGCCTTATCTCCTTTCTATCCAACTTGACTCGTTCCAGAAATTTATCGAGCAAGATCCGGAAGGTCAGTACGGTTTGGAAGCTGCATTCCGTTCTGTTTTCCCCATAAAAAGCTATAGCGGTAATTCAGAGCTGCAATACGTTAGCTATCGCTTAGGCGAACCGGTATTTGACGTTAAAGAATGTCAGATCCGTGGTGTAACGTTTTCTGCGCCGCTACGCGTTAAATTGCGTCTGGTGATCTACGAGCGTGAAGCGCCGGAAGGCACCGTTAAAGACATTAAAGAACAAGAAGTTTACATGGGCGAAATTCCGCTCATGACTGACAACGGTACCTTCGTGATCAACGGCACTGAGCGCGTTATCGTTTCTCAGCTGCATCGTAGTCCGGGTGTGTTCTTCGATAGCGACAAAGGTAAAACTCACTCTTCTGGTAAGGTACTGTATAACGCACGTATTATTCCTTACCGTGGTTCCTGGTTGGATTTCGAGTTTGATCCGAAGGATAACTTGTTTGTCCGTATTGACCGTCGCCGCAAGTTGCCTGCAACCATCATCCTACGTGCGTTGGGTTACACTACCGAGCAGATCCTCGATCTTTTCTTCGATAAAATTGTCTATGAAATTAATGGCAATAAATTGCAGATGGATCTGATTCCCGAGCGCCTGCGTGGGGAAACGGCATCGTTTGATATTGAAGCAAACGGTAAAGTTTATATTGAAAAAGGGCGTCGTATCACCGCACGCCACATCCGTCAGTTAGAGAAAGACGGCATCGAGCGAATTGAAGTGCCCGTTGAATACATTGCTGGCAAGGTATTGGCCAGGGATTACATTGACGAGAGCACGGGTGAACTGATCGGCGCAGCCAATATGGAACTGTCGCTGGATCTGCTGGCGAAGTTGAGCCAGTCTGGTCACAAACGTATTGAGACATTGTTCACCAACGACCTTGACCACGGCGCCTACATGTCTGAAACCCTGCGCGTCGATCCGTCAAGCGATCGTTTGAGCGCGCTGGTTGAAATCTATCGCATGATGCGCCCTGGTGAACCGCCAACGCGTGAAGCCGCTGAAACCTTATTCGAAAATCTGTTCTTCTCTGAAGACCGCTACGACTTGTCTGCAGTTGGTCGTATGAAGTTCAACCGCTCTCTCCTGCGTGATGAGATCGAAGGTTCCGGTATCCTGAGCAAAGATGACATCATCGATGTGATGAAGAAGCTCATTGATATCCGTAACGGCAAAGGCGAGGTGGATGATATCGACCACCTTGGTAACCGACGTATCCGTTCCGTTGGCGAAATGGCGGAAAACCAGTTCCGTGTAGGGTTGGTGCGCGTTGAACGTGCAGTGAAAGAGCGCCTTTCGTTGGGCGATCTCGACACATTGATGCCGCAGGATATGATCAACGCCAAGCCGATTTCCGCAGCCGTGAAAGAGTTCTTCGGGTCGAGCCAACTGTCACAGTTTATGGACCAGAACAACCCGCTGTCTGAGATTACCCATAAGCGTCGTATCTCGGCATTGGGCCCAGGTGGTCTGACGCGTGAACGCGCTGGTTTTGAAGTCCGTGACGTACACCCAACGCACTACGGTCGTGTTTGTCCTATCGAGACGCCGGAAGGTCCGAACATCGGTCTGATCAACTCCCTGTCTGTTTATGCACAAACGAACGAGTATGGTTTCCTTGAAACCCCATATCGTCGTGTGCGTGACAACGTGGTGACGGATGAGATCCATTATCTGTCTGCAATCGAAGAAGGTAACTTCGTGATTGCGCAGGCGAACACCAATTTGGACGAAGAAGGCCGTTTCATCGACGAACTGGTTACCTGCCGTAACAAGGGCGAGTCCAGCTTGTTCAGCCGCGATCAGGTTGAATACATGGACGTTTCCACACAGCAGGTCGTTTCCGTCGGTGCGTCTCTGATTCCGTTCCTGGAGCACGATGATGCCAACCGCGCCTTGATGGGTGCGAACATGCAACGTCAGGCCGTCCCTACCCTGCGCGCTGATAAGCCGCTGGTGGGAACGGGTATGGAACGCGCTGTTGCGGTTGACTCCGGTGTTACTGCCGTAGCCAAACGCGGTGGTACCGTACAGTACGTCGATGCCTCACGTATTGTTATCCGTGTTAATGATGATGAGATGTATCCTGGTGAAGCAGGGATCGACATCTATAACCTGACCAAATATACCCGTTCGAACCAGAATACCTGCATCAACCAGATGCCGTGTGTCTCTCTGGGGGAACCGGTTGAGCGTGGCGATGTTTTGGCAGATGGTCCGTCCACCGATCTGGGTGAATTGGCGCTAGGTCAGAACATGCGCGTGGCGTTCATGCCATGGAATGGTTACAACTTTGAAGACTCCATTCTTGTTTCCGAGCGCGTGGTTCAGGAAGATCGGTTCACGACTATTCATATTCAGGAACTTGCCTGTGTGTCTCGTGATACCAAGTTAGGGCCTGAAGAGATTACTGCGGACATCCCGAACGTAGGTGAAGCTGCGCTTTCCAAATTGGATGAGTCCGGTATTGTTTACATCGGTGCGGAAGTGACCGGGGGCGACATTCTGGTTGGTAAGGTTACGCCGAAAGGTGAAACCCAACTGACGCCAGAAGAGAAGCTGCTGCGTGCGATCTTCGGTGAGAAAGCGTCTGACGTTAAAGACTCTTCTCTGCGTGTGCCAAATGGTGTTTCTGGTACGATTATTGATGTGCAGGTCTTTACCCGCGACGGCGTGGAAAAAGACAAACGCGCATTAGAAATCGAAGAGATGCAACTGAAGCAGGTGAAGAAAGACCTGACCGAAGAGTTGCAGATTCTGGAAGCGGGCCTGTTTGCACGTATCCACGCGGTGCTGGTTTCCGGCGGCGTAGAAGCTGAAAAGCTGGATAAACTGCCGCGTGAACGCTGGTTGGAACTAGGCCTGACCGATGAAGATAAACAGAATCAGTTGGAGCAGTTGGCCGAGCAGTATGATGAGCTGAAGCACGAGTTTGAGAAAAAACTCGACGCTAAGCGCCGTAAAATCACCCAGGGCGATGATCTGGCACCAGGCGTGCTGAAAATCGTCAAGGTATATCTGGCGGTTAAACGTCAGATCCAACCGGGTGATAAAATGGCCGGTCGTCACGGGAACAAAGGGGTCATCTCCAAGATTAACCCGATCGAAGATATGCCTTACGATGAGAACGGTACGCCGGTCGATATCGTACTAAACCCGCTTGGCGTACCTTCACGTATGAACATCGGTCAGATTCTGGAAACCCACCTGGGTATGGCGGCAAAGGGCATCGGCGAAAAAATCAACGCCATGCTCAAGCAGCACGAAGAAGTGACTAAGCTGCGTGAATTTATCCAGAAAGCCTACGATTTAGGCGACGATGTGCGTCAAAAAGTCGACCTGAATACTTTCTCCGACGAAGAAGTCTTGCGTTTGGCTGAAAACCTGAAGAAGGGGATGCCAATTGCGACGCCGGTATTCGACGGTGCCAAAGAGAAAGAAATCAAGGAACTGTTACAGATGGGCGGTATCCCCACCTCCGGTCAAATTACACTGTACGATGGACGTACCGGTGAGCAATTTGAGCGTCAGGTTACCGTGGGCTACATGTACATGCTGAAACTGAACCACTTGGTTGACGATAAGATGCATGCTCGTTCCACCGGTTCCTATAGTCTGGTTACTCAGCAGCCGCTGGGTGGTAAGGCGCAATTCGGTGGTCAGCGCTTCGGGGAGATGGAAGTATGGGCGCTGGAAGCTTATGGTGCTGCATATACCCTGCAAGAAATGTTGACCGTTAAATCTGATGACGTGAACGGCCGTACCAAGATGTATAAGAACATCGTGGATGGCAATCATCAGATGGAACCGGGCATGCCGGAATCCTTCAACGTATTGTTGAAAGAAATCCGCTCGCTGGGTATCAACATCGAGCTGGAAGAAGAGTAATCCCAGCTCGTTGTATCGCTGGCATTCGTCATAGGGACACCTGAGCGCCGTTTTGAACGGTACGCCGTTTTTAACAGAAGGTTCAGGTGTCTATCAGGTCTAACTCCGACAGGAGCCAATCCGTGAAAGACTTATTAAAGTTTCTGAAAGCGCAAACTAAAACCGAAGAGTTTGATGCGATCAAAATTGCGCTGGCCTCGCCAGACATGATCCGTTCCTGGTCTTTTGGTGAAGTCAAAAAACCAGAAACCATCAATTACCGTACGTTCAAGCCTGAACGTGACGGCCTTTTTTGCGCCCGTATCTTTGGGCCAGTAAAAGACTATGAGTGCCTGTGCGGTAAATACAAGCGCTTGAAACACCGCGGTGTCATTTGTGAAAAGTGCGGTGTTGAAGTTACCCAAACTAAAGTACGCCGTGAGCGTATGGGCCACATCGAACTGGCCTCCCCGACTGCGCACATCTGGTTCCTGAAGTCGCTGCCATCGCGTATCGGTTTACTGCTGGATATGCCGCTGCGTGATATCGAGCGGGTGCTGTATTTTGAATCTTATGTTGTGATTGAAGGCGGCATGACCAACCTTGAGCGCCGTCAGATCCTGACTGAAGAGCAGTATCTGGATGCGCTGGAAGAGTTCGGTGATGAATTCGACGCAAAAATGGGTGCCGAAGCCATCCAAGCCCTGCTGAAGAATATGGACCTGGAGCAGGAATGCGAGCAGTTGCGCGAGGAGCTGACCGAAACCAACTCCGAAACCAAACGTAAGAAGCTGACAAAGCGCATTAAGCTACTGGAAGCGTTCGTTCAATCTGGTAACAAGCCGGAATGGATGATCTTGACCGTTTTGCCAGTGCTGCCACCCGATCTGCGTCCATTAGTTCCGCTGGATGGTGGTCGTTTTGCAACGTCTGACCTGAACGATCTGTATCGTCGCGTAATTAACCGTAACAACCGTTTGAAACGTCTGCTGGATCTGGCGGCGCCGGATATCATTGTCCGTAACGAAAAGCGTATGTTGCAGGAAGCGGTTGATGCACTGTTAGATAATGGTCGTCGCGGTCGTGCGATCACCGGTTCTAACAAACGTCCCCTGAAATCCTTAGCCGATATGATTAAGGGTAAGCAGGGTCGTTTCCGTCAGAACCTGCTCGGTAAGCGTGTTGACTACTCCGGTCGTTCTGTCATCACCGTTGGTCCATACCTGCGTCTGCACCAGTGTGGTTTGCCGAAGAAAATGGCCCTGGAACTGTTCAAACCATTCATCTACGGCAAGCTGGAGCTGCGTGGTCTTGCTACCACGATTAAAGCCGCCAAGAAAATGGTTGAGCGTGAAGAAGCCGTCGTATGGGATATCCTGGACGAAGTCATCCGTGAACATCCAGTATTACTGAACCGTGCACCAACACTGCACCGTTTGGGTATTCAGGCATTTGAACCGGTACTGATCGAAGGTAAAGCTATCCAGTTGCACCCACTGGTTTGTGCGGCCTATAACGCCGACTTCGACGGTGACCAGATGGCTGTGCACGTACCGCTGACGTTGGAAGCCCAGTTGGAAGCGCGTGCGTTAATGATGTCGACCAACAACATCCTGTCTCCGGCGAATGGTGAGCCAATCATCGTTCCTTCTCAGGACGTAGTATTAGGTCTGTACTACATGACGCGTGACTGTGTTAACGCCAAGGGCGAAGGCATGGTGCTTACGGGGCCGAAGGAAGCTGAACGTGTCTATCGTGCTGGTCTGGCTTCACTGCATGCGCGCGTCAAAGTGCGAATCACCGAAGAAATCAAGACCATCGAAGGTGAGGTCACTCACCGTACATCGCTGATTGATACGACGGTCGGTCGCGCCATTCTCTGGATGATCGTGCCGAAGGGGTTGCCATTTTCAATCGTCAACCAGCCGCTGGGCAAGAAAGCGATCTCCAAAATGCTCAATACCTGTTACCGCATTTTGGGCTTGAAACCAACGGTTATCTTTGCCGACCAGATCATGTACACCGGCTTTGCTTACGCCGCGCGCTCTGGCGCTTCCGTCGGTATCGATGACATGGTTATCCCAGCTAAGAAGGCGGGGATCATCGAAGAAGCCGAAACCGAGGTCGCTGAGATCCAGGAGCAGTTCCAATCTGGTTTGGTGACGGCGGGTGAACGTTATAACAAAGTGATCGATATTTGGGCGGCGGCGAACGAACGTGTTGCTAAAGCGATGATGGAAAACCTGTCCGTTGAGGATGTGGTTAACCGTGATGGCGTTGTTGAGCAACAGGTGTCTTTCAACAGTATCTTTATGATGGCTGACTCCGGCGCGCGTGGTTCTGCGGCACAGATACGTCAGTTGGCCGGGATGCGTGGTTTGATGGCGAAACCCGATGGTTCCATCATCGAAACGCCGATTACCGCGAACTTCCGTGAAGGTCTGAACGTACTCCAGTACTTCATCTCGACGCACGGTGCGCGTAAAGGTTTGGCGGATACGGCACTGAAAACGGCGAACTCCGGTTATCTGACGCGCCGTCTGGTTGACGTTGCGCAGGATCTTGTCGTTACCGAAGACGATTGTGGTACCCACGAAGGTATTATGATGACGCCAGTGATCGAGGGTGGTGATGTTAAAGAACCACTGCGTGAGCGTGTTCTGGGGCGTGTGACGGCTGAAGACGTCATCAAACCGGGTACAGCGGACATTCTGGTGCCACGTAACACCTTGCTGAATGAACAGTGGTGTGACTTGCTGGAAGAGAATTCCGTTGACGCCGTCAAAGTGCGTTCAGTAGTGAGTTGCGAAACGGACTTCGGCGTTTGTGCCAAATGTTACGGGCGTGACCTGGCTCGTGGCCATATCATCAACAAGGGTGAGGCCATCGGGGTCATCGCGGCACAGTCCATCGGTGAACCGGGTACACAGTTAACCATGCGTACGTTCCACATCGGTGGTGCGGCATCGCGTGCGGCGGCTGAATCCAGCATTCAGGTGAAGAACAAGGGTAGCCTGAAACTGATAAACGCCAAATTCGTTATGAACAGCAACAATAAATTGGTGATTACTTCACGTAATACCGAATTGAAACTGATTGATGAATTTGGGCGTACGAAAGAAAGCTATAAAGTTCCTTACGGTGCGGTTATGGCCAAAGGCGATGGTGCCGAGGTTAACGGCGGTGAAACCGTCGCTAACTGGGATCCGCATACCATGCCTGTCATCACGGAAGTGAGCGGTAACATTCGTTTCACCGACATGATCGATGGCCAGACGATTACGCGTCAGACCGATGAACTGACCGGCTTGTCTTCTATCGTGGTTCTGGATAGCGCAGAGCGTACCGGTAGTGGTAAAGACCTGCGCCCGGCGCTGAAAATCGTTGATGATAAAGGCGAAGATGTTCTGATCCCTGGTACTGACATGCCAGCGCAGTACTTCCTGCCGGGTAAAGCGATCGTCCAATTGGAAGATGGCGTGAAAATCAGCAGCGGTGATACGTTGGCGCGTATTCCTCAGGAATCTGGCGGTACCAAGGATATTACCGGTGGTCTGCCACGCGTAGCCGATCTGTTCGAAGCGCGTCGTCCGAAAGAGCCGGCTATTCTGGCAGAGATCAGCGGTATCATTTCCTTCGGTAAGGAAACTAAGGGCAAACGTCGTCTGGTGATCACCCCGGTTGACGGTAGTGAGCCTTACGAAGAGATGATTCCAAAATGGCGTCAGCTCAACGTGTTCGAAGGTGAAATGGTCGAGCGCGGCGATGTGGTTTCCGATGGTCCAGAGTCTCCGCACGATATTCTGCGTCTGCGTGGTGTACATGCGGTTACGCGTTATATCACCAACGAAGTGCAGGAAGTCTACCGTCTGCAAGGCGTTAAGATTAACGATAAGCACATCGAGGTCATCGTTCGCCAGATGCTGCGTAAAGGGACTATCGTTAGCGCAGGCAGCACGGAATTCCTCGAAGGCGAACAGGCGGAAGTGTCTCGTATCAAGATCGCCAACCGTCAGTTGGAAGCGGAAGGTAAGATCCCGGCAACGTACAGTCGCGATCTGCTGGGGATTACCAAAGCGTCTCTGGCGACCGAGTCCTTCATTTCTGCGGCATCGTTCCAGGAAACCACGCGCGTATTGACCGAAGCGGCGGTAGCCGGTAAACGTGATGAGCTGAGAGGCTTGAAAGAGAACGTTATCGTAGGTCGTCTGATCCCTGCGGGTACGGGTTATGCGTATCATCAGGATCGCATGCGTCGTCGTCAGTCCGGGGAAACGCCAGTCGCACCTCAGGTGAGTGCCGATGAAGCGTCTGCTAACCTGGCTGAGCTGTTGAACGCAGGTTTTGGTAGCAGTGACGACAAGTAAGTGATTTGAGGTCGCGCGCTATGCGTTAAATCATCACCGTATGTGATAAGACATAAACCCCGGCTACCATAGTCGGGGTTTTTTTATAGCACAATGTCTTCCTGAGACTTTTTATTGTACAGTGGTGTAAAGTAAATAGAACGGAACCAACATGAACTCTTCAATTACGCCAGCATGCACTCAGCCCGATGGTTTATTACCGCATCAGGGTAACGCTGATATATCTAGTGAAATCAATAATAAACAGTTGGCTATAAATTTACGTCGTCGGGCGCGCCGCGCCGCATGGGGAAGTTTTGTTGGCGCAGTTGTTGATTGGTATGATTTTCTACTGTACGGAATTGTTGCCGCTCTGGTTTTTAATAGTGAATTTTTCCCTCAGGTTAGCCCAACAATGGGAACGCTAGCGGCATTTGCTACGTTCGGCGTCGGGTTTTTGTTCCGTCCGCTTGGTGGAATGGTATTTGGGCATTTCGGGGACAAACTGGGCCGTAAACGGATGTTGATGATTACGGTTTGGATGATGGGGATTTCCACTGCGCTGATTGGACTATTGCCGTCGTTTGATTCTATTGGCTGGTGGGCGCCAGTGCTGCTGGTCACGCTGCGAGCCATTCAGGGATTCGCGGTCGGCGGGGAATGGGGCGGAGCGGCGCTATTGGCGGTAGAAAGCGCGCCTAAGAAAAAAAAGGCCTTTTACAGCAGTGGCGTACAGGTGGGGTTTGGTGTCGGGCTATTGCTGGCTACCGGGTCGGTATCGGTAGTAAGCCATCTGACTACCAATGAGGAATTCATCCAATGGGGATGGCGTTTGCCGTTCTTATTTAGCCTGATATTGGTTGCCATCGCCTGGTGGGTGCGCAATGGGATGGATGAATCTCAGGAGTTTGAGGCGAATAAAACCCAGACAGAAAAGGCGCAAAAACGGCGTTCGCTTCCCATTATGGATGCACTGCGCCAGAATCCGAAAGCTTTCCTACTGATTATTGCGCTACGATTAGGCGAGTTGCTGACGATGTATATCGTTACCGCGTTTGCCCTCAATTATTCGACAACGCACCTTGGTCTATCGCGCGATATTTTTCTGAATATCGGGCTTCTGGTAGGGGCGATAAGCTGCGTGTCGATTCCTTTTTTTGCTTATTTGGCCGACAGCTTTGGCCGGCGTCGCATCTATGTAACGGGCGCGTTGATTGGCGCAATGAGTGCGGTGCCATTCTTTTTGGCGCTAGAAAGCCATAACACGCTCATGATTCTGTTCTTTGCCATCATGCTGGCGAATATAGCCCACGATATGATCGTAAGCGTACAACAGCCGATGTTTACCGAGCTATTTGGTACGGCGTATCGCTATAGTGGAGCGGGTGTGGGTTATCAGGTGGCCAGCGTGGTCGGCGGTGGATTTACGCCGTTTATCGCGGTTCTGCTGGTACAGTATATGGATGGGGCGTGGTATGCGGTAGCGGCGTATCTGACTGTTGGCTGCTTATTGTCGGCGATAGTCGGTATGCGGATGACGGTAAAATCGACGGATGCCTTGTCTGATTAACCTTTAAACGCCCTCCCTTTGTTATGCCGATACGGGCGCAATGTCCGTATCGGCGGCGTTGGCGCTCTACCTAAATTGGTCGAGATCGCTACGATTCAGGCCGATATCTTTTAGTCGTTCATCACTCATATTTCGTAGCATTTTTACTGTATGCATCCTTATTCGCCAGGCTTTCCACCGACGGAACGGAAAGGTAAGACTGCGCCAAAGTGCTGACTTGCGAAACGGTTTTTGTGATCGATTCTCGTGAGATTGCATATGTATCCCTCGCCAGTGAATGGGCGTTATGATGCGGCGAAAGCGGTTTGCAATACAGATTCAGAAAATTGATTTTTTTAGCATACAGAATAGGTAGTATTGCATCTGAATGGCGATTTTCAGTGGCATCTGTATGGGCTGTCGGCGAATCAGGGGGAGGAGGAAAGGATGACGCGTTATCAACATCTCGCTGAACTGCTGGCGCAGCGAATCGAGCAGGGGTTATACCGAAGCGGAGAGCGCCTGCCTTCCGTTCGGGCATTGAGCACAGAACATGGCGTGAGTATCAGTACCGTACAGCAAGCTTACCACCTGCTGGAAACCCGACGGTTGGTTATGCCACAGCCGCGTTCGGGGTATTTTGTCGCGCCGCGTAAAGCGACGCCGCCCGTGCCCGCGTTGACGCGTCCGGCTCAGCGGCCGGTTGAAGTCACTCATTGGGATTCGGTTTTGGAGCTGTTTAATTCTCGTCTCAGTCCCACGTTGTGTAATCTTGGCGGCGGGATGCCAGATGTGGATCAATCGTCACTTACGCCATTGTGGCGATCGATGAGTCGCTTATGCCAGCGTCGAGATCCACGCGTGCTGAGTTATGGTGATATGTATGGTGCGAGAGAGCTGCGTGAACAGGTAGCGAGAATGGCGGTGGACAGCGGCTGTCAATTAACCGAAGACGACATCGTAATGACAACCGGATGTCAGGAAGCGCTATTTGTTGCGGTGCGATCGATTTGTCAATCGGGTGATATCGTAGCGGTAGAATCGCCCACGTTTCCTGGGACTTTGCAGTTACTACGTGGTTTAGGGATCAAACTGATCGAGATTCCAACCGATGCCGTAACGGGGATCAGCTTAGAAGCACTGGCGCTGGCGCTGGAACAATGGCCGGTTAAAGCGCTGCTGCTCGTGCCGAACTGCAATAATCCGCTGGGTTTTATCATGCCAGAGACGCGTAAAAAGGCTTTGCTGACTCTGGCGCAACAATACGATTTAGCGATTATTGAGGATGATGCCTATGGTGAGCTAGTCTACGATTATCCACGCCCAAGGACGTTAAAATCATTCGATAACGAAGGCCGCGTACTGTTATGCAGCTCATTTTCCAAAACGATTGCACCTGGCTTGCGTGTCGGCTGGATAGCGCCAGGCCGTTATCTGGCTCGTGTTCTGCACATGAAATATACCAGCACGGGCTATGCCGTGACGCATACGCAATTGGCAGCCGCCGAGTTCCTCGCTCAAGGACATTATCAACCGCACCGGCGACGTATGTGCGCGGCCTATAAAGCCAACATGGAGATGTTTATCTGCCATATCAGGGAATATTTCCCGTGTGGCATTTGCGTCAGTCGCCCACAGGGGGGATTTTTACTGTGGGTAGAATTTCCTGAACCGTTTGATGCTTTACGTCTAAATGCTATCGTGCGCCAATCTGGGATTCAGGTTGCAGCGGGCTCACTCTTTTCGGCCGCGGGAAAATATCGCAACTGTATGCGTATGAATTATGCATTGCCGCTAACAGAAGAAAAGAAGCGTATTTTGTCGGTGGTTGGCTGTGCCGCGCAACAACTGCTCGACGAGGCATAAACCAAGCTGATTGAAGAGACGCGCATTTTGACTTCTCTGTGTATGAGGGGTAAGCATGGAAGGGCCGATACGGATAAGGATAAGTCCCGTATCGGCGGGGTGGCGTGCGGAGCCGATAAGTGGCAAATGGCTCCGATCGACAAGCGGCAAAATACGCGGGCTTGCCAACGACGCCACTGTATTCTTCACCTTAGGTCATGGCGATAGGCCGAATGACATATTGCGCGGCGCAACCCTGAGAATATTTCTTTATTTGTGATTCTCATCCCGACCTGTGAGCCGTCTCCCAAATCAGTCACATCTTCATCCTATCTGCTTATCATCAGAATGCACTCCATTGGAGCATGACTTGCACCTTCCGCGTGCGCCCTGTCAACGCCCTTTATCTGATCATTTTATCGCCACTGGTTGCCCGAAAAAATATTTGCGGCTGGATCTGAATCAGATGAATCAATTCATTTTCCTGTATCACGCTATCGGCCGCGCATAAAACGACCAGAGGTTGTGTAATTTGAATCAAATGAATCAGAGTGAATCGTTTCTGGCACGGTGGTTGCAATTTTGCAGATGTCACCTTCACTGTGGAATGTGTTTATGGATCATCTTGCGCTATGCCAGCAATTAAAGCAGACCTTCGATGCGTTACCGAAGCAGGAACGTCTGGCGGCGAGCTTTGTGCTGGATCATCCGCAAGAAGTCGCGGTGATGTCAATGCGTGAACAAGCACGGTTGGCAGGGATTCCGCCGTCGACGATGACCCGTCTGGCGAAACGGTTGGGGTTGTCGGGCTACGATGAAATTCGCCAGATTTTCGCCAACGCGATTCAGGTGAAAGGGTATGAATATGGCTCCCGTGTCCCTGCATTGGTGGAAATGAAGCGAAAGATGGGGGAAAGCTCTCTGGTGCTGGATTTAGCCAACGCCACAATATCGCATATTCAAACACTGTGTCAGGATGAGAATCTGGCGTCGATTGTGCGTGCAGCGAAGATTTTAGCAGAAGGACGAATTATTTATTGTCTTGGGTTGCGTTCATCTTTCGCCGTGGTATTTCATTTCACGCATATCTCTGCCTATTTTCAGGAAAATATTCATTTAATTGATGGTGCTGGAGAAAGTGGCGCCATGTCATTGATGAGAAATATTGGCGCTAAAGATGTTTTATTAGTCTGTAGCTTATCGCCCTATTCCCGTCGAGCGGTATCCATCAGTCGGTATTTAGCAAAACAAAAAGTTAAAATTATTGCCATTACTGATAATGCCAGTTCACCGGTAGCGCGCATTGCCAGCGAAACCATTTTAGTAAAAAAACAAACTACGTCATTTTTCGATACGATTACGCCTGCATTTTTAGTGAGTGAATTACTCGTGGCGTTATTAGCCGCTAGCGCAAAAGTGAATGTGCGAGAATCTGTTAATCGTACCGAAGATACATTATGGGAAATGGGTGAGTGGTGGAGTCTGAATTAATTACCGCCTTTTCCTGTTTACCACGTTGATTAAATAGAATTATCACCGGAGAACAATATGGTTGCCTATAAACCTGAATTAACGACACCGCCAAAACATGGTCATAAGAGTTTGCTGTATTCTGACGTAGTGACCGATTTATCGACGCTCGATAGCGTGGATATTGTTGTGCTGGGAATCCCGTATGGATCGCCCTATTCCATTGACGAGGTTAGCAATGATCAGAGCAATGGGCCAACGGCGGTTCGCCAGGCAACGGATCGCGCGGTTCGCAGCATTGAGCGTTATGACTTTGATATCGGCGGCCCACTTATGGATAACCAACCTATCCGTATGGTGGATGTGGGCGACATCGCAGGTGATGCCCGCGATTTAGGCCAGCATTATGCGGCGGCTGAAGCGGTCGTACGTAAAATCATCGCGCTGGGAGGAATGCCGTTAGTTATCGGCGGCGATCATGGTGTCCCGATTCCGGTACTGCGCGCGTTAGACACGCTTGGCCCGATCACCTTGATTCATATTGATGCACACCTTGACTGGCGTGAAGAGGTCAATGGCGTAACCGATGGGTATTCCAGCCCGATTCGACGGGCGTCGGAAATGGCGCATATCGGCGAAATTTTTCAGATTGGCCTTCGCGCCAATGGATCGGCTCGCCAGGAGGAAGTTGATGCGGCGCTGGCATATGGTGCGCATCTGATTCCGGCTCATCAGCTTCATGACGAAGGGGTAGAAGCGATTTTGAGTCGTATTCCCGATGGCGGAAATTATTACATTACCATGGATGCCGACGGTATCGACCCAACGATAATGCCTGCCGTTAATGGCCCGGCTTTAGGCGGCGTCACTTACGGAGAAGCGAGAAAAATAATCCATGGCCTGGTTAAAAAAGGTCGGGTTGTGGGTATGGATATTGTCGAAATTACACCTAAAAAAGATGTGAACAATATTACTGCGATTACCGCATGCCGTTTTTTCGTCAATTTAATTGGAATGGCAGTTCGCGCTGGATATTTCAAAAAATAATTTTTTCCAACACCAGGGTAATTTTCGCCGCGTGAAATCTGCGCATTGATTTATCATGAAATAATACAGGTGACCGTAATGAAAAAACACACGCTAGCAGCGATGTTTATTGGTGCCATAGCCACTTTCTCGGTAATAACGGCGAATGCCGCCAATGTTCTTGATACCATTTTGAGTCAGAAAAATCTTCGCGTAGCCGTGCCGGTTGATTACCCGCCATATGGCTATGTCGGCAGCGATATGAAACCACAAGGCGTGGATATCGATATTGCTAACCTAATAGGTGAAAAACTCGGCGTTAAAGTGACATTAATTCCCGTGACGGGCCCCAATCGGGTGCCTTATTTGCAAACGGGTAAAGCCGATATGACGATTTCATCACTGGGGAAAACGCCAGAACGCGCTAAGGTGATTGATTACAGTATCGCTTATGCCCCTTTTTTTGATGCGGTATTTGGTCGCAGCAATGTAAAAGCCAGCTCGCTTGATGAATTGAGTGGCAAAACCGTTTCCGTGACCCGTGGTTCCATGCAGGATGAAGAATTGACGCAACTGGCACCCAAGGCCATCGCCAAACGCTTCGAAGATAACAACAGCACCATTACTGCATTCCTTTCCGGCCAGACCGAGTTAGTCGCTATTGGTACGACCGTCGCGGGAGCGATGCGTCAGAAGAATCCGGCGCTGGATCTTGAACTGAAGGTGATCTTATCGAATTCACCCTGTTATGTCGGCATGCCAAAGGGGCAACCAGAATTGGTTAATCGGGTTAATGAAATCTTACGGGCCGCTAAAGCCGATGGGACGCTGGATAAAATTTCCCAAAAATGGTTGGGCGCTCCCGCGGGCGATCTGCCGGAGTAATTGAGGGCAAGGTGGAGAGCAATCATGACGGAACTTTACGGCACCCAAGTACTGGCTGACTGGACGGCCACGCTGACTCTTGACGTAGTGCCAGCAGCAGTACGGCAGGTCGCGGTACGCAGCCTGATCGATACGCTTGGTGTGATGTTGGCCGGTGTGAGCCAGCCTCCGGCCGTACAGGCGCGGGCGCTGGTGCGTATGACCGGGGGCACGGGGCGCGCTAACGTGGTCGGTAGCGCGTGGCGCAAGGCGGCGCCCGCCGCCACGTTTGCCAATGCCGTTGCCGCGCACGCCTGGGATTTTGACGATAACTGTTATGCCGGTTTCGTGCATGGTTCCGCAGTCATTGTTCCTGCCGCCTTAGCCGTTGCTCAGCAGAGCGGCGCGACAGGCGAACAGTTGCTTACCGCTTTGGTGGCCGGGGCGGAATGCCAGTACCGGCTTGGCATGGCGCTGGGCCAAACACTTTATGACCACGGGTGGTGGACGACCAGTGTTCTGGGAACCGTCGGTGCCTGCGCCGCCGCCGCTAGGTTGCTCGGACTCGATAGTACGGCAACGGCGAATGCGCTGGCGCTGGCGATCGGCGGCACTGGTGGAATGAAAAGTGTGTTTGGCTGTGACGCTAAACCGTTGCTGGCGGGCAAAGCAGCAGAAGCGGGTGTCCTTGCGGCGCTACTGGCGCAACACGGGGCGCGCGGGCCGCTGGATACGTTAGAGCATCGCTATGGTCTGGCAACGTTATATAACGAGGGAAAGCTCAGCCCCGCGTGGTTATCCGCGCCGCAGGATGACTGGTGCTTACTGTCTCCAGGCATCGATATCAAGCGTATCCCGGTATGCCTGTCGTCACATGCGGCGGTGGATGCCGTGATGGCGATAGTTATCGAGCATTGTCTCAGCCCCGAGGATATCGCTCACATCAGTTGTGATGTTCCACCGCTGGTGATTGCCAATTTGATTTATTCTCGGCCGCAAAATAGCCAACAGGCACAGTTCAGTATGCCCTTCGCCATTGCCGCGTCGCTGTGCTTTGGCGAACTGACATTGGCACACCTTGAGCGCGCGACGCTGAGCGATTCGCGGGTGATGGCAATCATGTCCACGGTATCCGTCTGTTCCGGTTCTCGCTGGCATGATGCCGATTTATTACGCCGAGCCCCGGAAGGGGCATGGGTGGAAGTCACCACGCGCGATGGCAGTACCTATCGTGATTTCAGGATTAAAGCGCATGGCTCTGCGCTATCTCCGCTGAGTGACGATGAACTCGGACGCAAATTTTTACAGTGCGCCGGGCGGGTGCTGGATGCGCGTTCTGTTTGCAAGGTATTGGACCGCTTGTGGAAGGTGTCGGCGCTACCTACGTTGGACGCCATACTCGATTGCTGAGCGGGTAAGGGTGAGTTAATGCTGATTCACATGAGTAAGGAGTCCTGAAAATGGTGTTTGATTTTATGACGGTGCTCCAGCAGTGGCCACTCTTGCTGTTTGGGACGCTAATGACGCTAGTAATGACGATTATTGCCACACTCTTCGGTTTGCTATTGGGGATCGCTGGCGGCTGGGCGCGGGCAAATGGCCCGCTCTGGTTAAGCATTGTGGTGGGTGGGTATGTGGAACTGTTTCGTAACACCCCCTATATCGTGCAACTGTTTTTTATTTTTTTTGGGTTGCCCGCTATTGGCCTGCAATTGTCAGCGGTCTCGGCCAGTGTATTGTCGCTGGTATTGAATCTGGGCGCTTATGCGGCAGAAATTACCCGCGCCGGTATCGAAACGACACCGCGAGGGCAAATTGAAGCCGCGCAGAGCCTGGCATTAAACCGTTGGCAGATCTTTACCCGAGTCATTCTGCCGCCGTCGCTGTCTCGCGTATGGCCGTCGCTGATCGGCCAGGTCATTATCATCATGCTGGGCTCTGCGGTATGCAGCCAGATTTCCACCGAGGAGTTGTCGTTCAGCGCCAATCTGATCGCCAGCCGGTCGTTTCGCAATTTTGAATCTTACATCATTGCGGCAGTGATCTACCTGGCTCTCGCCGTGGCGGTACGCCAATTTCTGAGCTGGTTAGGACCACGTTTTATTTTTGGCCGTTGATGGCAGGAATACGCTATGAGTGATTTTACGTTGTGGGATATCTACCGCAATTTGCTGTTGGCACTGCGCTGGACCGTGGGATTGTCGGCTATTGCCTTTATCGGCGGAGGCATCGTTGGCGGTATCTTACTGGTTTTACGCCTCTCTAAACGCGCCTGGTTACAGCGGTTTGTGGTGCTTTACATCAACCTCTTTCAGGGAACGCCGTTGCTACTGCAATTGTTCCTGACCTATTTCGGATTAGGGCTATTCGGCATTGAAACGTCACCGCTGTTTGCCGCCAGTATCTGTCTGACGCTGTATGCCAGCGCATTTTTGACCGAAATTTGGCGCGGTAGCGTCAACGCGATCGCTCGCCAACAATGGGAGGCGGCTGCCAGTCTGGCGTTGTCTTTCGGTGAACAATTACGTTATGTGATCCTGCCGCAGGCGCTGCGGATCGCTATCGCTCCCACCGTCGGGTTTATGGTGCAGGCCGTCAAGGCAACCGCGCTGGCCTCGGTGATTGGCTTTGTCGAACTCACGCGTTCCGGGCAAATTATTGCCAACGCAACATTTTCGCCTTTTTTGGTCTACGGCAGCGTGGCCATCTTGTATTTCATCTTGTGCTTTCCGCTCTCGTGGTGGAGTCGGCACTTAGAGAAACGGTTAAACCGGGGAGGTCAGCGCCATGACTGATATCAGCCAGACACCAGACAACTTTTCATTAGTACGTATTCACGGCCTGCATAAACGCTTTGGCGACAATGAAGTGTTGAAGGGGATCGACTTACAGGTGAAACGCCGTGAAGTGGTATGCATCATCGGTAAAAGCGGGTCGGGGAAAAGTACCCTACTACGCTGTATCAATGGGTTGGAGGCGTTTCAACAGGGAACGTTGACCGTTGATGGGCAGGCCATTCAGCAGGATAACCCGGCAGCCATGCGCGAATTACGTCAAAACGTCGGCATGATTTTCCAAAGCTTTAACTTATTTCCGCATCTGACGGTAAGTCGAAATATCATGCTGGCCCCCACGCTGGTGAAAAAAATGCAGACGGGGGAGGCGGAACGGATTACGCGTCAGCTTCTGGAGCGCGTTGGGCTAGCGGAGAAATTTGATTTCTGGCCGGATAGCCTTTCTGGCGGCCAGCAGCAGCGAGTGGCGATAGCACGGGCATTGGCGATGAATCCAGAGGTGTTGCTGTGTGACGAGATAACCTCGGCGCTGGATCCCGAATTGGTCGGCGAGGTACTGCAAGTCGTGGAGAAACTGGCACAGGAAGGCATGACGATCATTATGGTCACGCATGAGATGAACTTCGCCCGTAAGGTCAGCGATCGGGTGGTCTTTATGCATCAAGGCAAGGTGCATGAAGTCGGTTCGCCGGAGGATATATTCGATAACCCTCAAACCGATGAATTAAAACAGTTTTTATCCTAATTTCACGCAGTAAATATTCTTCTACCTCGTCGGGCGTACCCCGACGGTCATTCAGCGCAATTAAAGACAGGTTTACCAGGAGAGAAAGATCATGGTTCATACTCGCATTCGGCCGTTTAATACTCAAGAGACCTACCCAGAGCAAAACCTCAATAATGACCTCTGTCAGGCGGTTGTCGCCGGAAATATGGTCTTCCTACGTGGTCAGATTGGTCAGAATCTCGATACACGGGAATCGGTAGGAATTGGCGATGTTGCCGCACAGACCGAGCAGGCGATGTTTAACATTAATATGCTGTTGGAAGAATCAGGCAGCAAACTGGAAGATATCTGTAAAATTACGGTTTACCTGACGGATGTGCGTTATCGTGAAACGGTATACAACATCATGGGTCGTTGGCTGAAGGGCGTCTTTCCGGTATCCACTGGGTTGATGATCACCTCGCTGGCGCGCCCGGAATGGTGGGTTGAGATTGATGTGATCGCTGTTAAACCCTGAGGATAATATGATGCCTTCCGCCACGGATATTCTGGCGACCCTGGTGGGGTTCCCCACCCTGAGTCGCCAGTCTAATCTGCCACTAATTGATTATGTTGAATCCTATTTCGCCGACTACGCCATTCCGGTACGCCGGGTATATAGTGAGGATGGTCGATGCGCCAACCTTTATGCCACTATCGGGCCGCAGGATCGGGGCGGGATTTGTCTTTCCGGGCATTCGGATGTCGTGCCGGTGGCCGGACAACCCTGGACCAGCGATCCCTTCACGTTGACCCGTCGGGGCGATCGACTGTATGGGCGCGGTACGGCGGATATGAAAGGGTTTATCGCCTGCGTATTGGCTTCGGTTCCTGAGTTTATCCATGCTACACGCAAGCGTGATGCCTGTCCGGTGCATATCGCCATCAGTTATGATGAGGAAGTAGGGTGTGTCGGGGTCAGGGGATTGTTGTCGCAACTAAAGGAGGACGGCGCGCGGCCAACGGGGTGCATCATTGGTGAGCCGACCTTGATGCGGGTTGCCACCGCTCACAAGGGGAAAAGCGCCTGGCGTTGTCATATTCATGGTCAGGCGGCGCATTCTTCTCACCCGCAGGCCGGTGTTAATGCCATTGAATATGCTGCCGAACTGGTATTATTTTTACGACAACGCAGTCGCGACTGGCAACGCGGCGAACAGAATGCGTCATATCATCCATCGTGGTCGACCGTACAGGTTGGTGTGATGTCTGGTGGCACGGCAGTAAATGTGGTGCCGGATTATTGTCAGTTTGATTTTGAAATTCGTCCATTACCCGGTACTCATCACCACCTTCTCGCTGATGAACTGGCGGTTTTTGCGCAGGAACAACTGGTGCCGGAAATGCGCCGGGTGGCGGCGCAGGGCGATATCCATTTAGAACCACTCGCGGCTTATCCTGGGTTACAAGATGATGGTTCGTTACAGGCGTTAAAAGCACTATGCAGTGCGGCGCTTGGTCGGCATACTTCCTTTGATACGTTGTCGTTTGGTACGGAAGCGGGTTTGTTCCAGCAGGCGGGGATCCCGGCTATCGTTTGCGGCCCAGGGTCTATTACTGAGGCGCACAAAGCCGACGAGTTTATCGCGCTCGACCAGTTGGCCCAGTGCCAAACCTTCTTGCAGCGTGTCGTCGGCGGTTAAGTTATTGCCTTATGCGATGTGGCACGGTGACCCGGAAGGGGAGACGGCGGGTCACCGTGTGTTTCTTATATAGATTCGTTGACGCGTCCCAAATAGCCGTCCCAATCTTTCCACACCGGCTGTAAGCCCGCCTGAATAATTGCCTGCGCCACGTCGTCGGGGCGTCGGGCATCGTGCGGGGAAAACTGTTCCAGCTCGGGGTGGTCGTCGGCGTAGCCCCCCGGCTGGGTTTTGGAGAACGCGCTGACATTGTTGATTGCGATTGGAACCGCATGATCGCGGAAGTAAGGGGATTCGCGTGTGGACAGCGATAGTTCAATATCCGGTGCCAGCAAACGGAATGCGCAAATCACCTGCATAAGCTGCGCTTCATCCATGATTGATGCCGGTTCAATGCCGCCGGCACAAGGGCGTAAACGTGGAAACGAGATCGAATAACGGCTCTGCCAGTAGTGTTGCTGCAAGTGCAGCAGATGCTCCGCAACCATGTAGCAGTCGGTGCGCCAACTGTTGGACAGGCCGATTAACGCACCCAGTCCGATCTTATCGATCCCCGCTCGCCCCAGCCGATCGGGGGTCGCAAGCCGCCAGTGGAAATCCTGTTTTTGTCCTCTGAGATGGTGTAACTGATAGGTCGCCGGGTGATAGGTTTCCTGATAGACCATCACGCCATCCAGCCCTAGCGTTTTCAGCTCGGCGTAGTCCTCTTGCGACAAGGGTTGAACTTCGATCATCAACGAACTGAACAGTGGACGAATGAGTGGAAAGACGCGGCGAAAATAATCCATTCCCACTTTACGTTGGTGTTCGCCAGTCACCAAGAGCAGGTGCTCGAAACCGAGTTGCTTGATCGCGGCGCATTCACGGAGGATCTCGGCGTCGTCCAGCGTTTTGCGCTTAATGTGGTTGCTCATCGAAAAGCCACAATAGGTACAGTCGTTTGAGCACAGGTTGGACAAATACAGTGGCACATAGAAACCCACCGTATTGCCGAAACGCTGGCGGGTAAGCTGTTGCGCCCGCTGGGCGAGAGGTTCCAGATAGGCGCTCGCGGCAGGTGAAATGAGCGCCATGAAATCGTCACGCGTCAGGTGCGGCGTAGCTAGCGCGCGTTCAACATCGCGTGTGGTTTTTCCATTGATACGTAGCGTCAAATCATCCCAGTCGAGCTGCTGCCAGACGGTTGCAAAATCAACATTCATTGTGCTGCTCCTTCCGTCTGCTGGTGTAAAAAGCCGGTCAGTGGGCTGGTAGCGCTGGCGGCAAACTGTTTACTTCCCAAACCTGCCTGACGAGCAAGTGAACCAGCATCGACCGCCAGTCGGAAAGCGTTGGCCATTGCAACGGGATCGCGGGCAACGGCGATAGCCGTATTGACCAATACGGCGTCGGCCCCCATTTCCAGCGCCTCGGTGGCTTGACTGGGCGCACCAATGCCCGCATCGACAATCACCGGAATGCGAGCCTGCTCGATGATAATACGTAGAAAATCACGCGTTTGTAGCCCTTGATTGGAGCCAATAGGCGCACCGAGCGGCATCACCGCCGAGCAACCAACCTCTTCCAGTCGCTTGCACAGCACCGGGTCGGCGCCGCAATAGGGCAGTACCGTGAATCCCTCTTTGACTAACCGTTCGGCGGCTTTCAGTGTTTCAATGGGGTCGGGTAATAGGTATTTGACATCAGGGTGGATTTCCAGCTTCAACCAATGCGTACCCAAGGCTTCACGTGCCAGTCGAGCGGCAAAAATGGCCTCTTCCGCGGTTTTGGCCCCTGATGTATTGGGCAGCAATTGAATACCGAGCTGGCGTAACGGGGCGAGAATGGCGTCGTTGCCGCTATTCAGATCTACCCGTTTCATCGCCATGGTGACTAACTGCGAACCGGAGGCTTTCAGTGCCGCCAGCATTAGCGCTGGCGTAGCGAATTTCCCTGTGCCAGTGAGTAGCCGTGACGTAAATGATGTATCGGCAATGTGTAGCATGTCATCCTCCTGCTATTGCCTGAAAAAGCAAAATATCATCACCGTCCTGCACCTGATGTTGTGACCAGGTGTCACGCGGGATAATGGTTTGATTGATGGCCAGCGCGGTGCCTGGCTGGAGTCGGTCCATCTGATGTAATAGCGCCTCGACCGTGAGCGTTTCCGGGACGTCAAAGGGTTCATCATTCAGTGTGATGCGCACGGCGTCCCTCCACATACCGGGCAATGGGAGGCTCGCGTGAGCTGGAGCGTGTTCCAGCTCTGCTGTTTGCCGTTAAACATCTTTAGCTTACCGTCCAGCGCAGACGGCATGCCTGCCAGCAGTTTGATTGCTTCCAGCGCCTGAAGGGCGCCAATTACTCCGACGACCGGCCCGAGTACGCCAGCGGTACGACAGTTGCGTTGTATCTCGGTCGTATCAGGATACAGACAGGCGTAGCAGCCAGAGAGATAAGGCGGCATGAATACCGCAAGCTGGCCGCTGAAACCGACGGCGCTTCCGCTGATGAGCGGTTTACCTGCGTTCACGCAGGCAGCGTTAACCGCATGGCGCGTGGCCATGTTGTCGCTGCAATCCAGTACCAAGTCGACACGGCTAACGGCGCTATCTAATGCGGCGCCGCTGAGCCGTTCGGTCAGTGCGAGCGCTTGCGAATAGGGATTTAGCGCCTGTAGCTGACGCTGTGCTAACACGGCTTTGGGCGTATCGGTGTCACGGGTACGATATAAAATTTGGCGTTGCAGATTGCTGATATGCAGTGTGTCATCGTCGGCAAGCAACAGTGTGCCGACCCCAGCGGCGGACAGATAGAGCGCGGCTGGCGAGCCTAGTCCACCTAACCCCACCAGCAGAACACGGGCGGCTTTGAGTTTCCCTTGGCCTTCCGGGCCGATCTCTTCCAGCATGAGCTGACGGCTGTAACGCATGAATTCGCTGTCGCTTAACGTGTCTGGCGCAGGGAGAGGATTCATTACCATGACCATGTTATGCCTCCCGCCCTTCGATCATGTTGAGCAGCGTCGCGGTCGCCAGTCGCCAGTCGGGTGCTTGTGTGATGGCGCTGACGACGGCAATGCTGCCGACGCCCGTTGCCAGCACCGCGGGAACGCGATCGATGCCGATCCCGCCGATCGCCACCGTAGGAAAACGGCCCTGCAGCTCGGCGATATGTCGCGTCAGTTCGGCCAGCCCCTGTGGCGCGGAAGGCATCTCTTTCGTTTTTGTAGGGAAAATATGTCCAAGCGCGATGTAAGAGGGGGTTATCGCCACCGCGCGCGCTAATTCACGATCATCGTGTGTAGAAACGCCTAAGCGTAGGCCCGCGCGCTTAATCGCGGTCAGGTCGGCGGTATCCAGATCTTCCTGACCCAGATGAATGCCATAGGCTTGATGTTTAATGGCTAATTGCCAGTAATCGTTGATGAACAGCCGAGCCTCATAATGGCGACCTAACGCTATTGCCTGAACGATATCGTCTTCGACCTGTTCATCGGGTAGGTCCTTGATTCGTAGCTGAATTGTTTTTACCCCAACGCGCAATAAGCGCTCAATCCATTCCACGCTGTCCACAACAGGATAGAGGCCAAGCCGTTGTTCGGTTGGGGGAAAAGGCATCGCGGTGTGAGAGAAGGTCATTTATTGTCCTCCGTTTGCAGGCTGATGGCGCTGTGGTAGATCTCCCCGCCTCGGGAGCGGAATTCTCGCGACATCTGCGCCATGCCGACGTCAATCGGCTTAGCCTCCGCTTCCTGTTTCGCCGCGTAATCACGCACTTCCTGCGAGATTTTCATGGAACAGAATTTAGGGCCGCACATCGAGCAGAAATGGGCGATTTTACCGGATTCCTGCGGCAGGGTTTCATCGTGGTAGGCGCGCGCCGTTTGAGGATCGAGTGCCAGATTAAACTGATCTTCCCAACGGAATTCGAAACGCGCCTTGGACATCGCATTGTCGCGGATCTGCGCGCCGGGGTGCCCTTTCGCCAGGTCGGCCGCGTGGGCGGCGATCTTGTAGGTAATCAACCCCTGCTTGACATCTTCTTTATTTGGCAAACCGAGATGCTCTTTCGGTGTAACGTAGCAAAGCATGGCGCAACCGAACCAGCCGATCATCGCCGCGCCAATACCCGATGTAAAATGATCGTAACCCGGCGCGATATCGGTAGTCAGTGGGCCAAGCGTATAGAATGGCGCTTCGTGACAGTGCTCCAGCTCTTCCGTCATATTGTGGCGGATCATCTGCATCGGGACGTGGCCGGGGCCTTCGATCATGACCTGTACGTCGTATTCCCAGGCAATTTTGGTCAGTTCACCCAGCGTATGTAGCTCGGCAAATTGGGCTTCATCGTTGGCGTCCTGAATGGAGCCGGGACGCAATCCGTCTCCTAGCGATAGCGCGACGTCATAAGCGGCGCAGATTTCACAGATTTCACGGAAGTGTTCGTACAGGAAGCTCTCTTTGTGATGTGACAGACACCATTTCGCCATAATCGAGCCACCGCGTGAGACAATGCCGGTCAGGCGTTTGGCCGTCATCGGCACGTAGCGTAGCAATACGCCCGCATGGATGGTGAAATAGTCCACGCCCTGTTCCGCTTGCTCTAGCAACGTATCGCGAAACATCTCCCAGTTCAGGTTTTCCGCTACCCCATTCACTTTTTCCAGCGCCTGATAGATAGGGACTGTCCCAATAGGCACCGGGCTGTTACGTAGAATCCATTCGCGGGTTTCATGAATATAACGCCCGGTCGAGAGATCCATCACCGTATCCGCGCCCCAGCGGGTGGACCAGACCAGTTTTTCCACTTCCTCTTCAATGGAAGACGTGACGGCGGAGTTACCGATATTCGCGTTTACTTTCACCAGAAAGTTTCTGCCGATTATCATCGGTTCCGATTCCGGATGGTTGATGTTGCAAGGAATAATCGCACGTCCGGCGGCCACTTCCTGACGGACGAACTCCGGTGTAATGTTTTCCGGCAAATGAGCGCCAAAACTTTGTCCCGGATGTTGCTGGCGTAATACATCACCGTGAATGCGCTCACGCCCCATATTTTCACGAATGGCGATAAATTCCATTTCTGGCGTAATGATGCCCTGCCGCGCATAGTGGAGTTGTGTGACGCATTTACCCGCTTTGGCACGTAATGGTCGAGGTAGGTGCTCAAAGCGTAGATGATCCAGCCCGGCATCAGCCAGACGCTGTTGAGTGAAATTGGAACTGACGCTGGAGAGCGCTTCGGTGTCATGACGTTCGGCAATCCAACTAGCGCGTCGTTTTGTTAGGCCAACGCGGACATCAAGCTGGGCAGCGGGATCGCCATAAGGTCCTGATGTGTCGTAAACCGGAATAGGTTCATTGGCTTCGTACTGAGGATTATCTTTGTTGCCGCCAAGTAGCGTCGGGCTGAGCTGAATTTCTCGCATCGGTACGGCAATGTCGTCACGTGAGCCCGCAAGGTAAATGCGCTTGGAATTGGGGAAAGCCATTCCCTGCAACGTATCGATAAACTGCTGGGCGGCGGCGCGCCGCTCGCGGCGACCCGATGTTGGCAATGCGGTTGGTTCTGTAGACATAGCAAGTTCCTGTATACGTGATAGGGAAGATTGCTTGTCTGGAGTTCGGAGGGAGTAATTATGATTCGAACAGCAAGAGGAGTCAGTGGCGACTCGCCGTGCTGGCGTCGATCTCAATGAGGTGCATTACTCTTGTTCCCTTCGCAGGTATTAACCCGATCAGGTTCCGCGGATCCCGAATTAACGGTCTCAGCCTGTGTGCTCAAGGTTTCTAAAGGAAACACCAGCACGCTAGGCACTCCGACAAGATTGTCCGTCTATTAAACGGACGAATAAAACCCTCACACTGTATGACGGTAAAACGCGGATGTCAAAGCGAGCCTTGTTGTCAGCGCCGGTAATGAAACCCGTTTGGTTGGTGGCTAGCTGTCGTAAACCAGACGAATCATGTTGTCTTCTAACGTAAAGCGCGTTTCCAATGCTTCTCCGACGCAGGAGAGTGCCCGCTGGAATTCAAGATAGTTATCATGGTCGATAGAAGTCATTAGATGACTATCGTAAAACGTCATAATGTGCTGTGTGTTATTTTGCAGGGCAATATCGAGTTGGGTTGAATGTGCTAAAAGTGATTCGCTGTGGGTCGCTGCTTCATGCAGCATCTTTTCGTATAAATGGAAGTGTCCAGTGGAAAGATAATCCACCAAATTATGGCAAAAGTTATCCAATGCCGTGTCGTCCAGAGCAGACAATGCCTCTCTTTTCGGTTTGATACCGACCAGATGATAATAAGCCACGAGAAGCTGTTTCCGCGCTTGTAGCCATTGGTCGATTAACGCATTATTGCCACCAACGTGTTCAGTCAGACTTTGTAGCTGGTTTAGCATGGTTGACTCCGTGAAGGTAAGAATAACTGCAATTCCAGTTATATAACTTAGGTAATCACTCCAAATGTAAAATGCCAGTGAAGTGGCGGTGGAGCAATAAAAAGATATGGAACAGACGCTGAAAGGTGATGAAACCGGCTGGTGGGTCGTAAGCGACGCGGTACAGGTTTGGCTGCCTCAAGGGGAATTACCGTGCGGAACGGCGATGGCGTGGTCGTTGCAGGGGCAACGCGCCCGCCAAATCGGCGAATGGCATGCTCAGCCTGTCTGGCTGGTGTGTCAGGCGCGGGAGGCCGATATGGTATCGGTTCGCCAGTTACTCGATCAGGACGTGAATTTATTCCAGCTAGTGGGGCGAGGCGTACAGTTGGCAGAGTTCTACCGCTCTCATCGTTTTTGCGGTTACTGCGGTCATCAAATGGTGCGGAGCAACACGGAACTGGCCTGTTTATGCCGTCACTGTAAAGAACGCTATTATCCGCAGATTGCGCCTTGTGTCATCGTTGCGATTCGTCGTGGAGAGGAAATTTTGCTGGCGCAGCATCATCGGCATCGTGGAAATATGTATACCGTACTGGCTGGGTTTGTGGAAGTGGGCGAAACGCTGGAGCAAACGTTGGCGCGTGAGGTGATGGAAGAGAGCCAAATTCAGATAAAAAATCTGCGCTACGTGAGTTCGCAGCCCTGGCCATTTCCGCATTCATTAATGATGGCATTTATGGCTGATTATGCGGGAGGAGAGGTTAAGCACGATCCGAAAGAGCTGCGCGATGCTGCCTGGTTCCGTTATGACCAACTTCCCCTGCTGCCACCTCCGGGTACCGTAGCGCGTCGACTTATTGAGGACACGGTGGTGTTATGTCGTGCTCATCATGAAAACGCAGACTGAGGTGAGATTATCTGCCCCATAAATGATGTGGATACAGACTGTACTCACGTCATAAAACGTTGGCCTTATTGTGACGCTATTCCACCGCATCTTTAGGTGATGTGAACGGCATAAGGCTGAAAGGAAAAGAACATGACCTACCTGAAAAACGATCGCTATCTACGGGCGTTATTGCGCCAACCTGTGGATGTTACCCCCGTGTGGATGATGCGCCAGGCGGGGCGCTATCTGCCGGAGTACAAAGCAACCCGCGCACTGGCCGGGGATTTTATGGCGCTGTGTAAAAATGCAGAGCTAGCCTGTGAAGTCACGCTACAACCGTTACGACGCTATGCGCTGGATGCGGCCATTCTTTTTTCCGATATCCTGACTATTCCTGACGCGATGGGCTTAGGGTTGTACTTTGAAGCAGGGGAAGGCCCGCGTTTTCAATCTCCGATTACATCTCATGCCGCAGTGGTGAATCTGCCGATTCCCGATCCTGAGCAGGAGCTCGGTTATGTGATGAACGCAGTGCGGACGATCCGTAAAAACCTCGCTGGTGAAGTGCCGTTGATCGGTTTCTCGGGCAGCCCCTGGACGCTGGCGACCTATATGGTTGAAGGCGGCAGCAGTAAAGCCTTTACCGTCATCAAGAAAATGCTGTTCGCCGAGCCTAAAACATTACATCTGCTGCTCGATAAGTTGGCCGATAGCGTCATTCTTTATCTCAACGCACAGATTCGCGCAGGCGCGCAGGCGGTCATGGTTTTTGATACCTGGGGCGGTGTGTTGAGCGGGCGAGACTACCGTGAGTTCTCTCTGAATTATATGCGTAAGATTGTTGATGGGTTACAGCGCGAGAGTGAAGGCCGCCGCGTGCCAGTGACGCTCTTTACCAAAGGCGGCGGTCAGTGGCTGGAGGCAATGGCAGAAACGGGTTGTGACGCGCTGGGGCTGGACTGGACAAGCGATATGGCCGATGCGCGCCGTCGAGTCGGCGATAAAGTGGCCCTACAGGGAAATATGGATCCATCTATGCTCTATGCCGATCCTGCTCGGATCGAACAAGAAGTCGCATCGATCCTGGCCGAATTTGGGGCAGGTAGCGGGCATGTTTTTAACCTGGGTCACGGCATTCATCAGGACGTGCCGCCGGAGCACGCTGGCGTCTTTGTTGAAGCGGTGCACCGGTTGTCTCGTCCTTATCACGTATGATTCACTGGAGGTGAGGTGATTGATACACAACGATTACGAGCCGAACAACTGGCCCGCGCATCAGAAATCATCCGATACGATGATTTGCCTTTTGGGCAGCCTGCATTCATCGCCGGGGCCGATGTGGGTTTTGAGCAGGAAGGGGCGGTAACGCGCGCTGCAATCGCGGTAATGCGTTATCCTTCGTTGGAGCTGGTAGAATACAAGATTGCGCGTATCAGCACGACGATGCCCTACATCCCCGGTTTTCTTTCGTTTCGCGAATGCCCTGGGCTGTTAGCTGCATGGGCATTGCTTGAGCAAAAGCCCGATCTGTTGTTTGTCGATGGGCATGGGATTTCCCATCCCCGCCGTCTCGGTGTCGCCAGCCATTTTGGCCTATTGATTGATGTCCCCACGATTGGCGTAGCGAAAAGTCGGCTGTGTGGCCGTTTTGAACCGTTGGCGGAGAGCGTCGGCAGCCAGCAGCCGCTACTGGATAAAGGCGAGCAGATTGGCTGGGTATGGCGCAGCAAGGCGCGCTGTAATCCGCTATTTGTGGCGACGGGGCATCGAGTCAGTCAGGATAGTGCATTGCGCTGGGTACAATCCTGTATGCGCGGCTACCGTTTACCGGAGCCGACTCGTTGGGCAGATGCTGTCGCGTCAAATCGTCCCGCATTTGTGCGTTGGCAACGGCAGAAAGCCGCTAACGTGTTGTCGTAAAACTTTAGGAATTCAGGCATAGGGCGTCACTATGATTTCAGGTACACTGCCGTCCGTCGCCGTTAATGAGCATAAAAATGTTACGTAATCCCATTCATTTACGTCTGGAAAAGCTGACGAGCTGGCAGCATGTCACATTTATGGCATGCCTTTGTGAGCGTATGTATCCCAACTACCACGAGTTCTGTCGTCAAACGGGCTTTGGCGATGCGATGGTCTACCGTCGCATCCTCGATTTGATATGGGAAACACTGGTCGTTAAAGAGGCGAAGGTTAATTTCGATAGCCAGTTGGAAAAGTTGGAAGAAGCGGTTCCTACGGCTGAAGACTACGATATTTATGGCGTCTATCCCGCTATTGATGCCTGTATTGCGTTGGGTGAGCTCATTCATTCTCGTTTAAGTGGTGCTACACTCGAACATGCGATAGCAATTAGCGAAGTGTCTATTCGCACGGTTGCGATGTTGGAAATGACGCAAGCGGGCAAAGAAATGACAGACGATGAGCTCAAGGTTTTGCCTGCAGTTGAAGAAGAATGGGACATCCAATGGGAGATTTTTCGCCTATTGGCGGCTTGTGAAGAACGTGATATTGAGCTGATTAAAGGGCTCCGTTCCGATCTGCGCGAGGCAGGGAGTAGTAACATCGGGATAAATTTGCATCAATAACGTGATAAAACGTGATTTAAGGCCGTAAATGGCCTGTCTAAAGGCTTCACATTCGCACCCCGTCTGGTCTACATTTGGGGAGGCGTAAAAAAAAGTGGCTGTCGGTGCGTGTATGCAGGAGAGTGCTACCATACCCTAAATGGGAAGGGCATATCCCTCGCACTCGATGCTTAGCAAGCGATAAACACACTGTAAGGATAACTTATGAATAAGACTCAACTGATTGATGTAATTGCGGACAAAGCTGATCTGTCAAAAACTCAGGCTAAAGCAGCCTTGGAATCAACGCTGGCGGCAATTACCGAGTCTCTGAAAGAAGGTGATGCAGTACAATTAGTTGGTTTTGGTACGTTTAAGGTCAACCATCGCAATGAGCGCACGGGCCGCAATCCACAAACCGGTAAAGAAATCAAAATTGCTGCTGCCAATGTGCCAGCGTTTGTGTCTGGTAAAGCGTTGAAAGACGCTGTTAAATAAGCAGCCATGCTGGTTAAGCGTTTAGGGGCGTTATCGCCCCTTTTGTTTTTACGACGTTGGTGTGGGGCGGGCGTCGTGCTGGTCGCCGTGGTGGCATGTAGTAACCACACCCCACCGCCCGAATTTTTCGCCAGCGGTTACGTTGCCGATCGCGGTATTGTGCGGTTATGGCGTAAAGATGATGCGCAGAATACGACGTCGCTGACTACCGTGTATAGCCCCTTGCAGGGCAATGCCCTGGTGGTGACTCGCTACACGTTCCAACAGGATAAGCTACGTGAAATACAGCGTAATCAGCTCGGTACACAAAAGGAAGATATGCGTTTGCGCTTTGCTGAAGATGGAACCGTCAGCTTTATGCAGCGGCAACTGGCTGAAAGACGAGAGTCGCTTTCCGATGATGATGTTGCGCTCTATCAGTTCGATGCAAAACGGATGTTGGAATTGAGTGATGTCCTGCGTGCAGGCAAGGTAATACTGAAACAAGGGAAATGGCTGGAAGGGCAAGTTCAGTCTTGTGATGGTAAGGTCGTTCGCCCTGATTTCGACAGAGACTCGCGTGAATGGATTGCACAGCAAAAATCGCATACGGCGCGTCCGCTGAACGTTGCATGGCTAGAAGCACCCGAAGGGATTCAGCTATTGCTGGTGGTGGAAGATGACGTCTGCCAGTGGCAGCCTAAATAGCGATTAAAAAACCCGGATTTCTCCGGGCTTCAGTATTGATCAGATAATCGTTTATCGGAGCATCAGTTATCAGGCTTGCTCGCGCTCAATGGCACGGTAGCCGATGTCTTTGCGACAGAATACTCCTTGCCACTGAATACCTGCGGCTATTTCATAAGCGCGTTGCTGCGCTTCGGCCACGGTATTACCCAATGCGGTGACGCACAGTACGCGGCCGCCGTTGGTAACGACATTAACACCGTTCAGCTTAGTACCCGCATGAAAGACCTTGCCATCTTCGGCATCCTGCAGCGGTAAACCGGAAATCACATCGCCCGTGTTGTAGTCAGCCGGGTAGCCGCCTGCGGCCAAAACCACACCCAGAGACGGACGCTCATCCCAGACGGAATCTTTCTGATCCAGCGTTCCGTCACAGGCTGCCAGACACAGCTCCACCAGATCTGAGCGCAGGCGCAGCATAATTGGCTGTGTTTCAGGATCGCCAAAGCGACAGTTGAATTCGATCACTTTTGGCTGGCCATCGGCAGAAATCATCAGTCCTGCATACAGGAAACCGACGTAGGTATTTCCCTCTGCGGCCATGCCATTTACGGTCGGCCAAATCACCTGATCCATCACGCGCTGATGAATTTCGTCGGTCACGACTGGTGCAGGTGAATACGCGCCCATACCGCCAGTATTTGGGCCGGTATCTTTATCCCCCACACGCTTATGATCTTGGCTGGTTGCCATCGGCAATACATGTTTACCGTCCACCATAACGATGAAACTGGCTTCTTCGCCATCAAGAAACTCTTCCACCACGATACGGTGTCCGGCATCGCCAAATGCATTGCCCGCCAACATATCCTGAATGGCATTTTCTGCTTCTTGTAATGTCATGGCGACAATGACGCCTTTGCCCGCGGCTAATCCGTCCGCCTTGATAACAATAGGAGCCCCTTTACTGCGAACATAGGCTAGCGCGGGTTCAATTTCGGTAAAGTTCTGGTATTCCGCCGTTGGGATGTTATGGCGTGCCAGAAAATCTTTTGTAAAGGCTTTAGAACCTTCTAACTGGGCTGCGCTCTGTGTTGGGCCAAAGATTTTTAGGCCTGCACTCTGAAACGCATCTACAACACCAAGAACTAACGGTGTTTCTGGGCCAACGATGGTTAAATCGATGTGGTTTTCCTGTGCAAAGGCGACTAACGCAGGAATATCGGTTGCGGCGATATCGACGTTGGTCAGCGCCGGTTCAAGTGCGGTGCCCGCGTTGCCTGGAGCAACATAAACGCGCTTAGCCAGCGGCGATTGCGCCGTTTTCCAGGCCAACGCGTGTTCGCGTCCACCACTGCCAATGATTAAAATGTTCATTTCAGTCAAGCTCCAGAATTAATGGCGGAAATGGCGCATACCGGTAAAGATCATCGCAATGCCATGTTCGTTGGCGGCAGCAATAACTTCATCATCACGAATGGACCCCCCCGGTTGGATCACGCAAGTAATGCCAACGGCCGCGGCAGCATCAATGCCATCGCGGAATGGGAAGAAGGCATCAGAAGCCATTGCGGAACCTTTTACTTCCAGCCCTTCATCTTCCGCTTTTATTCCGGCTATTTTCGCAGAGTAAACGCGGCTCATCTGACCGGCGCCTATCCCGATAGTCATGTTGTCGCGGGCATAGACGATCGCGTTGGATTTAACGAATTTAGCCACTTTCCAACAGAAGAGTGCATCGCGTAATTCCTGCTCGTTCGGCTGGCGTTCAGTCACGACGCGCAGTTGAGACGCGTCAACCATACCCAAATCACGATCCTGTACCAGCAAACCGCCGTTGACACGTTTGAAATCCAGGCCAGGAATACGTTGCTGCCAGCTACCACTGGTCAGGACACGTACGTTTTGTTTGGCGGCTGTCACTTTCAATACCGCCTCACTGACGGATGGCGCAATAATCACTTCGACAAACTGGCGGCTGAGGATGGCTTGTGCAGTTTCTTCATCCAATTCTCGGTTGAAAGCGATAATGCCGCCGAATGCAGATGTCGGGTCGGTTTTATAGGCGCGTTCATAGGCATCAAGAATTGAGCCGCCAATGGCGACGCCACAAGGATTCGCGTGTTTAACGATAACGCAGGCGGGTTCGGCGAATTCTTTCACACACTCCAGCGCTGCATCGGTATCGGCGATGTTGTTATAAGACAGCGCCTTTCCTTGTAACTGTGTAGACGTGGCGACAGATGCCTCGTGAATATTCTCTTCTATATAGAAGGCAGCTTGCTGATGGCTGTTCTCGCCGTAGCGCATATCCTGCTTTTTGATGTAGTTCAGGTTCAATGTGCGTGGGAAGTGGCCAGATGGCTTATCGGTATCGCCGTGGTAAGGCGGAACCAGTGCGCCAAAGTAGTTGGCAATCATACTGTCGTACGCGGCAGTATGCTCGAAGGCTTTAATCGCTAAATCGAAACGGGTTTCGTAGGTTAGCGAACCCTCGTTGGCGTCGATTTCATTAATAATAGCGCTGTAGTCGCTGCTCTTGACCACAATAGCCACATCCTTATGGTTCTTAGCCGCGGAGCGAACCATAGTCGGGCCGCCGATATCGATGTTTTCAACGGCATCTTCTAATGTGCAGTTCTCACGCGCGACGGTCTGGGCAAACGGATACAGATTCACAACGACGATATCAATCGGCTTGATGTCGTGCTGCGCCATGATCGCATCATCTTGATCGCGTCGTCCCAGAATGCCGCCGTGTACTTTCGGGTGCAGGGTCTTTACTCGCCCATCCATCATTTCCGGGAAACCGGTATAGTCAGAGACTTCTGTCACCGCTAAGCCAGCATCGGCCAGCAAACGGGCGGTTCCTCCGGTTGAAAGGAGCTCGACGCCACGGTGGGACAGAGCTTGAGCAAATTCGACAATACCTGCTTTGTCAGAAACGCTGAGCAGAGCGCGGCGAATTGGACGGCGTTGTTGCATGATGATGTTATCCCCTGGATTTGGGTAGTCAGTAAAGAACGGTATGTGAATATCGTCTTTGTCAGAGCAATAATTGCGGAATAAAGAGAAATATTCAGTTAGCGTTCGCAAAAACACGACGATTTTGAACGGGGTGAATTGTAGCGAAAACGTTTGCGTGATGCTCGTCAATTTTTGAGTAGAATGCTTTCTGTGGATAAGTTTGTGCAGAAAAAGGTATAAGGCGGGGTTTTGCTGTGGAATGCAGCAAACAGTCATTTTTCTTTAAAATACTTATTGCGGCAGGGCGAGAAGTCCCTATAATGCGCCACCACTGACACGGCAACAGCGACACGCGGTTGTGGTGGAAAGGGAAAAGATTCAACGAAGGCAGTCAGTCATGACTTGACTTCACAGCGGAAACGCATAACATATGCGCCCGCGCCGCAGTACGCTGCGGCACTGCTCTTTAACAATTCAATCAGACAATCTGTGTGGGCACTCACAAGACCGTATCTTAACGATATAAAAAGTCTTGAAGAGTGAACAACAGTAAATTCATTACGAATAAACAGTTTTAATTCTTTGAGCATGGCTGACGAGTTCAGCAAATCAAACAAATCTTAAATTGAAGAGTTTGATCATGGCTCAGATTGAACGCTGGCGGCAGGCCTAACACATGCAAGTCGAGCGGTAACACAGAGAGCTTGCTCTCGGGTGACGAGCGGCGGACGGGTGAGTAATGTCTGGGAAACTGCCTGATGGAGGGGGATAACTACTGGAAACGGTAGCTAATACCGCATAATGTCGCAAGACCAAAGAGGGGGACCTTAGGGCCTCTTGCCATCGGATGTGCCCAGATGGGATTAGCTAGTAGGTGAGGTAAAGGCTCACCTAGGCGACGATCCCTAGCTGGTCTGAGAGGATGACCAGCCACACTGGAACTGAGACACGGTCCAGACTCCTACGGGAGGCAGCAGTGGGGAATATTGCACAATGGGCGCAAGCCTGATGCAGCCATGCCGCGTGTGTGAAGAAGGCCTTCGGGTTGTAAAGCACTTTCAGCGGGGAGGAAGGCGTGAGAGCGAATACCTTTCATGATTGACGTTACCCGCAGAAGAAGCACCGGCTAACTCCGTGCCAGCAGCCGCGGTAATACGGAGGGTGCAAGCGTTAATCGGAATGACTGGGCGTAAAGCGCACGCAGGCGGTTTGTTAAGTTGGATGTGAAATCCCCGGGCTTAACCTGGGAACTGCATTCAAAACTGACAGGCTAGAGTCTTGTAGAGGGGGGTAGAATTCCAGGTGTAGCGGTGAAATGCGTAGAGATCTGGAGGAATACCGGTGGCGAAGGCGGCCCCCTGGACAAAGACTGACGCTCAGGTGCGAAAGCGTGGGGAGCAAACAGGATTAGATACCCTGGTAGTCCACGCTGTAAACGATGTCGACTTGGAGGTTGTGCCCTAGAGGCGTGGCTTCCGGAGCTAACGCGTTAAGTCGACCGCCTGGGGAGTACGGCCGCAAGGTTAAAACTCAAATGAATTGACGGGGGCCCGCACAAGCGGTGGAGCATGTGGTTTAATTCGATGCAACGCGAAGAACCTTACCTACTCTTGACATCCACAGAATTTGGTAGAGATACCTTAGTGCCTTCGGGAACTGTGAGACAGGTGCTGCATGGCTGTCGTCAGCTCGTGTTGTGAAATGTTGGGTTAAGTCCCGCAACGAGCGCAACCCTTATCCTTTGTTGCCAGCGATTAGGTCGGGAACTCAAAGGAGACTGCCGGTGATAAACCGGAGGAAGGTGGGGATGACGTCAAGTCATCATGGCCCTTACGAGTAGGGCTACACACGTGCTACAATGGCGTATACAAAGAGAAGCGAGCCTGCGAGGGTGAGCGGACCTCATAAAGTACGTCGTAGTCCGGATTGGAGTCTGCAACTCGACTCCATGAAGTCGGAATCGCTAGTAATCGTAGATCAGAATGCTACGGTGAATACGTTCCCGGGCCTTGTACACACCGCCCGTCACACCATGGGAGTGGGTTGCAAAAGAAGTAGGTAGCTTAACCTTCGGGGGGGCGCTTACCACTTTGTGATTCATGACTGGGGTGAAGTCGTAACAAGGTAACCGTAGGGGAACCTGCGGTTGGATCACCTCCTTAGCAAGAAGATATGGATTGAGTGAAGTGCTCACACAGATTGTCTGATGAAGATAGCGAGCAGAATACCTTAATAGGCTTGTAGCTCAGGTGGTTAGAGCGCACCCCTGATAAGGGTGAGGTCGGTGGTTCAAGTCCACTCAGGCCTACCAACTCTTCCATGAGTGGTAATTAGGGTGACTGCGAGTAGCGATGGGGCTATAGCTCAGCTGGGAGAGCGCCTGCTTTGCACGCAGGAGGTCTGCGGTTCGATCCCGCATAGCTCCACCATTAAAAAGACTTCAGAGTGTATTGGAAACAGTATGCTGCGAAGTATTTTGCTCTTTAACAATCTGGAACAAGCTGAAAATTGAAACATGACAGCGGAATAATCGTGAATACCTTGGCTATTTATGGGTAAACACGGTGAATTTGTCTGTCAATGAGTCTCTCAAATAATCACAGCGCGATGATGACTTTGGTTTATCAAAGACACCTTCGGGTTGTGAGGTTAAGCGACTAAGCGTACACGGTGGATGCCTAGGCAGTCAGAGGCGATGAAGGGCGTGCTAATCTGCGAAAAGCGTCGGTAAGCTGATATGAAGCGTTATACCCGACGATACCCGAATGGGGAAACCCAGTGTGTTTAGACACACTATCATGACATGAATCCATAGTGTCATGAGGCGAACCGGGGGAACTGAAACATCTCAGTACCCCGAGGAAAAGAAATCAACCGAGATTCCCCCAGTAGCGGCGAGCGAACGGGGAAGAGCCCAGAACCTGAATCAGTGTGTGTATTAGTGGAAGCGTCTGGAAAGTCGCACAGTAAAGGGTGATAGTCCCGTACACAAAAATGCACAGGCTGTGAGTTCGATGAGTAGGGCGGGACACGTGATATCCTGTCTGAAGATGGGGGGACCATCCTCCAAGGCTAAATACTCCTGACTGACCGATAGTGAACCAGTACCGTGAGGGAAAGGCGAAAAGAACCCCGGCGAGGGGAGTGAAATAGAACCTGAAACCGTGTACGTACAAGCAGTGGAAGCCCACTAGTTGGGTGACTGCGTACCTTTTGTATAATGGGTCAGCGACTTATATTCTGTAGCAAGGTTAACCGAATAGGGGAGCCGGAGGGAAACCGAGTCTTAACTGGGCGTTAAGTTGCAGGGTATAGACCCGAAACCCGGTGATCTAGCCATGGGCAGGTTGAAGGTTGGGTAACACTAACTGGAGGACCGAACCGACTAATGTTGAAAAATTAGCGGATGACTTGTGGCTGGGGGTGAAAGGCCAATCAAACCGGGAGATAGCTGGTTCTCCCCGAAAGCTATTTAGGTAGCGCCTCGTGAATTCATCTTGGGGGGTAGAGCACTGTTTCGGCTAGGGGGTCATCCCGACTTACCAACCCGATGCAAACTACGAATACCGAAGAATGTTATCACGGGAGACACACGGCGGGTGCTAACGTTCGTCGTGAAGAGGGAAACAACCCAGACCGCCAGCTAAGGTCCCAAAGTCATGGTTAAGTGGGAAACGATGTGGGAAGGCCTAGACAGCCAGGATGTTGGCTTAGAAGCAGCCATCATTTAAAGAAAGCGTAATAGCTCACTGGTCGAGTCGGCCTGCGCGGAAGATGTAACGGGGCTAAACCATGCACCGAAGCTGCGGCAGCGACACTAAGGTGTTGTTGGGTAGGGGAGCGTTCTGTAAGCCTGCGAAGGTGGCCTGTGAGGGCTGCTGGAGGTATCAGAAGTGCGAATGCTGACATAAGTAACGATAATGCGGGTGAAAAACCCGCACGCCGGAAGACCAAGGGTTCCTGTCCAACGTTAATCGGGGCAGGGTGAGTCGACCCCTAAGGCGAGGCCGAAAGGCGTAGTCGATGGGAAACAGGTTAATATTCCTGTACTGGGTGTGACTGCGAAGGGGGGACGGAGAAAGCTAGGTTATCCGGGCGACGGTTGTCCCGGTTTAAGCGTGAAGGTGGATGACTTAGGAAAATCCGGGTCATTGTTAACACTGAGGCGTGATGACGAGTCACTACGGTGATGAAGTAACCGATGCTACGCTTCCAGGAAAAGCCTCTAAGCACCAGGTCACATCGAATCGTACCCCAAACCGACACAGGTGGTCAGGTAGAGAATACTCAGGCGCTTGAGAGAACTCGGGTGAAGGAACTAGGCAAAATGGTGCCGTAACTTCGGGAGAAGGCACGCTGGAGTTGGTGAAGTCCCTGGCGGATGGAGCTAAGACCAGTCGAAGATACCAGCTGGCTGCAACTGTTTATTAAAAACACAGCACTGTGCAAACACGAAAGTGGACGTATACGGTGTGACGCCTGCCCGGTGCCGGAAGGTTAATTGATGGGGTAAGCCGCAAGGCGAAGCTCTTGATCGAAGCCCCGGTAAACGGCGGCCGTAACTATAACGGTCCTAAGGTAGCGAAATTCCTTGTCGGGTAAGTTCCGACCTGCACGAATGGCGTAATGATGGCCAGGCTGTCTCCACCCGAGACTCAGTGAAATTGAACTCGCTGTGAAGATGCAGTGTACCCGCGGCAAGACGGAAAGACCCCGTGAACCTTTACTATAGCTTGACACTGAACCTTGAGCCTTGATGTGTAGGATAGGTGGGAGGCTTTGAAGCGTGGACGCCAGTCTGCGTGGAGCCAACCTTGAAATACCACCCTTTAATGTTTGATGTTCTAACGTGGGCCCCTGAGCGGGGTTGCGGACAGTGTCTGGTGGGTAGTTTGACTGGGGCGGTCTCCTCCCAAAGCGTAACGGAGGAGCACGAAGGTTAGCTAATCCTGGTCGGACATCAGGAGGTTAGTGCAAAGGCATAAGCTAGCTTGACTGCGAGAGTGACAGCTCGAGCAGGTGCGAAAGCAGGTCTTAGTGATCCGGTGGTTCTGAATGGAAGGGCCATCGCTCAACGGATAAAAGGTACTCCGGGGATAACAGGCTGATACCGCCCAAGAGTTCATATCGACGGCGGTGTTTGGCACCTCGATGTCGGCTCATCACATCCTGGGGCTGAAGTAGGTCCCAAGGGTATGGCTGTTCGCCATTTAAAGTGGTACGCGAGCTGGGTTTAGAACGTCGTGAGACAGTTCGGTCCCTATCTGCCGTGGGCGTAGGAAGATTGAGAGGGGTTGCTCCTAGTACGAGAGGACCGGAGTGAACGCACCGCTGGTGTACGGGTTGTGATGCCAATTGCATTGCCCGGTAGCTACGTGCGGAAGAGATAACCGCTGAAAGCATCTAAGCGGGAAACTTGCCTCGAGATGAGTCTTCCCTGGGCACAAGATGCCCCTGAAGGGCCGTTGAAGACGACGACGTAGATAGGCTGGGTGTGTAAGCGTAGCGATACGTTGAGCTGACCAGTACTAATGACCCGAGAGGCTTAACCTTACAACACCGAAGGTGTTTTGAGAGATGAAAGACGCATAGAGAACGATATTCAGCTTGTTCGAAGATTGAAGATTAAATGTTTGCGCGATGGCGTGGACATAAAACAGCGCGGAGCGCTGGCCTGAGAAGGGAGGAGACAAATCGTCTGGAACGATTTTGTGCGTCGCAAAGCGACGACCCGAAGGGCGAGTCTCAGGAAGAGACGAGAAATTTGCCTGGCGGCGATAGCGCGGTGGTCCCACCTGACCCCATGCCGAACTCAGAAGTGAAACGCCGTAGCGCCGATGGTAGTGTGGGGTCTCCCCATGTGAGAGTAGGGAACTGCCAGGCTTCAAATAAGTGGAAAGCCCCTGTCGCAAGACAGGGGCTTTTTGCTGTGCTGCGCCCAGCATGAGCACATTCCTGCGGGGGAAAGTCCTGCCATAAGTTGATCACAACGATGAAGCACGTGAGGGTGCCGTTTACGTTCGCGGTGGTCGGGCGAGCGGACGGGTGATGGGATCATTGCAGCGGCTTATCGTGCGCGTTGTTCCTTTCAAAATCAAAGTTGGATAGACAGCAAATACTGTGTTCGTGAAACATTTTCACCTTATGCGTTGCACTCTCGACATCAATACAAAAACTCGCTATCTTCAGGCATCTGGATGTCTAAACGTTTAAACGTATGCTTTGAGGATATAAGGTTATGCCAATTCGGGTTCCTGATGAGTTGCCAGCTGTTAATTTTCTGCGTAATGAAAATGTTTTTGTGATGACATCATCGCGCGCTAAAACTCAGGAAATTCGTCCGCTCAAGGTGCTGATTCTGAACCTGATGCCAAAAAAGATTGAGACTGAAAACCAGTTTCTCCGTTTGTTATCTAATTCCCCCTTGCAAATAGATATTCAATTACTGCGTATTGATAGCCGTGAATCAAAGAATACGCCATCCGAGCATTTGAATAACTTCTACTGCAATTTTGATGATATTCAGGATGAAAATTTTGATGGCTTAATTGTTACAGGTGCCCCACTGGGACTCGTTGATTTCTGTGATGTTGTTTATTGGCCGCAAATTGCTCGGGTCATTGAATGGGCAACAGAGCACGTTACATCCACTTTATTCGTGTGTTGGGCCGTACAGGCTGCTCTTAATATCCTCTACGGTATTCCCAAGATGACTAGAAAGGAGAAATTATCGGGAGTTTATATGCATCAAACGTTGCAGCCCCATGCTTTGCTGACTCGCGGCTTTGATGAAACGTTCCTGGCCCCACATTCACGCTATGCAGATTTTCCGGTCGATGTCATTCGGCAGCATACGGATTTAGAGATGTTGGTTGAGTCTGAAGAGGCTGGTGCCTATTTGTTTGCTAGTAAAGATAAACGTCTCGCGTTTGTTACCGGGCACCCGGAATATGATGCCTTGACGCTAGCAAATGAGTTCTTGCGCGATCGCGCTGCTGGACTAGGCCCTGCAATTCCCGTTAATTATTTTCCTGACGACAATCCTGAAGTGGTACCGAAGGCGACCTGGCGTAGCCACGGTCACCTGTTGTTCGTTAACTGGCTGAATTACTATGTTTACCAGATTACGCCTTATGATTTACGCCAGATGAATCCGACGTTGGACTAGCGCGAGCTGAAGTCAAATCTTGCAGTAGCTTTGGGAAACAAATCGAGTGACGGTTCCTGCTAACTTACTTTCAGCGGCTTCCAAGCGGTTTATGCGAGCCATTGCCGACTGTCACCATGCTTTTGCTATGCTGACGGACTCAGGTTGCTCGGAGAATTCGCTGGTCAAGTAACGACGTAACTTGACGGATTCTTAACTAAGCGCGTTCCTAACTTATGTTAGGGTAGACGCAATATATAGCGAATTTATCAGTGGATAATGGGGTTCACGTGAGTAATCGGGTAGACGGATTGAAGCGTCAGTTGGCGCAACGCATCATGGTGCTGGATGGTGGTATGGGTACCATGATCCAGGGTTATCGCCTGCAGGAAGCAGATTATCGCGGCGAGCGTTTTGCCGACTGGCCTAGCGATGTGAAGGGCAATAACGATCTACTGGTGCTCACAAAGCCACAGGTGATCAGCGAAATCCATGAGGCTTATCTGGAAGCCGGTGCCGACATTCTTGAAACCAACACCTTCAACGCCACCACGATTGCAATGGCCGACTATGGTATGGAATCGCTGTCGGCGGAAATTAATACCGTCGCCGCACAGCTTGCGCGTGCCTGTGCGGATAAATGGACGGCGTTAACGCCGGATAAACCGCGTTATGTTGCGGGTGTGCTTGGCCCGACGAACCGCACTGCCTCGATCTCTCCCGATGTTAACGATCCTGCGTTTCGCAACGTGAGTTTTGATCAACTGGTAGATGCGTATCGCGAATCGACACGTGCACTGATTGCGGGTGGTGTCGATCTGATTATGATCGAAACCATCTTCGATACCTTAAATGCTAAAGCGGCGAGCTTCGCGGTCGAAAGCGAATTTGAGGCACTAGGAATCGTCCTGCCAGTGATGATTTCCGGCACGATCACGGATGCGTCAGGGCGTACGCTATCCGGTCAGACAACCGAAGCGTTTTACAACTCTCTACGCCATTCTCGTCCGCTCTCGTTCGGTTTGAACTGTGCGCTGGGGCCGGATGAGCTGCGCCAGTATGTCGCCGAGTTATCACGTATTGCAGAATGCTATGTGAGCGCGCACCCCAATGCAGGGTTGCCCAATGCCTTCGGGGAGTATGATTTAGATCCGGCCGATATGGCGAAACATATTGGCGAATGGGCGCGATCTGGATTTCTGAATATCGTCGGCGGCTGCTGTGGGTCGACACCCGCGCATATTGCCGCGATAGCGAAAGTGGTTGAGGGTGTACCACCGCGTCAGCTGCCGGAGATCCCGGTCGCCTGCCGTTTATCCGGCCTGGAACCATTGAATATCGATGCCAATACCCTGTTTGTTAACGTCGGAGAGCGGACCAATGTTACCGGCTCTGCGCGTTTTAAGCGCCTGATTAAAGAAGAAAAATACAACGAAGCACTGGATGTCGCCCGTCAGCAGGTGGAAAGCGGCGCGCAGATTATCGATATCAACATGGATGAAGGCATGCTGGATGCGGAAGCGGCGATGATTCGTTTCCTGAACCTCATTGCTGGCGAACCGGATATCGCCCGTGTGCCGATCATGATCGACTCCTCAAAATGGAATGTAGTTGAGAAAGGGCTTAAATGCATTCAGGGCAAGGGGATTGTTAACTCGATCTCCATGAAGGAAGGCGTGGAAGCCTTTGTCCACCATGCCAAACTTGTGCGGCGCTACGGTGCCGCCGTGGTGGTCATGGCCTTTGATGAGGTCGGCCAGGCAGATACCCGCGCACGTAAAATTGAAATTTGTCGCCGAGCCTACCGTATCCTGACGGAAGAAGTCGGTTTTCCACCGGAAGATATTATCTTCGATCCGAACATTTTCGCTGTGGCAACGGGGATCGACGAGCATAACAACTATGCGGTGGATTTCATCGAGGCCTGTGCGGACATCAAGGCGCAACTGCCGCATGCGATGATTTCCGGCGGTGTGTCCAACGTGTCGTTCTCATTCCGTGGCAACGATCTGGTGCGTGAGGCGATCCATGCTGTCTTTCTCTATCACGCCATCCGTAACGGCATGGACATGGGGATTGTAAATGCCGGGCAATTGGCGATCTATGACGATCTCCCTGCGGAACTACGCGATGCAGTGGAGGATGTGATCCTGAACCGCCGCAGCGATGCCACCGAACGCATGCTTGAGTTGGCGGAAAAATATCGCGGCAGTAAAACGGAAGATGAAGGCAGTAAAACGCAGGCGGAATGGCGCGGCTGGGATGTGAAGAAGCGTCTGGAATATTCGCTGGTGAAAGGCATTACCGAATTTATTGAACTGGATACGGAAGAAGCGCGTCAGCAGGCCGCACGGCCAATAGAGGTGATTGAAGGCCCGTTGATGGATGGGATGAACGTTGTCGGCGACCTGTTCGGTGCAGGGAAAATGTTTTTGCCACAGGTTGTGAAATCCGCGCGTGTCATGAAGCAGGCAGTGGCCTACCTCGAACCCTACATTGAAGCCAGTAAAGCCAAAGGTACGTCAGCCGGAAAGATCCTGCTGGCGACGGTAAAAGGCGACGTTCACGATATTGGTAAAAATATCGTCGGCGTGGTGCTGCAATGTAACAACTACGAGATTATCGATCTGGGTGTGATGGTGCCGACGGACAAGATTCTGAAGACCGCGCGTGAAGAGAAAGTCGATATTATCGGGCTATCTGGGCTGATCACGCCGTCGCTGGATGAAATGGTCAATGTGGCGAAAGAGATGGAGCGTCAGGGCTTTACGCTGCCGTTGCTGATCGGTGGTGCGACGACCTCCAAAGCGCACACCGCCGTGAAGATTGAACAAAACTATAGCGGCCCGACGGTCTACGTACAGAATGCGTCCCGCTCTGTCGGCGTGGTCTCGGCGCTGCTGTCCAACACGCAATATGATGACTTTGTAGCGCGTACCCGTAAAGAGTACGAAACCGTGCGTATTCAGCACGCGCGTAAAAAGCCGAGAACGCCGCCAGTGACGTTAGACGCGGCGCGCGCTAATGCCTCAGTACTGGATTGGGAAAATTACTCGCCCCCGATTCCTCATCGTCTGGGTGTTCAGGAAGTGGTCGCCAGCATTGAAACGCTGCGCCACTACATCGACTGGACGCCGTTCTTTATGACCTGGTCGCTGGCGGGGAAATATCCCCACATTCTGGAAGATGAGGTGGTGGGAGAAGAAGCTCAGCGTCTGTTTGCCGATGCCAATGCGATGCTGGATGACCTATCCGCTCGTGGGGCGCTGAATCCTCGTGGGGTGGTGGGATTATTCCCGGCGAATCGCGTTGGGGATGACGTCGTGATTTATACCGATGAACGACGCGACACGGTGCTGTCAGTCAGTCACCATCTGCGCCAACAGACGGAGAAAACCGATTTTCCTAACTATTGCCTGTCCGACTTCGTGGCGCCGAAGTCCAGCGGTAAACCAGATTATCTCGGTGCCTTCGCGGTCACTGGCGGGCTGGAAGAAGATACGTTGGCTGACCAGTGGGAAGCCCAGCATGATGATTACAATAAGATCATGGTGAAGGCGATCTCTGACCGTCTGGCGGAAGCCTTTGCGGAATATCTGCATGAGCGTGTGCGTAAAGTCTACTGGGGCTATGCGCCGAATGAGAACCTCAGTAATGCGCTGTTGATTCGAGAAAATTATCAGGGGATTCGTCCTGCGCCGGGCTATCCTGCTTGCCCGGATCACACGGAGAAAGTGCAAATCTGGCAGTTGCTGGATGTGGAAAAGCATACCGGTATGAAGCTCACCGAGTCCTATGCCATGTGGCCGGGCGCATCGGTATCCGGTTGGTACTTCAGCCATCCCGACAGCAAATATTTCGCGGTCGCGCAAATCCAACGCGATCAGGTCGAGGATTACGCGGTGCGCAAAGGTATGAAAGTGAGTGACGTTGAGCGCTGGTTAGCGCCAAATTTGGGCTATGATGCGGACTAGGATGTGAGTAAAGAAATTAACATCTGTGGGTTAACACGTTTTGGTTTTCAGTTGGCGTCAAAAATTCTGCTGAGGTGGGCGTGACCACAGGGTGAGCCGCACGGACGCGGCGAAAGTCAGTGCCGCGTCTGGAACGCGTCACTGGCGGCCCTGACCGCGGGCACGAACGCCGAAGGCACCGCGTAGCGGCAGAATTTCCGCCAAAAAAGCCTGGGTTCTCAGGGCGGCGGCGATTGAGCGCCCTGAGTCGGGCGTGGTGCTGATGGCACAGAGAAATACTCGGCTTACCACGCACGAAACGTCTGCTTTTTTGCATAGATGTACTGGTTTCGTGATTGAGCCATGCAATACCTTCCCCCGCTGATGATCCTGTGTTACGCGAATACCATTTCAATGAGAATAGTTATCAGTCTTATTGATGCGTCTGTCTCGCAATGATAAGGTGATTAACAATCTCTGCGGCGAATATGTCGCGGCGTCTCACGCTATGTTCGTTAACTGCAGGCCTGATTCTGGGCGTTAAACAGGATGAAGGTATCTTCCCGCTCATGCTAAAACGACTCTTTTCCATTGAGGATTTCTTCGACATCGGTGAACGTTACGGGATTGATTACCACTTCCCGCAGCTGTCGTCTTGCCGTGACCGCGCGAAAGAAAAGCGTATCGTTGTGCAGGGGGATGTCGAAGAGATAACGTTATCTTCCGGTATTTGTCTGACGAATTCCAATGTGCGCGTGTTGCAACCTTACGAATCGACCTCTTTGCACTGCTGCCCGTTTTATACGCTGGTGGTGCTGGAAGGGTGCGTCGCGCTGCGCCTGAACGGTAAGGAATTTGTTGTGCGATCGGGCATGGCATTTAGTACCCGACTGGGTGACCCGTTAGTCATGAACGCCAGCCACCTTGCGGATTGTCATCTTCGCACCGTATCACTCGGTATTTTTCCTGCCACTTTCGCTTTGAATCCACTGCTAGGCTCGCTGCTGAGCGAGTGGGAACAAGGGGGAAATCCGACGTTTTTATGGCAGGTTCCCGGCTACTTATTATCTGGGTTGCAGAACGTGCTGGAAAACACCACGCTGGGGTTATCGCGTCAGATGATGTTGGAAGGCGTGATGCTACAACTGCTGGGACAAGGCCTGTCATTCGGGCAGCGTGGCGGAGAACGGCGCGTATTACCTCCGCCCGGTGAACAGGAGCGGCTGGAGAACGTTCGACGACGTCTGGCACAACAGCCTGAAAAAAATTACACCCTAAATGAACTGGCGCAGCTGGCCGCGATGAGCAGTAGCAGCCTGCGTACCAAGTTTCGTCAGGCATATGGTCATTCGGTCTTTGACTACCTGCGCGACTGCCGGCTGGAATTGGCCCGATGCTATCTGGCACAGGGATACAGCGTGCAGCAGGCGGCCTGGATGTCGGGTTACCAGCATGCAACCAACTTTGCTACGGCTTTCCGGCGACGCTATGGTATGGCACCGAGCGATGCACGCATCGTTAGCTAATGTTTTTCTTCATCACTCTCCTGCATTCTCCTGAACTTTATTTATGTCAGATGTTGTGCCCGTCTGACGTTTCTCCACTGAGTTCCCGTTTTGTCATTACGCATACGCAAACCGTCACTGCGCATAGCTACTGCAAGACTAAAAACGGTAATAATTCTTATTTACAAAAATAAGATCTGTGGAGATTCCCATGTTCAGAAAAACGCGGCTGGCGCTGGTGGTTGGCTGCCTTACCAGTGGATTTACGGTGTCGGCATTGGCACAGGACACGCCATCGTCTTCTTCTCAGGGTGATACACTCGTCGTGACGTCCCAAACGCAACGTGGCGCCACTAAGCTGGAGACGCCGGATATTGAGACGCCTCAAGCCGTTTCTATCATTACGCGCGATCAGATTCAGGAACAAGGTGCGATCAGCGTTCGGCAGGCGGTGGGATATACGCCGGGCGTATTCAATAACCAGATCGGCGCGTCTAATCGCTTTGATTACATGGTGTTGCGCGGTTTTTCCGACGGCAGTCTGGATAACGTCTATCTTGATGGTCTGAAAATGATGGGCGATACCAACTCCCACAGTTCACTGGTTATCGACCCCTGGTTTCTTGACAGTATCGAAGTCGTCAGAGGCCCGGCCTCTGTGCTCTATGGGCGCGCTTCTCCGGGCGGAATTGTGGCGCTGAATTCCCGTCAGCCGTCGTTCGATCGCAGCGGGCAGATCAAACTGTTTGCCGGCAATAATGCGCAGCGTGGTGCAGCCTTTGATGTCACCGGCCCGCTGGATGATGATGAGCGTTTGGCGTTCCGTCTGGGCGGAATTGTGCGTGAAGCCGATACGCAGTTCAAAAAGACCAAAGAAGAACGCTACGCGATTGCGCCGAGTCTACTATGGCGGATTTCCGATAAGACGCGTCTGGAGCTAATGGCTTACCTGCAACGCGATCCTGAAGGCGGTAGTCATTCAGGTTTGCCGTATGACGGTACTGTGGTGGCGCATAACGGGCGGAAAATCTCGAACACCTTCTATGAGGGGGAAGAGAATGATGAGAAATACGACCGTAAGCAAAACATGGTGGGCTACAACTTTGAGCATGGTTTCGATAACGGCTGGGCGGTGCGTCAAAAGCTACGTTATCTGCGAACCAAAGTGCATTTGGATCAGGTGTACGCCTACGGCTGGACGCAGCCGAGCGCCGATACGCTGACGCGTTATTACTCGGGTTCCCGTGAGTCGCTGTCCGCATTAACGTTAGATAACCAGCTTGATGGCAGCGTGGATACAGGGGCCGTGAACCATCGTCTGCTGGTGGGGATCGACTATCAGCAACGCCATAATGATGTGGATTGGCCTTCCGGGTCATTTCCAGCCATTGATGCCTTTAATCCTGTCTATGGTGCGCTGCCGTTAACAATGTCTTCCGGTGTGCTGGAAAAGCATAAGCTGCAACAGACCGGCATCTATCTACAAGATCAGATGAGCTGGGAGCGCTGGCGTTTAACGCTGGGCGGTCGCCACGATCGGGTGAAAATCACCAATATCAGTAAAAACAGCGGAAGCCGTGGTGAGCTGGATAAGAAAAATTTCAGCTCGCGTGCCGCGTTGCTCTACCTGTTTGATAATGGGATTGCACCTTATATGAGCTATTCCACGGCGTTCACACCAACCAGCTTTGCTGATGCGGATGGCAACATTCTTGAGCCGATGAAAGGCAAGCAGTGGGAAGCCGGGATGAAATATCAGCCAGAAGGCTCGCAAAACCAATATAGTCTGTCGGTATTCCGTATTAATCAGAAAAATGTTGCCACGAAGAACCAGCCCAGCGATCCATATCGTTCCATCGGCGAAATCGAGTCGGAAGGCGTGGAGCTAGAGGCCGTGAGCCACATTACTGACAACCTGCGTTTGCAAGCGGCGTATACCTATACGGATATCCGTTATAAGAAAAGCGATGACGTAAGCGAGCAGGGAAAACGGGCAGTGTACGCGCCACGTAATCAGGCTAGCGCCTGGGCCAGCTATGATGTGAAAAGCGGATTACTGAACGGTGTGACGCTGGGCGCCGGCGTGCGTTATGTGAACGGCATAACCTCCGATCGCGCGAATACTCACTCGTTGCCTTCCTATACGCTGGTGGATATGGCGCTAGGATACGATCTTTCAAAGATTGGGCTGAAGGGGCTAAGCGCACAGATAAATGTTAATAATTTGACCGATAAACGCTATGTTGCAGCCTGTAACTCGCTGGAGTACTGCTATTTCGGCGCCGAGCGTAGTGTAGTTGGTAGCGTCTCTTATTCGTTCTGATTACTGGCGTAAAAAGATAGCCGTGCAGTTGCTCGGCTATCTTATCCTGCTAATGATCGGCACTCATGCGGCTTTCACCAAAAGCCGCCACCTGCAAAGCGTGTGTGGGAATAAATTGCAGGCGCATTACCGAAATTACTCGAACAGGCTGCGGTGCAGCGTTTGCACCACTCGTTCGGCGTCGTCGCCGGGTACCAGAAAACAGAGATTATTGCTGCTGGCGCCGTAACAGATCAGGCGAATACGGAAGGGTTCGAGTACGCCAAACACTTCTTTCCCTACGCCACAGGCGTGAGACAGTTTATTACCGATCAGCGCGACTAGCGACAGATTCTCTTCAACCTCAACCCGACACAGTGATGAGAGTTCAGTGAGCAGAGCGCTGGAAATCAGACTACCACCTGTTGAGGTCGACCCCGTGGTGTCGAGCGTCAAGGCAACGTTGACTTCTGAAGTAGTAATCAGGTCAACGGATATGTTGTTACGCGCCAAAATACTGAACACCTCAGCCAGGAAGCCGCGGGTATGCAGCATATTAAGGCTATGCAAGGTAAGCAACGTTTGTTTACGGCGTAGAGCCAATGCGCGGAATAGCGGCGGATTCTCTGTTTTATTGCACACCAACGTACCGCCTGCGGCGGGATCTTTACTGGAGCCGACGAATACCGGAATGCCACTACGCACCGCGGGCACCAGCGTGGCAGGATGGAGAACTTTCGCGCCAAACGTCGCCATTTCAGCGGCTTCTTCAAACATGATATGGTCGATGCGTTTTGCTGTCGGCACTACGCGTGGATCGGTGGTATAGATGCCGGGAACATCGGTCCAGATATCAATCCGCCCGACGTTAAGCGCCTCGCCCAGCAACGCTGCGGTATAGTCGCTACCACCGCGACCTAACGTAGTCGTCCGGCCTTTTGCTTCACTGCCGATAAAACCTTGGGTAATCACTACACTTTTTTCAAGTCGTGGCTGCAACTGGCTGCGGGTCAGTTTGCCTAAAATGTCGCAGTCCGGTTGTGCCCGGCCAAAGTTATCGTCGGTGCGCATGATCTTACGTACATCGAACCATTCAGCGGGGACATCACGCTGGCGCAGGATCTCAACAAACAGCAGGGTAGACATGAGTTCGCCATGGCTGACCAACTCATCGGTCAGCGCGTTGGATGTGGCGAGCGCAGCCGCTTCCGACAGGGTGGTCACATTATCCAACATACGATCGATTTCATCGCGAATAACGCTGGGATCAGCCAACTTATCAATGATGGCATATTGGATCTGACGGATCTTTGCCAGATTTTCCGCCCGCGTTTCTGCCGTTTGGCCTTCAGCGAGTGCGACCAGCAAATTGGTGACGCCTGCCGATGCCGACAGTACGACGACGCTGACGTTAGGATGGGATAACACGATATCGGCGCTGCGATTCATGGCGTCAAAGTCCGCCACGCTGGTGCCGCCAAATTTGGCAATAACGATAGAACTCGCGTTTGCGGATACTTCAGTTGCAGACATGTCAAAAACCTCGTGTCAGGAAGCATGCTGTTTGCAGTGAGCAGCATTCCATTAATCAGCTTTGGCACAAGGGGGAGAGCATAAGTCAGGGCAGGCGTAGATCATCGCTACGATACACCCAGAAGCGCTCCACCTTGCTGAACGTCCAAAAGGACGCATCCGGTGACAACCCAGAGGATTCAGCCTCTGTAGTCGATAGGGTAAATACCGTGTTTCACCCGATCTCGGCGTCGCTCCCCCTCAGGATATCATCAGTGGATTACGGATCCTCCGATACCTTACCTGGGCGACGCGCCTCTTCTGGCTTACACACCGAGTGTGCAAGTACGGTGTTACAAATAACGGGTTATGCGGTCGCTGTCAATAAACAAAAGCGCGTGGACCGCTTTTCGCAAGAAAAGGGATCTCAATCGGGATTTTACGGGATACAATCGGGTCAGTCACTTTGAACTCATGCTTAGAGAGAAGTCTCGTTATGAAAAATATCAACCCAAGCCAAACTGCCGCCTGGCAGGCATTACAAACCCATTTCGACACCATGAAAGAGGTGAAAATTAGCGAGCTATTCGCGCAAGATAGCGACCGCTTCACCCATTTTTCAGCGACGTTCGATGATCTGATGCTGGTGGATTACTCCAAAAACCGTATCACGCTGGAAACCATGGACAAATTGTATGCGCTGGCCAGAGAAACCGACCTGCCCGCTGCGATCCGCGCCATGTTTGCCGGAGAGAAAATCAACCGTACAGAAGACCGCGCCGTTCTGCATGTCGCTCTGCGTAACCGCAGCAATACGCCGATTTTGGTGGATGGCAAGGATGTGATGCCAGATGTCAACGCGGTGCTGGCGAAGATGAAAGATTTTAGCGAGCGTGTGATTGGCGGTGAGTGGAAAGGTTATACCGGAAAGGCGATCACCGATGTCGTTAACATCGGGATCGGTGGCTCTGATCTGGGGCCATTCATGGTAACGGAAGCGCTGAAGCCTTATAAGAATCACTTGAATATGCACTTTGTCTCCAATGTCGACGGCACCCATATCGCTGAAACATTGAAGCCGCTGAACCCGGAAACGACGCTGTTCCTGGTCGCGTCGAAAACCTTTACCACGCAGGAAACCATGACCAATGCGCATAGCGCTCGCGACTGGTTCCTGAAAACGGCGCAAGACGAGAAACATGTCGCTAAGCACTTTGCTGCGTTGTCCACCAATGCGAAAGCCGTTGGCGAATTTGGTATTGATACTCGCAACATGTTTGAATTTTGGGACTGGGTCGGGGGGCGTTACTCTTTATGGTCGGCGATTGGGCTGTCGATCGTTCTTTCAGTAGGATTTGATAACTTCGAAAAACTGCTCAGCGGGGCGCATGCGATGGATAAGCACTTCGCTTCCACCCCCATAGAGCAAAACCTGCCCGTACAACTGGCGCTGATTGGCATTTGGTATAACAATTTCTTCGGTGCCGAAACTGAAGCGATCCTGCCATATGACCAGTATATGCACCGTTTCGCGGCCTATTTCCAGCAGGGTAATATGGAATCTAACGGGAAGTCGGTCGATCGCAACGGCAACCCGGTGGATTATCAAACCGGGCCGATTATCTGGGGTGAACCGGGAACGAACGGTCAACACGCGTTCTACCAGTTGATCCATCAGGGCACCAAGCTGGTTCCATGTGATTTCATTGCGCCAGCGATTAGCCATAATCCTTTGAGCGATCATCACAGCAAGCTGCTGTCGAACTTCTTTGCCCAGACAGAAGCGTTGGCGTTTGGTAAGCCCCGTAGTGTGGTTGAAGCGGAGTTTGCAGCGGCAGGCAAAAGCGCAAAAGAAGTAGAGCACATCGTGCCGTTTAAGGTTTTTGACGGTAACCGCCCGACGAACTCCATCCTGCTACGTGAAATCACGCCGTATAGCCTGGGAGCATTGATTGCGTTGTATGAGCATAAGATCTTTACGCAGGGCGCAATCCTGAACATCTTCACGTTCGATCAGTGGGGTGTTGAACTGGGTAAACAACTGGCTAACCGTATTCTGCCGGAGCTGGAAAATGACAGCACGATCGACAGCCATGACAGCTCGACAAATGGGCTGATCAACCGTTTCAAGGCATGGCGTCGTTGATTGTGAGTGAGAGATAAACGGCTCAACGTAAAAAAGTGAGGGAAATACACCTCACTTTTTTTTGGCATTTCTCGGTGACTGTTACAGGTTGATGGGAATTTCTACACCGATACCCGCGCCAACGTCATCATTGGCGCTATGGTTGCTGTCGGTATACCAGACAGAAGTATCCAGCTTAATGTGTGAAGAAAAGTCATATCCCCAGCCTATTTCAATGCCCTTTAAGGTATCTGCGCGTGGAAACGCCTTATTGATGCTCTGGCTGTTTGGGTTCACTTTGGCGTACATAACGCGGGTTTTCCAACGTTGTCCATCATCTAGCACCAGTTCCACTCGACCAGAAAGCACTTGGGCATCGCCGCCTGCAGCATAGGCTAGCGGATACCCTTGTTGATAATAGCCATCGCGGTAAATGTGATGGTTGTAAGTATAGTTTTTGGCGTCGCCATTGGTACGCGTATCTGAGTGTTCAATATTCCAATTGATCGTCGATGTCCCCCATTCCGGATGGCCTTCAATACCTAGCAAATAAAAGTTTTTCGATGGCAGCATCCCGGCTTCATCTTCGCCCACTAATTGACCATACAAACTGATGGGGACGTCGACAAGCGATGCCATCTTCAGTTTAAAATCAAACCCGGCAAGCTGGTTGCCCGGTTCGTTAGCCGTGCCTGTATTATCCCGTCCTGCTACGCCATCCCAAAATGAACCCCATGAACGCGGGCGTCCTTCTCCCCCCCACTGCATGATGCGAGAGGCGCCAAGTTCAAAAAACGCCGTTGGCTGGATTGACAGGCGGCCACCAATAATTTTGGCATCCGGCACGGCAGAATATTGATCCAATTGCCCGGCAGAGAGTTGGTATTGCCAGCGGCCCAGCCAAGATAGCCAGGGCGTGGCAAACGGTGATTGATCCGCACGTTGTAATAAGAACCCCGTTACCGGGCGGGCGGCGTCGGAGCGTATCAGGCTACCCTCGTAGCCCGGCCCCCACCATTGCGAGACTTTCCCGAACGATAACCACTGATTAAAAATTTTTACCGCGGCGTAAGAGCCGTCTACATTTCCATTGGAGCGATCTTGAATATTCTGATTACCTTCAAGCGTGCCTTTAAGGTTGATGTCCCAATAGTCGCCGCTGGTTGCGACACCGATTGACAAGGCATGATCGCTAGCGTGTCGACTTGCAAAGCCTTGCGGCAGGCCAGGGCGGTCAGTAGACGTATATCCTGTGATGCGTACGGGGGATTTGATTTGCTGAATTCGTTGCTTAACGCGCGTAATAACGGCTTCTTCAGTATTGCTGGTTGGTTTCGCCCGGCGCAGAGCGGACTCAATTTCCTCCTGGCTAAGTGGCCAGGTTGTCAGGCTGGTTTCAATCACGCCGCGATCGGATAGCCAAGTGAGATCGTGGCGAAGTGCGGTGTCCGGCGCGAGCAGTCCCGCGGCCTGACTGGTCGAGGCGCAGACAAAGAAACCGAGAAGGGCGACTACGCGTTGCTGGATGGACATACTTGTATTTCCTTTCCCTAATTACATTATATTAATTGTAGTTTCGCCTGCGGTTTTTGCGTCGTTTGACACCTCATCCGTTTCCGGTGGTGGAGACAGAAAACGTTAGCACCCTCGCGGCATATTGACTGTTGACTCATCATTACTGGCGGCGGCTCAGTGATCGGTAGCCTCTTGCGGAATGATCGAATGAATAATCTACTAAGGCGTGGGAAGCGTCATTCAGATAATACTGAATTTTTTCTTATTGATTTGGTGAAGAAAAATACCGTTATCGCTATTACCGTTATCACCATTACTGACAGGTGATTCCACTGTTAGTGATTTGTTATAGGTAAATATTGAGGTAAATAAGGTGCAATATTGGCCGCTAGCGTGATGAACATCGTATGATGTAGGGAAAATAGCGGCGTTTTTTCAATCACGAGGAGAAATACATGCACGTTCGTATTTTATTGGGGTTAACAGCGGTGGCATTGCTGGCAGGGTGCAGCAGCGGTAGTCAACTCAGTGCCGCAGGGGAAGCGGTGACGTTTACGGATACCAAGCCAGGAAGCGAATGCCAGCTCTTGGGGCAGGCCAGCGGTAGCCAATCTAATTGGCTGGCAGGCAACCATAGCGACGGTAGCGCCATGCGCGGTGCGGCGAACGATCTGCGTAATAAAGCAGCGGCGATGGGCGGGAATACGATCTATGGCGCGACGAGCCCCAGTGAAACTTTCTGGTCAAGCTTTGCGCCGCTCGACAGTAAAATGACCGGCAGCGTTTATAAATGCCCTTAGGCGAAGCCCGGTGGAGGCAGATATTCTGTCTTCACTTCCTTTTATTTATTCGCAGTAGCGTTCACGTAATGGCCCGGCGTCGTCTTAATATTGCTTCATCCCTAAATCCAACGGTGTTTTACTGGCTTCCCCACCAATTTCTCGTGCCAGACGCGGCACCAGATAACCAGAGATTTTCTTCATCAGCGCTTTAACCAAAAGACGGGCCTCATGGTCGCTCACCAGAAAATGCGCCGCGCCCTGAACTTTATCCAATACATGGAGATAATAAGGCAAGATCCCCGCGTCAAATAGCGCATTACTCAGCCGAGCAAGCGTCTCAACATTGTCGTTCACCCCGCGCAGCAGCACACTTTGGTTGAGTAGCGTCACACCGGCGTGGCGTAAACGCGCCATACTTTGTGTTACATCATGATCAATTTCCTGCGGGTGGTTAATATGCGTCACGAGTAACACTTGCAGTGGGCTGCGCGACAGGCGTTCGCACAGGGCGTCGGTAATCCTGGCGGGTATCACTACCGGTAGGCGGCTATGGATGCGCAAGCGCTGGATGTGTGGGATGAGCTCCAGTTCGGTGATCAACCAGTCAAGCTCATGATCTTTTGCCATTAACGGATCGCCGCCGGAAAAAATAATTTCATCCAGTTCGGGGTGCTGGCGAATGTAATCCAGCGCCTGACGCCAGTTTGCTTTGTTGCCCTGATTCTCCTGGTATGGGAAGTGGCGGCGAAAGCAATAGCGGCAGTTTACCGCACAGCCGCCCTTGACTAACAGCAGGGCGCGGTTGTGATATTTGTGCAGGAGTCCCGGCACCACGCTGTGCTGTTCATCGAGAGGATCATGGCTGAAACCTGGCGTGGCGATAAATTCCTCACGCGCGGTTAAGACCTGGCGTAACAATGGGTCGTCAGGATCGCCTTTTTGCATTCTTGCAGCGAAAACACGCGGTACGCGCAACGCAAAAAGTCGGCGTGCATCATGGCCTTGCCTGAGCGCTGTGCGATCGTCCAGGGCTAAAAGGCGCAGTAATTCCTCGGGATCGGTAATTACGTCCGCAAGTTGCTGCAACCAATCTTCTCTGGAAGGTATATTTAGGGTTACAATGTGTGCCATTTTTTGGCTTCGTATCAGTATCAAATTGTAGAGGGCCTTTATGGCGACTTATTCTAGCAACGATTTTCGTTCCGGTCTTAAAATCATGTTCGAAGGTGAGCCTTATGCCATCGAATCCAGTGAATTTGTGAAACCGGGTAAAGGTCAGGCTTTTGCCCGTGTAAAAATGCGCCGCCTGCTAACCGGGTCTCGCGTTGAAAAGACCTTTAAATCGACCGATTCCGCTGAAGGCGCAGATGTCGTCGACACGAATATGAACTACCTGTACAACGATGGCGAGTTCTACCATTTCATGCACCCTGAAACGTTTGAACAACATCAGGTCGAAGGGAAAACGGTTGGTGACGCCGCTAAATGGTTGCAGGATAACGCGGAATGTATCATTACGCTGTGGAACGGTAGCCCCATTGCCGTACAGCCGCCGAATTTCATTGAAGCTGAAATCGTCGATACCGATCCCGGCCTGAAAGGCGACACCGCTGGAACAGGGGGTAAACCTGCTACGCTGAGCACGGGCGCGGTCGTTAAAGTGCCGTTGTTTGTGCAGATTGGCGAAGTGGTGCGTGTTGACACGCGCTCCGGTGAATACGTCTCACGCGTGAAGTAATCCATTCTAGCAAGGCCGCCTTCCGTGAGGGCGGCTTTTTGCGGAATGTCATTTCCCCCATTCCCGTTTCCTCTCTGGTTCGAAAAAATCCCCACCACCATCAAAATTGGCTACGCTTAAAAAGCAGTGATTTTTCTATTGCTGATACCTGACATTCATAAAAAGGAACAGATTATGTTGAAAAAAACATTTGTTGCCATTTTCTCTCTGGTTATTCTCTCGGCCGTGGTTGGGTGTAATACCACCCGAGGCGTAGGGGAAGATGTGGAGGCAGGCGGTAAAGCTATACAGCGTAGCGTCCAATAATTTTACGCAGGAAGAGAAACAGATTTTAATCGCTTTTCCGAGTGGAAGAAAATACCGAGATGGTATTTTCTTCCCTGCGGCGAGATAATGCGAACGTCATTCACTCGGAGAAGTAATAATGTCGCCTATTTTCATCACTGTCGGCATGCTGACGTTAAGCAATATATTTATGACATTCGCCTGGTACGGGCATTTACGCTATTTCAGCGGGCGTGCCTGGATAATCGCTGCATTAGTCAGTTGGGGCATCGCGTTATTTGAATATCTCTTACAGGTGCCGGCAAATCGGATTGGCTATCAGGTGGCATCTGCTGGTCAATTGAAAATATTGCAGGAAGTCATCAGCCTGACGGTGTTTATCCCCTTCTCGATGATTATTTTAAAAGAACCTTTTCGTACCGATTATATCTGGGCCGGGTTATGTCTATTAGGCGCGGTATTTTTTATGTTTCGCGATAAAATTATGGGGTAATAAAGGCCACCCGCACGTTATCTTGTGGCCAACATCGTGGTTTTTTTTATCAAACTATTGCTTGACCCAAATAAGCGCTTCCGTCGGGAAACCGTAGCGTTTAGCCGTGGCGACCAGCCTGTCGCGGGTCGCTGCTTCTAACGTCGGCGTGCGTGAGAGAATCCACAGGTAATCTCTGTTTGGCCCACAAACCAGAGCGTAGCGATAGTTATCATCCAATGCAATAATGTTGTAACCGCCATAAAATGGCCCGAAAAACGATACTTTAAGTGCGCCTTGCTGCGGCGACCCTGTGAAATACGCTTTCCCGATACTTTCTTTCCATTCCTGTTTCTCGACGTTAAAGCCCCGGTTGATAACCTTGATACCACCATCCTCGCGCGGGCTATAGTTGGCCGTCACACGATCCATATTACGCTCAAACCGATGGTCGAGACGCGCAATCTCATACCATGTGCCGAGATATCGATTAACATCAAAATTATCCACGACCTTGACGCCGTTGGGTGGCGTTACGCTACAGGCGACGGAAAAGAGGGCAACGACAGCGGCAAGGCATGCCTTTACGCCTCGTTTCATCATGACTAACGACGTACTTGAGGAGCGAATCTGCATTTTGCGGTATCTCATCTTTTCAACTTCGTTTTAGTGTAGACGATGGGCGTGGTTGCGCGGGGAAAATAAAGCGGCCTGCGACATCGCACAGGCCGAAGCGGTATTACAGCGTAACGACACCGATCACGGTCACCACGCTCAGAATGGCTGCCAGTCCGTAGAACACCCATTTCCCGGCAGGAACGTGGACCTTCAGATCGTGCATTGCGTGGTGGATACGGTGCAGGCCACACCAGAGCGGCAGCACAATCATCAGCAGTAAAAAGATGCGCCCGATAACACTTTGACTAAATGCTGCGATGCGCTCATAGGTTAACGCGTCTGGAAACCAGCCGAGGGGGAGCATGATGCCGACTAACAGAATCATTACCGGCGCGAAAAATGCGCTCCACATCCCACCTGCACCGAATAGACCCCAGAAAGGGGGTTCGTCAGAGCGTTTTGGCGTTGGATTAATCACGTTTTTTCTCCTGTTCAAAATAGCAGAGCAATCGCCAGAATAGCCACGGTGACGACCACGGTGACAACCCAAAGCCCTTTAACGATTGGCTCTGGCCCCATTTTTTCATCTTTAATCACGATAATGCTGGCCTTTGGAGCCAGTTCGAACCAGGTTTTGGTATGCAGCGCGGCCGCCAGTAACGCCACGATATTGATCAGCAGTACCAGCGGATTTTGCAGAAAGCTAACGAAATTAGCCCAGCCTTCCGGCCCGTTTTTTAGCGCGAACACGCCATACAACAGTATGATGCTAAACCAAACGGCAGGGACGGCAGTGCCTTCTCGTAGCATATAAAAACGATAGAATCCTAGTTTTTTCCACCAGGTTGGCGACATGCTGCGAACATAGGCCTTACGTTTAGATGTCATCATTGTCCCTCCCTTATTGTGGTTTCAGCATGGCGATCATAAAGTCTTTGGCGCTTTCGACCTTACCTTGCTGGATGGCCGCCGCAGGATCGACATGCTTTGGACACACCTCTGAGCAGTAGCCCACGAATGTGCAGCTCCAAACGCCGTTATTACCGTTCAACTGTGGCATTCGCACTTTTTTACCGCGATCGCGACTATCCAGGTTATAGCGGTGCGCCAGCGTAATCGCTGCCGGGCCGATAAACTCTGGGTTCAGGCCGAACTGCGGACATGCCGCATAGCACAGGCCACAGTTAATACAGCCAGAAAACTGGTGATACTTCGCCATTTGTGCCGGCGTCTGTACGTTCGGCCCATCGGCGGGTTTACGATCGTTGCCGATGATGTATGGCTTGATGGCTTCCAGACTCTCGATAAAGTGCGTCATATCGACGACTAAATCACGTTCGATAGGGAAGTTGCCCAGCGCTTCTACCTTCAGGCCGCGTGTGTAATCACGCAAAAAAGTTTTGCAGGCTAATTTGGGGACGTTATTTACCATCATGCCGCAGGAGCCACAGATCGCCATGCGACAGGACCAACGGTAAGACAGATCCGGTGCCAGGTTATCCTTGATATAACCCAACGCATCCAGTAGGGAAGTCTGCGTGTTGTACGGGACATCGAATGTTTCAAAATAGGGTTCGCGGTCCCGTTCAGGGTTATAGCGCATGACGTCCATTTTCAGGGTTGTTGTCTCAGCCATTCGCCTGCTCCTTCTTGCTACCTTCCTGCGTGTCGCCTTCTGCGCCGTATACGCGCTTCGCGGGGGGAAGTTTGGTGATCTTCACATCGCTGTATTCAAGGTGGGGCGCGCCTTCCGGGTTATAGAATGCCAGCGTATGCTTCAGGAAGTTGACATCATCACGTTCGATGCACCCTTCATCCAGACGCTGGTGCGCACCACGGGATTCTTTACGGTTGAGCGCCGAGTGTGCCATACATTCCGCCACATCCAGGCTATGTCCCAGCTCAACGGCATAAAGCAGATCGGTGTTGAATACGCTGGAACGATCGGTGATTTTCACGCGCTTAAAGCGCTCTTTGAGTTCCGTCAGTTTATCGACGGTTTTTTGCATCAGTTCGGTGGTGCGGTAAATCCCACAGCCTTCTTCCATTGACATACCCAGCTCGTCGCGGATTTTCGCCCAGTTTTCAGTACCTTCTTGGTTCATCATCCCCTGTAAGCGTTGTTCGATGTCGCGCGTTTGTGCATCCAGCGCCGCGCCATTGGCTGGTGCCGCCGCCTGTGCGCGTTGTACCGCGAATTCACCCGCGACACGCCCAAAGACCACTAACTCAGCCAATGAATTAGAACCCAGTCGGTTCGCGCCATGCAGACCCACGGAAGAGCATTCCCCCACCGCAAACAGGCCTTTGATGCGAGTTTCGCAGTTTTGATCGGTTTCAATCCCCCCCATTGTGTAATGAGCGGTCGGGCGGATGGGAATTGGCTCTTTCACCGGGTCGACGCCAACATACGCTTTTGCCAGTTCGCAGATGAAAGGCAGACGTTCCTTGAGCTTTTTTTCGCCGAGGTGGCGCAGATCGAGGTACACCACATCGCCTAATGGGGTTGATACGGTGCGGCCTGCACGCCATTCGTGCCAGAATGCCTGTGACACTTTATCGCGCGGCCCCAGTTCCATGTACTTGTTCTTCGGCTGACCAAGTGGCGTTTCCGGGCCCATGCCGTAGTCCTGTAGATAACGGTAACCGTCTTTATTAACCATAATGCCGCCTTCGCCGCGACAGCCTTCGGTCATCAGAATACCGGAACCGGGCAAACCAGTCGGATGGTATTGCACAAATTCCATATCGCGCAGCGGCACGCCATGGCGGAACGCCATCCCCATTCCGTCACCGGTAACAATGCCACCGTTGGTGTTGTAGCGGTATACGCGGCCTGCGCCGCCCGTGGCCAGCACCACCGCGTTAGCGCGGATCTGGATCAGTGTCCCTTCCATCATATTGATGGCGACGAGACCACGCGCTTGGCCATCATCGACCAGAACGTCGAGGACAAAATGTTCATCGAAACGTTGGATTTGCGGGTATTTAAGCGACGTTTGAAACAGCGTATGCAGCATGTGGAAGCCCGTCTTATCGGCGGCAAACCAGGTACGTTCAATCTTCATCCCGCCAAAGCGGCGAACGTTGACTGAGCCATCCGGTTTGCGGCTCCACGGGCAACCCCATTGTTCCAGTTGAATCATCTCCGTCGGGCAGTGTTTAACAAAGTACTCAACCACATCTTGTTCACATAGCCAGTCGCCACCGGACACGGTGTCGTTGAAGTGATAATCGAAGCTATCGTGATCCTGAGTCACTGCTGCTGACCCACCCTCGGCGGCTACGGTATGGCTACGCATGGGGTAGACTTTTGAGATCAGAGCAATTTTCAGTTGAGGGTTGGCTTCTGCGGCAGCAATTGCCGCCCGAAGTCCAGCACCCCCGGCCCCGATAATGGCTAAATCGGCGTTAAAGGTTTGCAATGCATTCCCTCCAGTTATTTAAGTTAATTAAGTTAAAATAAAAAATAATCGTTATATGTTTCTAACTTTATATCCGGGCCTGATATTCATTTCGCTAAAATTAGGTGATAGCTATGTAATGAATCGATAAATCTATAATTTTTTTATTTGAATAATCATACCGAATTATAGGTAGGTGAAATTTGATGTAATCCCGTGTTTTGTCGTTTTTTCGGCAGGATGAGTATTTAATGATAAAAACGTGATCGAAAGACTTATTTAGCGTGGAATAATTTGCTTATTTTTTTAATACCCCGTCGTGTGGGATATAAGAAAATGATCCACAGGATATAATTTACCGATGCTATCCTGACGCCTTTCGGTACGGGGTACACCGATGTTTTTCCGCTGGAAATTTGGACGGATACGGGTAGACTGCACCCCCTGTTTGACATTGGAGTAAGAACCATGAGCGAGACGACAAGCTGGCAACCTAGTGCCTCCGTCGCTAATTTGTTAAAACGGGCGTCTATCATTGCTGCTGTCCGAGGTTTTTTCACCGATCGGGGGGTTTTAGAGGTCGAAACGCCAGCGATGAGCCAGGCCACGGTAACGGATGTTTTCTTATCTCCATTCCAGACTCGCTTCGTTGGTCCCGGCGCGGCGGATGGCATGACGCTCTATCTGATGACCAGCCCGGAATACCATATGAAACGCCTGCTGGCGGCGGGTAGCGGGCCAATCTTTCAGCTGTGCCGTAGTTTCCGCAATGAAGAAGCGGGCCGACATCACAACCCCGAATTTACTATGCTGGAATGGTATCGTCCTCACTACGATATGTATCGTCTGATGAATGAAGTCGATGATCTTCTACAGCAGATATTGGACTGTGAAGGCGCGGAGATGCTTTCTTATCAGCAGGCGTTCTTACGCCATTTGGAGATCGACCCGCTGTCTGTTGATAAAACGCAATTGCGTGAAGCGGCAGAAAAGCTGGGGTTGGGCGATATGGCCAACCGTGAAGACGATCGCGATGCGCTGGTGCAGATGTTATTTACCTTCGGCGTCGAGCCGAATATTGGGCGTGATAAGCCTGCTTTTGTTTACCACTTCCCGGCAACGCAGGCGTCGTTAGCTGAAATCAGTTCGGAAGATCATCGCGTTGCCGAGCGTTTTGAGGTCTATTTCAAAGGGATTGAACTGGCGAATGGTTTTCGCGAATTGACCGATGCCGATGAACAACGCCAGCGCTTTGAACAAGATAACCGTAAGCGTGCCGCGCGTGGTTTGCCCCAGCAGCCGATTGATGAAAACCTACTGGCGGCGCTAAGGCACGGTTTGCCGGAGTGCGCCGGCGTGGCGCTTGGCATCGATCGTTTGATCATGCTCGCACTGGGCGCTGAAACGTTGGGGGATGTGATAGCGTTCACTGTCGATCGTGCTTAGCGATCTCGATGCCACCGTAGCGCAATCCTTGTGATTACGCGTGGAGCACTGGCTCACCTATTGCTTTTCTTATAATCCCCCCGGCGTTCGATGCTGCGGCGCTAGCGTTTTGCCACGGCGTGACAGATTGTCCATTCTCACCTGGAAGGGGGGGAATGGCAGTTCCAGATGGTGTTTGCGGTAGTTTTCCAGAATCAACCGATGCAGTTCATGGCGCAACGGCATACGGTGCCCCATTTCGGCAGCGAAAACGCGTAACTCAAAAATTTGGATACCCTGTTGCAGATCAACCAGGAAAGCCTCGGGTTCAGGCGTATCCAGAATCAACGAACAGCCTTTCACCGCATCCATCAGCAATTCCGTCACCTCTTGGGTGTTCGCCTCCGCAGGCGCAGGCACCGTTAGCACGACGCGGGTAACCGAATCAGACAGCGACCAGTTGATAAACTGCTCGGTAATAAAGGCCTTGTTCGGCACGATAATTTCTTTGCGATCCCAGTCGGAAATCGTGGTGGCGCGCGTATTAATGCGCATGACGCTCCCCGTGAGATCGCGGATTGTCACCGTATCGCCAATACGGATTGGTTTTTCAAACAGAATGATTAGGCCAGAGATAAAGTTGGCGAAGATCTCCTGCAAGCCGAATCCAAGCCCGACGCCGAGTGCCGCGACCAGCCATTGCAACTTCGACCATTCGATCCCGATAAGTGAGAACCCCATCAGGCTGCCAATCAGCATCAAAATATATTTGCTGATGGTCGTTATGGCGTAACCACTGCCCGGCGACAGATCCAGATGCTGTAAAATTGCCAGTTCCAATAGCGCGGGCAGATTACGTACGAGCTGTGCGGTAATGATGAAGACCAGAATCGCGATTAGCACCGAGCCAAGGGTAATCGGCTGGACGCTTTCTACCCCTTGAACCGTGCTGGACACATCCCACAGGCTAATATTTTCCATGAAGGCGAAGGCGGAATGAATTTCAGACCACAGCGCGATAACGGAAACCAGTGCGACCAACGTCAGGAGCGAACGCACTAACTGCAATGATTTAGCGCTGATAGCGTCCAGATCGACAACGGGTTCTTCTACCGCGTCAGAACTACTTTCATGGGATGACGTAGACGGCGCATCATCCTCGCCTTTCGCACGCTGTGCCAAAATTTCAGAGCGCCGTTGTTTAGCGCGATCGAAGGCTATACGCCGTCGCTGAATTAGCATCCAGCGGCGAATAATGTGGTAAACCACTAACAGGAAAAACCAGATAGAAACGGACGTTTCCAGACGTGCCAGTAGCGCCTGAGCCGTCGTCAGATAGCCGATGCAGGAGGCGAGGGCGGCAACGAGCGGTACACCGATCAGAATGTTCCACATCGCGTGATTAATCGAATTTTCCCCAGAGCCAGATTTATCCAGATAGAGCGGAATACCGGCGCGTTTCAATCCGGTCGTCACCAGACTCAACGCCATACAGAGCAGAACGAAACAGAGTCGGCCCAGCGTGCTGGAGAATTCACGATCGTTAAGCTTATCGAAGGTAATCAGCGCCATAATCAGCGGCACGATAAAGGCGATAGAAAGACGGTAATAGCGCATTGCTCTGGCTACACGATCCGGCGACCAGCGGAAGTGTGCAATGAACAAGCCCTGCGGATGTGCAAATGAGGCACTGATCATCACCAGCCACATCAATGGCACGGTGGCGGTTACGCTGTCGCCGATAGCGACAGCGATTGGGTAAGGCCAGGCGTTTTGCAGCCCGTATCCTAGCGCTGCCCAGAGTACGGGCAGCGGTAGCGCGGCAAGGATAGACCAAAATACGGTGCGCAACGTCAGCATAAAATGGTCGAGCGTGACCTTGCCTACACGGCTGCTCGCACGTTCCATAAACGCATGATAATGGCGTCGCGAGCTGATGCTAAAACCTACCAGCAGCAAGGCACCCAGTAGCGGTAGAACGGTTTCCTGGCTGGTCACCATCATGACCAATGCGCTCCCCAACTGCGTCAGCGTATCTAACGACAATAGCCGCGTCAGATCCTGTACCAATTTGAGCGGATAAGCGAATGTCACTGGTTCAACATCGGCAACCCAGAACAGATCGCGATGGGCGGCTTCCCGCGTTTCTGTTAAGGCATCCGCCAATTGGTTGTTAGCCACCTTAAGTTTGGTTAATTCTAAAATTTGCGCGTCGCAACCGGAAATCAGCGATGTCAGCAAGTCACGCTGAGTTCGCATCTGGTCGGCTAAAATACGCTGTTGCGCGCTGGTTAGCGGTTCCCCGTTATCCTGTTTAGCGTTATCAATATCCTGTGATTTATTGATGAGGTCTTCGAAGTGCAGGCGCTGTACGCGCAATTTTGCCATGTCGCTGTCGAGCAACTGGGGTTTGGGCATGTCCGGCAGGCGCGCGATTTGCGCCCGTAATGTTTCACCTAATATTGGCGAGATACCAAGCCATTGTGCCTGTTCACGAATGGTACTGAGCGCCTGACGCACCTGAATCGTGTGCGTTGCGGCCTGACGCTGTTGCGAAGCGATAAGATCCATACGCTGCGCCTGTTGGTTCAAGGCTACGGATAGCTCACGGTTAACCTGGAGTTGTTTACTGATGACGCTAGGTAAATCCCCACTCTGTTCCGCCAACAATTCCGTACGCTCTAATGCTTTTTCAGCCTCGCGCTGGCGCAGATTATTGAGCCTACTGCGTAAATCCTGTTGCAGCAGATCCAGCCTGTCATGACGTTTTCTATACAGTTCGACACGCAGCCGAGATAATTCCTGGCGATTACTGGCTGAAAGCTGTGCCAACTCCAGTTCGTCTACCCGGCTTTTGCGCAGTGCGGATTCAGCCTGAAGCGCGACAAGCTGCGCTTGCCCCAGCGGTGTGGTCGGTGTGCCTAGCGACTGAATTCGGCGTTCCGCATCGTTTTGCATGCGGCTGGCTTCCGTTTGCTGTTGCGGAAGCTGACTGAGTGAATCACTGATTTCCCGCAGCCGATCCTGCTCTTGCTGAAGCTCACGAGCCTGCTCTAACAACTGGCTGCTCGTTTGTAGCAGTTGCTGTTCAAGATCGTTGCTGGAGAGGTTATCCGGTATTGGCGCAGGTTTACCGTCTTCGGCGCTAATCTGACGCCGCAGTTCCCGAACTAACTTGGGGAAATCATCGATGACACGTTGATACTGCGCCGCACGCTCCAGTGACGCTTTACGATCCTGTAGCGTGTTAAGCGCAGTTTGGTATTCTTCGACGATCCTGGCTTGGTCGGGCGAGCCGTTGGCCGCTTCCGCTAACTGTAGCTGCTGGCGAAGCTGTGCCTCATCAGGTACGGTAGCCGCCAACGCGGCCGTTGATAATAAACATCCCAAAAGAAAAGTCAGAATCAGACGCACGTTAGCCACCTTTATGACCAGCAACCCGTTCACCAACGACAAGAGTCAGACGCGATTTACGGCACGTCGGGTTTGTGGCCCGTTTGATCGGGAACATCAGCCGCAGGATATTGTTCTTCGGACTGAGCCGCTTCAGACACCGTTGTGACAGACGACACGCCGTCTCCGTTGGCTGCCAGCTCGGTTCCTTCCGCAAATACGATGGGCGTTGATTCACACTGACGGACCTCAACGAAAGGTTCACCAACTCGGGTCACACTTAGCGTGCTGAGGTGCGCGGCAAATTGAAGATTATTACCAGCGGCAAACAGGTTAATCACGGTTGAGCCTAGTTTGAAACGCCCCATCTCCTCGCCTTTCGCCAGTACAACGGCACCTTCCTGGCCCGCCGATGGGTAAGTCCAACGTTTAACGATACCTTCACGCGGCGGCGTCACCACGCCCGCCCATACAGTTTCGATGCTACCGACAATGGTTGCGCCGACCAGAATCTGTGCCAAGGGGCCGAATTCGGTATCAAACAGGCAAATGACGCGTTCGTTACGGGCAAACAGATTCGGCACGTTATCGGCTGTCAGCAGATTGACGGAGAACAAATCACCCGGTACGTAAATCATTTCGCGCAGCACGCCGTCACATGGCATGTGCAGCCGGTGATAATCACGCGGCGAGAGATAAATCGTGGCGAATAAACCATCACGGAATAACTCAGCCATCATATAGTTACCGGCAAGCAGCGCTTCCAGCGTGTAATCGTGACGCTTCGCCTGAATCAGCTTGCCGTCGGTAATTGCGCCAAACTGCGACAGCACACCGTCGGCGGGTTGCACTAGCCGGTGCACATGTGGATCGATCGGGCGAATATCAGGTCGCAGTGGGCGAACGAAAAATTCATTAAACGTGCGGTAGGAGGCGATATCCGGTTGCAATGCTTCCTGCATGTTGACCTTATAATGACGGACAAATAAAGCGATCACCCACTGAGTGAGTTTCCCCGCTTGCTTATTTGCTCCCCAACCCGCTAATCGGGTCAGCCAGATCTTAGGAAGCCAATACTGTAACTTGATTTTGAGATTATCCAGCACGGTGAGCCTCTTGAATGAATAGTGCGTAATATACTGCGTCATGAAATACGTTGTCTGCGGAACGCCCTTGGCGCTGCCAACGGCAGCTCAAAAAGAAAGCCAGTAAACCCACGTTCGCGTAAAGAGGGCGCATTGTAACGATGAGCATGCGCAATGTCAGTTATCTGTATCTGAAAAACCTTTTTGTGATTTTATTTGCGCCATGCTTTCCAGGATGCGGTGATAATTATCAAAGCGCTCAGCGGCTATCTCTCCACGTGCAAGCGCGGCGTTAATGGCGCAGCCGGGGTCATTTTCATGTTTACAGTCGCGGAACTTGCACGAGCCGATATATTTCCGCAACTCAATAAAACCACTGGTGATTTGTTCAGGCTCTAAATGCCATAAACCAAATTCCCGCACGCCCGGCGAGTCAATAACGTCGCCGCCATGTGGGAAATGGTAGAGCCGTGAAGCGGTCGTCGTATGCTGCCCCAGACCTGAGTTATCGGACACCTCATTCACCAGAATGCGTTCTTCGCCCAACGCGAGCAGCGTATTGAGCAGACTGGATTTTCCCACGCCCGACTGTCCGGCGAAGATACTAATACGGTCAGTGAGCGCTTGCTCCAATTCGAGGATGCCTTGCTGCGTATGGCTGGAAACCATTAAAACTCGATACTTGAGTGCACGGTAGATGTTCATCAATCCATCGACAAACTGGCGAGATTCCTCATCCAAAAGGTCAACTTTGTTCAGCACGATCAGTGGCTCAATCTCTAGCGTTTCGCAGGCAACCAAATAACGGTCGATAATATTCAGCGACAGTTCAGGCAGGATCGCGGAGACGATCACGATCTGATCGATATTGGCGGCGATCGGTTTAATGCCATCGTAATAGTCTGGACGAGTCAGAACGGAATGACGAGGATGAACGGCTTCTACAATGCCACTGATCCCCGCGAGTGATTCGTGGCCGGGTCGCCAGACAACACGGTCGCCGGTGACGAGTGATGAAATAGTCCGGCGAATGTTGCAGCGGTGTACCACGCCATCACTGGCTTCTACATCGGCGTGCATACCAAATCGGCTAATAATGATCCCCTCCTGCGCTTCGCCCAGTTGGCTATCTTCCCATTCGACTTTGCTTTCTGTTTTTCTCAGGCGGCGCTGGTGGTTTGCGCTAACCCGACGCTGCTGACCTTTCGACAGTTTCTTTTTGCTCACTAAGCCTCACTTAATACGAATGCAATGTATCGATCCTGGCAGTACGTTATGCCCGTCACGCTAGAAGCGGCTATAATACACGCTATTTGATTTTAATTAACCGGTAGCCCTATGCCGGTATCAGCCTTGGGTAAGATGCTGGTATCCTTGCATTGATGGCAGGACACATTGCAACAGGAAACCTCATGATGGTAGATGAAAATAACCTGATCTGGATCGATCTTGAAATGACCGGCCTGGATCCGGAGCGCGATCGCATTATTGAGATCGCAACGCTGGTGACGGATGCCAATTTAAATGTGTTGGCTGAAGGCCCGGTGCTGGCGGTGCACCAACCGGATAGTCAACTGGCGCTGATGGATGACTGGAATGTGCGCACGCACGGCGCCAGTGGCCTGACAGAGCGCGTTAAAGCCAGCACGATAGATGAGCGCGCAGCTGAACTTGAAACGTTAGCCTTTCTACGAAAATGGGTGCCACCAGGTAAATCGCCAATCTGCGGCAACAGCATTGGCCAGGATCGTCGCTTTCTGTTCCGCTATATGCCCGAGCTTGAAGCCTATTTCCACTATCGTTATCTCGATGTCAGCACGCTCAAAGAACTTGCGCGGCGCTGGAAGCCGGAAATTCTGGCTGGCTTCAAGAAGCAGGGTACGCATCAGGCGATGGATGATATTCGTGAGTCGCTAGCGGAGTTGGTTTATTATCGCGAAAACTTTCTGCGGCTATAGGTGAGGTGGTGTAAACGCTGGCGCGATGTGCCGTCAACAGCGTCGCTTTATGCCAGAATGTTTGTTTTGTCGGCGCATTGTTTTTTTTATCGGCAGTTAGATGATTTTTCATTTTTTGGGGCTTGCGGTTAAACGGATTTCTCGTATAATGCGCACCCCATAGCGGCGATGAATTTTAATTGAAAAACTTCATTGCGCATATAAGTTTTCCGGGCGGGAATAGCTCAGTTGGTAGAGCACGACCTTGCCAAGGTCGGGGTCGCGAGTTCGAGTCTCGTTTCCCGCTCCAAATTTGTTACTGTTCATGATGTTGTGAACAGAGTGTAGTTAAGACATAACGCCAGTTATCGTCTTTTGATATGCGGGAATAGCTCAGTTGGTAGAGCACGACCTTGCCAAGGTCGGGGTCGCGAGTTCGAGTCTCGTTTCCCGCTCCAATTCTTCATCTATAGACGTCCACCAACGTCTGTAGCTCTCCGATTAAACAGGCTAATTCTTCTGTTGAGCCTCCAGTAAAATCCACTGAAAACCACCGTCAACTACGCCGAAGTAGTGCATAAATTAGTACACGAAAATCGGGTGCGTTGCGGGTGCTGATTATCTGCTGAGTCGCTTCCCTGTGCGCGGTACACCTCTCTTCAACCTTGAAGGCGGCAAACCCTATGGCGGAAACCGCAGCGACGCAAGGCGTCGGCGCGTTTCACACGGCGGTGAACAGTCGGCTATGGCCTGCTGAGGGCGCGCCGTTGTTACGCGAGGTTATTTTGCGCTGAGCGGCTTATCCCTTTTCCCACTGAACGGCTTCGCCTTCATATAATTTCAGAATGAGTTCTGCGAAGCCGTCATCAACGGTGTAAAAGTAGCTTTCAGGCACATTAAGAACGCGGGCAAAGGCGCACATCATTTCGAAAGTCGGGCGGTGTGTGCCGCTTTCATACTGAGAAACGCGCGATCGTGCGGTCGCTTCTTCAATGCCCGCAAGCACGCCTAATTTTTCCTGCGTCATTTTGGCACGTAAACGGGCCACTTTAAGGCGAGTAGGTAACATACTGGCACCATTAATCATCCGTAGTGGTGCCATGTTTAGCATTGCTTTACATATGAGTTGCTTAGAGTCCCTGAACAGGCATGGTTTACCAAGAAAGATCAGAAGGTGTGCGTTTTATATTGGCGATAAATATCGAGTAGTATTTCCGCAAATTTGTCGTCGACGGTATAAAAATAGCCTTCCGGTACATTCAGCACTTTCGCAAAGGCGCACATCGTTTCAAATGTCGGGCGATGTATCCCGTTTTCATATTGCGAGACGCGCGAACGCGCAGTTTCCTCTTCGATTCCCGCCAGTATTCCCAGTTTTTCTTGAGTAAGGCGTGCATTAAGCCGCGCGGATTTAAGCCGTACAGGAAGCATAGTCAACACCGTGGCTGGATATTGACTTACTGTTTAGCATTACTTAACATCGTAGTTGTTTAGAGATACTGAACATTTGGCGATAACGGCATAGGGGAAGGGAAGATGGACGGTAATGACTGGCATCCGGCGGATATTATTGCGAGTTTAAGAAAGCAGGGAACAACATTGTCGGCGATTTCCCGAGAGGCGGGGCTGGCGTCGTCCACGTTAGCAAACGCACTGACGCGGCACTGGCCGAAGGGCGAGCGCCTGATCGCCGAAGCGCTGAATAAACGCCCGGAAGAGATCTGGCCTTCGCGCTACCCAAGTACCGGGCGTGGGCAGAGTGGGGCAGGGGAGTCGGAGTAAAAGCCCACCCGTCGTAAATTCACAAATGGTTATAATTTGCACGGGTGGATTTCAGCGCTCTCTAGCGGATTTCCATTCCATTGAAATCCGCTAGAGAGCCAACCAGCGCGGCGCGCTAGCCGCTTGATGCGGGAAAGCTGGCGCAACCGTCCGCTGCCTCATCAAGATTTATCCATGAGGCAGTGGCGTTACTTCAAACGGCGCAAAGCCGTTGCCAGTGACGCCGCTGTCGATTTCGTTCGGTACAGTATTTTGCGCCACTATAAACGGTAGGCGAACCTCGCCCAGTGGTTATCAGGCTGGCCGTCCTGGATTGAAACAAGAACATCAAATTATTCGGTACTAAAACGTTTGCGGTACTGGCTGGGCGTTACTCCCATAATTTTGCGGAAGATTTTGCGGAAGGCGGAAGGGTCTGCGTATCCGACTTCCCACGCAATTGCATCGATGGGACGCCCTGTAAGCTCCAGCGCGTCACGCGCTTTCATTATCCTGACCTGTTGCAAGTAATCCGTTGGCCTTAATCCGGTCGCTTTCTGGAAATGACGGAGAAAGGTCCGTGGTGACAGGGACACCCGTGCGGCCATTGTCTCAATACTGTGCTGCTCGGCATAGCAGGCATGTAGGTGGTGTTGGACAAGCAAAATCTTGCTGTCACCATGCTCAAAATTAGGGATAAATACGGAATAGGAACTTTGTTCACGCCTTGGGGGATCGACTAGCAAAAATCGGGCGGCGGCAAGCATTGTGCCCGTTCCTAATATTTTCTCGATCAACGTTAGCCCCAAATCTATCCACGCAAGAATGCCGCCGGCGGTAATAATATCGCCATCGTCGATAACCATTTTTTCCGCAACAACGTCTATCTTTGGAAAACGATCTGCTAACGTTTGTGCAAAGGCCCAGTGCGTTGTTGCACGGCGGTGGTTAATCAACCCGGTTTCGGCCAGAACAAATGCACCTGCGCAGACCGAACATAGAGTGACGCCCTCGTTGTAGCGTGTATTCATCCAGTCAGCAGGCACCTTCATTGAGGTCATCATTGCTGGCATCACCAAACTGGGCGGCGCAATCAGGTAGCTCATGCGATGGGGTTCATCTGGGTGACTGTCCCAGACACATTCCACCGTATCAGCTCCTTCATTTACCTGCCAATGCGAAACGCGTATTGCCAGTTTGCGCTCCTCTCCGGAAATGCTCATAGCCCAATCAGCGGCTATCCTGAACATGTCGCTCAGGCCATAAACGGCGGCGAGTTGGCAGTCCCGGTAAATCAACAGGCCAATCTCGGCGACGACCGTACTTTTAGCAGAATTCATATTTGTCATTTTTAACACACATAATGTCATATATGACAAGTGTATTCGCTTAGGTATTGCCTGACAATATGTTCAACAAGTCATCACTGCGATGGCCTGAAAAACTGTAAAGGAGCGCGTATGTCAGGCGCAGAAATTGAAAAGTTAACTATTTCAAGGCGTAACCTGTTGATCCTTGGCAGTACACTGTTGGCAAGTATTGGGCTCTCTCACTCATCCTTCGCCCAAGGTATAACATTATTATCATCATCTTCAGGAGATATCCCTATGAGTAACGGCATCATTACTACCAAAGATGGCACCCGGATTTTCTACAAAGACTGGGGCCCGAAGAGTGCACAACCTGTCGTCTTTCACCACGGCTGGCCGTTAAGTGCTGATGACTGGGACAATCAGATGTTGTTCTTCTTATCTGAGGGTTTTCGCGTGATCGCTCATGACCGTCGTGGTCACGGACGTTCCGATCAGACCGATACAGGTAACGATATGACGACTTACGCAGCTGACGTGGCGGAACTTGTCAAGGCGCTGAATTTGAAGGATGCCATTCATATCGGCCACTCTACCGGCGGCGGCGAAGTGGCTCGTTATGTCGCACATGCTGAGAAAGGCAGGGTAGCAAAGGCTGTTTTGATAGGGGCTGTACCCCCAATTATGCTTAGAACCCCCGCCAATCCGCAAGGTTTGCCATTAACAGTATTTGACGGGTTCCGTTCTGCTCTGGCAACTAACCGCGCACAATTTTACATCGACGTGCCAGCAGGGCCATTTTATGGCTTCAATCGCCCTGGCGCGAAAGTCATCCAGGGATTGATAAACAACTGGTGGCGGCAGGGCATGGCTGGCGGTGCCAAAGCGCATTATGACTGTATTGCTGCTTTTTCAGAAACTGACTTTACGGAAGACTTGAAAGCTATCACCGTGCCTGTATTGGTGATGCATGGCGAAGATGACCAGATCGTGCCCATTGATGATTCCGCGCATAAGTCAGTCAAATTGTTGAAGCATGGCACCCTGAAAACTTATCCGGGGTTGCCGCATGGAATGTTTGCGACCCATCCTGAAAAAATTAACCCTGATTTGCTGGCTTTCGCCAGGAGTTAACGCTCAGGACCGGTGAATAAGTGGCAATGACCTGATAGAACCAGCGGGTGATTCAACTGTTGCCGGTCATAAGGAATTCGAAAGTGCAGTTCGTTACCCAGGCATTGTGGTCAATGACGCATTGGAGATATCTGAGTCAATTGAACTCTGAGCTTCCAGGGCTGCAATAGCAGCCCTGTGGCAAAGCTGACATCGCCAATATCGGTGTGTTAATCAATAGGAAGAGGGTCACGAGTGTTCGTTTGGGAAAACGCGGAAATTGAACGGTTCGCAGATTCCTGGTTTCAACGGCCGCCAGAGGTTCAGATTTTTTCTCGTTAATGCCAATAATGTGAAGCCCCCCCGACAAAAATACTAAATTTCCCCAAGGGTAAAGGATCGCTCATGTGTCGTGAATTGCCGTGCGACTGCGCTCGGCGATGGTTTCTGTGACTCTACATGTCAGGGTTGCACTTACCAGTTCACGTATTGTTGTCTCGACTTGAACGTTGACGAGCCATGCAGATGGCGGGGTGATTATCTTTGGCCCACTGAACCAACGCCTGCATGGGATTGAGGAACGATCTGCCGAGTTCGGTCAATTCGTACTCAACTCGGGGCGGGACTTCCGCATAGACCGTTCGTCTGACATAACCATCGCTTTCGAGCCGCTTGAGCGTGCGGGATAGCGTCTGACGCGAGACATCACCGATCCCTCGATGAAGCTCATTGAAACGCATAATCCGTCGCGCCAGCGCGTTAAGAATTAACAAACTCCATTGATCGCCGATCCGGTCGAGAACATCGCGAATGGGGCAGGACTGTTTGGATGTAACGGTTTGTTCGGGGAGATTTGTCGACATGGGTTTCTCTCGTGTTCGTTCATGGTCACGTGTAGATGACTGGGTCATCATTAGGTGACTTCTTGTTTGAGATGCAAGACGACTGTAGCATTACAAATCTCAAGAGTCTATTTTTGAGACTGGGTTTGGTTATTCACTCAATAAGGAGTATTACATGGCACATATCGCATTAATTGGCGCTTCGGGGCGGGTCGGCTCGCGTATTGTTAAGGAGCTTTCCGATCGTGGACACACCGTCACGGCGATCGCGCGCCACCCGGAAAAAATCCTGGCACTTGCTGGCGTTACGGCCAAAGCTGGCGATGTCAACGATCGGGACACGCTGGTCAAACTGCTCGCCGGACATGATGCCGTGGTCAGCGCTGTTAATTTCCGCAACGCGGATCCTCACTCGCTGATCGAGACCGTGCGCGCGTCTGGCGTTAAACGTTATCTCGTGGTGGGCGGTGCCGGTGGCCTAAAAGTAGCCTCAGGCGAGCGCCTGTTCGATCAGCCCGATTTTCCTGATGCGTACCGGCCCGAAGCCAGCAAAGGCATCGAATTTTACGCAGCACTGCGTGAGGAAAAGGAACTGGACTGGGTGTTTCTATCGCCGTCGGCCGAATTCGTGCCGGGCGAACGCACCGGTAAATTCCGCGTAGGTAGTGACCAGTTGCTGACGAACGAGCAGGGTAGTCGCATCTCCTTCGAGGATTACGCCGTCGCTATGGTTGATGAAATCGAGAAACCCGCGCATTCGCGTCAGCGCTTCACGGTCGGCTACTAATAAACACCGTGATGAACCACTTTCTGAAAAACGCGCACTGATCCGATCGACGCGTTGCTGGTGTTAGGATCAGTCATGGTTGCGCACCGGTGTCATCATACGATCTGGCGGTCGTAGAAGCCCACAACTCACGGGTTGTCGACTTCTACGACCGCATCCCCGACGGCGATGAGTCTGTCCTGCTGACCCAATAAAATGCATGAAACAGGCCATCCTTTTATTCGAAATTCATATGTTAAGGTTGCCAGTTCCGCATAGCTATGCGGTTTGGACGAGTGATATAGTCGATCTGGCTTGCTTCAACGGCGCTTAATTCGCCTTCAGCAAGGAGCATTTATGAGCATGTTACCTACACCATTGGGATCTTCAGTCGACGGGTGCTGAAACCGTGTAATCCTCAGATATCAATCCGTTGTTGACCATAGCAACTACTGGTCTCTGCAGTACTCAATATTCAGCCGCCGATGATGACTATCTAGATGAGTTGAGTGTTTCCCCATGACTTCCGCTTTCAGTAACCTGAGCATCTCGCAGTTAGCAACGCTGGTTGCGGTTCTTGAAGCTCGCAATCAAAGCCATGCCGCCGCCCAACTTGGTACTAGCCAGCCAGCGCTGAGCCGACATCTGGCCCAGTTTCGTGAGGCGTTTGGCGATCCACTACTGGTACGACAAGGGCGCGAATATATTCTGACTGAACGTGGCGCTACATTGCTTGAGCCGATCAAGATGGTGCTCGAACAGTTGCAGAATATAAATACGCCTGAACAATTTTTACCCGCGACCTGTAAACGCCGCTTTTCAATGGCCGGTTCAGATCATGTTGCGCAGTACATTCTGCCGCAGCTGATTAACGATCTGGCGCGTATTGCGCCTGGTGTAAGTATCGATTTCCGTCCTTGGCAGGCAAACCGCTTTGACTGGTTGTCTAGCGGCGAGATTGATCTGGCCACCAGTATGATTGAGGACACGCCGGCCGATTATTATGGCCGTGTGATTGGCGAGGATATGGCCGTTTGCTGTATGCATTGTCATCATCCCTTAGCGAAGGAACAGGATCTGACAATAGACGAATTCATGCGCTGGCCGCATTTGAAGATAAGCAGCGGTGGAGATAAAGACAGCTTCGTGGATACCTATCTGCGTAAGCATAATTTGCAACGCAATATAAAACTTACCGTCCCTTATTATTCGGTTGCGTTTGGCATGATAAAAGGGGGCAGCGATATGCTCCTCATGCTGCCTGAACATATTGCGCGTAAATGGGCAGAGCAGGCTGACGTTTGCTGGCGGCCGCTTGCATTCATTCATCATCTATTTCGATACTGGGTGGTATGGCACAGTCGTACCCATCATTCCGCCGAACAAAAATGGTTCAGGCAGTTCGTCTATTCGCACTGTCGCGGTTCGCAATTTTTAAGTCCCGGCAACTATCCCCCACATTTACTCCCTGATTAATTCAATATTTGCATAGCTGCTATTCACTTCCCGTTACTGTGCATGAGTGCGGTGAGTGATAGTTTGTCAATGAAAGGCATCGGGCATATTCATCCGTATGCTTATAAAAATAACGATCACGCTGAATTGATATCTGCCAAACCCTCATCGAGTGTCGCGTAAATACAATGCTAGAAATAACATAGGGAGAGTAATGATGAGCAGAGCTAATGAGCCAGACCATGCGTTGGCGCGAGGTTTATCAAACCGCCATATCCAAATGATTGGTTTGGGCGGCGCGATTGGCACAGGGCTGTTTCTTGGAAGTGCTGGCGTGATGAAACTGGCGGGGCCCAGTCTTCTTATCGGCTATGCTCTGGCAGGCATTGTCGCCTTTCTTATTATGCGTCAGTTGGGGGAGATGCTGGTAGATGAACCTGTATCGGGATCGCTAAGTCATTTTGCTAATAAATACTGTGGGGGGTTTTTAGGTTATTTGACGGGCTGGAATTATACAGCTGTTTATATTCTGGTAGGCATGGCTGAACTTACCGCCGTCGGTAAATATATTCAGTTCTGGTGGCCGGATATTCCAAGCTGGGCCTGCGCTGGATTTTTCTTTCTGCTGATAAATGGTTTGAACTTACTCAACGTTAAGATGTTCGGTGAGGCGGAGTTTTGGTTTTCGACAATTAAAGTCGTGGCTGTCATCATGATGATTGGTCTTGGTGGTTGGTTACTTTTCGGCCCCCATCCCGCTGAAGGCGCGGCAGTCAGTAATCTTTGGCGCCACGGTGGTTTCTTCCCCAACGGCGTCAGTGGATTAGTCATGGCTATTCCACTCATTATGTTCGCATTCGGCGGGTTGGAAATGATCGGGTTTACTGCTGGCGAAGCAAAGGATCCAGAGAAGACCATCCCAGTAGCGATTAATCGAGTCCTCTATCGTATTGGTATTTTCTACATTGCGGCATTGGCTGTTCTCTTGGCGCTGAGCCCATGGGATACGCTCGTCGCGTCGATGTCTGCTGGCGGTGATCCATATAGCGTTAGCCCCTTTGTCATGATTTTACAGCAACTGGATGTCACCGTTGCGGCGCATCTTCTGAACGTTGTGGTCTTAACCGCCGCACTCTCTGTATATAACGGTAGCGTTTATTGTACCGTCAGGCAGCTACATGCGATGGCCAGCCAAAAGAACGCACCGTCTGCGCTCCTAAAGCTCAATGGTCACAATATGCCAGTGAATGCGCTGTTGGTGACGGCTGCTGTTACGGGAGTGGCGGTGTTGCTCAATTGGCTTTCGCCCAATGGCACGCTAGGTATGTTGATGTCTCTGGTTGTCGCAGCGACTGTGCTCAACTGGATGTTGACAAGTTACACTCACTTAAAATTCAGGCGCGCCAAGCAGGCTGCCCGTAAGTCGACAATCTACAAGTCGCCATTATTTCCTCTGACTAACTACTTATGCATCGTGTTTATTCTCGCGCTCCTCGCCGTGATGGCATTGACCCCTGAGATGCGTATTTCAGTCTGGTTGATTCCTCTTTGGTTATTGGTCATATACGCCGGCTATCAAAGAATTCAGACACGTAAGCTCGCCGCACTCAACGTTGAATAACGGATAAATGGGGATTTTTATGAAAACCGATTATGAGGCTGTCCAACAGCTTACGGGTGGAGACGCCGTGGTAAAAAGTCTCAGGGTACACGGCGTAGACACGGTTTTTGCGCTCCCCGGCGCGCAAATCTATGGCCTGACTGACGCGTTGGCGCGTCATAGCGAGGCTATTCGTACCCTTGGCGCTCGTCATGAGCAAACTACTGCCTATATGGCATTTGGGTATGCGCGCTCTACAGGTCGGCCGGGGGTTTTCACCGTCGTACCCGGTCCCGGTATTCTTAATGCGAGTGCGGCGATGCTAACAGCTCACGGCTGTAACACGCCGGTATTAGCGCTCACCGGCGATGTGATGAGCGGATTCAAAGACCGAGGCAGAGGGCAACTTCATGAGATGCCTCGGCAGTTGGACGTTCTTCAACATATCGGCAAGTGGGCTGCTCACATTGAACAGCCAACCGATGCGCCCTGGCAGATCGCGCAGGCATTCCAAAAAATGCAGTCCGGTCGACCCGGCGTAGTCTCTCTTCAAGCATCATGGGACTATTTCACACGTGTTTCCGCCGTCAGGTTGCAGCCGCCTCTGGCTTTACAGCCAACGCCACCTATCGACTGTGACGCCGTGGAACAGGCGGCAAAATTGCTGGCTAGCGCGCGGGCGCCGATGATTTTCGTCGGCTCCGGCGCGCTTGAGGCCAGTGCCGAAGTTAGCCAACTGGCGGAAGTACTCTGCGCGCCTGTAGTCAGCTTTCGCGGAGGTCGCGGCGTGGTCTCCGATGAGCATCCTCTTGGCTTTACTGTCGCGGCTGGCGCTAAATTATGGCCGCATACTGATGTGGCCGTCGTCATAGGCTCGCGTTTCGAGTTGCTGGATATTCGCTGGCGGTACGTGCCAGCAGGGCTCAAACTCATTCGCATCGATATTGATCCGGCTGAAGTGCGCCGTATCCCGGCGCAGATCAACGTGATCGCCGATGCCGCCGAAGGGGCTAATGCGCTAGTTGAAGCGGTTCTGCGTGTGGGTTCACCAAAGTGTCGTGACGCTGCGATCGCCGAGGCCAAGGCGGCGGCCGAACGTGAAATACAATCGGTACAACCACAACTTGATTACTTGCGGGTAATTCGCGACGTATTGCCACGCGACGGTTTTTTTATTGAGGAAATTTCCCAGGTTGGTTTTACCTCGATCTTCGGTTTTCCCGTATACAAGCCCCGCACGCTGGTGACGTCTGGACATCAGGGGACATTGGGCTTCGGTTTCCCGACCGCGCTGGGCGTTAAGGCCGCCCATCCCGATAAAGCGGTAGTATCGATCTGTGGGGATGGTGGTTTTATGTTTGCGGCTCAGGAGCTGGCGACTGCCGTACAGTACAAATTGAATTTGGTCACTATCGTTTTCAATAACAATGCGTTTGGCAACGTTTATCGCGATCAGCAGGAGAGCTTCGACGGGCGTTTTCTTGGATCGGAGCTGGTCAACCCTGATTTCGTGAAATTCGCTGAATCTTTTGGCGTGCAGGCCTCGCGGGTTAGTACCCCTGCGCAATTACGCCCTGTGATGGAACAAGCGTTGGCAGCCGATCGACCCGTGTTGATTGAAGTGACTATGCCGCGAGGTATCGAAGCGAGCCCCTGGAAATTCCTGCATCCGACCTTTCCCCATTGATAGAGACTACTTTCATGTTTGAACACGTCGAGAATTATCCCGGAGATCCGATCCTATCTTTAATGGATGACTATCAGCGCGATGAGCGCGCGCAAAAAGTTAACCTCAGTATCGGCTTCTACTACGACGAGCGGGGCCAGGTGCCCGTGCTCAATTCGGTCAGGCGAGCTAAAGCGCTGGTCGATATGCAGCCTGCCATGGCTAACTTGTACCTACCGATGGAGGGGCATCCAGGATTCCGTAAAGCCGTTCAGACCTATCTTTTCGGCGAACGAGAGGCGATGGATGACGCGCGTATCTGCACCATCCAATCTCTCGGAGGGTCTGGCGCATTACGTGTCGGGGCTGATTTTCTCAAACGCTACTATCCAACCTCTCAAGTTTGGGTCAGCGATCCAACATGGGATAACCACGTAGCCATCTTCGCCAATGCCGGTTTTCAGGTGAACCGTTATCCGTATTTAGATGAGTGTGGCAAAGACATTGATTTCGTGCGCATGATCAACGTTTTTGATTCCTTGCCCGCTAACAGTATCGTGCTGCTACACGCGTGTTGCCATAATCCAACGGGCATGGATCTTTCAGCACAGCAATGGGATACGCTTTACGCCTTGTTCCGTAAGCGTTCGATTATTCCATTTCTTGATGCCGCCTATCTGGGCCTCGGTAGTGGTTTACCCGAAGACGTTTATTCCATTCGCGCATTGGCGCGTTCCGGAATCGCCGGTCTTGTGAGCAATTCTTTTTCCAAGGTGTTTTCGCTATACGGCGAACGTGTTGGCTCACTTTCGGTCATTTGTGAAAGCGTGGACATCGCACAACGGGTTATGGGGCAGTTAAAAGGCACCGTGCGTGCAAACTATTCCAATCCGCCTCGACATGGGGCCGAGCTGGTAGCCACAATTTTTTCTAATGCCGACCTGAGCGCGTCCTGGCGCGAGGAGCTCGACGCTATGCGCACACGCATGCTTCAGATGCGGCAGGCATTGTTCGATAAGGTGAAAGCGCTAAATCCTACGCTAGACGTAGGTTATCTGCTGAAGCAAAAAGGCATGTTTAGTTACACTGGGCTACATGCAGAAGCGGTCGACCGTATTCGTGAGCGACATGGCGTGTACCTGATCCGCAGTGGGCGTATGTGCGTGGCGGGTTTGAACGACTCGAATCTGGAGGCCGTTGCCGAGGCGCTTTCCGATCTTTGAGGCCGACATTCAGGCGAACATCTCAAAACCGGTCATCAGGCAATTTAAATGACGGTTGTAACCCTGGATATCGGGTGAGGCACACACGAATTTTGTTATAAAAAAGCTGTTCCGAGGGAGTTCAAACCCGGAACAGCGAGGCGAATCGTGTTGCCAAATAATCAGGCCGCGGAAGGCGTTAGCGTGATACGCTCCAGCGGCCCAACGATAAACAGGTAAGAAATCAAGCCAGTCAGCCCCATTGCGCCAACGTATAGGATGGCAAAGTCAAAGGACTGCGTATTGGCCAGGATGATGCCAATGACCAACGGGGTAACAATACTTGCCATGTTGCCGCACATATTGAACACACCGCCAGCAATACCCAGAACCTCTTTGGGGGAGGTATCGCTCAATATGCACCAGCCCAAATTGCCAAAACCTTTAGCAAAGAAAGCCAGGCTCATCGCGGCAATGACAACAAATTCAGAAGAGGTGTAGTTGGCGATAATAATGATGCAAGAAAGTAACATGCCACAGATAACCGGCAATTTACGCGCGATGGTCAGGCTGTAGCCGCGTTTTAATAAAAAATCAGAGAACACGCCGCCAAGCAAGCCGCCGATGAATCCTGCAATCGCTGGGATACTGGCGACAAAGCCCACTTTAAGAATAGACATGCCCTTTGCCTGATAGAGATATGTCGGAAACCATGTCAGGAAGAACCAGGTGATGGAGGTGACGCAAAACTGGCCGATATAAACGCCAATCATCATTCGATTCAGACAAACACTCTTAAATTGTGAGAGCGTAATTTTCTGGGGTTCCTTTTTACTTCCCAGCGAGGGTTCACCGCCGCCGTCGCGAATATAATCAATTTCTTGCTGGTTGACCTTGGGGTGATGCATCGGATCTTTGACTTTAGTGAGCCAAAATATTCCAAGTACTATTCCAATCGCGCCAATATAATAAAAAACGAAGTGCCAACTTAGGTTATGAAGAATAATAGTCATCAGTGGCGTTACAATTCCCAGGGAAATATATTGCGCCGCCTGATAAACCGAAGTGACGAATCCACGTTCATTATTTGGAAACCATTGTACACTCAGCCGACTATTAGCGGGGAAAGCCGGTGCTTCGATTGCTCCCATTAGCAGACGCAGGATAACTAATACTAATAATGGGCTGGCATACAGATAAATAGTCCCCTGGAGCATGGTTATCAGCGACCAGCCAATGAGTGCGCAGCCATAAACCAACCGGGAGCCATACCTGTCTAGCAGCCAGCCTCCTGGCAGTTGCATGATAACGTATGCGATACCGAATGAAGAAAAGGCTAACCCCATTGCCTCTGGATCGAAGTTTAACTCTTTACTCATTATTGGCGCGACGACAGATAACGTTGCGCGGTCGGCATAATTAAATACGGTAGCAAGAAATAAAAATACGAGAATACTGTAGCGCACTTTAGTGCGCTTTATTATTGTGTTCATTATCTACTCCTGGAATAAGGGCAGAATGATTTCTGTAGGGTAAGAGGGCGGGAATAGATCCCGCCAACGATGATTAAGGTCGTTTGCCAAACTCACAGCTTAATTGCGTCCAGCTACGCGCCTGTTCACTAAGCGTGAATCCCAGGCCGTGGCGATCGGATACCCACATGCGGCCATTACGTAATTCAAGTTGCTCATTAAATAGCGGGTTCAGCCATTCGAAATGTTCCAGCCATGGCTCAAGCGGGTAAGCCGCTGCGAGATGCAGATGGACTTCCATCGCAAAATGCGGGGCTAGTTTGCGCCCATGTTTTGCGGCGAGATCCATAATTTTCAGGAAGGGAGAGATACCTCCGACGCGCGGCGCATCCGGTTGTACATAGTCGCTGGCGTTCCCCAGGATAAGCTGTTCGTGTTCACGAAAACTGGTCAGCATTTCGCCGGTTGCGATAGGGGTGTCGAGCGCTGCGGCAAGCTGGGCGTGCCCTTCAACGTCATAGGCGTCGAGCGGTTCTTCAATCCAGATCAGATTAAACTGTTCCATCTTACGCCCCATGCGAATGGCCGTTTCACGATCCCACTGCTGGTTGGCATCGACCATTAATGGGAAATCGTCACCCAGTGCTTCGCGAACCGCGGTGAGGCGGCGAATATCTTCGGCGCAGTTGGGTTGCCCCACTTTCAGTTTGATGCCGCCGATGCCGTTTTCGCGCGAAATCACGACATTCTTTAGCACCTGATCGAGCGGAGTATGCAGGAAACCGCCTGAGGTGTTGTAACACTGTACAGAATCGCGGTGAGCGCCTAGCAGTTTTGCCAGCGGCAGTCCCGCACGCTTGGCCTTCATATCCCAAAGTGCGATATCAATGGGGGAAATAGCCTGAACTGCCATGCCGCTACGCCCGACGGAAGCACCCGCCCAAAGCAGTTTTGTATAGATCTTGTCTATATCGTTCGGGTCTTCTCCGAGTAAATTGTCGGCAATTTCTTTCGCATGCGCATAAATACCTTGGCCACCGGCACGCTTGGAATAGCTGAAACCTACGCCTTCAAACCCGTCACGCGTGCGAATTTCCGCAATGATAATTGCCACTTCTGTTAACGGTTTTTGCCGTCCGGTTAATACTTTTGCGTCGCTGACCGGTGTACCAAGCGGTAAGAAAGCGAGTGATAGTTTTACCCACACGATACGGTCGCCTGTTTCGGCGGCGGTTTTGGCGTTTTCTACCTTGGCGTATGACACGGTTTCGGAATTAGCGCTTAAAGACATGATGCCTCCTAATAATTATTAAATGATTGCGCTAACATTAATATTTAAATGCACCTGTTTTTACTAGCTTTATGATGAAAAATTGAACGATGAGTCACAGATTCAGTGCGGTAATTCGCGGATTTTGTAAGATATCTCACGTTACAACGAATTTTGGGCAGATGTATATACCATAATGTTTGCGCAAACATTTATGCCGAGAGTTCACAAGAAAACGCCTAGTAATGAGAGGCTTAAATGGAGATAACTGGCAATAGCCCAAGGCATGATGAATAATGCACGGAAGGACAAGCTTCAATTTACAGGTAATTTACGGTGAAGAGCCCCAAACCGCCGCGCGCCCCTACGCTGGAAGATGTTGCCCGTAGTGCAGGGCTATCGCCTATGACGGTGAGCCGTGCGCTCAACACGCCACAGCTTGTACGGCCGAAGACCGTTGAGAAAGTGATGCTCGCCGTGCGCGCGACGGGCTATATTCCTAATGCGTTGGCGGGAGGGCTTGCTACCCGGCGCAGCAAGTTGATCGCGGTTGTTGTTCCTCAAATCAACAATAATATGTTTGTCGACACCATCCAGTCGCTTAGCGATGAGCTTGCCCTGCGTGGGTATCATATTTTGCTCTGCGTGGCGGGGTATACAGAACAAACGGAAGCAGAGCTGGTTGCCACCTTACTATCGCGTCGTCCTGATGGCGTGGTGCTGACGGGCATCCATCATTCGGCTGAACTTAAGAAAATCATTCTTAATGCGGCGATCCCGGTCATTGAAATTTGGGATCTTACGCCGACGCCCCTTGATATGTTAGTGGGTTTCTCTCATGAAAAGGTTGGGCAAACCATTGGGGAATTTATCTTGCGCAAAGGCTATCGTCGTCCCGGATTGATTTGGACGGGAGATCGGCGTGCAGCCCAACGTAAACAGGGATTATGCGGAGTGTTGACGCACCAAGGCATTAGCCTGGTTGCCCAAGTTGATGTTCCGCTACCGGCCTCGCTTTCTATGGGGCGAGAAGGGCTGGCGAAAATCTTTGCAGAAAGTGACGTTGATGTTGTTGTGTGTAGCTCAGATACCTTGGCGCAGGGCGCCATCATGGAAGCCGAAAGCCGAGGTTACCAGGTTCCAAAGCATGTGGCGGTAATTGGCTTTGGCGATCTTGATTTTTCAGCCAGTAACCGCCCGGCGATCACAACCGTCAATGTTGACCGACGCGCCATTGGGCAGCGAGCGGCAGCCCTATTAGCGGACAAGATCGAACACCTTACTAACAATGACGTGATTATCGATGTAGGTTTCCGTTTGATTGAACGGGAATCGACTTAGAACCTATCCCATTAGCCAATGGCAGCGCTGCCGTTTATTCATCAGAATGCCTCCGGGAAACCTCGGCCTTCAGGCCGGGGAACAGTCAATACGGCAGTGTTTAGTTCCTTATTACGCCAGAAACCGGTTCCGAAAAATGGTCGATATAGATTATTAGCCTGCGTTTCAACATATTTTTAGCCAACATATCGTTCAGCCAACGGCATTGCCAATGATCCATCAGGTTTATCAGAAACATGGTTTAGCGTTGGTTTCAGTATGGTAGCGCCAATGTGTGATAGGGAATATGTCAATAAATTACCGTCTACCGTAGCGCCTGAAAACGCCGTATGCTGATAGCGTTTTCCCTAAGAAGTAACCGCATTACTTTACTGCAAGGCATAATCTATCCTGAAATATTTATCTATATTTCGACGATAATTGACTTATTTCCTGCCCGTTGGCTGATATCGGGGATATTATTTTTAATGTTGCTAATTTAAGGTACGCATCTTATGATTAAACGGATAAATAACCACCAGGATAATAAACCATGAGCGAAGCGTTAAAAGTATTAAACAATATTCGGACTCTGCGTGCTCAGGCGCGTGAAACCGATCTGGCCACCTTAGAAGAAATGCTGGAAAAGCTCACTGCCGTTGTAGAAGATCGCCGTGAAGAAGAGGCCAGTGTACAGCAACAAAATGCTGCACGTCAGGCCAAGATTGAAGCGCTTCGTGCTCAGCTTCTTGAAGATGGTATCGATCCATCTGAATTGCTTGGCGCAGTCTCTACTGTCAAGTTAGGGAAATCTAAACGTGCGCCTCGTCCTGCGAAATATAAATATGTCGATGAAAACGGCAATGAAAAGTTTTGGACGGGCCAGGGCCGCACGCCGAAAGCGATTGCTGTTGCGATTGAGAACGGTAAAAAGCTGGAAGATTTCGAGATCTGACAGATATATAACTGGCAGCTTCCTCGGTTCTTAAGCTGCCAAAATTTAATATGTACCGTGTTATCCCCAAATTAGATTATCCGGCACCAGTTATTAAAATCGGCCAGGTTGAAAAATCTGGTATTAATGCGACAAACCACGCGTCGCACCCTAATATCCTAAAGCCATCGCCTCTACACGGGCCATGTACGATAATTAGGGACGATAGTTCCTGACATTCTCCCCTCTTATCAGAAAAACCGCTTTTTAAGAAATAGCGGCAAAGAAAGCGTCGTTCCCCCTTCTTTCGCCTGTTGCGTCAAATTCCCTTTCAGCGATTTTATTATCGGTAGCCATGTGGATTCGCGGGTAATCCCCACACCATTGACTTCTGCATCACACATAATGCAACGCTGCCCATATTTTGCTTTTTTTTGGTGCATTGATGTCCCGGCTCCGTTGATTTAGGCGGTTTTTAGCGGGCAACCAACCTGGCACGCCCTGTGCTTAGGCTTATATACCGTCTTGTGTACAAGATGGTTTGGCTTAGGCCACGATTTTTTCAGGCTGGCAATGATCGGCCGCCGCTCGGGTATCGTTGAAGGGGAAACATAATGAAAAACAACAATGACAAGATCGATCGTAAACGTCGGCAATTAATGGCGTGGTCAGCGGTTAGTGCCGGGGCGATAACGCTAAACAGTCTATTGCCCGGCATTGCTTTCGCCTCCGGGGAGGAGGAGATCCGAATTGGTTATTGGCCAATTGTCGGCGGTTTACCTCTCTATGTCGGCGTTGAGCGCGGCTTTTTCAAAGACGCGGGGTTGAACGTACGCGCCGTGAAATTCGCCAGCCCGCAGCAGATTGTAGAAGGGATGATTACCGGGCGGATACACGGCTGCGCCAATGGTACGGCTACAGGCGCATTAGGGTTAGGGGCGATAACGTCCCCTGACTTGTTCAAGATCATTTGCTCGAATCCGTCTAACCACCGGATGGTATTGGATGAATTTCTGGTGCCGCTAAATAGCGAGGTAAAAAGCATTGCCGAGCTGAAGGGGAAACGTATTGCTTGTGGGCCGGGTATTCAGAATGTGGTGATGACCAAAATCATTCTGGAGAAAAATGGTTTTACGGCAGATGAGCTGCGCGTAACAGAACTGCCAGTGGGCCAACATGTCGCGGCGCTGGCCGCCGGTCAGATTGATGGTGTTTACACGCTGGAACCTACCGGGACGGTCGGGCGGCTGAAAGGGCTATCACGCACGTTGGAGACGGGCGTCATCTCACGCTATGTGCTCGGCGATGCAGAAGCGCCATGGTTTGGGGGGGCGGCGGCGTTAAATAGTGGGTTCATCGAAAGCCGAGCGGCTGAGGCGAAGGCTTTCACACAGGCTTATGCCAAGTCGGTGCAATTTATTCAGCAAAATCCAGAAGCGGCGCGCGAGAACATTACCGGGTACACCAGTATTGAAGCCGATCTGAGTAAAGAGGTGCCGCTACCCGGGTTTGTGATGTATGACGAACTAAAAGGCGACAATCTGGCGTGGTTCCAGCGGTTTTATGATGTGTTCACCGAAAGAAAGATCTTCCGGCAGCCAGTAGATGTTAGCCGCCTGATTTATCAACCTTAAGAGAGGAGATGCGGTTATGCGTCAGCATTGGACGTCTAAATTATTACCCGCCGTCGGCCCGATTCTGCTTTTTCTCTTTTGGCAATTGGCGGTTAGCGCGAAATGGTTAAATCCCATTTTATTACCTTCACCAATCGACACGTTGAGCTATCTGTTCCAGTCCTTTGCCGATGCCAGCATGCGGACGGATATTGGCGCAACGCTCTACCGCACGCTGGCCGCTTTTGGCTTTGCTGCGCTGATCGGCGTGCCGCTGGGTGTTATTTTGGGCAGCAATGAAAAGATCTACCGTAGTCTGGAGTTTCTGATCGACTTCTTCCGATCTACGCCATCATCAGCGCTCATCCCGTTATTTTTGCTGATTTTTGGCATCACCGACGCAAATAAAATTGCCATCTCGGCCTTTGCCGCCGTTCTGGTGATTCTATTCAACAGCGCTTATGGTGTTATGAACGCCAAAAAAACCCGTCTGATGGCGGCCCAGGTGATGGGGATCTCCCGCTGGCATATTTTTAAGGACATCATGCTATTGGAAAGTCTGGCGCAAACCTTTGTCGGGTTGCGTACCGGCGTTTCAATGGCGCTGGTGATCGTGATCGTCGCAGAGATGTTTATCGGTTCCGAAACGGGGTTAGGGCACCGCATCATCGATGCTCAGCAGGTGTTCAATATTCGGGATATGTACGCGTCTATTCTGATTACTGGCGCACTGGGATATCTACTTAACGTGCTGTTTTTAATCGCAGAAAAACGCATTGTTCACTGGAGTGGCAAGGCATGATGACATCGCATAACGCGCCAGTGGAAAAACTGGCGATACCGTTGCCGCCTTACCCGGCACCGAACACTCACGTAACCATCCGTGGTTTAAACAAGTCGTTTGCAGGGCAGCCGCTCTATACCGACTTAAATCTGGATTTGCCACGCGGCAAGATCGTGTCGATCTTCGGGCCGAACGGTTGCGGTAAGTCGACGCTAATGAACATGATTGCCGGGCTGATCCCCGTTGATAGCGGCGATATCCTGTTCGATGGCAAAACGCTGGCAGAAACCAGAATTGGCTATGTGTTTCAGAATTATCGTGATGCGCTTTTTCCCTGGATGAGCGCCTGGAAGAATATTGCATACCCGCTGGTGCGCAGCGGCATGCGCAAACAGGATGTTCAGACACGGATGGACGAACTGACGGCGATGTTTGATATTCGTTTCGACCTGCAACGCTACCCTTATGAACTGTCGGGCGGACAGCAGCAGACGGTGTGTATTATGCGGGCGCTGGCAACGGGGCCGGAGGTGATGTTTCTGGATGAGCCATTCTCCGCGCTGGATTTTGAAATGACGTTGTTCATCCGCGACAAACTGCAAGAAGTGCAGTTGGCGACCGGTGTAACGATGGTTATTGTTTCGCACGATTTGGAAGACGCTGTGTTTCTGGCGGACGAAATTCTGCTGCTAACGCGCCGGCCCACGACGGTGTCGGAGATCGTGCCATTTAACTTAGCACGTCCACGCGGTGCGGAAGCGATGAGCGATCCTGAATTTATCCGCGTCAAGGCGCATACGCTGGAAGTCTTCAAACGCGAAATGGCCGGATAAAAAAGGATCAACCCGATCGTTCCAGAAAGAACATAGTGGTCATTACACGGGATATAACAAGCTGGGGTGGGTAATAGGATAGCGCGGGCAAGTAAAAATGGAGAATTGGGCAAGAAAACAGGGGAAATGTTATATCTGTTTACTCTGGCATTAAGGAAAATATCCTGTTTCTTCGCGTCATCGATTCTTCTACACGGTCGGTTACACAACGCGATCGCTGTTTTATACGATCGGTTTCTCAACAGAAAAGGAAAATAGCCATGCTTGTACACGCCTATGGAGCCCATGCGGGCGACAAACCTCTTGAGCCATTGCAGATCGTCCGACGTACGCCAGGCGCGCACGATGTTCAAATCGAGATTGCGTATTGCGGTATCTGTCATTCGGACCTGCATCAGGTGCGTGCTGAATGGGCAGGAACGCATTTTCCCTGCGTTCCCGGCCACGAAATTGTCGGACGGGTGTCTGCGGTAGGGCCACATGTGTCTGCCTTTAAGACCGGCGATCTGGTTGGCGTTGGCTGTATCGTGGACAGTTGTCGCCACTGTAAAGAGTGTGACGATGGTTTGGAAAACTATTGCGACGGGATGGTCGGCACGTATAACGGCCCGACAACCGATGAGCCTGGCTGGACGTTCGGCGGTTATTCTCAGCACATCGTCGTGCATGAACGCTATGTGTTACATGTCCGTCATCCCGAGGCGGACTTAGCCGCCGTCGCGCCGCTGTTGTGTGCGGGAATTACCACGTATTCACCACTGCGCCACTGGAATGCCGGGCCGGGTAAGAAAGTCGGCGTGGTGGGTATCGGTGGGTTAGGTCACATGGGAATCAAATTGGCGCATGCCATGGGGGCCTATGTTGTCGCGTTCACCACCTCTGAATCTAAACGCGAAGATGCAAAAGCGCTGGGCGCCAATGAGGTGGTGGTTTCTCGTAATGCGGAAGAAATGGCGGCGCATGCCGGCAGTTTTGACCTTATCCTCAACACCGTTGCCGCGCCGCACGACCTGGATGCGTTTTTAGTTCTGTTGAAGCGCGATGGCGCACTCACGCTGGTAGGCGCGCCTGCATCACCCCATCCTTCGCCTAATGTGTTCAACCTGATCATGAAGCGCCGTACGCTGGCTGGCTCGATGATTGGCGGTATTCCTGAGACGCAGGAGATGTTGGATTTCTGCGCCGAGCACGGGATCGTTGCAGATATCGAGCTGATTCGCGCGGATGAAATCAATCATGCCTACGAGCGGATGCTCAAGGGTGATGTGAAATACCGCTTTGTCATTGATAACGCGACGCTGAGCGCCTAATTGGCTTTTCCCTCACCGTACCGACGTTTGGTACGGTGTATCTTGGTTCAGGCGATGCGCAATTTTTATTTCAATAGAAAGCTCTCTATTATTTATTGAGGCGTGACTCATTAAATCGAGGTGTTTGCTATGGCGCGTTCCCTATTTCCGCTGCGTCGAGGTGCCCCACCTGCGCACTTGTCCGAACGTATCCAGGCCGTTGTGCAACAGGCGCTGGATGACCAGCGGTTGGTCGGTACTGTCATCCTCGTGGCGCGCGATGGCCACTTGATCCACCAGCAGGCGGCGGGTCTTGCCGATCGTGAAAGCAAACGACCGATGAGCGCTGAAACGGTGTTTCGCTTGGCTTCGGTAAGCAAGCCCATCGTTTCCACTGCGGCAATGATGCTGGTAGCGCAAGGGCGACTCGGTCTGGATGCGAGTATCGAACGCTGGCTACCAGAATTTCAGCCGCGGCTGGCGGATGGCAGCCCGGCGCGCATTACCGTACGGCAGTTGCTTAGCCATACGGCGGGTCTTGGCTACCGCTTCCTTACCGCCGACGATACCGACGCTTACGCCCGCGCTGGCGTGTCGGACGGCATAGATAAGTCTGATATCAGTTTGGCGGAAAATCTACGCCGCCTCGCCAGCGTACCGCTGTTGTATAAACCCGGCACGTCTTGGGCTTATTCACTGGCGACGGACGTGCTGGGCGCGCTCATCGCGCGCGTTCACGGCACGACGTTGGACGACGCCGTACGCCAACTCGTGACTGGCCCCCTGGGCATGATCGATACCGATTTTGTCGCTCGCGATCCCCAGCGCGTGGCGACGGCCTATGTCAACGACACGCCGCAGCCGCACCCGTTGGCCGAGGGGGAGACGGTTTCAGCTTCCGAGGACGCAATGGGGATAACTTACAGCCCGTCGCGTATCTTCGATCCGCAAGCCTTTCCTTCGGGTGGTGGGGGCATGGCGGGGACGGCGCCCGATTTTTTGCGTCTGCTGGAAGCTTTGCGTCAGGGGAATGGCGCGTTACTGCCCAACGCACTGATTGAGGAGATGGCGCGGGATCAGACAGCCGGACATGGCGTGCCTGATGCGCCGGGATTCGGTTTCGGGCTGGGATTCTCGGTCTTGCTCGATCCGACATTGGCCGCCTCTCCCGAATCGGTAGGCACCTGGCGCTGGGGCGGCGTCTACGGCCATTCCTGGTTTGTGGATCGAGCTCAAGCGCTGAGCGTCGTCGCCCTCACCAATACGCTGTATGAAGGCATGTCTGGACGCTTCGTCACCGACCTGCGCGATGCCATTTATGGCGCACTGGAGGCGCGATGATGAAGACTCTACCCGCACGCATGGCGGCTGTCGCGTGTCGCCGCGGTTCCTCGCTGGACGATCCCTCCTGACCCACATCGACACCGAATGCCTAGCACCCGAGAGGCACGCGACCTGTTGGCGGCGTTAATCGAACGACTGGCCTATTTGCGCCGGTTTTTGCCGATTTAAACCTCGTAAAGGATCTCGTAGCGCCCGCTCGTCCGGCCGATATGCGCGAATCCGAGTTCACCGAGGTGCATACCAGCAATCAGGATCTTGTCGGCACTCACGATATCCAACAGTTTCGATCGCGTAGCGACGGCAAGGGTTGGGTCTTGGTCGAAGGCGATCGATGCCGAGGGGTGAGCGATCTGGATTTGAGGGAAATGCACGATATCACCCCAAATTAATGCGCGATGACCATTCGATTCGAGGTGATAACCCGAATGTCCGGCGGTATGGCCTGGAAGCGGCATCGCGCTGATACCGGGTAGCACGTCACCTTGCGTATAGAGGCGGAGCCTTTCCCGATAGCCTGCAAACACCTGCCGGGCCAGTAGGAAGCTACCACGCGTGCGTTCGTTTGCCCGGCTGAGATGGGCGTCATCCTCCCAGAAGGAAACTTCATGCTGGTGGACGACCAACTCGGCATTGGGGAAGATAGCTTGCCCCGTTGAATCCAGTAAACCGCCGATATGATCGGGGTGCGCATGGGTCAGGAGGAGAGTATCAATGTCGGATGGGTGCACGCCTGCCGCCGCAAGATTGGCGATGAGTTTGCCGCTCAATGGCCTGGCGCTACCCGCGCCAGCATCAATAAGTATCGTGTGGCCGTTTCCTCTGATCAGATAACAGTTGATGTGGATTGCGGCGGGATCGCGGATCCCCGCGTCCTCTTGCAACCTGATCGCTTCCTGCGGATCTATGTTGGTCAGTAGGTCGAGGCTTGCGGAAAGGTATCCGTCACTGATAGCGGTGATCGACCATTCTCCGATCTGCTGGTAGGGAAGTTTCGCGTTGTTCATCATCATATTCCTGGGCAATCAGTGCTGAGTTCAGGGTGGTAAAGGGCACATGCATGAACGATGTGCGAATTAAGAGTAACCTACTGCAAAAAACAGAGAGAATGTTTATTCGTAAGAAAATCTTTACCCAGAATATCTAGGCTGATAATGGGTTTAGTGCGGCATGGGTAAATCTGTGCGGACAACATTGCGCGTGGCTGAAGGCGCCATCAGCCGCCTGGGAGGCGTAGATGGCGTCGTGATTTCATGGCGAAACGGTGGTTAGCGTGACTTCTTGGTTAATGCTATCTGGATAACAGCGCGTGCTGTGACGGCGACACGACCGCGCTGTCATCAACCTTGAAGCGGCTCACCAGTGACTCCATCTCAATCGCCTGTTCATCCAGTAGTTGACTGGCGACAGAAGCCTGCGAAACCAGCGTGGCATTTTGTTGAGTTACCATTTCCAGTTGGCTAAGCGCTTCGTTAATTTGCGCGATACCCAGCGATTGTTCATCAGCCGCGACGGCGATTTCATTAACCAGATCGCGTACTTTGCGTGTGCCATTGACGATCTCATTAATTCCCTGATTGGATTGGTTCACCAGCTTCGACCCTTCACTGACGCTAGCAATACTGTCGGCGATGAGCGTACGGATTTTACCCGCTTCGTCGGCGCTACGCTGCGATAACTGGCGAACTTCCGCGGCGACAACCGAAAATCCGCGACCATGTTGCCCCGCTCGCGCAGCCTCTACGGCGGCGTTTAGCGCCAGGAGGTTAGTCTGGAAGGCAATGGCGTCGATGGCGGTAACGACCGCCGTTACGCGTTGACTGGCATTTTGAATACTTTCCATCGCGGCGCTGGCCGCTTCGGTGATGGTTCCAACACGGCGAGCTTGATCGTCGACTTCCGTGGTCAATTGGCGCGCCTGCCCGGCAAAATCGGCGGTTTGTTTTACCGTGACGGTAATCTCCTCCATGCTGCTGGCCGTTTGTACCAGCGAGGCGGATTGTTCTTCGGTACGCTGGGCGAGATCCTGATTGCCGTTGGCGATCTCGCTGCTGGCGCGACCAATGGTTTGTGAACTCTGTTTAACACTCACCACCATGTTGGCGATATTTTCCAGCGCGGCGTTATAGGCCTGATTCAGTTGCGAAAGTTCGTCAGTTCCCGGCACGCGCAGGCGGCGCGTCAGATCGCCGCCCATTTCGCGAATGGTGATCAGTGTGTTCTGAAGTTGATCGCTGATACTGCGCATAATCATTGATGCTAAACCGAACGCCATGAGTAAAGAAATCAGGGCGCCCGCCAGATAGCTCATCCAGGAACGGCGTGCATCGGCGGATAAAGCGCTCACCTGAGTGGCCAGATCGAGGGCGGCAAGCTGCTCAATCTTTTTCAACTCATCGATTTTCGCCGTTTGCTGGTTAAACCACTCACTGGCGTCGATATTGAAATTGCCATCGGGAGAAGCGATGGCCTTATCGCGCATTTGGCGCGCGAGCTGGACGGAAGGAGTGGCCAGTGCTTGTTCAAACGCCTGACGCAGGTCGGGGTTGGCGAACATGTTGTAGGCGGCGGTATACGCTTCCCCTTTACCGACCATTTGGTTCAGCCGTTCAAACATGCCGTCAGTAAAACGATTGGCTGAGAATGCGTTGGAGAGCACGGCGCGTTCGAGGCCGGCCTGCTCCTTAACGTTCAACAAGCTGTAATAAGCGGCCAGCCGCTGGGCGATACCACCGTCGCTGACCAGGTGGGTCATATCCCCGACAATATTCAGCAGATAACTAACGGAATCGGAATAGTAGCCAAGCGCCTGTGTAACGGATATCGACAGGTTATCGACATTGCGGCGATATTCGTCAATTTGCTGCGCATTCTGCATGATGTTATCGAGATCTTTGCTAACCGCCGATCCCAGTTCATCCTGGGTCAGGCCTGCGGTAGTGCGCGCCAGTACCTGTTGCGCGCGATCGGTCTCCTGGCGCTGAGTGGTGAGTTCCGCACCAAAGTTTTTCCCCTGGCTGCCAAAATATCCGGCGCTTAATCCGCGCTCCCGCTGTAGCTGGTGGGCAAATTCGCCCGCATCACGCGCCAGCGCAATGAGTTTCGCCATACGGATCATCTCATTTTCGGTGTCGCGACGCTCCATAACGCCAGACAAGCTGAACCATAACAAGGCAAGGAGAGGAGGAAGAAGCGCAAGAATGAGCTTACTACGGATCGAGATGTGATGAAGGGATTTCATGAGCGTGCTCCATAAGCTGCAAACGGTCCGTTCCTGACAGGTGCAGTTTGTAAAAATAAACAGTGAGTTATTGTAGTTTCGGCTTCATGAAGCAATGGTTTAGCGCTGACTTCAGCATTCTCTGTAAAAAAAGTTCGCTTTATTTTGTCTACCACCTGGTAACTTAATAAATAAATTCAATTATTCAATGAGTTATAAGCGTATCAATCATTACTTTGCAATAACATTGTTAACGATTAATACACATTAAGAGGTATTAATTTTTACCTTCATGGAGACAACGTGCGGTGGCGCTAGACAGGATTCGGCGAGATCGGGGCAGTAAAATGTTGGCAGGGTGTCACTGCGTCGGCGCTCATAGATATGAATGCCGATGTTATGAATGCCGATCGCTTAGGGATCGCGAGGTCGGGGCTACCACGGCGTAAGGCATCTCTACGGGAACCTCATCGCCGTGTTCCCCTAGATCCATGCGTTAAGTGACGCCGACTTGTTCATTGAAACATGCGGCTCAAGGGGCCTTCTTCAATCAAGATAAAATACGGGTTCCAACGTATCACTGACCGGGCTGTTATCGGGGTTAGAGGGCATTACGTCGCTCATATGCTTCCACCAGCGCTGGCAGACTTCCGTTTGTGCAATAGCATCCCAGCGCGCTTCTGATTCGACTTCCACATAGGCGAATAGCAGATTACGCGACTTGTCCAGAAAAATGCTGTAGTGGTGTGCGCCGTGGCTTTTTAGCACTTCGGCCAATTCCGGCCAGATGGGGTTATGGCGCTGCTGATATTCGTCGTGGCAGTCGGGGAAAACCGACATTACAAAAGCCTTCCGCAGCATGGTTGAGCTCCTCTATTCTTCTATCGTCGTTAGCTGTGCGCCACGACACGCTTGTCGTGGCGATTTTAGCAGTATGCGCTATACGTGCAGCGCGGCTTCCAGCGGGGTGACGCCGAAACGTTTACCCAATGCAATCAGCTCTTCGGTTGAGATGGTTTGCTTCTTACCGCCCATCGATCTGACTTTTACCATCACTTCGGCGGATTTTTCTGCGGTATCGATCAAGCCAAAGGTTTCATCCAACGTCGGGCCAGAACCGAAGATACCGTGGAAGGGCCACAGCACCAGCGAATGGCGTTTCATTTGCTCCGCAGTGGCGTCGCCAATGGCATCGGTGCCCGGTACCATCCATGGCACTATTCCCACGCCGTCCGGGAAGACGACCAGGCACTCCGTGCTGCCTTCCCACAGTTCGCGGGTAAAGGCCGCGGTATTTAGCTCCAACACATAGCTCAACGCGATCAGATTGGTTGCATGGCAGTGCATGATGATGCGATCGCGCCCGTCGGTCACGCCCATGCGGACAATGTGCGACTGAAAATGCGAGGCCAGTTCAGAGGTCGGCAGGCCGCCGTTGGTCAGCCCCCAGAAGATGCGGTAGCCTTTGCCATCGTTATCGACCTGTAACACCACCAGTGAATCGGCCGGGTCCAGTTGGACATTGCGGAAGAATTTGCCGGAACCGGTGACGATGAACCAGCAGTTTGCCAGTTCTGGCATGGGCTGTGAGAGTGCCTCATGACGCGGCTGCGGGTAGAAATCGCTTTCATAGGGTGCCACATCCTCTGCCGTCAACCGCAGACTGACGTTGCCGCCATTACGTTCATCCCAGCCTTTGAGCCACATGTCGCTGGTGGCTTTAATCATTCCCTGTACAAACCAGGAAGCGTGAATTGCTTGCATAATCTTACCCTTGACGTTGAGTGAGGATGGTTTCTTCATACTGACGCACCTGTTGCAGCCATTCGCTGCCCGGTATCACGTCATGACGCTGGCAGTAATGCTCCCAGACGGCCTGCCACGGCAGTGATTTCTGTTCTTCCAGCAGGGCCAGACGCGCCGTGTAATCGCCGTTTTGTTCCAATTGGCGTAGCGTTTCCGTGGGCTCCAGCAGGGCGCGCAGCAAGGCTTTTTTCATATTACGGGTGCCGATGACCCAGGCGGCGATACGGTTGATCGAGGCATCAAAGAAATCGAGCCCGATATGCACGCGGTTAAGCAACTTATGCCGTACGATTTCGTGAGCGATAGCCTGCGTTTCATCATCCAGCAACACGACATGGTCGCTGTCCCAGCGTACCGGGCGGCTAACGTGCAGCAGTAGACGGGGGACGTACAGAATGGCACTGGAGATCTTGTCGGAAATCACTTCTGTCGGGTGGAAGTGACCCGCGTCCAAACAGAGCGCGGTGCCGCGACTGGCGGCATAGCCAAGATAGAATTCGTTGGAGCCGACGGTAAAGCTTTCTGCGCCGATCCCGAATAGCTTACTTTCCACCGCGTCAATATGGTGCGCCTGATCGAGTGGTTCAGCGATAATCTCATCCAGGGCGTTAAGCAGCCGCTGACGGAATGCCAAACGGTCGATAGTCAAATCTTTCATACCATCTGGTACCCAGATGTTCATCACGGAAGGCGTACCGAGCTCGCGGCCGAAGTAGGCTGAAATCCGGCGGCTGGCCTGGCAGTGCTCAATCCAGAAACGGCGTACCTTTTCGTCAGGATGCGATAGGGTAAAACCATCGGCGCTCAGCGGATGCGAGAAGCAGGTTGGGTTGAAATCCAGCCCTAGCTGGTGGCGTTTAGCCCAGGCAACCCACTGGCTGAAATGTTCAGGGGCAATTTCGTTGCGGGCGACAGGCTGCGCGGATTCGAGATAGATGGCGTGTAAGTTAAGCCGTTTAGGACCGGGAATCAGTGCAAAGGCCTGTTCCAGATCGGCGCGCAGTTCCTCTGGCGTGTTTGCCTTGCCTGGGTAGTTGCCCGTGGCTTGAATGCCGCCGGTTAATGGCCCGCCGGTTTGCTCAAACCCAGCCACATCGTCACCCTGCCAGCAGTGCATTGACACCGGTATCTGATCGAGCTGATTCAGCGCGGCCTCAACATCAACATTCAGGCTGGCATAGCGCGCTTTTGCCAACTGCCAGGCGGTTTCAATTGGTGTACTCATTGCGTAGTCTCCTTTTTGCCCTTTGGGGCGGTTTCTGGCTGGCTGAGCGCCTGAAAACGACGCCAGTGCCCGGCAAAATCACTCTCCGCACGGGGGGTAAAGCGTTGCAGAGGGAAGTTATGCGTTAGCAAACGGCGGAAGGCGGCAAGGTCGGTGACGGCGTCCAGCGCCATCAGTTGGCAACCGATGTTGCCAAGCGTTGAGGCTTCGACCGGCCCGGCCAGCACCGGAATCTGGCACACATCGGCGCACAGTTGGTTCAAAAACGTGTTCTGGCAACCGCCGCCGACAATGTGCAATTGGCGGATTGGCGCATGGCGCAGATCGCCCAACTCCAACACGACCTGGCGGTAAAGCAACGCGAGGCTGTCGAAAATGCAACGCGCCAGTTCGGCATCGGTTCGGGGAACAGGTTGGTTATGCTCGCGGCAATAGTCGCGGATCGCTTCCTGCATGGAGGGCGGATTGATAAAACGCTCGTCATTGGGATTAATCAAGCTGACGAAGCCGGGCAGGGCGGCGGCGGATTGAATGAGTGCGCTTAAATCCGTAATGTCGCGCTCCCGACAAAGGCGCTGTAGTAGCCACAGGCCCATAATATTCTTCAGCACCCGATAGGTGCCGTCCACGCCGCCTTCGTTAGTGATATTTGCCGCCAACGCCTGAGGGCCATTAAAGGGGATGTCGCTCTCAATACCCATCAGCGACCAGGTGCCGGAACTGAGGTAAGCGCTGTCGCGGTTCTGTAATGGCGTGCCGACCACCGCGCTGGCCGTGTCGTGCGTGGCAACGGCTGTGACGGGGATCTTGCGCCCGCTTGGTGCGATCCAGCTTCCCACGGTGTGCCCCGGCTGTACCGGTTCGCTTAACCAATGACGCGGGATATCCAGATAGCGCAGCAGTTCGCGATCCCAGCTTTTATTATGCAGATTAAGTAGTTGGGTCGTGCTGGCGTTGGTGTATTCGCAGACGATATTCCCGGTGAGACGATAGTGAAAATAGTCTGGGATCATCAGCAAATGCGCCACCTGCTGCCAATAATCGGGTTGTGCATCGCGTAAGGCTTTGAGCTGATACAGGGTGTTAAATGGCAGAAACTGAATGCCGGTACGCTGGTAGATGGCCTCACGCCCTAACTCTGCGGTCACCGTCGCCATTACGCCGTCAGTGCGATGGTCACGATAGGAATACGGTAGGCCGAGACGCCGACCATTTTTATCAAGCAACACATAATCCACCGCCCAACTATCAACCCCAATACTATCCGGGGCGATACCCATGGCATCGATTTGGTGTAACCCAATGAGGATGTCGCGCTCCAGCGCGGCAAGATCCCACTGGTGATGACCGTCCTGAAAAACCAGCGTATTGCTGAATCGGTGAATTTCTTTCAGCGTCAGATGCTGCGTCGCAGTGTGTAAGGTTGCCAGCATCACCCGACCGCTGGAAGCGCCTAAATCCACTGCCACGATATTTTTCACCGCCATAGCCACAACTCCTTATTGTTAGATGTGTTGCAGTGTAATGAGCGGTAATGCGGGCTGCCTTCCTATGAGTGCCATCTACGACTGGCGTCTGGCAAAATGACAAAGCTGACTGTGAAAGGGGTCACAGTCTGGCAAGTTTGCTCGATGGTAACCATGAAAAAGCAAGGGATAAGGCGGTGTGATCCTGACCACAGTTCAATCAATTGAGGGGCGGAATCTTAAAAAAAGAGCAATAAGGTAACGCGTGGGTGACGGTATTTTAAGGTCGATGGTGCCGCTTCTGGCTACTCTTTTTCAAAGACTCGTTTTGGCAAAAGCTGAATGGAGAACTGAAATGACGTTACTTCGTGCTGATGATTTTTTCACTTCGCGTGCTGTTACTGTCGCGGTAGAGCCGCGCACGCCACAAACGGCCTTTCCCGAACATTATCATGATTTCTGGGAAATCGTGCTGGTGGAACAGGGCGCGGGTGTCCACGTGTTCAACGATCAACCCTATGCGCTATGCAGTGGCTCGGTGTTCTTTGTCCGCGATAACGATCGGCATATGTTTGAAGACGTCGAGGGATTATGCCTGACGAACATGTTGTACCGCTCGCCGCGTGGGTTCCGCTTTCTTTCCGATATCGCCGCATTTTTACCCTATGGCCCCAATGGCGAGTGGCAAGGACAATGGCAAGTCAATGCGGTGGGGATGCAACAGCTAAAGCATTCGCTTAATAGCCTGGCGGAACTTTCCCAGAGCGACACACCGGAAGCGATTGCCGCTAGCGAGAGTCTGTTTCTACACATTCTGGTGCAATTGCGTCAGCATTGTTTTCAAACACAGGGCACGGGGTCCGAACGTCAGGGCGTGCAGGCCTTGCTGGGGTGGCTGCAAAATAACTATAGCGAAGAGGTGAACTGGGGCTGTTTGGCCGATCGGTTTGCGTTGCCGCTACGTACGTTGCACCGCCAGATCAAACAACACACGGGTATGACGCCACAACGTTATCTAAATCGGTTAAGATTATTAGAGGCTCGGCGGCGCTTGCAGCAAAGTGACGACTCTATCACGACCATTGCTCACGCTTGTGGATTTAGCGACAGCAATCATTTTTCGACGCAATTCCGTAAGGCATTCTCGCAAGCGCCCAAATCACTACGCCATCAGGCGTTTTCTCATGAAGAGTAAGTCATACCAGCACGGGTGAGGAAATGGCGGCAGTAATTCGGGGGTTGAAATTACAGACAGAAGATTATTTTCTGACTGAGAAAAATGCCGTTATGGTCGCCGATCGGCGACCGCAGTCGGCGTTTCCCCTACATCATCATGATTTTGAGGAACTGGTTATTGTCTGGCGCGGCAATGGCCTGCATCTTTGGAATGATGTGCCTTATCGTATTACTCGTGGTGATATGTTCTATGTCTCTGCGAACGATCGTCACAGCTATGAATCCGTTCATGGGCTTGAACTCGATAATATCCTTTATGTCCGCAATCGACTGACGCTCGCTGCGGACTGGCAAACATTACTACCGGGCGGCGAGCTCCCACAACGTCAGCGCCATTGGTGTTTAGGTTCCGAAGGTCTGGACACCCTGCGTGAGAAGGTCGATGCGTTAATGCAGGAGTGCATGAAATCGGATCCATTATCGTTGCAGTTGAGCGAAGCATTATTGTTGCAGATTGCCTTGCTGGCGGCGCGCTATCGCCACACGCCGGATAATCCCCAACTCGCCGATGCACATCAGTTAGATATGTTGATGAATGCGCTGCGTGCCAGCATTGCCGCGCCGTTTCGCTTTGAGGCCTTTTGCGAACAGCATCGCTTTAGCGCCCGCGGTTTGCGCTCGCGCTTTAAAGCGCAAACGGGCATGAGCGTGCCACATTATTTGCGCCAATTGCGGTTGTGCAAAGCGATGGAATTGTTGCGCTACGATCAGCAAACCATTGGTGATGTTGCCGCGCTATGTGGCTTTGAAGACAGCAATTACTTTTCCGTCGTGTTCCATCAGGCATTTGGCGTCTCGCCCAGCGCCTATCGCCAGCGTTTTGTTAATGTGGAGTGAACTTGCTCGTCAGTAAGGCGTTAAAGCATAGCTTGGTTATCATTACGTTGACGGGTGATGGTAATGTGAATGATTGTATTATGAATGATTGTATTGGGAATGATTGTATTGTGAATGATTGTATTGGGAATGATTGTATTGGGAATGATTGTATTGTGAATGATTGTATTGTGAATGATTGTATTGTGAATGATTGTATTGCGGATGCCGGGCGCTATTAACCACGCGTTATTTCTCTGCGTGAAGCGATGTTCTATTCATTAATTCAACGTGAATTCATTATTTTTTAAATAAAAATCCCACAAAAAATCAGTGAAATTACCATTATAAGCCGCAATGAAAAAACCGTATTTCACTAATAACAAAATAGACTAGAGCGACATTCCAATATAGCAATTAATCCGTTTATTGCTATTAGATGCCTATGTAGAATAGTTTTTTTATATACATGGTAGGTGAAAATGAACTTTTTTGAACAAACATCTCCATCCCGGAGACGCTATGGATTAGCGGCTTTTATTGGTTTGATTGCAGGAATTGTTTCCTCTTTCGTCAAATGGGGAGCAGAAAACCCGCTTCCTCCGCGCAGCCCTACGGATATTTTTAGTAGTGCTTGCGCACCTGAATCGCTAATTAGGGCCGCCGAGCATATTGATTGTTCACGTAATTTCCTTAACCCGCCCTATGTGTTCTTACGCGATTGGCTTGGGGTCGTTGATCCTAATGCGGCGGTTTATACCTTTGCGGGACATGTGTTTAATTGGGTAGGCGTAACGCATATTGTTTTTTCTATCGTGTTTGCCGTCGGTTATTGTGTTATTGCCGAGGTGTTTCCTAAAATCAAGTTATGGCAAGGTTTATTGGCCGGGGCACTGGCTCAGATTTTTGTCCATATGATTTCATTTCCCTTGATGGGGCTGACGCCTCCTCTTTTTGCTTTGCCGTGGTATGAGCATGTTTCTGAAATTTTTGGCCACCTTATTTGGTTCTGGTCAATTGAAATTATTCGCCGTGATTTACGTAATCGTATTACTCATGAACCGGATCCGGAAATTCCATTGAATGCTTCACGCTAGAGGGGGGGGGATATAAACTCCGCTTGTTTTATACCTTCTCGTGCTTATATCATTTTAGCGTGAACGGGGAATTTTCTATAAAAATAATTAGCAATAGAATAATATTTTTGTAGGCTTTGCGCTATTCCAAAATATCTCAATTTACTATCGAGGTGTTTGCTTTATCTGACAAATAAAAATCTATTTAACAAACTTTTATTATCGCGTTTGGTACGCATTCTGTCGCATCAAACGCGGTAATGAAATCTTTATACGGCCATGCCCAAGCCGACAATATTGGCCGCCAGAATGATCACCAAACAACCGAGAACCAGCGTCCGTACGGGCTTCTGGCCGACGGCTTTCCATTCTTTAAACAGTAAACCGACGATACCGCCGCACAATACATAGAAGCTCATGTGCAGCATCCAGCTCATATAGGTGTAATCGGCTGGAATGTTCGCATGCCCCCAGGCATAAAAGAAGAACTGAAAATACCACATTACGCCGCCCAGAATAGCGAACAGCGCATTAGCGATCAGTAATGGTTTCGCCTGTGCCAGATCGGCTTTTAGTGAAATGCCTTTGCAGGTAGCCAAACGAATGAAGCAGAAGCCCAGATTGACGATGGCGCCGCCGCCCATAATCACGACATAGCTGGGAAGCGCCACATAGAGCGCATTGATCCCCAGCGCCTGCGCGGCGGCGTGCATGGGTTTTGCCGCGTCCATGGCAAACGACATACCCGCGGAGAAGATCCCGCACATTACCGCCAGAATAAGCCCTTTTTTCAGGTTGAACTCCTCGGCGCGAATGCCGAGAGCGCGTTCTTTTAGCAAACCAGCATAGCTAACAATGGCAACGCCAATGACGGCAACCAGTACCCCCAGTAATGTCATCTGGCCCCCTGTCGAACTAAACAGGATGAAGAATTTGCCCTGTAAGACCGGTGTCATCAGCGTGCCAATAATTAGCGTCACGCCGATGGCGATGCCGATGCCCATCGACATGCCCAAGTAGCGCATCGTCAGGCCGTAGTTAATGTTGCCGATGCCCCACATGGCGCCAAAGAGAAAGACGGGAAGTAGGGTCGCCATATCGAATGAGGCGTAATAGCGCCAAAAATCTGGAAGTAGCCACCAACTGATACTCCAGGGCAGGATAATCCATGAAAAAAAACCGCCGAGTGACCACATGGTTTCCCACGACCAGTTTTTGACCTGCTTAAACGGCGCATAGAAGCAGGCGGCGCTGGCTGCGCCGATGAGATGCCAGAAAATACCAAGAAAGATAGGATTGCTCATGCGTAACCCCTTGTTTTTACTTTGAAGTAGGCCTGTTTCCGGCCTTGAACGTAGAGTGAGGTGTATTGAGGTTGCCAGACCTGCTGGCGCTAACCAGTGTAGGAAGGCGGAGAAATACGCACCTTCAGATGTGTGCCATGACGAACAGAAAAGCGGCATCGATTGGAAGGTTGATGCTGGCAGGATCACAAAATGGGGAATCGCTCTCTGAAGGCGCTTCTGCAGAGCAGTTTGCCTATCGGTATGACGAACAATAATTGATTAACACTGAAACAGAACTTTTCGCTATTATTTCCCTCTTTTCCCACCTGCATATAGTGAATTATGGAACGTTTTATTGAGAATCTGATGTATACCTCGCGCTGGCTGCTAGCCCCCGTTTACCTTGGACTATCACTGGGCTTGCTGGCGCTGGCGATCAAGTTTTTCCAGGAGGTGTTCCACGTCCTACCTGCTATCTTTGATATAGCGGAAGCGGATTTGATACTGGTATTGTTGTCGTTGATTGATATGACGTTGGTCGGCGGACTGCTAGTGATGGTCATGCTGTCCGGTTACGAAAACTTTGTGTCGGCATTAGATATTACCGAGGGCAGAGAAAAGTTGAGCTGGCTCGGTAAGATGGATTCAGGCTCGCTAAAAAATAAAGTTGCAGCTTCAATTGTCGCTATCTCGTCGATCCATCTGCTGCGAGTGTTCATGGATGCCCGTAATGTTCCAGATAACAAGCTGATGTGGTATGTGATTATCCATTTGACGTTTGTTCTGTCTGCGCTCGTTATGGGCTATCTGGATCGCATGTCGCGTTACGAAAAGAGTAAAGCCGCATAATCAATGCCGCACGGTTTGCATAGCTGGAAGAAAAAACTGATCCTATTGTTAACAAAGTGATTTCATCAATACGCTTTGTCTAATGGGGGATATTATGCCGCAAACCAATCGTATAAACCGCCGTGTGGTTTTGGCTCAACGCCCGCACGGCGCGCCGACGCAAGATAATTTTCGTCTGGAACAGCAGCCTGTTCCATCCATAAATGCGGGGCAAGTATTACTGCGCACCGTGTTTCTTTCCCTCGATCCCTACATGCGTGGCCGCATGAGCGACGCCCCTTCTTATGCTAAACCGATCGAACTGAACGACGTAATGGTGGGGGGAACCATTAGCCGCGTAGTTGAATCCGATCATCCAGATTATCAGGTAGGTGACTGGGTTTTGTCTTACAGTGGTTGGCAGGATTATGCGGTTTCTGACGGTAAAGGATTAACAACTTTGGGGCAATCGCCTGCCCACCCTTCCTACGCGCTGGGCGTGCTGGGGATGCCCGGTTTTACCGCGTACATGGGGCTGATGGATATCGGCCAACCGAAAGCGGGTGAAACGCTGGTGGTGGCCGCTGCGACCGGCCCGGTCGGCGCGACGGTCGGGCAAATTGGAAAATTGCAAGGTTGCCGCGTCGTTGGTGTCGCCGGTGGGGCGGAAAAATGCCGTTACGCCGTTGAGACACTAGGATTTGATGCTTGTCTCGATCACCGGGCGGATGATTTTGCCGAACAACTAAAACAGGCTTGTCCACAGGGCATCGATATCTATTTTGAAAACGTCGGCGGGAAAGTTTTTGATGCGGTATTGCCGTTGCTGAATACTTCAGCGCGTATTCCGGTGTGCGGATTAGTCTCTGGCTACAATGCGACTGGCTTGCCAGATGGCCCAGACCGCTTACCGCTACTGACGGGGACTATCCTGAAAAAACGTATTCGCATGCAGGGCTTCATCATCTTCGATGATTATGGCCATCGCTTTGATGAGTTCTGGAAGGCGGTTTCCCCGTGGGTGGCCGAAGGTAAGATCAAATATCGTGAAGACATTGTCGACGGCTTGGAAAATGCCCCAGAAGCCTTCATCGGCCTGCTACAAGGCCGCAATTTTGGCAAATTAGTGATCAGAGTCGGGCCGGATGCGTAGCGACAGACTCGCCATTACGGATATAACAAGGCTACGATTCTGAACGCTACGGTAATTTCTCTGTGCGAAGCCAGTCCGGCAGATCGTGTAACCCCATGGCCTGACGCACCAGCGTTGGCTTGATGCCGGGCAGCTTGTCGGCCAGCATCAGGCCAACGTCACGCAGTAATTTTTTCGCTGGATTGTCACCGTCAAACAATTCGCGGAAACCTTGCATGCTGGCAAGCATCACCGCAGCGCGATGTTTGCGACGACGTTCATAGCGCCGTAGATAAAGGTGTTGACCGATATCTTTCCCTTGTGATTGTAAGCGTTTTAATTCCGCAATGAGTTCGGCGACGTCCATAAAACCCAGATTAACGCCTTGTCCCGCCAGCGGGTGTACGGTGTGTGCGGCGTCGCCGACCAGCACCAGTCGATGTGCGGCAAAACTCCGCGCATAGCGTGCCATCAGCGGGAAAGTCTGGCGGTCGCTCTCCAGTTCACATAGCCCCAGGCGCATATCAAATGCTATCGCGACCTGACGATTGAATTCCTCCGCTGGCGCACTTTGCATCGCCAGAGCCTGCTCCGGCGGAAGTGACCAGACAATCGAACAGAGATGTGGATCGTCCAGCGGAAGGAAGGCCAGAATCCCGTCACCGTGAAACGCCTGACGCGCAATGGATTGGTGAGGCTGTACGGTACGAATGTTGGCAATCAGCGCGTGATGACCGTAATCCCAAAAGGTGAGTGGGATATCCGCATGTTGACGTAACCACGAATGCGCCCCATCCGCGCCAACCACTAAGCGAGCCGTCAGCATGCTGTCATCCTGCAAGGTGATAAAGGCGTCGTTTTCACCCCAGGCGACCTGCTTTAACGACGCTGAAGGGAGCAGGGTAATATCGCTAAGTTGGGCGGCGCGTTGCCATAGCGCCTGCTGAATCACCGCGTTTTCGATGATATGACCGAGGTGGGAAAAGCCAAACTCTTCGCCGCTGAAGCGGATTTTGCCAAAACTGTCGTTGTCCCAGACGAGCATGTCGTTATAAGGACTGACGCGTTGCGCGACGAGGTTATCCCAGACGCCGAGATGTCGCAGCAGGGATTCGCTGGCGGCATTAATCGCGGAGACCCGCAGTGCGCGGCTTTTTTCTGTGAGTTGAGGTTCGGCGGTCTGCTTCTCCAGCACGGCAATACGCAGGCCGTTACCTTGTAGACCACAGGCGAGCGCCAGACCGACCATACCGCCCCCGGTAATAACGACGTCGAATGATTGCATTTTTATATTTTCCTGTTGGCACGCCTAATTAACGTTCTACCCAACCTAATGTGCGACGGGCGAAAGCATCACGCAGCAGCGGTAGGTTATTCATGGCTATCAGGCCCAGATTACGACCGACCGCTAGTGCGGTATAGCGGTTAGCAAACAGCCTGACCAGTCCGTCGGTGATCGCGACGGTAGTCTGTTGGTCGTGTTCTCGTCGTTGCTGATAGCGACGGAGTACGCGGTAATGGCCGATATCTTGCTGGTTTTTTGCCGCTTCGACGAGCGTTTCCGCTAGCGACATCACATCGCGAATGCCTAGATTGAAGCCCTGCCCGGCAATCGGATGAAGGGTTTGGGCCGCGTTGCCGACTAACGCCAGTCGATGGCTAATGTGCTGGCTGGCGATGAGCAGGCGCAATGGATAGCGATGGCGTTCGCCGACGTGAGTGAATCGCCCTAGTCGCCAGCCAAAAGCTTGTTGTAGCTGGCGGCAGAATTCTGCTTCACCCCACCCATCGACCAGGTGTTGGTGGTGTTTATCGTGGCACCAGACCAGTGAGCTGCGGCCATGGCTCATTGGCAATAGCGCCAGCGGGCCGTGTGGAGTAAACCGCTCGAAGGCACGGCCACGATGGGGTTCGGCGGTGGTGACGTTCGCCACCGTTGCGATTTGTTCATACTCATGCTGTTGCCATTGAACTCCGCAGGCATGCGACAGCATGGAATGCGAACCATCGGCGGCCACCAGCAGTTGGCCGGTTAGCGTGGTGTTATCGTCCAGCGTGAGCGTCGCGTTTTCCTGCGTTCTTTCGACGGAAATCACGCTCGCGGGGCAATGCAACCGTACGCCTGGCGCCTGTTGTAGTAGGGAAAACAGACGTTGTCCTACGTCATACAGTTCAACCACATGGCCTAATGCCTGAACAGGGTAGTCTGAGGCGTTTAAATTCACCACGCTGGCATGGCCACGTTCGCTGACGTGAATATCGGTGATCGCCGTCGCATAATCTGACAGTGCTTGCCAAATGCCTAACGCCGCGAGTTGCTGACGTGTGCCATCCGCCAAGGCGATCGCCCGTGCGTCAAAACCTGGATGTTCCTTGTCGCACGGCGCGTGAGCTTCTATAAGGTCAACCGAAATAGTACCTTGTGAAAGCCGCGATATTGCCAGCGCCAGCGTCGCGCCTGCCATTCCGCCACCGACAATCATGACCGTCATGTTACTGTCCTTTGCGAGAATCGCTTAGTGTTGCCTGACATGCCGTTGCGCCATCAGCGCTTCGATGGCATCGGCGTCTTTAACGACGCCTGCTGTCAGGTTTTCATTGCCGTTTTCAGCGATCACGATGTTGTCTTCAATGCGGATACCGATTCCCCGATACTGCTGTGGCACATTCGCGTCGGGCGCGATGTAAATGCCGGGCTCGATGGTGAGTACCATACCGGGCTCAAGTAGACGGCCTCGATCGGTCGTACCGTAATCTCCCACGTCATGGACATCCAGCCCCAACCAGTGGCTGAGGCCGTGCATAAAGAACTCACGATGTGCTTGTTGGGCGATCAGTTCTTCGACTTGACCCTTCATCACACCCAGAGTGACAAGGCCATTCACCATGATTCTGACCACCTCATCGTTCACCTCACGAATGCTGCGACCAGGCCCGAAAAGTTCCAGCGCGCGCAGTTGCGAGCGTAACACGATGTCGTAAATGGCACGTTGTGGCGCGGTGAATTTACCATTAACAGGAAAGGTACGGGTAATATCGCCCGCGTAGTTTTGGTACTCACAACCCGCGTCGATCAGCACCAGGTCGCCGTCGCGCATTTGCGCTTCATTTTCGGTGTAATGCAGGATGCAGGCGTTGTCACCGCTGCCGACGATGGTGTTATAAGACGGATAGCGTGCGCCGTGACGAGTAAACTCGTGATGAATCTCGCCTTCAAGTTGGTATTCATACATGCCAGGGCGACACTTTTGCATTGCGCGCGTGTGCGCCTGTGCCGTTATGTCGCAGGCGCGGCGTATTACCCGGATTTCCTCTGGCGATTTGATCAGGCGCATCTCATGTACCCAAGGGCGCCAGTCGGTTAGCGTGGCAGGGGCGGAAAACCCCCGGCGAGCGCCGTTGCGCAGGGTATCCAGCGCGGTGAAGACGAGCTTATCGGCGTAATCGTATTGCCCCTGCGCGTGGTACACCACATCCAGACCATTTAACAATAGCGGTAGCTGTGTGCTGATTTCGTCGAACGGCAGAGCGCGGTCAACGCCGAGTTTAACCGGTGCCGCTTCCTGACCAAGACGCCGCCCAAACCATATTTCGGCGGTCAGATCGCGCACGCGGTTGAAGAGCACGCTGTGATGGTGTTTAGCATCACTTTTTACCAGCAGTAGAACGGCCTCTGGCTCATTAAAACCGGTGAAATACCAGAAATCGCTGTTTTGACGATAAGGGTAATCACAGTCAGCATTGCGCTGCGCTTCCGGCGCAGAAAAAATAATCGCTGCGCTCCCCGACGCCATTTTTCCTAATAATGTCTGGCGACGACGAAGAAATTCTTGTGGGTTCATCAGCTGCTCCTCAAAATGATCCGTGCGGTTGCTTTTTTCCTTCCGCCTGCATTAGCCCTGCTTTTTATAAGATAACGTTTCTCACCCGATCACCCCGCATAAAAAAATTAATGCAGTGTCGGATTTTGTTGCTCAGGGGCGCTAGCAATGCTTTGGTGAGTAAATTCGTTATGGCATAAAATGGCAGAAATGCGAACGTACTCAATCACTTCTTCCAGAGATTGTTCCAGCTCTTCCTGATCTTCCTCTTCGTCGTAGCCAAGCTGTGCGATATTGCGCAGATCTTCAATGGCTTCCTTGAGTTCGCCTTGTGCTTTGTTCAGCGTAGGCTGGACTACGCCTATGCCAAGTAAGAAGTGGTTGACCCAACCGGCCAGTGCATCGGCGCGATCGAAGACCGTGACGTTATCCTGCGCATCGTCAGGCAGAAAGAGCTGAAATAGGAAACCATCATCTTCCAGCATTTCACGCGTAGTCTGGTAGAGATTTTGCAGCGGCTGCGACAGCGTTTGGGTAAACGCCATGCCGTCATTCGTCAGCTCAAAAACCAGCGTTCTCCAACTGTCGTCATGGTTTCCACCACACAACATCCCACAGATCAAACCGTGCATCTCTGCTGCGGTTAACGCGACTTGTTGCCGATTAAGCAGTTGGTTAAGGTCTTCATAGGCGGGGAACGTGTTTTCTATAGACATGCGGATTCGTCATCGTTGACTGGATTGGTTCGTGCTATGCTACCACCAAGCTCCCATTCGATTCCAGAAAGGGCTTGTATCTTCGATCTCGGCTATATATAGTTGCGCCCGCTTTAACGAGCCCAATGTAACGGCTGATGCCCCTATCATGCGGGGCGCAGGCGCATGAATGACAAAAGGCAGGAAGGTGGTATGTCTGCACAACCAGTAGATATTCAGATTTTTGGTCGTTCGTTAAGAGTGAATTGCCCGCCAGAACAACAGGATGCGTTGAATCAGGCGGCGGAAGATCTTAACCAGCGGTTGCAAGATCTTAAGGTTCGCACGAGAGTCACCAACACCGAGCAACTGGTGTTTATTGCGGCGCTGAATGTGTGCCATGAATTAGCGCAGGAGCGGGGGAAAACCCGTGATTATGCGTCGAATATGGAACAGCGTATTCGTATGTTGCAGCAGACTATCGAACAGGCGTTGCTGGAACAGGGTAAAATTACTGAACGTCAGGGTGCGCAGTTTGAATAACGTCGTATTTTGACAAAAGTACGGTGTTTTTACGCGATAAGACGTGTTAAGGTTTATCGCAAGTAACGGATAAAATTTCTCTGGGATGTTTGTCAGCGGGCCAGTCCCCTGAGCCGATATTTCATACCAACAGAATGTAACGCTCCGTGGTCGGTGAGCATGCTCGGTTCGTCCGAGAAGCCTTAAGACTGCGACGCTACATTCACCTTGAACCAAGGGTTCAAGGGTTACAGCCTGCGGCGGCATCCTGGAGATCCCCTCTTTTTTATACTTTTCTTGACCTGTGGCGATGCGGCCGATGTCATTTTCTGATTCATCAACGATTCCTAATATCTCATCTCTTTCTACTGCGGCATTGCGTCAGCAGATCCGCCAGATTGTACGCCAAAAGCGGCGTTTACTGACGTCGGAGCAGCAGGCGTATTTTGCGCAGCGGGTATGCGATCGCGCCCTGACTCACCAGAAAATCATGCAGGCAGAGAATATAGCGGTATTTTTGTCATTTGATGGCGAGCTCGATACTTCTCCATTGATTCAGCAACTGTGGCAACAGGGAAAGCGTGTTTATTTACCGGTTTTGCATCCCTTTAGCGTCGGGCATCTGTTGTTCCTGCGCTATGCGCCGGAAACCGAGCTGGTGCGCAATCGCCTGAAGATCATGGAACCGCGTCTGGACGTGCGACAGATATTGCCGTTATCCCGGTTAGATATCTTGCTGACGCCGCTGGTGGCGTTTGATAGCCAGGGGCAGCGGTTGGGCATGGGGGGCGGCTTTTATGATCGAACGTTGCAGTATCGTCAATCGATGTCCCATGGGCCCTATCCGATTGGTCTGGCTCACGACTGTCAACGGGTTGATGCACTGCCAGTGGAAAGCTGGGATATTCCACTGCCGGAAATTATCACGCCCTCTTGCCACTGGCAGTGGGATGCGCCAGCTAGCTTTTAAGCGTTTCGAGGGCGCGATCGTGGCCCAGCATCTGTTGTACCAATTCCACACAGCGTAAAAAGCGCGAATCGTAGTCCGATTCTTTGATGTAAATATATTGGATGTGATTACTCGCCAACATCGTTTTCAACAGATTTTGAAACTCTGCACGGGCAGCGGCGCTGCCTAAACTTCGCAGTCCGTCGGCGACCCACGGCGTGTTATTTTCCAGCAAAATCACCAGATCGAAGCGATATTCATCAATGAGCGCCTGAACGAACGGATGTTCTCGGCCTTCGTATTGCTTGCAGAACGCCTGTGTAGTGACAAAATCAGTATCGATAAAAGCTACTTTATTCGCGTATTTGACAGCGAAATCGATGTACTGAGCCTGACCTAGCGCGATCTTGTCATAGTCGGAATATTGCAAAGCCATCTCATCGCCGCCCAGGTGAGAAAACACGTAGTCGCGGCCATATTCCCAGGCGCTGGTGGTATTGAAGATATTGGCCAGCTTGTTTACTAACGTCGATTTACCGCTGGATTCGCCACCCAAAATAGCAACGGTACGTACAAAAAACGGCTTCACTTCGGTAGGGATATAGTCCCAGTAACGAAAGGGATCATGGCGGATCTGCGAACCGCTGATGTTCATGAAAGATCGCTGCGGATCGATTAATACGGCCTCGATGCCCAGATGCTCACGATACTGTGGGGCATCTTGCTCTTCACTGGTGTAGACGAAATGAGGCGTGATACCTTTTTCCTGCATAAATGCCTGAATCCCTTTACTCCATACATCCCAGCCGTGCGGATAAGGTTCCATCCCTTGCTCATTAAAGGCATGAATATGAATATTCTTTTGGTACTTAAAGGTTTGCAATAACCAGCGCAGGCGATCGCTGACGGTAGGCTGCTGTGACATTGAGCTATTTTCAAACAGCAGACGATCGCGAGGTTCGTCGTAACCTAAAATGACATGCAGCTCATCGACCTGGCTGCACGCGCGCTGAATCAGATAAATATGACCCGTATGTAATGGATAGAACTTGCCGAAAACGACGCCAATACTTTTTTCGTCGTGTGGAAATTCCAGCCCAAGAAAGCGGTGCAAGGCTTCCAGCTTCTGTGCGCTGGGGCTTTTGATTTTGGCGTTCAGTAATTGACTAAGATAGCCTTTGGTCATACCGGTCGCATCGGCAACCTGCTGTAGAGTAAAGCCCTTCTGCCGGATGGCAGATTTCAAATAAGCAAATGATGACATGGCGCAGGAACCTTATTCAGAGATCGTCGAGGATCGACAAGGCGTCGGTCAGTTTTTTTACCCCAAATACCTGCATATTGGCTGGCGTTTTCTTCGGCATGTTGGCATAAGGAACGATGGCGCGTTTGAAGCCGTGCTTGGCGGCTTCGGCGATCCGCTCTTGTCCGCTGGGAACCGGGCGGATTTCACCTGCCAGACCGACTTCACCGAAAATAACGAGGTCCTGCGGTAATGGGCGATCGCGAAAGCTGGAGACCAGCGATAGCAGTAGCGCCAGATCGGCGCTGGTTTCGGTCACTTTGACGCCGCCGACGACATTCACAAACACATCCTGATCCGACATCTGCAAGCCGCCGTGGCGGTGCAGGACGGCCAGTAGAATGGCCAAGCGGTTTTGCTCCAGCCCAACCGCAACGCGACGCGGGTTTGACATCATCGATTGGTCTACCAACGCCTGAATTTCTACCAGTAACGGGCGCGTGCCTTCCCAGACCACCATGACGGAACTGCCTGACGTGATCTCGTCCCCGCGGCTGAGGAATATTGCCGACGGGTTACTGACTTCGCGTAGCCCTTGCTCCGTCATAGCGAAGACGCCCAACTCGTTAACGGCACCGAAGCGATTTTTATGACTGCGTAGGGTACGGAAGCGGGAATCCGCATCGCCATCCAGCAGCACAGAACAGTCAATACAGTGTTCTAACACTTTCGGCCCGGCGAGTGAGCCGTCTTTTGTAACGTGGCCCACCATAATGATGGCGACGCCGCGCGTTTTGGCAAAACGTGTCAGGTAGGCGGCGGTTTCTCGCACCTGCGCTACGCTTCCGGGAGAAGATTGAATATCGGCGAGATGCATGACCTGAATGGAGTCGATCACCATGAGCTGCGGCTGTTCCTGCTCGGCAATCAGGCAAATCTGTTCAATGCTGGTTTCCGACAGCATGTTGAGATTGTGAGCCGGTAAATTGAGGCGATGCGCTCGCATCGCCACCTGTTGTAATGATTCTTCCCCGGTGACATACAGGGTCTTCATTGTTTCTGACAGTTTGCAGAGCGTTTGCAGTAGTAGCGTGCTTTTCCCCGCGCCGGGGTTACCGCCGATCAATATCGCGCTGCCTGGAACGACGCCGCCGCCCAGAACGCGGTCAAACTCTTGAAAACCGGTAGAAAATCGGGGCAGCGCTTCAAGGCTGATGGCTGACAGTTTTTGTACCCGGCTGACGCCAGCGCTTTCGCCCGCATAACCGGTGAGCCTATCGGAACGTGATACTGACGCTGCCGCCAGACGTACTTCGGTAATGGTGTTCCAGGCATGGCAGGCGCTGCACTGCCCTTGCCAGCGCGGATAGTCCGCCCCGCATTCATTACATACAAACGCCCGTTTGACCGCTTTCGCCATGTATTACCTCCAGCAAATTAGCGTTTTTCGTGTCTCATGCTGCCGCTAAGAATGCACAATACGCCAGTAAGATCGGCGTGGCGGATGGTCACTGCAGATTGCTCATTAACTTTCGGCTTAGCGTGATAGGCAATGCCCAGGCCGGCAGCCTTGATCATTGGCAGATCGTTTGCACCGTCGCCAATCGCTACGGTTTGTTGCATTGGAATGCCGAATTTTTCTGCCAGTTTCCGCAATGTCGCCGCCTTATATTTTGCATCGACAATCGGCCCTACGACTTCACCCGTCAACTTGCCGTCTTTCATGCCTAATTCATTGGCAACGGCGGCGATCAGGTTTAGTTCGTCACGCAAATACTCAGCAAAGTAGGTAAACCCGCCGGATGCGATGGCAATGTGCCAACCGGCTTTCTGAAGCTGGCTCACCATATTACGTAGACCTGGCATTAGCGGCAGCGTTTTACGCACCGTCGGTAAAATCGCGGCGTCGGCGCCTTTTAGCGTGCCTACCCGTTGGCGCAGGCTGGCGGCGAAATCCAACTCGCCACGCATGGCGCGTTCGGTCACTGCAGCAACCTGCTCGCCTGTGCCAGCCAGTTTGGCGATTTCATCAATGCATTCGATCTGAATAGCGGTGGAATCCATGTCCATCACCAATAAACCTGGCGAGCGCAGCGTTGGCGAGTTACTCATGGCGGCGACATCAATTCCCAGATCGTGTGCCAGCTTGGTGGCGCGCGGCGTCAGCGCCCCGGCCAAACGCACGACCTGATAATCGCCTACGTTCCAGGCGCTGACGATCACCATCGCGCTTCCGAGCTTACGCTGGTAGAGCGAAATCAGATTTTTATCGAGTACGTCGCTATAAATCAGCCAGCCGGTATCACCAGCACGGTAGTCAAGCGGCATCACCTCGTCGCCGCTGAGCGATAGTGGCAGTCCCGGCCAACAGTTAATCTCGGTTGGGAGATCACAATAGGTCAGACTATTCGACATGGGGAAATCCTCTGCTGGCGGTGTGGTAAAAAATCAGTGATAAAAAATCAACAATGAAGCGGCATCGATTAAATCGCTGCCAGCTAAAAACTGGGCAACAAGCTATCCTATCGTCGGCGCTTCTGGCAACATGAAAGTCTCCAAATCGTATGAGGATGGTCATGGTTCGCGCCCATATGAAGTTTCGTCTGCACCGCACGGCAATTGTGCTGATTTGCCTTGCCTTACTGGTGGTTTTAATGCAAGGCGCATCCTATTTCACTTTAAGCCATCAGATGGCGCGATCTGAACAGGTTGACGAATTGGCGCGTACGTTGTCCCAGCAGGTAGCTTACCGCCTTTCGCCACTGATGGGCAGCGTGGATGATAATAGCCAAAAGATTAATATCACCCTGAAACAGCTTACCGAACACAGCCGTATTTTGGATGCCAGCGTATACCAGCAGGATGGTTCTCTGGTGGCGCATGCGGGTGAAGCGGTGCCGCTACGCGATCGGCTGGCGCTGGATGGAAACCGTGTCGGGAGCTATTTTAACCATCAACTGGTCCAGCCGATTGAGGGAAAAGACGGGCCTATCGGTTTCCTTCGTCTTACTTTAGATACCCACGTGTTGGCCACTGAAGCCCGGCAAGTGGATAACACCACAAATCTTCTGCGTCTGATGATGTTGCTTTCGCTGGCTATCGGCATCATTCTGGCTCGAACGTTGTTGCAAAACCGCCGTACTCACTGGCAACAGTCGCCTTACCTGCTTACCGCAAGTACGCCCGTGGAAGAGGAAGGAGATAGCGCGGCGAGCGACTCGCTGTCAGACGGCAGTGTGGTTGCGGAAAAAAACGGGGCAGAGAAACATCACTGACACACCCGCCGTTGTCCCCACAAACCTGAGTACAAATTTCGTTTAAGCGGCCTAAAGCGATGTTGCCAGAAAAGTTGGTGTTAGATGCCGTCAGGCCAACTGTGGCAGACTTCCATGAAGTATGGGCAAAAGAAAACGCTCACTAAATCAATGCGTGAAGCAAATTAGGCGCACTTGCGTAGCATACCACTTCGCTACATGTCGAGTGGGTAAAGCGCGACAACTGAGCATCGGCGCATGCTGAGGATAAAGGGTAACCGACTAGATAACCGTTGATTGTTTATCACATCAATATCGGTGAAAATAGCGGCCAATTTCGATTAACACGACGAGTTTGGCACGCGGAGCGCTGAAAAGAGAGTACTTCCACAAGTGTGTACAAATCCGTGAACAAACTAAAAGAATTTATACATGGCAAACCAAGATTTTCTAAATGAAATCAATAAACGGCGGACCTTCGCTATCATCTCGCACCCTGATGCGGGTAAAACCACGATTACTGAAAAAGTTCTGCTGTTCGGACAGGCGATCCAGACGGCCGGTACGGTGAAAGGACGAGGGTCGAGTCAGCATGCAAAATCCGACTGGATGGAGATGGAAAAACAGCGCGGTATTTCTATCACTACCTCCGTTATGCAGTTCCCCTACGGCGAGTGCCTGGTCAATCTGTTGGATACCCCAGGGCATGAAGATTTCTCCGAAGATACCTACCGTACGCTGACGGCCGTGGACTGCTGCCTGATGGTGATCGACGCCGCAAAAGGGGTTGAAGATCGTACCCGCAAGCTGATGGAAGTGACTCGCCTGCGCGACACGCCGATTCTGACGTTTATGAACAAGCTTGACCGTGATATTCGCGATCCGATGGAAGTGCTGGATGAGGTCGAGAATGAGCTTAAGATTGCCTGTGCGCCGATTACCTGGCCTATCGGCTGCGGTAAGTTGTTCAAAGGCGTGTATCACCTCTATAAAGATGAAATTTATCTGTATCAGAGTGGTAAAGGCCATACGATTCAGGAAGCGCGCATTGTTAAAGGGTTGAATAACCCAGAGTTGGACGGCGCAGTGGGCGAAGAACTGGCAGCGCAATTGCGTGAGGAATTAGAATTAGTGCAGGGTGCATCGCATGAATTCGAGCTCGATGCATTTCTATCCGGGGAACTGACTCCCGTCTTCTTTGGTACAGCGCTGGGCAATTTTGGCGTTGATCACATGCTGGATGGCTTAGTGGCTTGGGCGCCAGCGCCAATGCCGCGTAAAACAGACACCCGTGACGTTGCGGCAACGGAAGAAAAATTTACCGGCTTTGTGTTTAAAATTCAGGCGAACATGGATCCGAAACACCGTGACCGTGTGGCATTTATGCGCATTGTGTCAGGAAAATATGAAAAAGGCATGAAGCTGCGCCAGGTTCGAACCGGCAAGGATGTGGTGATTTCAGATGCGCTGACTTTTATGGCAGGCGATCGTTCCCATATTGAAGAAGCTTATGCTGGCGATATCATTGGGTTACACAATCACGGTACTATCCAGATCGGCGATACCTTTACGCAGGGTGAAGACATGAAATTCACTGGCATCCCTAACTTTGCGCCGGAGCTGTTCCGTCGTATCCGCTTGCGCGATCCGCTCAAGCAGAAGCAATTGCTGAAAGGGTTGGTACAGTTATCCGAAGAAGGTGCCGTGCAGGTCTTCCGACCACTAACAAACAACGATCTGATCGTGGGGGCTGTCGGGATTTTGCAGTTTGATGTTGTGGTCGCCCGTCTGAAAACGGAATACAACGTGGAGGCGATTTACGAATCGGTAAATGTGTCTACTGCGCGCTGGGTTGAATGCAGCGATGTGAAGAAGTTCGAGGAGTTTAAGCGTAAGAACGAACAACATCTGGCGTTGGATGGCGGGGACAATCTGGCTTATGTGGCTCCAACGATGGTAAACCTAAACCTGACGCGGGAACGCTATCCCGACGTGACATTCCACCAAACGCGCGAGCACTGATACTGATATTGATGACGCCGCACATCCACGTGAAACGGCGTGGCAGCGGCGGTGAAGTGATCAGAATGCCTCCAGGAAACCCCGTCCTTCAGGGCGGGGAGCAGTCAATACGGTGTAACAGACAAATCCGAATTACTGTGCTGCCCTCTATGTTTCCCGCCGATCGTCCATTCCGTACGCTATAGTTGACGGTACGTTAACTATTTTAGCTTGTTCAACTGCTAGCGGTGTTTAAATCGAATCATTGTTTTAATTTGTGTGAATTTATTAATTTAATATTCTGATTTTTACGTTAATCACTGCTGAGCGTTTATGGATCGAGATACCGGGCTACCACGGCGTGAGGTATCCCTATGGGAGGTTCATCACCGTGTTTCCCTCAACGCCACTCTTAAGTGACCATCATTCGGTTAATCGTCGGGTTTATAGAAGAGCATTAGAAGGAAGGGATCGATGAAAAAGAGCACATTGACACAATCGCTGATCGCCGTCGCTCTAGGCACCATGCTGGCTGGCGGCGCTTTGGCTGAAGAAACGTTAGGGCAGAAGGTTGAACGTATCGCGACGACTACGGGTGAAAAAATTGATCATTCAGCCAATAAAGCGTCCAGCTACATGAGTGACAGCGCCATCACGGCCAGAGTGAAAAGCGCTTTGCTGGCCGATAAATCGGTCACCAGCAGTGATATTTCTGTTGAAACCTCAAACGGTATTGTTACGTTGAGCGGTTTCGTCGGTAGTCAAGCGCTTAGCGCACACGCGGTGGACATCGCCACTCGGGTTGAAGGCGTGCGCTCCGTTAGCGATAAATTACAGGTGAAAGATACGCCGTCGCAATCCATAGGTGCCTATGCCGATGATGCTGTGATTACCAGTACGATTAAGGCCAAACTGCTGGCGGATGATATCGTTCCCTCGCGCAAAGTGAGCGTTGAAACGCAAGATGGGGTTGTGCTACTAAGTGGCGAGGTTGATAACAAGTCCCAGTCTGACCGCGCCGAAAGCATCGCGAAAGCCGTCGATGGCGTGAAAAGCGTCAAAAATAATCTGACAATTAAATAACCCACATATTTCTTATCGGGTTATCCGAACGGTGGATAACCCAATCTCATACCCTCTGTGATAGATCATCAGAGCGGCCGCCACGATTTTCACGCTTATCAGGAAAGGAGGACGTATGTTCCGTTGGGGAATTATATTCTTAGTTATTGCGCTTATTGCCGCAGCACTGGGCTTTGGTGGCCTAGCGGGTACAGCCGCAGGCGCAGCGAAAATCGTTTTTGTCGTCGGAATTATTCTGTTTCTGATTAGCTGGTTTGCGGGTAAAAAAAGACCTTAACGCCGTGCATGATAGTGGGACATGATATAAAGTAAAAGATGTCATGTAGAGCACACAGCCGCGCCATGCGGCTGTCACATTCTCTTGACACACTGTCCGCGTATTTACTGCATTTCGACAGTTTATCAGGAGGTTAATGATGAATAGCGATATCGTCGTTGGCAAATGGAAACAGTGGAAAGGGAATTTCCTGGCGCTGTGGGCCGATTGGTTTGACAGCGATTGCGCCTGGTTGGAAGGGAGTAACAATTACTTGTCTGGCGTTTTACAAGAGGGCTATGGTAAAGCGCATGAAGAAGTATCCTCGGAGAAAACCACGTTACACTGAGGCTCTCCATTAACGGCAAGCTCGGTTCTGCCAGCGTAATTTGGCGGGATGTCGTTTGTTTGGCGATTAGATTGCCTTATTCTGACGGGGTCAATCTTATCGGAGACGCGCGACATGCTGTCTGCACATTACCGTTTTATCGATACCCACTGTCATTTCGATTTTCCCTTGTTTTACGATGAATTACCCGAAAGTTTGAGGTTAGCACAGGCGGCCGGTGTTGAAAGCATCATTATTCCAGCCGTGGCATCATCGTATTTTGCGCGCGTATTGACGCTCGCTCGCACTACCCCTTCGCTGTATGCTGCGCTTGGCCTTCATCCGCTTTATATTGCTGAACATCATGAAAGCGATCTGTCCCGTCTGGAAGAGGCATTGCGTCGTTTACCGGCGAAGCTGGTGGCAGTTGGAGAGATAGGGTTGGATGGTTATATGGCTGAACCACAGTTAGAACGGCAGCTTACTTTCCTCACGGCACAACTTCGGCTGGCAAAAGAGCACGATCTCCCGGTAATCCTGCACTCGCGGCGCAGCCACGATAAACTTGCACAATTGCTTCGTCGCATGAATATGCCTCGCACTGGTGTCATTCATGGGTTTGCCGGTAGTCTGGCACAGGCGCAGGCCTTTATTCGATTGGGCTATTACATTGGCGTCGGCGGGACAATAACTTATGCCAGGGCGAACAAAACGCGTCGGGCCATCGCACAATTGCCGTTAGATCGCCTGCTTTTGGAAACTGATGCCCCTGACATGCCGATGTATGGCTATCAAGGTCAGCCCAATCGGCCTGAGCGTATTGCGTGTGTGTTTCACGCGCTATGTGAGTTGCGCCCAGAATCACCAGCGGAGATTGCAAAAGCACTTTGGCAGAATTCGTATCGCCTATTTGGACGGCTTACGCCGACGTAACGCGCGGATCACACCCGCCAATAAAAATATGTTTATGCCGTCTTCCTACTATTGTTGCCTGCATTGGTAGCCATATCTGCCACTCCGATTTGCCATATTGTGCCTGTAATTGTGATCTAGATCACTTTTTTGTGTGTTTGTGCATTCGACGTTGCCAATATTTGTGACATAAATTAGCGACCTTGATCGACCTATCTTTATACTCGGCATACTTCAAGTTGCATGTTTACTGGCTATGTCAGATATCCTCAATCATCTGTTGATACAAGCGTGTTGAGTTATCTCCCCGTCGTCTGCCTGAAACTTGAATTTATTAGCGTATAGGATTCGTTCGCCAGCGCGTAATAATTACCCAGGCAGAACAATCTTTTATTATGTTTTCTTCTTACGCATTATAGGGAACTGTACATGCAACTCGTGATGAGTCTTATCGGCATGCTTGTTCTGATCTTATGCGCGGTTACGCTGTCCAGTAATCGTAAAGCGATCAGATTACGCACCGTAGTAGGGGCTTTAATAATTCAGATTAGTATTGGTGCGTTGGTGCTATACGTGCCCGTTGGGCGTAATATTCTGGAAAGTATGACGAGCGGTGTCGCAAATGTTATCGCCTACGGAAATCAGGGGGTCTCTTTCATATTTGGCGGTCTGGTTTCTGACAAAATGTTTGACGTGTTCGGCGGCGGTGGGTTCGTTTTCGCATTCCGCGTCTTACCTATCATCGTCTTTTTCTCTTCACTTATCGCTGTGCTGTATTACATCGGCGTGATGCAGTGGGTCATCCGGTTATTAGGCGGCGGATTGCAAAAGCTGTTGGGGACGTCTCGTACCGAATCACTTTCTGCTACCGCGAATATCTTTGTAGGGCAAACAGAAGCGCCGCTGGTGGTGCGTCCGTATATCGCCAACATGACACGTTCAGAACTGTTTGCCGTGATGTGTGGCGGATTGGCCTCCATTGCGGGATCGGTGATGGCGGGCTATGCACAAATGGGCGTGCCGTTGGATTATCTGATAGCCGCTTCCTTTATGGCGGCGCCAGGCGGATTGCTATTCGCCAAACTGATGATGCCGGAAACAGAAATAACGCGCGACCATGATGAGGTGGTCGGCTTTGTTGGTGAAGATGATCGTCCGGCTAATGTTATTGATGCGGCGGCGAGCGGCGCAGCATCCGGTATGCAATTAGCATTGAATGTGGGGGCGATGCTACTGGCGTTTGTCGCCTTGATTGCTTTGCTTAATGGCATTTTGGGCGGTATCGGCGGGTGGTTTGACTATCCGAACCTGTCAATGGAACTCATCCTGGGGTGGATATTCGCACCTGTCGCGTTTTTAATTGGTGTACCGTGGAATGAAGCAGCCGTAGCAGGATCTTTTATTGGGCAAAAACTGATCGTCAATGAATTCGTGGCTTATATGAATTTTAGCCAATACCTAAAAGCGGACGATCTGGTTTCCGCTGCGGGGTTGCAGGTGCTGTCGGATCACACTAAAGCGGTGATTTCGTTTGCGCTATGCGGTTTTGCCAACCTTTCGTCTATTGCCATCCTCATTGGCGGCTTGGGTAGTATGGCACCGAGCCGACGCCAGGATATCGCCCGTCTGGGGTTAAAGGCGGTGGCGGCGGGTACGCTTTCTAATCTGATGAGCGCCTGCATTGCCGGATTCTTTCTGGCGCTGTAGTGCGCTGATACCTTCGCGTTAGTGAGAAAATGGGCGACTCAAGTGGCCCGTTTTCGTTTACATGACGTGCTTTAAGGGGTGGTGCCTGTTCTGGGCATACGCTGTCACCTCATCTCCTTGTTGCTAAAAGCACACGCCTTCGCCTGCGCAATTTATGAAATTGACTAAATAGCCATATATTTTACCGCTTCGAAACATTTAGATACTAAATATTGAAAATGGTAATGGTTGCTATTATCATTCTTATTTTTACGTTTCAAGGATGTAAAGTGAATCTCAAAAAATGTTCCATCGTAGCGGGCAAGGTGGCTTATTTACCTCTTTTGTTAGCGCCTGCAGTGAGTTTTGCCGCTCAAGATGACGCCTATGAAGATACAATGGTGGTCACCGCATCAGGTATTGAACAGACCATAAAAAATGCGCCGGCAAGTGTTTCTGTCATCACAGCGGAAGAATTACAGTCGAATGTCGCCAAGTCAGCCACCGATCTGGCTGATATTCTGTCGCAAGCGGCGGGGGTATCGAAAGCAATCGGTAATGACGTCGGATCGGGAATTCAGATTCGTGGTATGCCTGCGGCCTATACGTTGCTTCTTGTTGATGGAAAGCGTGTCGGTTCCAGCAACGGTATTAAAACCACGCAGCAAAACTATTTTGATGACATTAACTGGATTCCTATTGAATCCATCGAACGTATCGAAATTGTCCGTGGCCCAATGTCCTCACTGTATGGGTCTGATGCGATGGGCGGCGTGGTTAACATCATAACGAAAAAAAACGTTAAAGAATGGAATGGCTCTTTAACGATGGGAACGGAAATACCACAGGAATCTAAGCATGGTGAAACCAACACTTATACCGCGGTGTTGGGAGGGCCTTTAGGTAATGGATTCTCGGTCAAGATGAACGGCTCCTGGAGCAAAAGAGCCGCAGATGAAAGTAACGCTGCCGATTTTGATAACAAAGGCAATGCGATCAATGGGCTCCGTTGGGGAAGAGGGCGGGAAGGTAAAAAACGTACTAATTTTGGTGCGGATTTAGCCTGGCAAATGAACGATAACCATCGGATGACAATCGGGTTCATGCGCGGTAAAGAGGAAGGGCTTGAGGGGACAGTCTCTGAGAATGGTCGTAAATATAGCGTTCCTCTACGTGGTATTAGTGAGCTGGAACGTAAAAATTACTCCTTCGACTATCAGGGGCTTCTCAATTTCGGCACCGTAAAATTCGCCGCCTATCAAAATAAATATGAGAACTTCTCAGAAGGTATTCCTGTTATATCCAATAACGCTATTTCGGGCGAGCGTAGTGGGATGCTATGGAGCAAGGACACCGTTGTTGAGGGGGACATCAATATTCCCTTCGATCTTTTACTTCCTCATAGTCTGACGCTGGGGGCACAGTGGAAAAAGGAAGAACTGGATAACCCATCGTCCATGGGGGCAGAACCTAGATCGGGTACGCTCGGGCAGACCTATGGAAAGGTTAAAAGCCAAGGACTGTTCTTGGAGGACCAGATTAGCCTGCTTGATGATCTCACCTTGACGCTAGGCCTGCGTTATGACGATACGGACTATGGTGAAGCGACGACGCCGCGCGCTTATCTGGTGTATCAACCTACGGACAGCTGGACTTTCAAAGGCGGCTATTCCGAAGGCTTCAAAGTCCCTACCATTCGGCAAGCTAGCTTATCATTTGTCGAGACATCCAGAGGCACATCCTGCCAGCCGTTTGACGGTTACCTCGGGAAGTCTACTCCTGAGCGAGAAAACATTGTTGACTGTTTCACCCGAGGCAACGCCAATCTTAAACCGGAGAAATCTCAGAATTGGGAAATCGGCGGGTTATATGATAATAGCGGCTGGCAGGTCGGTCTGACGTTCTTTGACAGCCGTTTCAAAGACAAGATCGCCACATCCGCTTTGGGGTATCTGTATGGTCAGACGGGTAATGACCCTGATGATATCTTCTGGCTGCAAAGAACTAATTTGGATACCGCGCGTACGCAAGGGATCGAGGCGACGCTGAATATTCCCCTTATTCAAGAAAGACAAGGGCCTTGGCTGAATAAGCTGACATTACGTAATAACTTTACGCGCATGACGAAAGCGGAAGACTCTTCGGGGAATAACCTGACGACCAGCTCCAAATTCACGAGTTACTCGTCGCTTGATTGGGACATCAATGAAAAGGCCACTGCCTCGCTGAATGCTCAGTATTATGGAAGAATGCTGGGGGGCTGTGATGTCGTTGGGAGAAATACAGGAACGGCAAGGATCTGCAATCCTTATATGATTTGGGGGCTAAATGGTCAATATAAAGCAACCAAGAATGTAAGACTCAATGCAGGTATCGACAATTTATTCGATAAAAATCCGACTAAGACTACCTCTTCCGGAGGGTACAGCTCCACAACCGGTAACAACTATTTCGTACCAGGACGAACCTTCTTTGGTTCTGTAACGGTTTCTTTCTAATCCGGTTAGCGCGCACTCCTTTGTGAGTGCGCGTTTCACATAGACGTCGTAGCCGATCGTTATTACCTTGCATCAACGTCTTCCATTCCAATCGGTTGGCGTCAACGCACAATCGCTTCCGGTTCGCTCAAGATTTGGCTGATAGCGCCAGTGTCGTTACCCCATCGCAGACCACCGCGGTGAGCATGACACCGATACCGAGCCTTTCCTCTGCTAAAGTGAAATTTATTCAATCAAGCCTTGAAAATGAGCAATCCCGCGCCCATTTTATTCAGTTATGGTGTGCAGAATGGTTGGAATGTGCGAGCAATTTACTTACCCCATGGATAATGTCGCACATAACATTTTCAATCGCGTTGGCTTAACTCATTTTATTCACACGCGTTTTATTACAGGCAGTACGCATAAAAACAGAGGAGAACCGGGTGCGCTGGTTACCGTTATTACTGATTTTTCTTTTGGCATACATCGAGATATCGCTATTTATTCAGGTAGCCGAGGTGCTTGGTGTCGCCATGACTTTATTACTGGTTGTTTTCACGTCTTGCGTGGGGGTCTCCCTGGTACGTAATCAGGGAATGAAGACACTGATTCAGATGCAGCAAAAAATGGCCGCGGGTGAAAGTCCAGCGGCGGAAATGGTAAAAAGCGTGTCATTGGTGCTGGCCGGTTTTCTGTTACTGATACCGGGTTTCCTGACGGATTTTCTCGGGCTACTGCTGTTGTTACCGCCAGTGCAAAAGAGGCTGACGCTCAAATTGATGCCCCATCTGCATATTTGGCGCTCTGGTTCAAGTGCGTCGCCTTCTGGTGGTAACACTTTTGAAGGAGAGTATCAGCGTAAGGATGGCAATAGTAGGAATATTGAGCACCAGAATGACCGTGAAGATCGCTGATGCCAGAGGTGAATCGAAATGCAGTAAATGGTTATCTCATTGATAATTATTGTTTTTTTATCATTCCTCAGTGAGGCGCTATCCCCTAACGCAAAAAAAGTGAATTTCCTCCCTTGAAGGGCAGAAAAACGCCCCCACTTAGAACACCACAAGGCCGGTTATGAACGCATAGTGGTTATGAACGCGTAACGGTTGTTATGTAGGCAGAAGCATTATGAGGGTGTAGTCGGCGTTTAACCTAAACCGATATGGACTTTCTCAAAGGAGAGCTATCAATGAATATTCGTCCATTGCATGACCGCGTGATCGTCAAGCGCAAAGAAGTCGAGTCAAAATCTGCTGGCGGTATCGTACTGACTGGTTCCGCTGCTGGTAAGTCTACCCGTGGTGAAGTTCTGGCCGTAGGTCATGGACGTATCTTGGAAAATGGCGAAGTCAAACCGCTGGATGTGAAAATTGGCGATATCGTTATTTTCAATGATGGCTATGGCGTCAAGGCAGAGAAGATCGATAACGAAGAAGTGTTGATCATGTCTGAGAGCGATATTCTGGCAATTGTTGAAGCGTAATTGCGCGTAATCATCTGAACTGAACGAATTTAAGGGAAATACACCATGGCAGCTAAAGACGTAAAATTCGGTAATGACGCTCGCGTAAAAATGCTGCGCGGCGTAAATGTACTTGCTGATGCAGTAAAAGTGACTTTGGGCCCTAAAGGCCGTAACGTTGTTTTGGATAAGTCCTTTGGCGCACCAACGATTACTAAAGACGGTGTATCTGTTGCGCGTGAAATCGAACTGGAAGATAAGTTTGAAAACATGGGCGCGCAGATGGTGAAAGAAGTTGCCTCAAAAGCGAATGATGCAGCAGGCGACGGCACCACGACCGCTACCGTATTGGCGCAGGCTATTATCACTGAAGGCCTCAAAGCTGTTGCTGCTGGCATGAACCCTATGGATCTGAAGCGCGGTATCGATAAAGCGGTAATCGCCGCTGTTGAAGAACTGAAAGCGCTGTCTGTGCCATGCTCTGACTCTAAAGCTATCGCTCAGGTTGGTACCATCTCTGCTAACTCCGACGAAACCGTAGGTAAGATGATTGCCGAAGCAATGGATAAAGTCGGTAAAGAAGGCGTCATTACGGTTGAGGAAGGTACAGGCCTGCAAGATGAACTGGATGTGGTTGAAGGTATGCAGTTTGACCGTGGCTACCTGTCACCCTACTTCATCAATAAGCCAGAAACCGGTGTCGTTGAACTGGAAACACCGTTCATTCTGCTGGCTGACAAGAAAATCTCTAATATCCGCGAAATGCTGCCAGTATTGGAAGCCGTAGCGAAAGCCGGTAAACCACTGGTTATCATTGCTGAAGATGTTGAAGGCGAAGCGCTGGCGACGCTGGTGGTTAACACCATGCGCGGTATTGTGAAAGTTGCTGCGGTGAAAGCGCCGGGCTTCGGCGATCGTCGTAAAGCGATGCTGCAAGATATCGCCACGCTGACAGGGGGTACCGTTATCTCTGAAGAGATCGGCCTGGAGCTGGAAAAAACCACGCTGGAAGACCTGGGTCAGGCAAAACGCGTTGTGATCAACAAAGACACGACTACCATCATTGATGGTATGGGCGAAGAAGCCGCGATTCAGGGGCGTGTAGCTCAGATCCGTCAGCAGGTTGAAGAAGCCACCTCCGATTACGACCGCGAAAAACTGCAAGAGCGTGTTGCTAAACTGGCTGGCGGTGTTGCTGTCATCAAAGTTGGCGCAGCAACTGAAGTTGAAATGAAAGAGAAAAAAGCACGCGTTGAAGACGCTCTGGCCGCGACCCGCGCCGCAGTGGAAGAAGGTGTGGTTGCTGGTGGTGGCGTGGCGCTGGTTCGCGTGGCGGCCAAATTGGCTTCTCTGTCTGGTCAGAACGAAGAGCAGAATGTGGGCATCAAGGTTGCGCTGCGCGCAATGGAAGCACCGCTGCGTCAAATCGTTTCTAACGCAGGCGAAGAACCGTCAGTGGTTGCTAACAAGGTTAAGGCTGGCGAAGGTAACTACGGTTACAACGCGGCAACCGAAGAATACGGCAACATGCTTGACTTCGGTATCCTGGATCCAACCAAAGTAACGCGTTCTGCATTGCAATTCGCCGCTTCCGTTGCGGGTCTGATGATCACCACAGAATGTATGGTAACCGACCTGCCGAAAAGCGATGCGCCTGACTTAGGTGCTGCTGGCGGCATGGGCGGTATGGGTGGAATGGGCGGCATGATGTAATGCGACGAGAGTCGCGTAGGTAGCTAGCCTAGCGGGCTACGTCGATAGTGAACACTAACTTCGGTTGTGTTCACTATATCCCGCATTAAGTAGCATAAATGTAATAAATGTCCGATGTTCCGGACTTTAAATGCCTCCGGAACATCGGCGCTTCGCTTAGCGAAGCCCTAACTTCCGGATATGGCTTTAAAGTCAGAGTTCCTTAAAACTTACAAATGTATTAACTGTTATAACTATTTGAAATTTATCAAATATATTAACTTTTATAACTATTGTAACGTCTCAATAGATTCACGCTGAAGCAAGTTGCTGTTATGACTTGTGATGTAGCGGGGAAAACATCGTCTTTATTAATGTTATGTACGCTAGCACCTACCGGTGTGAAGCTGTACGCATGATTGTCTGACTGTATTGCTGTTTGATACAGAGCCAGACCTGTTATGTAACTAGCAGTAGCCTAGGAGCAGCGCGTCGCCAGTAATGGTGAGGTGTGAGAGCGCTCTGACAATGTACTCCCCGATGTTTGGGTGCTGTTTTATCGTGAGATAAGCAGTGGATTTTGCCAGTAGCAGGCAAATGAGAGGCTAGGCTGGATCATAGGGTTAACGTTAAGTGAACTGTCCGTAAGCACCGTCAGCCGCAAGCAGCAAAAGCTACTGATATGCTGTGACCAAAAGGTACAAGGTCGGTTATTCCTTTTACATCTGGGAATACGTTACCAACAGACCTTCGGTGTATAGGCAGAACCTAAGTGATTCGTGTCATGGGTACGGAACTCGGTAAGCCCGTATCTTCGCCACAATGTGGCAGGTGAGTCGCAAGACAAGCTGTTGAGGGTGCGGGTAGAGGAGGTTGGAGAAAGCGAATGCCATTCTGTAATGGAATGGATAGGGGGTTAAAGGTTCCTCCACCGGAAACGGGGCAGACTTCCGACTGGTCTTTAATTGTGTGCAGTACTGTAAAGCAATCTAACGTGGCAGAAAGCTGGCTAAGGTGGTTCATACCCACCCTAACCAGACCCTTGCGGGAGCATAAGATAACTCCCGTAAGGGGGTTGTCCGTCTGCTATTCGCTCGGGGCTTTCTAACCAAAGCACTGAGGAGGGTAGCAAGTTGAGTACGTTAATAAAAGTACCTGCGCTTTCCGGCAGGGCGGAAAATTGGCACCAGATTAACTGGCGTCAGGTACACCGTCAGGTCAGAGGGCTACAGATACGAATCGCAAAGGCAACGGAGCAGAAGCGCTGGCGTAGAGTGAAAGTCCTGCAAAGGATGCTGACGCGCTCGTTTGCAGCTAAAGCACTGGCTGTCAGGCGAGTTACCGAAAATCGAGGCAAAAAGACAGCCGGAGTGGATCGCCAGTTGTGGAACACTCCTGGAAGTAAGTGGCAGGCGATCGACCAGCTAAAACGGATGGGTTACAAACCGTCTCCGTTAAGGCGTATTTACATTCCTAAGAGCAACAGCAAACGTCGTCCTCTGGGCATACCGACGATGAAGGACAGAGCGATGCAGTCATTATATCTGCTGGCACTTGACCCCATCTCGGAAACTACGGCAGATCGCAACAGCTATGGATTCCGTCCGGCACGTTCGGTGGCAGATGCGATTGAGCAGTGTTTCGTTAATCTCAGTCGTAAAAGCTCTGCTGAATGGGTACTGGAAGGCGATATAAAAGGGTGTTTTGACAATATCAGCCATAACTGGTTACTTGCCAACATTCCGTTGGATAAACAGGTACTCGGGAAATGGCTTAAAGCGGGATTCATGGAGTCCGGTCGGTTACACCCAACGGAGGCTGGTACACCACAGGGAGGTATTATTTCCCCTGTACTGGCTAATATGGCACTGGATGGGCTGGAAGCGGTGTTAGAAACCCATTTTGGGAAGAAAAACACCAAAGCTAGTTACAAAACCAAGGTCAATTATGTGCGCTATGCAGATGATTTCATCATCACTGGCATCTCTCAGGAGTTGCTGGAAAATGAAGTCAAACCCCTTGTCGAGGCCTTTATGGCGGAGCGAGGGCTGCAATTATCACCCGAAAAAACAGTGATAACGCATATCTCCGGAGGGTTTGATTTTCTGGGGCAGAACGTGCGCAAGTACCATGGCAAAATGCTGATAAAGCCTGCTGCTAAGGGATTGCGTAACCACCTTCAGAAAGTCCGGCAAATAGTGAAACGCAATGCGGCATCAAAACAAGGGGATTTGATAAGGCAACTTAATCCGGTACTTCGGGGTTGGGCAAATTATCATCGTCATATTGTCGCCAAAGAGACGTTTAGCTATATCGACTATCGCGTCTGGAAGTTGCTCTGGCGCTGGTCATGCCGTCGGCACGGTAATCGCAACAAATACTGGGTGAAACATAAGTATTTTCACTCTGTAGGTCGCGAAAACTGGGTATTCCAGAGTGTCGATGCGGATAGATGCGGATAACGGCCTGCAAAGGCTGTTCTCCTGCAAAGATATCCCTATAAAACGCCACATTAAAATCAGGTCTGAGGCTAATCCATACGATCCGGTTGACGAGTTGTACTTCGAACAGCGGCAGGTTAAGCGTTGGAAAGAAGGTAAAATGCAGCGTGGAAAACTGAGATTAATTTGGGAGCGACAGGGCCATCGATGTCCGGTCTGCCACCAGATATTCAGAGATAATGATGATTGGGATATCCATCACATTATCAGACGAGTAGACGGCGGCGGTGATGAAATCGATAACTTAATGATGTTGCATCCTAACTGTCATCGGTTGGTGCACAGTAATTGATAGTAAATAGGATGTTTATTATGATGAGCATTCAACCCTTTACGGGAAATTCAAGGAGGTGTATTTTGACCAAACTTTTGAATTTCCCCAAATTGCACTTGGCGTAGGCGCGCTGAGGCTTGGTCGAGAGGGGAGAATACGAGAGCTAGCAGGAAAAGGTTGCCCAGAGGGCTGGCAAAGAAGAGAGTGATTCAAATCTTAGCTCAATCCTTTACCTTGAGCGCCTACTCAAGGTTAGACTGTGATGGAGTTGGAGTAAGACCAAGATAGCGTATTCCCCGCGTATGCGGGGACTAGCGTGAATGCAAAATCTTCGCTCCGCTCTCACCTCTATCAACATAGGATAGTTGTTAGATTCATCATATAGACTCGCGTTACTGGCACTAGCTAACTCTAACGTTGTCGGCCCAAACAATAGTGCGGGCTTATAAAGGCTTGAGCCGTATGCGGGGAAACTTGCATGTACGGTTCTTAGGGGGCGGCGGCGCAGTAATGCGCCGCTGCTACCCGACATGTGATGCGGTGGTCGCCGGAAGAGACTTCCGGCGATGAGCATCAGGTTACAAAAGCGCGTCTTTCTACACGCTAAAAAGCACCATTTGGTTACGATGCCAAATGGTGCTTTTTTATGCGCGCTACTCTCCTGATTGATGTCATAAGTGCTTGTTGTACTCTGAAATTTGCCTATTCTCTGCCTGGTTGTGTACCTGATTCGGAGTATAACCATCCTTGTCGTCATTGCCGTATCTCCAAGTACCTTATTGAAATAGGGTTACATCGGGGATGAATTGGCGTGTACATGTTTTCAGGGCAGGATTCTGCGCTACAATAGGAGCGCTTACTTTATTTACGAATGCTTCATCGTGATGATGGGGCAATCCAGTTCGGAGCAGGGGCTATGTCTGGCGATGCGGCTAAGTTATTGCGCACCATTACCTGGCGTACTGAACGTTCTTCGGTTATGCCCGTGCATATTGGCGACTGGATGATGGAAACGCAATCCATGACGCAGCGGCTTAAACATTATTGTACCCAATTGAAGGTAGTACTTTGCCATGAAGGGTTCATCACGCCGCAAGCGCTGGGGGAAGAGGGCGAGCAACTCCCCCCTGATGAGCGTTATTGGCTACGCGAAGTCGTGCTGTATGGCGACGGCCGCCCTTGGCTATTTGGCCGCAGTATTGTTCCGCAACGAACGCTTAACGCGACGGATTCGGCACTCATGAAAATTGGCGCTGAGCCACTGGGTCGTTATCTATTTGCACAGGAATCGCTAACGCGTGACTATATTCACATCGGATGCGGTGAAGGCGTGTGGGCGCGACGTTCCCGACTGTGTCTTTCCGGTTATCCATTACTGTTGACTGAGCTTTTCTTACCGGAATCGCCGGTATACATCAACCAGTAATGAAGATTAGCAGGCAATTTGAGGAGATGAATCCTTGGAAACAAGTGTGACAACAGGGAAATGGCTGGCCTATTGCCGCTTAATGCGAATTGATAAACCGGTAGGTTCTCTGTTGCTATTATGGCCAACGCTATGGGCGTTATGGCTGGCAGGGAGGGGCGCGCCGGCGCCATGGACACTATTTGTTTTTGTCGCTGGCGTTTTCTTAATGCGTGCGGCAGGGTGTGTCATTAATGATTATGCCGATCGTCATTTTGACGGCCATGTAAAACGCACGGCCTCTCGTCCGCTACCCAGTGGTGAAGTGAGTGAGCAAGCGGCTAAAGTATTGTTTGTCGCGCTGGTCTTGCTGGCATTTGGTTTGGTGCTAACGCTGAACAAGATGACGATCTTGCTGTCCGTGGCGGGGTTAATCCTGGCTTGGGTCTATCCGTTTATGAAACGGATCAGCCATCTTCCCCAGTTTGTACTGGGTGCCGCGTTTGGTTGGTCAATTCCTATGGCGTATGCCGCCGTCAGCGAAAGCCTTCCGGCAACTTGCTGGATGTTGTTTTTAGCATATATCTGTTGGACGGTCGCTTACGATACGCAATATGCGATGGTGGATCGTGATGACGATCTCAAGATTGGCGTAAAGTCTACGGCGATATTGTTTGGTCGTTTTGACAATATCATCATTGGTGGATTGCAGTTAGCCATGTTGATAATACTGTTGATTTTAGGAAACGTTGTTGGATTAGGCAAGACGTACTACATTGCTTTATTGGCCGCGGCTGGCATGTTTGTTTATCAGCAAAGACTCACGGCCGGGCGCGAGCGCGACGCCTGTTTTAAGGCGTTCCATAATAATAAATATGCCGGGATGGTCATATTTATTGGTGTGCTGTTGGGGCTGTAAGGCGTCTCGGCAGGGATAAAAAACAGCGAGCAATCGCTGTTTTTTGTCATGTAACCCGTGAGTTTATTCTGCGAAATGCCCATCTTGATAGCGATGTGTCATTCGCTATTTCACGGTTTCTCACGGGCTACTTTCCATAGCGCCGCCTACTGTCTAATTCTCGACGTCTATTTCAGAGGCGATACTGGCGCTTTCGATCGTCAGCCTCACTTCCGGGGTGATGAGATCGCTGAGGATAGTGTAGAGCGCGACGATATCATTTTGCACCGTTTCCACGCTATCAGTGATATACCCTTCTGTGCGTAAAGTGGCGACCAATGTTGAGAACACCGCCTTATCGAAAAATTCGGGCGCGTTGATGCCGTGCAGTACGGACAGGCGCTGCGCCATGTTGCGGCTTTCCTTCTCCAGCGCGCCACGGCTAATGTCTGGATTTGCGCATAACAGAGACAAGGTAATCGCATAGCGTTGTAACGTCTCTCGCACGCCTGCCGAGAGGAGTTGCAAGGTACGAATACGCGATGGATTAATCGTAAGTTCGCCGTCAAGACGGCACAGCAACTGCTGTCTCACCAGTTCGTTAGCCAACATTTCCAGTACATCCGGTAAGCGTTCCCGAGAATAATGTAGGAACAATTCAGATTGCAGGAGCGGATAGATCAACGTAATTTGTCGAACCGCTTCGGCAGGCGTAATCCGGCGATGGTGCATGACGATACTGGCAAGTAACGACGGCAAGACCAATAGGTGCTGAATGTTATTGCGATAGTATGTCATTAGAACCGCCTGCTCACGCGGTAGAATGATAATATCGCCAACGCTATCCTTCTCAACTTCGAATTTGCCCAGACTTAGCGCGTGTTCCAATAATTCATCCGCTGTTTTTTGGGGGACGGTAATATCTTCATGATAAGGAACTTGACGTAAGAGTTGCAGGTAGCACTCTAGTTGTTCGCGCATTTGTTCGCGCGTCAATGAACGCTGGCGCGATGCCAATAACGCGGTAGAACACAGGTTCATCGCGTTTGCCGCTGCAGAATTATTAATGCGTGCCATGACATCCATCGCAATATTCTGCACCGTCGGTGTCAACCAATTTGGCCGTGGCGTTTCGATCGGGTCAATAGCCTCACGCCACTGCGGCACATGTTGGTTTAGATAGCTCATCAACGGCAACGGTTCGCCGAAATTCACGTATCCCAGGCCGAGGTTACGCAGTTTGCGCAAACCGCGTACCATTTGCATAAAGCCTTCTTTTTCCTTCACCGCGCCGCGGAGCTCTTTCGCATAAGTACCGACCTCCATCACATGCTCGTAGCCGACATAAATCGGTACCAGCGTGATAGGCCGCGTACCGCCTCTAAGCATCGCCTGAATGGTCATCGCCAAGGTTCCGGTCTTGGGCTCCAGCAGGCGCCCCGTACGCGAGCGCCCGCCCTCCATGAAATATTCAACGGAATAGCCGCGGGCAAATAACTCCCCCAGATATTCGCGAAAAATGGTTGAATACAGTTTGTTGCCTTTAAAGGTTCGCCGAATGAAAAACGCACCAAGACGGCGGAATATCGGCCCCGCTGGCCAGAAGTTAAGATTGATTCCCGCGGCGATGTGCGGCGGCACCAGCCCCTGGTGATACAAGACATAAGACAGGAGCAGGTAGTCCATATGACTACGGTGACAAGGCACATAAACGATGCCGTGACCATCCTCTGCCAGTTGGCGAACACGCTCAGCGTTATGAACATTGATCCCCTGATAAAGGCGGTTCCATGTCCAACTTAATACGCGATCCGACAGACGCACCGCCTCGTAGGAAAAGTTGGCGGCGATCTCTTCCAGTAATTCAATGGCATTCTGTTGCGCTTTTTCATGAGAGATCTTCTTACTGCGTGCTTCGTCCTCGATGGCTTTCTTGATCGCTTTGGAGCCCAACAGTTTGTTAAACAGCTCCTGACGCACCGGCAAGCGCGGGCCAACAGCCGCCAAACGTTGGCGAGAGAAGTGCATACGTGCGACACGCGCCAGTTTGTGGGCTATCGTCTTATCGGTGCCATGCTCGGTCGCCATATAGCGCAGAGACACCGGGCTGGAGAAGCGGACAAAACTGTCACGACCTAGCCACAGGACGGCGAAAAATTTCTCAATGCCATTAAGTAACCGTAAATGAGGTGTTGATTGAGCGTGGCCTTCGCGTCCTGGAGAACGCCCAAACATGACGGAAACGGGAACCATCTGTACATCCAGATCTGGATTGGCACGATGCAAATCCAGATAGTCGTGGAACAGCTTGACGGATTCCTGTTTGGGAACGTAATAGTGAAAGACGCGTGGGCCGTCATTGATAAAAACGTAACTAGGGAGTTCGATGCCGTTAAAGTCGAATGATTGCAAAGGGTCGGGTAACCCCAATGCCAGACATTTCGCCTGTAGCGTCAACAGATCCGCCTGAGAGTTGTAGGGCAGAACATAGAGTATGGGACGTGAAGGATCTAACCCCAACTCAGCCACGGGATCTGCAGGAATTACTTTGCTTTTCACCAGCAGTTTCAGCGGGAAACTCAATAGCTTGTAGTAAATTTTACGCCAGCCTGACATAACAACTTGGAGCCTCTTGTTAGCGATGCGCGGCAAGGATACCAGAAACTGCGCCGGAGATCTGTGGTGATGAGACAACACCAGCGCGTTAAAATGCGAACTATTTTATATAAAAAGTGGAGGATAAATGAATAAAGCGACGGGAGTAACCCGGATTATTAAGGCGACTGGTTATTCCCTTAATGGGCTGAAACAGGCGTGGCGGCACGAAGCGGCATTTCGTCAGGAAACTCTACTGACGAGTGTCGGCATCATCGTTGCGTGTTTATTGCCCGTTACGCTAGTCGAAAAACTATTACTGATTGGATCTGTCGTCTTGATTATGCTCTTCGAGTTAGCCAATAGTGCCATTGAAGCGGTTGTCGATCGCATTGGCTGCGAACACCATGAATTATCGGGTCGAGCTAAAGATATGGGCTCCGCGGCCGTTTTCATCGCTTTCCTGTTTGCTGCTGTTGTCTGGGGAGGCATTCTCTGGCAGTGTTTTGCCTGACGTTACGCATAAGCAAATAAAAGTCAGGGCTTTGCCTACATCGGCATTCCCAATGTTGACTTACCTGTATATACTCACGGAAAGACTGTATAAACAACCAGGGGGCGGGATGAAAGTATTAACGGCAAGGCAGCAGCAGGTGTATGACTTAATCCGCGATCATATTGCGCAGACTGGAATGCCGCCAACGCGTGCGGAAATTGCTCAACAATTGGGGTTCCGCTCACCCAATGCGGCGGAAGAGCACCTAAAGGCATTGGCGCGTAAAGGCGTAATTGAAATTGTCTCAGGCGCTTCGCGTGGCATTCGCCTTCTGATGGAAGAAGAGACGGGGATCCCCTTGGTGGGGCGCGTCGCCGCAGGTGAGCCGCTGCTCGCGCAGGAACATATCGAATGTCATTATCAGGTCGATCCTGCAATGTTCAAACCCAGCGCTGATTTTTTGCTGCGAGTAAGCGGCATGTCGATGAAAAATATTGGCATTATGGATGGCGATTTACTCGCTGTGCACAAAACCGAAGATGTTCGCAACGGGCAAATCGTTGTCGCACGTATCGAAGATGAAGTGACGGTAAAACGCCTGAAGAAACAAGGTAATACGGTGTATTTGCTCGCTGAGAATGAAGAGTTTGCCCCCATTGTTGTCGATCTGCGCCAGCAAAATTTTTCGGTAGAAGGCTTAGCGGTTGGCATCATTCGTAACAGCGACTGGAGCTAACAGTTTGTGGCTACGCACGGCTAGTGGCTGGAAGTTGCGTCTTTAGGCATTAACGTTTTTTTATCGGCACGCTATGGTCATGATCGCAATGATCCGGCTGTTTGCATGATGCTATTTCCTGGCAGTCGCTGCATAGCCCGTGTGCTTCCACAACGCTGTGACGCAGCGTAAATCCTGACTGTTGCGCCAAATTGCGTAGCGTTTCCTCCACCCCTTCGGTTTGACGTTCTGTCACCTGCCCACAGCGATCGCAGATGAAGAGGGCGGAGGTATGGCTTTGGTCTTCGATATGGTGACACAGTACGTAACTGTTGTTGGATTCGACTCGATGAATGAAGCCCTGCTCCAGCAGAAAATCCAGCGCACGATAGACCGTCGGCGGTTTGGCCTGAGGCTCGGAAACCCGCAGCAGATCGAGCAGATCATATGCGCTGATCGCGCCGGGTTGTTGGGCCATAAGGCGTAAAACTTCTAACCGCTGGGGCGTGAGACGCACAGCGCGTTGCTGACAAATTTGTTCAGCCTGGGCAAGCAGTTTGTCCTGTTGGGTTGAATTCATTGCCATATCACCCTGACGCATTGAGAATTAAGGCGGATATCTTATCACGATTGCGTAAAAACGCCGAACTGGCGGCATTATCCTGCGATAATAGCGTTATACCACCAGATCGATAAGCAAGGCTCGTACCGGCGATCCAGCCCGTAGCGTCAGTGACGGTTCTTGTTTAATAAATGCGCCGTCTCCACAGTGTAAGACCTCGCTGTTATGGTCGCCCTTTACTATCATTGAACCACGGATCAGCTGCAGGTAGGCCTGGTTGCCCTGTAGGGTGATTGCGCTTTGCGCATCTTGCTGGAGATCGACATGATGGACCCAAACTTGCTGTCGCAGTTGCAGGCTCTGATCTTCACCTTCGGGCGAAGCAAGCAGCGTGTGACTTGATGAATTTAATGCCATACGCTGTAGCGGGCTGTTTTCCCGCGTCTGGCAAGCGTTCAGCCATAATTGCAGGCGAGTCAACGGAGCACTGGCGCTGGGGTTGTGTTCGCTATAACTGACGTTTGGCTGAGTGGCGAGCAACAATACCTCTCCAGCTTTAGCGTGAACATGTGCGCCGTTGCTGTCGCGATATTCGGCCTCACCCTGCAGAATAATATTCAGGATATCTACCCGTGGGTAGCTCCGTGGCTGGAACGATGCCCCCGGCGCTAGCACTTCCTGATTAAGCACGCGTAGAGAAGCATAGCCCAGCAACTGTGGATCAAAATAGTGACCGAAAGAGAAGGTATAGCGCGCCTGCAACCAGCCATAGTCGGCCTGACCGCATTGTCCTACCGCTCTTCGTGTGATCATAACCGTAATCCTCGGATAATTATTTATTAAACCGATAGTAATTGTGTGGACGTTGGATTGTTAGCTAGTTAATCTGGTGGGTATATTCAAAATTCCTGAATGAGAAAACGATGGCGAGAGAACGAGCACTGACGCTGGAAGCCTTGAGGGTGATGGATGCGATCGATCGCCGCGGCAGTTTTGCGGCGGCCGCTGACGAACTGGGCAGGGTGCCCTCCGCGCTGAGCTATACCATGCAAAAACTGGAAGAAGAGTTAGATGTGGTGTTGTTCGATCGTTCCGGGCATCGCACCAAATTCACTAACGTCGGGCGTATGCTGCTGGAGCGCGGTCGTATATTGCTGGAGGCGGCAGATAAACTGACCGCGGATGCGGAAGCACTGGCGCGCGGTTGGGAAACGCACCTGACGATTGTGACGGAAGCGCTGATTCCTACCCAGCGGCTTTTTCCCTTAATCGATAAACTGGCGCTCAAGGCGAACACGCAGGTATCGATTCTGACGGAAGTGCTGGCAGGCGCGTGGGAACGCCTTGAACAAGGGCGTGCCGATATCGTTATCGCGCCGGATATGCACTTTCGCGCGTCATCAGAAATGAATACTCGCAAACTGTACACAACGAATAATGTTTATGTCGCCAGCCCGGATCATCCTATCCATCAGGAGCCTGAGCCGCTGTCAGATGCAACTCGGGTAAAGTACCGTGGGATTGCCGTCGCCGATACCGCACGCGAACGCCCGGTGCTTACCGTGCAACTGCTTGATAAGCAGCAGCGTCTGACGGTGAGTTCGCTGGAGGATAAGCGTCTTGCGTTACTCGCAGGATTAGGCGTCGCCACGATGCCTTACCCCATGGTGGAGGAGGATATTGCCGAAGGGCGTTTACGGGTGGTTGGGCCGGAGTATCACATAGAAAGCCAGATAATTATGGCGTGGCGACGGGACAGCATGGGTGAGGCAAAATCCTGGTTCCTGCGCGAAATTCCAAAATTGCTGAACAAACCCTAGTGTTGTCGAGCCTCAAGTGTTGTGCCGTATAGCGGCAAGACGTCGCGCCTTGCCATCATGTTAACTTGCGCTATTAATGGGAAAATCTCTTATCACGCTGGTGAGGTTGATGCAGATCTTGCTCTGGACCTAGGGAGATTACACCGTGTGGATTAATGGTGCTGTGGCTACGGTAGTAGTGGTGACGGATATGCATCATATCAACGGTATCAGCGATGCCAGGCATCTGATAAATATCACGCAGAAAACCGAACAGATTGGGGTAATCGCTGAGACGATATTTATCACATTTAAAATGCGTGTGATAAACCGGATCGAAACGAATTAATGTTGTCCATAGCCGTAGATCGGCTTCGGTTAACCGAGCGCCAGTGAGGTAACGCTGCTGCGCAAGAATGGCTTCCAGATCGGATAATGCGGCAAAAACGGCCGTCGCCGCCTCATTGTAGGCTGTCTGGCTGGTCGCAAAACCTGCTTTGTAAACGCCATTATTGACGTTGTCATAAATCCAGCCGTTCAATTCATCAATTTGAGCGCGTAGCGCCTGCGGGTAATAATCTCCCTCCGAGGCGCCTACGCCATCAAACGCACTGTTCAGCATACGGATGATATCAGCGGATTCGTTGCTCACGATGGTATGCCGCTCGGTGTCCCACAGGACAGGCACGGTCACCCGCCCGCTGTAATCTGGTTTGGCGTGTAAATAGAGTTGATAAAGAAACTCATGCTGATAAAGCGAATCTCCTGTTGCACCCGGAAAATCTGTACTAAATGTCCAACCATGATCGAGCATGAGCGGATGTACCACCGATACCGCGATGTGATCGACTAATCCTTTCAACTGCCGCATGAGTAATGTGCGATGTGCCCAGGGGCAGGCGAGTGAGACGTAGAGATGATAACGGCCGGGCTGTGCGGGAAAACCGCTTTCGCCAGTGGGGCCGGGGGCGCCGTCGGGCGTTACCCAGTGGCGGAATGCGGATTCTGAGCGTGTGAAGCGCCCGCCGGTAGATTTTGTTTCATACCAGGTATCGTGCCATACGCCGTCAATCAGTTGTCCCATACATCTTCCCTCGAATGAATAATGATAGACTGACGGCAGGCCTTGTATTCCTGCCGTCTAATGCATTAAGTGTAGTACAGGCCGGAGGCGGCTCGTTTTACCACTTTTTACCCAACAGACGATCGACGCTGAAAGCACCTGGTCCGGTGACTGCCAGTAAGAGATAGCCGCCCGCGATGGTCAGATTTTTCATGAACATCAGTTGGTTCACCCCTTCGGCAAAATTAGAGTGGAAAATGATCGCCGTCAGCAGGGTAAAGCCAGCGGTAAACAGGGCGACGGTACGAGTCAATAATCCAAACAGTACGGCCAGGCCCCCGCCTAATTCCAGCAGAATGGTGAGCGGCAGAAGGAAGGTTGGTACGCCCATGGCTTGCATGTATTGCTGGGTTCCTGCGTAGGCATCGCCCAGCTTGCCGTAACCCGCGGTGATAAACAGAATTGGCATTAAAATTCGTGCGACCAACAGTGCGGTACTTTCTAAATTTTTCATCATCTTTTCCATTAATGTTAGTTATTGCTAGCAGCCCTATCGTGTTCGCGGTAGCAGGCGCTGTCTGAAACCTTGGCTGTTACGAGGTTATGGGCTGATAATATAGAGAGATGATTTGTGCTGCCAGCGAGTATAATTGTTGTTTTTTTTCAGAAAAATTGATGTTTTATGCGGTGGAAGAGAACGCGCTATATAGCCTTAGCGCGTTAAATAATACGGGTTGGTGACATGTGGAGGGGGAAGCCTGTGTGATAAAAGGGTTAGCGGCGGCGTGAAATAAACGTTTTGCGCACAAACCTAAATGCCCCCCAGAGTCCAACCAGACGACGCCCCCAGAGGATCATTCGTCGGGGATGGCGCACACCATAAAGCGCGATAAGGCCGGAACCAACGATCCAGAATTTACGCCACTGCATCAGGTTTCTCCAGCCACGATCGTAACGGGCAGTGGTTGCCAGCCAATGTCTTTTCGCCGCCGCCAGATCCAATCGCTGCTGTTGTATGTGGCGCAGTAACTGGGCTTTTTCTCGTTCGCGCGACTGGCGCTGGCTCATTTATCTTCCTCCAGCAGCACTTTATCAATTTCGAGCTCTTTACGTGTCGCCTTGAGCAAGGTGGAACGGCGCACTTTTATCAGCGTCCATATTCCCCCTATCACTGCCAGACCTAATAACACCACGGTTATCCAACCGACGGTATAGAGACGATACGCAGGATCTATGCCCAAAATGAGCAATGCCACCAGACTCATGATGCCGAACATCGTAAAGAGTAGCGTTAAGCCAACCAAAAGGAGTAGCTGGATAAGGTTGGCTTTTTCTTCCTCAAGTTCAATGACCACTAGCCGCAAACGGCTTTCGACCATCTTAACCAAGAGGGTCACGATGCGTTTGGCTGAGCCGATGACCCCGCTAGCGGGGCCTTGCTGATATTTATCCGTCATAACGATCAGCTATCAGCGGCGAGATAGCAGAACGCCAAGCACGACGCCGATAGCGGCACCAATACCAACGCCTGTCCATGGGTTATCACGAACATAATCGTCGGCGGATTCAACCGCGTCTTTGGTGTGAGAAGCGATACGCTCACCCGCTTCACTAAGGCGGCTACGCGTATCTTTGAGTGCGCTTTCTGCCTTGCTGCGGAGTTTATCCAATTCTTCTTTTGATTTTTCGCTCGATGAACTGAGAACTTCCTCTAGCGTATCAGCCAGTGTTTTGAGCTCGGTGCGCAGGTACTCAGAATTTTGATCTTTAGCCATTCTATTAACCCTTTTATGTTTATGTCGGAAACCTGGATTTAACTATAGCCGAAGATAAAAATTATGCTGCCTTTGTAAATGCGGACAATCGTGGATACGGATAATTCCGATAACGGGTTAGAAGTACGGCAATTTGTCTTCAGCGGAAGGATGTCGCATGCACAACAGAAGCGCCATTAATGCGATGCGCCGCCTTCCTCTGCCCGCAATGCCTGCTCGGCTTCAGCCAGTTTTCTCTCACGTTTAAGGATCTTGTCTGCGTCGTCGCCTTTTTGCCGACTCTCGTTAAGTTCTTGCTGCCGTTCGGCAACCTTTTGCCGTTTTTCCGCGAGGGATTCCTGATGTTTCTGCGCCAGGCCAACATCCGTACAATGGCTTTTGACACCGTCCAGCGCTTTCTCTAGCCCTCGGATGCGATGCTGATTTCCCTGTTTACGCGCTTCATCAAGCTGGTGCTGAATATTTTGTGCCTTCTGTTGGCAGGTTTCGACCTGATTGGCGTCATCGGCCAATGTGTGACCGGAAAATAGGAGCGTTAATGCAATAATACACGGAGATAATTTCATATTTATCACCCCAGTTTAGATTGTTTTTGGGTTAATTTATGCTGCCAGAAGGGCGTTGGAGCTGTCGTCAACTGCGCCGTAATGGAGACTTTAGGCAGGGACAGCCGCAAAATATCTCTGGCTGCGATACTTTGCTCTGGTGATACAAGACGAACGACCAGACTGTCTTGTTCTGGCGTAATACTTTTTATCTCGATCCCCTTTTCGTTTAGCCGCTGATAGACATAAAAGCCATCTGGCAATGCTGCGCCAGCATAAGGCTTAATGTGTAACATGGCATCATCATGGGCATGACGTGGTGATAGGGACTGCGTTAAAACTATCGTCAGTAAGGCAAGCAATAGCAGCATTCGACCGATATGCCTGAATGTGAATTTAGAGGATAGCCAATGGATTGACACGATTATCTCCCTTTTTCAGCATTATTTGCTTTCGTATCTTGTTTTTTACGCCATAGGACAAAAAGCGAACCAAACAGCCCGATGAACAGCAGCACCAGCGGTAGCATCATGAGGCAGAGCATTAACTCATCTTCGTATTTCAGGAAGAAGGTTGTATTCCCCAAGGCAAAACCCAGCGTGACTAAAATAAACACCCACAGGAACCCGCTCATCCAATTAAAGAACTGAAAGCGCGCATTGTTCAGGCCAGACAGACCGGCGATGGTGGGTAATAAGGTTCTGACAAACGCCAGAAAGCGGCCCACTAATAGCGCGGACAGACCATGGCGATGAAAGAGTTGGTGTGCGCGTTGGTGGTAGTGTGCCGGTAAATGTGAAAGCCACCCCTGAACGACACCCGTGTTACCGAGCCATTTACCCTGAATGTAGCTGGCCCAGCAACCGAGGCTGGCAGCTGTTGTCAGTAAAAAGAGGGTAAACGGGTAATTCATGGTACCTTTGGCGACAAGGACACCAACCAAAATGAGCAAGCTATCGCCGGGCAAGAAAGCGGCAGGAAGAAGGCCGTTTTCAAGAAAAATAATTAAAAACAGTAAGATATATACAGTCCATACCAGCTTGGGATCGGCTAAAATATCGAAATCCTGATGCCACAGCGCGTTCAACAGTTCTTTAATTAATTCCATCCGGTATTCCTAATACTTCTGATTCATTTAGCCTTGGCAATAATCACGCGTTTAAACATGACAAGAGTGAATACACTGTTATCCCCGACACTTTCATGTACATCGTCGGCGCGATTCAACACACCTATATGTACCCCATGCTATGGCTAGCACAACAAGCTACAGATTTGTCAGCCACTGGCATGACTTCCCTGCGTAAATTTACGGGGTTGCTTTTCTCGCCGCCTGCCTGAAGCTTGAATGATTTAGGGTATATCAGGAGGCTGGGTGATGATTTTTTCGACGCTGTCTGTTTTGCCCCACCTGATAGTGACGCTAGTGTCTGACCTGATACCCGATGGTGCTGCAAACCCGATAAACGTACGGGGTGGGATTGTGTGGTCTTGGCTGACTTTGCATCCAAAGCGACGAATTAAGCGTAAAAAAGACACATCAACTGTAACAAAATAGGGGCTACTGAGACAGGGAAATATTACGACAACTCGGGAGATTAAGGGGCATTTTTCGAGGAAGAGTCGGCGTTTCCAGGATATTTTACACACGCTGACAGAAATCAACGTTTTTTGACCTTTACTCTAATCTTTAAAAGCGATTTCCCCTGGCTTAAGGCAAGGGGAAAGCGATCAGGGCTTACCCATATTTTTCTCATCGAGGTGTACGACGGGGTTATCCGCAAACATATAGCGATCGACATTGAACTCAAAATCATCCGTCGTAGCGCGAAACAACATTTGCTTGGTGTTTTCCAGGTGCCGCCACATCGCCAGCTTGGCAGCATGCGGATCTTTGCGAATCAGAGCCTTAAGTATGCCGTCGTGATCTTCGTACCAGCCTTCTATCGACTTGTCGTCAATGTGCTCATGTAGTTTGCGCCAGTAGGGGTTATGGATCCGTTGACTCCACATTTTTTCAACGATGGTGGCCATCGCCGAGTTTTGTGTCGCCAGTGCGACTTGAACATGAAATTTGAGATCCCATTCGGAATCACGAAAGCGATCTTCCTGGCGTGCATGTTCCTGAATTTCCAGCAATTGAATGATGTCCTGGCGTGTGACCTGCGTCGCAGCAAATTCGGCAATATTACTTTCGATAAGCTGGCGCGCCTGAAGCAGTTCAAACGGACCCGCCGTAACAAAATCAGCATCGCTGCTAGTGATAAACGACGTCTTCTGCTGGTTGGCAATAACATGAATGCCTGAGCCTTTACGTACTTCAACGTATCCTTCAACTTCCAGCATGATAATCGCTTCGCGCACTACGGTGCGGCTAACGTTCATCTCTTCTGAAATAGAACGTTCTGCCGGTAATTTTTCGCCGACCTGATACCGACCACTTTCGATGCGCTGTTTTAATTCTGCGGCTAACTGCTGGTATAGCCGTCGAGGTTCAGTGAGTGCCATGATGATGTCTACTCTCGATAGATGACGATCCGTGTGCCACGTCAGGGCATGAGTGCCTTTCTTGTTAATCTTTGAAAGATAATTTGTTATACCACTTAATCATAGCAGCAACCAATATTATGGTCACAGTTATCAGAGTACGTACTTATAAGCGGGCAACTCATCCGATAATACCGGATGAGCTAGAATAATGCAGGATTTATCAGTGTTGGCTGGCTGGTTTACTGGGTTCAGGTACTGAGTCGACTTCCGACGCTGGCTGGTTTTTCAACACCGTCCAAATGACGACTGCGCCTAGCAAGTCGAAGACTGACAGTGCGGCAAATAACGGGCTAAAGCCCAGCGTGTCGGCCAATGCGCCGACCACCAATGCAAACAGCGTGCTCGCCATCCAGGCCGCCATGCCGGTCAGGCCATTCGCCGTAGCGACTTCATTGCGGCCAAACACGTCGGATGACAACGTAATCAACGCGCCTGACAAGGCTTGATGCGCGAATCCGCCGACGCACAGCAGAGCGATAGCAACATAAGGGCTGGAGAACAGACCAATCATCCCTGGGGCTATCATTAATATCGCACCCAGTGTGACAACTAACTTACGAGAAACAATCAGATTAACATTGAAATATTTTTGGAAAAGCATTGGCATGTAGCCACCGAGAATACAACCAATGTCGGCGAACAGCATTGGCATCCAGGCGAACATCGCAATTTCTTTTAAGTTAAAACCATAGGCTTTAAACATAAACAATGGAATCCAGGCATTAAATGTTCCCCAGGCGGGTTCAGCCAGAAAGCGCGGTAGCGCGATACCCCAAAATTGGCGGTTACGCAGGATCTGCCAGGCAGACATCCTTTTCTTATTATTGGTTTGGTGTTGTGCTTCCTGCCCGTTAAGAATGTAGTCGCGCTCTTCATCGCTAAGTTTCTTTTGATCTTTCGGATGCTTATAGAAAACGAGCCAACTGATGGCCCAGATAAGACTTAGTGCACCCGTAATGATGAAGGCCATTTCCCAACTGTGCGCCACGATTGCCCACACGACCAGCGGCGGCGCAATCATCGCCCCAATGGATGACCCGACGTTGAAATAGCCAACCGCAACGGATCGCTCTTTTGCTGGGAACCACTCGCTACTGGCTTTTAACCCCGCAGGGATCATCGCGGCTTCCGCCATACCGACGGCGCCGCGGGCGATAGCCAGCCCTCCCCAACTATTCGCCAGCGCGGTTCCCATGCAAAAGACGGCCCAGACTATAGCGAACAAGGCATAGCCAATCTTGGTACCGAGCACATCCAGCACATAGCCGGCGATCGGTTGCATAATGGTATAACAAGCTGAGTAAGCCGCGATAATGTACGAATATTGCTGTGTGGTGATGTGTAATTGTTCCTGAAGCGTAGGCGCGGCGACAGAAACCGCATTACGTGTGAGATATCCCAGCACGGTGCCGATGGTCACCAGTCCGATCATGTACCAGCGTAACCCTTTAATTTTACGCATTTAATTTCTTCTCCGAGTCAATAAAAACACAGCGATGACCTTGATTCTTGCCAGGGCTTGATGTGCCATATCGTGTGCGATGACACGATTTGTTGTGCTGAACAGGGGATCCCTTCTCTTTATGAGATAGCGATTGAATCCTTACTTAAAGCAGGGTTACAATAATTTGTCATACAACTTCAAAAGTTGAGTGATATCACAAAACCATTATTTTTATGTGGAAATACATAAATCGTACATAAATCACGTCTATCAGATGATTTATGACGGAGTTTGGTGCGTTATTGTACAGGTTGTGACATTTTTGCGATCATCACCTCACAAATGCTGTGAGATATTGCGCATAATTGGTGTGATATCTTTTAACGGTCAACTAACATGGTGCACAAAAAGCACGGTAAGGAAGAAAGTATGTCCCAGTTCCTGAGTGAAGATTTTTTGTTAGACAGTGAATTTGCTCGTCGCCTCTATTACGACTATGCCGTCGACCAGCCGATATTTGACTACCACTGCCATTTGCCGCCTGAACAAATTGCGGAAAATTACCGTTTCAAAAACCTGTATGACATCTGGCTGAAAGGCGATCACTACAAATGGCGTGCAATGCGTACTAATGGTGTGCCTGAGCGTCTGTGTACGGGGGATGCCAGCGATTGGGAAAAATTTGAAGCCTGGGCTGCTACTGTGCCGCACACGATTGGTAATCCACTGTATCACTGGACACATCTGGAACTGCGCCGCCCGTTCGGCATAACGGGGACGCTGCTGTCACCGAGTACGGCAAAAGACATCTGGAACCGCTGTAATGCCATGCTGGAGCGCGATGAATTCACCGCACGCGGCATCATGCAGCAGATGAACGTAAAAATGGTCGGTACGACAGACGATCCGATTGACGATTTGCGCCACCATAAAGCGGTAGCCCAGGATCCCAGTTTCTCGATTAAAGTCTTGCCAAGCTGGCGCCCGGATAAAGCGTTTAATATAGAACTGGCGACATTTAACGACTACATGGCGAAGCTGGGTGAAGTCGCGGATACCGATATCCGCCGCTTCAGCGATCTGCAAGCGGCGCTGAGTAAACGTCTGGATCACTTCGCCGCGCACGGTTGTAAAGTCTCCGATCATGCTCTGGATGTGGTGGTATTCGCCGAAGCGGATGAGGCTACGCTGGACGCTATTCTGGCTCGTCGCCTCTCCGGTGAAACGCTGAGCGAGCATGAGGTCGCACAATTCAAGACCGCTGTTCTGGTGTGGTTAGGCGCGGAATATGCACGTCGCGGCTGGGTTCAGCAATATCACATCGGCGCGTTACGCAACAATAACCTGCGTCAGTTTAAGTTATTAGGGCCAGATGTGGGCTTCGACTCGATTAACGATCGGCCTCTGGCTCAGGAACTATCCCGCCTGCTCAGTAAGCAAAATGAAGAAAACCTACTGCCAAAAACGATCCTTTATTGCCTGAATCCACGCGATAACGAAGTGATCGGCACCATGGTGGGTAACTTCCAGGGTGAGGGGATGCCGGGCAAGATGCAGTTTGGCGCGGGCTGGTGGTTCAATGACCAAAAAGACGGTATGCAACGCCAAATGACACAGCTTGCCCAGCTCGGTTTGCTCAGCCGTTTCGTTGGTATGCTGACCGATAGCCGCAGCTTCCTGTCTTATACCCGCCATGAATATTTCCGTCGCATCCTATGCCAAATGATCGGGCGTTGGGTGGAAGATGGCGAAGCGCCGGCTGATCTGCCTTTACTGGGCGAAATGGTGAAAAACATCTGTTTCGATAACGCGAAAAACTATTTCGCCATCGAGCTGTAACGTATTCACGGCGTTAAACCGTGAAAAGGGCGGGAGTGTCGGCGTGAAGATTGTAAAAGCATTTACGCTGTAGCTCTCGTCATCTCGGTTTTTTAATCATTGGCGCCTGTGGTAATGCGGCGTTGGTGAATATTAATGTAGGGCAAGGATGGCGGTGGCTATCACGTGCCCTGAATATGGGATTCGTCCTGAGGTAGCCTGTTAATGCAAACGTTAAATCGTCACAATTTCCCCGGTCGCCAACACCCGGATCGCGTTATTCAGTTTGGTGAAGGCAACTTCCTACGTGCCTTTATCGACTGGCAGTTGGACTTGTTGAATGAGCACACCGATCTGGATGCAGGCATCGTGGTGGTTCGCCCTATTGATTCCGATTTCCCGCCTTCGCTGAACACGCAAGATGGGTTGTACACCACGATTATTCGTGGTCTGAACGAACGGGGTGAAGCGGTGCGAGAACCCCGATTGATCCGTTCGGTCAACCGAGAAATCAACATATACCATCAGTTCGATGACTACCTGGCGTTGGCGCACGATCCCAACATTCGCTTCGTATTTTCCAATACGACTGAAGCCGGTATCAGCTATCACGCCGATGACCGTCTGAGTGATGCGCCGCCCGTCAGCTTCCCCGCTAAATTAACCCGTCTACTGTATGAACGTTTCCGTCATTTTAACGGTGCGGCGGATAAAGGTTGGGTGTTACTGCCGTGTGAGCTGATTGATTACAATGGCGTAGCGCTGAAGGAGTTGGTGTTGCGCTATGCCGCACAGTGGGAATTAACGCCCGCATTTACCGCCTGGCTGAACGATCATAATACCTTCTGCTCAACGCTGGTAGACCGTATTGTGACAGGCTATCCGCGTGCCGAGGTCGAGGCGTTAGAACAGGAAATGGGCTATCAGGATACCTTTTGGGACACGGCGGAATATTTCTACCTGTTTGTTATCCAGGGGCCGCAGTGGCTGGCGCAAGAACTACGCCTGAACAAACTGGATCTGAACGTTCGTATCGTTGATGACATCAAACCGTATAAAGAACGTAAGGTGGCGATCCTTAATGGTGCCCACACCGCGCTGGTGCCGGTGGCCTTTCTTGCGGGACTGGATACCGTTGGCGAATCGATGAACGATGCGCAGATTAGCCAGTTTGTCGAAAAGACCATCGCTGAAGAAATCGTGCCGGTACTGGATTTGCCGCATGACGAATTGACATCGTTTGCTCAAGCCGTGCTAGGCCGCTTTCGTAATCCTTTCATTCAGCATCAGTTACTGTCTATCTCGCTCAATGGCATGACTAAATTCCGTACTCGAATCTTGCCGCAGTTGCTGACTTATCGTGAACGCCACGGCAAGTTACCTGTGCGTCTGACGTTTGCATTGGCGGCGTTGATCGCGTTCTATCGCGGCGAACGTAGCGGAGAGGGGGCAGCACGACAAACCTATCCATTACAGGATGATGCCCATTGGCTGGAACGTTACGCCACGCTGTGGGCAGGTGTAAATGCAGATACCGTCAGCTTGGCGGAATTGGTGAATACCGTCCTACGCGATGCTGAACATTGGGGGCAGGATCTCACGCAGGTTCCTGGCTTAGCGACACAGGTGACGGAGCAATTACAGGCCATCGTTGATCGCGGTATGCGCGCCGCCGTGGCAGGCTATTGCTAATTAGCAAGAAGGGTTATCCATGCAAAGTATTATAAAAATTCATTCTCTGGACAATGTGGCTGTCGCCTTGCGTGATATTGAGCAAGGCGAAACGGTGTCGGTGGATAGCCATACGGTGACACTTCAGCAACCTGTCGTGCGCGGGCATAAGTTCGCGCTGAAAAACATCGCACCCGGTGACATGATTATCAAGTATGGCCTGCCGATTGGCCATGCGCTGGTCGCTATTGCTCCCGGAGAACATATCCACTCTCAGAATGCGAAGACCAATCTCAGCGATCTGGATGAGTATCAGTATCAGCCTGAGTTTATCGATCTGCCGCCACAAATGGGCGATCGGGACGTACAGCTCTATCGGCGTAAAAATGGCGACGTAGGCGTTCGTAACGAACTGTGGATTCTGCCCACCGTCGGCTGTGTGAATGGGATTGCGCGCCAGATCCAGCAGCGTTTCCTGAAAGAAACACATGATGCAGAGGGAATCGATGGCGTTTATCTGTTTAGCCATACGTTTGGCTGTTCACAGCTTGGTCAGGATCACGAAAACACGCGCACCATGTTGCAAAACATGGTACGGCACCCGAATGCCGGGGCCGTGCTGGTGATTGGGCTGGGGTGTGAAAACAATCAAGTTGATGCGTTCCGCAGTACATTGGGTGAAGTAGATTCTGACCGTGTGATGTTCATGGTGTGCCAGCAGCAGGACGATGAAATCGAAGCGGGCCTGGAGCGGTTGCATATGCTTTATGAGGCGATGCGCCATGATAAACGTGAGCCGGGTAAGCTAAGCGAACTGAAATTTGGTTTGGAATGTGGTGGTTCTGATGGGTTATCCGGTATTACAGCCAACCCATTGTTAGGTCGTTTCTCTGACTATCTGATCGCTAACGGCGGCACTACGGTGCTGACTGAAGTCCCTGAAATGTTTGGAGCGGAGCGAATTCTGATGAGTCGCTGTCGTGATGAAGCCACGTTTGAAAAAACGGTGCACATGGTGAATGACTTTAAACAGTACTTCATTGCGCACAATCAGCCGATATATGAGAACCCCTCACCGGGCAACAAAGCCGGCGGGATCACCACGCTGGAAGAAAAATCATTAGGCTGTACGCAAAAAGCGGGGCAGAGTAAGGTAGTGGACGTGCTGAAATATGGTGAGCGCTTACACACGCCGGGGCTTAACCTGCTTAGCGCACCGGGGAATGATGCGGTTGCCACCAGCGCGCTGGCGGGGGCCGGTTGCCACATGGTACTGTTTAGTACTGGGCGTGGTACACCCTATGGCGGGTTTGTGCCGACGGTAAAATTGGCGACCAACAGCGAGCTAGCGAAGAAGAAACCGCACTGGATTGATTTCGATGCCGGGCGTCTGATTCACGGGATGCCAATGGAAGCGCTGTTAAGCCAGTTTGTCGATCTGATTGTCGAGATTGTTAACGGTAAACAGACCAAAAATGAGATTAATGACTTCCGTGAATTAGCGATCTTTAAGAGTGGTGTGACATTGTAAGTTTCGCTCATTCCAACTAAAATAAAACGGCGTTTCATTTTTAATGACGCCGTTTTTTCGCTTTAATTTTATAGAGGCAGGGATCATGACACAGTATTGGATTGCCCAGTCTGTTGGTGTGCTGGCGTTTCTGGTCGGCATTACCATGTTCTTTAACCGTAACGACCAAAAATTCAAAATACAGCTCTCGGCATACAGCGCCGTCATTGGGTTACATTTCTTCCTAATGGGGGCCAATGCGGCAGGCGCCAGCGCCTTATTGAATTCGGCGAGAACACTCATCTCGCTGAAAACACATAATATTCTTGTGATGTTTGTGTTTATTGCGCTGACGCTGTTCTTTGGTTTATCGGGCATGCACCATGCGATGGAATTGCTGCCGATAGTCGGCACCGTTGCCAGTACCTGGGCGCTATTTCGTACTTCTGGGCTAACGACGCGTTGTGTGATGTGGTGCTCAACCGCCTGCTGGGTCGCTCATAACATCTGGCTAGGGTCGATTGGCGGATCGCTGATCGAAGGCAGCTTCCTGCTAATGAACGGCTTTAATATCATTCGCTTCTGGCGCATGCAGCGGCGCGGCATCGACCCCTTCAGCGCCGAAAAGAGAGCGTAATGGCGTGAATGCTATGGGCTATATGAAATAGCAATATAGGGTGCACGAAACTGTCTCTGCGTCTGCATAATAAAGGTGACTAAGAGACAGCTTAAGGGAAAAACTTCGGGTTACAGCAGATTTAAGCGCTCTTTTCAGCCAGTTTGGCATCCTCTGCATGACACACGGCGGCGATAAACATGACATCCGTCGATGAGTTTACCGCGGTTTCGGCGGAATCCTGCAACACTCCGATGATAAAGCCTACCGCGACCACTTGCATGGCGATATCGTTAGAAATACCAAACATACTACATGCCAGCGGAATCAGTAGTAACGATCCCCCCGCCACGCCCGATGCGCCACAGGCACACAGCGATGCCACAATGCTGAGCAGCAGCGCGGTCGGTACATCAATCGGAATACCTAATGTATGCGCAGCGGCTAGCGTCAGTACGGTGATGGTAATTGCTGCGCCAGCCATATTGATGGTGGCGCCGAGTGGGATGGCAACAGAATAGGTGTCTTCATCCAGATTCAGCTTGCGGCATAGCTCCATATTGACCGGAATATTGGCAGCGGAACTGCGGGTAAAGAACGCCGTCACGCCACTTTCGCGCAGACAGCGCAGTACCAATGGATACGGGTTACGTCGGATCTTCGAGAATACAATTAGCGGATTGACTACCAATGCTACCATCAGCATGCCGCCGATTAGCACCATTAGCAAATGCGCGTATCCCCACAGCGCGCCGAAACCGGTTTTTGCTAGCGTAGATGCCACCAGACCGAAAATCCCCAGCGGTGCGAAGCGGATCACCACGCGTACAATCAGAGTAACTGCATTAGACGCATCGTTGATCATGCTCTTTGTGCTGTCCGAACCGTGGCGGAAGGCCATGCCCAGCCCTACGGCCCAGACCAGAATGCCAATGTAATTAGCATTCAGCAACGCGTGAATCGGGTTAGCGATGATGCTCATCAGCAGGCCTTCCAATACCTCGACAATGCCTGACGGTGGCGTGATGTCGGTGGCATGCGCGTTAAGTGCCAGCGTAGAAGGGAAGAGGACACTGAGTACTACCGCAATCAACGCCGCAGAGAAGGTGCCGATGAGGTAGAGGAACAAAATCGGACGGATATTGGTTTTCTGCCCTTGCTGATGGTTAGCGATAGACGCCATTACCAGCACCAACACCAGAACGGGAGCGACCGCTTTCAACGCGCCGACGAATAGCGTTCCCAATAAACCGGCTGCTAATGCGGCCTGCGTAGACAGAGAGGCCAAAATAATACCGGCGAAAAGCCCCAGAAGAATCTGTTTAACCAGGCTTCCATGCATAAAGTACTGCAAAAGACGAGAATGTTGAGTTGCCATATTTTTGACGGGATAACCGTTCCGCTAATGTAGTTATAAGTCAGGATCAGACACCTTTGACCTATGTCGGGGCCTTTTTTCCGTTACGAGATGTGCTTGCGCGTATCAGTATATGAATATTTGTTTTTGAGGAAAGCGATGATGTCATTTTTACGACTAAGCGTCGATTTCGCATCGCCGCAATTTGCGGGTGATGACGCGCAGAAAAAGTAGGCTAATCCCGCTATTGCCGTACCCTAATCAGGTACGGCGAGGAGGGAAATTAACGCGCGGCGCGGTTGTTCAGCCAAATATTAATCAGCATGGTGATCGCCAGAATGCCGACGACAACCCCCAGAGAGATAGCCACCGGAATATGGAAAATCTCGATCAGCATCATCTTGGCACCAATGAACACCAGAATAACCGCCAGCCCGTATTTCAACAGTGAGAAGCGCTCGGCCACGCCAGCCAGCAGGAAGAACATTGCCCGCAGGCCGAGGATGGCGAACAGGTTTGACGTCAGAACGATAAAAGGATCGGTGGTGACGGCGAAAATCGCCGGGATGCTGTCTACCGCGAAAATAACATCGCTGATTTCAACCATAATCAGCACCAGAAACAGCGGTGTGGCATACAGGATGCCGTTACGACGGACGAAGAATTTCTCATCTTCAATGCGATCCGTCATCCGCAGATGGTTACGTAGCCAGCGCACCAGCGGTTTGTCGCCGACATTTTCGTCTTCCTCTTTCGCCAGAGCCATTTTCAGGCCGGTAAACAGTAGAAATGCGCCGAATACATAGAGCACCCACTGGAACTGCGTGACCAGCCAGCTACCGCCAAATACCATCAACGTTCTCAGCACGATAGCGCCTAATACGCCATAAATTAGCACGCGACGTTGATATTGTGGGGGGACGGCAAAATAGCCGAATAGCATCAGCCAGACAAAGACGTTATCAACGGCAAGGGCTTTCTCAATCAAATAACCGGTCAGGAACGCCAGCGCTTGAGTGTTGGCAACCTCGCGGCCCATCGCGCCATCCAGATACCACCAAAAGCCGGCGTTAAACAGTAGCGTGAGCGTCACCCAGATGATAGACCAGACCGCGGCCTGTTTGAACGTCATGACCATCGCGCCTTTGCGCCCTTGATAGAGCAGATCGATGGTCAGCATCACGATAACAATGGCAGCGAAGCTGCCCCACAACCAGGGCGTGCCGATAGAGTGCATAGCGGTATCCTTAAAAAGAAACAAAAAGGCCAACATCGGAAGGACGTTGGCCGTTTGTGATTAACGCTGCAAATGCACCTCGCCTTCTTCCGGCAAGGTCTCACTTACAACGCTAATGAAGCTGTTTCATTAGGAATGATGCTATTTCATCAACGCTGCCCAGTAACCGGATGCGGTACGCATCGTAATGACGATTAGCTGGCGGAAAAGTTACTCCCCTTTGCCTGACAGAAGATAGGTGAAAAGGTATTCATGGTCAAATGAATATCGGCGTCTTTTGCTGCATTCCATGGTATTGCCCGGAACCGCCATATCTGTTTGGATCCGTTTTTTCTGTTGTAGACGAACGGTTGGTGGCGAAAAGCATTTACTGACGCGGTAATTTAAGGGATAAACAGCGCAAATTTTATAATACAGGAGAGGCCAATGAGCCAACTGGAATTGGAAACACGCGTCCTGACGTTGGTACGTTACCCTCAGGTCGACGAAACCTCGGCGCTACAGGCATGGGATGCCGCCGATGAGTACCTACTACGGGAGCTGGCTACGCTAGACATCGCACCGGGGCCGTGCCTGATTTTCAATGATACCTTCGGCGCACTGGCGTGCGGCTTGCAGGCGCAATCGCCCGTTAGTGTCAGCGACTCCTATCTCAGCCAACTGGCGACGCGACATAATCTGGAACTGAACGGTTATGCCCCCGATGCGGTAACGCTATTGGATAGCCTGGCGGATCTGCCCGATGCGCCTACGCTGGTGGTAATGAAAATTCCCAAAACGATGGCGTTGTTGGAACACCAGTTGAGAATGTTACGTAAGGTCGTCACGCCGCAAACACGGATTATTGCCGGAGCGAAAGCGCGTGATATTCATACCTCCACTCTGCAATTGTTTGAGCGTGTGATGGGGCCGACCACAACCTCGCTGGCCTGGAAAAAGGCGCGACTGGTTCACTGCCAATGGGCGGAGCGGAATGTGAGTGAGCAATCACTTATTAACGAGTGGTCGTTAGAAGGCTACGGTTATCGCATCCACAATCATGCCAATGTATTTTCACGTAATGGGTTGGATATCGGTGCGCGTTTCTTTATGCAGCATTTGCCCGCGCGCCTGGACGGTAAAATTATCGATCTCGGCTGCGGCAATGGGGTGATTGGCTTGGCGGCGCTGGACGCTAATCCGGACGCTACCGTCGGTTTCTTTGATGAATCGTATATGGCGGTGGCATCAAGCCAGATGAACGTTGCAACCAACCGCCCACAGGATATAGATCGTTGTAGCTTCGTGGTGAACCACGGGCTGTCACGCGTAGGACGCGATACATTGCAGGCGGTGCTGTGTAATCCGCCCTTTCATCAGCTACAGGCCGTGACCGATGAAATCGCCTGGCAGATGTTTATGGATGCCCGTCGTTGCCTTCAGCCTGGCGGAGAATTGCGCATTGTAGGTAATCGTCACCTGAGTTACTTCCATAAACTGAAGCGTCTCTTCGGTAACGTGGAAACCCTCGCCAGCAACACCAAGTTTGTCGTGCTACGCGCGATCAAAACGCCGGCGCGGTGACGATAAGCAGAGTATCAAGACGTCTTCCCGTTTCCAGTTAGCTGGCTTGATGTACGATGTGTTTCCTCCGGCGGTAAAATACCGGTGTTTTTAGGGTGGCCTATATCATGGCAAATCAGAGGGGAATTGGCAGGTAGCCATCGGAGCGTCTTTGAACGTGTTTGTTGTCGGGGGCGTGTGACATTATAATCCGCGGGTTTATCGAGCAAAGGTGTCGTTATGCGGGTGGAAGAATGGAAATGTCGATTGGATAGCGCGCTCGAGGCGTTGGAGCAAAGCATTCAGCGTCAACAGCAGGAACATCGGGTCCTCCAACAGCAGTTGCTTCAGGCAAAGGAACGCGACGCTTACCTGTGTACCCAGATTGAACGGCTTTCTGCGCAATTGAGTGCGCTGGACGGTTCACCTGCGCAGAATCCTTTGTTGCAGACCATCAGGGTCATATATGCTCAACTTGATGTGTTAGCGCACGAGGCTGCGGCATTTAAGCGTTCACTCCGGTAAATTTCCTTATTTAATCCGGAGTAATAATTTAATCAGGTGTAATGCCGTATAGCCGTAATTCGCCGGTTTTCTTACCCAATGTCTTCCGTCTCCACTTTCTGCGTAAATGTGGAGTCAACGTTTGTCGAGCGGAGTGGTTCGTCATTCTGCATGCCATGTTTATGCCGCTATCGCATAGGCAATGTCGCTAAACGGATAAAAATTTAGTGACTTTTTTCACAGAATAAAACGTAGCGATAGCTTTCTCCGTCTGAACTTGTTAGAAAATAAGAAAGGACGTCACCAGAAATATCTGGGCGAAACCTGGATAAAGCCACGTATCTAGCACGTGGCTTTATCCAGGTTTTTTTTTGCTTATTTTCCAGCTGGCCAGCGGGCAACAAGCGAGACGACGTGTATTAGGTCATTGCAGCCATTGACGAAACGGGAAGTCATTATGAATAGCAAAGTGCTAGCTGAAAATATTCTGAGGTTGGTCGGAGGGGAAACAAACGTTTCCACTCTGGTGCATTGTGCAACGCGCTTGCGCTTTAAGATTGTTGATCATGGTAAGGTGGATGTGGCTGCGCTTGAGGCGCTGGATGGCGTGATTACGGTCGTCAATGCCTCAGGACAATTACAGGTGGTGATTGGAAACCGGGTGCCGGAGGTGTATCGCGCCTTTGGTTCGATCTCCAAACTGCTGGAGGAGGGCGACGGGAAACGCCAGACCGCGGAAAGCGATCAATCGACCTCTGCCATGGGGCGACTGATCGATCTGGTCGCTGGGATCTTTACCCCCTTACTTGGCGCGATGGCGGCGGCCGGGGTACTAAAAGGGGCGCTGGCAATTGTGATTGCGCTCGGGTGGCTCAGTACCAAAGAAAGCACTTATATCATCTTACATGCGGCATCTGACAGCCTGTTCTATTTTCTACCGATGTTATTGGCGATTACCGCCGCGCGTAAATTCGAAACTAATGTTTTTGTGGCGGTATCGATCGCGGGGGCGCTGGTTTACCCAACGATCCAGGCGCTGTTTGATGCTGGTCAGCCCGTGACGTTCTTCGGTCTGCCTGTCGTGATGATGAAATACACCGCTTCGGTCATTCCAATTATCTTCAGCGTGTGGCTGATGTCGTATTTTGAGCGTTTCCTGAATCGCCATATTCACGAAAGCGTGCGCAATATTCTGACTCCGTTCTTCCTGTTGGTTCTGATGGTGCCGCTGACGCTGATGACCATCGGGCCGATTGGGATTTCGGCCAGTAAACTCATTGCATCGGTGTTTGTCAGTATCTATGAATTTAACCCGATTATTGCGGGTGCTCTGATGGCGGCTTCATGGCAGGTCTTGGTGATATTTGGCGTTCATTGGGGCTTTGTGACCGTATTCATTAACGATCTTTCTGTCATGGGACACAGTTACCTTAAAGCCGCCTCTAGCCCGTCGATCTTTGCCCAGTCTGGCGCATTACTGGGGGTTATGGTACGAACTAAAGATAAAAAGCTTAAGACATTGGCGGGCAGTACTTTTATTGCATCGCTATTTGGTATTACGGAACCCGGTGTTTATGGGGTTACGCTGAAACTAAAGAAACCGTTTATCTGCGCCGTTGTCGCCGCGGCCTTTGGGGGGGCTATTGTCGGCTATGCAAAAAGTTCGGCGGTTTCTATGGGGATGCCTGGGTTACTGACGTTGCCGATTTTTTACGGAGAAGGGTTCGCTGGGTTCCTCATCGGTTGTGCGGTTGCCTTCGTTGCGAGTTTTGTTCTGACGGTGATTGTAGGGTTTGACGATCCTGCGCTACCTACTGAAAACGCGCCAGCCCCCACGCATTCACCAGCAACGTCTGCGACACCTACGGCGTCGATCTCCCATCGGTCTGCCAATACGGCACTATCGTTTCGGCCGCTAAAAGACGCGCCTGCGACGGCGGAACGGCTGGGGTCGCCGGTAAAAGGCGAACTGATCTCGCTCAACGACGTGGACGATAAGGTGTTCTCTTCCGGTGTTGTTGGTCAAGGCATTGCCATTCAGCCTCAGGAAGGCCGTCTTTATTCTCCGGTAGATGGTGTTATTGCGAGTACATTCACCAGCGGCCATGCTGTTGGTATCCTTGCGCAAAATGGCGCGGAAATTCTGATTCATATCGGTATCGACACGGTGCAGTTGGAGGGAAAGCACTACAAGATGCACGTCGCGGAAGGCGAATCGGTGAAGAAAGGTCAGTTGCTAATAGAGTTCGATTTGGTTGCCATACAACAGGCAGGCTACGACACGGTAACGCCGATGGTGGTGACGAATGCGGAGGAGTACCGTATTTTTAGTCAAAGCGCTTCGCATCAATTAATGGCAGGGGATACGGTGCTTGCACTCGCGTAACGCTGAATACGTTGTCGGTAGTCATCAGGTAACACAGGTATGTGAATCTGTTCACATACCTTGATGATGTTGTTTGTATGTCGTCTCGAAAGTGGGTAAAACTATATTCAGGACATGACCATGAAGCATGATACAAAACATGTTATTTATGGGTGGAACCTGATTGGTAAGCGGCTTTTGTGCCGTTTGGCGATCGGGTTTTTTTTTGCGTTGAGAAAATGTGCTCAACACCGAAATGTTCCAAATTTACGCGTAGACAGCAAAAAATTCGCCGGCAAGGACGTTTTGGCGTTTCTCTCTTACGGAAGGAAGATGATTGTGACCGTAAGTTTAGCCGAGGGTACCTATGAGTCAATCCATTGCCAATTTTCAACTGATGGCTAAGCCTTCAGGATCCGTGTGCAATATCGATTGCTCATACTGTTTTTATCTGGAGAAGGAACATCTATACCCAGAGCGAAAAAGCCGCTGGAAGATGGATGGCAATACGCTGGAAAACTATATCCGAAAGAACATCAGTAGCCAGCAAGCGCCAGTCGTTGATTTTTTGTGGCAAGGCGGTGAACCGACGCTATTGGGCATTGATTTCTTCCGCGAAGCTGTTCGTTTACAGAATCAATACCGTGGCGCAAAACAGATTAACAATTTCTTTCAGACCAATGGCATCAATATTGACGATTCGTGGGCCTGCTTTCTGAAAGAGAATCGGTTTTTGGTAGGGTTGTCCATTGACGGTGACCGTATCAGCAATGATGCATATCGCCTTACGCGATCGGGGAAAAGCACGTTTGATGACGTGATGAAAGGGCTGGAGGCGCTAAAACGCCATCATGTTGAATTTAATACGTTAACGGTGGTGAACGCAGAAAATGTGAAACGCCCACTGGATGTTTACCGGTTTCTTAAGCGTATCGGTAGCCGCTATATGCAGTTTATTCCACTCGTGGAACGCCGTGCGGCCGAGCCGGACGCGAATGGATTATTACTGATTCAGCCGGATTTCTCGGGGCAGTGCGGTGTGACAGAATGGTCAGTGCCGGCTAAAGCCTATGGCCGTTTCCTGAATACGATTTTTGACCACTGGATTCAGCACGATCTGGGCAATATATTTGTCATGAATTTTGAGCAAACGATGGCCAAAATGACTGGGCAGCCCAGTGCCTGTGTTATCAATGAAACCTGCGGGGGCAACCTGATTGTTGAAGCGAATGGTGATGTATATTCCTGTGACCATTTCGTCTATCCAGAAAATAAGCTCGGCAATATTAATCAGGACGATTTAGCGTCGCTGGTGAATTCTCCGCAGAACCTCGCCTTTGGTGCGAATAAGAAGAAAAATATCAGTAAGGATTGTCTGAATTGTGCAGTAAAACCAGTGTGTCATGGCGGTTGCCCGAAGCATCGCTTTGAAATTTCCAGTGATGGACGACCAAATAAAAACTATTTCTGTGATGGATTTAAAACGCATTTATTTCATGTCGTACCACGCATGAATTATCTGCTTTCTCAGTTAACGAGTCAGGTATCGATGAAGCATATAAGGAGGAATATAAAAACAGAGTTTTATTAATCCAAGACGATCATTATCAGAGCACTGAATAAACCGGGTTCTGAATGATTTCCTGCTTAAAATAGTTGTTTTAAGCAGGCGGCATAATAACGCCAAACACCAGGGATCTTACAATAATGTCAAATAGACATTGGGAGCCTATTTGTCTTTTTCAATAATCCTAAAAATAGGTCATAAACATGAATAATAAAAAACTGAAGCTGGGACTCTTCTGTACTCTACTTTTATCTTGTCTCACTGTCACGGAAGCGGCCCTGCTATATAATAAAGACGGTAATAAGTTATACCTCGATGGACGCGTCATCTCACGTAGGATTATTAGTGATAACGAGAATATGGATGGCGATAAAGTCCGATTCAGGATGAACCTGCATGGGGAAACGAAAATAACGGAAACGCTATATGGGTTCGGTCGCTTCGAACATGATTTTAATGCCTTTGAAACCGAAAGCGCTCCGTCGAAAGACTACACTCGTTATGCTTATGCCGGCTTGAATAACAAATATTGGGGGAGTCTCAGTTACGGGCGTAATGATGGGGTATTAGCATACCCCCAATATACTACAAGGATTTTCCCGGTAAATGGCGGAGGAACCTATGCGCCGGACACGTTTATGGGGAAACGTGGAACTGGCATATTGACCTGGCGGAATAACGATCTGTTTGGATTTGTTCCCGGACTCGACCTGCGGTTGCAATACCAAGGAAAGAATGAAGGAAGCCGCGCTATCAAGACGCAAAATGGTAACGGTTATGGTATCGCGTTAGGGTATGCCATTCCGTCTACCATGTTGGAATTCAGTGCGGCGTGGGCATCGTCGCAGCGAACGCCAAACCAGCAACTGGCGGATTATGGGCAAGGTCACAGAGCCAATGGCTGGATGGTAGGGGCAGCCTGGCAGCCAGAAAATTGGTTTATCGGTGCGTTTTATGGTGAAACGGAAAATATGCAGTTTGTTAACAATCAGCGTAACAAACGCACCGGATTCGCAGACAAGGCGCAAAATCTGGAAGCGGGAATACGCTATCGATTTCCCTCACTATTAACCACAGGCGTAGGGTATCGGGAATCAAAAGCGAAAAACCTGGATGGTATTGGCGATGCGTTGCTGATCCGCAATGCGCTTTTGCTCGTCTCTTACCCGCTCAATGCGCATTTCAGCCTTTCCGCCGAGCATAGCATTAATTTATTAAAAGAAAATAATCCGCTGGGGCTACATACAGATGATGCCACCTGGCTGACGGCATCATTTATTTTCTGATATGGCGTTCATGTGGTGAACACGGTCTTAATGATGTAACGCCTTTCACCGAGTACGAAAGAAAGGCATAAAAGAGGAAGGAATATGAAAAAAAACAAACTATTGGCAGCGATCGCACTGGCCTGTATACAAGCAGCCGGAGGACACGCTGTCGCCGCGTCATCATCTGCGGCTGCAATGCCATCGGCGGGGGGGACGCAACCCAATGTGGTTTATATCCTGCTCGACGATCAGCGTTATGATGCTTTTGGCTTTCTGAATCCGGCGATCCATACGCCGAATATGGATCGTATCGCTAAAGAAGGAACCTACTTCAAAAATGCATTCGTTACTACCTCGCTGTGCTCCCCTAGTCGCGCCAGTATTCTCACGGGGATGTACGCGCATAATCATGGCGTATCGGATAACAATCCGTCCGATCTCTCTAACCTGAGCTATTTCCCCGAACGATTGCGTGAGAAAGGCTATCAGACCGGATTTTTTGGCAAATGGCACTTCGGCGGCGCGGATAAAACAGCGACGAAAGGTTTTGCTGGCTTCGATCGTTGGGTTGGGCTACTAGGCCAAGGGAACTATTATCCGATTGATAACTATGGCAAACCTTCAATGCTTAATATTGATGGTAAAATGGTGCCGCAAAAAGGTTACATCACCGATGAGCTGACGGATTATGCGGTTGACTGGCTGAATACGCTCGATAAGAAAAAACCGTTCATGATGTATCTGTCCCATAAAGGCGTGCATTCTGATTTTCTGCCCGCTAAGCGCCACCGCGGCAGTATGAAAGAGGTCACCTTCCCGGTGCCTGATACGTATGCCGATACACCAGAAAACTATGCCGGTAAGCCTATGTGGGTGAAAAATCAGCGTAATAGCTGGCACGGCGTAGATTATCCCTATAACACAGATATGAACCTCCAGCAGTATCAGCGTGATTATTATGAAACACTACGCTCTGTAGATGACAGCGTGGGCCGCGTGCGTGATTGGTTGCAGAAACAGGGGCTGGACAAAAATACGATCATTATGGTCATGGGGGACAACGGTTTCATGTTCGGCGAACATGGGTTGATCGATAAGCGTAATGCTTACGAAGAGTCGATCCGAGTACCGTTGATTGCTTCCGGGCCGGGCTTTGCTAAAGACAAAGTGGTGGAAGAGATCGTCAGAAATATCGACGTAGCACCAACCATTCTGGAAGCCGCAGGCATTGCCGCGCCGAAGCATTACGACGGGCAGAGTTTCTGGCGATTGGGTATGGATGGCTATAATGTGCCGAAGCGTAAAGATTACTTCGTCTACGAATACTTCTGGGAATACAGCTTCCCGCAAACGCCAACCACGTTTGCGATCCGTACGCCGGAATACAAATACATCCAATATTACGGCGTGTGGGATAAAGAAGAGCTTTACGACATGCAAAACGATCGGGAAGAGAAGCACAACCTGATCGATTCAACTGATGAAAATATCGTCAAAACCAAGATCGCATTACGTAAAAAATTGTATGAAGAATTACGCGATCATCAGGGTAAAAACGTGATCCCATATAACCAGCGGCTTGGGCAAGGGCAAGTTTATCGCTATGAGAAGACGGGGGAGCAGTTAGCACCATTCCCGCGTGAATGGCTGAAAGGGTATAACCATGATGAGATACTCGCTGGGTTTATTCCCGATCAGGTAGGTAAAGAAGAGAGAGTAAAATCGTCTAACGAAGCCGTGGAAAAGAGCAAACCGTTGCTAAAAGCGCTGATGGATAAATAATAGTCCTGTAGTTAATCAGACGGCATAGAGAAATATTGCCGTCTGATTTTTTTAACAACGACAGCTAGCCTAAGATGTCGCTCGGTTGTGGTTATTAGCACAAATAACGATTTGGCTTAATTTTTTATCGGAAAATTTATCTTGAACCGTACGGTTAATACTATTTATAAGGTTTAGAAAAAGTATTTAAACCGAACGCGTGCGCCATAGCGATCTTTGTCGCTATCATTTATTGATGTCATCTCTCCTCGGCCATGGATAGTCGAGTAATAAGCACCTAGATACGTTTTAAAATTATCTATTTCTAAAATATTTGGTAGTTCATAAGAGGTAAATAATGTGTGAATGTCATATTTACCAGGGTGTAATGCGTCATTCTGTCCCGCATTGCTATCACCGCCACGTTGGTAGGATTTAATATCATTATGCGCAAAAATATACCCCACCTCTAATTTACGCCACAAAATATTACCGCCAATAGAAAAGTCGGTTTCATTTTTCGCATCTAAATAGGCGGTGCTTAGGTTAGCTACAATGCCATTTTCGCTGTTATTTTTTAAGCCGACCCAGTTAAGATTAAGACCATAGCCAGTTCTGCGTGATTGATCCTCAAATTTCCCATCGGCATTTTGAAAGCCATACGCATTACGAATAACATTGGCATCCATTGCGCCCGCTATGGTGAGGTTATCTTTTTTCCAGGCAACAACAGGACGAACGTAGACTACATTTTTACGATTATCTAATTTCCTACCATGATACTGTTCATTCTTAAAGACTTTACTGCCATCTTCAATAAGGGTATTAACCTCGAAATACCAATCATTGTAGGTGCTGCTCAGATTCATCGCACCGCCGTTATCGCTCCGCCCGCGCCCTTCTTTCATCATATAGACATAGCCAAATCCGTCCGCATAGAGATCGTTGGCGCTGTTGCCTGAATGCTCAACAAAGGTATCCTGGTTTAGCGGGAACATATCATAAGCTTCATATCGGCCGATTTTATAGTTCCATTGGTTATTTTTACCAAAATAGAACACGGCATCATCAAGCCCCATCGAACCAGACATATTCGCCAGAGGTTGCACCTTAAATCCTGCATAGTTGCCATTGGCCAGTGCTCGTTCGCCATCGAAACCGATTAAAATGCGCCCGTTGAGATCCCAGCGTTCTTTATCTTTAAAATTATCGGCGTCTTGTCCGGCCTGCGTATGTATGGAGGTGATTTGGCCTTTGCGGCTTGCAGCGTCAATGTTATATTCAACATCGCCGTAAAGCTTGAGTTTTCCCCATTCGCTATTATTCACCACAAAACTATTGGGTGTAGCGCCAGCGTCTTGTCGCTTCTCTAATTGGCTGACCTTTTCTTGGGCTAATATTGCGTTTGCCTGCGCCCGATCGCTGTTTTTTTCAAGTGTAGCAAGGCGATCTTCGATATTCACCGTATGCGTTTTTGGGGAAGATGTAGCGGTCTTTGTCATTAACTGTTCGAGCCTCGCCGCTTTTTGTTCCGCAGCGGCTGCCCTTGATTCTGCTTCTAACGCGCGTTTTTCAAGCGCATTTAAACGCGCTTCAAAGCGACTTAACGAATTTTCAGCATGAGCGAACAAGGGGGCGGCGCTAAGGAAAATCCCTATCGCTAAGGTTAATTTTTTTATTCTCACTGTTTATTCCTCTTCGTTTATACAGTTTCACCAGTAAAGGGTTAATAATAGATAAGGATAATAGAATTAATTGTCTTTTTTATTTATCCGCAGCAATACCGTCTCAGGTGTTATATCTTCAAATGAGGATATAACTAAATCTGCCCCAATAAGATTGTTTTGGGCCGACGTAATACCGACAGAGAATATTTTTGCTTGATTTAAGGCGATAATGCCTGCCTGTGCATCTTCAAACCCCACAGCGTATTGAGGTTCGACATCGATGAATTTTGCCGCCTGTAAGAATATCTCTGGATCGGGCTTCCCTTTCTTCAGCGTGCCTGGATCGACAATGGATTGGAAATAATTACCAATTTTTAATTTTTCTACTATGAATGGGGAATTCTTCGATGCCGATGCGATCGCACATGGGATGCCTAGCGCTTTTGCTTTTTTTAGAAAACAACGTACGCCGGGGAGAATATCATTCTCCGTCAGATTCTTAAGTAAACTGACGTAGTAGGTATTTTTCTCTTTTGCGAGTCGACTTTTTTCATCGTTGCTAAACTCACATGATTTGCCGCCATGTTTAAGTATCCGCTCCAGTGATTCTTCACGGCTAATACCCTTTAGCGTCTCGTTAAACTTTTCATCGATAGCAATATCTATCTTTTCAGCCAGGTTCTTCCATGCGAGGAAGTGATAATGAGCGGTATCGACGATTACACCGTCTAAATCGAAGATAAATCCGTTTTTCATTATTGATACCCCTCATTATAGTGATAGGAGAAATTCGCTCCGGACATGATGAAATAGGTTCTGTTATTAATTTCAACTTGTGTGTCGTCGCTAACGGAAACGATAATCTCGTTATGCGAGATATTGAAGAAATACTGGATTCCATTATGTTGAAGATTAAATTTAATATTCTCCCATTTATCAGGAAGGGTAGGTGTAATACGTAAATAGAGATGTCTAATGTCAACACCGGCATAAGCCATGATTGTTGTATTTAACGTAGCAGCCATGACGCCAGTATGGATACCCTCAGCCGTAGTGCCACCTTGGATATCGTAGTAGTCTGAAGAGAGCGCTTCGCGATAAAGCGTCCATGATAATTCAGGCAAATCGATATCATTAGCGAGTTGCGCATGGACGACACGTGATAATGTGGAACCATGAGAGGTACGAGAAAGATAATAATGCAAATTCTTTTTCGCGTAATCCTCACTGAGGTGATATCCCAGTTTTTTCAATATAGTTGAAACATCATCCTCTGAAAAATTATTGAATATCATTAACGTATCTGCCTGCTTGGCTACTTTATAATGATCCGCGCTTTTCCCTTCCGCTCGCAATATCCGATCCATGCGATAAATGTTTTTATATTTTTTTCGATAGTTATCCCAATCAATTTCTTCTAAATCAAAATATCCATCGAACTGTGAAATGATGTCATCATCGATAATGATAGAAAGGTTTTCCCCTACATGATGAATTTCATTCCAGAAATTTATATTATCGTTAATTCCGCTGTTGATATTTCCTATGATTTCATCGCCGAATTCTTGACGTAGCGACGTCAACTGAGAAAAAAGCCATGAAACCATCAGGTTGGTATAGGCATTATCTTTTAGCCCGCCGGCTTCATTACCGGGAGTATGCTCGTGGAATTCATCCGGCCCCATAACTCCGTGAATAGAATAGCGCTGCGTTTTTTCATCCCACTGCGATTTACTGAGCCAGAAATGCGCAATCTCTAACATCATTTCTATGCCATAGGACACCATAAACGCGTTGTCTTGAGTATTAATCCAATACAGCCAAATGTTGTAAGCGATCGCTAATGAAACATGCCGTTGTAAACGGCTATAATCCGGATCCCACTGACCATTAAGGGGATTGAGATGCACTATTTGCGTTTGTTCGCTGCCATCATATCCCGATTGCCATGGGAACATGGCGCCCTGTAAACCCTCTTTTTGTGCCGCATGACGTGCCATAGGGAGACGGTTATATCGGTACATGAGTAATTGGCGGGCGGTTTGGGGGAAATGCATGATGTAAAAAGGCAGGATGAAAATTTCATCCCAAAAAATATGCCCCCTGTAGGCTTCGCCATGTAATCCTCTCGCGGTTACTGAAACATCCAGTTGATAGTTTTCATTACTGAAGGGCGAGCAGGAACATAGTAAATGATAAGTATGAAGGCGTAAGAGCTTTTGAGACAGTAAATCGCCGGTAATAACAATATCAGCCTTTTCCCAAAGTGATTGCCAGGCTCGTTCGGTTGATGCCAATTGCGTAGAAAAGTCAACCAATACGGCGTCATCCGCAATATGCCAATCCGTTGGAAATACCGTCGATAGCCGAATATTGACGCTTTTTTCTAATTGATACGTTTTACCCTGGATTACCGGGCAGGTGATTGATTGGGTCACTTTATTAGGATCGACCTGAATATGGATGTCATCTTCTGTGAAGAAATCTCCACGTATCAGGGAAGAGAACCCTAATCCAATCTCTGATTGCAACGTTTTGGCATTTAAATAGGCATACGAGCCTTTAGCTCGGCACGATAATACCTGATAGTGAGTGGCCGTGAGGCTACGGTAGCGCTCTACGCCATAATTACGGGTATCGCCATCAATATGGGTACTGATGGTAATATCCCCCTCAAAATTCAGTGGCGTGAAGCAATACTCAATCGCAAAACGAGTTGGATGCGACATATCTGCAAGCATTCGGCTACGGATTTGCAACTGGCGTTGTTGTTCATCTTCGACTTGCCAATGATGTTCTAAGACACCATTTTTAAGCGAAAGGGAGCGATAAAGTACGGTGTTTTTACAGGTGTCTGGCGTTAGCCAATCGCCTTTGCCGATCCTAATACGGATTGCTCGTGCGTCTGGTGCATTAACAAAATCTTCATTGGTCACCGTATGACCCGCAATAGTGGATTGAGCCTGGTTATAACACCCGGCAAGGTAAGTGGCGGGATAAGTGGCCTCATTTGCCTGCATATCAGGCATCGCGCCACGTACCCCTAAATAACCGTTTGCGACGGTTAATAGTGATTCAATGGCATATTCCTTTTTACCAGCACTAAAACCGCAATAATCTATTCCCCAGGTCAATACGCTATATTGCTGCTCAATCGCGGCTTTCAGATCGTCTGAAGATAGTAAGCCGGCATTTTCTTTGGCAATAAATGGAACATTAAATACTTCTGAAATGGTTTTCTCTAAATCAACAACCTCGCCTTTAGAAATCGTTACACAGAAGGGCGCGTAGTGCGGAAGTCGCTCTCCACTAATGATTCCGCCGTGTACCAAAGGGAAAGCGGATTTTATTTTCTTTAATATGTCTAAATACGCTTCAAAGGATAAAATATCCCATTCTATATTATAGTGATGTTTCATTTCTTCTAAAGAAACATTGAGTCCACTTTTATTCACCGAAATAGAAAGGTAATGCATAATAAACTCTTTTAGATAATAGGGATTAAAGAGATGTTATCAGTGTGCCTTTGCGCTGCTGGTAGCGATAAATTATCATCGTCAGAATAAGCGGAATAATAATGGCGACCAGCATGGCGACAAGATAAATACTCCAGAAACTGGGCTGAATGGAAAGAATCCCAGGGATACCGCCAACGCCTATACCGTTAGAAAGTACTCGTGCATAACCGCAAATCAGTCCCGCTAAGGCCGCCCCAATCATTGCACAGAGCATTGGGAAGCGATAATGCAAGTTGACTCCGTACATCGCGGGTTCAGTCACACCCAGATAAGCAGATATTGCCGCGGGTATAGTAATTTCACGCTCATTTTGTTTTTTGCTAATGAGAATGATGCCGACAACCGCAGAAGCCTGGGCAATATTTGAGAGCGCAATGATCGGCCAGATCGGCGTTCCTCCTACGGTCTGCGTTAATTGCATATCAATTGCTAATGTTGTGTGATGCAGACCTGTGATGACTAAAGGAGAGTAGAAAAAGCCAAAGATCATTGACCCAATGGGGGCGAAATCGCCAAGCATTAAATAGCGTACCCCTTCAGAGATGCCATTACCGATCAAACGACCAAGTGGTCCGAGAATGGCATGCGCAATGGCAACGGAAATTAATAAGGTAACAACCGGAACGATAACTAACGTTAAATAGCTAGGTATAAATTTACGTAATTTAACCTCAAGCCAGCCTAGAAACAGTCCAGCCAAAATTGAAGGGATCACTTGAGCCTGGTAGCCTACTTTTTGAATTGAAAATAAATTGAAATCCCAGGTATCAGGAATTTGGCTTCCTATACTGTAGGCATTCATCAATTGCGGCGACACCAGCGTAATACCTAATACAATACCCAGGATAGGCGAACCGCCCATTTTTTTGACGGTAGACCAACAAATGGCGACGGGCAGGAAATGGAAAATGGCTTCGCAGGGCAGCCATAAAAAATCATAGATTGGTTGAAGCCATGGATGCAATGAAACGAGGGTTGCATCATCATAAACTGGCATTTCGCCAATAACGTTACGTAAACCAAGTAATAAACCGCCGCAAATGAGAGCGGGTAATAGTGGTACAAAGATTTCAGCCAAACAGGAAATTAATCTCTCCCAGAATTTCATGTTCTGCTTGGCCGCCGCTTTTGTCTCTTCCTTACTCGACTCGGCGATGTTGATCTTCTTTATCAATTCCTTATAGTAAAGGTCGACATCGGTTCCTATTATTATTTGAAACTGACCGGCGTTATTAAAACATCCTTTTACTTTAGGGAGGGCTTTAATGCCATCAATGTCGGCTACTTCAGGTTTATTCAATACGAAACGCAATCTTGTTAAACAATGAGAAACAGTGCTGATATTTTCTCTACCACCGACTAACGTAATTATCTGATCTATCAGATCAGAAGTTATAGATTTATTCATGTGGTTCGTCTCTAGTTTTTATCTCCTTTTTTAAGATAGGTTAGGTCTGCTTCCCTCTCAATGGGAACGTTCCCAAATATTGACGAATATCACACAAATTTTATTTTAAAAATAATTTATATTAGTTAAATCAATTAGATGTGATTATGTGCGTTTTGGGTGAGAAATTATTGTTCATCATGTCGATTAATAAGCGTACCGAAAGCTCGCCACTTTCCCGGAAGCCCAATCGATACGTTTTTGTTTCAGGGAATAAAAACGTCAACAGGTCATTACGTCCGATACAGGCGACAGAAATATCACGAATGTTATGAATTTTTAAGTATTTTTGTACCCCAAAGGCCAGAGAATCCGTAGCACATAAAATGGCTTGGGGGCGTCTGGAAACCACGCTGTGGGCAAGTTGATAACCGCTTTGATAATCGAGTTGGCCTAATTCGGCATTCATGGTTAATTGATGTTGCTGGCAGTAACTTTCATAAGCTTGAAAGCGTTGTAATCCCGTAGTTTCATCGGTTAACGCAATTCCTACATAGCCAATGTCGTTGAATCCTTTTTCCTGATGCAGGAAGGTCATCAAATAATGCACGGCGCCAATATCATCGTTACAAACGCAGGTGTATCCCGCAAAGGAACGGGCCGTAATCACGATGCGTTGCTGCCAGGATGCTAACTGTTCAGTGGTGATGCCAGTGAAAGCGAAGAGGATAACACCATCGATTTTTCTCCGTTCCAACATGGTTAGGTGTTCATCAATTTTTTGCGGATTAAATTGGCTTTCCAGAATAATGGGGTCAATGCCATTAGCGTATAAAAGCGGGAGCATTGCGCTGACTGTCTGGTTTTCTGCATAAGAATCAAGACGAGTCACGATGATGCCGCAAGTACGCCCCGCCAGCCCACGCATGGCTCTTGCTGACGTAGACGGCGTGAACTGATACTGCTCGATTACCGCAAGGACTTTCTGGCGCGTCATTTCATTGACGTTAGGGTCATTGTTGATTACCCGAGAAACCGTCGACTTTCCTACATTGCAGAGAGCAGCTATATCTTTTATTGTTAATTTACGCACGTTTGCTGTGTTCCAAATAATAAGTCTCTACAACTCGTGATGTTAATATAGTTCTTTCTCCATAACAATTTCGCTTCTGCGGTGTTATTCGGTTGAGCATACTACGCCATAGGCTGATGAGTGTTTGTCTGGCGGACAAGGATATTCACGCTGCAGCGAATCAGAAGGCCACATCCTCGCGTACCTTCTGATTTTGCTGGGTTACGTTCCAAGCATAAGGTTAAACCGCCAGCCAATATCCTGACTTACCGTCAGCCCGTCACAGCGAGCTTCCATTGCTGCTAATCACTTTCTGATACCAGTAGAAGCTGTCTTTGCGCCGACGCTCCAGCGTGCCTTCGCCATCATCATCACGATCGACATAAATAAAACCATAGCGTTTTGACATCTGCGCCGTCCCCGCGCTGACCAGGTCGATCGGCCCCCAACTGGTGTAGCCCAGTAGCTCGACGCCATCGTCGATGGCTTCACGCACCTGAAACAGGTGACGGCGTAGGTAATCAATGCGGTAGCTGTCGTGAATGCTGCCGTCTTCTTCCACCACATCGCGTGCGCCCAGTCCGTTTTCTACGATGAACAGCGGTTTCTGATAACGATCATACAGCTCGTTCAGCAGGAAACGCAGGCCTTCTGGGTCGATCTGCCAGCCCCATTCGGACGCTTCAAGGTGTGGGTTAGGAATTAGGCGGATGATGTTGCCGCGTGAGGACTGATATTTCTCCGGCTCGAAGGTCGCGCAGCCGCTCATGTAATAGCTGAAAGAGACAAAGTCTACGGTGTGGCCCAGATCGTCTTTGTCCTGCGCGGTAATGGTGAGTTCGATGCCATTTTCCCGGAAATAGCGCTGGATCCAGGCCGGATAGGCACCACGTACCTGCACATCACCGAAGAACAGCCATTCACGATTCTTGTTTTGCGCTTCCAGGACATCTTTCGGATGGCAGGTCATGGGGTAGCGTACCGCGCCCAATAGCATGTTGCCGATTTTGGCGTCGGGGATGAGGTCATGGCAGGCTTTTACCGCGCGTGCGCTGGCAACCAGTTGGTGGTGGATAGCCTGATATATCTCCTGCTTCGAGGGTTCGCCGATCAGCCCGATGCCTGTAAAGGGCGAGTGCAGCGCCATATTGATTTCGTTAAAAGTCAGCCAGTACTTCACTTTGTCTTTGTAGCGGCTGAAAACGGTACGCGCATACTTCTCAAAATGATCGATGATGACGCGGTTACCCCAGCCTCCCAGCTTTTTCACCAGGCCGTAAGGCATTTCATAATGCGACAGCGTAATTAACGGTTGAATTTGATACTTCGCCATCTCATCAAACAGGCGATCGTAAAAAGCCAGTCCGGCCTCGCAAGGCTCGGCTTCGTCTCCTTCGGGATAAATACGCGTCCAGGCGATAGAGGTGCGTAAAACCTTGAACCCCATTTCGGCGAATAGACGAATGTCTTGCGGGTAGCGATGATAAAAATCGATAGCCAAGTCTTTGATGCTACTGCTTTTTTTATCGCGTTCCGTGATCGGGCCATGGACGCCCTGTAATTGTAGATCGGAAGTGGACACACCCTTACCGTCCTTATTCCATGCCCCTTCAACCTGGTTTGCTGCCACTGAACCGCCCCATAAAAATCCATCAGGGAATGCTTTCATGGTATTTCTCCTCATCGTTTGCTACATCATTTCGCCGCACTGGCCTATATTTCGCTGCGCTGGAAATCAGCGGATAACAGGCAAAAAAAAACTTGGGCAGAAGCGGGTATCACTACCCGCTTCTGCCCAAGTTTCGCCCGCCATTGGCGGTAACGTCCTATACGAACACTACACAATTATGAATTGCTGCGGCAATGTCACCGTCTGGTTATGTGACGCCGGTCACGGCATCTCTGTGGGGAGACATCAGCACGGTAACCGAAAATGCACTGTCGCCCTGTTAACCTGCACCACCATGATGCAGTCAGGGGGCGCGGGGTTCCATTGTTTGATGTTCCTCCTCACTATATCCGGTGGTACGCAGTGGTGGCATGCAATTTGCTTAGTTATTGTTAGGTATTATTAACGCATAACAATTCCGCAGGCTTACCTCAATGGTGAGTGAAGCCTCGGTCAGGGCAACGGCGTCCACATCATCATGCTTTTCGCATCACGGCGAGAGCAGGAGGATGTGGACGTTTTTTTATGTCTGGATTTGCCTGCCACAGCACTGCCTCCGCGCGGTTGTGACACGCTAATCCGATTGGGAACCGGCTATGAATGCTAAATCCGCAACGTGTGTGAAGAGCGTCTGCCCCTATTGCGGGGTCGGCTGCGGTGTAGTGATGGAAGTGAAAGACAATCGTGTGATCAAGGTGTCAGGCGACAAGACGCATCCCACCAACGTTGGGCGATTGTGCACGAAGGGAAATACCAGTGGTCAGGCGCTTGCCGAATCAGGACGGCTGAAACATGCCTACTTGCGGGCGGATCGTCAGCACGAATCCGTCAGGGTTGATGTGGATAAGGCGATTAAGGAAACCGCACGGCGGCTACGGACGATCATTGATACTCACGGCCCTGATGCGGTGTCGCTGTATGTCTCCGGTCAGATGTCGCTGGAGTCGCAATATCTGGCGAATAAGCTCGCCAAGGGTTTTATCGGTACCAATAACATTGAATCGAACTCTCGCCTCTGTATGGCCAGCGCGGGGAGCGGCTACAAGCTCTCTCTGGGGTCGGATGGGCCACCGGGTTCTTATCAGGATTTTGACCACGCCGATGTCTTTTTTGTCATTGGGGCGAACATGGCCGACTGCCACCCTATCCTGTTCCTACGGATGATGGATCGCGTTAAGGCAGGGGCTAAGCTCATCGTGGTCGACCCGCGCCGGAATGCCACCGCGGACAAAGCGAACCTGTTCCTGCAGATCAAGCCCGGCACGGATTTGGCGTTGCTCAACGGCTTGCTCTATCTGCTGGTTCAGAACGGGCACACCGATCCTACGTTTATCGCCGAGTTTACCGAAGGGTGGGAAGCGATGCCCGCGTTCCTTGACGACTATCGTCCTGAGACAGTGGCGGAGATAACCGGGTTGCCGGAAGCGGATATCCGTAAGGCGGCAGCATGGATCGGCACCGCGTCGGCGTGGATGAGTTGCTGGACGATGGGGCTTAACCAGAGCACGCACGGTACCTGGAATACCAATGCGATCTGTAACCTGCATTTGGCCACCGGGGCGATTTGCCGCCTCGGCAGTGGCCCGTTTTCTCTGACGGGGCAGCCTAATGCGATGGGCGGACGCGAAATGGGCTATATGGGGATGGGGTTACCGGGGCAACGCTCGGTATGGGTGGAGAAAGATCGTGCGGCGATTGAAGCGCTCTGGAACGTACCCGCTGGCACCTTACGCACCGAGCTGGGGGGGGGCACCGTAGCCATGTTTAACGACATGGTGGCGGGCAAGATCAAGGCATGCTGGATTATCTGCACCAATCCGGTTGCGACGGTGCCTAATCGCAAGAATGTGATTGCCGCGTTGCAAGCCGCCGAGCTGGTCATCACACAGGACGCCTTCCTCGATACCGAAACCAATCGTTATGCCGATATTCTGCTGCCCGGCGCGCTGTGGGCTGAAGCGGAAGGCGTGATGATTAACTCCGAGCGGAATTTGACGCTGATGCAAAAGGCCGTTGATCCCCCCGGCGAAGCGATGGCTGACTGGCAAATCATTGCTAAAGTCGCCTGCGAGATGGGCTATGCGCATGGGTTTAGCTACGGATCGGCCGCTGAGGTGTTTGAAGAAATTAAGCAAGCCTGGAACCCAAAAACCGGTTATGACATTCGTGGCGCCAGTTACGAGCGCTTGCGGCAGGCACCGTTGCAGTGGCCTTGTCCGCCAGATGATGACCGCCGCCGTCATCCCGTTCGCTACCTCAACGACGGCGTGAGTCAAACGCTAAAAGTGTTACCAGACGGCACGCGGCCGCGGCTTGTTTTTGCGACCGACAGCGGTAAAGGGGTATTTTTCCCCCGGCCGCATATGTCGCCCGCCGAGATGCCGGATAACGACTTTCAGTTTGTGTTGAATACCGGGCGCTTGCAGCACCAGTGGCACACGATGACGAAAACCGGAAAGATCTCGACGCTTAATAAGCTCAATCCGGGCCCTTTCATTGAAATACATCCCGAAGACGCCGTTACGCTCGGCATTCAGGATAAGGATCGGGTAGAAGTACGATCACGCCGCGGGCGCGCGATACTTCCCGCCGTTATCAGCGATCGCGTACGACCCGGAAACTGCTTTGCGCCTTTCCACTGGAATGATGTCTTTGGTGACAATCTGGCCATTAATGCGGTCACCAGCGATGCTATTGATCCTATTTCCCAGCAGCCTGAATTCAAATTCTGCGCCGTATCATTAACCCGGATCGCGCAACCGACCGCATCTATTTCTTCAGAGTGGGAGAGCCATGCGGCTGCGTTGCCCGTATCGAAACAGGCTGAAGCGAGTACGCCGAACAACACGATTAGGGAGCTCGACATGAAAAACATCGATGCGCTGGCCACCCTACTGGGTTTGGATATGTTACCGCCGCTAACGTTGAGCGCGCACGAACAGCATTACCTGCAAGGATACATTGCCGCGTTGCGTACCGATGCATCACGGTTGGCAGGCGGCGTGCCCGTGCTGCCTGCCACGGCGCCATTGGAACCCTCCAGACGCCTGATGCTCGATGGCATGCTGGCAGGGCTTTTTGCCCGCACCTGGTTGCCCGATGGCGGTATTGCTGCTCTGCCAACGACGTCTCCTGTCGTGCCCGCGGTTCCAGCCTCATCATCGCTACCTATTTGGATTTTATGGGCATCGTCGACCGGCAATGCGGAATGTTTCGCGGCGCAGTGCGCTGAGCGTCTGAAAGCCGAGGGGCATACCGTGACGCTGTCTGAAATGGACAGCGTCAGCATTGCCGATTTACCTGCGATACCGCGTGTACTCTTTATCGCCAGCACGTTTGGCGACGGCGATCCTCCCGACAACGGTATGAATTTTTGGACGGCTTTACAGGCGGAAACGGCCCCCAGTCTGATGGAAATGGCGTTCGCCGTGTTGGCATTGGGGGATTCAAACTACGATCGGTTTTGCGGTTTTGGTCGCCAGCTTGATGCGCGGCTGGAAGGGCTGGGGGCGCGGCGTATGGTGGCGCGAATCGACTGTGAGCCGGATTATCAGGAGGCGGCAACCGTCTGGCTGGGTAGTGTGGTCAACGCGCTTTCCGAAGTACCTGCGTCAGTGGCGAATCAGGCCGCTACCGCTGCAATGGCGACGGTGGCTGACGAGAATGACGTTGCCGCGCCGATGCTAAACGTCGCAGAGATTGCCGGATTCAGCAGGAATGCGCCGCTGCCCGCCCGCCTTGTTATCAACCAGCGGCTTAATGCGCAGGGCGCGGAAAAAGAGACCCGGCAATTCGCCTTTGATATTGCAGGCAGCAATATGCGCTACGAAGCGGGCGATGCGCTCGGCATCTGGCCGACGAACAATCCTGAACTGGTGACTGAGATACTTTCAGCACTCAAACTCTCGCCTGCTACTGTCGTTACCGTTAAGGATAAAGGCGATATGACGCTGGCGGAGGCGTTAGCCCAGCATGTCGAGATTGCCCGTATCACGCCGGAGTTTTTGCAGTTTGTTCGTCAACGCACGAACAAGCCTGCGCTGGCCGATTTGTTGCAAGAGGAACGTAAGGAAGCGCTTAAACAGTGGCTGTGGGGACGGCAGATTGTTGATGTGCTACAGGCGTTTCCGATTCAGGTTCAGGCTGACGAATTGCTCAGCGTGCTCAAGCGCATGCAGCCGCGTTTATACTCGATTTCGTCTAGCCCAAAAGTTACTCCGCATCAGATCCACCTGACGGTCTCGACGGTACGTTATGGTGTGGAAGGGCAATTGCGTGGCGGCGTGTGCTCAACCTTTCTGGCTGATCGTGCGGCAGAGTCAGGTACGGTGCCTATTTTCATCCAAAAGTCTGCCCATTTTCGCCCCCCGCAACACCCGGATACGCCCATGATCATGGTGGGGGCTGGTACAGGGATCGCACCTTTCCGGGCTTTTCTGCAAGAACGACAGGCGACGAAGGCTCAAGGTAAAAATTGGCTATTTTTTGGTGAGCAGCGTGCAGCGACCGATTTCTACTATCGTAATGAACTGGAGAAACTACAGCGAGAGGGCTATCTGCATCGGTTGGATACGGCCTTTTCTCGTGACCAACACGAGAAAATTTACGTTCAGCACCGTATGCGTGAGCAAGGGGCCGAGCTATGGCGCTGGCTGGAGGAGGGCGCGCATTTCTACGTGTGCGGCGACGCCAGCCGTATGGCGAAGGATGTAGACGCGGCGCTCCGACAGATTGCACAGAGGTACGGCGGTATGTGTGGCGAAGACGCGGCTGACTATGTGGCTAAATTGGCGCAGGACAAACGCTATGTACGGGATGTGTATTGATCGCGGTGATGTTCATGATGGTTTTTTAACCTGCTGCAACCATTTGTCCAGTTCATTAGCAAATTGCTGACGATCGCGCTGATTCAGGGCGCTGGGGCCGCCGGTTTGTATCCCGCTGGCGCGCATGGTGTCCATAAAATCCCGCATGTTCAGCCGTTCCCGGATGGTGCCCGGCGTATAGCGCTCGCCGCGTGGATTCAATGCAATACCGCCTTTTTCTATCACTTCTGCGGCGAGTGGGATATCGGCGGTAATCACCAGATCGCCAGCCTCTACACGGCGGACAATCTCATTGTCGGCAACGTCAAAACCTGCCGCGACGCGTAGCGTGCGAATGAAACGGGAAGGCGGTACTTTTATCGTCTGGTTGGCGACCAGCGTCACCTGCATGTGCGTGCGCTCCGCCGCGCGAAATAGCACATCTTTAATCACATTAGGACAGGCATCGGCGTCGACCCAAATTTGCATGATTTATGTCTCCTCTTTATGGCTATGGCCTTCTGCCAGCCAATCTCTGACGGGCAAGAAATCTCGGTAAAGTGCGGCTTCCGGGCTATCAGGCTCAGGCTGATACTGGTATTCCCAGCGAGCCAGCGGCGGCATGGACATTAAAATTGCCTCAGTGCGTCCGCCGCTTTGCAGGCCAAATAACGTACCGCGATCCCAAATCAGGTTGAATTCGACGTAGCGCCCACGACGATAAAGCTGGAATTCGCGTTCGCGTTCTCCCCACGTGAGATCTCTACGCCGCTCGACGATGGGCAGATAGCCATCGAGAAACCCGTTGCCGACGGCACGCATAAAGGCGAAACAGGTAGCAAAATCGGGCGTATTCAGGTCGTCAAAAAACAGCCCGCCGATGCCACGGGCTTCATTACGGTGTTTGAGGAAGAAGTAATCGTCGCACCATTTTTTATAGCGTGGGTACACATCGTCACCGAACGGCTGGCACAGATCGTGTGCGGTCTGGTGCCAGTGCACGGCGTCTTCGTGAAAACCATAATAGGGCGTCAAATCAAACCCGCCGCCAAACCACCATACTGGCGCTTCCTCCGGTTTCTCGGCAATAAACAGGCGCACGTTAGCGTGGCTGGTGGGAATATAGGGGTTCAGTGGATGGATTACTAGCGATACGCCCATCGCCTGAAAGCGACGACCGGCCAGCTCGGGGCGATGAATGCTAGCTGAGGGGGGCAATGATTTACCGGTCACGTGGGAAAAATTTACGCCGGCACGTTCAAAAATGCGCCCACCTGACAGCACGCGACTGCGTCCGCCACCGCCTTCGGCGCGTTGCCATTCCTCTTCAACGAAATCGGCTTTGCCATCGATCGCCGCAAGCTGGCGGCAAATATCTTCCTGTAAGCTAAGCAAAAAATGTTTTACCGCGTTGACGTCTACCATAATGGGCATCACGTTTCCATAGTGAGGGGGCTCGATAATCAGATGCCGCAGTATACCATCAATGAAATCGATCCTCGGTGAGCCGTTTTATGATTCCTGATGGCGGCGTGCAATTTGCGATTGCGTCTGCTAAAAATCACGCGATAATCAGGGTTACCTTACTGCAAAATGGCGACTGTGATGGAAATCCGCATATTCAGGCAGGATGATTTTGAAGCCGTGATCACCCTCTGGGAACGCTGTGATTTATTGCGCCCGTGGAACGATCCTGAAATGGACATCGAACGTAAGCTTAACCACGATCCCGACCTATTTTTGGTGGCAGACGTGAACGGCGAAATCGTGGGCTCGGTGATGGGGGGATACGATGGTCATCGTGGTTCCGCATACTATCTGGGCGTACACCCCGATTTTCGCGGGCGCGGCATTGCCAATGCGTTGATTAGCCGATTGGAGAAAAAACTCATCGCCCGCGGCTGTCCGAAGATCCACCTGATGGTGCGTGAGGACAACGATGCCGTCATTGGGATGTATGAAAAACTCGACTATGAGATTGTCGATTGCATCACGTTGGGCAAACGCTTGATTGAAGATCGGGAATATTGATCGCCCGCTGGCCTAATCGGTTGTTGATGCCCCTAGCGCTTTTACCCATTCCTTGTCCGCCTTCCTCAATACTTTCAATTTCTCGGTGCGCCTGCATTAGCGCGCCGTCGCGTTTTAATCTCAAGTATTACCTACAGTTATAAGGGGATTGCAGGAAGGCAATCCGTCTTTATAAGTAATCGGTTTCATTTGTAAAATGATAATCATTTGTATTATTATTCGTTAATGTTACCCATTCGGCCTTGACAAATTTTCACATGTGTCGAATTTGCTTACCTTTTTATTGTCGCCTGGAAGTGAAAGATGGTGATCGCACTACTGACGCCAGGACGTTTGAGAGACGGAGCTGAATCGTGAGTAGTGATAACTTTCAGGGGGCTTTTCTGGGCGCTACTGGCGCTCGTCCTCGTGCTTTCGATCATCCCTATTCAGCGACCGATACACCCAACTGGCGTTCTTTGGCTTTTTTTGTGTTGTCCTGCGTCGTACACGCGGCGTTAGCGGCTTTTCTACTGTGGCACGCTCCCGTGAAGGATAACACTGAACCTATGGCGGGCAACGCCGGTGGCAGTATGCAGGTGACGATGATGTCCGCTGCGGTGTCACAGGTCGCCGCGGCGACGCAACAATCCGTTGCTAAAAACTCCGCTACTCAGCCTACGCCAGTGGTCATGCCGATGTTAACGCCCTTACTCGAACACCCTGCGCCTGTTATTAAACAGCCTGTTATTGAACGTAAAGCTATTCGATCTGCTGTAGAGAAGAAACCGCCGGTGCATGAAAGAAAGCGGCCGGAAAAAACGGCAAAAGCGCAGCAAGAGACTCCCCGGCAGGCGGAAAAAAACAGCGAATTTCCCGTGGAGACCCGGCAGAAGGGCGACGCGCCATCGCCTATAACATCCTCTGCCGGTGTGTCCGGTAGTGCGGCAACGGCTAAGGCAGGAGAGAGCGACCGTGGGCAGGCGAACCGTGGTGCAGGAAAAAGTCATAGTCAAAATTTCAAGGCGCTGCATCGGCGCGTGAATTATCCCGCACGGGCAAAGGCGCTGGGTGTTGAAGGCAGCGTGCGCGTCAAATTTGATATTACCGGCAGCGGTACGGTCACCAATATACGGATTTTGTCTGAAACGCCAGACGGCGTCTTTGGTGATGATGTGATGAAAGACATGGCGCGTTGGCGCTATCGGACAGAGGCACCGGTTGAGAATCAGGTGGTCTCTGTCGTTTTCAAACTGAGTGGTCATATTCAGCTTGATGATTAGCAATACGTGTTACATGCGGTCATTAAAAAAATAATTTTATTTTTTACTTAATAAGGTTCACTGGGGATTTTGCGTAAATGAATAAGAACGTCTATTTAATGATGCTATTGTCATTATTATCAGGGCCTGCGTTTGCACAGCAAAGTGGCGTTTCTGGCGATGACAATTCGCAGAAGAAAAAAGCACAACCTGAAGAGGAACAGCTCGACGCTTCTACGGGAAAAAACGAAGATACGATTATAGTGCGCTCGACGCCGACCAGTCAGTCGATGGGTACGCAAATTATTAATGCTGAACAGATTAAAAAGATGCCAACCGGTAATGGTTCGGTTTCCGAATTGTTGAAAAATAATCCGAATGTGCAGTTTTCCAACACGGCAAATAGCAGCAATATTCCTGGTGAATTAGCGCCTGAAAATGTCTCATTCCACGGCGAGAAATTCTATAACAATAACTTTATGATCGATGGGTTATCGAATAACAGCAATATCAACCCTGGCGCTAATAATGGAGAATTGGATCAGCAACCTGATGGTTATAGTCCAGCTGACCTTCCTGCGGGGGGCACGCAATCGTTTTGGATTAATTCGGAGCTCATTGAGTCTCTAGAGGTTTTTGACAGCAATGTGTCTGCTAAGTATGGCAATTTCACCGGCGGTGTGGTGGATGCCAGACTGATGGATCCCAACTTAGAGAAGAACTTCGGTAAGATCTCTTATCGCACTACCCGCGACAGCTGGACGCGTTACCATATTGATGGATCTATTAGAGATGAATTCAATTCTGCTACTAATCTGTACTATCAACCCAAATTTAAAAAGCATTTTTACTCGGCGACGTTTAATCAGCCATTAAGTGATAAGGCCGGATTTATTTTTGCTTATAATCGCCAGCAATCGGATATACCTTATTACCATGAGTTTTTGCAACAGTGGGACGATCAGGAACGCATTAGTGAAACCTATTTGTTAAAAGGGGTTTATCTGACGGATAACGGCGACATTATTCGCATGACAGGGATGTATTCCCCGCATGAGTCGAAATTTTATAAGAAAAATATAAAGGACGGGGCGTTTACTAACCACGGTGGCGGTTACCGTTTTAATATGGAATGGGAACATAACGCTAACTGGGGAAAAATGACCAGTCTAGTGGGGTATCAGTTTGAACAAAATAAGATTGAGCATGAATCGAATGAATTCATCTCGTGGGTTTATCGATCCTCGAAATTAAAATTTATCTCGCCGTCACTTGATTGGCAATCGTCGAGTACCTCTTCACAGCGTGGGGGATATGGAACATTCGCGACGGAAAAAAGTTCCACTACATTAAAGCAGGATTACCAACTCAACCCGATCTCCTGGCTTGGCATAAACCATCAGATCGATTTTGGCTGGGAGACCGATTTTTATAACGCGCAATATCGCCGTTCTCAGGATGCTTACGCCGGCAATGTTGCTCCGTCTGCTACCTATGTTAATCCCGGAGTGGTATGTCTCCCCGGTGATTCTATGTGTATTCCGGGTGAGCAATTCGCTGGCACGCGTACCTTATATCCCGCACGATCCATAGCGGAGAATTACTCCAGCTATGCCGCCTATCTGCAAAACAGCATGAGCTATGGTCGTTTAGAGATCACCCCTGGGGTTCGTATCGATTACGATGATTTCCTGGAAAATATGAATATCGCGCCGCGCTTTTCTGCGTCCTATGATGTGTTCGGCGATCGATCAACGCGCCTATTCGGTGGGGCTAACCGCTATTATGCGGGGAATTTGATCTCGTACAAATTACGTCAAGGTATTGGGACGAACATCGTACAAAGGCGTTCATCGTCTTCAGAACCCTGGTCTTCCAATCCGGCAAGAATTACAGGCAATAACTATGATGTGTCAGATTTAAAAACACCTTATAGCGATGAGATTGTATTGGGTTTATCGCAGCGCGTCATGAATACCGTGTGGACGGCAAAGTGGGTAAACCGTCAAGGGAAGGAACAGTTCGGCGGAGAAACGATCACCGCAGCGGATGGTAAAAAGCGGCGAGTCATGAATAACGATGGTCGAACAGAAGGCGATTCATTTTCTCTAGAAGTGGAACCTATTAGTCCCCATCGTTTTCGTTTTGCCGAAGTAAACTGGAAGTTAGGGGCGAGCATTACAAAAAATAAATCTAACTCAATTTATTACTACGATGATACTAACATGGATGAGTCGCGTGTGATTTTCGACGGCAGGCTCATGTACCGGGGCGATATCGATGCTATGAACTTCAATACGCCATGGCGCGCCTTTTTGAATGTGAATACTTACTTCCCGGCCGCTCGCCTTAATTGGGAACAGCGTGTGGGTTATACCGCAGGTTATAAAGGCTATATCACTGCCGCGTTACAGGCTCAGTGTCCAGGTGGGAACAGCGCTTGCAATGATGATCCGACCTTTAAGGGAAGTGCCGCAGAGTATCTCCCCGCGCAATATGACGATTTCATTTCTTATGATTGGCGCTTCTCATACTCGCAGCCCATTTATAAAACGCAGACGCTGGACATTACGCTCGATGTGCTGAATGTACTCGATAATGTGGTGGAAACGCAGCGTAAAGGAACCTCAAACAGTTCCGTTATCACCTACAAACCCGGCCGTCAGTTCTGGCTTGGCGTCGCTTACACCTGGTAAATCCAATGCCCCACTCTGCGTTATGGTCTGCGCAGGGTGGGGCATTTTGCATTTTTTACGCAACGCGTTGCCTTTTGGGCAAAAATAAAAAAGAAAGGTTGTTATGAACTGGAAGAAATGTTGTTGGTTGTCGCTCACGGCGTTCGGTCTGTTAGCCACAAGCGTGATGAGCCAGGCGGAAGAAGTAAAAAGCCCGTTACCGGTGATGGAAGAAGGAACGCTGGCGAATGGCTTTCGTTACACGCTCGTGCCGTTGGAAGGGCAAAAAGAGCGCATAGACATTCGTTTAATCGTTGAGGCCGGATCGATTGATGAGAAAGACAACGAATCCGGCGTGGCGCATATGGTCGAGCATATGGTTTTTCGCGCCAGCGATGCGTTTCCTGAGGGCGTGAGTACGGCATTACACAAACAAGGGTGGATTCGTGCACAACACTACAACGCGGTGACTAACTACGAACGCACCATGTATATGATGAGCCCACCGCGAGGGAATCGCGATCTGGGGGCGGCGTTGCAGGCGTTGAGCCAGATGGTGGGACATGCCCGGTTACTGCAAAGCGATCTCGATGATGAACGCAAAATCATTCTGGAAGAATGGCGCGGCAAACTGGGCGTAGCGGAACGCATGAATCAACAGCGCATACAGGCGCTCCGCCATGACTCTCGCTATCCTTCGCGTCCGGTGATGGGTACGGAGGCGTCAATTAATCACACGCCTGCCAACATGTTGCAGGATTTCTACCAACGTTGGTATCACCCGTCAAACATGCGCTTGATGATTGTTGGCGATATTACGCCAGCGCAAGCGGAGCGTGAAATTCAACGTTATTTTGCGCCTCTGCCCGCAATTGCGGTTCCTCATCGTGACTACTATGAACCCGTGCTGAAACCGCAGCTTAAGGTTGTCCGCTTGCAGGATAGTCAAAGCGGCAGTAGCCAAGTGTCGTTTGTTTACCGTTTCAACGACAAGAATGTTCCCGGTCAAACCGGTTTCCGTGACCGTTTACTCACGCAAATTACCTTGTCTACGGTCACGCGCCAGGTACGCCGGCAACAGGCGGAGCTACCGCAAGACGCCAGTAGTCTCGTGGTACGTAAATCGGATATCGGTAAAACGACCGCCGCGCTGGGCTTTTTTGCCAATGTCATGCCGGGAGGACATGACGTCGCTATTTCTGCCGTACTGAAAGAAATCGAGCGGTTAAAACGTTATCCGTTAAGCGAGCAGGACATCGCGGCGGTGATGGCTGATATCCGCGACGTTGCACAGCGGATGCGGGATACCCCAGAAAAACGAGAGTTTGCGGATTGGGTTCAGCAACTGACGCCGATTTGGCAAAAGGATCGCCCTTATATCGGTAGCCAGCAGCGGGGGAAAGATGCGCTGGAGGCACTGGATACCATCAAACCGGAAGACGTGAATCGCCATCTACAACGTTGGCTAGCGTCGTCAGATACATTAGCGCAGTTTAGTGCGCCGGGCGCGACGCCGTTTACTCTGCCTACGCCGGAGGCGATTCGTAAGATACAGGCACACTGGGCGGCAGCGCCGCTGGCCCCGTTGCTGGTAGAAAAGGCGAAGGTCATCCCAGAGCTTCCTTCGGTAACACAACGTGGAAAACGGACGGCAACGAAAGTCTTTGCCGCACAGAAGGTTGAGCAATGGCAGTTAAGCAATGGCGACCGCGTGGTGTGGCTGCGTGCGCCAGAGGCGGGTAAACGAGTCTATCTGACCGCCGTCAGTCAGGCCGGATATTTGGCAACATCCCTGAATCCCTGGCAGGCACAACTGGCCAGTCAATTGGTCAATCAAAGTGGGCCTGCAACCTGGAGCGGTGAGGCGCTTAGTAATTGGAAACAAGAGAAAGCGCTGTCGCTGAATATCGATCAGGACGCCGATCAACTGACAGTAAGCGGAAGTGCGCCGCTGGAGCAGGCGGCAAATTTGTTGGGATTGTACCGCGAGCTGAATGTCGCGCCAGGTATCGATCCTGCGGTGATGAAAGAGAGCATGATGGGGCTTGCGCGTCGTAAAGCCAACGATGATCAATCGGTTTCAGGAAAACGCGTTAGCGAGATAGCGGCGCTGCGTTTTGGCGAACCCGCCTGGCAGCAACCTGATATCACAACGTTGAAGCGTATCACGGCACCAGCCTTACTGTCACAGTGGCATAAAACCGTTTTGGCGCCGGTTACTTACTATTTGGTGGCCGATAAACCACCGGCACAGTTTTTGCCTCAGGTTGAACGCTACCTTGCGACCATTCCGCGTCAGACCGCCAGCGAGGTAAAATCCTATCTGGCGTTGCCCGGTCGACGTGAAAAGACATCGGCTATCAGTATCGAACCTCGTGCCGATATCCGTGCCTGGAGTTTCACGCCGTACGGGTGGACGCCACAAGCGGCTGTGCAGGTCAGTATTGCCCGCAATATTGCGAACAAATATCTCAAGATGCGTCTGCGCGATGATGCGCTAGGGATTTATCGCATGCGTGTCGATAGCATTTTGGAGGATAAAAAGCAGCGTATTGAAACGGAAGTCAGTTTCACTAGCGCCCCTGAACGCGCGCAAGAGTTATGGAAACTGGCCGAGCATGTCTTTACTAATTTGCCGACGACAATAACCCAGCAGGATGTGGATGAGCAAAAAGCACAGTTTGTCAGAGCGGAAAAAGTGCGCCAGCGCGATCTGGACACAATACAGCGCCGCCTGATGCTGAGTTATCGCCATTATGACGACCCGCGCTACCTGAGTCAGACATCCACACTGGCAGACAGCATTACGTTGGAAGGCGTACGGGCGATGTCGGCCAGATTGTATAACCAGGATAACCGCGTGCTTTACATCACCTTGCCGCAAGAGGCCAAAGAGTGAAAACGTTTGTGGCGCAATTTATCGATCTCTGTCGCCCTTTTTGGCGAGGAAGGCAAGGCCTGTTAGCGCTTTTACTCCTTATTATCGCCGCCAGTATGGGGTGGGCTATCGTCTATCTTAACGTGTTGCTCAATGCGTGGAGTAAAACGTTTTATGATGCGTTAGGGTCATTCGATAGCAGCTTGCTGCTCTCGCTCATGAAAGAATATGGCATCTATATTCTGATTTATATCGCGGTATTTGTGCATCAGGACTGGTTTACCCGCTGGTTAATCATCCGTTGGCGCAGTGCCATGACGGAAGAGTTGGTGACAAGCTGGTTAGCAAAACGCGCATTCTATCGGATGTCGGTAACGGGAAACATCGATAACCCCGATCAGCGTATCGCCGAAGATATCAACTTATTTGTCGATAAAACGGTGAGTCTGGTGGTGTCGTTTTTCGTCGTTACGGCACAACTGTCTTCCTTTGTCATTATTCTCTGGGAGTTATCAGGCATACAGCGCTTTACCCTGTTCGGCGAAGAGTGGGTAATCAAGGGGTATCTGGTCTGGGTCGTTATTCTCTATACCGTGTTTGGCACCGCGATCACGCATCTTATTGGTAAAAGGTTGCACGCCATTAACTATGAGAAACAGCGTGCCGAAGCGAATTTTCGTGCTTCGTTATTGCGTAAGCATGATAATGCCGAGCAAATTGCGCTCTATGGTGGTGAACAGCAGGAAAAAAGCCATCTTCAGCGACAATTTTCTGCAATTGTCGTTAACTGGTGGCGTTCAATGAATGCGGAACGTAATCTGGGGTTTTTTACCACAGGTTACATGCGTGTTAGCCTGATCGTCCCTATCTTTGCCGCCTTGCCAGCTTTTCTCAGCAAGACGGTGACGCTTGGTGGGTTGATGCAGATCCGTGGCGCGTTTTCCCAGGTGCATGGCGCGTTGAGCTGGTTTATTCGCATGTATCGTGAATTCATGGCGCTTTCTGCGAGTATGGAGCGTCTTAGCCAGTTCAAGCAGGAGATTAAGCGTCATCAGTCTGAGCAGGAAGTGCATTCAGCAGGGAAACGCTTGCAGGTGGATCAACTTTCTTTTTCCACCCCGCAAGGCGCTCCGTTATTGCAAAATGTCGATCTGCGCTGCGAGGCAGGAAGTTGGAGTAAGCTGTCTGGTCGCAGCGGATTGGGCAAATCAACGCTGCTGCGCACGTTAAATGGCCTGTGGCCGTATTACGATGGTCGCTGGCAGTCGCCTGAAGGTCGCAGCCTGCTGTTGCCGCAGCAAAGCTATTTAGGACAGGGAACGTTGGCGGAAATTCTCTGCTATCCCCATCCGCCATTGGCCGACAGCGAGATACTGCGTCAGACGCTGGATAGCGTTGGGCTGAGCGAGTGGCGCGATCGTCTGGACGAGCAACTAAACTGGGATCGCGTGTTCTCCGGCGGCGAGCGGCAACGTGTTGCCTTTGCCCGTGCGCTAATTGCCAAGCCAGATACGCTCTATCTTGATGAGGCAACCAGTAATCTGGATCACGATGCCGCCAGACAACTTCTGGCGCTAATTAAACTGGCGCTGCCAGCGTGCACCGTGATAGCCATTACGCATCAGACGGAACTCGATGATTTATTCCCGCACCGCTATGACTTGACGGATTTTGCCTCACCGCAACATTAACGCGGTCCGCAGTCCCCCCTTTTCTTAGAGGGGGCTGCGATTCCACGGGTTTCTTTGCAACAGCTTCTTATCATCTTCAGCAAGATTGTCTCGCGTTGATCGTTCAATGACTGAGATAACGTGTAAGGCATGCCTGCGGGGTACGCCGTGTTCCATAGGCGCGTTAACGGCGTGACATCAACGTTATTTCGTTTTTTACGGCGCTTCTCGTTGCTCACGGACGCCAATTTCTCTACTTTACTTGGAGGTTAATGACGGGGCCGTCCAATTTTGAGGAGTACATACCATGAAATTTCGCTCACTAGGGTTACCGTTGGTGTTGAGTTTACCGCTGTTGCTAAGCGGGTGCGGCACATTTTCCCATTTCTCGTGGTCTAGCCTGTCGCCATTTAACTGGTTTGGCAGCGCGCTGGAAGTTACCGATGCGGTAGTAGGGGGGATCAATGCTGGAACTCCCTTGTCCGAAGGAGCGTTGCAACGCGCATTAGAGGGAAATTATATACTGCGTAGCGGGATGGGGATGAGCAACGGTCAACTGGTTGCGTTTTACCAGGCGCTGGATGGTGATGCCGTAAAGATGGTCATCAGCGGCCCGCCAAAGGGTAGCGTGCGTAAAGTGGAGGTGATGGATTCAACGGTGAGTAGCGCAGGCGGCGTGAAGATCGGTGATGCATTTAGCCAAACCTACAATAAAGCGTTTGAATCCTGCCAGCTAGGGCAAGGCGATGATGCGCGGAGCGTTGAGTGTAGCGCGCCGCAGAGTCGACATATTAGCTATATCTATTCCGGTGAGTGGGGTGGCCCGGAGGGATTGATGCCACCCGACGATATTCTGAAAACCTGGACGGTGAGTAAGATTGTGTGGCATGCACAGGCACGAAGCTAGTTTAGTGATAACGTACAAGATGACGTTGTGTTTACGCAACGTTAGCGTCAAGTGGCTTGCTGTATAATACCGACGCTACTGCAACATTCGTTTGCCATCATTCTCGTCGTAGACCATAACAACAACAGAACGCACTGTTACTTGAGGAAGCAGAAATGACACCAATTCAAAGCGGTATTTTAATGGAACATCGCCGTTTTGCCATTTTTATGGAAGCAATGATTCAGGGGGAGTTTGACGCAATCCGGCAGGGATGCAAAAAATTCTGTCAGTCGTTACATGAACTCCAGCAGCAGTATCCCGATGCTGGATTAGGCGCGGTGTTGGCATTTGGCAGCGATGTTTGGCGCGATCTGGATAGCCACAACGGTGCCAGGGAGTTGAAACCCTTTACCGCGCTGGGCAATGGACTTGCGCCTGCGACGCAGCGCGATCTGTTGATCCACATTCAATCGCTCCGCCATGATGTGAATTTCACGCTGGCGCAGGCGGCGTTGGCCGCATTTGGTAGCGCAATTCGTATCGAAGAAGAAACACATGGTTTCCGCTGGGTGGAAGAACGCGATCTCAGCGGTTTTGTCGATGGCACGGAAAATCCGCAGGGCGATGACCGTCATGCCGTAGCGATTATTCCTGAAGGTCAACCGGATGCAGGCGGCAGTTATGTGTTTACCCAACGTTGGGAACACAACCTGAAGCAGTTGCAGCGCCTGAGTGTGGAACAACAAGAACAGATGATTGGGCGCACGAAGCAGGAGAATGAGGAACTGCCATCCGATCGGCGTCCCGATACGTCGCATCTTAGCCGCGTGGACTTGAAAGAAGAGGGTAAAGGTCTGAAAATTTTGCGTCAGAGCCTGCCTTATGGTTTAGCCAGCGGAAAGAACGGGCTTTATTTTGTCGCTTACTGCGCGCGGCTACACAATATTGAACAGCAGTTATTGAGTATGTTTGGCGATCGTGACGGTAAACGTGATGATATGTTGCGCTTTACGCGCGCGGTCAGTGGAAGTTACTTTTTTGCCCCTTCTCTGGACCAGTTATTGTCGTTATAAGATCGTAGGTGCCCTATCGGTAGATTTTTAGGACGTAATTTGTGACAACGCTTGAACAGTATATTGGTAATACCCCACTGGTAAAATTGCAGCGCATGCCACAAGGGCTGCACAGTGAGATCTGGCTGAAGCTGGAGGGAAATAACCCCGCTGGCTCGGTTAAGGATCGGGCGGTTTTCTCCATGATCCGTCAAGCGGAACTACGCGGTGATATCGCGCCTGGCGATAGACTGATCGAGGCGACCAGCGGGAATACGGGCATTGCGCTGGCAATGATGGCGGCAGTAAAGGGCTATCGGCTACGCTTGCTGATGCCAGATAATATGAGCTATGAACGTCAGGCCGCAATGCACGCGTATGGGGCAGAACTGGTTCTGGTTAATCGCCAGTTAGGGATGGAAGGGGCACGCGATCGTGCGAAACAGATGGTGCTGGCGGGAGAAGGGAAAACGCTCGATCAGTTTAATAATCCTGACAATGCGTTGGCACATTTTTGCACCACTGGCCCTGAAATTTGGCAGCAAACAGCGGGTAAACTGACACACTTTATTTCCAGTATGGGGACGACAGGTACCATTTCCGGTGTTAGCCGCTACCTGAAACAGCAGAATCCGGCAATCTGTACGGTCGGATTACAGCCTGCTGAGGGAAGCCACATCCCCGGTATTCGTCGTTGGACATCAGGCTATATGCCGGGAATTTTTCGCGCCGATCTGGTCGACCGTATTCTGGATATTACGCAGATGGACGCCGAGCAGACATTGCGACAGTTAGCGCGTCAGGAAGGTATTTTCTGTGGCGTGAGTTCCGGTGCCGCCGTGGCGGGCGCGTTGCAGATAGCGGCAGAAAATCCCGGCAGTATCATCGTGGCGATTGCCTGCGATCGCGGCGATCGTTATTTATCTACCGGCGTCTTTGACTAATAGCATCCGGCGCAAGGCTGGATGATAACGATAATGCGAAGACGAGATTGGACTAGGTCGGCTCTGAAAAGTAGAAACGAAAACGGCGCCATCCGGGCGCCGCTTCGTGCAAACGTCATAAACCATCCGTAGCCTGGTGGTTTACTTCTTAATACGGATAACCGGTGTTTCACCGACGACAACCGTACCACTCAGTTTGATCAGTTCCTTGATTTCATCCATGTTGGAAATAACCACTGGTGTCAGCGTAGACTTCGCTTTTTCTTCCAGTAAAGCCAGGTCAAACTCAATAACGAGATCGCCTTTCTTCACGCGTTGGCCTTCTTCGGCGATGCGTTTGAAGCCCTCGCCCTTTAATTCAACGGTATCAATACCAAAGTGCACAAACAGCTCAATACCGCTGTCTGACTCGATGGAAAACGCATGGTTAGTTTCAAAAATTTTACCGATGGTGCCGTCTACCGGGGCGACAATTTTGTTGCCGGTTGGTTTGATAGCAATACCATCACCGACGATTTTTTCTGCAAATACAACATCGGGAACATCTTCAATATTGACGATTTCACCGGACAACGGCGCAATGATTTCGATGCTGCCAGCGTCTTTTTTGTCGTCAGAAACCAGAGATTTCAGTTTATCGAACAACCCCATGATTCTCTCCTAAGCATTAATATTGGGCCAGCATATACCCTAATCTTCCAAGTCGTTGTGGCATTCATATTTTCGCTCCCCGGTTGCAGTACCTTGCTGGCCGGGGTACTGATTGCCACCTTGAAACCGATTAGGTAAAGCAGCATCAGCAGAGCGTTTTTTCTTTAATAAAGCAGCTCACTAGATCGCTTAACTCTTGTGCTGTCGGTTGTGCTAATGCTTGCTCCGCCAGCGCCTTCGCATCTTCGTAATTCGCATTACGGATGATTTTCTTGATGCTCGGGATAGAGATCGCACTCATGCTGAATTCGTCCAGACCCATTCCCAATAACAGTAGTGTAGCACGTTCGTCTCCGGCGAGCTCACCACACATCCCTGTCCATTTGCCTTCGGCATGGGACGCGTCAATAACCTGCTTAATCAGGGTAAGGACGGCAGGGGACATCGGGTTATAGAGATGAGAAATCAGCTCATTACCGCGATCAACAGCAAGAGTATACTGGGTTAAGTCATTTGTCCCAATACTAAAGAAGTCGACTTCTTTGGCTAAATGAGGCGCGATGGCGGCGGCGGCGGGCGTTTCAACCATCACGCCGACTTCAATGCTTTCATCAAAGGCCTTGCCTTCTTCTCTCAGTTGCGCCTTCAGCATTTCCAGTTCGGCTTTTAACTCACGCACTTCTTCCACAGAGATAATCATCGGGAACATGATGCGTAGCTTGCCAAAGCTGGACGCGCGCAGGATGGCACGCAACTGAGCATGGAGAATTTCTTTACGATCGAGGCAGATACGAATAGCGCGCCAACCGAGGAACGGGTTTTCTTCCTTTGGCAGATTCATGTAAGGCAGATCTTTGTCGCCGCCAATATCCATGGTACGCACGATAACCGCCTGAGCGCCTACGGCTTCAGCAACGGCCTTGTATGCCTGAAATTGTTCTTCTTCGGTCGGTAGCGTATCGCGATCCATGAACAGGAACTCGGTACGATAGAGGCCAACGCCTTCCGAACCATTGCGCTCGGCGCCAGCGACATCACGTACGGTGCCGATGTTGGCGCAAACCTCAACCTGATGACCATCCAGCGTGATGGCTGGCAGGTCTTTCAGTTTTGCCAGCTCGTACTTTTCTGCGTTGTACTGCTGCTGAACGGCTTTTAATTCATCAATCTTCTCAGCGGTTGGATTCAGGTAGATATGGTTGTTTACCGCATCGAGGATCAAGTAATCGCCGTTTTTGACTTGCTGGGTCGCATTGGTTGTGCCGACAATCGCTGGCAGTTCCAGTGAACGCGCCATAATGGAGGTGTGAGAGGTACGGCCACCGAGATCGGTAATGAAGCCTAACACTTTATCCAGGTTCAACTGCGCGGTTTCTGACGGCGTCATATCGGCGGCCACCAGAATGACCTCATCCTGAATATCGCCCAGATCGATGATGGGCATATTAAGAATGTTGCGCAGCAAACGTTTCCCAATATCACGCATGTCCGCCGCGCGTTCTTTCAGATATTCGTCATCAAGCTCTTCCAGCGCTTTGGCTTGGTTTTCGATAACGGAAAACGCTGCGGCATCGGCGGAAGCATGTTCATCTTTAATTAGGGCTATGATTTCCTGCTCGAATTCTTCATCCTCCAGCAACATGATGTGGCCTTCGAAGATGGCTTCTTTCTCTGCGCCCAGTGTCTTGCCCGCTTTTTTCTTGATCGCTTCCAACTGCGCGGATGCTTTGGAACGACCAGTCAGAAAACGTTCGATTTCCTGTTCCACCTGATCCGCAGAGATTTTTTTCCGGTTGATGATTATTTCATCTTCTTTCAGTAACAGTGCCTTACCAAAAGCAATTCCCGGTGATACTAATATGCCTGAAATCATAACCCTACCTTACTCGATTCTGATGTTCGCTAAAAAGACCCGTTTATTATTCGAGCTCGGCCATCAGTTTAACCAAATGTTCAACCGCCTTTTGTTCGTCTTCGCCTTCTGCTGCGATAGTGACGACCGTTCCCTGTGTCAGGCCCAGCGTTTGCAATTTGAACAGGCTTTTGGCGCTGGCGCTCTTACCGTTGGACGTTACGGTGATTTCTGAGGCGAAACTTTTGGCTTCTTTGACGAACTGAGCAGCGGGACGAGTGTGCAGGCCATTCGGTGCGGTGATTGTCACTTCTTGCTGGAACATGCTTTTTCCCCAACTTATGGTTTAGATTGATGTTGTGGAACTAAAGTTTAGCCGATCCGCTGAACTTTAGCCTGTTTGGTTAGCGCCTGAGGTATGTACAGGAGCGGGCCGCGATGCGACAGAAAAACCGTCAAACGAATTTCCTGGATAAAATACCACCAAACATTACGGATTCCGCACCGATTATTTTAACCGCGATCGCAAAACGGCAATGTTGCCATTATGCGCAGGGAATAAACAATCCGCGAGGTGTGATGCTGGTCGGTGATTAATTTCACGCATCAAAATAATTGACCGGTTAAATACTAAACCTGATGTAGAAAAGCAATATTTATGTGGTGAAAAGTTTGATGTATGCCACAAAAAAGCACCAAAATAGGTGCTTTTTTAACATGTCATTTACTTATTGAGCGGGTAAAACCGGGCTACTATTGTTGCAGTTCTTGCTCGGTAAAGAGGTCCGCAAACAATGCCGTGCTCAGGTAGCGTTCACCGGAAGAAGGCAGAATAACGACGATTGTTTTATCCTCAAATTCCTTCTCTTTAAGCAAATTCAGCGCGGCGGCAACGGCGGCCCCGGAAGAAATCCCTGCTAAAATGCCCTCTTCTTCCATCAAGCGACGCGCGGTGCTGATGGCCTCTTCATTCGTCACTTTCTCTACGCGATCGACTAATTTCAGGTCCAGGTTATCTGGGATGAAACCGGCACCAATACCCTGAATTTTGTGCGGGCCCGGTTTTAATTCTTCGCCTGCTAGCGCCTGAGAGATGACCGGCGAATCGGCTGGTTCAACCGCCACACTGATGATTGCTTTGCCTTTGGTGTTCTTGATGTAGCGGCTAACGCCAGTTAACGTACCGCCAGTGCCCACACCTGAGATAAAGACGTCAACCTGACCGTCGGTATCTTCCCAGATTTCAGGCCCGGTGGTCTTTTCATGGATCTCTGGGTTTGCAGGGTTGCTGAACTGCTGCAACAACAGATATCGGCTCGGGTCACTAGCGACAATTTCTTCTGCTTTAGCAATCGCGCCCTTCATGCCTTTCGCGCCTTCGGTTAACACCAGATTGGCGCCGAGTGCTTTCAGCAATTTACGACGCTCAATACTCATTGTTTCCGGCATGGTCAGTGTGAGCTTATAGCCGCGCGCCGCCGCAACGTATGCCAGTGCGATCCCCGTGTTTCCGCTGGTGGGTTCAACCAGTTCGATGCCCGGTTTGAGGACGCCACGTTTTTCCGCATCCCAAATTAGGTTAGAGCCGATACGGCATTTGACGCTGAAACTGGGATTGCGGGATTCCACTTTAGCCAGAATGCGTCCATTACCGATACGGTTTAGGCGAACCAGCGGCGTATGGCCGATTGTGAAAGAATTGTCTTCGTAGATCTTGCTCATAGCCTGTCCTTATAACTGTATGAAATTTTTGCCAACGTAGAGAGAATACTCGTTCACACCTGTCCGTGAAGTAAAGAATTGCTATATCGTTATGTTCTTAAGAAATATCTTTTCATTACATATACAAAGCACGGCGCTGTAAAACAACGGCTTATCACCAGTTATGGCGTTTTTTTCGGTAGTGTGGTGGACAGATCACGATAACGGTCTACCCACAGTTGGGTTGCGCCGCATACCGCAACCGGCATAATAACCAAGTTTAACAGTGGCACTAGCGTGAATAGACTGACCAGCGCGCCAAATTGCATATTCGCGATGCTATGGCGACGTAATGCCCGCCGCATGGTTGGAAAGTCTACTTTGTGATTATCAAAAGGATAATCGCAATATTGAATCGCCATCATCCAGGCGCCGAATAGGAACCATAGAATTGGCGCGACGGTTTGCCCAATGCCGGGAATAAAATAGAGGATCAATAATACCAACGCGCGGGGCAGGTAGTATGCCAGTTTCTGAATCTCACGTTTCATTACCCGCGGGATATCTTTGGCGATGCCAAGTATGCCGCTATCCGACAACGTTTGGCCGGTTAATATGGCTTCTAGCTGTTCCGCCAGCAAACCGTTAAAGGGCGCGGCAATGATATTAGCGATAGTGCTGAATAGGTAGCTAAATACCAGCAAGATAGAGAGTACAGCAAGCGGCCAAACGAGATAGCTGAGCCATTGCAGCCAACTCGGAATATAGCTCATGATCTGGGGGATCCAGTCGCTTAATTGATGGAACAGCCACCAAAAAGCGCCTCCCATTAGTATGATATTCATGAGTAAGGGGAGAATAACGAAGCGCCGAATACCCGGTCGTGAGATTAAACGCCATCCGGCAAAAAAATAGTGTACGCCGCTGCGAACCTGGTCTGTGGTGTTGCTGAGAGACGGTTTTGCGAAAGACATAGTGGCAATAGACCCATTCATGTAGTTGTCAGGGCATCATATCGGGATGATCTTATGCTGACCAGACTACATTTGAATGAAAAAACAGCAAAAAAGTGCGTTATATCTATCTTTATTGTCATAAAGTACCGTGCAGACTTGCACTTGTGTACTCAGGCAAATAGAGTTAGTGGTATAAGTATTTGCCGTAGTGGCAATGTATTGTTGGAACAATTGGGATTGCAATGATGCAGGACTTGCGTCTGATATTAATCGTCGTTGGCGCGATCGCGATAATAGCGCTTCTACTGCACGGCTTGTGGACTAGCCGCAAAGAGCGCTCGTCCCTTTTTCGTGACCCCCCGCCTAAACTGAAACGCGCTAAGAAAGTTCGTGATGAAACGCCGTTTGAGGCGTTGGATGACGGTGTTGGCGAAGTCCGCGTTAAGGGCGCGCGTGCGCAGCAGAGCGATCCCCCGCTTGGCAATACTGCTTTTGACCATGCCTCGGAACGTGAAGATGCGGGGGCAGAGGCGAAATCACCGTTTGCTGATGTGTCCCCTGTTTCTTCTTACGATCCTTTACTTGATGAATCGACGCCAGTGGATGATACGCCGCCGCGTGTCCTCGCCTCCGATGATGATTCCATCTCAGAGGTGAATAATACAGACACGCCACGTAGGCCACCTGAACAGGATGTGTCGTCGTCCGTTTCCCAACAGCCCGACGAGTCCTCCGCTGCGAAAGAAGCGGTTTTAGTGCTGCATGTTGTGGCGCACCAGGGGAGCGTCATAGGTGGTGAACTGCTGTTGCAAAGCTTGCTTCAGGCGGGCTTCCAGTTTGGAGAAATGAGCATTTTCCATCGTCACGTGAACCCCGCTGGTGGTGGGCCGGTGCTGTTCAGTCTGGCAAATATGGTGAAACCAGGCTCGTTTAATGTGGATGAAATGGCCGAATTTACCACGCCGGGTGTGTCCATTTTCATGATGGTGCCGTCTTATGGCGACGCCAGTCAGAATTTTAAACTGATGTTACAGTCTGCACAGCGTATCGCTGATGATGTCGGTGGTGTAGTGCAGGATGATGAGCGCCGCATGTTGACGCCGCAGAAAGTTGAATCCTACAAGGCTCGCATTCGGGATGTGTTGAAAGCGAATGCCTGATAGAGCGGTGTCTTTTTTGATGCCAGGTATGTGAGTTCAGAAAGCGAATGAGGGGCCTCCGTGAGTTCATGGAGGCTTTTTTTATTTTTCTTTCTGGCGTAGGGGTAGAAAAATAGCAAGGCGAATGCAGTGAGCGATGAAAAAAAATTAAAACAAGATCTAGGTCTGATTCAGGGAGTAGGGCTGCTTTCTACTTCTTTACTGGGTACTGGCGTGTTTGCCGTCCCCGCATTGGTCGCTCAGCTGGCACAGCAGGATAGTCTGTGGGCGTGGCCGATCTTAATTCTGTTTGTTTTCCCTATTGCCATTGGCTTTGCTGCGTTAGGGCAACATTTTCCCCATGCAGGCGGCGCTGCCCATTTTGTTAACCTCGCCTTTGGGCCGCGCATGGCGCGCGTAACGAGTTGGCTGTTCCTTTCCGTTATTCCTCTCGGCCTGCCTGCCGCTTTGCAGATTGCCGCTGGGTTCTGGCAGGCGGCGTTTGGCTGGAGCAACCTGGGTTTACTCTGCGTACAGCTATTAACGCTGTGTGGTATTTGGCTACTGGGCCTGCGCAGCGCCGGATCTAGCGCCAATATTCAGATCGTCATCGCAATGTTGGTCGTGGGCCTAGTCGTGGCTATCTGGTGGCAGGGCGATATTACACCCGCGCATATCCCCTGGCCGTCGATGAGTGAATTATCCTAGTCTAATACTTTTAGCGCCCTATCCGTTATGTTCTGGTGTTTTGTCGGCCTGGAAGCTTTTGCTCATATGGCGACGGAATTCCGCGAACCGGAGCGGGATTTTCCTCGGGCTTTACTCATCGGCATGCTGGTTGCCGGAGCGGTTTATTGGGGATGTACGGTGGCGGTATTGCATTTTGCCGCCTATGGTGAGGGGATGGCGGCAACGGCGTCTCTGCCGGGTATCGTTGTGCAACTGTTTGGCAAACATGCGCTGTGGATCGCCTGTATTGTTGGGTATTTGGCCTGTTTTGCCAGCGTGAATATCTACACGCAGGGTTTTGCTCGTTTAGTGTGGTCACAGGCGCCGAAAGGCAGTACGCTCGCAACGTTGTCTACAGGACAAACGCCAGTGAACGCCCTGTCGATGGTGGTGCTTTGTTGTCTGGTGTGCTGTCTGTTGATTTACTGGCTCGGCCTGCCGCTGGATATGCTGATAGTTTATGCCAACGGTATCTTCGTACTAATTTACCTACTATGTATGCTGGCGGGATGGCGTTTGCTGACAGGGCGAGCGAGGGTGATGGCAGCCATTGGTGGTATGCTTTGCTGCGCACTGTTGCTGATGATAGGTTGGAAATCGCTTTATGCGCTCATTATGCTGGGCGTGCTGTGGCTGTTTCTACCGCGTAAACAGGTTGAGTTAGCTTCTCGCTGAAGTGTTTATGCCGAATGCGGTGCGAATCGGTAAACGCCCTGAGCAGGGCGTCTTATGGTGGGGATTAGTCGTTTTCTGGCGTACCGATTGGCTTTTCCTCGGTAGGCCATTTGGCCTCCAGTTCGGTCAGTCGTTGCTCCAGACGAGCTATCTTCTCGCGTGTGCGTAGCAGAACCTGCGTCTGAATATCGAATTCTTCACGGTTCACCACATCTAATCGGGTCAATTGAGCCTGTAAGATCTGACGGATTTTTTTTTCTACATCATCACCCAATTCCCGAATACTTTTTGGCATTGATTCATGCACTTGGCGGGCGATTTGTTCAATCTTCTTTGGGTCAATCATGTCGCTTTCCTGATATAGGTTATGTAATTAATGATTATAGCAAGAGCAAGTGTAATGCCTAGGAACGAAATCCGACATCTGCTTTGTACAAATTCAGCATAATTTTACCGTATTTCTACTGACGTTTTGCCTGATTCCGCGTGGCGGATCAATTGCCCTGATGAGGTATTAGCGCTATAGTAACCCTGCTTATTCTCAGGGCGGGGTGTGATTCCCCACCGGCGGTAAACCAGTGAACGTATGAATGAATAAGGTTCTACGTATTGGAAGCCCGCGAGCGCTCACGTGATGTTTTCGCTGTTTATTATCGATTTCGCGACGTGGGGTCAGCAGATCCGGTGTAATTCCGGGGCCGACGGTTAAAGTCCGGATGGGAGAGAGTAACGGCATCTGTCGGGCTTTACGCTCGCTCGCGTTATTTTTGTTAACCATGGCTATGCAATCCGTAGTCGCGGTTACTCCTCAAGCTCGCCCTGATTCTGGTAATCGATAATTACATTGAGGTTTTTTACCATGAATCAGACATTACTTTCTGAATTTGGCAATCCAACCGCACGCGTAGAACGCGCACTTGATGCATTGCGTCATGGGCGAGGGGTGCTGGTGTTGGACGATGAAGATCGTGAGAACGAAGGTGACATGATCTTTTCCGCTGAAAATATGACCGTTGAACAAATGGCGCTGATGATTCGTCATGGCAGCGGCATTGTGTGCCTCTGCCTGACGGAAGAGCGTCGTCAACAGTTAGCTCTGCCGATGATGGTGGAAAATAATTCCAGCCATTTTCAAACCGCGTTTACCGTAACGATTGAAGCGGCTAAAGGCGTAACGACAGGGGTTTCCGCAGCCGATCGTCTGACAACTATTCGCGCTGCGATTGCGGATAACGCAAAACCAAGCGATCTCAATCATCCCGGCCATGTGTTCCCATTGCGCGCGCAACCCGGCGGCGTATTAACGCGCGGTGGTCATACTGAAGCGACGGTGGATCTCATGACGCTGGCAGGCCTGAAGCCATTTGGTGTTTTGTGTGAACTGACGAATGATGATGGTTCTATGGCGCATGCGCCGGAAGTCATCGCATTTGCCAAACAACACGACATGCCCGTGTTAACGATTGAAGATCTGGTGGCTTACCGTATAGCGGTTGAGCGCAAAGCCAGCTGATATAGAAGTATGATAAAGGGCCGATTTAGTGGCCCTTTACTTATATCGATGAATTTATAGTGATGATTAGGCCGTGGCAATGGGGTCTATTGTCAATTGATGCTGATGATGAGCCTGTTCCAGTGTGGTGCGAATACTTTCCATACAATGATTTTTCTCGCCGTATTTCTCCTGCGCCCAACGGCAGCGTTCACGGATGCAGCCTTCGTTTATAACCCGCTCAAGCGCTTGGTTAATCGCCTTCGAATACCGCTTGGTTAACGTAATTCCGCATCCTAATTGCTCAACACGACGCGCATTGTCGAATTGATCGAATGCACTAGGGAAGATGAGCTGTGGAACGGCATGGTAGAAGCACAGCGATACTGTCCCAATTCCCCCGTGATGTATTGCCGCACAGCAGGCATTCAGGCAGTAATCCAGATCGACCTCTTTTCGCACCAGTACGCCATCTTGTTGCGGTAATGCATTTGGGTCTACGCCTACTAGTAGGCACTGTTTCCTTAAACGAAGTATTTCGTTAATGATTCGCCGCAACAGATTCTCGTCTTGTTGAAGCGCCCAGCCAGGGCAAAACAGCACCGTCTCCTGCGCAAAGAAGTCGGGTGGTACATTGCGGTTATCTGACGGTGTAGAAGCTTTGAAAAGCGGAAATCCGACTAACGTTGCGTTATGTGGCCAGTCTGCTTGAACAGGGGCAAACCAATCTGGAAACAGGCAAACTAAACCATCATCTGAATGATGTGTCCAATGTGTCAGAATTCTTGTTATAGGCGGCAAGTTTATTTTTTGCCGGAAAGCATTAACGCCAGCAGCGAGCCGTCTGTCTAGCACCTGTTTTTCATACACACGGATAAGATACTTGCGCAGTGGTCGGGGGAGCAAATTGAGCCAACTGAGCTTGGCATGTTGCGGCAGCTTATCCTGTGATAGAAAAGTCGACGGGCCAACGCGCATGGGGATGACACAGCATTTTTTTACTTCTGCTAGTGATTTAGCGGCAAAAGACCAAAGTGAGGTGACCATGATATCAGCGGCATCGACTCTACTTACGAGTTGGTCATACATCGTTTCTTGCTGCGTCAGCATATAGCGGCATAAGGTATCCAGCGCTGTTCTTTTGTGCCACAGTTCTGGCGAAGTAATGGTTTTCTGATATTCGTGTGCTGAGCCGATACTAATAAAATTCATCCCCCGAGATTCCGCGAGCGCTTTAAAAAAGGGATTGGCGCACAGGTAAACGCAATGACCCGATTTTACTAAGTGATCGCCAACTAAAATGAATGGGTAGACATCGCCAGCCGATCCAAGTGCGGCTAAATATACATTCATATTTTAATTCCTTTAATCTTAAGGGATAACGTTTTCGAAAATATCTTTCAGCGCAAGTGATGCCTGCTTATTCTCTAAATCAAGGAAGTGACCGGCATGACTAACAGTATAAAACTCACTATTAGGAAGGTAATTTTTTAAGTATTTAACGTCTTCACAGGTCGTATACTCATCACGTTCCCCATTGATAAAAATGACGGGGATAGATGTCTTACTGATTAGACGCTTATAATCAAAATCTTTTAGCTTGATGATTTGTTCCAAGTGAAAACAAGCCTGATGATACTCATGAATATCCAGATTGGCGATGTGTTTATAGTTGGTTCGTTTGAGTGCGCGTGGCAAATACTTTCCTACCTCATCGTTTAGCAACATACCTAACTCGGAAAATTTATTGGCATAAACATAGTCACGCGCTTTAAGAATATACCGCTCCATTTTCTCATTAATAGTGATTGAGAACGAGGCAATTACGGCTTTCTTAATAATGTCCGTATTTTGGTTTGCCGCCATAAGTGCAGCTAACCCGCCCCAGGAAACGGACATAATAATCTCAGGTTCATAGTGACGAATCAGATGATTGATGATCTCGACTTCCTGCTCTTTGGTGATGATACTGAGTGACTTATTCATGGGTTTGGATTTCCCTGCGAAGGGTAAATCGAAAAGAATGGTATTCACTCGACCTTCTAAATGCTTAACCCAATGTAAAAATGACGAAGATGTCGCCAACGCACCATTAACCAGAATTGCAGATTGTAATTTACTACTATAAATATGACGTTCAACATTGATTTTATAACCGTTATAAACAACTATTTCTTGTTTAAATACCATCATTAGCCTCCTAAGGCTTTTCCCTCATGATTAGGTTAGTGAGAACTCCATCAATGCTATTGAAGGTGAATATATATATATATTACCGTATTTTCCATATAATTATTTTTTACCCCCGAATCTCGGGAAATTTAAGAAGACGTTGAGGCATCGGTGCGGTTTGAACACTTGAATTAATCAATTGTTCAAACACCTTATTCTAAATAAAATCGTCGATTAAACCTAAAACAAAACTCAGCGAGATAACGCAGTAAATATTTGTTAGCGATCGCATGATATGTTCCATACATTAATTTTTCACCATTGATTATCATGGTATTAATCCACTTAAAATAAGGCAATGTTTCACGTTCTGCGCCGACGCCCGTCACGACGGCATAATGAACGCTTTTCGCCTCTTTGACCCCGAGAAAACAAATCAGAGCCTCAGTTCCATATGCTTTCATAAACTGATGAATAGAAATTATTTTTGGAAATTGAACGTGATTATCAGCCATGATGTTATCCTTATGAACCCACTGATATTAGGTATAGCTCATGAGGATGAGTATTAAGGGTAAACAAGAGTATTCTTATTATTCCCTTAAAAAGAGAAGTGAATAATGACAAATGGCGTGGATAACGCAGTGGGTATAGCGTATTCACGCTGGCAATGAAACCAGCGTGGTATGATTAGGGTTTTCTCGCCAGTAGGGTAGCGAAACGTAGCTTAATACGGTTACCCTGCGCATCGGTTTTGTGTAGTTCCCCCATATCCTCGTTATATTTGAGGATTTCCCAATCGGCATAATAGTCCTTCAGTTCGCCTTCTTTAAAAGTAAACGAGAAGGGCATTGGGCATGGACAATCTTCCGTGGACATCGCGGCAATAATCAGGTTATAGCCGCCGTTAACGGTACTTTCCTGCATATTGCTAATAATGTGCGGAATGCGATCTCGTTCCAGGAACATCAGTACGACAGTTGACAGGATGAAATCGTATTGTGCTTTTATTTCCGCAAGGTTGATATTGTAAACGCCTGCTCGGATGTTCTCCAGCGCTTCGCTTTTAATGATGTTATTTAGCGAATCAATACTGGGTTCGTGTTTATCACAGGCGGTAACGTCAAATCCGCGCAGGTTCAAATACAGAGCGTTTCGTCCGCCGCCACAGCCTAAATCGAGTGCTTTACCCGGTTTAACGTACTGCATCGCCTTGATCACTTCGGAATGGGTACGCGTCAGACCATATTTTTTATGATAGAAATCCTCGGGCGAACAATAAAAGCTGAGTTGACATTCCAGATCGTCAGAACACGAAACAATGCGGTGCCAGGCCTGTGGTTCCACAAAAGGCGGCTGGTTGTGCTCGGAAAAATGATACGTCTCCAGCGTATCGCCATCTTCGGTTAACATGGCGAAGGTCATTTCCCCGCGCAACACGGTCAATTTTGCCCAGGTGCCTGCTTGCGTATTGTGCTTTTCCTTAAATGCCTCGGGCAGCGTCAGGTGGTTCCACTGTGGCATTTTTTTATAACAAATGAGATCTTGCATCGTTACCTCGGTCCATAAATGCTGAAAGCGATGACTATATTCTATGAATCCCCACACGGTCTGACCAGAAATATGTATTTTATATGCATATTTATTTTGCGGTATCAGGTAGTGGCAGAAAGCTGTCGTAGCAGTGGGAAGGCGTCCTTCATTCTGGCACCGCCGACCACAAAGGCACGTAGCTTGTGTTGGCTATCCCGTGCTTGCGCCACCATACCCTGTTCGTCCCATTCCTGTTGCCAGTGTAAATCGCTACCGGCGGCATCGCCTGCCATCTGCAAAGGAAACAGCGGCGTCTTGATTTTTACCAGCATTGGCGGCAGCGTCAGCATTTCATTGCCGCCTAGCAGATTTTTCGCCAGTGGCATTGCGGCCAACTGGATAGCCTGCAGGAAGGGCAGGAGCCTACCGTTAATCTCCGCACAGTCGCCTAGCGCATAAATCTGCGGATCGCTGGTCTGTAACTGCGCATTGGTCTGGGTGCCTTTCCGCACAGCCAACCCTGCTGTTTGCGCTAGCGGTGTGTTAGGCTGCAAACCGATAGCGGCGATGATTTCATCGACCTCAATAGTCCGCCCATCGATAAATGTCGCCCGCACGCCAGTTTCGGTTTTCTCTAGCTGTTGCAGGGTGGTATTCAGATGCAGTGAGACCCCTTGCTGCGTCAGCGTGAATTGCAGACGTGCGCTGACTTCGGGCGGCATCAACGCGGGTAGAATGCTACTGGCGCAGTCAGCTAGGGTGACACGTTTTCCCGCGCGGCGTAAATCCATCGCCAGTTCGGTGCCAATCAACCCGGCACCGAGTACAAGTATACGTTCGGCCTGCCAGAGCCGACTTTCGTGAGTACGGTATTCCTGCTGGCTATTGAGCGTTAGCATATGTTCATGCCCTGGAATTGGTGGCACCCTTGCGCTGGCTCCTGTCGCCAGTACTAGCTTCTGGTAATCATAACGATCCGTGCCGCAAGCAACCTGTTGCGCCTGGCGATCAATCGCGGTGACGCGCGTGTTTGCCAGTAGCGTAATGCGGTTTTCCTCCGCGAATTCTGCGGCTTGCATTTTCGTCAGATCGTCGGCGCGTTGCTGTTGGCTCATCACATGGCTTAAATCCGGCTTGTTGTACTCATCGCCGTTGTCGGCAGCGATCATACGGATAGGACAATGAGCATCCAGCCTACGTAGCTGCCGAATAAGCTGGCGGGCGGCAAAGCCCGCGCCAATAATCACGATATCTTTCATCATCCTCGCCTCAACGCATTGGATTGAAAACGTCTTTACCCAGCCCGCATTCCGGGCAGAGGAAGCTGTCTGGCACGTCTGACCAGACGGTGCCGGGGGCGACATCCTGCATCGGTTCACCCAGCGCCGGATCGTATATCCACTGGCAGACGCTGCACTGCATACGGCCACTGTCTGATAGCGCCGCGGGCGGTACGGTTGACTCTGACGCGGTGACTTCATTACACCCACAAGCGCTGGTAGCGGGGGCACTTGCGGCGAGTGGTGTGACGGGAGATTGTGGTATGGCGGTCGTCGGTTTTACCGGTGAGATAACGCGACGAGCCGGCGTATTATCCAACGGATGCAGCGCCCACTGACGTGCGATTTCGCGGCCGTGTTCACGGCAAATCTCCAATGCGCTGCCATCAGGACGCCACTTGGTTTTCAACGCCAGCGTGGTTTCAAAACCGGCGTCCATCAGGCGAGTTTGCACGCGATCGACCGCGCCCCCGTTCCAGCCGTAGCTACCGAATGCGGACGCTTTCTTGTTTTGAAAACGCAGGCCGGTAATCTCCTCCAACATTGCGGCAACTTTCGGCATCATTACATTATTCATCGTCGATGAACCGACCAATACGCCTTTCGACCGGAAGACCTGCGTTAGGATCTCATTCTTGTCATGGCGGGCGACGTTATAAATTTTCACCGCGACACCGGGATCGACATCGTTGATACCCTGCGCGATGGCGTCGGCCATCATGCGGGTATTGTTAGACATGGTGTCGTAAAACAGCGTGATGCGATCTTCCTGATAGCTATCGGCCCACTTCAGATACAGGTGGATGATCTGGGCCGGATCGTCACGCCATACCACGCCGTGTGAGGTGGCGACCATCGACAGCGGCAGGTTAAAGCCCAGCACTTCGTGGATCTTGGCGGTCACTAAGCGGCTGAATGGCGTCAGAATGTTGGCGAAATAGCGCTGGCACTGCTCGAATAGCTCGGTTTGATCTACCTCATCGTTAAACAAGTGTTCATCACAGTAGTGCTGGCCGAACGCGTCGTTACTGAATAATACGGCATCCTCGGTCAGGTAAGTCATCATACTGTCCGGCCAGTGCAGCATCGGTGTTTCGATAAAGATCAATTGTTTGCCATTGCCGATGTCCAGCGTATCGCCGGTTTTGACCGTGTGAAAATTCCATTCGGGATGATGATGATGGCCGGTAATGGAATCGATCGCATTGAAAGTGCAATAGATCGGTGTATGGGGAATGTGCGCCATTAGCTCACTGAGTGCGCCAGCGTGATCTTCTTCGGCGTGGTTGATCACGATGTAATCGATGGCGTTTAGATCCACTTCCGCCATCAGGTTCTGCACAAACTCACGGCTGAATTTATGATCGACGGTGTCGATCAGCACGGTCTTCTCTTCGCGGATGAGATAGCTATTGTAGCTGCTGCCTTTCAGCGTTTTGTATTCCGTACCGTGGAAGTCACGGACTTCCCAGTCGCGTTGTCCAACCCAGTGAATATTATTCTTAACGTGAATTGCCATGTTCTGAGACCTCAATGGTAACAATCAGGAGAGTTGTCATTGAGATTGCAGAAACCGTGCCAATTTTTAATTAATTGATTTTAATGAATTAATTAATCGACATTGTCATAATGACATTATTGGGTTAGTGTCGTAATGACAATGATAATGTCATTAGGACACACCCAAATGCTTTCTATCAACGCCCTGGCCCGTATCGCTATCGAGTTGCAAATGGGGCTATCAAATCAAGATCGTTTTCAGCGGTTGATTAATAGCCTACGCCAGCTATTACGCTGTGATGCATCGGCGTTGCTACGTTATGAGAACCAGCTATTTCGACCGTTGGCGATAGACGGTCTGGCACCGGATGTGCTGGGACGACGTTTTCGTCTGTCCGATCATCCGCGGCTGGAAGCGATCGCCCGTGCGGGCGATGTGGTACGTTTCCCGGCGGATAGTCAGCTTCCTGATCCTTATGATGGCCTGATCCCCAGCCAGGAAGATCTTAAAGTGCACGCGTGTGTTGGCCTGCCGCTGTTTGCGAATCAGAATTTGATCGGTGCGCTAACGGTGGATGGTATGGATCCGCGCCAGTTTGATCATTTTAGCGATGAAGAGCTGCGATTAGTGGGGGCAATGGCGGCCGCGGCGCTAAGTAATGCTCTGCTAATGGAGCGTCTTGAACGGCAATTGCCTGCGCCGGTGCGTGCCGAAAGCCCGGCGGTGGAAAGCGCGGAGGAAATGGTCGGGCTGTCTGAAGCGATGCAGCGGCTAAAGAAAGAAGTCGATATTGTGGCGGGGTCTGACCTGAATGTGCTGATCATGGGGGAGACGGGCGTCGGCAAAGAGCTGGTGGCGCGAGCGATCCATCGTGGTTCGCATCGGGCTGATCATCCGTTGGTCTATCTTAATTGCGCTGCGCTGCCGGAATCGGTCGCGGAGAGCGAATTATTTGGCCATGTAAAAGGGGCGTTTACCGGAGCGATTCACCACCGTACCGGTAAATTTGAAATGGCGGATAACGGCACGCTATTTCTGGATGAGATTGGTGAACTGTCGCTGACGCTACAGGCGAAGTTACTGCGCGTATTGCAATATGGCGATCTCCAGCGCGTGGGCGATGATAGCACGTTGAAAGTGAACGTACGTGTACTGGCGGCAACCAATCGTGATTTGCGTCAGGCGGTGCTGGATGGTGTTTTTCGCGCCGATTTATTCCATCGTCTGAGCGTTTTTCCCTTATCCGTACCGCCGCTGCGTGAGCGTCGTCAGGATATAGCACTGTTGGCTGGGTTTTTCTGCGAACGTAGCCGTGTTCAACTGGGGTTGGCGCGTTTGGCCTTAACCGTGCAGGCGGGAGCGCTGCTGGAACAGTACGATTGGCCGGGGAATGTGCGCGAGTTAGAGCATGCCATATACCGCGCGACTGTGCTGGCAAGAGCGGGACAGGAATCGGGTGAAGTGCTGTTAGGCCCAGAGCATTTCAATCTTGAGCTTCCCTCCCAGCCCGTTCATGCTTTTGCAGGGGAACCGAGTGCCACTGGCAGCACACCAGATTATTTCATCAGCGGCGGCTTGCGAGAGGCCACGGACGGCTATCAGCGTCGGATCATCCAGCAAACGCTGGCGCGTCATGGGGGCAACTGGTCATCCTGCGCGAGAGAACTGGAAATAGACAGCGGCAACCTACACCGTTTGGCGAAACGTCTGGGCATCAAATAAAAGCGCCCCGAAAATCGGGGCGCTGAGGTTGCTGATAAAGCCCATTTTCATTCGGCAAATAGGTTTGTCAACGGTCTGGACGCCCCGAAAATAGGGGCATCGGCACACGAGATCTCTCCTAACTTCTCTATCGCGTATTTAACTTAACCGCATTTCACGCACTTGGCGCTCTGGATCATCTGGAAGAAATCGTTGCCTTTATCGTCTACCAGAATAAAGGCCGGAAAATCTTCTACCTCAATCCGCCAGATGGCTTCCATCCCTAATTCCGGGTATTCCACACAGGTTAGGCTCTTAATGCTGTTCTGCGCCAGGATTGCCGCTGGCCCGCCGATGCTGCCAAGGTAAAAGCCGCCGTGTTTCTTACAGGCGTCGGTCACCTGCTGGCTGCGGTTACCTTTTGCCAGCATGATCATGCTGCCGCCGTTGGCCTGTAGTAAATCGACGTAGGAATCCATGCGGCCTGCGGTTGTCGGCCCTAGTGAACCGGACGGATAGCCTTCGGGCGTTTTTGCCGGGCCGGCATAATAGATCGGGTGGTCTTTAATGTACTGCGGGAGTTCCTCGCCGTTATCCAGTCGTTCCTTCAGCTTGGCGTGAGCAATGTCACGGCCGACGATGATGGTGCCGGTCAGCGAGAGTCGGGTAGATACCGGGTATTGCGACAGCGTTTTCAAGATCTCGGCCATCGGACGGTTCAGGTCTATTTTTACCGCATCGCCCTCGCCCGCTTCGCGCAGATGTTCAGGAATGTATTTCCCCGGGTTTTGTTCCAACTGTTCCAGCCAAATGCCTTTGCGGTTGATCTTCCCTTTAATATTACGGTCAGCGGAACAAGACACCCCCATACCGACGGGGCAGGATGCGCCATGACGCGGTAGGCGGATGATCCGCACATCGTGGGCAAAGTATTTCCCACCAAACTGCGCGCCCAGACCCAGATCGCGCGCCGCTTCCAGAATCTCCTGCTCCAGGGCGATATCACGGAACGCCTGACCGTGCTCGTTGCCTTCTGTCGGCAATTCATCGTAGTACTTGGTTGACGCCAACTTGACGGTTTTCAGCGTTGTTTCCGCCGACGTGCCGCCAATCACGAATGCGATGTGATACGGCGGGCAGGCGGCGGTGCCTAATGAACGCATTTTCTCAATCAAAAAGCTTTTCAATTTACCTGGCGTCAGTAGCGCTTTGGTTTCCTGATACAGATAGGTTTTATTGGCAGACCCGCCGCCTTTAGTGACAAACAGGAATTTATACTCTTCACCTTCGGTGCTATAGAGGTCAATTTGCGCGGGCAGATTGGTGCCGGTATTGACCTCTTGGTACATATCCAAAGGCGCGTTTTGCGAGTAGCGCAGGTTGTCTTCAATAAAGGTATTGTAGACGCCTCTGGACAGCGCTTCGGCATCGTTAGCGCCAGTCCACACGCGCTGCCCCTTTTTACCGACGATAATAGCGGTACCTGTATCCTGGCAGGTTGGCAGGATACCTTTGGCAGCAATTTCAGAATTACGTAGGAATTGCAGCGCCACGTATTTATCGTTTTCGCTAGCCTCGGGGTCGTGAAGAATATCGGCTACCTGCTGCTGGTGAGCGGGGCGGAGCATGAAAGAAGCATCATGGAAGGCTTGCTGCGCCAGAAGCGTTAATGCTGCTGGCTCGATTTTCAGGATGTCCTGACCTTCGAATTGCGCGATAGAAACAAAATCGCTGCTCAGCAGGCGATACTCGGTGTCATCCTTACTGAGTGGGAAAGGATCTTGGTAATAGAAGGGTTTATTCGACATTTTGTTCTCACTTGCAATCGTATGAATGAGTGAATTTTCACCTTATCGTATGCAACATCTTATTATTAAGGCGCACGATTGCGGCATCTGCGGGGGTGCCGCGAATACTCAAGTAGTAATCCCTTTCATAGTAGGGTTTTTCATTGGGAAGTACTACTTTGGTGCGTCACAATAATGGGTGTTTTTGCAAGGTGACGCGGAGGGAAAGCATCAGGCGTCCTATGCTGGGAAAACCTATTCTCATCCAGAGAAGATGTTTTCCTGCTGTTCAAGAAGGTGGTCAATCATCCACAGTCCGGCTGGGCCGGGCGGATGGGGTTTAGACCAGACAATGTCCACGTCAATCCACTGCGGCCAGCCCGCGACCGGCAATTCCACCAGCTTATTCTGGTCGTATTGCGCCACTAACCAGCGCGGCAGAATGCTCCAGCCATGCCCCTGCTGCGCCATTTCCAGTAGCATAAGGTAGGACGGCGCAGACCAGACTATTCCTTGCGGTTGTGGCTGGTCGCTACGTTTATAGGTATTGAGATAGAGCTGGCGGACTGTCGCCAGTTGGCTGCGGGTCACGCTTTTTTCTTTGGCTAGGGGGTGGAATACCGACACAAAGACGGCCATTTCCGTTTTAATCTGCAAGCGTGCCGCGGCTATATCGGGCGGATAATCTGCCTGCGCGCGCAATATACCGACATGCGCACGATGCGTTTGCAGTAGATCGATGACATCATCGCCTTCCGCTATCAGGCATTCAAATTCAATATCGGGAAAATGGTGAGCGAACCGCTTGAGTACCGGTTCGTAATGCGCAGCTTGCCAGATATCGGATAACACAAACGTCAGACGTGGCTCGATATGGTCGGCCAAACGGATCGCCAACTCATCCAGGGCTTCACTGGCCGACAGGATCGCCTGTACATGAGAAAGTACCTTTTCGCCTGCTAGCGTGAGTACAGGCTGATGACCCGATCGATCAAATAGCACTAACCCCAGATCGGCTTCCAAATTGGCAATAGCGGCACTAATGGTGGATTGGCTTTTATGCAATCGCCGTGCGGCGGCGGAAAACGATCCCGCATCGACGGTCGTCACAAAGGCTAACAGGGATTCGGGTGAATAACGCATCCTACCTCTATCGGTTTTATCGATGGAAACTAACTTTATTCTATCATTTTATACGATGATAATCGGGCCGTAATACAGTGTCATCCATGATAATGGTCAGAACACATCCGCAATAAAGATAGAGTGAATAGGCTATGCAGAACAAAACCAATAAAACCTTACGTGAACGCTGGTACCATGCCATAGGCTTTGAGCTGATTGCATTAGCGATCTGCGCGCCAGTCGGTGCCTGGTTGTTGAATAAACCGCTCTTTGATATGGGTGCATTGGCGGTTATGCTATCCAGCATTGCGATGATATGGAACATGATCTATAACGCGATATTCGATCGCCTATGGCCTGCCGATCGCGTACAACGCCGACTCGCTGTGCGTATCGGCCACGCACTGGGATTTGAAGGCGGTTTCATTCTGATTGGGTTACCGCTGGCGGCGTGGATGCTGAACATCACCTTATGGCAGGCACTCAAAGTGGAGATCGGTTTCTTTCTGTTTTTCCTGCCGTATACCGTGCTGTATAACTGGGCCTATGATGCGCTACGGGAACGTATGATCGCTCGCCGTCGTCACACTCGCCAGATAGCGGGCCATTCCCGTCTACGCTGATTCCGGGTGTTAGCGTAGGCAGGTTTAGTGCCCTAATACGCATGTTGCCGGAATCACCACTATGATATGGCGCAGCATCAGGATGTTATGTTGATGCTGCTTCCTATTTGCCTCGCTGAGATTTCTTTGCCGTGGGGAGCTTCCTAAAGGCGAAAAAGAGTTGCACGGTGTTACACAGTACCAGGAAGGCCGTGACGATAAAAACCCAGCGGAAGCCCATCATCGCGGATACGCCGGAACCGACTAACGGCCCCAGCACGTTGCCCATATACATAAATGATTGGTTATAACCAAAGATGCGTCCCGTCACCTGCTGACTACTGTACTTGACCAACAGCGCCTGTACGGTTGGCATTAATGCACCATCGGCAAAGCCCAATATAAAGCGCAGAAGGCCAAGCTGCGTGGGGGTTTTTACCATCGCCATCACCAGAAACAGTAGTACGCTGATCGCCAGTGCGGCGATCAGGATGCGATGCGCGCCGATCCTGTCGCCTAATCGGCCGAGACGGGGAGCGGATAGCAGGGCGGAAACGCCAGGAATGGAAGCAATAACGCCGCTAATGAAGGCAATATTATCCGAACCAGGTGTGAGATCGCGGATGAATAGCGTGAGGATTGGGCTAATTGAACCGTTCGCCATCTGGATCATCATTGTCGTAATGAATAGGCAGATAATCAGCGTTGGATAGGGTAATGAAGCAAAAACCGCTTTCCCGCTGAGTCGATTTTCTTTGGTAACCCTAACCACACTTTCTTTAATCGCGAAGAGCGTAATAAGAAAGCAGATGAACAACATGCCGCCCGTAATGAAAAAGACGAAGCGTAACCCAATATAATCGGCCATAAAGCCGCCAAATAAGGGGCCGAGGATCACGCCGGCAATCTGCCCGGTCGATAACATACCCAGCGCCCAGCCGCTTTTTTCGCGCGGAACCTGCGAGGCGATCAGCGCCATCGCATTGGGAATATATCCAGAGGTCAACCCCATTAATGCGCGCAGAATAAACAACTGCCATACGTTGGTCGCTAATCCTTGCAACGACATAACGATCGCCATGCCGAGTGCGGCACGCAACAGCATAAGCTTGCGGCCTTTACGATCGGCGAGGCTCCCCCACAGTGGGGCAACGATGGCGGAGATGATAAAGGAGGAACTAAAGATCAAACCGGACCACAGGCTTAGCGACTCGTGCGAATGAACGCCAAGCTGCTCAATGTACAGCGGCAAAAAGGGCAATATCTGGCTCATTGCCAGCCCGGTGAAAAAACATCCCAGCCAGGCGGAGAAAAGGTTAAGTTTCCAGGTTTCCATGGGGGTCGTAAGAGGCCTTCAGCAGCGAATAACCAGTGACGAAATGCGTGGTCGTGTGCGTATAAAGTGCGCTAACCGAAAACGAGTAGCATTCAACTAATAACGAACGGTGACTAAAGTTTCGCCTTTTACCCAGAGCATAGCATAGCTAACGATAGCGTGATCACTGGTGGTAATGATTCGCAACAAAAGAAATTGGCCTAAGGAGCGGCTCTGGTTCAATGCTATTTTTTTGTGATGTGCATCACAAAAAAATAGCATTTACCGTACCGAGGTTGTAATATTTATCGCCGTAAGGCGGATTCCGCCAGGTAAGACAAAATCGTTACTCCATCGCGTTGTTCAATCAATGAGTAAGTAGAATCAAGATGAAAAAAGTGCGTAATATCTTCAAAAAAATGCTGACGGCTTATCTGAATACGTATAAAAACGTACCGCCCGGCGCACAGTTTTAAGTCATGTGCTATGCATGATATCGGTCATCGTATTGGTGGCCGATATCATTTAATGACTGCCTTCTGTTAAGAAAAGCCTGTTTTGATAAGTACGCTTACAGATTTTTCTTATGCCTCTACTCCTTAATTCAACGCGAATCCGGTACAATTCCCCTGACCGTTGGTCGTTCACCGGCTGTTCAAGATTCCCTCTGTGTTGTCCGCATGCTAATCCCGCGTTTGGCCTCATGCGTGATGAAGGTCAGAAGTCGTTTTCCACACAGCTGAAACGATTACTATAAATAAGTGTCATGATAGGTGTAGCGCGTTTTATGCGGTGCACTGTTAATCACTTAAAGACAATCATCATGAAAATTAAGCAAACTTTTACCAGGGCATTACTTCATCCTCGCTATTGGACGACATGGTTCGGACTTGGCGTACTGTTTTTACTCGTTCAACTTCCTTATCCCTTACTGATGAGAATCGGCCGTAGTGCCGGTCGGCTATCTCGTCTCTTTCTTAAACGCCGGGTAGCGATTGCCAGGCGCAATCTGGAATTGTGCTTCCCGACGATCTCAGACAAGGAAATAGAAAAGCTGATCGACGGTAATTTTGCTTCTCTCGGAATGGCATTAGTCGAAACTGGCATGGCCTGGTTCTGGCCCGATCGTCGGGTGCGTCGCTGGTTTGATGTTTCAGGGCTTGAGCATTTACATAGGGCTAGCGCAGAGGGCAGAGGCGTGATGGTAATCGGTATTCACTTTATGTCGCTGGAACTCGGCGGGAGGGCGATGGGATTATGCCAACCGATGATGGCAATGTATCGCCCGCACAATAATAAAGTGATGGAAATGGTGCAAACCTGGGGTCGTTCACGATCGAATAAGGCGATGATTGATCGCAGGGATCTGCGTGGTATGGTGCACGCGTTGAAACGGGGCGAAGCGGTATGGTTTGCTCCCGATCAGGACTATGGCCCTAAAGGTAGTATTTTTGCCCCATTTTTCGCGGTAAAAAATGCAGCGACTACAAATGGGACATATACAATCAGTCGGTTAGCGAAACCCGCGATGATGACCACGGTGCTGATTCGTAAATCGGATGCTTCTGGCTACCAACTGGTCATACAGCCTGAATTACAGGATTATCCGTATCATGATGAACAGGCAGCCGCGTGTTATATGAATAAAGTCATTGAAAAAGAAATCATGCGTGCGCCTGAACAGTATCTTTGGCTGCACCGCCGTTTTAAGACGCGCCCGGTTGGCGAAGTGTCGCTCTATGCATAACGCGGTAGCGCCGTATGAACAGTACGGCGCTCGCGGCATTTACTCTTTCTCTAATAGCATTCCACGTGCGGCAAAGGGTTTTCCGGTTGCGCCGACACGTTCGTGGCGTGCCAAGTAACGGTAGCAGCCTGCGGACAGGGCTGCGCCGATGAACCAACTGAAGTTGGCCGCATCACGCCATTGTGGGATAAAGCTGATGATAAGCCCGATAGCCACGGCGGGAATGAGCGCCATTAGCGCGTTCGGGTTGAAGCCGTTTCGATACCAGTAACGCCCTTTTGGCGTTGCGTCGAAGAGATCGTCCACATAGACTTTCCCGCCTTTGATAACATAGAAATCCATTAGCAGAATACCGAAGAGCGGGCCAATAAAAGCGCCAAGCACATCCAACGTGTAGTGAATCAATTCTGGTGAATTAAACAGGTTCCAGGGCGTAAGCAGGACGGAACCGACGGCGGCGATCATACCGCCAGTGCGGAAACTAATATGCTGTGGCGAACAGTTTGAAAAATCAAAGGCTGGTGACACAAAGTTGGCGACGATATTGATCCCGATGGTGGCGATGATCATCGTCAGTACGCCAAGCGCAACAGCGACGCCACTACCGATGTGTGTGACGGTTTCGATAGGGTCGGTAATCATGCGGCCAAATAACGATTGGGTTCCTGACACGATAATGACGGTGATAATGGAAAACAGCAGGAAATTAAAGGGAAGCCCCCAGCGATTGCCACGGCGGATTTCCTGCATACTTTTACCGTAGCGGGAGAAATCGCCAAAGTTCAACAGCGGGCCGGAAAAATAGGAAACGACCAGCGCCGTGGCGGTAAGCATTTGCCAGGTTTGTTCTCCTGTCGTCAGCGTTTTGCTACTGAGTGTAAATGAGATATTTTCCCAACCGGTCTGGTAAATAATCCAGGCGGCCAGCAGCGTCATCACGATATAAACTGCCGGGCCGGCGAAATCAATAAAGCGTTTAATCGCGTTCATACCGTGCCAAAACACCATGGCCTGTAAGAACCACATGATGCCAAAGCAAATCCATCCAAGCGTTGACAGGCCGAGCCAGTGACTCTGCGTTAGCGGTGCAAGGTTCGGATAAAATTTCAGCAATACCAACATGAGGGCATGAGCGGCCAGGTAGGTTTGGATTCCGTACCATGCAAAGGCGATTAGGCCGCGGATCACTGCGGGTACATTGGCGCCAAACACGCCAAAGGCCTGGCGGCAAATGACCGCATAAGGCACACCACTCATCTGACTGGGTTTGGCGACGAGGTTGGCAAAAATTTGCACAATACAGATCCCCACCAGAAGGCACAGCAGCACCTGCCAGCTTGCTAACCCCAAGGTGAAAAAGCTGGCTGCGACTACGTAGCCTCCCATGCTATGCACGTCTGACATCCAGAAGGAAAAAATGTTGTACCAAGACCAGGTTTGAACGCGGGTCGGCGCCAAATCCGCATTACAGAGTCTGGGGCTGTACGTATTATTGTCATTACCTGTGTTGATATGTTCTGGCATGGAATCTGCTCCTTTTACCTTGGTCGTAAAGCGAATGACGTTGTTGGTAAAAGACGTTGCACGAATCAGGCCAAAATTCATTTTTTTGTATACATAATCAATAAATGGTGTGTACGATTTATGGAAATATTGATGACGAGAAGGTGAGATGAATTACACATACGGGTTTGAAAATGCGCCATTCCCTCAGCAAAAAGATGATGTTATTTATCAGGCGCTGGTGGATGCCATTGTGGAACATCAACTGTTGCCGGGAACAAAATTGCCGGAAGAAGCGCTGGCTGAAGTATTTTCTGTAAGCAGAACGGGGATCAGAAAGGTCTTACAACGCCTCGCCGTGGTGCAAATGGTCACCTTAACGCCTAAACGTGGTGCACAGGTGTCGACACCATCGGTTGAAGAGGCACAAGAAATTTTTCAAACTCGCCGCTTAATCGAATGTGCCAATCTGCCAGCAGTGGTCGCACACTGCCGCTCTCCCCATCTAACGGCATTGAATAAGCTGGTCGCGGCAGAACAGCAGGCGCACGCCGATCAACACGGGGCGGAAGCTATCCGATTGTCTGCCGCTTTTCATATTCAGCTACAGGCGATTTCTGGCAATACGGTATTAACCGGGATGGTTTCACAATTAACGCTGCGCTCATCGCTGGTTATCGCCGCTTACGGCGCGCCGTGGCAGCAAGGGTGCCGCTGCCACGACCACCACCATCTTCTCATGCATCTACGGAATAAAAACGTTCCGGCGTTATCAGAGACGTTAACGCAGCACTTCGATGATATTGTTGCGAGCCTGCGCTTTGACAGAGATGAAAACGCCGAGCCTGACTTCAGCCGCCTGTTCGGCCATATGAAGGAGAAGCTTGCGTGAAACCGCTTTTAATTCAGGTTATTAACCCTAATACCAGTATTGCCATGACGGAAACGATCGGAATGGCCGCACGTGCGGCGGCGGCGCCAGGGACGGAAATCATGGCGGTGTCTCCTTCTCAGGGCGTGCCTTCTATTGAAGGGCATTTTGATGAGGCGATAGCGGCGATTGGCGTGTTGGAACAGATCAAGCAGGGGAAAACACAGGGCGTCGACGGACATATTATTGCCTGTTTTGGCGATCCTGGTTTGCTTGCGGCCCGTGAAGTTGCCTGCAAGCCAGTTATCGGTATTGCTGAAGCCGCTTTTCATATGGCGACACTGGTCGCTACCCGCTTCTCCATTGTGACTACGCTACCGCGCACTGTGATTATCGCGCGCCATTTATTACAGCGTTATGGTTTTGAACACCATTGTGCCGCGCTGCATGCTATCGATTTACCCGTGCTGGCGCTCGAACAGGATAGCGGCATTGCCCAACGGAAAGTAAGGGAATATTGTATACAATCCCTGCGTCAGGATGGTGTCGGCGCAGTCGTATTGGGTTGCGGTGGCATGGCCGATCTGGCGCAGTCGCTGACCCAGGAATTGGCCGTCCCAATCATTGACGGCGTTAGCGCGGCCGTCAAACTGGTTGAATCTTTATCCGCGCTGGGGTTGACGACCAGTAAGCATGGCGATCTGGATTATCCAATCGCTAAACCGTTGAGCGGCATGTTTAGCCCCCTACGTTAAGGAAAAAACGATGAGAAGTGATTCTACTGTGTTGAGCGATGGGGGGGATTATCCCCGCGATCTCATTGGCTATGCGGGCCAGCCGCCGCAGGCTAACTGGCCTGGTAATGCTCGCATCGCGGTTCAGTTTGTGCTGAATTATGAAGAAGGCGCGGAAAATAATGTTTTGCATGGTGATGCCGGGTCTGAACAGTTTCTCTCCGATATTATTGGTGCGGAAAGTTATCCTGCCCGTCACATGTCAATGGATTCGCTGTATGAATATGGCTCGCGCGTTGGGTTTTGGCGCATCCACCGGGAATTTCAGCGACGTGGCCTGCCGTTCACGGTATTTGGCGTGGCGATGGCGCTGGCGCGTAACCCAGCGGTCGTAGAGGCGATTAAGTCGGCTGAGTATGATGTGGTGAGTCACGGATGGCGCTGGATTCATTACCAGAATATGGATATTGCTACAGAACGTGAGCACCTGAATAAGGCGATAGAGGTGCATACGGCGTTATTTGGAAAACCACCGCTAGGCTGGTATACCGGTCGGGATAGTCCGAATACCCGCCAGCTGGTCGTCGACCATGGTGGTTTTTGGTATGACAGCGACTATTATGGCGATGATTTACCTTTCTGGATGCCGGTGAAAAAAAGTGACGGTGGTGTACATCCTCACCTTATTATCCCTTATACGCTTGATGCAAACGACATGCGTTTTGCTTCACCGCAGGGCTTTAACTGTGGTGAACAGTTTTATAGTTACCTGAAAGACAGTTTTGATGTGCTTTACGAGGAAGGTGAAACGTCGCCGAAAATGTTATCGATCGGCATGCACTGCCGTTTGCTGGGGAGGCCGGGTCGGTTCCGTGCCTTGCAGCGCTTTCTGGATTATATTCAGCAGCACGATAACGTTTGGGTTTGTCGCCGTCAGGATATTGCCGAGCACTGGCGTGAGCATCATCCGTATGTAGCGCGTCGATAGATCAGAAACAAAAATGGCCGCCCTAAGTAAGGCAGCCATTTTTTAGTTGTTAACGTACTGGGTACGATTAACGGAAGAAAGCGTAGGGGTTAACACCGCGATAGGTGGTGCCCAACGCTTTTAATAGTTGATTGATTTTGCGGACAACACGCATCTTTTTATCCCCCACGATACGTAAATAATTATTGGTTGAAAGTACCAAAGTTGATGTTAACGTTTTCGAACACGGCGATGATTTTTTTCAGCAGTTTCATGGTCTTTCCCTCATTGTTGATTAGTCAGTTTTCTGTGACGCTGTTCACGTTTTTAAGAATACCCGCCCTGATACGACGGGTCAACTTTTTTGTGATGAGAATCACAAAAAAATAAACAGAGAGTTTGCATGAAATAAACTGTCGTTTTGATTTCAGCCAAGTGTCCGATCTGGATATTTTTTATACCGATGTGCTTTCAACACGGTGCTGGTTGGGGCTGTATCTGAACGAGTGAGCAACATCCTTCAATATGAGAGGTGAAGGAATAGGTAAATTGTCTTGATTAGCGGTTGAAATAAGCGCGGGGGAAGCGGGATAATTGTGCGCTCCATATTGTCTCGGTTCTGAGACAGCAACGTCTTGATTTTATATTTGATTATAGTTTCTGCGGCAAGATTATAGTTTCTACGGCAAGTTAATCGTTTGCGCATGTCCAGGCGATTAAATATTCATAATTGCACTGGTGCGCTCGCGTTTCACTACCGCGCAAACTGACCAATTTATCTTAATACTCATGGCACTTCAGGGGATTACACCATGGCAAATACCCTCCGTCAGACAGGCTCACAGAGCGCGCTTGACGATTTTTTCAAAATTAAACAGCGCGGCAGTAATGTGCGTCAGGAAGTATTAGCGGGTTTGACGACATTCCTGGCGATGGTTTACTCGGTTATTGTGGTGCCGAGTATGCTAGGTAAGGCGGGTTTCCCGCCAACGGCGGTGTTTGTGGCAACCTGTTTGGTTGCCGGAGTGGGATCGCTATTAATGGGTTTATGGGCTAATTTGCCGATGGCAATTGGCTGTGCGATTTCGCTAACGGCGTTCACCGCATTCAGTCTGGTGTTAGGGCAGCAAATCAGTATTCCTGTGGCGTTGGGCGCGATCTTTCTGATGGGGGTGCTGTTCACCGTTATTTCTGTTACGGGTATCCGATCTTGGATCTTACGTAACCTGCCGATGGGTGTGGCGCACGGCACGGGAATTGGTATTGGTCTGTTCCTACTGATTATTGCCTCTAATAGCGTCGGGCTGGTGATAAAAAACCCGTTGGATGGCCTGCCGGTGGCGCTGGGTGATTTCACCTCTTTTCCCGTCATGATGTCCCTGTTGGGGTTGGCGGCGACGATTGGTCTGGAAAAGCGACGCGTGCCGGGCGGCATTTTGCTGGTCATCATCGTCATCTCTATCCTCGGACTGATTTTTGACCCGAGTGTAAAATACGCCGGTTTCTTCGCCTTGCCGAGTTTGACGGCGGCTGACGGGTCGTCATTGATCTTCAGTCTGGATATCGCGGGCGCGTTACAGCCGCTGGTTTTGCCGAGTGTATTGGCGCTGGTGATGACCGCCGTATTCGATGCTACCGGGACGATTCGTGCCGTAGCCGGACAGGCCAACTTATTGGATAAAGACGGACAAATTATCAGCGGCGGGAAGGCTCTGACGGCGGACTCCGTAAGCAGCATTTTCTCCAGTCTGGTCGGGACGTCGCCAGCGGCGGTCTATATTGAATCCGCTGCGGGGACGGCCGCGGGTGGTAAAACCGGCTTAACGGCGACCGTCGTCGGTGTGCTGTTTCTACTCTTGCTGTTTGTGTCGCCGCTGGCGTATCTGGTGCCGGGTTATGCGACCGCGCCCGCGTTGATGTACGTCGGTCTGCTGATGCTCAGTAATGTATCCAAACTGAATTTTGATGATTTTGTGGATGCGATGTCTGGCTTAGTCTGCGCCGTGTTTATCATCCTGACCTGTAATATCGTGACGGGCATCATGCTTGGCTTTGGTACGCTGGTACTAGGCCGTATCTGTGCCGGTGAATGGCGAAAACTGAATGTCGGCACCGTCATTATCGCTATCGTGCTGGTGATATTCTACGCGGGCGGTTGGGCGCTCTAACCTCTCTCTTTACAGACCTTCAGGGGCCGTCCTGAAGGTCTGTCATTTCCCACCCGATCTTTTTTCCTCTAAACCTAGTTTGGTGTGATGTTATGCGCCTTTTATTGGCGTTGGATTGATGTCACTTCAGTGATAATCAATAAGGTGACTGTCCGTCATGCATTACCTAGAAATCCATTTTCATACCGGGCTAAATGCGTTAAATATGTAAGGGTAGTTTTATCGGCATTTGGCTTACGAACAGGCAGAATTTTTTGATTGAGGAGCGCGTCTAAGGAAAGCATGGAAATATTTTTTACGATTCTGATTTTAACCCTGATGGTGTCATTATCAGGTGTGGTTACACGCATTTTACCTTTTCAAATTCCTCTGCCTTTGATGCAAATCGCGCTGGGTGCCATCCTCGCCTGGCCTCAATTCGGTTTGCACGTTGATTTCAACCCTGAACTATTTATGGTGCTTTTCATTCCGCCGTTGCTGTTTGCCGATGGTTGGAAAACGCCGACGCGGGAATTTTTGAAGCATGGTCGGGAGATCATTGGCCTGGCGCTGATACTGGTTCTGATAACCGTGGTGGGCATTGGTTATTTCATCTACTGGATGGTGCCTGGTATGCCACTGATTGCGGCCTTTGCGCTGGCGGCGGTGTTGTCGCCGACGGACGCCGTGGCGTTGTCCGGCATCGTGGGTGAAGATCGTATTCCGAAAAAGTTGATGGGTATTTTGCAGGGCGAAGCGTTAATGAACGACGCCTCCGGCCTGGTGTCATTGAAATTCGCCATCGCGATAGCGATGGGAACGATGGTGTTTACGGTTTCCGGTGCGGCGCTGGAATTCACGCAGGTTGCACTAGGCGGGCTGTTAGCGGGCGTCGCAGTCACCTGGCTATTTGGGAAATCGCTGCGCCTTATCAATCGCTGGAGCGGTGATGATGCCGCGACGCAAATTGTGCTACTGCTGTTGCTGCCCTTCGCGTCATACCTGATCGCGGAGCATATCGGCGTGTCGGGCATTTTGGCGGCGGTCGCGGCGGGGATGACGATCGGTCAGTCCGGCGTCATTCGTAGTGCGCCATTGACGATGAGAATGCGTGCGAACGGCGTGTGGTCGATGCTGGAATTTGTGTTTAACGGCATGGTGTTCATCATGCTGGGCTTACAATTACCCGGTATTCTGGAAACCTCGATTACTCAGGCGGAGCTGGACCCAACGGTGGAAACCTGGATGTTATTCACCGACATCGCGATTATCTATGGCGCGCTGCTGCTGCTGCGGTTCTGCTGGCTATGGGGAATGAAAAGATTCAGCGTGCACATCCAGAAAAAGCGGCCAATGGTTTTCGCCGAATTTTCCACTCGCGAGCTGTGGATTGCCTCTTTTGCCGGGGTACGAGGCGCAATAACGTTGGCGGGTGTGCTATCGATCCCGCTATTGCTGACCGACGGCACGGCGTTCCCCTCACGCTATCAGTTGGTATTCATCGCTACGGGCGTCATTTTGTTTTCGCTACTCTGTGGGGTATTGGCGTTGCCGCTGCTACTGCGTGGCGTTGTCGTCGGCGACAAAGCGGCGCAGGCCAAGGAAATCCGCATGGCGCGTGTCGCGGTGGCTGAGGTCGCGATCAAAAGCATACACAAAATGGAGGAGCGTCTGGCGGCCGATCGCGAAGAAAATATCGACGAACAGGTGCTTAAGGAGGTCAGCGCGCGCGTGATCGGCAACCTGCGTCGACGGCTCATTGGTAAAGATGATCCCGATAACGGTTTGCTGATTGAGAATCTGGAACGACGCTTTCGTCTGACGGCGCTGAATTCGGAACGTGCGGAGCTGTATCACCTGCGCGCTACGCAGCAGATCAGCAATGAGACGCTGCAAAAAATGCTGCGTGATCTCGATCTTATGGAAGCGCTCTTGATAGAAAATGACTGAAACCGGGTAACTTATTTCCTGCTATCACGTTGATTTTCTAATTATTTACTTTAATTAACATCCCTATTGCGAGAGCGATAGGGATGTTTTTTTATGGGCGCCGGTGAGGAATGCCGGTGGGGAAGGGCAAACTACTTGTCACTAAATGATAATGATTGTTATTATCCGTGAGATTTATCTGAGAAGAAGCGCTGTCAGTAAAAAGCGCGGCAGCAAACACGTGCAATAAATAAATATAGCTCACACAGTCTCGACATCGTGTGGGCAGCGTGGCTGTTTAAAGGAACTGATAAAAAACCAACGGATATTAACCTGGATTCATTCGGTAGCACTTCATATTTATAGGGGAAATTATGCGTGTATTAGTGGTTGATGATGATTCTGTGCTGTGCCATTGGCTCGGGTCTAAATTACATTCCCACGGCCACTCTTGCCGCATGGTGCACGATGGCGCACATGCATTAAAAGCGATCAAAGATGAAGTTTACGATGTTGTCCTATTGGACAGGATGTTGCCCATTATGGATGGATTTACGGTATTACGCGAATTACAAGGATCGCGCCACCCGCCAATCATGCTGCTCTCCGCGCTGGATCGCGATGTCGATCGCGTGATGGGGCTGGAGCTTGGCGCGGAAGATTACCTTGGCAAGCCGTTTAATTTTAATGAGCTTCGCTTGCGTCTGGATATTATGGCGCGACGTGGCAAACGTCATGCCGATAGCCCCTCCATGTTGACTTTTGAAGACTTACAGCTTGATCGTTTACAACGCGTTGCCTGGCGTGGCGGTAAGCGTATCGATTTAACGGATAAAGAAATCAAACTATTAATTATCTTGATGGAAAATCCAGGCCAAGCGATTACGCGCACCATGCTATTAGAGCGGGTGTGGGGTTACAATTTTGATCCACAAACCAACCTGATTGACGTGCATATGTCAAAGCTGCGGGCAAAAATTGATAAGGGCTTTCCGCGTCCATTAATTAAAACATTGAGAGCGATGGGGTATGCGCTAGGCCCGGTAGAAAAGGATAAAACCGATGTTAGCAGCCACGCTGAATAAAATAACGAGGCTAGGGCAGCGCGGGCAGATAAAAATTAAATACTGGCGATTACTCGGGGCGAGTCGGTATCCGGGGTTTTTATGTACTTCTAATTTTCGTCAGGCAATAACCCTTGTTTTTTTGTTCTTATTAATGGCGTTAGTGTGTATTGTCGGCTTTAGTTCATTAAGTGAAACATTACTCAGAACACACGTCCGAGAAGTGATTCTGGGCAATATTTATGACTACTCGATGCAGTCAGGGTTAACTAATGCCGATAGCCTGATTATGCAATTACGGCGAGACAATCAGGCAAAAGGAGATGAACTTCCGCTGTTTCTGGTGATGAATAAAGACGGCACTATTATGTATCATAATCATCCCCTGAGATTGCATTCGTTAAATGTGGACGCCCTTGACTCATCGAAAATGGAAGCGCGCCACTATACCCATTGTCGGATGAATGTCCGGTGCCTTAAGGCCGAAATCTCAGACCCGGACGATCCTAACCTGATTGGCTTATCCGTCATGCTGGATGATGGCGGTGTGCTATTCACGGCTTACAACATTCGACCCATGTTAGAGCGGGTGAGAACGATCCCCTTGGCAGCCGGTGGTGGGCTATTTATCGTGCTGCTTTTCTGCCTATTTGTCAGTCGCCATTTTAGTTTACGTACGCTAAGGAGCGTAGAACGGATACGCAGCGCATTACACCGTTATAGCGCGGGGGAGCAGCACGTGAGAATGCCGCTTTCAACCAACGGCGATGATTTCGACAGCCTGAGCGCCGATATCAATCAGAATCTGGAGCGTATTGAACGGCTAATGGACCAAGTCCGTAATACGTCAAGCCATGTCGCTCATGAACTTCGCACCCCGCTGACGCACTTGCAAAATCGGTTATATAACCTGATTGAACGTCATGGTCTGGAAAAAGACGTGCGCCAGGAATTAAACCTTGCGGTGTGTGAGGTGGATAAAATACTGGGGTTGTTCCGCACGGTGATGCGTATTGGCGAGATCGAAAGCGGACGATGTATTCATCAGTTTTCATGGATTGAGGCCAGGGCACTATTGGAAGAATTAGTGGAATATTATCAACCGCTGGCGGAAGAACGCGGCTGCCAACTCAATGTTGCCACTTATGCGGATGAACCGTTATTTGGCGATAGGGCGCTGCTCTTTCAGGCGTTAGCGAATTTGGTTGAAAATGCGCTGAAATATGCGGCTCAAGGGAAAGTGATCCTCGTAGGCGTAAAGCGTCACCGAGGGTGGATGGCGCTATTCGTTGCCGATCGTGGCCCCGGTATTCCTGAGACATCGCATGAAAAAGCCGTGCAGCGTTTTCAGCGTCTGGATGTTCGTTCATCTTCTGGATATGGACTGGGGCTGTCGCTGGTCAATGCTATTGTGGAATTACATGGTGGCAGATTATATATGGAATCGTCGCAGCCAGGCCTACGCGTTTATTTATGCTTGAATAAACGAATGGCGCCTAAGATGATGAATAAGTACGTTGACGATATACCTGACTAACCATTAATCAATGTAATGAATAATTAGTGCATCGAATAACGTGAAGGGCGCTCGTTATTAATTACACCCGCTAAGCGCTAATTACACCGCGAATATTCCTTAGTCTATTAAGGGGTATTTTGTACGCCTCATTATTGTCCATTGATAGTGTGTGGATGCCATAGATGTTTTCTCGAAACCCGTAATGAAACTCTGGTTTTTGAACGGGTTAAATTAATCTTACCTATTGTTTTAAAATGCTATTTTTTTAAATAAAAAGATTAACGAATATTAATGTTCTGCCCCTTGTTGTTTTTGATAATAAGTCTCATTATTGCCACCGTTATCATCGTGACGACATAAGCGTTACGATCCTGTTGACAATAACAAGGGGTTTCCCTCCATGAATAAGATGACATTGAAACTGCGTTCTTTTTGGCGTGATGAGAGCGGTGTAACGGCAATCGAATACGGCATCCTTGCTGCCGCGATGGCAGCGGCAATCGGTGCAATTTTTGGCGGTGACGGCATCTTTGTTAAAGCGTTGAATGAGAAATTCACACAAATCGCCGATCAAATTACCGGAACGGGTACCAGTGGATCCGGCAGCGCAGCAGGCGTAGCGAAGTAACACGGCAATGGTGTTTTATGCGCATGCACTGGCTCTCGTGTTACTGGTCGCTTGCCTTTGTTGGTGCATCAGTACCGATCTGCTAGCAAGGCGCATACCCAATCTCGCCATTGTACTGTTGCTAGCCGTGTGGGGGGTATTGAGCGCGATCGATATCCTGCATGCCGGATCGATCGATAGGCCGATACTGTATCAAACCCTTAAGGCGTTGCCTGGGGCGGGCGCGGTGTTGGTTATTGGTTTTCTGTTGTTTCTCACCGGGCGTCTTGGTGCGGGTGATGTCAAATTAATGAGCGTGCTATGCCTGTGGGTCGGCAGCAAGCAACAGATTACCTTCGTGATGATTACGGCACTGGCCGGTGGGGTATTGGCATTAGGCCTGCCGCTGCTAAATGCCATTCCGGTTGCCGTCGGTTTAGGGATAGAACGAATAAACCAAGTGTTGAAATGTCGGCTCCCCCTACCGCCACCGTTGCCGACTGAACTTTCTCAGGGCATTCCTTACGGTATCGCCATTGCGTTTGGCGCGATGTATGTCCTGATTTTTCCGCTGTTTTAGTACAGCGTTGAAGACGCACACTAGGGTAATCATGCTGAAATGAAAGTGAATTCTACCTATCTGCTCTCCGGGGCATGCATCGTTGCGGGTATCGTGGCGCTAGCGGTGCGCAGTCATCTGGCCTCCCCGCCGCCTCCGCCTCCGGCACCCGTTGTGGTTAAGGCACCGGAAAAAGTGCAAATACTGGTCGCAAGAAAAGTATTACGCCCCGGTGATTTTATCGATCCCTCTTATTTTGACTGGCGTGAACCCACGGATGAGGAAAAACCTATATGGCGCGAATTTACCTTTGTCAAAAATAAGGATCGGGAAAGGCTGCAATCTTTGCTCGGCGCAACCGTGCGTGAAACGGTCGCCCAAGGTCAGGCGTTGACCAGTAATGTGGTGGTGCAAAAAGACGATCCTGGTTTTGTTTCCGCCGTATTACATAAAGGAATGCGCGCGATCTCCGTGCCGACCAACGCGGTTGCCAGCAATGCCGGTTTGGTCGCCGCAGGCGATCGGGTCGATATTATTCTTAGTCTCAGAAAAGACGAACAGCCCGAACTGGTGCGTGGACAAATGCCATCCTCATGGGTCGTTCCTCCTTCGATGACAACGATATCGGTGGCCAAGCCTTTTCTGGCTTCAGAATCTATTGTTTGCGACTTAAGGGTGCTGGCCCTTAATAATCAGACCTATACCGACGTTCGCCCTCGTCAGGATGTGATAGCGGAAGAACAGCTTAATGCTGTAGAGAAGAGTCGCCTTCCGGCGTCGGCTCCATCCCGCTCGCGCTCGACCAGTTACCAAACCGTTACGCTCGAAGTCACGCCGAAACAGGCAGAAATTTTAGCGGTGGCAAAAGAAGTGGGCATGTTGCATTTAGCCATCCGTAGCGCTTCAGATGATACGGATAACACCTGTAAACCGACAAATGATGCGCTGGCGTCGGCTCCATCCGCACATTCCGGCGTAACGTCGCTCTCCCAGAGCACCGATATTTATAACAGCATGTCCGGTATCCCTGCGGGGCGCCAAGTCAAGATATATCGCGGTGGACAAAAAGAAGTGCAGACGTTTTCTCCACGATAAACCGGCCATGCGTCTGCTGATGTTCGGCAGCGCTGGGAAAAATAGATCCTGTTACGGAATCAGTCCTGTTACGGAAATAAGTAGATGACGATGTTCTCCCTGTTTTTTAGTGCGGCGTTGTGGCGTCGAGGTAATCGGTTGCTTCGCTATGGCGCACTCTCTCTCGCCTTGACGCCACTGGCGGTGAATGCTGCCAACGTAGCCAAAGTGTCAGTAACCAACGAAGTGCATTTAACCGTGCATCAGGGGCAGCTATTGAAACTGGATGGCATGCCAGACAGCGTGCTGGTTGCCGATCCCAATATTGCCAGCTTTGAATTGCCTTCGCCGGGCAACCTGTTTGTTTATGCTAAAAATGTCGGCACCACCACGCTCTATGCGATGGATGAGAATGGTCATGTCATTAACGCTATCCGCATAATTTCCGAACATGATTTAAAAGCGCTGAAAGAACGTCTGAAACGTGAATTTCCTCATGCTGATATCCAATTGGAAGCGGCGATACCGAGTGGCGTCATTGTACGCGGTAGCGTTGATACCCCACAGGATGCCAAGCACGTCATCGACAGCGTGCAGGCATATATCAGCGCCTCATCGTCCAGCGGCGGTTCCGGCGGCGGTAGCAGTAGCGATATGCCGGGCAGTAGCGAAACGTCTAGCAAGGTCGTTAATCAGCTAAAAATCAAAACCCCTTCACAAATCAACATTCAGGTTCGCGTGGTGGAAGTGTCGCGCAAATTGACCCACGAACTGGGTTTTAACTGGCAAGCCTCGATGAATGGTCGCCTTGGTTGGGATAACGGCAGCTACGTCGGCGGTGTTGGCGGCGCGATAGGGTCTCAGGGGTTCTTTGATTCGGCCACGGGCGCTATCACTAATCCGGCGGGGAATTCAATAGGATTTGGCTTCTCAGGCAGAGATGGTTCCCTCGGTACCCTGCTCTCCGCCATGAATTCTCAGGGAATGGCCACCGTATTGGCGGAACCAAACCTGACGGCCATGTCGGGGGAAACCGCAGCGTTTGCCGCTGGCGGTGAAGTTCCCATCGTGATTATCACCAACAACAACGTCAACATCGATTACAAATCTTACGGGGTGATTTTACGCATCACGCCGACGCTGCTGTCCGCTAACCGCATTAGCTTACATATCGCGCCGGAAGTAAGTGAGCTGACGGATGTCGGTGCCGTTCAAATTCCTGGTGGTTCGGTCGTACCTGCGATGAAAGTGCGCCGCGCCGATACCACGGTGGAGCTGGCCAGCGGGCAGAGTTTCGCGCTGGCGGGGATGCTGCGCAGCGCCAACGATCAAACGATCAATGGCGTACCGGGTTTAAGCGATATTCCCATGTTCGGACGCCTGTTTGAGAGTGAAGCCTCTCGCCATGAAGAAACGGAACTGGTCATTATCGCCACCGCCTATGTGGTGGAACCCGTGAACGCGGGCGAACTTCAGACGCCGGGGCAGGGGGCGAGAATGCTGGACAGATCGATGCCAACTTCCGCTTCCATTGGTTATCTCTACTGAGTCCGTGAGGGGCAACAAAACATGCAAACGATCAACCTAATCACCCCTGCGTTTCGCCCGCTGAGCTTCCGAGTCGCGATGCTGGCCTCCCTCTTTCTGCTGGCAGGATGCGGATGGAATAAGCCGGTCAACGATATGCGTATGCAGCGCTATGACCAGCCAGCGTTGCAACCGATCGCGGTTCAGCCGATGTCAGTGTCAGTGTCGTTACGGGTGGCCTCAAATGGTCGAGGGTTCCAGCCTGAATCGCTGAAGAAACTCAATACCATGCTTAAGGATCAGGGCAGACTTTCCGCGCAGACGCTTACGCTGATTCCCCATAGCGTGAATGGAGAAAAGATGGCTGAGCGGCTGGCTACTGCGCTGAGAAACGCCGGCGCCAAGGCGCAAAATGTGAAACAACTGCGTCGTGCTACGGGCGGTGCGCAATCCGGCGATGTCGAAGTGGTGTCTCAGGCGCTGGTGGTTAAAACCACCCGCTGCGCGATTAACGATCCCAATCTCCTGATGGTGAAGCCATTTGAGGCTGTGGGCTATATGGGCTGCGCCACGCAAAACAATTTGGCGATGATGGTCGCGGAGCCTTGCGATTTGATTCAGGCAAAAACGCTGGACGGCGCGGACGGCGTAGCCGCGGTTAACAGCATCGAACGCTACCAGAAAGACGACGTGAAAGAACTCATCGACATTAACTTTGATGAAGACAACTAACAGGACAGCGTGACATGAGCGAAGTAACCCTATCCTCCCCTGTTGACGGCGATGATCTGCCTGCTCAGCCGCTGGTGGCGTTTGTTTATGCCGAGTCGGAAGTGGCGCACTTACAGGATTTTATCGGCCGCTTGAATCACCCTGATGCGCCGGTTATGCCCGGTGGTATCGCGGCGGCGAAACAGTGGTGCGAGTTGAATGTGCCGCCGCATATCCTGTTGGTTGATTTGGAAGGCGTTGCCTGGCCGTTGCCGGAACTCGAAGCGCTGCTGAACGTCTGTGGCCCTGCAACTCAGGTCATTACGCTAGGGAAAACACAGGATGTCGGCCTGTATCGCGCGCTGTTGCAACTGGGGGTAACGGATTATCTGGTGAAGCCGTTTACGTTGGATCTGCTTGCCGTCACCCTCGCGAAATGCGAAGGGCAGCAATCTGGGCCGGAATATGCACGAATGGGACGCACCGTTGCCGTTGTTGGAGCGAGTGGCGGTAGCGGCGCCAGCACGGTGGCGATGGGATTGAGTCGATTGCTTTCCGGTGAACGTCATCTGCCGGTGGCACTGGTGGATTTCGACCGGCGCAATGGCGACCAACTGTTGCTGCAAGGGCAGGATCAGGACGCCGGACTGGCGGCGGTGCTGGAGACGCAGGATCTAGACGCCCGGTTGTTGCAACGCGCCATGCTGCGTGTTGATACCCGTTTGCACCTGTTAGCGCAGAAGCCGACGTTGGGCGAATTGGCACCGGTTGAGGTGGACAGCGTGCTCAACCTTGGCGGTTCATTATGTCGCATGTTCAATCAGGTGATTTGGGATCTGCCAAACAGTTATCCCACCGGCGCGCTGGATGTTCTCACTTACGCCGATTTGCGCATCATCGTGACCGAATTGACGCTACAGGACGCGCGCAACATTCGCCGCGTATTGCATGAGATCGGGGATGAAAGCGAAGGGCAGCGCCTACTGTTGGTGCACAATCAGAGCCGCTTCACTGGGGCGCCGCCGCTTGCGCGCGAACAGTTTGAGCATCTGGCGGGGCGCAAGATCGACGTGACGTTGCCTCACGCCGGGCAGGGGATGGCGCAGAGTCTGGCGTTAGGCGCGCTCAACTTTTCAGCCTCGCCGGCCTTTGTGCAAGGGCTACGTCAACTGGTGGATTTAGCCTGCGGCGAGCAACCTAAACCGCCGATCGAGCGTTGGTATACGCGCTGGCTGAAACGCAAGTAAGCGCCATCTGCGCAGGCTGATACGACATAAAGATACAGATACCCGGTGTTATCAGGGGCGAGAAAAAATGCTGATTCGTAAAAATACCGCGCCAAAAAATGATGCGCAGAAACGAGCGCCGCAGGCTGCAACGCCAGCGGCGAATAACACAGAATTGAAATCACGATCCGCGCCGGAAACGCACACCGCATCGCCGATTCCGGCAGCGCCAGCGGCGGTGCGCCAGTCGGATAATCGTAATCACCAGCGGCGTGTCATCCGGGCGCAGCTTTACGATCAGATTGATGCTGGCAAAGCGGCAATGATGGAGCGCGATAAGCTGCTGGTGCAGATTGAAACCGTTATCCGGCGGATTTGCGATGAACAACGCCTCCAGCTCTCTCGCCCGGAAGAAGAAGCCATCGCCGCGGAAATGCTGGATGAAATGACTGGTATCGGCCCGATCCAACCGCTACTGGCGGACGACACCGTGAACGATATTTTGGTCAATGGCGCGGGCCAGGTCTTTGTGGAGCGTTTTGGCAAACTGGAGTTGTCGCCCATCACTTTTATCGATGAAGAGCACGTTTTCAACACCGCGCAGCGCATCGCCGCGGCGGTGGGGCGTCGCATTGATGAGGCCAGCCCCATGGTGGATGCGCGTTTACCGGACGGTAGCCGCGTCAACGTTATTACTTACCCGTTAGCGATCGACGGCACCACCATCTCAATCCGTAAATTTATGCGTCGCAACCTGTCGCTGGAAATGCTGGCGGAACGGCATTGCTTGTCTTATGCGATGGCCGATGTGCTGAATAAAGCGATGAAAGCGCGGGTAAATGTGATCGTTTCCGGCGGTACCGGCGCGGGGAAAACGACACTGTTGAACGCGCTTTCGCAGAAGATCGGCAGCGATGAACGCATCATTACCATCGAAGATGCCGCCGAACTGCAATTGCAGCAGGAACACGTCGTCCGGCTGGAAACTCGCCCGATGAGTGCGGAAGGCTCAGGCCGCGTCGATCAGCGTGATTTAGTGAAGAATGCGCTGCGCATGCGCCCAGACCGCATCATTCTGGGGGAAGTCCGTGGCGGAGAGTGTTTCGACATGCTTCAGGCGATGAACACGGGTCACGATGGATCGCTGTGTACCGTTCACGCCAACACCTCGCGCGATGCGATCCAGCGGCTGGAAAATATGGTCATGATGGCCAACATGCAATTGCCGCTGATGGCGATCCGCCGCCAGATCGCCAGCGCCGTACATTTGATCGTGCAGATCGAACGTATGCGCGATGGGGTACGCCGCGTGGTATCCATCACGGAACTGTGCGGCATGGAAAACGAAGTGATCCAGCTACAGGATCTGTTTACTTTCCAGATCCAAGGGACGGATGCGCAGGGCTTGCTGACGGGGGAATACATTCAACACGTACAGCGTCCGCAGTTTTACAGCGACAGAACATACCTGTTCGACGCGCAATAACGCCGGGAGGATTGAGTATGACGTCACTAGCATTGAACCTCATCACCCTGTCGGTCTTTGGCTGTGTGCTATTGCTGCTTCTGGCGTTCGATGTCTGGCGTAAACAACGCCAGCGTCGCCAGCAACAGGCGCGGCGCTTACAGCGGATTCTGGCTGATGTAGACCCCGCGCGTGAAGACACGCCCATCGACTCGATACTCCGCGATGAAATTACTACGCCGCTAAGAAATGTGCCGGTGCTGGGGCGTTGGCTAGCGCAGTGGTGGGGGCAACTGGCGTTTATCGGCTGGAAAAAGAACCTCTCGCGACGGGCGCTATTGCTCTCCTTACCGTGCCTGCTGTTGGGGATGGCGGTAGGGTTGCGTACCGCCGCGCCGCTGATATTGGGCGTTCTATTCTCTATTATCGCGTTTGTGGCGGTGGGGACGTTTTTATTTCGTTCGACGTTACAAAAGCATCTTAAGGCTCTGCGAGAAAGCCTGCCTGAGGCGATTGACGCGATTACACGCAGTTGTCGCGCTGGCGTGCCGGTGGCAAACACGTTTGCCATTGTCGCTGAGCATATGACCGGGCCGTTAGCGGAGGAGTTTCGCACCGTCGATCATTGGTTAAAACTGGGCATTCCGCTACGACAGGTGATTCAAACATCGGCGCAGCGTGTACCGATGGCGGAATACCGCTTCTTCGTGGTGATTCTCATCATCAACCAGGAAGCGGGCGGTCGCCTGGGAGAAACGTTGGAACGTCTGTCGGCGACACTACGTGACCGGCGGGAATTGCAGCTCAAAGTGATGTCAAAAACCTCCGAAGCGCGGGCGTCCGCTAAAATCGTGGCGACGCTGTTTCCCGGCTGCCTGACGTATCAGTACCTGAAATCCCCCGAAGATTTTACCTTCCTGTTCTCTGATCCCGTGGGCACCAGTGTGCTGATTTACGCGCTGTGCAGCGTCTCGGTGGGATTATTGATTACGCACTTCATGGTTAAACGGATCAGATAGGAAAACAATGATGGCATGGTTAGGCGATCCTTTATTGCTACTGGCTTTCGCGCTGCTCGGCGGCGGGGTGTATTTAACGTATCGCCAGCAGCGGCAAACGTTCCGACAGTTGGAACAGCGCATGCGTGCGCACATTCCCGACACGTCTATAGACGTGTCCTCGCAAGAGGGAAACATCTTGCGAGGACAAGGAAAACAACTCTCTCCCTGGCTCGAAAACCTGCTAACTCCCGTTGCCGCGCAAGGCGAACGTCTGGCAGGGGCGGAACGCGATCGCGTTAATCTGCGCCGCCAACTGGATCTGGCAGGGTTTCGTCGTAGCGAAGCCGTTGGCTGGTTGGTTATCGGCAAGATGCTGTGCGGCGTTGTGGCGGCCCTGTTGCTGATTTTCGGCTGGCTTCCTCCGTCCGATCGGTTCGGTCTGACTGGTCTGGCGGGCGGGCTGGTCGGCTATTTCGTCGGCGCGCTCGTGCCGGAATGGTGGCTGCGCTGGCGCGCCGCCAGCCGGGGCGAAAAACTGGCGCGTGCCGTGCCGGACGCACTCGATCTCATGGTGGTATGCGCGGAAGCGGGCCTGCCTATCGGCCGTGTCCTTCTGGTGGTGTCGCGTGAATTGGGGCTGTCGTCGCCGGAGATGGCCGATGAGCTGGGCTATACCGCCGCAGAATTGCAAATTCTCTCCGATCGCATGCTGGCGATGCAACACCTTGCCGAGCGCACGCGCGTGCCTGAAATCGAAAGCCTGGTCGCAACCTTGATTCAGGCCGAACGCTACGGCACGCCGTTATCACAGGCGCTGCGTACCATCGCCGATGAAAGTCGTAAAACGCTGATTTTGAGCCTGGAAGAGAAAGCCGGGAAACTGCCGGCGCAGCTAAGCGTACCGCTGATGGGGCTTATTCTGCCGCCCATCATTGCCATTATGGCGTCGCCTTCGCTGATTCGGGTGGTGCGACTGCTGGCCCAATAACTCACATGGCGTTCGCCGTAGGAACGACAAGTCTGGATAACAAAATGAATATATTGAAAAAAATCATGATTAATCGGCAAGAAATACGGCCTGGGCGCGCCGTGCGTCGTATCGGCTGGGTCGTGGCCTGCCTGCTGCTGGCGGGATGTAGCGGCACTGGCGCGATTCAAGGCTCGAAGAGCGAAGGGATGAAACTGGCGCGGCTATTACGCGATCAGGGGCGGCTGGAAGCCGCCAGTGAAGTCTATGCCCGATTAGATGGCCGTGGCCTGCTGAACGGTGCGGAAATATTGGAGTATGCCACGGTAGCCGCTCCGGTGCGTCCACCGCAACAGGCGTTGGCGCTCTATGGCCGGGCGCGCCAGGCGTTGGGGGGTGAGGCGAGCATGGCGCCGCAAGAGGCGCTGGCCATTTGTTTAGGTATGGGGCGAGCGCAGTTGGCGCTGGGGCGCAACGCCTTGGCGCAGCAGGATTTTAGCTGCGCGCTCAAGGCACAACCAGACAACGCGGGCGCGTTAAATGGGATGGGCGTCGTGCTGGACGCCGCGGGCAAACACGCCGAAGCGCGTGCGTTGTTTGACCGCGCACTCCACATTAACCCGGCGGATACGGCGGCGATGAACAATCTGGCTTTGTCCTGGCTGGCCGAGGGGGATGCGAATAAAGCGATTGAATTGCTCCGTACGACCGATGCGTCTAACCCGACCAGTCGCTTGAATCTGGCGCTGGCCTATCTGTATCGCGACGATCGCGATGACGCGCGTGACGCGCTGGCATCTATCGCCGGGGAACAGCGCATTGACGCGTTGCTGGACGAATTGGCGGCGCGTGCGCAAAAAATGAAAACCGACGCCATGCGTGCCGAAACCCTGCTGTTATCCAGTCGTCAGCCCTTACAACTGAATAACCCGGAATAATGGTGCGCGGCATGCTGGAGTGGCGAAGAATCCGTGACTGGCGCGGTACGCAAGGGGTTGCCGCGACCGAGGTAGCGTTTCTGGTGCCGGTGATCCTGGTCGGCGTGATGATGTTATTTGAATTGGCGCGCATCGGTCTGGTGATCGCTATCGGTAGCGCGGCGCTGGACAACGCGGTGCAATCATTTCGGCTGGATGATCTGGAGACGGAAAGCGAAGAGCAGATGGCCGATGACCTGAAAAAACGCATGGTTGAAGCGTCTTACGGCTATTTACAGAGCGGTGATTTAACCGTCAGCGTACTGCATTTCGATAACCTGAATCGGCTTGGCGGGTTGATGACGGATGAGGTCGATGGCGCGCAGGGCGAAGATCAAAATGAAGGAATCGCCAGCATGCTGCCGGTTTGGGCGGTAACCGTACAACTACGTAAAGCGTTCATTTCGCCGCTGCCTGAAGTGCTGAAATTGGGCGATACCTTTGGTTATCAGTACAAGCACGTGTTCAGTACCGAGGTGCGTGATGACAAAGACGAGTAGTGCGGCGACGACGCTGCGTCGCTTCTGGCGGGCGCAACGGGCTTCCATTGCCGTGGAGACCGCGCTGGCGTTACCGATTGTGCTGGCCGCGGGCATGCTGTTTGCCGATTTCTACAGTATTAACCTAGAGCGCTCGCGCATGGAGCAACGCGTAGGGGCGTTGGCATCCGTGCTGGCCTTGCAAAAATCCCTCACCACAGACGGGCTATCGGGGTTGTTAAATAGCGTGTTGCCAGACGCCAACCTGGGCGATTACCAGTTGTTGATCAGTAATGTGCGCCAGACCGGCATGGTGAACTGGCAGTTAAGTCGCGGTAATACTCCGGGGCTATGTGCCGGGAGTGAAACACCGCCTGGGGAATCCTATGTTCCTGACTTACCGGAAAGGGATGTGGAAAAAGGGAGCGAAAACACCACGATGCTGTTGGTGGAGTGGTGCCGGGAAGGGAAAGATCTTGGTTTACTCGGCGGAATGGCGTTGGGCGGCCTGTTGCATGTTTCGGCGGTAAATCGCGTTGCCATTGGCGCGATTGAACTGGATGAAACGCTGGCAAAAGAAGCCGGTATCGCAAATGAAGACGAAGGTAGGTAACGGCAACATGGCAAAACAGACCAACGGCAAGAACAGATGCTCCGCCGCGCTTACCCGCTTCTGGCGGCAGGAACGCGGAGCGGGAACGGCCTTTTATGTACTGGGAATGATGGCGCTGCTAGTTACCGGCGCGTTTATCGTGGACACCATGAGTGCTACCGGCGATGCCGCGCAGATCAAACGTGCGACCGATGCCGCAGCGCTGGCGGTCGGGCATCAGGCCACGATCCTCAGTGAGCAGCACTACGATCCCACCCAGATAAGAGAACTGGCTTTTGAGTATGTCAAAAATAATCTCGGTCTGAACAGCGCATTAGTCGATGTGTTGACGGTGGATGCTATCACGGTGAGCGAAAGTCGTAGCGGCAGTACGCGCCGACGTTTCACCGTGACCGTTAATTTTGACACCACGCCTAACCTGATGGATCTGGGAGCAAAGCGGCAAGCGATCTACTCCACCGCAGAAGTGGTAAGCCGCCCGACGGAAATCGCCATGATGATGCCCGTGGTCGTTGGCATGACAGGGGACGATATTCGCGTCTTGCAGAATGTGACGCGCACGTTTGCCAAACGCATGCTCGGCGATTCGGACGCTACGCGTGACAACCTGTGGATTTCGTTAGTGCCCTACAGTCAGTCGGTTAACGTGTATGACGCTAACGATCCGGATCGTATCCGCCGCTGGGCGGAGCCGGGCGCGTTGAATCCGCCCGAACTCGCGGCGTTATTTCGTTCTGGTTACGCCAGCCTGGCCGACCGGCGTATTCCCGATCGACGGGCGAATCTGCTGTGTATGTATCGTGGTCTGGGGGATGAGGAAAACTTCTTCTGGGACGAACCGCCGGTAGGCCAGTTCCGGATTTACTACCGGGAAGATTTGCCAGCCAATGGCAGCCCCGGCGCGCCGCCGATTCCCTGGACTGGCCCGAATCCCGGTTTTGATGATACCAGCGCGGTGGATACCCGCTGGATGGTGGCAGACAGAGGTTGCCCTAATGCGGCGCTGCTACCGCTCACGAATGATGAATCCAAGCTGGAGGCGCGCATCCAGGAATTTACCCCGCGTTTTAACGTCAATTACGCCATTGCCATGTCATGGGCCGGTGCAGCGCTATCGCCCAATATGCGCGGTACTGACGGTTGGGGCGATTCAAAATTACCGCTTGATTTCAGTACCAACGGCAATAACGACGGGCAGAAAGTGATCGTGATGCTGGCCGATACCGCCGGTGACTGGTTCGACACCGATACGTACAACTTTAATCGTAACCAGTTCAGTGGTCAGCTCGGCGGATTGGGGGCCAGGGATTTCGCCAAGAAGCGGTTTCATGATTTATGTGAAAGCTTCCGCGCCCGCGATATCAAGCTCTATTTTGTTGGCGTTCGCCCCGGTGATGCGGAGAGCTTTGGGCGGGGGCTGTTCGATCAGGACGCCACGCCGGGGCTAATGGTATGCACCGAAGGCAAAAAGCGGATGAGTTTTATCGATGGCGCTGGATTTGGCGATAGGGGCGTAGAAAAACAATTACTTCAGCGTCTGGATCGCATCGCCGATCAAATTGAAACCGAAGGAGGATACGTGCGGCTGGTGGAATAGTCAGCATGTAAGCCCTGAATAGCGTGATTTTCTTTAATTTTGCCCCTTTAACGACAGGACATGACCCGATGACTTTTTCTCGCTCAAAAGCTGGTTCAGCGTTAGCTCGCGCACCACGTCAGGCCTGGGTATTGGAACCGCGCATGATGTTTGACGCCGCCGCCGTGGCCACCGCGGCGGAGGCCGCGACGCATGTTGCGGCAACGGATACCGCATCCGGTGTTGACGCCACACCGGTCAAGGCGACGCTCGCCATCACTGATACCAGTGACCGCTTTGAACCGATCGATCTGTTCAGCGATGTCCGGGTGTCGGCGGATAAAAGCGGGCAGGAATTGAAAGATCAGTTACCAAAGGTAGGGGCCGAGGCTGGATCCGTTAGTTATGACGATCTACTCAAGCAAATGGATGATGCTGGTAATGACCAATATGCGGGAATCCAAGGGGTTACCGCCATCGGCGATAGGGTTTACGCGGTTCGTGGCAACAATACGCTGATGATTTTCCAGCATGATGAAAACGGCGCCTTATCCCTTTCGGAAAGCAAACCGCTTAGTGGCATCACTGACGCTAGCGAAGTACGGGCATCGAATGACGGCAAGACTCTCTATGTCATTGGCACCGATGGCGCAGTCCTACTCGATGTCGAAAACTTACAACAGATCGGTAGCATCGATTCTAATCAGAATCTGATACGCGACGTATTGACACACGCCGACAACGTCTATGTCAGCGTCGGCAACAGCGTTCAGGTATACAGCCACGAGGGTTCTACTCTGACGTTGGAACAAACGCTAGAGGACGCGGGCGAAACCGGGGTTCAACTTGATGGCGCGAATGCATTGGCTATTTCGGCAGACGGCAAAACGCTTTACGTTGCGACATCCGGCGGAGATACGCTGGTCAGCACATTTGCTATCGCTGCCGATGGTCAACTCAGCTTCAATACAGCCGTCACGCCCAACATGAGTTCCGAATATGGCTACTATGCTTCATCACTTAGTCTGGCCGCGGATGGCAAATCACTCTATGTCATTAATGAGAAAAATCTGCATATATTCACAATCGCCGCAGATGGCAGCCTTAGCGCCGGAGAGTCGATAGACCTTGGCGATGGTGCCGACATGGTCAGAAGTGTCATCACTTCGCCGGATGGTAAGAATGTCGCCGTGATCGGTAAGTTAGGACGAAGTGAAAATTTTAACACCTATGGTGTTTTTCTGTATGTGCGCGCAGAAGATGGCTCACTCACTCTTTCTCAGAAGGTCGAAAGGGTGAGCAACAGCGAGAACCTATCCGATACCACGTTCCAGGAGCTAAGCCACGCGGCCTTCAGCGCTGATGGTAAACAGCTCTATCTGACGGGAACATTTAACTACGGCACCTCGGGGCTGTTAGTGCTCGCTCTTGTACCTGCTACGGTTAATTTCAGCGAAAAGGGCGAACCAGCCGCTCTGCTGCCTGGGGGGGTGCTGGCCTCACCTGATCTAGATGTTATGAACGACGGCGCCGGGGATTATAACGGTGCGTCCATTACTATAGAGCGCAATGGCGGTGCTAATGCCGATGATATTTTCACTTTCATTGATAGTGATAAATTTAAGCTGGATGTGGAAAGTAGCACTCTCCTCTTAGATGGCAAACCTATCGCCACCTTCACATCGGCCGACGGTAAACTTACGCTAACGTTTATAGCCACGGTAACGCAGGCTAATGCGCAGAATGTGCTGCGCCATATCGCCTACGAGAATAGCAGCAAAGATCCAACTAAAGATGGCGCTAATGTGGCTTTTGACCTGGTTCTGAGTGACGGCAACAGCCATAGCGATGCCTTCGTTATTCATGTCGGTCTTGAAGGCGTCAACGATCCGCCGGTAATCGAATCCACGCCGCTGACGCCTTCCTACACGGCTGAAAGCGAACGCGTCAAGCTGTTTGAAAACACCCATATTGATACGATTGAACGTGGCCAGAAACTCTGGCAAGTCATCGTGACAGTAGATGCGGTTAACAAAGGCGATGTGCTAGGCGCAGGAGGGGGGAAAATCCTGCTTGATAGCGACAACAATAGCGGCAAAACGGGGACTGGGCTGGAATACCGGATAACCAAAGACGCCGAAAACGGCAAAACCACCGTCATATTGTATGTTACGTCTATGTCTGTCGCCGAGGTGGAAACGTTAATCGATGGGCTTACTTATGGCAATACCGGCAATGAGCTAACCGGCGCCCGTAGTATCGGATTGGGCGTTAAGGAGTCTGTTGAATTCGACGCGAAAAGCATTGGTGACATCACGATGCTTGACGCGGTGTCAGTCGTTACGTTGACAAAGGCGGCTACAGAAAATACCGCGCCAAATTTGAGCGGTGGCGCAATGGTGGATTACACCGAGTTGGGCGATCCTGTCATTATCGCTCCAGGCGTGACGATTTCCGATGCGCAGATGGATGTGTTCAATGGCGGCGCTGGCAACTACGACGACGCGGTATTAACGATAACGCTAGGCCAAGGCAAGAGTGGCGCGGATGTACTGGGTTTCAAGGCGGACAAAGGGCTTGAGCTTAAAGACGGTGCATTACTTAAAGGCGGTAAAGCGATCGGCGCGGTCAGCCTTGCCGAGGGGGTGATGACCATTCGCTTTAGCGACGGCGCTGGAGAAATCCCCACCACGGAAGATGTACAGAATACCCTCCGTCAAATTACTTATGCTAATACCAGCCATGTACCGCCAGAAAGCGTAGCGCTGAGCATCACGCTAGCCGATCAGCGTGGGCTTACGTCGGCCACGTTGGCGCAATCGATCGCCATTGCCGCGGTTAACGATGCTCCCTCGATTGGGGTTGATCCTGTCCTGTCATTGGGCGATTTAGAACATGTGCAGGATATTACCGATATTCCGGGACTCGGAATGCCCAAAGCCAGCGTAGCGTCTTCAGACGGTAGCCGCATTTATATCGCGGATGCACAAGGGAATATCGCCCTGTTCAACCAGAATGCGGACAGCGGTGAACTGAATTATGTAGCGACCTACTCCGCCGAGGATGGCGCGGATGGCATTAAAAACATGGTGCTCTCTGCCGATGGGAAGAACCTCTACGCCTTACATGCGGACGGTAATGCACTTCTGTGCTTTAACACCGATGCAGAGGGTGTGCTCACCTACCAAACCACATTGGTCAGTGATTTTAATGTGGATAATAGCAATCTCACTAATATGCAAAGCATGGCCTTGTCGGAGGATGGCAAGAATCTCTATGTCGTTAATGGCTATAACGTAGTTTATTTCGCCCGGAATACGGAAACGGGCACGTTGGCTTATACCAGTGTACTAGAAGGTAGCATGTGGGATGCACCCTACCTATGGCAACCCATGGATATCGTCAGCCAAGGTAATTTGGTTTATGTCGTCACGAATGCCTCTGATGGTTCTTCGCTGATTGTCTATCAGCGCGATGAGAGCGGTAAGCTTGATTTATTAGGGTATACCCGTATGGGCGATGAGGCGTTAGCAAATCTTCAGCATATTGCTGTCAGTGATGACGGGAGCATGATTTTCGTCGCCAACAGTAGAACGAGCACCTACATTGTCTGGAATGATGAAACCATTATCCATAACCACCCGCAGAAAGTTTATGCCTTTAGTCTGGATGCCCAATCCGGTGCGTTGACATATCTGAGAACGATCAAGGGTGAACAAACCGTAGAAGATATTGCACTGTCTGCTGACGGCAAGGCGCTATTCGTTACCCTTGCCGACGGGACGCTGAACTATTACGCCGCCACCACGGGCGAACTGAAAGGCACACTGTCGGGCATTACCGACGCAGGGCAGATTTCACTGACGCCGGATGGCGGGGTGATCGTAGCCGGAGAGGCGATCAACGTGTCGCAGGCGCCGCAGGTTTCCGGGCCGCAGATCAGTAATAACGGCGAGATGGTGCCAGTGATACCGGTAACACATATCGCCGACGTTGAGCTGGACGCCGCAGCTAACGGCAATGGCAACTATGGCGGCGCGTCCATTCGTATCGCTGGCGATGCCGACAGCCGGTTTGGTTTTATTTCAGGGAATGGATATACGCTGGCTAATAATGAAATTGCCCACGATGGCAATGTATTAGCGCAATGGGCAGCGACGAGCGATGGTGTTTTGACTGTCACGTTTAAAGATGGCGTCACCACGGTTCAGGCTAATGAGACTATCCGGCAAATTGCCTATGGTTGGGCTGGTGCGTCAGTGCCGCAAACAAACACCATCGCGCTGACAGTGACATTCAACGACGGTGATTTGGATTCTGTTGCACAGCATGTCTCAGTAGCGATCAACGCGATACCTGTCTCGGGGACGGGAGAATTTATAGTACCGCCATTAATGGTGGGTATCAGTCCCGATGCCTCGTCATTGCAATTGCCGGAAAATCTGTTTACCGACCCGGACGGCGATACATTGAGCTGGCGAGTGGATGGATTACCTAAAGGCATGCGATTTGATGCTGAAACGCGCCAAATTGTGGGGACACCGAGCGAAGCGGGCGCGTTCGCGATCGACGTTATCGTCAACGATGGCAAAGCCGAGTCGAGTCGCTCATTTTCCTTGACGGTCGAGGCTAATACGCCTCCCACGCGGAATGATGCTGCGGCGGAAACGGTGAGGCTGGCGTTGGAACCGACATTGCGGGGAGGGGAACGCTTCGATTATGTTCTGCCGCAAGATTTATTTACGGATAGCGATATCGCCAAAGGCGATATTCTGCATTGGCAAATTGAGGGGCTCCCTGCCGGGCTGAGCTTTGATCCGGCGACGTTAACCATCAGCGGTACGCCAATAGAAGAGGGAACCTTTACGCTGACGATGACCGCTCAGGATAGCGCACAGGGTAGCGCTACATTGACGGTGACGTTAACTGTTGAAAATGAAATGACATTTGTCCCGATTCAGAGGGCCGTAATACCGCAAGAGCAGGACGATCGCAACGACGTGCAATTACGCGCCAGCGACTATGACAGCTCCAGAGCGGCAACGGACCGGGCAGCGCATTCAACCACTCAGGCGGTATTGGATTCGCTTAATGAGGCCGAGCGCGCGCGCTCAAGGGAATGGGGAATCGATCCCATCATGCCATCCCTGATGCCTGATTTAGAACCGGTTAATTTCTCCTCCCGCGATCGCGGTACGCCGGTTACCGAGGCGACATCTACGCTATTCCAGACCGTTCGTGGTCAGGCGACGGCCATCGAATCGTCGTTCAGCGCATTACAGGGCTCGCTGCTGCCAGACAGCACCGGCGCGCTGGCGTTTACGCTGCCGCAACGCCTTTTCACCACGCGTGATGGTCACGTCGCACTGACGCTGCAACTGGCGAATGGCAACCCGTTGCCTTCATGGGTTCACTTCGATAGCCGTCATGGTGTCGTACGCATCGTCGATGCGGGCGCGTTGCAGGTCAACCAGATTCAGCTCTCTCTGAAAGCACAGGCTGCCGACGGTTCCAGCCGGATCTTGCCTATTACTTTACGCGTTGCCCCAGTGGTAGAAAGCGTCGCGCCGTCCGTCCCGTTAACGCAGTGGCGTGAACCGGCCGCGGCCGATCTACCGGTGTCGGATCGTCAGGATGCCATGACGGAACTGGCGCACCACGATGGTAAACCGGCGTTTAGCGAGCAGATCGAAGCACGCCACGAACACGATGAATTACTTAACGCCTTGGCGCAGTTAGCAGGGACGGCGTCGTAATGGCGCCATGTGAATTCTATTCAATCAATAATGACTCAATCGATAACATGGGGAGCACCCTGGTGAATCAGCACATAGCGAAACTTTGGGATAATAATAAGCAACACTCTGCCGGTTCCCGGGCGTTAAAAATAGCGGTCACGCTGGCCTGTCTGGGGCTAGCAGGTTGCGCCGTCAAACCGGAGCCGGTTACGACTGAGCAGCAGGTCGCGCAGGCGTTAAGTGATAGAACACAGATGTTCGCCAATCAGGAGCCGGTGCGCGGCACCATTACCCTGGATGAGGCGATCGCGCGGGCGCTGAAATATAACCTGCAACAGCGGGTCGCGCTGATGGAGCAGGCGATGGAAGACGACCTCCTAGGCGTACAGAATTGGGATATGCTCTTGCCGAAGTTGACCGCACGCGCCGGGCTGCAAACCCGAGACAACGTGGCAGGTTCCAGCAGCGAGTCGGTGACCACAGGTCGGCAATCGCTGGAAGCATCCACTAGCCAGGATCAAACCTCACGTAATGCCGATTTGTCGTTAAGCTGGAATGTATTGGATTTCGGTATCAGCTATTTTAACGCCAAGGTTCAGGCCAACAAGGCGTTGGCGGCGGAAGAACGCCGCCGTCGCGTGGTCGCCGATATTACCCGTCAGGTGCGTACCGCCTACTGGGAAGCCGCTACGGCACAGCGTTTGCAGCCGGAAGTGACAACCGCGCTGGCGCAGGCGCGTCAGGCGCTGGATTACGCGCGCCAGACCGAGCGACAACGCTTACTGGCACCGGTTGAAGCACTGCGTTTCCAGAAAAATATGCTGGAAATGGTACGACAACTGGAAATCGTCGATAGCGATCTGGTGGTAGCGAAATCCCGTCTGGCGGCGCTGATGAATTTACCGCCCTCCAGCAAATACGACGTCGTCGTACCGAGTGAAAGCAGTCTGGTCGCGCCCAAAATGGCCTACTCGCTCGACGACCTGGAAAATTTCTCGATGGTGAAACGCCCGGAAGTCCGTGAAGAGAGCTATCTGGCGCGTAATAGCGTACTGGAAACCCGGAAATCGCTGCTGCGTCTGCTGCCGGGCGTGTCGCTGTTTGCCGGTATCAACGGCGATAGCAACAGCTATCTGGTCAATCACCAGTGGGCCAACGCGGGCGTACAGGTCAGCGGCAACTTGCTGAATGTGCTGTCATGGTCATCGGTAAAACGTGCCGGACAAGCGAATGAAGATCTGGCGGAAGTACGTCGTCAGGCGTTGCGTATGGCGGTGCTGACGCAGGTAAACGTCGCCTGGCAGGAATACCAGCAGAGTACGCGCATGTTTAATCGTTATCAGGAGCTGGCGCGAATTCAGCGCGGTATCCTGAATCAAACAACACTGAGCGTACAACATCGCGCCGAAACGCAGATGGAACAGGTTCGCGTCAGTACAGAAACGATCCTGACCACCCGCGCGCGCGATCGGAGTTTCGCCGATGTGCAAAATGCGCTCGGCGCGGTATATCAGGCGGCGGGGCTGGATGTCTTACCGGATAACGTCAATGATGTCAGCCTGGCCGCGTTGAGCAATACCATTGCCCGAACCACCAGCAACCTCGCGCAAGGCGGAGTGCCGGTGCCACGTCTTTCTCTGGCGACACTCGCCGCGCCGTCAGTGGCGGCAAAGGCAACCGCGACGCCCGTTTTAAATAAACCGGTCGCGACCGCGATGACGACAATCGCGGGCAAACCGTACAGCATGGTGAACACCGACATGTGGGATAACCTGCAATCGTTACAGGCAGGAGGTTCGCGGTAATGGTCGTCGGCATGTTGCGTCCAATGTTACTGGTAAGTGCATTGAGCCTGCCCCTGTGGGGGCAGGCTGCGCCGACGGGCGATATTCGCGTACAGCTTAGCGCGCAGCGTTACACCGTGTTATCCAGCGAGATCGCCGCCAAAGTCACCGATATTGCGGTAAAAGAAGGTGAACACTTCAAGCAGGGCGATACGTTGGTGACGTTTGACTGTACCGTGCTACGCGAAAAGCTGAACTACGCAAACGCCGCAGAGAATGCGGCGCGTAAGAAGTTGGCGATCGCTAATCGGTTAGACAAACTCAATTCGATCAGCCTGTCGGATGTCGATCAGGCGCGATCGGCGGTATCAATGGCGCAGGCGGAAAGCGGGGTGAATCGCGCCATGCTGCAACGCTGTGTTATTAAGGCCCCGTTTTCCGGCCGCGTGACGGAAACCAAGGTGAAGCGTTGGGAATCGGTGCCGGAAGGGAAAGAGCTATTGGCGATCTACGACGATAGCGCGTTCGAACTGGAAATGATCGTGCCGTCACGCTGGCTTACATGGTTAAAACAGGGCAGCGCTTTTCAGGTTAAGCTGGATGAAACCGGGCTGACATACCCGGCGGAAATCAGCCGCATTTCTTCGGCGGTCGATCCGGTCAGCCAATCGGTGAAAGTGTTTGGCCGCATCACACAATCCACCGCCGGGCTGCTGCCAGGGATGAGCGGCGTGGCGCAAATCAGTGACGCCACGGACAGAACCGCGCCTGATACGGGCAGCGTGTCGCCATGACCGAACGACATACGACAACGGCCCAAACCGAGCAAGATAGCCGACTGACGTTGCTGGCCGAACTGTTACAGTTGCAAAGCCGCGCCAGAGCGCGTGAAACCCAGGATGAGCTGGCCTTTTTTATCGTCAACGAGACGCACAATCTGGTGAAGTATCGGCAGGCGCTACTGTGGGATTGTGATAAACGGCGTTTGCAAGCGGCGTCTGGGTTGGCCCTGCTCGACCCTAACGCGCCATTTTGTACTGAGTTTAGTCGTCTCTGTCGCCAGTGGCAGGAGGAAGGGCGTCAAACGCAGAGGCTGCAATGTCGGGAACTACCTGCCGACGATCGGGCGCTGTGGCAGGAGCATTTGCCGGAATTTTTACTCTGGCTACCGCTGCGTTTACCGCAGGGAGAAACGCCGTTAGTGTTGATTTTGGCGCGAGACGACGCCTGGCAGCCTGCCGAGATGGTCTTGCTGGAGAAATTAGCGGAAGCGTATGCGCACGCCTGGTCGAGTTTACTCAAGTCGCGTCGTCGGCAGACGCACGTCAACCCGAAGAAACGGCGTTGGCTGTTGGCGGGGATCGTAGCGCTGATGTTGATCTTATTGATTCCGGTGCGGCAATCGGTACTGGCGCCGGCGGAGATCGTCGCGCATCGGCCGGTTATCGTGCGTGCACCGGTAGCGGGCGTCATCGATGATATTCTGGTTCGCCCTAATCAGGTGGTTAGCGCCAATCAGCCGCTGGTGCGCCTGGATGTGCGCGAGCTGCAAAATCGGCTGGAATCGGCGCGACAGGCGTTTGCCAGCGCCGATGCGCAATACCGTCAGGCGCAGCAACAGGCGCTGTTCGATGCCAATAGCAAAGCCAGTCTGGCGGTGCTGCAGAGTCGCCGTGAGCAGGCGCAAAGCGACATGGATTTCCTGCAACAGCAGTTGGCTCGCATGCAACTGGTCTCGCCACGCGACGGCATCGCTATTTTCGATGACGCCAGCGACTTAATTGGTCGCTCTGTGGCGGTAGGGGAGAGGATCATGATGATCGCCAATCCACATGACATTGAATTGGAGATCCAGCTTCCGGCCGCCGATGCCATTGCCTTGGAGAACGGTGCCGATGTGCGGTTGTTTCTCAACGTGGCGCCGAATGCGGCGCAGGATGCGCGGTTGGTGCAGATCGGCTATCGCGCCGCGCCGACGCCGGATAATGTGATGGCCTATCGGCTGCGCGCGCGTTTCACGCAGGACGATCCGCAGTTGCGCGTGGGGCTGAAAGGGACGGCGAAGCTGTATGGGGAGCGCACGGTGCTGTTCGTTTATCTGCTGCGTAAACCGCTGGCCTCCCTGCGTGTCTGGCTGGGGGTGTAGCGGTGGTCGGTGGTAACGCGGCTGCCGGGCTTAGCCCGCTGCGCGATGAACTGATCCTACATGCTGGGCCGGCAAACCGCGACGGATCGCCTAGTTGGACACTGGAGGATCCGCTGCGTGGCCTCTATTTCCGTATTGGATGGGCCGAGATGGCGATGCTTTCGCGCTGGTCGCTGGGCGATGCGGCGCACATCGTCGCCGAGGTGAATCGGGCTTCCACGCTGACGCTGGATGACAGCGATGTGCACTATTTCAATCAGTTCTTACGGGCCAACAGCCTGACGCGCGTGTCCGGTGACGATGCGCTGGCGCAGTTTTCTCGTCAGGTGGCGCAATCGCGGGTTTCGATCTGGCGCAAGCTGCTCAAGAATTATCTGTTTTTTCGTATTCCCTTATGGCATCCCGATCGTTTTTTGCGAGCGACGCTACCGTGGGTCGAACCGTTTTTCAGCCGGGCTTTTCTCCATCTGACGCTCTTGGCTGGCGCGCTGGGGCTATTTCTCGCCGGGCGTCAGTGGGAAACGTTCAAGCATACGTTTTTACATTTTTTCACGCTAGAGGGGGCCGCGCTGGCGGGGCTGACGCTCTGTTTGACTAAAATCCTGCATGAATTCGGTCATGCCTATACCTGCAAGCGTTTTGGCGCGCGAGTCGCCACGATGGGCATCGCGTTTCTGGTGATGATGCCGGTGCTGTATACCGATACGTCTGGGTCATGGAAGCTCCCCCGTCGCCGACAGCGCATGGCAATTGGCGCCGCGGGTATGATGACCGAACTGGCGCTGGCGGCGTGGGCAACGCTGGCGTGGAGTTTCCTGCCAGACGGTATGCTGCGTAGCGCCGCCTTTATGCTGGCGACAACCACCTGGATCATGACGCTGGCGATTAACCTGAGTCCCTTGATGCGTTTCGACGGGTATTTCCTGCTTTCCGATGGGTTACAGGTGCCGAACCTGCAACAGCGGGGTTTTGCCATGGGGCGTTGGCAGATGCGGGAATGGCTATTCGGTTTAGGGGATGCGCCGCCGGAGCTCTTTCCGCGTTGGCTACAGCGCACGCTGGTGGGCTATGCCTTTGCCGTCTGGGTATACCGCTTCTTCCTGTTTACCGGTATCGCGATCCTGGTGTACCACATGGCGTTCAAGCTATTGGGGATGGTGCTTTTCGCTATTGAGATCGGCTACTTCGTGGTAATGCCTGTCGTGAATGAAGTGCGCGAATGGAGTAAACGCCGTAAGGATTATCGAATGAACCGTAATAGGGTGATAACGCTGACCGTCAGCACTGTGTTTTTGCTTTTGTTGATCGTTCCCTGGCAGCACAGAGTATATGCGCCAGCGCTGCTGCGCGCGGAACAGCAAGGCCGTTTGTATATGCCGGTGTCGGCGATGGTACAGCGCATTGAGGTACAAGTCGGTCAGCCAATACGCGCCGGACAACCGCTATTTACGCTGTCGTCTGATTCGCTGGCGCATGAACAACAGCAGTTGGAACGCCAGATCGCCACCCTGGACTGGCAAAGAACCTTTCAGGTCTTCAACAAAGACGCAGCTGACGATCATCAGCGCGTCAAACAAGAATACGACGCTGCGCTGCAAAGATTACAGGTATTAAAGCGGCAATCTGAACAGTTGACCGTGCGCGCGCCGCTAGACGGCGTGGTGGCAGATATGGCGACACCGCTGGAAACGGGCGAGTGGCTGGCGCAGGGCGAATGGCTGGCTGTGGTAATCAAACCCACCGGTGGGCTGGTAGAAGCTTTCGTGTCGGAAAAAGACTGGCAGCGCTTGCATATTGGCGCAAAGGGTACGTTTTATTTACAGGATGTCAGCCGATCGTCATTGCCGCTCACGCTGGTGGATATGGCCAATACGGCGACCCGCGATCTTAACGCCGTCCCCGAACTGGCCTCGGTTTACGGCGGCGACATCGCGACGCTGAGCGACGCGCAGCGTAAACTGCACCCTGAACAGGCGGTCTATCGCGTATTACTCCGTCTGCCTGATGGTGAACGCACCGCCCCGCAGGTGTTGCGGGGCACGGTAGTGATAGACGGCGAGGCGCAAAGCCTAGTAATTCGCGGTTGGAAGGCCATCTCTGCGATATTAATCCGCGAACTGGCGTTTTAATGCAGGGTGAACCCTGGCGCTCATTAATCCAACTCAACAGCGCTGGTACCAGAGCTTGACTATCTACTGCCTTGATAATATTGGCGATACAATAATGTCTGGGAAGCCATTAGCAAAAGAAGAATGCTGTCTTAGCCATGTCAGTTGGCACTCACCGAACTTAGGATCACTTATTTAGTCTGGAATTTAATTCCATTGGACAGGCTCTTAGCCAGACTTTTCAACCGTGCTCGACTTTGCGTTTGCCACGCTTCTGGCCGAACAGCACACGATGCCGAGCACAATCAGTACCAGCGTAATGATGTGGTAAGCTTTGGCAAAACCTGCACGCCCTGAGCATTGCGCCATTCGATGAGTATGCCGTCACCCACTGGCTCAACCATTTTCCCGGCGGGCTGAACATGGAGAGCGCACGATGAGTATTCGATACGCTTTTCAGAACGGTGGCCTGCCGGAACTGACGCTGACGGGCCACGCATTGCAACAGTCGGGATTTGTCGCCGAGACGCTGTTTCGTATCAGTCTCTACCGCAACGGGCTGATACTGACGCGGCTGAATGAGGACACCGATATCGCGGCGCTGCTGACTAAACTGGACGGCAGCGAGACGGAAGGTGCGGACTGGGTAAGTGACAAAGGCGAACTGACGCTGGCAGGGGACTGGCTCACCCTGAGCGGGTTACCCGGCCAGCCGTTAATGATTGAGGTGCTGCCCGGTAAAATAACCATTCGGGCAGAACAGACCCTGTAAATAATTCTGTGTAACTGCCACCGTATTAAAGGTGATCGCTCAGGCGGTCACCGAACTCGATAATAAAACGGCTCATCGCCAGCCGCCAGTTCTGTATCGGCATGCTCCATTTTTTCGAGGCCGACTCGATTGCCAGATAAATAACTTTCCGCACCGAATCGTCCGTTGGGAACACTTTGCGTTTCTTTATCGCCTGACGGATGACGCTGTTCAACGATTCGATGGCATTCGTCGTATAGATGGCCTTACGGATATCGGGCGGGTAGCCAAAGAACGTATTGAGATTTTCCCAGTGCGTGCGCCAACTCTTGCTGATTTGCGGGTATTTTTCATCCCACATACCGGAGAATTTATCCAACGCCATCAACGCCGCTTCCTCTGTCGGCGCCTGATACACGGCTTTCAACCCGCTGGTGACCGCTTTGTGATCCTTCCATGAGACGTATTTCAGGCTGTTGCGCACCATGTGGATAATGCATAACTGAATATGGGTCTGCGGATAGACGCTGTTGATGGCTTCCGGGAAGCCCTTCAGACCGTCCACGCAGGCAATGAGAATGTCCTGAAGCCCCCGGTTCTTAAGCTCTGTCAGCACGTTCAACCAGAACTTCGCCCCTTCATTTTCCGCCAGCCACATGCCCAGCAGTTCTTTCTGGCCGTCGGTGTTGATGCCCAGCGCAAGGAACACCGATTTATTGATGACACTGCCGCCATGACGAACTTTCACCACAATACAGTCAAGATAAACAATGGGATACAGTGAGTCTAACGGACGGTTTTGCCATTCAGTGACTTGCTCTTTAACGGCGTCGGTCACTTTAGATATCAGCGCAGGAGAGACATCGGCATCGTACATTTCTTTGAACGTGGCGACGATTTCCCGCGTGGTCATGCCCTTGGCATAGAGGGATAAAATCTGGCTGTCCATCTGCGTGATGCGAGTCTGATTTTTCTTTATTAACTGCGGTTCAAAGGTGCTTTCACGGTCACGTGGCGTGTTGATTTCAAGCTCGCCGTCATCGCACAGCAGGGTTTTAGATGAATAGCCGTTGCGGGTATTCGAGCCTGATTTTGGGGCATTTTTCTCGTGCCCGAGGTGCTCGGTTAACTCAGCATTGAGTGCTGTTTCGACGGTAAGCTTTGTCAGCATACGAGAAAACGCATTCAGGTCAGCTTCGGTTTTAAGGCCTTTAGCCAGTTCAGCAGCGAGTGCTTTGAGTTTCTTTTCGTCCATAATTAGCCTGTCTCTGTTGTTGGAGTGAACATATCAAAAACAGGCAGATACACAATCTAAATTACAGTCTCGCAGAACAGGGGAATATGCTGGCGTAATAATATCAACCGCTAAAAATAAAAGGCCGGAAGGATCGTTGGATCGCTTCCGGATATTATTTATTTCTCTTCAATCTTATAATGGTCTGGATCTGACCAAGATATAACCTTGTATTTACCTATATAATCATTTTTTTCTTTATAAAAATCCATAACCTCTGACGGATACCATCCATAACCAAATAAAAAAAAGGCATCTATCTTAACCAAGGATTTAATGAGATCTAATTTCTCACCTTCATCTTTTACAGTTTTAACCATGAACTCTTCAGAAGCCGAAAAACCAAGATCTTCGACTTCTCTCATTGAAAGTTCACCTTTAACCCGAAGCTTTACTGTATTAGTTGCAATATCGCTTACAACAATAGAGTTATCAGGAATCACATTCATAATACATTCACCCTTAACATAACCGGAGTCGATGTAGGAACAGAGTTGATAACCATTTCGGGAGCTCCTCCGGGCAGATGCTGTCCCGGCCCAAGGAAGTAATCATTACCACCTAATGGACTTCGAGGCTGCATATTTGTTATCCCTTCTATTTTTCTGACATTAAATCCATCTTTTAGGGATCCAGGATTTAACCCCATGTCTTTCTCAATTCTTTCTGCCATAGATCTTGATATTGAAGTTTCATTTCCTTGAACACCCTCAAAATATTTAAGTGCGCCTTCTTTATCCGTAATAAAAGTTCCATCTCTACCTATTGACGGATATTCATCCCAGCTTGTAGGACTAATGTTATATCCAACATCATCCTCTAACATTTTAGCTTGCCGAGCTCTTGCATTTGCTACTTGAGTAGGACATCCACTCAATCCAAGGGGGTCTACCCAACTGAGAGGATTTTTTACATAACCATATGCCCTTTTGCCTCCCGCCAACCCTATCGGGTCATAGGGACGATCCTGATGCAGTCGTACTTTTTAACGCACTTAACCTATTGAAGCAACAGCCTTTTCAGACGGCGTTTTCGTCCTATTTAACATCACCGTAACCCGAACACCCCGACGCGCACTTTTACCCCCGGACACGCTACCGCCACGCTGTGACTTCCCTGTCTGCCTGCCCCACATCATAGCAGCGGCGACAGCCGCTGCCATTAGTCGTTGTGTTAATGAACCGGGGTTTATCGCGGCGCGAGCCGGGCGCAGCCAGTGCAGCGGGGTTGGGGCGGGGGCGAGGTGAAGCCCTTCAGCGCCGTGACGCAGGAACGGCTTCTTCTGTGGGGTTGACGTCGATGTTGGCCGAGGATTGACGCCGGAGCCAGTGCCGGCAGGGAGGGCGGCCACAACGTGGAAGCCGAAGAACGGGCGCGATGTTCGCAGCAGAGGGCGCAGCCCTGTGCGCCACACCGTGCCAAGGACCCAACCCCGGCGGCCAGCCGCACGCCGATGTGGAAGTAACCGCAGTGCGCCCATTACCCAACCGGCGCCGACATAATGTGTGTTGCGCGTGGGTTGCGTTCAGCAACTTGCGCGTAATGCCACATTATGTTGAATGACGACAGGCCAGCAACGATTGTTGCAGAGAGTGATGACGGTGAGCGCTGGCCGGGCGACATTTACCGCCGGGGCACCTTAGCTGAACAAGGCAGTAAGCCCGCAGGGACGAGGGCTTGCTGCCCTGCACCGTCCTGCGATGTTGAAGCGAGGGCGCTACTTTTTCGGGCTGTCCGGCTGCGGTGTGGTGTCCGGTTTGCGCTTCTTCCTGCGTCGGGCTTTTGGCTTCCGCTCTGCCGGATGCGTCTTCTCATGCACCTGTTTCAGATGGCCGATTGCCACTTTGGTGTAGACCTGCGTGGTTTCCAGCTTCTCATGGCCGAGTATCGCTTGTATGTGTCGCGTGTCTGCGCCGTTCTCCAGCATCTGTGTCGCCATCGAATGCCGGAACACATGACACGCCCCCGCCTTTTTCAGGTACGCCTGTTCGCGGATAGCGCTTCCCGCCAGTATCGTCAGCGTTGACCGGGCCAGCCGTTTGCCCCATATCGTCACGAACAGAGTGCCGCTGTCGTGCTTCGTCGTCAGCCGTGGCCGCACCGCGTCCAGATAGCGCTGCACCCAGACCAGCGCCCGCAGCCCCACCGGAACAACCCGGTCTTTGTTCCCTTTGCCCTGTCGCACCACCAGAACCCCGCGCCCCACGTCCACATCGGCCAGCATCAGGTTAGCCAGTTCGCTGCGCCTCAGCCCCGTGCTCCACAGCATTTCCAACACGGCGCGGTTACGTAGTCCGGTTAACGTCTCGGTGTCCTGTGCGTCCATCACCGCTTCCGTTTCTTCCTCGCTCAGTATCTGCGCCGGAAGCCGCTTCTCCGCTTTCGGCAGCGTCATCTGCTCCGCCGGGTTGTACAGGATATGATGCCGTTGCAGCAGCCAGCGGAACAGCCCACGTATCGCTGACAGGCGGTTAAGTTGTCCCCCTTGTGCCAGCGGTTTGCCGTCGGCTTTGCGGTAGCCGTGCAGATGGCGCTGATAGGCTTCCAGCACCGACAGGCTCACCTGTGCCGCCTGCGTCAGCCCCCGCTCTTCACACCACGTCACGAACGGGCGCAGCCGTTCGCCGTACCCTTCTACCGTGCGCGGGCTGTGGTTCGTGGCTGTCAGGTGCGCAAGGTACGCGCTCATGTACTGGCGCAGCGTCTGTGACAGGCTGCTAAGGTAAAGGTCTTCCAGTGTCGGGGATTATTTGGTCATGGCGGCGCGTCCTGCGGAGTGAGGGGGAGAAGCGGATAAGGGAACTACGGTACGATGGGTTTATTGTGTGCTGCCGGAACCGTGCTTTTGCCGTTAACCCGACCGGATGGCACAGAACCCTTGCCAGCACTGGCCTTAGTGGTGATAGTCTTATCCGACCGACCACCGACTGCACCCCGACCAGTGGCCGACCGCTTTTCACTTACCCCCGACCGGGCGGAGTCGTACTGACCTTTCTCTGTTATTTCTATCGCTTCCGGCACGTCGATAAGCCCGCACAGATGCGTGTTATCCGCCTGGGCATCGCCATCGAACAGCAGTTCATAGCAGAACGTCAGACCTCGCTTATGCAGCAGCAGGTATTCCAGTTCAACCAGCCGGGCAAGGTGGATTTTCAGTTGTGTGTCGCCCCACTGCACCGCATCCCGTAGCTGTTTGCGGGTAAAGTGGTATTCAGCTTTCGGCTGACCACTGTCTTTTACCCAGCCCTGTATCAGCAGCAACAGCTTTCTGGTCTGTGGCGGCATTTCGTCCAGCGTCCGGCCAAGGATTTCATGGGCTAACCGATTCGCCAGCACGATATCGGAACGCGCTACCTCGATGTATTCGATAACCTGCCCACGGTGCGAGACGGTTTTAACTTCCCGCTGGTACTGGTGCAGCAGCGCGATGGACTGGATTAACGTCAGGTATTTCATATGGTCGCGGCGAGTTCTTGTTTTGTCGCTCAGGAACGTAAGCTGTGACGCATAGGGATTGACCACCTTAAGCGGACGTAACAGGCGCTGCGCATTCTGGTGCAGCTCGGTCAGATAGCCTTTCTCGTTCTCCATCAGCAACCCTGCCAGCGTCTGCTTGTGCCGCTGCAAGGCGTGTATCGCTTCGGTCTGTTCGCGACTCTCATTCACCGTCAGCACCAGACAGCGGTTTAACAGCTCTTCATCCACGTCGATGGCCGTGGTGGTTAACATCAGCATCACCGGGCCTTTCACCGTGTACTGCTTGGTGACCAGATTGCCTGTGGCATCATCCTTACCGGTACTGGCGATGGTCAGTTCTCCGTCACTCTGCAACAGTTTCAGCGCATAGGCGGCTTGCCGCACGCCTTCCTCTTCCGCTATCGCCAGTATCTTGTGCTGTAAGTTCGTTTCACCCAGATAGAACAGGCTTTGTCCCGTCATGGCGCTGTACTGCAACCGTTCTTCCGCTGGTATCAGGTTCAGCACCGCATCCATCAGGCTGGATTTACCCGCCGCCGAACTGCTCTGGATTAACACCGCTAACGGCCTGTCCAGCTTGCGCGACACCGCCGCCAGATACCCCGCCACTAAGTTGGTCGATTCCCCGACCACGCCGCAGGCCGCAAGGTCATCCGTCAGCCTGCTAATCAGGTTCGGGTCACGCAGCAGCGCCAGCGCCTCATCCCGCTGTACATCGGTAATATCCTGCGTAGTTTCACCGTGGGTTTCCGGCTGGCTCAGATGCGCCTCCAGTGCCAGCAGCACATGGCCTAAGCTGCGTTTAAGGTCGCTTTCCGCTAACCCCAGCTCTGATGCAGCCAGCCGCGCGTAACCCGCCCGACTCCGCGCGCTCATCATGTCCACGCTGTCCGCGAACACCACACCGCTTTGCGTATCCAGTACCTGCGCGTTCACCTTCATTACGCCGCTACCCGTTTTCACTGACGCCATCCCACGGATGCGCCATTGCTGGCCGGACAGCGCGATATCAAGCTCACCGTTCGGCAAGGCTTCAACCACCACACCCGCCGCTAAGGAAGCAGCAGGTTGAGACGGTTTTTCAGGCTGTGACGCAGCTTTCCGTTGTGGCGCGGGTTCAGGTTCCGCACTGACCGCTTCCCCCATCGCCATTGCCCCCTCAACCACCGCACGGAACGCCTGCTCTGGCTCGGAGACTTTGCACAGGTACTCGTTCGCATCCATCCCGGCCGGGAACACCACCCGGAACGGCACGATACCGTCAGCCGCTAACGCAGCAGCCAGTTTCACCGCGCCTTCATCGCCTGCCGTATCGTTATCAAACGCGATAAGCACCTGTTTCACGCCGTGGCGGATAAAGGCTTGTCGCATCTCATCGGTGAAGCCATTTACTCCATAGGCCGCCGTCACATTGCGATACCCCGCTACCCAGAACGACATCGCATCGAGTAGCGATTCACATAAGATGACCGACTTACTCGCCGCTAGCGCCTGCTCGTTCCACACCCCGCCGTGTGGCCCCGGCAGGTACAGGTGCTTTGGCGTCCCGGCACGCAGACGCTCACCCACTTTGCGCCCATATAACTCCCGCACCTGACCGTTAAAGTCGATAACCGGAACGACTAATGAACCCGCCAGATGCTCATGGCCGGATGAACGCATCACCCCGATGGCCTGCAACTGGCTGCGAACGGTTGCCCCGTCTTTTAGTTTGCTCGACGGCAGACGATAGCCCAGCGTCCGGTTGGCGAACCCTAAGCGGAACTGCGCGACTAACTCAGGATGATTGAGGCGGCGCTTTTCCAGATAGGCGATGGCGTCCGGCGCATTGAGTAAGGTGTGATGATAGAACTCGGTAACACGATGCAGTAACGCCTGTCTTTCCTGTTCATTAGCGATATCACTAACAGGCGGCAACGGCTCAGCGGCGGGCACGCTCCCCAACTCACGCCGCAGCTTATCGACCGCGTGCGGCAGGCTTAAGCCCTCCGTTTTCATCACCCAGTCCAGCACCGAGCCGCCTGCATCGCAGCCGAAGCAGTGATAGAGGTTCTTGTCCGGCGAGATAACCATTGAAGGGGTTTTCTCCTGATGGAACGGACACAGCACCACAACGTCTTTACCGCACTTCACCACCTTGCGTCCTTGACCACGCACCACCTCAACCAGTGACACGGCGGCTTTCAGGTGCTGCAACTCAGATTCGGGGATGCGTGCCATAAAATCTACTCCGTCAAAATCTTGTCAATGGACTATATAGTAGATTATAATATTCACATATTAATTCATTTGCAACAGGCAGCTAAAAAGGAGGCAGTACAATGAGTGACATTAATTCATTGTGTGCAGGTATGGATATGTCAGCATTTGCCGAACGCCTCCGCTTGTTGCGTGAAGCCCGTAATCTGAGTCAGGTCAGGCTCGCCGAACTCCTTGGCGTTGATCCGCGTGTCTACAACCGCTGGGAAAAAGGCGTGAGCGCCCCGCACCTTGAGACGGTGGTTAACATCGCTGACGTGCTTCAGGTTTCGATGGATGAACTGGTTGGCCGTAAGTCAGTATCGGATGAAGTGAAGGTACGCAACCACACGCTACATGCGCTGTGGCAGAAGGCGGATCTGTTACCAGACTCCGATCAACAGGCGCTGATCGCCGTTCTGGACAGTTTCGTTAAGAAGGCAATGATGGAACAGGTGATGAACATCACCAGTAAACGATAAATAGCGCGACGTTACCGTGCTACCAACACGATAACGCCGCTCACCACAAGCAACTAAACGAGGTAGTTACTATGGCTAAGGCACATTCTAAGTCAGGCGTCACCGTTAATAAAGCAACCAAAACAGAGCGTTACTACACCGTGGGATACGCGTCGCATAATGGTAAATCCAACCCGCCCTCCGCCATCAACCTTAAAGGCCGCTGGCTGGAAGAGTGTGGCTTTATCACCGGCATGCCGGTGACCGTCACGGTGGAGCGGGGCAGGATTATTATTGAGACGCAGATTAATTTTTAGCGGCTGAGCAACGACTAAAAATAATAAAGCCGGAAGGATCGTTGGATCACTTCCGGCTTTTTATTTTTTAATTATAAATACCCTTATCCTCTGCCTTTTCAATGAATAGATCCTGTAAATCTCCTTGGATCTCTTCATCACCATAAATCAATTTAAAATCATCATCTATTCCAGGAGGAAAATGAGAACCATCAATAGTCCCTAGTATTATTGACGCTGTATCTGTAATAGTTATTTTAAAAAAATCAAAAACAGCCTCTTTATCCTCATCACTAAGTGATGATAAAGCTCTTCTAGCTTTTGCATAAACATCAACACCTTCATCAGGTGCCTTTGTTAAGATATTCTTATAACGAAGAAAATTATCTTCGAGCGCTTCATTAAAGATTGAATCAACAAATTTCTCATTACCAGACATAAAATCACCTCCCAAAGTTTTTATATCTCACTTCCGGATACATTGATTTATTCAAATCAATCAACTCACGTAGTTTAGCATTTGGGACATCAGGATAAACTCTTCTAAGCTCTTTAATATCTCTAGCGATAACATCCCTAGCGGAGCTAAATGGTTGCCCTGTCGTCGGATTTATTTTACTTCTTGATACTATTCCAACACCCTCTTTAGAAAGAGTATGACCTTCTTTGGGAACTAACATTGAGGGAGCTGTTTTAGGATCGTAATCTTTTACTAAATCTTTCATTATTGCCTTTTGACCAACGTGGTGGACATCTAATTCAAGATTTTTTCCTTTCACTGAATTTCGCAGATCCTCATAACTTCCTACGTCCCATTTTTCAGGACACTTAGATAGACCAAGAGGATCGACCCAACAGAAGGGATTCGGTACATACCCTTGCGGCCGGATACCCCCAAGCAACCCTATCGGGTCATAGGGACGATCCTGATGCAGTCGTACTTTTTAACGCACTTAACCTATTGAAGCAACAGCCTTTTCAGACGGCGTTTTCGTCCTATTTAACATCACCGTAACCCGAACACCCCGACGCGCACTTTTACCCCCGGACACGCTACCGCCACGCTGTGACTTCCCTGTCTGCCTGCCCCACATCATAGCAGCGGCGGCAGCCGCTGCCATTAGTCGTTGTGTTAATGAACCGGGGTTTATCGCGGCGCGAGCCGTTCCGCAGCTCGCTGTGGGACGGGGAAGTGTCTGCCGGGTGCGGGCTGGCGAAGCCCGCAAGACAAGACGTTAAGCAGGGAGGCCCCGGCGGGGGCCGCACGGGGCGGAGATGGCGAGCACGGGAACGAGCGAGGAGCGGGCGACTGCGAGCCGGGCGCAGCCAGTGCAGCGGGGTTGGGGCGGGGGCGAGGTAACGCCGTTTAGCGCCGTGACGAAGGAGCGGCTTCTGCTGTGGGGTTGACCTTGATGTTGACGTTGCCTGAAGGCTGACGCCGGAGCCTGCGCCGCCAGGGAGGGCGGCCACACCGTGAGAGCGGAAGAACGATTACCGTTGCCGACAGCAGAGGGCGCAGCCCTGTGCGCCACACCGCACCACAGGGCTGAACCCCGGCGGCCAGCCGCACGCCGATGTGGAAGTAACCGCAGTGCGCCCATTACCCAACCGGCGCCGACATAATGTGTGTTGCGCGTGGGTTGCGTTCAGCAACTTGCGCGTAATGCCACATTATGTTGAATGACGAACGGCCAGCAACGTTAAGAGCAGAGTGTGATGACGGTGAGCGCTGGCCGGGCGACATTTACCGCCGGGGCACCTTAGCTGAACAAGGCAGTAAGCCCGCAGGGACGAGGGCTTGCTGCCCTGCACCGTCCTGCGATGTTGAAGAGAGCGAGCTACTTTTGCGGGCTGTCCGACTGCGGCGGGGTGTCCGGTTTGCGCTTCTTCCTGCGTCGGGCTTTTGGCTTGCGCTCTGCCGGATGGGTCTTCTCATGCACCTGTTTCAGATGCCCGATTGCCACTTTGGTGTAGACCTGCGTGGTTTCCAGCTTCTCATGGCCGAGTATCGCTTGTATGTGTCGCGTGTCTGCGCCGTTCTCCAGCATCTGTGTCGCCATCGAATGCCGGAACACATGACACGCCCCCGCCTTTTTCAGGTGCGCCTGTTCGCGGATAGCGCTTCCCGCCAGTATCGTCAGCGTTGACCGCGCCAGCCGTTTGCCCCATATCGTCACGAACAGGTAACCGCTGTCGTGCTTCGTCGTCAGCCGTGGCCGCACCGCGTCCAGATAGCGCTGCACCCAGACCAGCGCCCGCATTCCTACTGGCACCACTCTGTCTTTGTTGCCTTTACCCTGCCTGACGACAAGCACACCACGTCCCACGTCCACATCGGCCAGCATCAGCCCGGCCAGCTCTGAACGCCGTAGCCCCGTGCTCCACAGCATTTCCAGCACCGCGCGGTTACGCAGTCCGGTTAACGTCTCCGTATCCTGCGCGTCCATCACCGCTTCGGTTTCCTCCTCGCTCAGTATCTGCGCCGGTAATCGCTTCTCGGCTTTCGGCAGCGTCATCTGTTCGGCCGGGTTGTACAGGATATGATGCCGTTGCAGCAGCCAGCGGAACAGCATCCTGATAGCCGTCAGGCGGTTAAGCTGCCCGCCCTGTACCAGTAGTTTTCCGTCCGCCTTGCGGTAGCCGTGCAGATGCCGCTGATACGCTTCCAGCACCGACAGGCTCACCTGTGCCGCCTGCATGATACCTCGCTCTTCGCACCACGTTACGAACGGGCGCAGCCGTTCACCGTACCCTTCTACCGTGCGCGGGCTGTGGTTCGTTGCGCTCAGGTGCGCAAGGTACGCACTCATGTACTGGCGCAGCGTCTGTGACAGGCTGCTAAGGTAAAGGGCTTCCAGTGTCGGGGATTTGGGTTTGGTCATGGCGGCGCGTCCTGCGAGGTAAGGGGGAAGAAGCGGATAAGGGAACTACGGTACGATGGGTTTATTGTGTGCTGCCGGAACCGTGCTTTTGCCGTTAACCCGACTTGTAGCAGGTGAACCCTTATCGGCTGCGGCTTGGCGCGGTTTTCCCGACCCAGACTTGGCCCCGACTTGGGGCAGACTTGACCCCGACTTGCTATTACCAGACCCAGACTTGCGCAAGTCGTACCCGTCTTTTTCACTGACTTCCGGCTCGATTAACCCGCACAGGTGCGCCCCTTCTGGCACGGTGCCATCCCACAGCAGTTCGTACTGCAACAAGTGTCCCCGGCTCCCGCCATGAACCAGCAGGTATTCCATTTCAGCCAGTCGCAGGCAGTGCAGCTTGAGCTGGCTGTCACTCCACTGCGTCGTGTTGCGGATATCCCGGCGGGTAAAGCGCACCTCACACGGTTTTTTGTTCTGTGCATGCGCTAACTGATTCACCATCCCCTGTATCAGCAGCAACAGCTTGCGTGTCTGTGGCGGCATTTCGTCCAGCGTCCGGCCAAGGATTTCATGCGCCAGTTGGTTGGCCAGCACGATGTCCGAACGCTCGACTTCAATATACTCGATAACCGTGCCACGGTGTTCAACCTGTTTCACTTCCCGCTGGTACTGGTGCAACAGCGCGATTGACTGGATAAGCGTGAGGTATTTCATATGGTCGCGGCGGGTGCGGGTTTTATCGCTCAGGAACGTGAGCTGACTGGCGAACGGGTTCACCACTTTTAACGGCTTGAGTAACCGTTGCGCGTTCTGGTGCAGCTCAGTGAGATAGCCTTTTTCGTTCTCCATCAGTAAGCCTTCCAGCGTTTGCTTGTGCCGCTGCAAGGCGTGTATCGCTTCGGTCTGTTCGCGACTCTCATTCACCGTCAGCACCAGACAGCGGTTTAACAGCTCTTCATCCACGTCGATGGCCGTGGTGGTTAACATCAGCATCACCGGGCCTTTCACCGTGTACTGCTTGGTGACCAGATTGCCTGTGGCATCATCCTTACCGGTACTGGCGATGGTCAGTTCTCCGTCACTCTGCAACAGTTTCAGCGCATAGGCGGCTTGCCGCACGCCTTCCTCTTCCGCTATCGCCAGTATCTTGTGCTGTAAGTTCGTTTCACCCAGATAGAACAGGCTTTGTCCCGTCATGGCGCTGTACTGCAACCGTTCTTCCGCTGGTATCAGGTTCAGCACCGCATCCATCAGGCTGGATTTACCCGCCGCCGAACTGCTCTGGATTAACACCGCTAACGGCCTGTCCAGCTTGCGCGACACCGCCGCCAGATACCCCGCCACTAAGTTGGTCGATTCCCCGACCACGCCGCAGGCCGCAAGGTCATCCGTCAGCCTGCTAATCAGGTTCGGGTCACGCAGCAGCGCCAGCGCCTCATCCCGCTGTACATCGGTAATATCCTGCGTAGTTTCACCGTGGGTTTCCGGCTGGCTCAGATGCGCCTCCAGTGCCAGCAGCACATAGCCCAAGCTGCGTTTAAGGTCGCTTTCCGCTAACCCCAGCTCTGATGCAGCCAGCCGCGCGTAACCCGCCCGACTCCGCGCGCTCATCATGTCCACGCTGTCCGCGAACACCACACCGCTTTGCGTATCCAGTACCTGCGCGTTCACCTTCATCACGCCGCTACCCGCTTTCACCGATGCCATGCCCCGGATGCGCCATTGCTGGCCGGATAACGCGATTTCAAGCTCACCGTTCGGCAACGCGTCAACCACAACCCCGGCCGCTAAAGAGGCGGCAGGTTGAGAAGTTTTCTCTGGCTGTGGTACAGCGGCGATTTCAGGCTCGGATTCAGGTTCAGCGCTGACCGCTTCCCCCATCGCCATTGCCCCCTCAACCACCGCACGGAACGCCTGCTCTGGCTCGGAGACTTTGCACAGGTACTCGTTCGCATCCATCCCGGCCGGGAACACCACCCGGAACGGCACGATACCGTCAGCCGCTAACGCAGCAGCCAGTTTCACCGCGCCTTCATCGCCTGCCGTATCGTTATCAAACGCGATAAGCACCTGTTTCACGCCGTGGCGGATAAAGGCTTGTCGCATCTCATCGGTGAAGCCATTTACTCCATAGGCCGCCGTCACGTTCCGGTAGCCCGCTACCCAGAACGACATCGCATCGATAAGCGATTCACATAAGATGACCGACTTACTCGCCGCTAGCGCCTGCTCGTTCCACACCCCGCCGTGTGGCCCCGGCAGGTACAGGTGCTTTGGCGTCCCGGCACGCAGACGGTCACCCACCTTGCGGCCATATAACTCCCGCACCTGACCGTTAAGGTCGATAACCGGAACGACTAATGAACCCGCCAGATGCTCATGGCCGGATGAACGCATCACCCCGATGGCCTGCAACTGGCTGCGAACGGTTGCCCCGTCTTTTAGTTTGCTCGACGGCAGACGATAGCCCAGCGTCCGGTTGGCGAACCCTAAGCGGAACTGCGCGACTAACTCAGGATGATTGAGGCGGCGCTTTTCCAGATAGGCGATGGCGTCCGGCGCATTGAGTAAGGTGTGATGATAGAACTCGGTAACACGATGCAGTAACGCCTGTCTTTCCTGTTCATTAGCGATATCACTAACAGGCGGCAACGGCTCAGCGGCGGGCACGCTCCCCAACTCACGCCGCAGCTTATCGACCGCGTGCGGCAGGCTTAAGCCCTCCGTTTTCATCACCCAGTCCAGCACCGAGCCGCCTGCATCGCAGCCGAAGCAGTGATAGAGGTTCTTGTCCGGCGAGATAACCATTGAAGGGGTTTTCTCCTGATGGAACGGACACAGCACCACAACGTCTTTACCGCACTTCACCACCTTGCGTCCTTGACCACGCACCACCTCAACCAGTGACACGGCGGCTTTCAGGTGCTGCAACTCAGATTCGGGGATGCGTGCCATAAAATCTACTCCGTCAAAATCTTGTCAATGGACTATATAGTAGATTATAATATTCACATATTAATTCATTTGCAACAGGCAGCTAAAAAGGAGGCAGTACAATGAGTGACATTAATTCATTGTGTGCAGGTATGGATATGTCAGCATTTGCCGAACGCCTCCGCTTGTTGCGTGAAGCCCGTAATCTGAGTCAGGTCAGGCTCGCCGAACTCCTTGGCGTTGATCCGCGTGTCTACAACCGCTGGGAAAAAGGCGTGAGCGCCCCGCACCTTGAGACGGTGGTTAACATCGCTGACGTGCTTCAGGTTTCGATGGATGAACTGGTTGGCCGTAAGTCAGTATCGGATGAAGTGAAGGTACGCAACCACACGCTACATGCGCTGTGGCAGAAGGCGGATCTGTTACCAGACTCCGATCAACAGGCGCTGATCGCCGTTCTGGACAGTTTCGTTAAGAAGGCAATGATGGAACAGGTGATGAACATCACCAGTAAACGATAAATAGCGCGACGTTACCGTGCTACCAACACGATAACGCCGCTCACCACAAGCAACTAAACGAGGTAGTTACTATGGCTAAGGCACATTCTAAGTCAGGCGCCACCGTTAATAAAGCAGGCAAAACAGAGCGTTACTACACCGTGGGATATGCTTCGCATAATGGCAAGCCTAACCCGCCCTCTGCCATCAACCTTAAAGGCCGCTGGCTGGAAGAGTCGGGTTTTATCACCGGGATGCCCGTCACCGTCACGGTGGAGCGCGGCAGGATTATTATCGAGACGCAGATTAATTTTTAGCGACTGACCAACGACTAAAAATAATAAAGCCGGAAGGATCGTTGGATCACTTCCGGCTTTTACTACTTAATGTTCCAAGATACATCTTCCAAAAATTTAATCGGACAAGCTATATATTTTTCATAGCCAACAAAAGATGCAAGATATTTAAAATCACTCTTCTTACCATAAAAAAAAGAGTAACATTCTGATGAATATTTCATTAAATCACTAAACTTACTGGGTGGAACATAATAGCCATGCTGAATAGCTAGTATTTTATGCATATCCTGTATAGATAAACGGCATATATTTAAATCTTCATTTAAATATATTGGTGATGATTGAACCAGATCAGTCTCTATATACACTGTCAATTCATCATCATCTGACGTTATTAAATCAACAGTCAATCTTTGCTCACTAAAGCTCCATCCTTTCAGAAAGGACTCTGATGCGATCGTCAATAACTCATTATTTTCATTTGAAAGCGTTTGAGAAGTCATCCCATTGGCCTCTGTTAATTATTTTATCTCTTAAGAAAAGATGCCCTTTTTCCCCATTGATATTTATATTCAAGTGAGGATATGTTGACTTACCAACACCTTTACCCCAGTCATTATGCCCCCAATAAACTGAGTCACCTGCTTTATTCTGCCAACCTATCCACTTACCATTACTATCATACATCCTTGTTTTTCCTGGGCCTAATTTCTCTGCAGCCCAGTTTTTTGCATCATTTGAGTTCTCAAATAACGTGTCAACTTTCACGTTACCTTTTTTGGACACAGTTCTTTCAAGTTCAACACCATTTTTGCCAAGAGGGGAATCCTTTAAAGGACACCCAACAAGCCCCAGCGGATCAACCCACTCCAGCGGATTATGCACATAACCCTGCGGCCTCAGCCCTCCCGCCAGCCCTATCGGGTCGGGCGATAGGTACTGTCCGCTTTCCGTATCATAGTAACGATGGCGGTTGTAGTAAAGCCCGGTTTCCGCATCGTACAATTGCCCCTGATAGCGCAGTTCGCAGTACACTTCCTCGTTCGCCGCGTCTCCCAGGTAGCGCCGCAGCGGGATAGGTCGCCGCTCCTCGCGGTATCCGCCCCACAGCGCCTGTTCGCCGCGCCAGTGGATTTCGCCTTCCTCGCTGCACAGCTCCCGCGCCGTGCCCGTCAGGTCGGTCACGATATAGTGCAGGCGCGTGCTCCCGCCTTTTGCCTCCACCTGCGCCAGCGGCCGGAAGCTCCCCGGCTCGTATACCCACTGCACTTCCCGTGCCGCCGACCCGTCGGCCCGGTACTGCTGCTGACCGGTCAGTTGGTCGCCGTCCCAGCGGTACGCCACGCGCGTGACCGCCTGCGCCGACGGGGATTGCCCCTCGCGGACCTTGTTGATTCTGCGCCCGAACGCATCGTAGCGATAGCGCCAGCGCGCCCCGTCCGGCAGGCTCACCCGTACCAGCCGGTCCTGCGCGTCCCAGTCGAAATAGGTCTCCTTCGGCCTGAACCCCGGCCGCGTTTCCCGCTTCACAATCAGACGCCCACAGTCGTCATAGCGGTACTGCGTATGGCCCCGCTCGACCACCCGGCCCGCCGCATCGTACCGTGCCGATGCCTGTACCACCGCATCCTGTACCTTCAGCGTCTCACCCAGACCCGGCGCTATCTGCGCCACCTCGCACAGGTTCTGTTCGCTGTCGTAGCCAAACAGCCGCGCCTGACGCCGTCGTCCTTGGTCACGGCGCTCTGCCGTCACCAGCCCGGCGCCGTTCAGCCGGAACGCCTGTTCGCCCCAGTGGCTGTCTGTGATACCCGTCAGACGGTCCAGCACATCGTACTGGTAGCGCCGCTCCAGCACGTCATTCACCCGACCATCCGCCCCTTCCAGCGCCTGACGTTGCAACAGGCCCGTCGGGCTCCAGTCATGACGTAACGAGAACCCGTTGCCGTTGGTACGCCGCTGCTCTTCGCCCGCGGCCGTATGGCTGAACTGCAACGGTGCGTGTGCGCCAATTGCCAGCGACGCCAGCCGCCCAGACTGCCACGCCAGGTGCAGCGGGGCAAGCAGGCCATCGACTCTGGCACGCTGACCGCCTGCGTCATAATCGCTCTGCACCGCCTCGCCGTTAAGGGTTTCCGCCACCACCTGCCCGGCGCGGTTATAGGCGTATTCCACCACGGCGTCCGGGTTGGCGGCCCGGATTAAGCGGCCCGCCGCGTCGTAGTTCAAGGCCGTGACGCTGTCGGTTTCCCCGTCCGCGTTACGGGCGGTGATAGTAATGATGCGTCCGGCGGCATCATGCGCATAATGCAGCGTGCTGCCATCCGGTGCGATGCGCTGCACCAGCCGGTCGGCCACATCGTACTGATACTGGTACACCCGACCGTCGTAATGGCGCTCTTCGCTCAGTCGACCGCTGTGGTCAAAGCCGTAGGTCCAGTCGCGTCCCTGACTGTTCGTCACCCCGGCGAACTCGGCCTCGGCATTGTAGTGGTAGCGCACCGTTGCCCCCAGCGGGTCGGTCGCGTCCAGCAGGTTATCGAACGCCCCGTAGCGGAACTGGTAGCGCTGCCCCAGCGCATCCGTCACCGCCGTCAGGTTGCCCTCCACATCGTAGCCAAAGCGCGTCTCGCTGCCGTCTTCGTACACCACTTTAGCCGGTGAGGCGCGCCCGCCGTCATATTCCCAGCGGCGCACCTGTACGCCCGCCTCGTGCTCAATGTGTCGTTCGGTCAGACGGTCAAAGTCGTCATAGCGGAACCGGACCGTTGGCGCCGCATCCCGCTCCAGGCGGCTGAGCAGGCCGCGGGCGTTGTAGTGATAGCGCTGCAATACGCCGTCCGGGCTTATCACCGTCGATAACAGCCCCGCGTCATCATAGCGGTACAGCCACTCGCGCCCTTCCGGGTCGTTCACCTCGACAACCTGCCCGGCGTCGTTACGCTGATAGTGCCAGACGTTGCCCAGCGGGTCGGTGTAGGCCAGCAGGTGTCCGTCATCGTCATACGTATAGTGATGGATGGCGCCATCAGGCAGCGTTACCGCGGTGACCTGCCCCCAGTCATTGCGCTGGTACACCGTGCGACCGCCCAGCGGGTCGGTCTCGGCCATCAACTGGTTATCGACCCACTCGAAGCGGGTCTCACCGCCGTCGGGGGTACGTTTGAGCAAGATATTATTACGTGCATCGCGCACGTAGCTGAATATTCCGCCAAACCCGCTATGATAGTGGCTGGTCAGGGTGTCATCGTCGTATTCAAAATGACCCGGCCAGTAGCCTTCTGCGGTTCTGTCGCGGATGGCGCGGCCTTTTTTATCGTAGTCGTGTTCAACCCAGGTCGACCCCAAATCCGACCAGCGCAGCAGCCAGCCTTCCGGTGAGTAGCGATAGTCAAAATTACGCCCCTCCTCCGCACGCACGCTCAGCAGGTAGCCGTGTTCGTCATAGGTATAACGGGCCAGCGTTTTGAGGGGCTGACGCTGCGGGGTACACAGCGTCAGTGCCGTCATCCTCTGGTGTTCCGTTGTGACGTGAATCAAACGCCCGTCAGACAACGTCACCCAGCGGAGTTCGCCCAGCATCCATTCGAACGTCACCCGGTTGCCGACGGCATCGTCAATCGATGTCAGACAAAGCTGGAGGCCGAGGGCATATGCAAAGCGATAGCGCAGGCCACCGACATGGTGAAGGACGAGTTCCCCCTGCTGGCGGGTTAATCGCCATTGTGGATTCGACGGTGCGCGACTGAACGCCCCTTCGTCGGGCAGGGCGAAGAAGGCCTGATTAAATTCCCCGTCCATAAGCATCGCGACGCCCTCGTTCAGCGTCAGGCTGATATCCCAGTTGGTACGCCACACGGTGCCTAATAAACCAGGTTTTCGCTCACCACCAGAACGGTAATAGCGTTTCATCGGCAGAGGTAAAATACCCGATAGCTGGAAATCAGTACGCCAATCAATCACATAACCCGTGGCCATATCGACGGGTTCACCTTCGCTTTGGCAGTGGTTTGATGTAGAACAGCTCTTTCCATCGGCTTTCTGAGCTTGAGACGATGAATGACCGGGCGTACCACCAACGTCTGATGGGGTTTTATCGGCTACCTTAATTTCCGGTTTTGTCGCTGCCCCTTTACCTACCGTTGATCCAGATTTTCTGGTAATTATTTTTCCAATAAACTCATTTACTTTCTCTTTGATTTTATTGATGATCTCTTTAAATTTATCAATGAGTTTTTTAATGACGCCACAAATTGCAGAAAAACTATTTTTTGTAAATGCAACAATCCAGCTTTTTGCTGAACTTGTGGCATTATTTATCATCCCTTCAATGGCCGTAATGATTTTATTGAGCAGGTTGATGGCTTCTTTAGCCACTTCATTTATTTTTCTCGCGAAATCCTTTAACCATCGAACAATATTACCATTAGATAGATATCTAATTTCACGAACAGCAAGTTGAATGGCCTGATTATCCAACGCATTCTTTTCTAATACTTTCATTGCACGAACAACAGATTTACCCGCAATTTTTAGCGCGTGCCCGGGGCCAGGAATTACGCCGATGATGTTCAATGCACCTTCAGCAAGGAAATAGTTATCCTCCAGATTATCTGGTTTTTTATAAGCAGCCCAACACCATTCACTAATAAAATAAACATCGGGTGCTTGACCTACAACTGGGAAAAAACCAAGAATAATTTGACTAAGCAATAAAACTGAAGTTTCTGTTGTCTGATCGGCGACTTCTGCCGACAAGCTATGATGAATTTTATTAATTGCTTGCTTTAATTCACGATCGCCTGCGTTAATCTGTTTTTTTAATTCTTGAAAACGGTCATAGGCCAGCTGATACTTATCTTCGACATTAGAAAATAATAGTCCGCCAAAGGTACTATCATCAACATTTACTTCATCATAACGCTCACTGTCTTCAGCATCGTATTCAATAATCCCTTTTTCATGTAGTAGTAAATACAGAGTGAAATATTCTCCAGCCAAGACAGCATAGGTGGGATTTTTTTGCAGAACGGGGTTATTTTCTACGGTATCCTGGGGATTAAAATCATCCGAACCTTCGTGAATATCAAGTTGGTAATTACCACAAGCCATATCGTGAATTTTAAAAAAACCATTATCATCGGTTTCCCCATCGATTTCATTACCCCTACTATCAGTCAAAATAAAGGGTGCATTTGCCACAGGCTCCCCTGATGAGTAGACATACTGAACAAAAGTCTCGCAGCCACAGGTTGTACATCCCCCTGAAATATTATTATCCGTAGAAAAACTTTCATTCGCGGCCTCTCCGCTGGCAGATAACGCGCTGCTTTTATCCTGATTCATGAAATGACGTCCTTTTTATTTTATGCGTCGTCCAGATGGTCAATCGCGGCTTGATACAGGCGATCCATGCGGCTTTGCGTGCCGATAAATTCCGACTGTCCCAGAATATCCTTTGCCCAGGGCTGATGAAGGAATGTGGGCGAGAGTTCTGTCGCCAATGCCAGCCAGCGCACGATATCGCGGTCGTTGTTAAAGCCGTTGCTTTTCGCCTGCTCCGCCTGCTGACAGATAAACGCCTGGAGTTCATCGTCAGACGCGTCTTGCCAGTTAGCATGATAAGTGCGCAGGTGTTCCATATAACGAGACAGATGTTGATGTTCGGATGGTGTCATGATGGCGTGCCATTGTTCGGTGCTTAGTTGGCGCGGCAGGCTATCGGGAATGGCGTGCGGTTCGCGAGTAGTGAGGTTTAAGGCACGTATCGCACCTTCAGGAGAAATGTCGCAGAAACGGGCTATCGGGCCATAAAACGCACAAGCCTCTTGTGCGGAACTGGCGGATAACAGTTGGTTCACCACCTGCCAGTCCCCTACGCGCAGGATGGCATTTTCCCCCGAAGGTGAGGTCACCAGACTCCACTGCCGTAGATGCTTCGTGACCTCAATCAATTGATCGAGCGGTGAATAGGCCAGCATAAACCACGCCAGTTGTAGACCCATTCCCCAACCCGGTTGCGTGACCACGTGTTCTTTCACCTGAGGCCAGTTAGCGACATTAAGCGGAATGCAATAAGGCGATACCGAGGCATGAACACGACCGGCTTCTCCCCAGTACAACGAGGTTTGTTCCAGACTGCCTCCCCAGCGTTCGGCCAGCCAGGGGACAGCGTCGTTCATCGACGCTTCTGCGATAACAAAACAGCCTCCCTGAGCGAGACGTGTTTGCCAGGCAGCGTCATCTTCCGTCATCGATTCAAGGAAAGGGGGCGCGATAGTCATGGCGTGACCTCCGTTATGTCAGGTAATTCCCCCCGCATCCAGCCGGGGCGATGGTAATGAAGCCGTACGTTGTCAATACGATCAGGCTCTGATTTAAATATCCGAATGCTGTCCGCCAGCGAATAATGTTCCGTCAAATACATAAAGGTCGGATGTCGGTAGAATTCACTGCCGAGAATCCAGCGGTGAGCGGACCAGGCCTCACATTCTGCTTCTCTGGCTTTGGGGTAATATTTTTGGGCTAGGGTAATGCCGCTAATAAAACGCGCTTTGACGATTTCAATATCCAGCGGAAATACGCAGTGCGTACTGACAAAAAGAAAAAGTTCATTCGCTAAACGGTGCAAGCGATTATCCTGGGCGAGAAGGTAATATTGGTCGTGCGTTAGCTGAATTTGATATGGTTTACTAATGTCAGACGTATTTTCGAGACCTTTTTCCTGCTGCGAAAATAATTGATATTCCCCGCGTTCACTTTCGATTATCGGGAGGTACAGTGTATTCAGGGGACCAAGGAAAGCCCTTTGTGCACCGGAAGATAACGTCGGCCACCAAGCTGATAATACCTCAGGCGCATAGCTACGAAACAGCGCTCTCGTACCGTCGGGCCATAAACAAAATATACGCTGCTGCCAAAAATCGGCCATTTGTGACAACGTTAGTTCACCCTGTGTGAGGATTACGCCGTTATGCCGCGTCGGCTGCGTTTCATTCAGCCAGTACAGTAAGGTTTCTCCGGGTTTGCCTTCTTCTACTTTCACCACGATGGGCGCCCATCTTTGCCAATTTCCGGCCTGTTTTCCGAAATACAGCGACTGCCCGATATTCGCCGCCGCGGGCTGGAAAGCCTGCCAATATTCCGGCAGGGTGGGGTATTCCAGCGGCGAGATTATCGCGTACAGCGGCGCGCCCAATTGGCTGATTTCAAACAACGTATAGCCATTTGCCTTCATCGTTATTGACCTGTCAATAAAGAAGAGAATATTTACTACGATGCGAGTGCATTAATTGCGCCGGTAATAATGCGAGCGATCGGCGCGGGAGAGGTTTTTGAAAAATAGTAGAAATCGATACGGTGAATTAAAAAATCACAGCGGTAATCCTTGTTCCCAACGCGCCCGGACTTCCGCTGGAGATAGTGGCGGGAATTTAACGCCACGATCCTGCAATAATTGTTTGACCTTCAATGCCCACGGATAGTGCGGCGATTTAGGGGACATAATGGATAAGCTGTCTTCGACACTCCAGGCTAAACTGGCCCCCGTCGCCGAATAGGTATTAACCTCAGCACCTTTTTCAATCAGCCAATAGACGATTTCGTATTTATTCAGATAAGCGGCATAGTGGGCGCTATTGGTTTTTTGCCCATCAGTTAAATTTACGTCAGCCCCACGTGCTACCAGTAGTTTAATATCGGCCCAGCGCTCTTCGCCAATCGCGCCAAATATCGCGGGCTGTCCACGGCGTCCAATGGCATTGGGATCGCCACCAGCGTCCAGAATAATACGCAGCCAGTCGGGATCTTTAAAACCAGACACCCGGTTTACCGCACTATCGCCAGATCCATCTTTATAATTCGGATCGGCTCCCAACTTTAGCGCCAACGTAACGGCCTTTTTATTCTGCGTTTCATAAATCAGCCACACCAGCGGCGTCACGCCTTCTTTGCCCTGGATATTCAGATTAACGCCCTGCGACAGTAACTCACGCGCTGCCGCTTCGTCACCTTTTTGAATGTTTTCCAACACCGCCACCACTGGCGGTGCAAAAAGTTCACTGGCCTGCATACGCTGCCCTCCTGCCTGACACGCGGTTAATAATCCCAGAATAACGACGCCTACCCATTTTATACGTGCTAACCATTTCATGTTATTCCCCTGAAACTGTGGGTTATCGTGTTCCTGTCACATCAAAGACTATTCGCAGGGATGACGTAGTTCCAATAACCCGGAGGGAGACGCCATTAGCCATTTCCACCGAATCAGAGAGAAAAATCACAGCGGTAATCCTTGTTCCCAACGCGCCCGGACTTCCGCTGGAGACAGCGGCGGGAATTTAACGCCACGATCCTGCAATAATTGTTTGACCTTCAATGCCCACGGATAGTGCGGTGAATTAGGAGACATAATGGATAAGCTGTCTTCGACACTCCAGGCTAAACTGGCCCCCGTCGCCGAATAGGTATTAACCTCAGCACCTTGTTCAATCAGCCAATAGACGATTTCGTATTTATTCAGATAAGCGGCATAGTGGGCGCTATTCCTTCTTTGTCCATCAATTAAATTTACGTCAGCCCCACGCGCTACCAGTAGTTTAATATCGGCCCAGCGCTCTTCGCCAATTGCGCCAAATATCGCGGGCTGTCCACGGCGTCCAATGGCATTGGGATCGCCACCAGCGTCCAGAATAATACGCAGCCAGTCGGGATCTTTAAAACCAGACACCCGGTTTACCGCACTATCGCCAGATCCATCTTTATAATTCGGATCGGCTCCCAACTTTAGCGCCAACGTAACGGCCTTTTTATTCTGCGTTTCATAAATCAGCCACACCAGCGGCGTCACGCCCTCTTTGCCCTGGATATTCAGATTTACTCCCTGCGACAGTAACTCACGTGCTGCCGCTTCGTCACCTTTTTGAATGCTTTCCAACACCGCCACCACTGGCGGTGCAAAAAGTTCACTGGCCTGCATACGCTGCCCTCCTGCCTGACATGCGGTTAATAATCCCAGAATAACGACGCCAGCCCATTTTATACGTGCTAACCATTGCATATAATTCCCCTGAAACTGTGGGTTATCGTGTTCCTGTCACATCAAAGACTATTCGCAGGGATGACGTAGTTCCAATAACCCGGAGGGAGACGCCATTAGCCATTTCCACCGAATCAGAGAGAAAAATCACAGCGGTAATCCTTGTTCCCAACGCGCCCGGACTTCCGCTGGAGACAGCGGCGAGAATTTAACGCCACGATCCTGCAATAATTGTTTGACCTTCAATGCCCACGGATAGTGCGGCGATTTAGGGGACATAATGGATAAGCTGTCTTCGACGGTAAAAGCGAGGTTACTGCCGGTCTCATCATAAATATTGATATCCGCCCCTTGTTCAATCAGCCAATAGGCGATTTCGTATTTATTCAGATAAGCCGCATAGTGGGCGCTATTGACTTTGGTGCCATCAACGAGATTCAAATCAGCGCCCCGTTCTACCAGTAGTTTAATATCGGCCCAGCGCTCTTCGCCAATCGCGCCAAATATCGCGGGCTGACCAAGCCGTCCAATGGCATTGGGATCTCCCCCGGCATCCAGAATAATACGCAGCCAGTCGGGATCTTTCGCTCCTGCCACGGAATTAACGGCACTGTCGCCAAAGCCGTCCTTATAATTCGGATCGGCTCCCAACTTTAGCGCCAACGTAACGGCCTTTTTATTCTGCGTTTCATAAATCAGCCATAACAGCGGCGTCACGCCCTCTTTGCCCTGGATATTCAGATTAACGCCCTGCGACAGTAACTCACGCGCTGCTGCTTCGTCACCTTTTTGAATGCTTTCCAACACCGCCACCACTGGCGGTGCAAAAAGTTCACTGGCCTGCATACGCTGCCCTCCTGCCTGACATGCGGTTAATAATCCCAGAATAACGACGCCAGCCCATTTTATACGTGCTAACCATTTCATGTTATTCCCCTGAAGGTAGTGGTTATCTTCCCGATATCGTCCTTTTTCTGGCTTTCAATCCCGGCAATCACCTGGTCCATACCGTGGCGCGCAATCGGTGAACCGCCTACGGCGGGAAGCGCCATCATCTCACCGCTGGCTTTCGGTAGCCCGCCCTCTAGCAGTTTGGCGATACCGACAGCGCCCCCAAGCGCCGCACCGGCGACGCCGCCGATCAATGCGCCCGCCCCGGACAGCAGGCCGGGGATCAACGCCTTGCCATAGGTTTGCGCCAGAGTTAACACCTCGCCGTCGACCGCCTGCGTCTTGATTAACGTGCTGGTTTTCGCCAGGTCGGCGCCACCGGCACGCGACAGCGTCTTGGTATGCAACCCTGCGGCATTAAAGGTATAACCGGGTAACCCGGTGACGCCGACCGCCGCCGATGCCAGGCCGCCGCCCAATGAATGCCCGACGATAACGGGAGGTGGCGAGATCGCTTCCTTTACTTGCTTAGCTAAATCCATCGCCTGATTATATTGATCCGTCTCAAAGCCCATCGCTTGTCCGACATTGGTTAACCAATCTTTCACCCCGGTTACTGCATTATTGGTTCCCCGATAGGTCAGCATGGTTTCGCCGTTAATGGCAGATTTGAACAAAGCAGAACCAAACCCTGAATCGGTATCCATAAATTTTGCCTCTTTAAGGCTCGGTAATAGGCTAGTATCCACAATATCCAACCCCACCGGCGCTTTGGGCAACGTATCTAACACGCCGCGTCGGAATTCATCGACCGTATACACATACTGTGCCGCTTCCGCGCGCAAGATATTGTCGTTATTAAACGCCAGTCGTTTCGCCGCCTCTGCCAGCCCTGGCAACGCGGCTCCTTCCGCGGCCAGTTTGGCGCGCGCCAGATAGCGTTCCTGACGCTGTAGCCGAGTCAGCGCTTCATCTAGCACCGGCAGCTCCGCGACTTGCGCCCATGCCATGGGCATCGGTGTCAGCATCGGGGTTAGCGCTAAAAGCGGCGCGTGATCCCTCGATGCCTGTTCGGCGCAGGCTTTAACTGGCGACTGGTATGGCGTGTCGCCAATAATTACATTGCCACTGCCCGCTATGACCGAGCCGCCGCAGCCAATGGCATCGCCAATACGCGCCGCCGGCTTGCCATTGATGATGACTGTACCGGAGCCTGCGGATATCGCCCGATTATGGACGCCGTGCGGCATATTTGGACAAGGGCAGGCATGGAGTAACACCGCGTCACCTTGGCGGGCCGCTGGTTTACCATTGATGATAACATCACCGCTGCCTGCAATAATCGGGGTAGAGGGGAAACAACCGTGACCCGCGCAGCTATCTCCTAAACGTGCGGCACCTGGCATCGTTCCTCCTTAACGCCGATCTGGCGCATCGGGTAGTGTGGGTTTTGCCGGATCGTCCGGCGTAATCGATACCGGTGCCGTTCCGACGCCCGCCGCACCGCCGTCGTTGATTTTCACCACGGTGCCGGAAATGGTAACGCCCGCGCTGTCAATCTTGATAAAACCGCCTGGTGCTTTAATGGTTAACGCTTGTCCGGCTTCCAGCACGATATCTGCGGCTTTCAGGTAACTGTCCGTATTGACCAGAATGCGTTGGTGCGCGCCGATCAGTGTCTCTTCCGAGCCGGACATTGTCGTCTGGCGGCTCCCCTCGATGCGAGTGATTTCTCCCCCGCCGATGAAGCGCTTAAGCGACGCGCCGATCTTCTGGATCATGTTTCGGCCAATATCCTGATGATGATCCTGACCAATGCGCTCAAAGTCGTCCTGCCCTATCGTTCGGTGACGATGGCGTTCGACCCGTTGGAACTGATCTTGTGCCACGCTGAGGTGCTGATCGCGCCCCACGCTCTGGCGGTGGATATTATTGATGACCCCGTCCATATCTTTCTGGGCGTGGTAATAAATTTGTTCTCGCGTCGCCTCATCTTCAAACCGTAATTCATTAAAACCTTTACCTTTATGGGTATCGGTACGCAATGTGGTACGTGTCTTATGTGCCGGTAACACATACGGTGTCGGGTTAGTCGCATGAAAGGTTCTGCCCGTTACAATCGGCTGGTCCGGGTCGCCTTCCAGGAAGCTGACGATGACTTCGTGGCCGATGCGCGGGATGGCGATCAGCCCGTACTGGCCGCCCGCCCAACCCTGACTGACCCGTACCCAGCAGGAGCTTTGGTCATTGCTGGCGCCGTAGCGGTCCCACGGAAATTGCAGTTTGATGCGGCCGTGCTCGTCGCAGTAGATTTCTTCTCCCGCCGGGCCGACTACGGTGGCGATTTGTGGGCCATCCACCATCGGCTTGTACGGCAGGTCGGCGCGCCAGGTGCGTTTGGCGCTGATAACCTCAAAACTGTTGCTGTAGGTGGTCGGTTCGCCGCCGCTTTCCTCTTCCAGTGCCTGCGGTTGTTGCCCGCTGTGTGTGATGGCGACCAGTTGCCAGCCGGTATTGAGTGTCGGGTTGGGGTGTTCGGTCAGTTGAAAGGTGCTGCCCGGCATCAGCATGGCGGCATTGGATTCGCCCGCGCCGCCCATCGCGCCCGCCCTTAACGCGTCCAGCCGATAGCCGGTAAACGCCTTGCCGCTCGGGTCTTGCTTGAAGCGGCCGGGGTAGTCGAAGTGCTGATAGCTCTCCCGCTGATGCGCCAGGTCGTTGCTCATCTTACGGTGCAGCAGGCCGTAGGCCGGGGTTTTGAAGCTGTAATCCTTGAGGGCCACCTCTGCCGTGCTGACCTGCTCGGCGTAGCGGAAGCGACGGACGTACTCGCCTTCGCTCAGGCCCTGCGTGGCGAGGTTGAAGAACAGTTCGGGGCCTTTGGCCAGCGCCCCGGCATCGTCGGCAAAGACCACGCGGTGCTTGCCCGCTTCAAATTCGTGGAAGAAATACAGCCCTTCCTCGGCGGCCAGTCGGGTGATAAAGGCTAAATCGCTTTCCCGGTATTGCACGCAGTATTCACGCGAGGCGTGGTCATGGCGTAAGGCAAAGGCATAATCGGTAATGCCGGACTCTTCCAGCAATGTGGCGATGATGGCTTCGGGTTTGTGCGCCTGAAAAATGCGGGCGTTGGTGCGTAGCCCCAGTCGCCACAGCGCCGGGCGCACCTCGGCCTGATAGCGGGTGCGGCGAAAACCGGTGTCGCCCTGCGTAAAACCGCTGACGATACCGCTGACCCGGCGTTTGAGTTCGCCCTCATACCAGATGAGCAACTCGCACGGCTGGTCGAGTACCGCGCCAAAATCCACATCCGGTAATGCGCTGGCCAGACTGAGCGACAGGCCGAACGGGCGATTCAGCGCTTCGTTGAGCTGAAAATCCACCACGACAAACGTGCTTTCGGGCAGGGCGCCGACCTTAACCGTGAACTGTAATCCTGTACTGTTTGCCACCTGTCCTCTCCTTTTCCCCTCGCTATAACCATGGCTACCGCACGTGCCGCGCTTTCCGGCGCGGCACGAGTCAACCCTGATGACACCTGCACATGGGGCTGAGTCTGCTCACCCCCATGCGTAGACGGGCTACATACTGTTTCAACGAAAAATGTGAAAAACCCGGGCACGCCCGGGTTGGGTATCAATTACGCTTCAACCGGCGCACGCCAGTCGTCAGAGCCGGAGGTGCCGGCCACGGTGTGCTCCCAGTCGATTTTGCGGTAGGCCAGCGAGACTTCGAGTAACTGGGTGTAGTCCAGTTTCGCCGGGTCCTGGCAGTGCGGCATCTGGCAGTTGATATCGACGATGGTGGCGTCGGTCAGGATGGTGGAAAAGAAATGCTCCTGTTTGCCTTCCACCGAAGTGCGATACCACTTCAGTGTCACGGTCGGCAGCATTTCACCGGTAGAGAGCGCGTTGTACAGCAGCGGCACGGCCTTGTTGAGCGCGACGGTGAATTTGAAGGGTTTATGAACGCGTTGGCCGGACGGCTGACCGGATTGCGGGTCGGTCGGAACGGTAACGATGTGTTTGAATTCCTGCACCAGCATCTCATCTTCGTGGCCCTGCACGTAGATGTTGCCGACGGACTCGGCGGTGAATGCGCCCGCGGTGATGTTGCCCTGCGTTTTCCCTTCAATGCTGATATAGCATGGAGTTGGCATGGTCTTGCTCCTTGTTGTTGAACGAGTTGAATAACGTCGCGTTCTGTATAGCAACTCCTGTGCCAATTTATATGTTATTGTTATTATTAAACAATCACTTAAGTCAAATTTTCCCTAAGCAAAATTTGAGCAAAAAGTTGCGCAGACCTCGTGAAAAAACGGCATCCATTGCGCAAAAAGTGATATCCACTGGGAAGTGAGCAAGAAGTTGCGCAGAATGCGCATTTATGCTGAAAATTGGCGTTAGGGATCAATTTAATCAAGGTATTGGCTATCAATTTCGATGGGATTCATTGCTAATGACCGAAAAAAGGCGATAAATTATTCACTCGATATCAGGTAAAAAGTGAGTGCTTACTTCTATGTTGATGCAAAAAAGACGAATCAATAAGGGCGACGGCGATGTGCGCAAATCTGGCGAAATATTCCACTGCAACGGCGTTTGTGTCGAATTTCATGCGTTCCTCACCAATTACTTGAAGGGCGTAGGTGTTCAAATCCGCTGACAATCGCTCATTCAGTAAATTGCCGTTAAAATGTTCACGTTGATGGAATCTACCTGGTAAAGGGGCACTCGTCGCCATGATGGGGGCGGACGCTTTTGTTAAAATTATTCTGAACGCTCAATTCGCTTAGAAGCGGGGACGATGTTAGATCGATTGATGTTTGGCAGAACTGCATCAATGTAAGGTATGACTTATTGATTCGATAAAGACAACGGATTGGTCATCGTTGCCACCTTTCTGTATTTTAGTCCCATACAAACACACATGAGGATAAAGTGATGTCAGTAATCAATACTAAGGTTAAACCCTTTAAAAACATGGCGTTTAAAGACGGAAAATTCATTGAAGTGACCGAGAAGGATATCGAAGGGAAATGGAGTGTTTTCTTCTTCTATCCGGCCGACTTCACGTTTGTTTGCCCGACAGAGCTTGGTGATGTCGCAGACTATTACGACGAATTCCAACAGCGTGGCGTAGAAATCTACTCGGTTTCAACCGATACCCACTTTACGCACAAAGCATGGCACAGTAGCTCCGAAACGATTGGTAAAATCAAATACACCATGATTGGTGATCCTACTGGTCAATTGACGCGTAACTTCGAAAACTTGCGCGAAGCGGAAGGCTTGGCCGATCGCGGTACGTTCATTGTCGATCCACAAGGCATTATCCAGGCGGTGGAAATCACGGCTGAAGGGATTGGTCGCGATGCGTCAGACCTGCTGCGTAAGGTGAAAGCAGCGCAGTATGTAGCTTCGCACCCTGGCGAAGTGTGCCCGGCTAAATGGAAAGAAGGCGAAGCTACGCTTTCTCCATCTCTGGATCTGGTTGGCAAAATCTAAGCGAATACAGCAAGAAGCAATGTCGTTATCAGCTATCGGGTGCGTTGCACCCGATTTTGCCTTTGTACCCACTTGCCGACTTAAGGATGACCAATGCTCGACAATACGATGAAAGTCCAGTTGAAAGCCTATCTGGAAAAATTAACCAAACCTGTTGAGTTGATTGCGACTCTGGATGACTCTGCTAAATCTTCTGAAGTCAGAACGTTGCTGACTGAGATCGCGGAATTATCCGATCGGGTGAGTTTTGTTGAAAAGAACGATCTGCCTGTGCGCAAGCCGTCGTTCCTGATTACTAACCCAGGCAGTCAAAGCGGCCCCCGTTTTGCTGGCGCCCCCATGGGACATGAATTTACCTCTTTGGTTCTGGCGTTATTGCAGGTGGGTGGGCATCCGTCGAAAGAAGCGAAAGAATTACTCGATCAAATCCGCCATCTTGACGGTTCGTTTCATTTCGAAACCTATTACTCGTTATCCTGCCACAACTGTCCAGATGTGGTGCAGGCGCTGAATTTAATGGCGGTGCTGAATCCGAATATCACCCACACTGCGATCGATGGTGGCGTATTCCAGGATGAGATTGAACGTCGTAATATCATGGGCGTTCCCACGGTTTTCCTGAACGGAGAACACTTTAGCCAAGGTCGGATGAGCCTGGCTGAGATTGTGACGAAAATCGATACTGGCGCAGGCGCTAAACAGGTCGAAGCGTTGAATCAGCGTGATGTTTACGATGTGTTGATTATCGGCAGCGGCCCGGCAGGGGCGGCGGCAGCGGTCTATGCGGCGCGTAAAGGGATTCGTACCGGTTTGCTGGGCGAGCGTTTTGGCGGCCAGATATTAGATACTGTCGATATTGAAAATTACATTTCGGTTCCAAAAACTGAAGGGGCCAAATTGGCCGTCGCACTGAAGAACCATGTTGACGACTACGATGTAGATGTGATCGATGCGCAAAGTGCGGAAGCCTTGATTCCCGCTGGTGAGCCGGGTAAACCGCATCAGGTCATTACTGTCTCCGGCGCAACGCTGAAAGCGCGTAGCGTGATTATTGCAACCGGTGCGCGCTGGCGGAATATGAATGTCCCCGGCGAAGAGCAGTACCGCACGCGGGGCGTAACCTATTGCCCACACTGCGATGGTCCGTTGTTTAAAGGCAAGCATGTAGCGGTGATTGGCGGCGGGAATTCCGGAGTGGAAGCGGCCATCGATCTGGCTGGCGTAGTGAAACACGTTACGTTGTTAGAGTTCGCGCCGGAATTAAAAGCGGATTCGGTATTGCAGGATAAGGTAAGAAGTCTGCCGAACGTGGACATCATTCTAAATGCGCAAACCACCGAAGTGAAGGGCGATGGACAGAAGGTCACGGGGCTGAGCTATAAGGATCGCGTCACTGATACGACGCATGAGCTAGCACTGGAAGGGATCTTTGTGCAGATTGGTCTATTGCCTAACACGCAGTGGTTAGAAGGGACGGTAGCCAGAAACCGTATCGGTGAGATCGAGATCGATGCCAAATGTGAAACCAGCGTGAAAGGGGTCTTTGCGGCGGGCGACTGTACAACAGTGCCGTATAAGCAGATCATTATTGCGACGGGCGAGGGCGCAAAAGCCTCTTTGAGTGCGTTTGATTATCTGATCCGTTCGGGGACGTAATAGCCTTTAGAAGGCGGGCTCCGTCTTATTTCTGTCGTGTTAGTCACTGTCTTTATGACGTTACGCGGCGATGTCGGTTAATAAGAGACATCGCCGCGTTTTGGTATATTGAGATCGAAAAAATGAGTATTTTGCGCTTGCCAAGCCGGAGCAACGAATTCATAATGCTGCCCGTTTTGTGCCATTGTTGTTGGCTCAGTTGAGCATGAGTACAGGCTTCATTCATCTCTTTTCCCCACTCGTTTTATTAGTCAATATAAAAATACATATTGTTGTTAACAGACTTATCCACAGGATGCGCGCCGAGTATTTCTTCGTCGTGAAATATTTCTGCCAAAATGATATGAATTATCTGTTTGAAATTTAATAAAAAATTTTTTTTAAAAATGTTACAGCAATCGCTTGTGCTTTTTTTGCTGATTGATTGGCAACGTTTTTTTTTATTTATTCACAGCGTATGCGACAAATGGGTGACAAATAATCCAGAAGCTCACGCATCGCGCGGCAACCCTTTCTCTATTGCACGAACAAGTCGTTTTTTCTGTGTCGACTGGACATCGATAGCTTGCGACGCGCGGCGTTCTAACTGCTGACGAATCGCCCAGTGGATATGTTCATCCAACAGTTCGCTCTCACCCAGACGGGTTTGCAATGCCAGCACGATACTATCCTGATAGGGCGCGTTTCCCAGTGCGACGGCAATATTGCGTAGCCAGCGGAGATGACCGATGCGCCGGATCGGCGATCCCTCCGTAATCCGTAGAAATTTCTCTTCACTCCAACTAAATAGCGTCAGCAACGCTGGCGCGTGCAGCGCAGCGCGCGGGCTGAAATCAGCTTCGTCGGTGAGCTGTGAAAATCGGTTCCATGGACAAATGAGCTGGCAGTCGTCGCAGCCATAAATGCGATTGCCCATCAGCGGGCGAAATTCTTCAGGAATCGGGCCTTCCAATTCGATGGTCAGATAGGAAATACAGCGGCGGGCATCGACGGTATACGGTGCGACAATGGCCCCCGTTGGACAGGTGGTCATGCACGCCACACATCGACCGCATTGTTCTTCCTGTGGCTGATCGACGGGCAGGGGTAAATCGATTAATAGTTCACCGAGAAAGAACCAGGAGCCCGCTTCTCTATTCATAATTAGTGAGTGTTTACCAACCCAACCTAACCCGGCTTTTGCCGCTAAGGGGCGTTCCATAATAGGAGCGGAATCCACAAACGGGCGAAAGTTTAATGCTCCGCAGTATTCCTGGATCCGATCGCCCAGTTTTTTCAGCCGCTGGCGGAGCAACTTGTGATAATCGCGCCCCAGTGCATAACGGCTTACATAGCCGAGTTCCGGGTTTTTTAAGGTACTGGCGAAGGCAGCCTTAGCTGGGAGATAATTCATGCGTACACTGATGACGCGCAGTGTGCCAGGCAGCAGTTCATGCGGGCGCGCCCGCAGCATGCCATGGCGTGCCATCCAGTCCATTTCTCCGTGGTATTGCTTATCCAGCCAAGCCTGAAGCCGGGGCTCTTCAGCGGATAAATCGGTGTCGCAGATACCCACCTGCTGGAATCCTAATGCTAGCCCCCATTGCTTGATATGTTGCGCTAATTCGTGGAGATCGTAGGGGTATGACATGGGGAACCGTTAAAAGTGCTGTGTTTCCCTGATTTTATCACAACGTACTAATATCACCGTTGAACAGAAGAAGCCTGTCGATAAAAAGTACAGGTAAAGATTTTAAGACTACCGTCGATATTTTAAAGTACCGCATCGCGCTAATTATAAAACTCTGGGGGTCTACATGGAAATGGCGCCATTATCTTTATCTTTTTATCGCCCCATGCTTCACGGCATGGATCTCAGTATTGATGTTAACCAGCGGCAGGCTGTCCAGCAGTCCAACGTGGATAAATCGGCGATGACCTTTGATGTTGACCCGGTACAAATCAGTCAGGAAGGGCGAAAACAGTTACAAGACGATATTATATCGCAGCCAGCCCCCCGTTTTTTCTCCTCCGATATCGACAAGGCGTTGTCACAGGCGCTAGCCGATCTGCCCGAGCAGGTGTCTCAGGCGGTTTACCATATTATTGATGAAAATTTCATGAACAGCACCGCTGTCAGCGGGGAACAACGTCAAGCCTCATTAGCACTGGGGATTTCTCAGGCTACCTATCTGGCTGAACACTATATCAGTGACGCTCAGAAACAATCCTTTCTGGATACGATGAAACAAATTGCCGCCATTTCGCAAACGCGGTCGACTGACCCAACAGGCAATGTCTCTTATTACAACCCTCCTTCATATATACCTGGAACGACTGAATACAAGGTAGATTGGAGTGCGATTATGAAAGAGAAAGAGCCGGAGAGATATGCGAAATATTTTGAAGCTCTCGAATCCGGCAATGCGGTAAAAGGATTAGAGGAATTGGTAAGTTTCGTTAGTGATGCTGCGATCAAGCACCCTGACTGGGGACGCGAGTATCAGAGTAATTTAGCTAAACAGGTTAACGAGTTGGAACAGACCGAAATAAGTAATCCATTTGCCGATATTGATGTGTCCACTCCATCGAACTTTATATCGGGTGCGGTTGATGTGTTAAAAAGCGCTTTTAGCGAACAAACGCTGCAATACTCGCTAAAGCGGATTGAACAGTTCTTCGCCTCTCTCCCTCCTCTTTCCAGCTAGTTCGCCTGAACGTCTACTCGTTCTCTCTGGCGAACACGGGTAGATCTTGCTAACTTGGAATGCATGTTCAATGCCCATACGACTGATGGATAACAACATGCATAACGCCAGTGAGCCTTGTCGATTCGATGCGGCAAAAACGATGTTACCTGATTCGGTGTTTTATGCCGAATGGGTGCGCCATGAAGAAGCCAGAGCGGCTAGCGAGTCAGGGCTTTCGCTATGGACGCTCATGCAGCGAGCGGGAGACGCCGCATTTCAGGTCGCTCGGCAATGCTATCCTTTAACCAAACGCTGGCGGGTGCTGGTTGGCCATGGCAACAATGGTGGTGATGGATATGTGGTCGCCAGTTTGGCGGCTGCGGCGGGTATTGACGTGGAGGTGATTGCCTGCGCCAGCGATAAGCCGTTGCCTGAAGAGGCGAGTCTTGCCCGTCAGCGTTGGCTAGAGCAAGGAGGGCGTGTTCAGGATATCACTGCGCAGAATGCGGATATTCCCTGGCCCGAAGGGATCGAACTTATTATTGACGGCCTACTGGGAACCGGTCTTTCGGCTGCGCCGCGGGGCCCTTACGCTACGCTAATTACCCAGGCTAATGCTTATCCTGCCCCTATTGTATCACTGGATATTCCTTCTGGTTTACACGCTGAGACTGGCGCCTGTGCGGGCGTTGCAATTCGTGCGGCGCAGACAGTGACGTTTATTGCGCTGAAACCGGGGTTGTTGACTGGCTGCGCTCGCGAGTGTGTAGGGAAACTACACTATCATTCATTAGGTTTGCAAACGTGGTTGGATGAGCAAAGCGCGCCGATACAACGGCTAACGGCCGCACATTTGCCTCAATGGTTGACGCCGCGCCCTGCTGGACAACATAAGGGCGATAACGGTCGGCTGCTCCTTATCGGCGGTAACGCTGGATTAGGGGGGGGCCGTATTCATGGCTGCTAATGCGGCCTTACATAGCGGTGCGGGGTTGGTGCGAGTACTTACTCACAAACAGTATCAAGCGGCGTTTGTGGCGGCACGGCCTGAGCTAATGGTACAAGAATTGACGTCAGAAACGCTGCAACGCGGGCTGGCGTGGGCAAACGTCATCGTCATTGGACCCGGTTTAGGGCAGGATGAATGGAGTAAAAATGCGCTAAATCTGGCAGAAAATTGTAACAAATCCATGTTATGGGATGCAGATGCACTTAACCTGCTGGCAATCAATCCACATAAGCGGCAGAATCGCGTGCTAACACCCCACCCAGGAGAGGCGGCGCGTTTACTCCATTGCCGTGTATCTGATATTGAAAGCGATCGTTTGCTCGCAGCCAAAGAATTGGCGAAACGTTATGGCGGCGTGGTGGTGTTAAAAGGGGCGGGCACGGTGATTGCCAGCGAACAAGACGACATTGCGATTGCCGATGTGGGAAATCCCGGCATGGCGACCGGCGGCATGGGCGATGTGTTATCCGGTATTATCGGTGGTTTGCTGGCGCAAAAGCTCTCACTCTATGATGCTGCCTGTGCCGGTTGTGTGGTGCATGGCGCAGCGGCCGATGAAATAGCCGCGCAGCGCGGCACCCGAGGCATACTGGCAACCGATTTATTGCCTGTGTTGTTCCGATATGTGAATCCCGAACGGGTATTTTTTTAACGCAGCGGTTTTTAGCACTGATTTCACGTAGAACTCAAGAATGAAAAAAATAGCCTTACTACTGCCGGATGAAGCAGCCACGCTTGCATTAGGCTCGGCACTGGCGCAAGCCTGCGACCGCGCTTGTGTCATTCATTTATATGGCGATCTCGGCGCAGGGAAAACGACGTTCAGTCGCGGGTTCTTACAGGCGCGAGGGCATCAAGGCAATGTTAAAAGCCCGACTTATACGTTAGTCGAACCTTATGCATTATCGCCATTGTCCGTCTATCATTTTGACCTTTATCGACTTTCCGATCCAGAAGAGTTGGAGTTTATGGGAATTCGCGATTACCTGACACAGGATGCCATTTGTCTCATTGAATGGCCGCAACAGGGCGCAGGCCTGCTGCCCGACGCAGATATCGAACTGTATCTACACTATCAGGAGCAAGGGCGGCAAGCGGAACTGTCTGCGGTCTCTATGGCAGGAGACACGATATTAAAACAATTTACTCTTCTGCCAGGAATATCGGAATTATGATAAGTCGCATAGCTAAGCTGTTAATCGGTATAGGATTGATGCTGATAGGGACGGCGTGGGCGGCTAATCTGTCGGATATTAAGGTGGATAACGCATCGGGCCAAGCTACGGTACGCCTGAGCTTTAGCGGCCAACCTATTTATGCTTTTTTTCCCCTGACTAATCCTGACCGGGTGGTTATCGACATTCGGCAGAGTGCCGTTATTCAAGGGCTACCATTGAATTTCAGCGGGAAAAACCTGATCAAGCGTGTACGCACCAGCAAGCCAAAGGATGCGCAAAGTTTACGCCTGGTGTTGGATCTGACCCAAGCGGCTAAAACACGGGCGGTGACACACAAACAAGGTTCAGGCTACGACGTGGTGTTCACGATCGCCAGTAATAAAGCCAAAACAGTAACCGCTTCGGCGCCTCCGCCGTCACGACAGCAGCGTAACACGTCGGTAGAACCGGCCAAAAATCCATTTACTAATAACGCAGCGTCTGTCGCAAATAATCGAACGTCATCGAATCGCGTAGCAACTCGGCGAGGTAATGAACGCATTATTGTGGCGATTGATGCCGGTCACGGCGGGCAGGATCCGGGAGCGATTGGCGCTGGTGGGCTGAAGGAGAAAAATGTCACCATTTCTATTGCGCGTAAATTGCAAGTTTTGCTGAATAGGGATCCTGCCTTTAAAGGCGTGCTGACACGCAACGGTGACTACTTTATCTCCGTGATGGGCCGTTCGGATGTGGCACGTAAGCAGGGCGCGAACTTGCTGGTGTCGATCCATGCGGACGCCGCACCGAATCGCAATGCCAAAGGCGCATCGGTTTGGGTGTTATCCAACCGTAGAGCGAATAGTGAAATGGCAAATTGGTTGGAGCAACACGAGAAGCAATCCGAGTTATTGGGAGGGGCTGGCGATCTATTAGCAAACAGTGGTGACGATCCTTATCTCAGTCAGGCGGTATTGGATCTGCAATTTGGCCATTCTCAACGTGTGGGATACGACGTGGCGACCAAGGTATTGCGTGAACTTCAGCGCGTTGGCGGGTTGCACAAACGACTCCCGGAACATGCCAGCCTTGGGGTGTTACGTTCGCCAGATATTCCTTCTCTGCTGGTAGAAACCGGGTTTATCAGTAATGCTACGGAAGAGCGTCTATTGGGCAGTGACAGTTATCAGGAAAAGATTGCCAATGCGATTTATCGTGGGCTGAGGGGATACTTCCAGACGCATCCGTTGCAATCAACACCGCAAAATAGACTCCCCAAACGGGCATCCGCGGCAAGTAGTGCTGTGCCGTCGAGCGATATCACTGCGGCTGCGGCGCGTGGCAGCAGTACGCGGCATGTCGTTAAACGCGGCGAAACGCTTTCTTCTATTGCGCGGCGTTATGGCGTCAGCCTCGCGGCTATACGCGGTGCCAATAAAATTAATAAGGACATTGTTTGGGTGGGACAGCGTTTGACGATTCCGGTGACGGGTACGCGACAGGCAACATCCGCGCCTGGCGCTAACAAGCCAATCGCAATGAAGCATAAGGTCGTAAGGGGCGATAGCCTCAGTGCGATTGCCGCCCATTACGGCGTCAGCATGAAAGACATTCAACAGGCGAATAATATGCGTTCCGGCACGGTTCAATTGGGTCAAACGCTGATTATTCCGTCTTCCTGAGCCACCATGCTGACGATGTTGATAGTTTAAGGATTGCAAGGGAGATACGCCATGCCGATTCAGGTGTTACCACCGCAGTTGGCTAACCAGATCGCTGCCGGAGAAGTGGTTGAGCGTCCGGCATCGGTCGTGAAAGAATTGGTGGAAAACAGCCTGGATGCAGGGGCGACCCGGATTGATATCGATATTGAACGCGGTGGTGCGAAGTTAATTCGCATTCGCGACAATGGATCTGGTATCGGAAAGGAAGAATTAACGTTGGCGCTAGCGCGCCATGCGACCAGTAAAATTGCTTCGCTAGACGACCTTGAAGCGATCGTCAGCATGGGGTTTCGCGGCGAAGCGCTGGCAAGTATCAGTTCGGTTTCCCGCCTAACCTTGACATCACGCACTGCCGAACAGACCGAGGCTTGGCAGGCTTATGCCGAAGGGCGCGAGATGGCGGTGGTGGTTAAACCTGCCGCGCATCCGGTGGGCACGACGCTGGAAGTCCTGGATCTATTTTATAATACGCCTGCTCGCCGTAAATTTATGCGCACAGAAAAGACGGAGTTCACGCACATTGACGAGGTGGTGCGGCGCATCGCGTTGGCGCGTTTTGATGTCGACATCACGCTACATCATAACGGTAAGCGGGTACGACAATATCGCGCCGCATCAGATCCCAGTCAGCATGAGCGTCGTTTGGGCAATATCTGTGGTGTGACATTCTTGCAGCATGCGTTAGCGGTGTCATGGCACCACGACGATCTCACTATTCATGGCTGGGTCGCCGATCCCGTCGGGGCACAGCAACTGCCTGATATGCAGTATTGCTATGTGAATCAGCGTATGATGCGCGACCGGCTTATTAATCACGCGATTCGGCAAGCATATCAGGACCAACTCAGCGGCGATCAGCAGCCCGCCTATGTGTTATATCTAGAGATCGACCCGCACCAAGTGGATGTCAATGTGCATCCTGCCAAACATGAGGTGCGTTTCCATCAAGCGCGTTTGGTGCATGATTTTATTTATCAGGCGGTAATGTCTGTTCTGCAACAGGCTGCTTCGCCAACACTAGGCATTATCGAACCGGCGACGGGGAAACCCGCGCAGTGGCAACAGGAGAATCGCCTTGCCGCAGGCGAGAATCATTTTGCGCAACCGCCGCGTACTGAACCATCCTCGCAAGAGAAGCCAGCTCCGCGTGCTGTTCGGGCGCGGGGATCTGCGTATTCCGGTTACCAGCCGGAGAATCCGTACCAGAAAAAGCAGGGTGAACTGTATAAGGCGCTGTTAAGTCCGACTGATAACGTTGCCGAGATACCGTCACAAAATGGTGTTGCGCCAGTGGATATCGTGTCGCCTACGGCGTTGCATGACTCCCTTCCGACCCGCGTCGCGCGCGATAATACGGCCAGTTATAATGCGCCGGATTCCTCCGTAGAGCCGCCGCTGGAAAGCCAATCGAACGGTTTTGGTCGGGTATTGACGGTATATCCGCCGTGTTATGCGTTGTTGGAATACCATAAGGGGCTAGCGATGTTATCGCTCCCCGTTGCGGAACGTTATCTGAAAGCGGCACAGTTGACACCGCCGCCTGAAGGGTTGCGGGCGCAGCCGTTATTAATTCCTCAACGTCTGACGCTGAGCAGACAGGAATTAGATACCTTATCTGCTCACCACGATTTACTGAAGCATTTTGGTATTGATGTGGTGGTTGAGTCACCGCGTGCCACGCTGCACGCCGTACCTTTACCGTTGCGCCAACAAAATTTACAAAACTTGATCTCTGAACTGATAGGCTATCTGGCCGACTTTCAGGGCCGTGAGACGCAGCAGATAACACCTGGCGAAGTGGCGTCGTGGATAGCGACACGCTTGCAGAGTGCGCAGGAAAACTGGAGCCATTCTCAGGCGATACAGTTATTGGCCGATGTCGAGCGGCTTTGTCCACAGTTGGCGAAAACGCCGCCGTCCGAACTTTTATATATGATGGATATTCAAATTGCCATCAAGGCGTTAAAGCATGGTTGATGTTGAACAGGCGGCGTTGCCGCCGGCTATTTTTATCATGGGGCCAACGGCATCAGGGAAGACCGCGCTGGCAATGGCATTACGAGAATATGTGCCAGTAGAGTTGATTAGTGTAGATTCCGCCCTCATTTACAAAGGGATGGATATCGGGACGGCGAAACCGAATGCGCAAGAATTAGCTCGGGCACCGCATCGGTTAATCGATATTCTCGATCCAGCGCAAGCCTATTCCGCAGCCGACTTTCGCCGCGATGCGTTACGAGAAATGGCGGAAATTACCGCTGCCGGGCGTATTCCTTTGCTGGTCGGGGGAACTATGCTGTATTTTAAAGCGCTGTTGGAAGGGCTTTCGCCTTTGCCATCCGCTAATGCCGCCGTACGTCAACGCATTGAAGCACAAGCAAAAGAGATCGGCTGGGACGCGCTGCATCGACAGCTTAGTGAGATCGATCCGGTTGCCGCCGCTCGGATTCATCCAAATGATCCACAGAGACTCTTACGGGCACTGGAAGTTTTTTTCGTTTCAGGTAACACTTTAACTGAACTGACAAAAACGTCTGGCGCTATGTTGCCCTATCAGGTTTATCAGTTTGCTATCGCTCCGTCGACGCGCGAATTGTTACATCGACGGATTGAACAGCGTTTTCACCAGATGTTGGCGGCAGGTTTTGAGGCGGAAGTTCGGACATTGTTTGCCCGGCCCGATCTTCATACGGATTTACCCGCTATTCGTTGCGTTGGTTATCGCCAGATGTGGTCATATTTATCCGGTGACATCAATTACGACGAGATGGTTTATCGTGGAATTTGCGCGACGCGTCAGTTAGCGAAGCGGCAAATGACTTGGCTACGTGGCTGGGATGACGTTTGCTGGCTGGATAGCGAGAAGCCGGATGAGGCACTGGATGAGGTCATGCGCACGTTAATGCGCTCGCGTTTCATACAGCCAACGTATATACAACGTGACGTTTGACGAGAATACAGGTTGTTAGTGCATAGGTTGGGTGATTGTGTACAATCGGTGAGTCTCAGCATGCAGTATTTTTACACCGTTATTTTAGAACCCTAGGGTTCTTTGTTACAAACAACATACAAATAAGGAAAATATAGAATGGCTAAGGGGCAATCTTTGCAAGATCCGTTCTTGAACGCTTTGCGGCGTGAACGTGTTCCTGTTTCGATTTATTTGGTGAACGGTATTAAGTTGCAAGGTCAGATCGAATCTTTCGATCAATTCGTGATTTTGTTGAAAAACACGGTAAGTCAGATGGTTTATAAGCACGCTATCTCTACTGTTGTTCCCTCTCGCCCAGTGTCTCATCATAGCAATAACCCCGGCGGCGGCAGCAATTATCATAGTAATAATTCGTCGGTTCAGCAGCCGTCGCAGGACGCTGATGACGCCGAATAAGGCGTATTGTCAATTCACCACGGTGCGTAAGAACTGGATGCTTCGCTCGGTTCCTGTGCCGTGGTGTTTTTTGCTTGTTTAAGGGGTTACTCGCTTGTTTGACCGTTATGAATCAGGTGAACGGGCCATATTAGTTCATATTTACTTCTCGCAAGATAGAGATGCGGAAGATTTGCAGGAATTCGAATCACTGGTTTCTTCTGCTGGTATTGAATCCTTGCAGGTTGTGACTGGTAGCCGTAAAGCGCCTCATCCCAAATATTTTGTTGGGGAAGGTAAGGCTGAAGAAATTGCTCAGGCAGTAAAAGAAACCGGTGCATTTGTCGTGCTGTTTGATCATGCATTAACGCCCGCCCAGGAACGTAATCTGGAGCGTCTATGCGAGTGCCGAGTGATCGATCGCACCGGACTGATTTTAGATATCTTTGCCCAGCGTGCGCGCACGCATGAGGGGAAATTACAGGTGGAACTGGCGCAGTTGCGCCACCTTGCGACCCGATTGGTTCGCGGTTGGACGCACCTGGAACGTCAGAAAGGTGGTATCGGTTTGCGCGGCCCAGGGGAAACCCAGCTGGAAACCGACCGCCGTCTATTACGCAACCGTATCAGCCAAATACTATCGCGTTTAGAACGGGTAGAAAAACAGCGTGAACAAGGGCGTCGGGCGCGGGTTCGCGCCGATGTTCCCACCGTTTCGCTGGTGGGCTACACCAACGCGGGTAAATCCACGTTGTTTAACACGATGACATCGGCAGGTGTTTATGCCGCCGATCAATTATTTGCCACGCTGGACCCAACATTGCGCCGCATTCAAGTGGACGATGTCGGTGATACAGTGCTGGCGGATACCGTAGGTTTTATCCGACAGCTACCCCATGATTTGGTCGCTGCGTTTAAGGCTACATTACAGGAAACACGTCAGGCTTCGTTGTTGCTACACGTTGTTGATGCCGCCGATCCTCGTCTTGACGAGAATATCGAGGCGGTTAATGACGTTCTGGCGGAAATTGAGGCGGACGAGGTGCCTGCGTTGTTGGTCATGAACAAGATTGATATGCTGGACGGTTTTGTTCCGCGTATCGATCGCAACGAAGAGAATCTACCGGTACGAGTCTGGCTTTCAGCCCAGACCGGTGACGGTATTCCGTTGCTATTTCAGGCATTAACTGAGCGGCTTTCCGGGGAAATCGCAGAATATACCTTGCATCTTCCCCCGCAGGCAGGACGCTTGCGTAGTCGTTTTTACCAGCTTCAGGCAATAGAAAAAGAATGGATTGAAGAGGATGGGAAAATTGGCTTGGTGATTCGGATGCCAATAGCTGATTGGCACCGCCTCTGCAAAAAAGAGCAGGAACTGATGGACTATATTGCCTAACTGGCAGAAACCGTCTGAGTGGCGAAAAAATAGTCTACGGACTCTGGGATATTGAACCTGAAGAACACCTATCATAAAGAATGGAGCTAAGACATGGCGTGGAATCAGCCCGGTAATAACGGACAAGACCGCGACCCGTGGGGGAGCAGCAATAATAGCGGCAACTCTGGCGGAAATAACAATAAAGGTGGCCGAGATCAGGGGCCGCCTGATCTGGACGACATCTTCCGAAAACTGAGCAAAAAGCTCAGTGAACTGGGGGGAAGAAAAGGTTCAGGATCAAGCAACAGTGGGAATTCTGGCGGCCCGGTATTGGGCGGTCGGATCGTCGGTATCGCTGCCGTCGCTGCGGTTGTCATTTGGGCCGCTTCGGGCTTCTATACCATTAAAGAGGCGGAACGCGGTGTCGTAACCCGTTTTGGTAAGTTCAGCCATTTGGTTGGCCCTGGTTTGAACTGGAAACCAACTTTCATTGATTCTGTTCGCGCGGTGAACGTTGAATCGGTACGTGAGCTAGCGACATCGGGTGTGATGCTGACGTCGGATGAGAACGTCGTGCGTGTTGAAATGAACGTGCAGTATCGTGTGACTCAGCCAGAGCAGTATCTATTTAGTGTCACCAATGCAGACGACAGCCTACGTCAGGCAACTGACAGCGCGCTGCGCGGCGTGATTGGTAAGTACACGATGGATAAAATTTTGACTGAAGGCCGCACCATTGTGCGTACGGATACTCAGCGTGTACTGGAAGAAACCGTTCGTCCGTATAACATGGGTATCACGTTGCTGGACGTCAACTTCCAGACCGCCCGCCCGCCGGAAGAGGTGAAGGCCGCATTCGATGATGCGATTGCCGCGCGTGAAAACGAACAGCAATATATTCGGGAAGCAGAAGCCTACGCGAACGAAGTACAACCGCGTGCCAACGGTCAGGCTCAGCGTATTCTGGAAGAGTCCCGCGCGTACAAAACCCGTACCATTCTGGAAGCACAGGGTGAAGTCGCGCGGTTTGCCAAGGTATTACCGGAATATAAAGCGGCACCGGAAATTACTCGTGAACGTTTGTATATCGAGACGATGGAACGCGTGTTGAGCCATACCCGTAAAGTGCTGGTCAACGACAAAGGGGGCAACCTGATGGTGCTGCCATTGGATCAGATGCTACGTGGGCAAGGTCAAGCTAGCGGAAATACGTCAAGCAACAGTAATAGCAGCGCGAGCCCACTGCGTTTACCTACTAGCAGCAGCGCGGCGAATAGCAACGCAACGCGCAGTAGTAATAATGGAAATATCATGGATCAACGCAAAGCCAACGCGCAGCGTGATGACTTCACTCGGATAGGGAGAGAATAATCGATGCGTAAGCCCTTACTAATTATCCTCGCCCTGGTACTGATGGTGGTGTATGCGTCGCTATTCGTGGTGCAGGAAGGCCAGCGTGGTATTGTTATGCGCTTTGGCAAAGTATTGCGTGATGATGACAATAAGCCGCTGATCTATGCGCCTGGATTGCAGTTCAAAATCCCTTTCATCGATTCTGTGAAAATGCTGGATGCACGTATCCAGACGATGGAGAATCAGGCCGATCGCTTTATCACTAAAGAGCAGAAAGACCTGATTGTTGATTCTTATATTAAGTGGCGCATTAGCGATTTCAGTCGATACTATCTGGCGACGGGTGGCGGCGACATCTCCCAGGCCGAAGTTCTGTTGAAACGGAAATTCAGTGACCGTCTGCGTTCTGAGATCGGTCGTTTGGATGTGAAAGGCATCGTTACTGACTCGCGTGGTCAACTGATGTCGGACGTCCGCGAAGCGTTGAATACCGGCACGGGTGAAACCTCCGAGGCCGATGATGCTATCGCTTCTGCTGCAGCGCGTGTTGAGCAAGAAACCACGACGAAAGAACCGCATATCAACCCGAACAGCATGGCGGCGTTGGGTATTGAAGTTATCGATGTGCGGATTAAGCAAATCAACTTGCCTACAGAAGTGTCTGACGCCATTTACCAACGTATGCGTGCAGAGCGTGAAGCGGTCGCGCGTCGTCATCGCTCTCAAGGTCAGGAAGAAGCTGAGAAGCTGAAAGCCGCTGCGGATTATGAAGTGACCCGCACGCTGGCTGAAGCCGAGCGCCAAGGACGAATTATTCGAGGTGAAGGTGATGCCGAAACCGCGAAGCTGTTTGCTGACGCATTCAGTAAAGATCCTGATTTCTACTCTTTCGTTCGCAGCCTGCGTGCGTATGAGAGCAGTTTCAGTAATAACCAAGATGTGATGGTGCTTAGTCCGGATAGCGATTTCTTCCGTTACATGAAGTCACCGGATAGCAGTTTGGCGCCACGCCGCTGACCGTTATTAACGAATGACTGTTATCAAGCCCGGTTGATTATTCCGGGCTTTTTTTTGGGGTAAAGAACAGTAGTGAGGGCGATTTGCTCTTATGTAGTTAAAGGGACGATTATGAATTCAACAATTTGGTTGGCACTTGGGTTGGTTCTGGTGCTTGAAGGATTGGGGCCGCTACTATTCCCCCGTCTTTGGCGGCGGATGATAGTGAGTATTGCGCAGTTCCCGGATACCATTTTGCGTCGTTTTGGCGGGGGAATAGTTGTAGCAGGTTGCGTGATCTACTACATGTTGCATCGCCGAATGGGCGGTTAAATTTAAGTGGAAAAATGTGCGCAATCGTGTGCTAAAAAGTACTGAAAGCATCCAAGTGAGATGTTAGAATCCTTTTTTAAGCAACCTGGTGATTCTTGAAATGGGTAAGAACGTCGTCGTACTGGGCACCCAATGGGGTGACGAAGGTAAAGGCAAGGTCGTTGACCTGCTGACTGAACGGGCTAAATATGTTGTGCGCTATCAGGGTGGTCACAACGCGGGCCACACACTGGTGATCAACGGTGAAAAAACCGTCCTTCATTTAATTCCTTCTGGCATTCTGCGTGAAAATGTTGTCAGTATCATTGCAAACGGTGTTGTACTGGCGCCTGACGCATTGATGAAAGAAATGACGGCGCTTGAAGCGCGTGGCGTCCCGGTACGCGAACGTCTGTTACTTTCCGAAGCCTGCCCGTTAATCCTCCCTTATCACGTCGCGCTGGATAATGCGCGTGAAAAAGCGCGCGGCGCAAAAGCCATTGGTACGACAGGCCGGGGTATCGGGCCGGCGTACGAAGACAAAGTGGCACGCCGTGGCCTGCGTGTTGGTGATTTGTTTGATAAAGCAACCTTTGCCGTCAAACTGAAAGAGATCGTTGAATACCACAATTTTCAACTGGTTAACTACTATAAAGTCGAGGCCGTTGACTACCAGAAAGTGCTGGATGAGGTGTTAGCGATAGCCGATATCCTGACCGCGATGGTTGTTGACGTTTCCGATCTCTTGTACAAAGCACATCAGCGCGGCGATTTCGTGATGTTCGAAGGCGCTCAGGGAACGTTGCTGGATATCGATCATGGCACATATCCGTATGTGACGTCCTCAAATACCACTGCCGGTGGCGTGGCTACTGGCTCAGGTTTGGGGCCGCGTTACGTAGATTACGTCTTGGGAATCGTTAAGGCTTACTCCACGCGAGTGGGCGCTGGCCCCTTCCCGACGGAACTGTTTGACGACGTGGGCGAGCGCCTGTCTCAGAAGGGCAATGAGTTTGGCGCGACCACCGGGCGCCGTCGCCGTACCGGTTGGCTGGATGCGGTTGCGGTGCGTCGTGCGGTGCAGATCAATTCGCTATCGGGTTTCTGTCTGACTAAGCTGGATGTGTTGGATGGCCTGAAAGAAATCAAGATCTGTGTCGGCTATCGTTTGCCGAATGGCCATGAAGTGGATACCACGCCGCTGGCTGCGGAAGGATGGGAAGGCCTTGAGCCGATTTACGAAACGATGCCAGGCTGGTCTGAAAGCACGTTTGGTGTGAAAGACTACAGTAAACTGCCACAGGCTGCGTTGAACTACATTAAACGTATCGAAGAGGTCACAGGTGTGCCGGTTGATATTATTTCCACCGGCCCAGATCGCAGTGAAACCATGGTGCTACGCGATCCGTTTGATGCCTGATTTCTCCTTTAATGGAAAATATCGCGAGAAAAGGACGGAGCCCCGTCCTTTTTTGTATCTTTAACCGTTACAGGTGGCGATACTCCCGGCCTGCTATTCCTTTGCCTTCAGCGCTTTCTGTTTCAGACCATTCAGCAGCTTATTATGGATGTCGCTGAACCCACCGTTGCTCATGACCAGAATGTGATCGCCAGGCTGCGCCGTTTTGAGGATGTTTTCTACTAAGGTGTCGATATCAGCGCTCCAGTGTGCAGGTTGAACGCAAGCTTCCGCGACATCGACGACCTGCCATGGAATATGTGCTGGCTGAAAGAGGAAGACTTCATCGGCGCGGCCTAATGAGGGCGCCAGCTCATTTTTGCACACCCCTAACTTCATGGTGTTAGATCGGGGTTCTAATACGGCTAAAATGCGAGCCGTACCGCCGACCTTGCTGCGCAGCGCCGATAGCGTTGCCAGAATAGCGGTCGGGTGATGTGCAAAATCGTCATAGACCGTCACACCATATTCCGTACCGCGTAATTCCAGACGACGGCGTGCGTTGATGAATCCGCCCAGTGCGCGGCAGGCATCCGCAGGTAATATCCCAACGTGGCGAGCGGCGGCAATCGCCATTAACCCATTGTGCATATTATGTTCGCCCACTAATTGCCAGTGGACTTCACCGACGAGCTCATTATTTAGATACACCTGATATTGGCTAGCATCGGTCGCCACTTTTTGTGCCCGCCAAACGCCGTCTTCGCCGACCAGTTCCTGTTCACTCCAACATCCCATGCCCATCACCTGTTTGAGGTTAATATCATGAGAGGGCAAGATAATCTTCCCACTACCGGGAACTAGCCGCACAAGATGGTGAAACTGTTTCTGAATGGCTTTTAGATCGTCGAAGATATCGGCATGATCGAACTCAAGGTTGTTAAGCACCAGCGTGCGCGGGCAATAATGAACAAATTTGGAACGTTTGTCGAAGAATGCGCAATCGTATTCATCGGCTTCAAGTACGATAAACGGGCGGTTGCCCAAGCGTGCGGACACCGAAAAGTTGCCGGGAACGCCGCCGATGACAAAACCGGGCTGATAGCCACAATCTTCCAATATCCAAGCGATCATGCCCGCCGTGGTCGTCTTTCCATGTGTTCCTGCGACGGCGATGACCCAGCGATCGCGCAGCACATAATCATGTAGCCACTGTGGGCCTGAGACATAGGGTAATCCTTGCTCCAGAACGGCTTCGACGCAGGGATTACCACGCGTCATTGCATTACCGATGATGACTAAATCGGGCGCAGGGGTTAACTGTATCGGATCGTATCCTTCAATCAATGTGATTCCCTGCTCTTCCAGTAAGGTACTCATGGGGGGATAAACATTAGCATCCGAGCCAGTCACGTCATGCCCCAGCGAGCGGGCAAGTAGGGCAAGGCCGCCCATAAAAGTGCCGCAGATACCTAAAATATGAATACGCATGCATTTTCCATCTTCACAGTGAGCCTGCGCACATTCTACCGCTATGAATCCACCATAAGAAATGGATTTGACTAGGTACTCACTTTCTCTTTGGGCTACACTGCATGCGCAAACGTTGGCGGTGCAGAAATGAAACCGCTTTTCATCCGTAGATTTTGGAATAGTGTTATGAAAACGTTAGGCGAATTTATCGTCGAAAAACAGCACGATTTCTCTCACGCCACAGGTGAGCTTACCGCGCTGCTGTCTGCTATTAAACTGGGTGCCAAGATTATCCACCGCGATATCAATAAAGCGGGTCTGGTTGATATCCTGGGCACCAGCGGGATTTCTAATGTTCAAGGCGAAGTACAGATGAAGCTCGATCTGTATGCCAATGAGAAACTGAAAGCGGCGTTAAAAGCGCGGGGCGAAGTGGCTGGCATCGCCTCGGAAGAAGAAGACGAAATCGTTATTTTCGAAGGCGATAAGGCGGAAAACGCGAAATATGTCGTGCTGATGGATCCACTAGACGGTTCGTCGAATATTGATGTTAACGTCTCCGTCGGGACGATTTTTTCTATTTATCGCCGTATTACCCCGTTGGGGACCTCCGTCACCGAAGCGGATTTCTTGCAGCCGGGTAGCCAGCAGGTAGCGGCGGGCTACATTGTCTATGGTTCTTCAACCATGCTGGTGTACACCACGGGTCACGGCGTTCACGCTTTTACCTACGATCCATCGCTGGGGGTATTCTGCCTTTCGCATGAGAGGGTTCATTTCCCAGAAAAAGGGAATATGTACTCTATTAACGAAGGGAATTACATCAAATTCCCTACTGGCGTAAAGAAATACATCAAATACTGCCAGGAACAGGATGAAGAGACGCAGCGTCCTTATACCTCGCGTTATGTTGGTTCTCTGGTGGCGGATTTCCATCGCAACTTGCTGAAAGGCGGTATTTACCTGTACCCGAGCACGGCGAGTTATCCGCAAGGCAAACTGCGTTTATTATACGAATGCAATCCGATGGCGTTTCTGGCTGAACAGGCTGGCGGTAAGGCGAGTGATGGTAAAAACCGCATCCTTGATATCAAGCCGGAAAAACTGCACCAGCGAGCTCCCTTCTTTGTCGGGACAAAATCGATGGTAAATGACGTTGAACGCTTTATCCGTGAATACCCCGATGACTAATTAGCGTCATGCCGTGTTGCCAGAGGTTTTGCCAACACGGGATTTCCATTTTGCGCGGAATGACCTTTAAGCGTGATTCCGCTTGCTTTTTGTGACCCACCGCGCGTGGTGGAACTTTCTTAAAGCGCCCTCTGCATTTTAACGCTGAGCATTGAACCAGCTTTCTAGAATAACAACCGCAGAGGCGGCGTCTACGCTTCCCTTGTCCAACGCGCTAAAGCCGCCGTGCGCGAAAAGATCGGCACGAGCTTCAACGGTGCTTAACCGCTCATCGTGCAATGCAATCGCGACGCCGAAACGCCCATGCAATCGATTAGCAAATTTCCGCGCTCGTGCTGTTATCGGTTGCTCAGTACCATCCATGTTGAGCGGCAGGCCGACGACCACCAGATCAGGCTGCCATTCCGCCAATAGCTTCTCTACTTTTTGCCAGTCGGGTATGCCATCCTGGGCCTTAAACGCGGTCAATGCGCGTGCCGTTCTGGTGATCTCTTGACCGATGGCGACGCCGATGCTTTTCGTCCCATAATCAAATGCTAGAAGGGTTCTGCCGGCCATCAGGCATGTCCTGCTTCAGTGGAAATATTGTGAATATCAACACCGAGTTTTCTTGCCGCCGCGCGCCAGCGCTCCGGGATAGGCGTGTGAAACAGAATATCCTTATCGGCTGGCGTAGTTAACCAAGCATTTTCTAACAGTTCTTCTTCTAATTGACCATTTTCCCAGGCGGAATAACCTAACGCTACCAGCGTATTTTTCGGCTGCTGTGGCGTCCCTAACGTTTCCAATACGTCTTTTGACGTGGTGATCATAGTCTCCTCAGAAATACTAATACTGGAACCAAAACCGGGGCAGGGGGTGTGCAGGATAAACCCCCGATCGTTGGCCAAAGGACCTCCCATAAAGACTGGTTTATCCAATCGAATATCCGGGTCACGCGGCGTGGGATCTATTTTTAGCTTTTCCAGCACATTTTCCACGGAAAACTGATCCATAGGCTTATTGATGATCAGTCCCATCGCCCCGTCTTCATTATGTTCGCAGATATAAACCACCGAACGTTTAAAGACAGAGTCCTGTAGTGCTGGTATAGCAATGAGGAAATGATGCTGTAAATTCATTGTGTATTTTTATTGATATCCGTCAGCGTTAGAAAGGCGGCCCGAGCTACCGGGCCAGGCGGCAAATTTATTGCCTTGAGTCTTAGCGAGAGCGTGCTGCCAGTCGTTTTTCAATGGCGTTCATCAGCATACCAGTGATGGAAACGTCAGGGTAAGCCGCCTCGATTTCACGTACACAGGTCGGGCTGGTCACGTTAATTTCTGTCAGTCGGTCGCCAATGATGTCCAGACCAACAAAAATCAGGCCCTTGGCTTTTAACGTTGGTGCCACGTCGCGGGCAATTTTCCAATCGCTTTCGGACAGCGGGCGAGCTTCGCCACGTCCGCCAGCGGCCAGATTGCCGCGTGTCTCACCATTTTTCGGGATACGCGCCAGACAGTAAGGCACGGGCTCACCATCGACCACTAATACGCGTTTGTCGCCATCTTTAATTGCAGGCAGGTAGTTTTGTGCCATGCAGTAGCGCGTGGCGTGCTCGGTCAGCGTCTCGATGATGACTGAAACGTTAGCATCATCCTGCTTTAAACGGAAAATAGAAGCGCCGCCCATGCCATCCAGCGGTTTGAGAATGACGTCGCCATGCTTGGCGTGGAACTGACGCAGTTTATCGGCGCGACGCGTGACAAGCGTATCCGGCGTCAGATGCGCAAACCAGGCGGTAAACAGTTTCTCATTGCAATCACGCAGGCTTTGCGGTTTGTTGACGATTAGCGTGCCTTTCTCTTCTGCGCGTTCCAGCATATAGGTAGCGTAAATAAATTCCGTATCGAACGGCGGATCTTTACGCATTAGCACCACATCTAATTCCTCCAACGCGATGTCCTGCTCTTCGGCGAAATCGTACCAGCCATCGTAATCGTATTGGACGTTCAGGCGGCGCGTTGTGGCGCGCGCGATACCAGCCTGCATATAGAGATCGTTCATCTCCATATAGTACAGTTCCCAGCCACGCCGCTGTGCTTCCAACAACATGGCGAAACTGGTGTCTTTTTTAATATTGATGGTGTCTATCGGATCCATCACGATACCGAGCTTGATCATTCTTTTTCTCCTTTTACCCCAAATCGCCGAAACGTACCTGTAAGGCGGTTATGGCGGTAAGTGCAGTGGTTTCTGTGCGCAGGACGCGTGGCCCCAACAGGATATCAGTGAATCCATGATCTGAGGTCATGGTAATTTCATCGGCGGTGAGCCCGCCTTCCGGGCCGATAAGTAGCCTGACGCGATCGACCGGCAGCGGCAGGGTATTGATACGCTGGGTCGCGCGTGGATGCAGGTTTAGTTTCAATGCGTTGTCTTGTTCTGAGCACCAGGCATCCACCGTCATGACGGGGCGTATGAGCGGCACACGGTTACGGCCAGACTGCTCACAGGCGGCGATTGCTATCTTCCGCCACTGGGCAATTTTTTTGTCCAGCCGCTCAGGATCCAATTTTACGCCGCAGCGTTCAGACAGGAGCGGTGTAATGACATTGACGCCCAGTTCAATGGATTTCTGAATGGTAAACTCCATTTTTTCGCCGCGCGACATCACCTGTCCCAAATGTAAATGTAAAGGCGATTCTTTATCTTCCAACCTACCGGCTGCGAAGCGAACGCGTACCCGCTTTTTATCCGCCGCCGTGATTACGGCATCGAAGACATGGTTGCTGCCATCAAACAGTTGCAATGGCTGGCCCGTATTCATGCGTAATACACGGCCAACATGGTTGGCGGCATCTTCGCTCAGTTCGACTTCCCCCCCCTTCAGCGGGAGCGTGTCGGGATGAAAAATGCGTGGTATTCGCATGCTGAATTAAAACCCTTGAATGAAATGAAGCGGCATAGGAACGCCGGAAATAACCACAAACCACCGTCATCTGGCGGCGGTTTTATGGTTAACCGTGTCGCTATAGTAGGTAGACGGGCTAGCGCTGACAAGCCCGTTGAACGTAGGGATTCGAGTTTCCCTGTTTGGCGGCGATACGCTGATTGCGAGTGCATTCCCACTGCGTGACCGGATACTGTTTATCCCAGGCTTCGAATAACTGCGTTTGCTGTCTGGAAAGACGTAACTGATAGCGGTCACGCATGTAGAAGTAGGTACGGGCGATCTGACCGCGTGCGCGGGCGGGCGGTTCCGCCAGATTATTTTTGAAATCGACTTTCATCTCACATTGGCCATATCGAGATGCGCCACCGTTCCACTGTCCATACATGGCATTGCCGCGATCGCCGTTGACCTCGCCGATAGCGGGTTGCAGGTTATGCAAATCGGTTTCCATCTCACGATAGACCGGGTCTCGGCTACAGTTTTTCCTACCGCCTTCCTGCCAGCACTGGCGTTGGTGACCAAACTGCCAGGCCGGTACGACGTGTTCCCACTCGATACGGCTAGCGCGCTGTGCATTTTTCCTGACCTGATAGCCGCAGGAAGCAAGATCGGGCGTGCCCTTTTTACCTTGCCATGTCACCTTGCAGCCGCAGTAAAAAGATCCCGGTGCGTCCCGGTTAATGTTAACGGCGGCGGCTTTTGCCTGTGAGAAGTTATTAATATTCTGGCTGAGTGCGTTAGCCGAAAATAACGCCGTGCTAAGTGCGGCGATAGCGAAAATTTTGCGTAGCATGTTCCAAATCATCCACGACGATAAAGTTGGCAGACTACCGGATGTCTTGTTGGCAGGCAAATGTAAAAATAGTTTTTAAAACTGAAAATTTTCTTTTAAACAGAACTTGTTACATCGAGGCGTAAAATTTTTCCACAACGGCGGCAACGATATTCTGTTTCTCCTCGCTGTACCCGATTGTGTCGGCGAATCGTCAGTTCATGTTGTTGGCAATCACAACGGTAAATGAAGGTTTTCCCCTGTACAGACTGTATTGCAAAACGATGCGTACGCTTTGCAGCAACCTCCAGAACGTTTTCCATCATCCAACGCCACTCCTTACCATGAGGCGCGACGCGGCCGAAACGGGCGAAAACCAGTAAATGGGCGAGTTCATGCGGGACGACTTCATCGATAAACGCTTGCTGATTTTCCTGCAATAAAACAGGGTTCAGTCGAATTTCCCACTGTTGCAGCCAGGCCGTACCTGCGATCGAACCTCGTTGCTGGTAATTGATGGTTGGTTCTGGGTAATTCGTTTGCAAAACGAGATTCGCTTGCTGCAATTTAGCACGTAGACAGCGCATCACAGCCTGATGGTTGGCAATAGGAATTCGGGATGTGTTCATGCCTGTCAGCATAAATTGAGTAGCAGGGAGACGCAATAGAGGCTTCAGGAGATAAGGAGAGAAACCGTAATGAAAGACGGCGAATAAACATTCGCCGTAACATGTTGAGTGGAGCGCCCGATTACAGGCCCGCCGCCTCACGCAGCGGTGCCGCTTTGTCCGTTTTTTCCCATGGGAAATGTTCGCGGCCAAAGTGGCCATAAGCGGCCGTTTCCTGATAAATCGGATGCAGCAAATCCAGCATTTGGATTAACCCATAAGGCCGTAGATCGAAGAATTCACGTACCAGTAGCGTCAGTTGCTCGGTAGGGACTTTCTCTGTGCCAAAAGTTTCGATCATGATGGAGGTAGGTTCCGCTACGCCGATAGCATAGGACACCTGAATTTCGCAGCGATCGGCCAGGCCGGCGGCAACGATATTCTTAGCAACATAGCGTGCGGCATAGGCGGCAGAACGGTCAACTTTTGAGGGATCTTTACCAGAAAATGCCCCGCCGCCGTGACGCGCCGCGCCGCCGTAAGTATCAACGATGATTTTACGTCCGGTTAAACCGCAGTCGCCCATTGGGCCGCCGATAACAAAGCGTCCGGTCGGGTTGATGAAGTATTTGGTATTGGCAGACAGCCATTCTGTAGGCAGGACGGGTTTAATGATCTCTTCCATCACCGCTTCATGCAGATCTTTTTGGCTGATATCTTCTGAATGCTGGGTAGATAATACTACTGCATCAATACCGGCAATCTTGCCATTGTCGTACAGGAAGGTAACCTGGCTTTTGGCATCCGGGCGCAGCCACGGTAGCGCACCATTTTTACGGACTTCAGACTGACGTTGAACCAGTCGATGGGCGTAGGTCACCGGCGCGGGCATCAGTACATCAGTTTCATTGGTCGCATAACCGAACATTAAGCCCTGATCGCCAGCGCCTTGCTCCAGCGGATCGTGGCGGTCAACGCCCTGGTTGATGTCAGGGGACTGCTTGCCAATCGCACTCAGTACGGCGCAAGAGTTGGCGTCAAAACCCATTTCAGAATTAACGTAACCGATATTGCGCACGGTACGACGGGTAATTTCTTCAATATCGACCCAGGCGCTGGTAGTAATTTCACCACCCACTAACACCATTCCGGTCTTTACATAAGTCTCACAAGCGACACGCGCTTTGGGATCTTGCGCCAGAATGGCGTCGAGAACTGCATCAGAAATCTGGTCAGCAATCTTATCAGGATGCCCTTCAGAGACTGACTCGGATGTAAAAAGATGTTTAGCCATGAGTTTCTTTACCTTAAAATCAAAGCCGTTAAGCGGTGTATCAGTTAATCAGTATAGATGGATTAACATCTGGATGGCTATTCTAGGTCACCTTTTACTCTCTGTGCCAGTAGTTTTTCGCATTAGCGTCCCAACGTCCTTTTGCCGTTGAGTATTTTTCTTTTACAAGAATGATGACTGGCGGCAATTTTCGTTCCCGACGATATGTCGTTAAATTCGACAGAGGATTCCAGTGCGGGTTAACCTGCTGGTTGTCTATTTCGCTAAAGACGCATGGCATTCTGAGTGACGTCTGCCAGTGGTTTTCATTACCAGTGTTATCGACCTGTAACACGGAGCGTGACAACGTGTTTTACACTATGAAGAGTAATAAAGTGGCGGCATCCTTCGTTATGCCGATTTTTTCACTGTCAACGCCGTATGTTACCGGTGTACTCGTTTGGGCAATCTGTTCGGGTATTGATATTTCCAGCGGTCTAGAAAAGGAAGAGGTTCGTTATGTCTGACGACATGATCCATCACGGCGCGTCAGCGACGGGTAAACATGAAAATTTGCGCTCAATGCAAGAGGTTGCCATGAATAACCGGAATGCCAGCGAAATGCTTCGTACATACAATATTGCCTGGTGGGGGAATAATTATTACGACGTCAACGAGCTTGGGCACATTAGCGTGTGCCCGGATCCCGATGTCCCGACCGCGCGTGTCGATCTGGCCAGGCTAGTTAAAAAGATGCAGAAAGAGAACCATCAACGGTTGCCTGCTCTGTTCTGCTTTCCGCAAATCCTTCAGCATCGCTTGCGTTCCATTAATGCGGCGTTTAAACAGGCGCGCGAATCGTTTGGCTATGAAGGCGGCTATTTTCTGGTCTACCCAATCAAGGTTAACCAACATCGCCGCGTCATTGAATCACTGGTTAATTCCGGCGAACCATTAGGCCTGGAAGCGGGTTCAAAGGCCGAATTAATGGCGGTATTAGGTCATGCGGGCATGACACGCACCGTGATCGTGTGTAATGGCTACAAAGATCGCGAGTATATTCGTCTGGCGCTTATTGGCGAAAAGTTGGGTCATAAAGTCTACCTCGTCATCGAGAAAATGTCTGAAATCCGGCTGGTGCTGGAAGAAGCTGAGCGTTTAAATGTAGTGCCGCGCCTCGGCGTACGCGCTCGCCTGGCTTCTCAGGGGTCTGGCAAGTGGCAATCCAGCGGCGGAGAAAAATCCAAGTTCGGGCTGGCGGCGGTTCAGGTGTTGCAACTGGTGGAGATGCTGCGTGATGCGGGGCGACTGGATAGCCTGCAATTACTGCATTTTCATCTGGGTTCGCAACTGGCTAATATTCGCGATATCGCGACGGGCGTGCGTGAATCCGCGCGCTTTTACGTCGAACTACACAAGCTGGGTGTGAATATCCAATGCTTTGATGTTGGTGGCGGTTTGGGCGTGGATTATGAAGGAACCCGCTCTCAATCTGATTGTTCGGTTAACTATGGCCTGAATGAGTACGCGAACAACGTGATTTGGGGGATTGGCGACGCCTGTAACGAGAATGGTTTGCCGCATCCGACGGTAATTACCGAGTCTGGGCGGGCGGTGACCGCGCATCATACCGTGTTGGTCTCCAATATTATCGGTGTTGAACGCAACGAGTTCAGTGATCCGACTGAGCCGGAAGCGGGGGCGCCGCGGGCGCTTGAGAGTTTGTGGTCAACCTGGCAGGAAATCAAGCAGCCGGGTAAACGTCGTTCGCTACGTGAGTGGCTGCATGATAGTCAGATGGACTTGCACGACGTGCATACGCAATACACACACGGTATGTTAGATCTGACGGATCGTGCGAAAGCGGAGCAGCTTTATCTGAGTATCTGTCAGATGATTCAAGCTCAGCTAGATCCGAGTAACCGAGCACACCGTCCGGTGATTGATGAATTGCAGGAGCGCATGGCCGACAAGCTGTATGTGAACTTTTCGCTGTTCCAATCCATGCCGGATGCCTGGGGGATTGATCAACTGTTCCCGGTGTTGCCGTTGGAAGGCCTGGATAAACCGCCAGAGCGCCGTGCGGTACTACTGGATATTACTTGTGATTCCGACGGAACGATCGATCATTATGTGGATGGCGACGGGATCGCAACGACAATGCCGATGCCGCCTTACGATCCAGAGAATCCGCCACTTTTGGGCTTTTTTATGATCGGCGCTTACCAGGAAATCCTGGGGAACATGCATAATCTGTTCGGGGATACATCAACCGTAGATGTGTTTGTTTTCCAGGATGGCACCGTTGAGACTGAAGAATCCGATGAAGGCAATACGGTTGCCGAAATGCTGGAATATGTTCAGCTGGATCCTAAAGTGTTAATGACTCGGTTCCGCGATCAGGTCAATGCGACCGATCTGGATGCTGAACTTCAGGCGCAGTTTATGGAAGAATTTGAAACCGGATTATACGGCTATACCTATCTGGAAGATGAGGAATAACGGCGTCGTATTGAGTAAAAAGGGATGCCAATGTGCATCCCTTTCTTTTGCCGATCTATCAGAAATGTGAGCGACTCATAGCGATTGCTGAGTTGGAACGGGATTCGAATCCGTCGATAACGCTGTCCTTGAAGATAATTTTAGCAATGAGCAGTAAAGAGTTTTTATCCTGGACACCATATTTATTCAGTAATCGTGATTTGCTGTTTAGTACTGATTTCTTATTTAACCCGATAAGATCGGCGATGGTATCGGCCGAGTAACCTGAGCACCAATACTGGAATACGGCATATTCGGACTTAGATAGCCTGACAGGCGTGAATAAACGGCGATCGTGGCGGTGGATGGAATCCAATAATGTATAAAAGGAATCGATGGCCGCTGACTTTGAGATAAGAAGCGTTTTTTCATCAATACACACTGGAGGATGATTAGGCGAGTTATTGATGATAACGAACGATGCCGCCATATTAAAAAAGTGCGTTCTTATTGATTCGAAGTACTCCTCAAAGCCCTCGCTACTTCCATCAATGATAAATATACATTTTTTCTTTCCTTGTTGCAGCGTAAACCGATTAACGGGTTTTATCGAGAGCATAGGGATCTCGGATAGGATTTCCCGTAATCCTACTGTGGTAAAATTGCATTTGCTGAAAATTCTCACATCCATGATTTTTAACACATATGAGTTTATCGTCTGAAAGTGGCCACAGCTCAATAATCGCTGCTGATAGTGTCCGGTTATTATAAATCGCGATCGAGACATGCTTTTCAATCGCTAAAACATGAGGCCAATAAAGAAATCTGTGTGAACGACAACAGGTATTATCATCTATCTCTATGATCAAGCAGGATTTTTTTTACGGATTTATCATAGTATGCTTGATTTATGAGTTTATTTCTATCTTTAAATACAGAGGGTTACCCAAGACTCCTCCATCTTTGCGCTGAACTAACCATGACGCTTTATTTCATCGCCTTGTGCTAAATTTATCACCGTTGCTTTCTGGTGTCTGGAAACCCGTTGGGTAATGTTTCTTAAAAAAAGAACGTTATGGTATTTAAATTGAAAAAAACTATCTTTTTATTATCTATTAATTATTAAATCCTATCGTCATGGTGATGGATAACGTAATCAAAGGTAACTGTAACACGCTAGTTTAACGTGAAAAAGTATAACAAGATGAGAGTGGAGGAATGGCTAGCGGGTAGTCGCGCTTTTTCGCTATCCCGCTAGATGTATGCGTTATTCGTTGTCAACTAACAACGTTATTTTTCGGCGGCGATGCGTTCACGAATGTGTTTGGCGCGCCCTTCCGATGACGGGTGGGAATCAAACAGACTGCTTTCGCGACCGGCATCTAACTTGGCGAGTTTCTCAAAACTGGTTGCCAGACCTTCCAGGTTAATACCGCGTTTCTTCAATAAATCGAAAGAGTAGTCATCGGCCTGCGATTCTTGGGTTTGCGAAAATTGTGAATTAACCAGTGCTTCTCCCAGATCGGCTAACTGAGATTGTGACAGGGACTGTGCAACACCGCCGGCAGAAGCGATAGCGGTCCGCGCGGCGGTCGTTGCGTAGGCAACCTGCATCGCCTTACGAGTATGTCCAAGCGCAACGTGACCCATTTCGTGGCCGAGAACGCCTTCCACCTCATTGTCATTCATCATGTCCATCAGCCCGCTGTATACCCGGATACAACCGTTGGCCATAGCCCACGCGTTAACTTCTTTTTCCAGATAAACTTTGTAATTTGCTGGCGTACCATTGATATCGTGGCCCAGCGCATCGGCGATCTTATTCAGACGCTTGGTGTATTTACTATCGGCTGGGGCAATAGTCGCCTCTTTATCCATTTGCTCACAGGATTGATCGCTGAGGGTTTTAACCTGCGCATCGCTGAGCGTTGCCGCCTGAAACGCTTGGGCGCCGGATTGCATTAAGGCATTGGTGTTTAAATTCTGACAGCCAGTCAGCATGGCGGCGGCACAGAGCGCCAGAACAGAATAACGAATTGCCATAAAAATCATCTCCCTACGATTGTGTTTGTTTTTTGATACAATTTAAAAGCAGCGGTAAATTACCCGAAAAGAACATAAAGGAATAGCTCGAAAGCGCAAATCTATGCTTTTTTGATTGTTGTCGATAAAGTATTCCGTTGCGACAGTACTGCGAAAGGTGAAAAACCGTGAAGGTGAATTTGTCAGACAGTATGGCGTAACGCTATCGGCGGCATAATTGGATACAATCACCTCGATTTGTTAGTCAACAAATCCCTCTTATTTGCTCACGGTTCCATGTGCATTCACCGCATTTTTCATGTACATTTGTAAGCATAATTATTTTGTCATTTCTGTTTAACTTATTGATTTTATTTGTTTTTCAGGAAAGGCATTCGTTCAATCCGATCTGGAGTCAAGCATGTCCTCTCGTAAAGAACTTGCCAATGCTATCCGTGCGTTAAGTATGGATGGCGTGCAGAAAGCCAAATCCGGCCACCCAGGCGCACCGATGGGCATGGCCGATATCGCCGAAGTACTGTGGCGCGATTACCTCAACCATAACCCAGCCAACCCGAATTGGGTCAACCGCGACCGCTTCGTACTGTCCAACGGCCATGCTTCCATGCTGATTTACAGCCTGTTGCATCTCTCCGGCTACGATCTGCCGATTGAAGAACTGAAAAACTTCCGTCAACTACATTCTAAAACACCGGGTCATCCTGAGTACGGCTATACCGTGGGTGTGGAAACGACGACGGGCCCGTTGGGGCAGGGGATAGCCAACGCGGTTGGGATGGCGATTGCCGAGCGCACGCTGGCGGCGCAGTTCAACCGTCCGGGGCACGACATTGTCGATCACCACACCTACGCATTCCTGGGCGATGGCTGCATGATGGAAGGGATTTCCCACGAAGTCTGCTCACTGGCAGGAACCATGAAGCTTGGTAAGCTGATCGCGTTTTATGACGACAATGGCATCTCCATTGATGGTCACGTGGAAGGCTGGTTTACCGACGATACCGCAGCGCGCTTTGAAGCATACGGCTGGCACGTAGTACGCGGTGTGGACGGTCATGATGCGGACGCGATTAAACGCGCTATCGACGAGGCACAACGCGTAACCGACAAACCATCGCTGTTAATGTGTAAAACCGTAATTGGTTTTGGTTCGCCAAATAAGGCGGGTACGCATGACTCCCATGGTGCGCCGTTGGGTGAGGCGGAAGTCGCGGCTTCCCGCGAACAACTGGGCTGGACGCACGCACCGTTTGAGATCCCGGCGGATATTTATGCCGCCTGGGATGCGAAACCGGCTGGGCAACGTAAGGAAGCTGCGTGGAATGACGCGTTTGCCGCTTATGCCAGCGCGTATCCTGAACTGGCTGCTGAATTCAAACGCCGCACGACGGGCGAATTGCCAGTGAACTGGCAGGCGGATGCACAGCAATTCATCGAGGGATTGCAAGCCAATCCGGCAAAAATCGCCAGCCGCAAAGCGTCACAGAATGCGTTAGAAGCCTATGGCAAACTGCTGCCGGAATTCCTGGGGGGATCTGCCGATCTGGCGCCAAGCAATCTAACCATTTGGTCCGGTTCGGTCTCGTTGGATAAAGATCACGCAGGCAATTATATCCACTACGGCGTGCGCGAGTTCGGTATGACGGCGATTGCCAATGGGATTGCGTTACACGGCGGTTTTATTCCTTACACTGCGACCTTCCTGATGTTTGTGGAATATGCGCGTAACGCCGTGCGTATGGCGGCGTTGATGAAAATTCGCAGCATCTATGTCTATACCCATGATTCCATCGGTTTGGGCGAAGATGGTCCGACACACCAACCGGTTGAGCAATTGGCAAGCCTGCGCATGACGCCGAACATGAGCAACTGGCGTCCGGCCGATCAGGTGGAAACCGCCGTCGCATGGAAATACGCGATTGAACGTCAGGATGGACCGACATCATTGATCCTGTCGCGTCAGAACCTGGCTCAGCAGACGCGTACCGCCGAACAATTGGCGAACGTGGCAAAAGGTGGCTACGTGCTGAAAGACAGCGATGGTCAGCCGGAGTTGATCCTGATTGCAACCGGTTCTGAAGTTGAACTGGCCGTTGGGGCATATGAAAAACTCACTGCCGCAGGTCGCAAGGTGCGTGTGGTATCTATGCCTTCCACTGATGTGTTCGACAAGCAGGATGAAGCCTACCGCGAAGCGGTGCTGCCTAAAGCGGTATCGGCGCGCGTAGCGATTGAAGCGGGTATTGCGGACTATTGGTTTAAATATGTTGGCCTGAACGGCGCGATTATCGGCATGACAAGCTTCGGTGAATCCGCTCCGGCTGAATTGTTATTCGAAGAATTTGGTTTCACCGTAGATAATGTGGTGGAAAAAGCACAGACGCTGCTGAAATAATTACACTTTCATAACGTCGATATGATAAGCCGCTAGCGCAAGCTGGCGGCTTTTTTTAACTTGAATTTAACTCTCCTTTCGATGCGCGTTGCCCGCTTCCCAGATCCGGTTTTTTCATTTTTTATGACGCAGGTCACTCTTCTGGCGTGTGCCAGACGAGAATATTTCTTTTATACGCTAATTCGTTTATTCTAGCTGAAGCGTTTCAGTTGTTGTGATGACCGCGTTTTGTCGGGGGTTCTCTGGTGTCTAAGAAGGGTATATTCTATCCGCTGAGTTATCCGCAATGATACAAGGAACGCCATGACGACTCGTATTGCGATAAACGGTTTTGGCCGTATTGGCCGCAGTGTGTTACGCGCGTTGTATGAATCAGGCCACCGGGCTGAATTGGCCGTTGTGGCGGTGAATGAGCTAGCGAGTGCGGAAGGTATGGCGCATTTGCTCAAATATGATACCAGCCATGGTCGCTTTTCATGGGATGTTCGTCAGGAGTGCGATCGGCTTTATGTCGGTGATGATTGTATCCGCCTATTACATCAGGCTGAGATTCATCCATTGCCCTGGCGGGAACTGAGTATCGATGTTGTACTGGATTGCAGCGGTATCTATGGCAGTCGGGAGGATGGCGCAGCCCACCTGACGGCGGGCGCGAAGAAAGTGTTGTTTTCTCATCCCGGAGCGGCGGATCTGGATGCCACGGTGGTGTTTGGCGTCAATCATCATCAGTTGGAGCGCGGGCACCGCATGGTTTCCAATGCGTCCTGTACGACTAACTGCATTATTCCAGTGATTAAGCTGTTGGATGAAGCCTTCGGCATCGAGAATGGCACGGTGACGACGATTCATTCATCCATGAACGATCAACCGGTGATCGATGCTTATCATCACGACCTGCGGCGCACTCGCGCTGCCAGCCAGTCGATCATCCCGGTAGATACCAAACTGTCGGCGGGGATAACCCGCATTTTCCCGCAGTTTGTCGATCGTTTTGAGGCGATATCGGTGCGGGTGCCGACGATTAACGTCACGGCAATTGACTTGAGTGTAAGTGTCAGAAAAGCCGTAAACGTGAATGAAATTAATGGGCTATTGCAAAAATCAGCGCATGAGTCGTTTCGTGGTATAGTTGATTATACTGAATTGCCACTCGTGTCAGCGGATTTTAACCACGATCCGCATAGCGCTATCGTCGACGGTACGCAAACTCGGGTCAGTGGTCAGCATCTGATTAAAATGTTGGTCTGGTGCGATAACGAATGGGGCTTTGCCAACCGGATGTTGGATACAACACGGGCGATGGCGGCCTGCGGTTTCTAGTACGATGATAGCGATCAGGGGTTGCTATCTCGCTCAAGCAACTTTAAAAGAGAATCAACAAGAGGATTCACCATGTCTGTAATTAAGATGACCGATCTGGATCTGGCTGGTAAACGTGTTCTTATTCGTGCGGATCTGAACGTACCGGTAAAAGAAGGGAAAGTGACGTCCGATGCTCGCATCCGTGCCTCTCTGCCGACCATCGAAATCGCCTTGAAACAAGGTGCTCGCGTTATGGTCACTTCCCATCTGGGACGCCCGACTGAAGGCGAATATAATGAAGAATTTTCCCTGCTACCCGTTGTCAACTATCTGAAAGAGAAGCTCTCTTCTCCTGTGCGTCTGGCAAAAGACTATCTTGATGGTGTTGATGTCGCTGAAGGCGAACTGGTTGTATTGGAAAACGTTCGCTTTAACAAAGGTGAGAAGAAAGACGACGAAATCCTGTCCAAGAAGTACGCTGCGCTATGCGATGTGTTCGTGATGGACGCCTTTGGTACGGCACACCGCGCGCAGGCCTCAACGCATGGTGTGGGTAAATTTGCCCCTATTGCCTGTGCGGGTCCCCTGTTGTCAGATGAACTGGAAGCCTTGGGTAAAGCGCTGAAGGAACCCGCTCGGCCAATGGTCGCTATCGTGGGGGGGTCTAAAGTGTCCACCAAGCTGACGGTGCTGGATTCTTTGTCTAAGATCGCCGATCAGCTGATCGTCGGTGGCGGTATCGCTAATACCTTCGTTGCGGCACAGGGTCACAATGTTGGGAAATCCCTGTATGAAGCAGACCTGATTCCTGAAGCGAAAAAGCTGCTGGAAACCTGTGACATTCCTGTACCGAGCGATGTGCGTGTCGCATCTGAGTTCTCTGAAACGGCGACCGCAACGTTGAAATCCGTGACAGCAATCAAAGATGACGAGCAGATTCTGGATCTAGGCGATGTTTCCGCTGAACGTTTGGCTGAAATTTTGAAGAATGCCAAGACCATTCTGTGGAATGGTCCGGTTGGCGTATTTGAGTTCCCCAATTTCCGTAAAGGAACCGAGACAATCGCGCGCGCTATCGCCGATAGCGACGCATTTTCTATCGCAGGTGGCGGCGATACGCTGGCGGCGATCGATCTGTTTGGTATCGCTGACAAAATTTCCTATATTTCTACTGGCGGTGGCGCATTCCTGGAATTCGTTGAAGGGAAAAAGCTGCCTGCAGTGGTGATGCTGGAAGAACGTGCAAAGCAATAATTTAAGATAAAGGGTTCTGACCCTTTCCGTGGCCATCTTGACATATGGGTGTCGAGATGGCCTGTCGATTTAACATCGATCTCTCTAACCCCTCTACGGCCAATGAAACGGGACACGTAACATGTCTAAAATTTTTGATTTCGTAAAACCCGGTGTCATCACTGGTGATGACGTTCAGAAAGTTTTCGCAGTAGCAAAAGAAAACCACTTCGCCCTGCCAGCAGTGAACTGTGTCGGCAGCGACTCAATCAATGCGGCGTTGGAAGCCGCTGCTAAAGTGCGTGCGCCTATCATCGTTCAGTTTTCTAACGGTGGCGCGGCATTTATCGCCGGTAAAGGTTTGAAAGCGGAAGGCCAGCAGGCCGCGATTCTGGGGGCAATTTCTGGCGCTCATCATGTGCACCAAATGGCTGAACATTATGGCGTTCCGGTTATTCTGCATACCGACCACTGCGCGAAAAAATTGTTGCCGTGGATCGATGGCCTGCTAGATGCGGGAGAAAAACACTTTGCGGCAACGGGTAAACCCCTGTTTTCTTCCCACATGATTGACCTGTCTGAAGAGTCTCTGGAAGAAAACGTCGAAATTTGTTCTAAATATTTGGCGCGTATGGCCAAAATCGATATGACGCTGGAAATCGAACTGGGCTGCACCGGTGGTGAAGAGGATGGGGTGGATAATAGCCACATGGACGCCTCGGCACTGTACACTCAACCGGCGGATGTTGATTATGCGTACACTAAGCTGAACGCGATCAGCCCACGTTTCACCATCGCGGCCTCTTTTGGTAATGTGCATGGCGTCTACAAGCCCGGTAATGTGAAGCTGACACCGACCATCTTGCGTGATTCTCAGGAGTACGTTTCTAAGAAACATAATTTACCGCACAACAGCCTGAATTTTGTCTTCCACGGGGGATCGGGTTCCAGCGCTCAGGAAATCAAAGATTCTGTTAGCTATGGTGTTGTGAAAATGAACATCGATACCGATACCCAGTGGGCAACATGGGAAGGTATCCTGAAGTATTACCAGGCAAACGAAGCGTATCTGCAAAGCCAGTTGGGAAACCCGAAGGGCGAAGATCAGCCGAACAAAAAATACTATGACCCGCGTGTGTGGCTACGTTCAGCCCAGGCGAGCATGGTGGCGCGCCTGGAACAGGCCTTCAAAGAACTTAATGCGGTTGATGTGCTGTAATTAATAAAAATCAGACATATTTGATGCTAAGGCTCCTTCGGGAGCCTTAATTTTGTATGGTGAGAGGCCGCCATGTTGCGGTTTTAGTTGTGGACGCTATGCTTTGCTAATAATTAAAAACAGGAGCTCTTAAATGGAAGAACTTAATACAGGTTTGGATCAGGCAGGAAACTGGCTGGTAGCGCATCAGAACTTGTTTTTGCAGTATGCGGTAAACATTGTCGCAGCCGTTGTGATCCTTATCGTCGGTTTGGTGATCGCTCGGATCGTCTCCAGTACACTCAATAAACTGATGATTAGCCGTGCTATCGATTCAACCGTGGCCGATTTCCTCTCTGCGCTGGTGCGCTATGGCATTATCGCGTTTACTCTAATTGCCGTATTGAGTCGCATTGGGGTACAAACGGCATCGGTGATCGCCGTGTTGGGCGCCGCGGGCCTGGCTGTAGGTTTGGCATTGCAAGGGTCGTTGGCCAACTTTGCTGCAGGGGTTTTGCTGGTGATTTTTCGACCGTTTCGTACGGGCGAATGGGTGGATTTGGGGGGCGTATCCGGTTCAGTTACCCAGGTACAAATATTTTCGACAACGCTGCGAACCGCGGATGGCAAGATCATCGTTGTGCCCAATGGTAAGATCATTGCGGGTAATATTATCAACAGTTCGCGTGAACCGGATCGCCGTACCGAAATTATTGTCGGCGTGGCCTATGATGCCGATATCGACGTGGTGAAAAAGCTGTTGGGGGATATTGTTGCCGCCGATGCGCGCATCCTGCATGACAAGGGCGTGACAATTCGTCTTAATGAAATGGCGGCGTCATCGTTGAATTTTGTCGTGTGGGTATGGACAACTAACGGTAACGCGCAGGCAGTATATTGGGATCTGCTGGAAAACTTTAAACGTGTGCTGGATGAGCACCGTATTGGTATTCCTTATCCGCAAATGGATGTACACCTGCATAATGTACAGCCTGTAGCAAAACAGCCGGAATAAATGTGTTGAGATAAGCAACGCATATGCACCCTGTTCCTTTGACAGGGTGCACTGTCGGAAACACCGTTCCATGTAGACTTGGCTTTCTCTCGTCGCCTGTGCATTAGTTTAACTAATGTTGCGTTAGAATATTCAATTTCACTTATCTCATTGGCTTCCCTAGACTCCCCCCGCAATAACAAAAAATGGGGGGGGAGATCCAGATGTGGGCAATATATTTGCAGGGCGTGTTGTTAGGGGCGGCTATGATTTTGCCGCTGGGGCCGCAAAACGTCTTTGTGATGAATCAGGGAATCCGTCGACAATATCCTCTGATGGTAGCGTCATTCTGCACGTTGAGCGACATTGTGTTGATCGGTGCGGGTGTTTTTGGCGGTAGTGCGTTGCTTAGCCAGTCTTCGTGGCTACTCGGCGTAGTGACCTGGGGTGGCGTGGCGTTTTTGCTTTGGTTTGGCTGGGGAGCGATGAAAACGGCCTTTAGTCAAAATATTATGCTGGCAAACGCTGAGACGATGAAGCAAAGCAGGGGACATATAATCGCCACCATGCTGGCGGTGACCTGGCTTAATCCGCATGTCTATCTGGACACTTTTGTTGTACTGGGGAGTTTGGGGAGCCAGTTGAGGGACGATGCCCGACGCTGGTTTGCGTTGGGGACGATGACCGCGTCTTTCATTTGGTTCTTTATGTTGGCGTTATTATCTTCCTGGTTGGCGCCGTGGCTAAATACAGCACGGGTACAACGTGTCATTAATTTTCTTGTTGGTGTGGTGATGTGGGCTATTGCCGTACAGTTGGCGTGTCACGGTGGGAAATAAATACTCCCGCTATACGCGCTGTTTCAGAAATTCTCCTATATTGTGTGGAGTCGGTAATACGTTATGTTATCTGGTAATAGATACTCTTTTGGTATCTTCCATCCTGAACGTGCTGTGCCAGAGCAAGAAAAGCGACTGAGTCACAGACGTAACGAAACATAAGTAAGGAGAGAGAGTGAAGCGTGGAATGAAGCTCAAAGCACTGGCGTTTGCCGCCGCGGTAGGATTAAGCGGTACATCTATTACGTCACAGGCTGCGGAACTGCCGGAGGGTCCGCATATTGTGACGTCGGGGACATCAAGCGTAGATGCCACACCGGATATCGCACGTTTAGCGATTGAGGTGAGCGTGTCCTCGAAGGATGCGGCGGAAGCGAAAAAACAGGTTGACGCCAGAGTTGCACAATACTTTGATTTCCTTAATAAAAATGGCATTGAGAAAAAAGATATCAATGCGGCCAATTTACGCACACAGCCAGAATATGACTACCTCAAATCGGGTAGCTCGGTATTGAAAGGTTATCGTGCTGTACGCCAGGTGGAAGTCACGGTGCGCCAGTTAGACAAGCTGAACGAGTTGCTGGATGGCGCGTTAAAATCGGGATTAAACGAGATCCGTACCGTGGAATTAGGCGTGGCTAATCCGGAAACCTATCGGGAGGAAGCGCGTAAGAAGGCTATTGAACAGGCGACGAGTCAGGCGGCATCGCTCGCGCAAGGGTTCAACGCCAAATTGGGGCCAATCTATAGCATTCGCTACCACGTTGCCAATTATCAGCCAATGCCGATGGCTCGCATGTTCAAAGCGGCAGATGCGGCGCCGCAGAGTGAAGTTGCACAAACTTATGAACAGCAAACCATTCACTTTGACGATCAGGTGGATGTTGTATTTGAGTTGCAGCCTACGCCTTAACTCACTGTGCGTAAGTATGAACGCGCTGTATGAGCATTGAAAAACCCAACAGGTCTGCTACTCAGGGCTGTTGGGTTTTGTCACGATGTCAGCAGTATCTTCTGTATGCTAAGACTGTCTTAATACCTGATGACCGTGTGAAAGCAGCGCGTCCGTAACTTTTCTCATCATCCGGCTTTCTGGCGCAAAGCGGTGCCAGTAGAGCATCCGACGTTGAAATAGTCCTGGCGTCAGATCGATTAACTCATTGTTGGCAAGCTCTTTCTCGATTTGTAGATGCGGGATCATGCAGCAGGTTGTCCCTTGACGCGCCAGTTGAACAAACGCTTCTGACGAGTTCACGATATGACACGGAACGCTACCCGGCGATAAATCGAAATTTTGCTGCAAAAAAGCTTGGTGCATATCGTCCAGATGGTCGAAAGCGACGGCGGGCGCGCGTAGTAGCGCCGAACGCGTTACACCATGAGAAAAATAGCGAGCGGCGAAGGTTGGTGATGCCACAAACAGGTAATCCAGCGCGCCCAGTTTATCGACCAGACAGCTTGGCAGTGGCTGGGATTGGATACTCACCGCGCCTACCACTTCGCCGCGGCGTAGCCGTTCCTGAGTGCGCGTTTCATCTTCCACCTGCAAATTCAGCCGGATGGGGGAATCCACCAGAACCGGTTGTAACGCGGGCAGCAACCAGGTTGCCAGGCTATCGGCATTCACTGCCAGCGATAGCAATAAAGGCGTATCGCTGCTGGTTTCATTGCCTAGCCACTCTTCTTCCAGTAACTCGACTTGGTGAAGCAGCGCTAGCAGCCTTTGCCCTTGCTCCGTCGGACGGGGAGGAATGGTTCTGACTAAGAGTGGCTGACCGAACAGGTTTTCCAACTGTTTAATACGCTGGGAAACGGCCGATTGAGTAATACATAATTTTTGGGCGGCACGTTCAAAACCACGCTCACGGATGACGGCATCCAGAGCCTGAAGCGTTCGATAGTCCGGGCGTTTCATGAAAATCTACATCCTCTGAATGAGTCAGGTTTCTTTCACTATGCCATATTTTACGGCTTTGCCATGCAGAAATCTTATTTTGGCGATGATATGGCGTCATGTCGCAATGCGACGTGAGTGAACGGCACAGATGAAATAATGCATTGACGAAATATTGCATTGTAGGTGCAGTGAATCGCACGCTTTCCCTGACAGGCATGTTCTATAATATGCGCACGTTTTCGTATATCGATGTTACAGGTCAAAAAAATGATGACGCAAGATGAATTGAAAAAAGCTGTAGGATGGGCCGCGCTTGATTACGTTCGCCCGGATACCATTGTCGGCGTGGGTACTGGCTCAACTGCCGCACACTTTATTGATGCGCTAGGGTCAATAAAACATAAAATAAAAGGCGCAGTTTCCAGTTCCGATGCCTCAACGGCAAAGCTGAAAAGCTTGGGGATCCCCGTTTTTGACGCCAACGAGGTCGATTCATTGGATATTTATGTTGATGGCGCCGATGAAATCAATGGCCACATGCAGATGATTAAAGGGGGAGGCGCGGCGTTAACCCGTGAGAAAATCATCGCGGCGCTGTCGCGCCAATTCATCTGCATCGTGGATGAATCAAAGCAGGTTGACATACTGGGTAAATTCCCATTGCCCGTTGAAGTGATTCCGATGGCGCGTTCCTATGTGGCGCGGGAGTTGGTGAAGCTAGGCGGGCAGCCAGTATATCGTCAGGGTATCGTGACGGATAACGGTAACGTCATCCTGGATGTCCATAACCTGAATATCATGGATGCGATTGCGGTGGAAAACCACATTAATGGTATTCCTGGCGTCGTAACCGTTGGCTTATTCGCTAATCGTGGTGCAGATGTGGTATTAATTGGCACGGCTGAAGGGGTTAAAACGCGGGTTAAATAAGGGCCGGCTTGCTTTGACAGGGCGCGTGTCCACGCCAAAAATTTTTCGCTAAAAAATCTATTTGGTTAACGGCCCTATTTTAGTACTTAATATCACATTTTCTTATTTCATTCGTTGTCGATATGGCGATATCGCTCTTTGGCAATATTTCTGGCCACAAATCGGGGGCGTACCTCTTTTGTGTGAGCTGAGTAAAGCAATCGTTTGTATTGCTGAGCGCGTAATTTTTGTTATGTTGACAGAGGCTATTTGGCACTCTGCCGCATGTGAAGTCTGAAAATAAGGTCGGGAAATGGCAAAGGTATCACTGGAAAAAGATAAGATTAAATTTCTGTTGGTGGAAGGCGTACACCAGAGCGCGCTAAATAACCTGCGTGCTGCCGGTTACACTAACATTGAGTTTCACAAGGGCGCGCTGGATCCAGAAGCGTTGAAAGCTTCCATTCGTGATGCGCACTTCGTGGGAATTCGCTCGCGTACCCAATTGACAGAAGACATTTTTGCGGCGGCAGAAAAGCTGATCGCAGTAGGGTGTTTTTGTATTGGCACGAATCAGGTTGCATTGTCTGCCGCAACCAAACGTGGTATCCCGGTTTTTAACGCGCCGTTTTCCAATACCCGCTCTGTCGCGGAAATGGTGATTGGCGAAATGCTGCTGATGCTGCGTGGTATCCCCGCTGCAAATGCAAAAGCACATCGCGGCGTCTGGCACAAACTGGCGGTAGGATCGTTTGAAGCGCGCGGTAAAAAGCTAGGAATTATCGGTTATGGCCATATCGGCATGCAACTGGGTATTCTGGCTGAGAGCCTGGGGATGCATGTTTATTTTTACGATATTGAAAGTAAATTACCGCTAGGTAATGCCCAGCAGGTGCGCCATCTGTCCGAACTGCTGAACATGAGCGACGTGGTCAGTCTTCATGTGCCGGAAAATAACAGTACACAAAACATGATAGGCGCAGAAGAACTGGCGCTGATGAAGCCTGGCTCCATCCTGATTAACGCCGCTCGTGGTACGGTTGTTGATATTCCGGCGCTGTGTGACGCGCTAAGCAGCAAACATCTTTCTGGCGCGGCCATCGACGTATTTCCACGAGAACCGGCAACCAACAATGATCCCTTTGTGTCGCCGCTGTGCGAATTTGATAATGTGCTGTTGACGCCACATATTGGGGGATCTACACAGGAAGCGCAGGAAAATATCGGTGAAGAAGTCGCTGGCAAATTGGTGAAATATTCCGACAATGGTTCTACATTGTCGGCGGTGAATTTCCCGGAAGTGTCACTGCCTGTTCCGGGCGCGCATGCCAGTCGACTACTGCATATTCACGAAAATCGCCCCGGTATTATTAATCAAATCAACCAGATATTCGCCGAGCAAGGAATCAACATTGCCGCACAGTATCTGCAAACGACGCCCGAAATTGGCTATGTCGTGATTGATGTTGAAACCAAAGGGGCGGAAACCGCATTGCAACTGATGAAAGCGATTCCCGGCACCATTCGCGCGCGTCTGTTGTTCTAATCCGCCAAGCGTAAATCGAACGTTCAATCAGCCCCAAAGGGGCTGATTGCGTCATCAGAGCGCAATAACGATTTTTCCGCGCATATGCCCTTCCAGTACTTTGTCATGCGCCTGTTTTAGCGTGTCTACCGTTAATCCTTGTAATGTTTCGCTAGCGGTTCCCTGAAGCTTGCCCGCATCGACCCATTGTGCAACTTCGTGCAGAATTTTTCCCTGCTCTGCCATATCTGGCGTGTTGAACATACTGCGAGTAAACATGAATTCCCAATGTAATGCTGCGCTTTTAGATTTCAACGCAGTCTGGTCGAGGGGGTGTTCATTCTCGACGATCGTGCAAATGTTCCCCATCGGAGCGATCAATTTACCGATGGCTTCCCAGTGACCATCGGTGTCATTCAAGCAGAAAATATAGTCGACCTGACTGATACCCTCTTGCGCCAGTGCGTCGACCAGATTACGGTAATCTACGACTTTATGCGCACCGCGCTGGCGGCACCATTCAGCCGAATCAGGTCGAGAAGCCGTAGCGACGATCTGAACTGAACTGCGTAATGCGGCCAGAGAAATCGCCAGCGAACCGACGCCGCCCGCACCGCCAATGATCAACAGTGTTTTATCGCTGCTTGCCTGTTGTATTTTCAGGTGTTCAAACAAACCTTCCCAGGCGGTAAGCGCTGTAAGCGGGAGCGCCGCGGCCGTTGCCCAATCCAGCGATTTTGGCTTATGTGCCACGATACGCGAATCAATGAGTTGGTGAGTGGTATTGCTACCGGGGCGGGTAATATCGCCCGCGTACCAGACCTCATCGCCGATCTGAAAGCCACTAACGGCATTGCCTATGTTTAACACCACGCCACTGGCATCCCAGCCGAGGATTCGTGGAGAGGATAATCCGTTTTGGCGTAATCCGGCATGAACTTTGGTATCTACAGGGTTGATGGAAATGGCCTTTACGCCAACCAATAAATCGTATTCGCCGGGCTTAGGGATGGGCTGCGTGATGGCGATGAAATTTTCTGGCTGTTGTGGATTAACGGCTATCGCATGAGCGGTCATATTCTGTTCCTCAGTATTTTCAGCGTGTGGTTTTGTGCATAAAGACTCGTTTCGAGTAGTGTGCTTTTTTGCCTAAGAACCAGTGTAGAACACGGAGATAAGGCTGATAAGATGGACAATAAAGAACGCAGCGTTCGTTTAAGGTAAACAATCATGTTTAAACAATTGCAGGATATGGCGCTGTTCGCGATGGTGGCCGAGTGCGGCAGTTTTACGCAGGCTGCACGCAAAGCAGGGCTGGCAAAATCCAGCCTGAGCTTGCGTATTAGCCAGCTAGAACAGCAAATTGGCCTGCGGCTGTTGAATCGGACGACGCGCCAGCTCAATCTGACGTTTGCGGGGGAGCGCTACCTGATCCACTGTCAGGAAATGCTACAAGCCAGTGAGCGCGCCGATCTTGCCATACAGCGCTTGCGTGATAATCCCAGCGGACGGTTGCGCATCACCAGTCCGGCAGGCTTGGGTTCCACATTGGTGGCGCGGATTACGACCGAATTTCAGCAACGTTTTCCTGCGGTATCGCTGGATGTGTTGATTTCAGATGAGGTGATCGATCTGGTTCAGGAAGGTTTAGATGTCGCTTTTCGTACTGGTAAACCGCACGATTCTTCTTTGATTGGGCGCCCGCTTGGACAGACTGCCCGCTATTTGCTGGCATCGCCTGACTATCTGGCGCGGTATCCAGCATTGCTCCACCCACAGCAACTCCAGCAGCACCGCTGTATTGCACATCATGCCTGGCCGGAATGGTTGCTTCATCGCGGCTCTGAGCTTTATCGTTGGTTACTGCCTGAAGCGCATATCACGGATAACCTACTTTACGCCCGTGAGTGCGCCATTGCGGGAGCGGGCATTACGCTATTGCCGGATTTCCTCTGTCTGAATGAGGTGGTCTCCGCGAAGCTGGTTAGAGTCTTGCCGGATTGGCAGGTGGAAGCAAACGAGCTTTATCTGGTGTATCCCAGTCGCAAACTGAATTCGCCTGCGCTGGCGTGCTTTATCGACTTTGTTTTACAACATCGTGCGTTGGGCGATGACTCAACATTTTTGAATAATCAGCCGTGAGGCTATGCCTATAATGTTTCGTTTCATTTTTATTGTTTTTATTCAATTTTTATTGAAACGCGATTTCTATCAACTTATTTTAGGTAAGTTTTTGATTGGAAATGCCGATAACACTCTTGGTTTCTTGTGACTTATGTACGAAAGGTGTGCCTGCGTGGCGTGATTATCGCAGTGATTTCTGGGATCTGCCAGATCGCTAATGGCAGGGGGGAGTTAGGCCAGTGATGGTGAAAATGAGAATGCAGCCGATGTCTATTCAAAAAGATAAGTTAAGTTACATCCATAATATACGTCTCGTTTCGTTATTTATTACCCTTTTTTCAATTGTGCTGATTTTATTTGCGCTTTCTATTGGCACAGCAAGCTATTTCTTAAAGCAAAGTAATGATTCCCTGAATAGAGTGAATGAATTGTCCGATATTCGCGCGGGCATCGGCAGTAGCCTCGATCAATTGCGGGCTGCACGATTACTGTTAATTCAGGCCGGTGCTGCCAATCGTATTGGCGATAGTGAGGTGTTTAAAATCGGTCTAGATAAGGCTGCGGGTCGTATCAAAGCCTCGCAGAAGCGTCTGAATGAATACCTTGCACGTCCAGGTAAACTGGATAGCGAAAGCGCATTGGATAACGAAATTCTTAAGAGCTATGCCAACTATCGCGATAACGCGATTCTGGCGATGCAGAAAGCGACAAGTAACGGGGAATTTGAAGAAACTATCACGTTGGAGAGTACGCTGGCGCGTCAGTTAGATGAAGAATTTAGCGTTCCCGTGCGTAAAAAAGTCACTGAGTTGACGCAAGCAGCACAGGATATTAATCAGCGTGCGGCGGAGAATGCCAAATTGGGCTATTGGACGATGGCAGGATCGTTCGTGCTGTCCGTCATAATGGCGATTATGGCCTATATCATGGTACGCAATGTGATTCTGGCGCCAATCAACAGGCTGGTTGAACGCATCCAGAAGATTGCCGCAGGCGATCTAACGCAGCCGCCGATGGCGATGGGGCGTAATGAAATCGGCATACTTGGAACGAATATCCAGAATATGCAATCGGAGCTGACCAATACGGTAACGATTGTACGTGAAGGCGCGGAGTCAATTTATCAAGGTTCGTCGGAAATTACGGCGGGTAACGTCGATCTCTCATCACGTACCGAGCAGCAGGCCGCCGCGCTGGAAGAAACCGCTGCGAGCATGGAACAACTAACCGCAACGGTGAAGCAGAACTCTGACAATGCGCATCATGCCAGCCAACTGGCGAAAAACGCGTCTGAAAAAGCGGAGAAGGGCGGGCAAATTGTGCAAGGCGTGGTGGACACCATGCAGGATATTTCTACTAGCTCAAAGCGCATTTCCGAGATCACTTCCGTAATCAATAGCATTGCTTTCCAGACGAATATTCTGGCGTTAAACGCGGCGGTAGAAGCGGCGCGCGCCGGTGAACAAGGGCGGGGTTTTGCCGTCGTAGCGGGAGAAGTTCGAAATCTGGCGCAGCGTAGTGCGCAGGCGGCGAAGGAGATTGAAACATTGATTGCCGAGTCCGGTCGATTGGTGGAAACCGGGGCGGGGCTTGTGTCTCAGGCAGGAACTACCATGGGTGAGATCGTTCGTGCGGTTGTCAGTGTGACTGACATCATGGGCGAAATCGCTTCCGCTTCTGACGAGCAGAGCCGAGGGATTGGGCAGGTGAGCCAGGCGGTGTCTGAAATGGATGGCGCAACGCAGCAGAATGCGGCATTAGTGCAGGAAGCCTCGGCTGCGGCGGTTTCGCTTGAAGAACAGGCCGCACGCCTGACGCAGGCTGTGGCGGTGTTCAAGTTGGCTGGGGTGGCGCAGAAGCTGAAAGCATCATTGCCAAAAGGCGCGCCGCAACCGCGTTTAGCTCCAACGATGGCGATTGCCGGAAGCAGTGGCAAAGGCAGCGATAATCAGAATTGGGAAACGTTTTGATCGCAGCGCGTAAATAATAGTCATCAGCAAAAGAAGTGGCCCGCGATGCGGGCCACTGGTTTATCAAGGCTGGCGGCTTATTTGGCGATCTTCTTGTATTTGATTCGGTGTGGTTCCAGTGCATCGGCACCAAGAGTCCGTTTTTTGTACTCTTCGTATTCGCTAAAGTTACCCTCGAAGAATTCCACCTTGCCTTCATCTTGGTAATCCAGGATGTGGGTTGCTATACGGTCAAGGAACCAGCGGTCATGCGAGATCACCATGGCGCAGCCGGGGAATTCCAGCAGGGCATTTTCCAGCGCGCGCAAGGTTTCGATATCCAAATCGTTGGTGGGTTCATCGAGCAGTAGTACGTTGCCGCCAACCTGCAACAATTTTGCCAGATGCAGACGACCACGTTCACCGCCGGATAGCTCGCCAACGCGTTTGCCCTGATCGACGCCTTTGAAATTGAAACGACCAACGTAGGCGCGGCTTGGCATTTCAGTGTTGCCGATGCGCATAATGTCCTGACCACCGGAGACTTCTTCCCAGACGGTTTTGCTATTGTCCATCGCATCGCGGAACTGATCGACGGATGCCAGCTTCACCGTCTCGCCCAGCTCAATTGTGCCGCTATCCGGCTGTTCCTGACCAGACATCATACGGAACAGCGTGGATTTACCCGCGCCGTTGGGGCCAATAATGCCGACAATAGCGCCTTTGGGCACGGAGAAAGACAGTCCATCGATGAGTTGGCGCTCGCCGTAAGACTTACAGAGGTTGGTGACTTCCACTACTTTATCACCGAGGCGCGGACCAGGTGGAATAAACAGTTCGTTAGTTTCGTTACGTTTTTGGTATTCCGTGTTATTCAACTCTTCAAAGCGTGCCAAACGCGCCTTACCTTTGGACTGACGGCCCTTAGCGCCTTGGCGCACCCACTCCAACTCTTTCTCAATAGACTTACGACGGGCCGCTTCCTGAGAAGCTTCCTGCGCCAGACGCTGATCTTTCTGTTCTAGCCAGGAAGAGTAGTTGCCTTCCCACGGAATGCCTTCGCCACGGTCCAGTTCCAGAATCCAGCCTGCGACGTTATCGAGGAAGTAGCGGTCGTGGGTAATCGCCACCACGGTGCCCTCGAAATCGTGCAGGAAGCGTTCCAGCCAGGCGACCGACTCGGCATCAAGGTGGTTGGTGGGTTCATCGAGCAGCAGCATGTCTGGTTTTTCCAGCAGCAGGCGGCACAACGCCACGCGGCGACGCTCCCCGCCGGACAGGTTAGCGATTTTCGCTTCCCAATCGGGTAAGCGGAGCGCATCGGCAGCGCGTTCCAACTGATTGTTCAGGTTATGACCATCGTGCGCCTGAATAATTTCTTCCAGCTTACCTTGTTCAGCCGCCAGTTTATCGAAATCAGCATCGGGGTCGGCATAAAGCGCATAGACTTCATCAAGACGCTTGAGCGCGGTGACAACTTCAGACACCGCCTCTTCTACGGATTCACGTACGGTATGTTCCGGGTTTAGCTGCGGTTCCTGCGGTAAATAGCCGATCTTGATTCCAGGTTGCGGGCGTGCTTCGCCCTCGATGTCCGTGTCAATGCCAGCCATAATACGCAACAGCGTTGATTTACCGGCTCCGTTCAGACCCAATACGCCGATCTTGGCGCCGGGGAAAAAACTGAGGGAGATGTTTTTCAGAATGTGACGCTTCGGCGGGACGACCTTACCGACGCGATGCATGGTATAAACATATTGAGCCACGTTGCGACTTCGCCTCTCTCTTATCTCTATGATTTGTCACCAAAACGGGTGACGATGTGTAGCACTGGGCCACTGAATACCACATTGCGCTGCTAAGGAAACGCCTTTGCAGCGGATCGATTATTCTAAGCGCACTGCCCTGAATACGAAGTGTAGCGGGTTTCAACGTGCGATCCCAGCTATCCGGCGATCCGCCCTGATCGATCTGAGACACGCTCCCACTTAATGATTTCAACATCGACTTACGGATCGACATACCGTTGTTTGACACGATGTGCCACACTGGATCTGTCTAATAGGCTAAGGGTATCGACACGATGAAGGATACCGATAGTAAGTTTAATAACGGATAAGGTTGATACAATGATGAGAGCGGGTCATTGGTGGTATGCCGTGGTGGCAATATGTCTGGCTGGCGCTTCCGGTTATGTACTGGCAGATTCTCTCGATGAGCAGCGGCAGCGCTATCAGCAGGTAAAGCAGGCATGGGACAACAACCAGATGGACACGGTAGCGCAACTGATGCCGACGCTACGTGGTTACCCGCTTTACCCTTACCTTGAATACCGCTCGCTGACGCAGAATCTGAGTGAAGTCAGTGCGACACAGGTAAAACGGTTTATAGCGACGCATCCGACGTTGCCCCCTGCCCGCAATCTTACCACCAGTTTCGTCAATGAACTGGCGCGTCGGCAGGATTGGATCGGCCTGCTGGCATTTAGCCCGCAGCCGCCGAAGCCAGTCAGCGCCCGCTGTAATTTTTATTATGCCAAGTGGGCCACGGGACAGCGTGAAGGCGTATGGCAAGCCACGCGTGATATCTGGCTGACTGGGCGTTCGCTTCCTAACGCATGCGATAAGCTCTTCGCCGTCTGGCAGCAGGCCGGTGAACAGACGGCGCTAACGACGCTGGAACGGGTGCGTTTGGCGATGGATGAAGGCAGTGACGGTTTAGTGCGCTATCTCATCAAGCAACTGCCCGACAATTACCAAACAATGGGTAATGCGCTACTGAAACTCCAAAGTAATCCGAATACGCTTGAGAGCTTCGCTCGTACCGTTGGACCAACCGAGTTTACCCGTAAAGTGACGTTGGCGATGTTTGCGCGCACGGCACGTCAGGATACGGATAATGCACGTTCGATGCTGCCAGTCATTGTACGCTTGCAGAAAATGAGCGCCGCTGAACGCCAAATCATGGAGGAGACTATCGCCTGGCGCTTGATGAGTAATGATATTACGCCAGAGCAGGCTCGATGGCGGGATGAGGTGGTGCGGCGGAGCACATCAACGTCATTATTGGAGCGTCGCGTGCGTATGGCGCTGGGGGCTGGCGATCGTCAGGGGCTGGCAAGCTGGATGGCGCGCTTACCCACAGAGGCATTAAAGAAAGACGAATGGCGCTATTGGGGGGCGCTTATGCTCTTGGAACAGGGCAAACGTCAGGAAGGTGAAGCACAGTTACGTAGCCTGATGCAGGCACGAGGTTTCTACCCTATGGTGGCGGCGCAAAAGCTGAATGAGCGTTACCCCATGACTATCATGACGGCCGTAAAGCCCGATCCCGCATTGTCTCAGCTACCGGAAATCGCTCGTATTCGGGAACTGATGTTCTGGCAGATGGATAATCTGGCACGCAGCGAGTGGGTTGGACTCGTTGCGAATCGAAGTAGACCGCAACAGGAAGCGCTGGCGCGCTATGCGTTTGAACAGCGCTGGGCAGATTTGAGCGTGCAGGCGACTATTGTCGCTAAGCTGTGGGATCATCTGGAGGAGCGTTTCCCGCTGGCCTGGAATGACGAATTTCGCCGTGAAACGCAGGGGAAAGGAATTAGCCAAAGCTATGCGATGGCGATAGCCCGTCAGGAGAGCGCCTGGAATCCGAAAGCGCGTTCCCCCGTCGGCGCTTCCGGGCTGATGCAGTTGATGCCGGCAACGGCGAAGCATACCGCTGAAATGAGTAATATCGCATCCTATACCAATAGCAGTCAGTTGTTCGATCCTGAGACGAATATTCTGTTGGGAACGCGTTATCTGGAGTACGTCTACCAGATGTTCGATCGTAACCGGATTTTGTCTTCTGCGGCTTATAATGCCGGCCCGTCGCGCGTGAATACCTGGTTGAAGAACAGCGCAGGGCGTATCGATCCTATTGCGTTTATCGAAAGTATTCCCTTCTCCGAGACGCGGGGGTACGTGAAAAATGTGCTGGCTTATGATGTCTTCTATCGCTATTTCCTGCATCAGCCAGCTAACGTGCTAACCGATGCCGAGTGGCAGCGGCGTTATTAAGAGGACATTGCGATCGTCGTTTGAAACTGTGTTATGCTGCCGTACTAGTTAAATAGTATGGTAGCCCGTTATGACTTCGTTATCGCTTATCGATCCAGCACTTTCAGAACAAGACAATGAGCATTGGTTACTTTTTGTCAAACTCTTGCAGCAGTCCATCGAAGAGGATCTGCAATTGCCGTTGCTTCAATTGTTACTCACGCCGGATGAACGCGTTGCGTTAGGAACGCGAGTGCGTATTGTGCAGGAATTGATGCGGGGTGAAATGAGTCAACGCGAGCTGAAGAGCGAGCTAGGGGCAGGTATCGCCACGATTACCCGCGGTTCAAATAGTCTGAAAACCGCGCCCCCCGCATTAAAAAGCTGGCTAGAAGCGCAGTTGCTGTCGGCTGAGACACCATCGATAGACAAAGCGTAATGGTTACTGCTTTGCTGTCTGAACGGGAATCTGGTAGATCGGATTATGAAAGGGCACCAGGGCCAGCAGCAAGGCCTGGTGGTAAACGCTGGTTCGTGACAACTTGCCATCGGTGAAGACGCCGATAGCTCCGCCTTTATGTTTGATATTTTGAACGCCGGTTAAACGTTCCATTTCATCACCTAATTCCCGCCCTTCACGAATACCGTGTAATATACTTTCAGGAAGCACCAGGCTTGCAGAACGGGATTCGCCGCGCAGATGTGCATTTTCGATTACCATCCAGGCGAACGTCATACTTTCTTCAATGCCGGCTTCGACGCCCACCCAAAAATCTGCTTCCGGGCGTACCTGCCGTGCCATCATAACGCGGTTTCTGGCACCGGTACGGGTTTCAATCGATCCAAGAGGTTGACGTGGGACGCCGCTATCGACGTCAACGCCTTCGATGCGGCAATTTTCCGCACCAAAGACATCGGTGAAGGCCTGGGTAATAGCCTTAATTTTGGCCGGATTAGTAGTTGCAGCAACAACGTGATACATAACGGTTTCGTACCTTTAGTTAATTTGACGCAGTATAACGGAAAATAACCATGTTACAGGTATATCTTGTTCGCCATGGCGAAACAGAGTGGAATGTGGCCCGACGTATTCAAGGTCAATCGGATAGCGCGCTGACGCCAAGAGGTGAGCAACAGGCACGGCAAGTTGCTGAACGGATCAGGACGTTAGGGATCACGCATATTTTTACCAGCGATCTCGGAAGAACGCGTCAGACGACAGAAATCATCGCTAAATCCTGTCGTGATTGCCAGATAATCCTGGCGCCGGGGTTGCGTGAATTGAACATGGGCGTATTGGAAGCCCGAGACCTGGACTCCCTGACGACAGAAGAAGAAGGGTGGCGTAAAAAGATCGTGGATGGTACGCCCGATGGCCGCATACCAGGCGGCGAATCAATGGAGGAGGTCGCATCGCGGATGCATGGCGTATTAGCGAGTTGTCTGGCGTTGCCGACAGGGAGTCGCCCTCTGCTGGTGAGTCACGGTATGGCCTTAGGCTGCCTGCTGAGTACGGTTTTAGGGCTACCCGCGTCGGCTGAACGGCGTTTGCGTCTACGTAATTGCTCCCTGTCGCGGATCGATTATCAGGATAGCCCGTGGTTAGCGCCGGGTTGGGTGGTGGAAACGGCTGGCGATACCGCACATTTGGATACGCCAGCACTGGATGAGTTACAACGTTGAAGACGGCTCGGTATGTTGAATAGGGATAAAATATTCGCAGCGGATGATGGCGGGAATCTCGCTACCCGCGTCGCAATTAGGGTGAAAACGCTCGGCGTCACACCCTTTGCGGCGCGTGAGTTGCAACGTTGGCAGGCAAGTGTCATACAGTGTAATAATGAAATCCTGTAGCCCGTCTTTTGGCCCTTCATAAACAAACATCGCGTAGTCACCGCCTGGCAGCGTGATGGGGTCGCCAGTATGGACACCATTGGGAAGATACTGCGGTTCAAGCGCGGTGGTGCAGAGCATTTCGATCTCGTCGTCCTTATCCTTGCTTGGTCGTGAATAGTGTAATCCATAGAGCACGGGGGGAATGCAAGAGGTTTCCCCTAAAAACTGCTTCCAATAATGGACACGAATTTCCGTGCGAAAGCTCCCAATTTGCTCCAGACGGCAGTTATACGTTTGCGTTAGCCCAAGAAGCGGCGTATCTGGCAACGTGACAAACTGCGGTTTAGGCAAGGTAAACGGCTTGAGACGAATAGGCGGACGAATGCCAACGGTGTTCCAATTATCGGCGCGACGATAAGACGCGGGCGTTTGGGCAAATTGCTTTTTGAATGCGCGAGTGAATGTCTGTTGTGAATCAAAACGGTATTGCAAGGCAATATCGAGGATAGGGCGGCTGGTGAGACAAAGTGCAACCGCCGCTTTGGTCAATCTTCGCGCTCGGATATAGGAACCGATGGCATGCCCCGTCACGTCTTTGAACATTCTTTGCAGATGCCACTTGGAATAACCCGCTTTTGCCGCCACGTTATCCAGTGATAGCGGTTGGTCGAGATGGCTTTCCAGCCAGTTAAGCAAATCACGTATGATACTGGCTTGATCCATAATCTTCCTCATCAAACACATTGGGCACGAACGTATTGCGCTTGCGCATCATAGCAATATTTTCATGTTGGTACTGCCGAAGATTTTTGAAAATATTCCTCAGCTAATTCGGATGAAACGGGGTGGATATCATGGTTGATTTTGTGCATCCTCCTTTTTATTTTATTGTGATGGCGAATCCTTTGTCATCGGTTGTTACGGGATCTGAAATATGAATGTAAAGGGCATCATGGCTGCAAGTTTGCTATTGCTATCCACCGCTGGCGTCGTTAACGCGGAAGAAGTCGGCTCGGTCGATACTGCTTTCAAACTGCTGGGGCCGGACCATAAGATTGTTGTGGAAGCGTTTGACGATCCAGATGTATCCAATGTGACCTGTTACGTTAGCCGCGCTAAAACCGGCGGAATTAAAGGTGGGTTAGGGTTAGCGGAAGATACCTCAGATGCGGCTATTTCTTGTCAGCAGGTTGGGCCAGTTACGCTATCCGATAAAATCAAAAAAGCGGCCGATCGTGGTGAGGTGGTATTCCAGAAGCGAACCTCGCTGGTTTTCAAGAAATTGCAGGTCGTCCGATTTTACGATCCAAAACGTAACGCACTCATTTATTTAGCCTACTCCGATCGTCTGGTCGATGGTTCGCCGAAAAACGCGCTTAGCGCTGTGCCGGTTATCCCGTGGGGTAAGAGTGAATAACCGAGAGTTGGAGAGGAAAACAGCCGGAGCAGATGTTCGCTCCGGCTGCGGAAATTAATTTTCCAGATCGCCACAGAAGCGATAACCTTCACCGTGGATTGTTGCGATAATTTCCGGCGTATCGGCAGTTGATTCAAAGTGCTTACGGATACGGCGGATGGTGACGTCTACGGTACGGTCGTGCGGCTTAAGCTCACGCCCCGTCATTTTCTTTAACAGTTCTGCTCGTGACTGAATCTTGCCTGGGTTTTCGCAGAAATGCAGCATCGCGCGGAATTCACTGCGCGGCAGTTTGTATTGTTCACCTGCCGGGCTAATCAGAGAACGGCTGTTGATATCCAATTCCCAACCGTTAAAGCGGTAACTTTCCACCAATCGACGCTCTTCCGTGCCACTGCCCAAATTCATGGTTCGTGACAACAGGTTACGCGCGCGGATCGTCAATTCTCGTGGGTTAAACGGCTTGGTGATGTAATCATCTGCACCAATTTCCAGTCCGAGGATTTTATCAACTTCATTGTCACGGCCAGTAAGGAACATTAGCGCAACGGCTGCTTGCTCACGCAGTTCCCGCGCTAATAATAGACCGTTTTTCCCTGGCAAATTGATGTCCATAATCACCAGATTAATGTCATTCTCGGACAAAATATGGTGCATTTCTGCGCCATCAGTGGCTTCGTGAACAACGTATCCTTCCGCCTCAAAAATGCTTTTGAGGGTATTACGAGTGACTAACTCGTCTTCAACAATAAGAATGTGCGGCGTCTGCATGTTTGCTACCTAAAATTGCCAACGTAAATTATAGAAATCGGAAGTACGGAAGTCGCTGTCATACCCTGCTGGCTCGCTGGCTTCAATGCCAGCTATTTCGGGTATTTCCCTGGAGCTTATCGAGGTAAACTACGCTCTCGCTCAACATCAGACTCAAGTACGTAAATGCGTTACTGGTGTTTACGCTCTACCTGCTTAGAGGTACCGCTAGCGGGTGAGTGTGGCGCTAACTTAACGGCGCGCAAAGTGGCGCACAGTTTAACCTTATTAACAGCAACATAACAGTAAGCGCGGATTTTGCCTGCTGATAAATCTACGGTTCTGTTGACATATATCAAATTTCATTTTAGCACGTTAACGATTTTGTGATAAACCCTCATAAGATTGCTAGGTTACGTCACAATTTATCACTTTTTATGAACGCATAAACATAGCAAATGCCAATAGCCATCATGGCGACTGAGTAGATGATATAATTTTTATAATTTATTGAAATAAAGTCGCTTACCTTATTTTTCTCAGGGTTTTTGTTGTTAGCCTACGGGGAAATCTCTGAGGTTTTCAACCAAGAATCATGCCGCTCCCAGAATTTTGTTGGCTTATTGTTAATTTACCACGGTAATAGTAGGCACACTAACGCTATCAATTCAGCGTGTTTATCGATCGCGTGTTATTTGCGAATCGCCATGAGTAATGTGCTCTTTTATAGCATTATGGGTGGAATGCAGGTAATCCATATTGAGGAGTTTATGCAGTTTCATATTATTTTAGTTGAACCCGTTCGGGCGGAGAATGTCGGTGCGGCAGCACGGGCGATGAAAACGATGGGTTTCAGTAGCCTGCGCCTTGTCGGTAGTTCACTGCATCAAGACCCCGCAGCACGATGGGTAGCGCATGGATCGGGCGATATTCTGGATAATGCGCAGGCGTTTTCAACACTGGACGACGCTCTGGCTGATGTTGACTTTACGGTGGCGACTACCGCGCGTCATCGTGCCAAGTATCACTATTATTGTACGCCAGCAGAACTGACAGGGGTATTGCAGGAGAAGACCCACTGGATGAACACTGCGGCGCTGGTATTTGGGCGGGAAGATAAGGGACTGACCAATGCCGAGCTAGCACGTGCGGATGTATTGACCGGTGTGCCGATGCAAGCCAGTTACCCCTCGCTGAATCTTGGTCAGGCAGTGATGGTGTATTGTTATCAACTGGCGGAACTCATGGCGGTCAAAGCCGAAAGGATGCCGCAAGCCGATAGCGGACAATTGTCGGCATTACGCCATCGTTTGGAGCAGCTACTGGTTACTTTGGACGTTGATAATGATGAAAATCTGCGCGACTGGTTACAACAGCGGTTAGGGCGTTTAGAGCAGCGTGATACAGCGATGTTGCATAGGCTGCTACATGACATTGAGAAAAAACTGTTGGCGTAAGAGAGTAAAAATGACGTTATAAGTAGCCGAAGATTTTTTTCCTGTCGTTTAGACGATGTTTTATCTGGTTTGTTTTTATTTTTTCAGCGGTTTTTGCGGGTGCTTTTATTCGTTCGGTGAGAAGCATGTGAGAAGAAAAAAAGAAATCCGTTGACTTCAGGGGGCGATTAGCCTAACTAATAGGGCAGATAAACCTGCTTCAAAGAATGAGACTTGATTTTACTATGCGCATTGTCGGCCTGATTACCACAATTATTACCTTCACCGGTACAACCAGTAACGGTGCGGGCTGACGCATTTAAAGATTCCAGAAAAAGCCCGCACCGAAACGTGCGGGCTTTTTTTTTAGCAGATTATCGCTTAACGCCGTCTACAGGTGGCACACAAAAAACGCTCTTAGCGTTTGGTTGGTAAAAATTCAGGAGAAAACATAAAAATGCGAGTATTGAAATTTGGCGGGACTTCAGTCGCAAATGCGGAGCGTTTTGCGCGCGTTGCTGACATTATTGAAAACAACGCGCGCCAGGGACAGGTCGCTACCGTGTTGTCTGCGCCAGCGAAAATTACCAACCACCTGGTTGCCATGATTGAAAAAACCGTTGCCGGGCAAGATATCCAACCTCATCTCAACGACGCCGAAGCGATCTTTTCTTCCCTGCTACAGGGGCTTGCCGCGTCTCAGCCCAGATTTGACCTTGCTCGCCTGAAGGCCCTTGTGAATCAGGAGTTTGCACAGCTCAAACATGTGCTACATGGTATTGCGCTGCTGGGGCAGTGCCCTGACAGTGTCAATGCGGCGATTATCTGTCGGGGAGAAAAACTGTCGATTGCCATCATGGAGGCTGTTTTTCATGCGCGTGGTTACGGCGTTTCTGTCATTAATCCGGTCGAGAAACTGCTGGCGCAGGGGCATTATCTTGAATCGACCGTGGATATCACGGAATCCACCCGTCGCATCGCGGAAAGCGCTATTCCGAAAGAAAATGTGATTCTGATGGCTGGCTTTACTGCCGGAAATGAAAAAGGCGAGTTGGTAGTGTTGGGCCGCAACGGCTCCGACTATTCCGCCGCCGTGCTTGCCGCGTGTTTGCGCGCGGATTGTTGTGAAATTTGGACCGATGTCGATGGCGTTTATACCTGCGATCCGCGGCAGGTGCCTGATGCCCGATTATTGAAATCGATGTCCTATCAGGAGGCGATGGAACTGTCCTATTTCGGCGCCAAAGTTCTCCACCCTCGCACCATCGCTCCTATCGCTCAGTTTCAAATTCCCTGTCTTATTAAAAACACTGAAAACCCTCAGGCTCCCGGCACACTCATCGGCATGGACAGCACGGATAAGCAGTATCCGGTGAAAGGCATTACCAACCTGAATAATATGGCGATGATTAATGTTTCCGGTCCCGGAATGAAAGGCATGGTCGGCATGGCGGCGCGCGTGTTTGCTGCGATGTCGCGGGCGGGTATCTCGGTAGTGCTAATCACGCAATCATCTTCTGAATACAGTATCAGTTTCTGCGTTTCACAGAGTGAATTGGCGCGAGCCAGAAAAACGCTGGAAGACGAGTTCTATTTGGAGTTGAAAGAAGGGGTACTAGAGCCGTTGGATGTGATGGAACGTCTGGCGATCCTCTCCGTCGTGGGCGATGGCATGCGCACGCTGCGTGGTTTGTCGGCTCGCCTGTTTTCCGCACTGGCGTCGGCTAATATCAATATCGTGGCTATTGCGCAGGGGTCATCTGAACGTTCTATTTCCGTCGTGGTTAACAATGATGAGGCGACGACCGGCGTACGTGTGGCTCACCAGATGCTCTTTAATACCGATCAGGTCATCGATGTATTTGTAATTGGCGTAGGCGGCGTTGGTGGCGCGCTACTGGAGCAGATTCATCGCCAGCAGCCGTGGCTGAAAAACAAGCATATCGACTTGCGAGTGTGTGGGATCGCGAATTCAAAGGCGCTCCTCACCAATATTAACGGTATCTCGATGGACAACTGGCGCGACGAATTAGAGAAAGCGCGCGAGCCCTTTAATCTGGGTCGATTGATCCGTCTGGTAAAAGAGTATCACTTGCTGAACCCGGTGATCGTTGACTGTACCTCAAATCAGGCGGTGGCCGATCAGTACGTTGATTTTCTGGCCGACGGTTTCCACGTGGTGACGCCGAATAAGAAAGCCAACACCGGGTCGATGAATTATTATCGTCAATTGCGCAGCGCCGCAGCAAAATCTCGCCGTCGTTTCCTGTATGACACCAACGTTGGCGCCGGTCTACCGGTGATTGAAAACCTGCAAAACCTGCTGAATGCGGGCGATGAGCTGATCCGGTTTACGGGGATTCTCTCTGGTTCGTTATCCTTTATTTTCGGTAAACTGGATGAAGGGATGTCGCTATCGGAAGCGACTATGCAGGCGAAAGAAAAAGGGTATACCGAACCGGATCCGCGCGACGATCTCTCCGGCATGGACGTGGCGCGTAAATTATTGATTTTGGCACGCGAAGCGGGTTATCAACTGGAACTGGGCGATATTGAGGTGGAAGCGGTTCTGCCCGTCGATTTTGATGCTTCCGGCGAAGTCGCCCAGTTTATGCAACGCCTGCCCGCGGTAGACGAGGCGTTTGCTCGCCGGGTTGCACAAGCGCGCGAGGCAGGTAAAGTGTTGCGCTATGTCGGCGTCATTGAAGATGGGCGCTGTAAGGTTAAAATTAGCGCCGTTGGTAGCGACGATCCGCTGTTTAAGGTGAAAGATGGCGAGAATGCGCTGGCATTCTACAGCCGTTATTATCAGCCACTGCCGCTGGTGTTGCGCGGCTATGGCGCGGGTAACGATGTTACCGCTGCTGGTGTGTTCGCAGATTTGCTGCGCACCTTGTCATGGAAGTTGGGAGCATAATTATGGTTAAGGTGTATGCGCCTGCATCAATCGGTAACGTCAGCGTTGGGTTTGATGTGTTGGGTGCGGCGGTTTCGCCGGTTGACGGCACACTGCTGGGGGATTGCGTTTCTGTTGAAGCCGCCGAATCGTTTAGCCTGCGTAATGAAGGGCGTTTTGTCAGCAAGCTGCCAGATAACCCAAAAGAGAATATTGTGTATCAATGCTGGGAACGGTTTTGTCAGGAAATGGGTAAAACCGTGCCGGTGGCGATGACGCTCGAAAAGAATATGCCGATCGGTTCAGGGCTGGGTTCCAGCGCCTGTTCCGTCGTCGCCGGTCTGATGGCGATGAATGAATTTTGTGGTAAACCGCTGGATGAAACCCACCTGTTGACGCTGATGGGCGAGTTGGAAGGACGCATTTCCGGTAGCGTCCATTACGATAACGTCGCCCCGTGTTTCCTCGGCGGCATCCAGTTGATGCTGGAAGAAAACGGTATTATCAGCCAGCCGGTGCCATCGTTCGATGACTGGCTGTGGGTCATGGCGTATCCGGGAATTAAGGTCTCTACCGCCGAAGCGCGCGCGATTCTGCCAGCGCAATATCGTCGTCAGGATTGCATCAGCCATGGTCGTTATCTGGCCGGTTTTATTCACGCTTGCCATACCGGGCAGGCTGCGCTGGCAGCGAAGCTGATGAAGGATGTCATCGCGGAACCTTATCGAACGAAACTGCTGCCCGGTTTTGCTGCCGCGCGTCAGGCTGCCGAAGAATTTGGCGCGTTGGCTTGCGGCATTTCCGGTTCCGGCCCGACGTTATTCTCCGTTTGCAACGATATGGCGAGCGCACAGCGTTTGGCCGACTGGCTACGGGATAACTATTTGCAGAACGATGAAGGTTTTGTTCATATTTGCCGTCTTGATACGACGGGCGCACGACAACTGGGATAACGCATGAAACTGTACAACCTTAAAGATCATAACGAGCAGGTCAGCTTTGCTCAAGCTATCAAGCAAGGGCTGGGTAGCCAGCAAGGGCTGTTTTTCCCGCTGGATCTGCCGGAATTTGAACGCACCGAGATCGATGCGCTGCTGGATTTGGATTTCGTTACCCGCAGCAGCCGTATTCTGTCTGCGTATATCGGTGATGAAATGGCGGCTGAAACCGTGTTCGAGCGCGTAAAAGCCGCATTTGCGTTCCCTGCGCCAGTTGCGCCGGTAGCGGAAGATATCGCCGCGCTGGAACTGTTCCACGGCCCGACGCTGGCCTTTAAAGACTTCGGCGGCCGCTTTATGGCGCAAATGCTGACGGAAGTGTCTGGCGACGAGAAAATTACTATTCTGACCGCGACCTCTGGCGACACCGGTGCAGCCGTGGCGCATGCCTTCTACGGTCTGGAAAATGTCCGTGTGGTGATTTTGTACCCGCAGGGCAAGATCAGTCCGTTGCAGGAAAAATTGTTCTGTACGTTGGGTGGCAACATCCACACCATCGCGGTCGACAGTGACTTTGATGCCTGTCAGGCATTGGTGAAACAGGCATTTGATGACGAGGAACTGAAAAAGGCGATTGGCCTGAACTCGGCAAACTCCATCAATATCAGCCGTCTATTGGCGCAAATTTGTTATTACTTTGAAGCGGTTGCTCAGTTACCGCAAGAAGCGCGTAATCAATTAGTCATTTCTGTACCGAGCGGTAACTTCGGCGATCTGACCGCTGGCTTGCTGGCAAAATCGCTAGGGTTGCCGATTAAACGTTTTATTGCCGCCACCAATGCCAATGACACCGTGCCACGTTTCTTAAGTAGTGGAAAGTGGGAACCACATAAAACGGTAGCGACGTTATCTAATGCGATGGATGTGAGTCAGCCGAACAACTGGCCGCGTGTGGAAGAGCTGTTCCGACGTAAAAACTGGCCGTTAAATACGCTGGGCTTTGGCGCGGTAAGCGATGAGACCACGAAAGAAACTCTGCATGAGCTGGATGCCTTAGGCTACGTCTCTGAGCCGCATGCGGCGATTGCTTATCGTTTGCTGCGCGATCAATTGCAAGCGGGTGAGTTCGGCCTATTCCTGGGGACGGCGCACCCGGCGAAATTTAAGGAAAGCGTAGAAACCATTTTGGGCAAAGCACTGGACCTGCCGAAAGCGCTAGCTGAACGTGCCGATCTGGAGCTACTATCGCACAACTTCCCGGATGATTTTGCGAAGCTGCGTGAATTTCTGCTGTCGCTGCCGAAGTAATGCTGTTGTAAGACATAGCGATAAAGGCTGAAGGCTAAGGGCGGAATTTCCGCCCTTTTTACGTTCTCGGCTTACTGCTCGTGACGCTTGAACACCAGTTCATCAGCCGAAGAGTCCGCAGCCTCGAAGACGTAACCTTCCAAATTAAACGCTTTCAACTGTTCCGGTTGCGTCAGGCGATTTTGGATAATGAAACGGCTCATCAGGCCGCGCGCTTTCTTGGCGTAGAAACTGATGACCTTGAATTTGCCATTTTTTTCATCCAGAAAAATGGGTTTGATCAAATGGGCATTGAGCTTTTTCGGTTTGACGGCTTTGAAATATTCGTCTGATGCCAGATTAATCAGCACGTCGTCACCTTGCTCACGCAACGCCTGATTCAGTTTTTCCGTAATGATGTCGCCCCAGAAACTGTAGAGATCGTTACCTGCCTTATTCTCCAGTTTGGTGCCCATTTCCAGCCGATAGGGTTGCATCAAGTCCAGCGGGCGTAACACGCCATACAGGCCTGACAGTATACGCAGATGCTGCTGGGCGAAATCGAAGTCATCCTCGCTGAAATCATTGGCGGCCAACCCGGTATAGACATCGCCCTTAAATGCCAGCAGCGCCTGCCGCGCATTTTCCGGTGTAAACTTTGGGTGCCAGTCGCTAAAGCGACCGGCATTTAGGTCAGCGAGTTTATCGCTGATGTGCATTAGCGAGGCGATTTGCGCTGGCGTCAGCGTTTTACATACATCAATCAATTGGCTGGAATAATCCAGAAGTTCCGGTTGGGTATAACGCGTCGTTGCCAACGGACTGGTGTAGTCGAGTGTTTTTGCGGGGGAAAGCGTAATAAGCATGCGCCATGTCCTATCGTTCAGTTTTTCTATACTGCCACTATAACAACAACGCCGTAAAAAAACGGCGATAGCAATAATCCGCATTATCTTTTGTGCTTCGGTCTAACAGCAAGGAAAAGGACTCCTGTGCCATCGCAAGTATGGGCAAGGTAAGGCTGGCTTGCGCCGGAAAGTGCGCGTGTTATTATCAGGTTTCGGTACGAAACAGATGGCCTCCAAATTAGATAACAGATCGTTCACCGATGCGTTATTTTCATTCACGAGCTCCACGTATAAACAACGAGACATGCCAACATGACGGATAAACTGACTTCCCTACGCCAATTGACCACGGTTGTCGCCGATACTGGCGATATTGCGGCAATGAAACTGTACCAACCGCAAGATGCGACTACCAACCCTTCATTGATTCTTAACGCGGCGCAGATCCCTGAATACCGTAAGCTGATTGACGAGGCGATAGCCTGGGCGCGTGAGCAGAGTAGCGATCGTCAACAGCAGGTGGTCGATGCTACGGACAAACTAGCCGTTAATATAGGTCTCGAAATTTTAAAATTGATCCCAGGCCGCATCTCAACCGAGGTGGACGCGCGTTTGTCTTATGACACCGCCGCCAGCGTGGCAAAGGCCAAACACCTGATCAAATTGTATAACGATGCGGGCATTGGCAACGAACGTATCTTGATTAAACTGGCGTCAACCTGGCAAGGCATCCGTGCGGCGGAACAACTGGAAAAAGAAGGCATCAACTGTAATCTGACGCTGCTGTTCTCCTTTGCTCAAGCGCGTGCCTGTGCGGAGGCTGGCGTGTTCCTGATTTCGCCGTTCGTTGGTCGTATCCTTGATTGGTATAAAGCCAATGGCGATAAGAAAGAATTTGCGCCGCACGAGGATCCCGGCGTGGTTTCCGTTAGCGAGATTTACAATTACTACAAACAACACGGCTATGAAACCGTCGTGATGGGGGCAAGCTTCCGTAACGTCGACGAGATTCTTGAACTGGCAGGGTGTGACCGTCTGACGATCGCGCCAGCGTTGCTGAAAGCGCTGTCAGAAAGCCAAGGCGAAGTGGTGCGTAAACTCTCTTACACCGGCGAGATAAAAGTCCGTCCGGCGAAAATGACCGAAGCCGAATTCTACTGGCAGCACAATCAGGATCCTATGGCGGTTGATAAACTGGCTGAAGGGATTCGCAAGTTTGCTATCGATCAGGAAAAGCTGGAAAAGATGATTGCCGATTTACTGTAAGTCATTCTGCCGATAAAAATAGCCGGGATTCCCGGCTATTTTTTTATAGTGAGGTGCTCATGAACGTATTGCGTATTGGTTTGGTCTCCGTATCCGATCGTGCTTCCAACGGCGTTTATCAGGATAAAGGCATCCCGGAACTGGAATCCTGGTTCCGCGCTGCCTTAACGACGCCTTTTGAAGTGGAGACGCGGTTAGTGCCTGACGAACAAGCGATTATTGAACAAACGCTGTGTGAACTGGTCGATGAACGCGGCTGTCATCTGGTGTTGACAACCGGGGGGACCGGGCCTGCGCGTCGTGACGTCACACCCGATGCTACGCTGGCCGTTGCCGATAGGGAAATGCCGGGGTTTGGCGAGCAAATGCGCCAGATTAGCCTGCGCTTTGTTCCTACTGCGATTCTTTCGCGACAGGTTGGTGTGTTACGCAAACAGGCGCTGATTCTTAACTTGCCAGGGCAGCCCAAGTCAATTAAGGAAACGCTGGAGGGTTTAAAAGACGCCGAGGGGAAGGTGATAGTCGCCGGTATTTTTGCCAGCGTGCCGTATTGTATTCAATTGCTGGAAGGCCCCTATATTGAAACCAACCCGGATGTAGTAGCAGCTTTTCGTCCTAAAAATGCCGTGCGCGAAATAAAAAACTAAAGTTGAGCGATTTGAAACATAAGATTCAGTTTTGCTGGTGTATACGAATTTTTCCAATATAGTAATTATTACTTTACACTCTGTGGTGAATTTTTCACTCTGGCAATGCACGGTGTCTCATGATTCAAGCTCAACACGTCGGCCCTCGTCGGTTAAACCGACAGGACTATAAAACATTGTCTCTGGCTGCGCTGGGTGGCGCGTTAGAGTTCTATGACTTTATTATTTTCGTCTTTTTTGCTGCGATAATTGGCGATCTGTTCTTTCCGCCGGATATGCCGGAATGGCTACGTCAGGTGCAAACATTCGGTATTTTCGCGGCGGGTTATCTGGCGCGGCCGCTTGGGGGCATCATTATGGCCCATTTTGGCGATAAGCGCGGGCGCAAGCGAATGTTTAGCCTCAGTATATTGCTGATGGCATTACCGACGCTGGGAATGGGGCTACTGCCGACGTATGAGGCGATTGGTATTGCCGCACCGCTACTGTTGCTATTAATGCGGGTGTTACAAGGCGCAGCAATTGGTGGAGAAGTTCCCGGCGCATGGGTCTTCGTTGCTGAGCATGTGCCGCGTGGTCGCATCGGTTTTGCCTGCGGTACGCTAACGTCCGGGCTGACGATGGGCATCCTACTTGGGTCATTAATCGCGACACTACTCACCACTGTGCTTACGCCGGAGCAACTGTTGGCTGGCGGTTGGCGTGTGCCATTCTTTATTGGTGGGGGATTCGGTCTTGTTGCAATGTATTTACGACGCTGGTTGCAAGAAACGCCTATCTTTACGGCAATGCAGGCGCAGAAGAAACTGGAAGAAGACCTGCCGTTAAAATCGGTGGTTTTAAACCATAAACGGGCGGTCGTGGTATCAATGCTACTCACCTGGCTGCTGTCTGCGTGTATCGTCGTTGTCATTCTGATGGCGCCTACTTACCTGCAAAAGATCCACGGCATTCCTGCCGCGCTCGCCTTGCAGGCGAACTGTCTGGCGACTATCGCGTTAATGATCGGCTGTATTGGTGCAGGGCTGATGGTTGACCGTTGGGGGGCCAGCAAGCTATTTATTGTAGGGAGTCTGGCGTTGGCCGCCTGTAGTTGGTTTTTCTACAGTTCGGCAGCGGATAGCACGACACTGCTCTTTGTGAGCTATGCGCTTGTCGGGCTCAGCGTTGGCGTGGTGGGCGGTGTGCCATATGTCATGGTGAGAGCGTTTCCGGCAGCCGTGCGGTTCTCTGGCATTTCCTTTTCCTATAACGTCTCTTATGCCATTTTCGGCGGGTTGACTCCCGTCTTTGTCACGTTAATCATGGCGGTGACACCATTGGCACCTGCATTCTATGTTTTGGCGCTGGCAGCGGTAGGGCTACTGTTAGGTCTATATTTGCAGCGCGACCTGGATGCGGACGCGCGAGATTTATCCGTCAATGGTGCGCACGATCGTCCGCTTATTAACGTGTAAGCCTTATCCAGAAGTAAACGGATAAATTGATCAGAAAAACGCGCCCGACCGGTTGGCTGGGCGCGTTGAGGTTTAACGCAGGATGGTGCTATGGGGCAATTAGTGAGATGCGCCACGTGCGCCAATGGGGAGTACCGTGCGGCCAAATTTTTCGTTCAGCACTTCAGCCATTGCCAGATAAACTGCGCTAGCACCGCAGATAATGCCTTCATAACCGGCGAAGGTTAGCAATGCGTGATTGCCGGTAATGTTCCCTATCGCCAGTAAGGCGAACAGCACGGTCAGGCTGCCGAAAACAAATTGCAGCGCACGGTTAGTCCCGAATGTCCCAAAGAACATAAATAGAGTGAAGACACCCCATAGACAGAGGAAGACGCCAAGAAATGTTGCATCACTGGCTTCCGCCAGACCCATTTTAGGCAGAACGAGAATTGCAACCAGCGTCAGCCAGAACGCGCCGTAAGACGTGAATGCCGTTACGCCGAAGGTATTGCCTTTTTTGTATTCCAGCAGGCCCGCGAGAATTTGGGCAATGCCGCCGTAGAAAATGCCCATACTGAGAATGATAGAAGAGAGGGGAAAAAAGCCTGCATTATGCAGGTTCAACAGAATAGTAGTCATCCCGAAGCCCATTAGCCCTAGCGGACCCGGATTTGCCAACGTGTTCGTGCTCATAAATCCTCTGCGATAACAGATTAATTAATTATTTATAGCCCCTTGCTTTGACGAATTATTCCGTTTAACGAATAAGCCAGTCATGTGGGGATAGCTATTTTTTTAAGTATTATTGCTCGTCATTACGCAGGGAAATACCCTCATATCACAGCGAGCGCGGCATTATATCGGGCGTTGAAAAGGGAAACAATATGCAAAAAGAGGAATAGTTTGATCGCACCGGGGATAAGAGGCATTTTTTTTCATTGCCCCCCTTGATGAAATAAATGTTGTCCCCATCTTATTTGCAACCGAAACAGTTTGACCTGCCGTAAAGGCTGTCGGGCCGTTACATCGGTGGTTAGCATGAAAGCTGAGAAATGTGTGCTGCTGATGAAAACGAGGGGGTGTCGTTGAAAAATGACATTTCGCCCGCACAATAGGTTTAACCACCACACCGAATATGACTTTTTAGTGGAGATGTTTAGATGGGTAAGATTATTGGTATCGACCTGGGTACAACCAACTCTTGTGTCGCGATTATGGACGGTACGCAGGTCAAAGTACTGGAAAATGCTGAAGGTGAACGCACCACACCTTCAATTATTGCTTATACGCAAGAGGGAGAGACTCTGGTTGGCCAACCTGCTAAACGTCAGGCAGTGACCAACCCACAAAATACCCTTTTTGCTATTAAACGTTTGATTGGCCGTCGTTTCACCGATGAAGAAGTTCAGCGCGATGCTAACATCATGCCGTACAAAATTATCGCCGCTGATAATGGTGATGCCTGGTTGCAAGTGAAAGATCAGAAAATGGCGCCACCGCAGATTTCGGCTGAAGTGTTGAAAAAAATGAAGAAAACGGCCGAAGATTATTTGGGCGAAACCGTTTCCGAAGCAGTGATCACTGTTCCTGCTTACTTCAATGATGCTCAGCGTCAGGCAACGAAAGATGCAGGCCGTATCGCTGGGCTGGAAGTTAAACGTATCATTAACGAACCGACGGCTGCCGCGTTGGCATATGGCTTGGATAAAGAAGTCGGTAACCGCACTATCGCCGTTTACGACCTGGGTGGCGGTACGTTCGATATTTCTATTATTGAGATCGACGAAGTTGATGGTGAAAAAACCTTCGAAGTTCTGGCGACCAACGGTGATACCCATCTGGGTGGGGAAGACTTCGACAGCCGCATGATCAACTACCTGGTTGACGAATTCAAGAAAGAGCAAGGGTTTGACCTGCGTAACGATCCGTTGGCCATGCAGCGTCTGAAAGAAGCGGCAGAAAAAGCCAAGATTGAACTGTCTTCTGCTCAGCAAACCGACGTGAACCTGCCGTACATCACGGCGGACGCTACCGGACCTAAGCATCTGAATATCAAAGTGACGCGCGCGAAGTTGGAGTCGCTGGTCGAAGATCTGGTGAACCGTTCGTTGGAACCGCTGAAAGTCGCGTTGAAGGATGCGGGCCTATCGGTTTCAGATATTAAGGACGTGATTCTGGTCGGCGGTCAAACGCGTATGCCTCTGGTGCAGAAGAAAGTCGCAGAGTTCTTCGGTAAAGAGCCGCGTAAAGACGTGAACCCGGACGAAGCCGTTGCTATTGGCGCTGCGGTTCAAGGCGGTGTTCTGTCTGGTGATGTGAAAGATGTTCTGCTGCTGGATGTTACGCCATTGTCTCTGGGGATCGAAACCATGGGTGGCGTAATGACTCCGTTAATCGCGAAGAACACGACTATCCCGACGAAACACAGTCAGGTATTTTCGACAGCAGAAGATAATCAGTCTGCGGTAACGATCCATGTTCTGCAGGGTGAACGTAAACGTGCGCAAGATAACAAATCTCTGGGGCAGTTTAACCTGGATGGTATTCAGCCTGCGCCGCGCGGTATGCCGCAGATCGAAGTCACTTTTGATATCGACGCCGATGGTATTTTGCACGTTTCGGCGAAAGATAAAAACAGTGGTCGCGAACAGAAAATCACCATCAAGGCTTCTTCTGGTCTGAATGAAGAAGAAATCCAGAAGATGGTGCGCGATGCGGAAGCGAACGCTGAAGCTGACCGTAAGTTTGAAGAGCTGGTTCAGGCCCGTAACCAGGGCGATCATCTGCTGCACAGTACGCGTAAGCAACTGGAAGAAGTGGGTGATAAACTGGCGGCTAATGACAAAACTGCCATTGAGGACGCACTTAAGGCACTTGAAAGTGCGCTGAAAGGCGAAGATAAGGCAGAAATCGAAGCGAAAATTCAGGCGCTGGTGCAGGTTTCCGGCAAGTTGCTGGAAGCGTCTCAACCACAGCAGGGGGCGGAGAATGCCGCGGATGATGCCGCTGCTCGCCGCGATGATGATGTCGTCGATGCTGAGTTTGAAGAAGTCAAAGATAAAAAGTAATCGCCCTTGAGCGGGCGCAGTAGCAGTCATTAGGCTATTGCTGGCAATCAGCACGGGCGTCGAGGAAACTCTGCGCCCGTGCACGCATGTTGAGGGCAGGAAAAGAGATGGCGAAGAAAGATTATTATGAAAGCCTGGGCGTTGCCAGAAGCGCAGATGAGCGCGAGATAAAGAAGGCTTACAAGCGCTTGGCAATGAAATATCACCCGGATCGCAATCCTGGTGATAGCGGGGCTGAAGCCAAATTCAAAGAGATCAAAGAAGCCTACGAGGTGCTTACCGACGCGCAAAAGCGTGCCGCCTATGATCAATACGGCCACGCGGCGTTTGAACAGGGTGGTATGGGCGGTGGCGGTGGTGGCTTTAGCGGCGGTGCCGCCGATTTTGGTGATATTTTTGGCGACGTGTTCGGGGACATTTTTGGTGGTGGGCGCCGCCAACGGGCGAGTCGTGGCTCCGATTTACGCTACAACATGGAGTTGACGCTAGAGGAGGCGGTTCGCGGCGTTACCAAAGAGATCCGTATTCCTGCGCTGGAGGAGTGTGATGTCTGCCACGGCAGCGGCGCCAAACCGGGTAGCTCACCGGTCACTTGTCCAACCTGTCATGGTAATGGCCAGGTGCAGATGCGTCAGGGCTTCTTTACCGTACAGCAAGCGTGCCCACACTGTCATGGTCGCGGCAAGATCATCCAGGATCCGTGCGTTAAATGTCACGGTCATGGTCGCGTAGAGAAGAGTAAAACACTGTCGGTGAAGATTCCCGCCGGTGTGGACACGGGCGACCGTATTCGTTTGTCTGGTGAAGGCGAAGCGGGTGAACACGGTGCACCATCAGGCGATTTGTATGTGCAGGTGCAGGTTAAAGCGCATCCGATTTTCCAGCGTGAAGAAAACAATCTGTACTGTGAGGTGCCGATCAACTTTGCGATGGCGGCGTTAGGCGGCGAAATTGAAGTGCCGACACTGGATGGACGCGTGAAGCTGAAGGTGCCGGCCGAAACGCAAACCGGAAAACTATTCCGTATGCGGGGCAAAGGTGTCAAATCGGTGCGTGGCGGCGCGCAGGGCGATCTGTTGTGTCGTGTCGTGGTAGAAACGCCGGTTAATTTAAACGAGCGTCAGAGGCAACTACTGCAAGAACTCAATGAGAGCTTCGGTGGCCCGTCGGGTGAAAGAAATAGCCCGCGCTCGAAAAGCTTTTTCGATGGCGTTAAGAAATTTTTTGACGATCTGACCCGTTAATCGTTAAGTATTAAGGCGTAACAAAAAGGCCGATAGGGTAAACCTACCGGCCTTTTTGTCTTTCTGCACTTAACCTAACTATTCGGTTTTACGAAAAATAATCCAGATTTAATCTGCTTTTAACGAATTGTTGGATTGTGTAACCTTGCCGACAATAATGCGGACACTGCGTATTGGCGTCCGCGCCTAATGGGAGATTAAGTGAATGATAACAATGATTCGGCGCTTTATTCGGCTGGATGCGGCGGCTGGCGTGATGCTAATGATGACCACGGTTTTAGCCATTGTATTTGCCAATTGGTCGGTGACGGCGGCGGGTTATCAGCAGTTTCTGATGATGCCTGTGGAGATGCGGTTTGGCGCACTGGAAATCAACAAGAATCTACTATTGTGGATTAACGATGGCCTGATGGCGATTTTCTTCCTGCTGATTGGTCTGGAAGTCAAACGCGAGTTAATAGAGGGAACGTTAGCCAGTCGTCAGCAGGCGATGTTGCCTCTGGCTGCGGCAATGGGGGGAATGATTTTCCCTGCTTTACTCTTTTTGCTTTTTAATGCAAATGATGAGATTACACGCGTTGGCTGGGCGATTCCCACGGCGACAGATATTGCATTCGCCATCGGCGTGCTCACATTATTGGGTAGACGCGTGCCCGCCGGGCTAAAAGTCTTCTTGTTAGCACTGGCTATCATTGATGATCTCGGCGCGATCCTGATTATCGCGTTGTTTTATACCAAGCAAATCTTTTGGCCGGCGCTGTACGGCGCACTAGTCGCGATTGCGGTGCTCGCTTACCTAAACAGGCAACAAGTGAGGACAACCTCGGCTTATTTACTCGTCGGAATTGTCCTCTGGGTCTGTATTCTGAAATGCGGGGTTCACGCGACGTTGGCTGGCGTGATTGTCGGGTTCTTCATTCCTTTGCGGACATCTGACGGGGAACCCTCTCCTGCGACTACGTTGGAACATGGCTTACAGGCATGGGTCGCCTTTCTGATTATTCCCCTATTTGCCTTCGTCAACGCGGGTATCGTATTACAGGGAATTCTCCTGGAGAAACTATTTTCCCCTTTGAGCCTGGGGATTGCAGCCGGGTTATTACTTGGTAAGCCATTGGGCATAACCTTGCTCAGTTGGTTAACTTTACGGCTGGGATACGCGCGGTTGCCTGCTGGTGTGCGCTTTCGCCAGATCGCGGCAGTATCCGTGTTATGCGGTATCGGTTTTACCATGTCGATATTTATTACGCTGTTGGCATTTTCTGACAGTGACGCAGAATTAATTATCTATGCCAAATTAGGGATCTTACTGGCGTCGGGGCTGGCGGCACTGCTGGGCTATATGGCATTACGCGGGGTGTTGCCTAAGTCAGCCACCGTGATTCAGTCGTGTAAGCGGTAGCGCTCTGCCAGCAGTATGAAGATGAGACAAATGTGTCTCACTTAAATTTTAATCATCGCTATTATTTCTGGCAGGTTTATCAGTCAGGTTCCCTTGCCGACGGTACAGCACGTGTGTCATGCGTATTTCTCCGCGCTTTTCGCTGAAAGCACGGGGAGGTAATGGTAACTCACATTTATTTGTAATCTACAGGCGCAAAAAAACCGGCCTAGGCCGGTTTTTCTTAGCAAGAATACGCGAAAGCGTAATTATTGCATGGCGTTGATGCGCGCAACCAGATTGGATTTATGACGTGCAGCTTTATTTTTATGGATCAGGCCTTTACTTGCCTGGCGATCCACGATCGGTTGCATATCATTAAACGCTTTCTGTGCCGCTTCTTTATCACCAGTCGCGATCGCCGCATATACTTTCTTGATGAAAGTACGCATCATAGAGCGACGGCTTGCGTTATGCTTACGGCGCTTCTCGGATTGTACGGCGCGTTTCTTAGCTGATTTGATATTAGCCAAGGTCCAACTCCCAAATATATTCAATCGAGGACAATTCAAAGGCCGTGGAATATGCTCGTTTAGCCTTCGTTTGTCAATGGATTTGTGCAAATAAGCGTCGTTTGTACGTCGACGCCTGTTACGTTGTGATGGCGCAGGATTTTAACAGCTTCACGCGGTGGAATACAGTCTTTCGCATCATAAATTCATTCTGAATTTGATAAAACGCTAACGATCGTTGGTAAAAATCGCCCTCCCAAGGGCCTCGTTATTACGATATTCAGCGCATCACCACGCTCGGTGGATGGTTTGGCTAAATAACGTACAAATATCGTGCGCTTCTTAAGGGGTGTAAAAGGCGCGAATCGCGGGTTAACCTTATTCGCTGTACAAGGTATAATCCGCCGATTTCCATAATATTAACCCTCTGTTTGGGCCAGCCATGCAGCTAATTCGCGGTATACACAATCTTCGGGCACAGCATTACGGTTGTGTGCTCACTATTGGTAATTTTGACGGCGTGCACCTTGGACACCAAATGCTACTTGAACGGTTAAAGCAGGAAGGGCACGCTCGTGGGTTGCCGGTGATGGTGATGATTTTTGAGCCACAACCGTTGGAACTTTTCGCTGCGGAAAGAGCGCCGGCACGATTGACGCGCTTGCGTGACAAGGTGAAATATCTGGCGCAGGCAGGCGTGGATTTTCTGCTCTGTGTTCGGTTTGATGCACGTTTTGCTGCTAATGACGCCGAGACGTTTGTCGCTTCACTGTTGGTAAAGGCATTGGGTGTGAAGTTTCTGGTTGTCGGGGATGACTTCCGTTTTGGGGCTGGTCGTCAGGGCGATTTCCTGTTATTACAGAAGGCTGGTCAAGCGGCGGGATTTGATGTCATCAGCACTGATTCATTTTGTAATGGCGGTAAACGGGTGAGTAGTACCGCCGTGCGGGAGGCGCTCAGCCATGATGAGCTTGAACTTGCGGAGAGTCTTCTCGGTCACCCGTATTCCATTTCGGGGCGGGTGGAGCATGGTAAAGAGTTGGGGCGGACGATTGGGTTCCCGACTGCCAACTTGCCGCTGAAACGTCAGGTTTCTCCTGTGAGTGGCGTCTATGCCGTCTGTGTTTACGGGGTGGCGCAAGAACCGTTACCGGGCGTGGCTAATATTGGCACGCGTCCGACCGTAAACGGCGACAAACGCCAACAGCTCGAAGTGCATTTACTGGATGTGACGATGGACTTGTATGGTCGTCATATTGAAGTCGTATTGCGTAAAAAGATCCGTAATGAGCAGCGTTTTGCTTCGCTTGAGGCGTTAAAACAGCAAATCGCCGATGATGTGGTGACGGCCCGGACGTTTTTTGGGCTAAAGACACCAGTTTAATTTTTCTAGCCGAAACGAAATCGAGAATCTAATGAGTGACTATAAGACAACCCTGAATTTACCGGAAACAGGGTTCCCGATGCGTGGCGATCTGGCCAAGCGCGAACCTGGCATGTTGAAACGCTGGTATGAGCAGGATTTATACGGGATTATTCGCCGTGCCAAAAAGGGTAAAAAAACGTTCATTCTGCACGATGGCCCTCCCTATGCGAATGGCAGTATTCACATTGGTCACTCAGTTAACAAGATTCTGAAAGATATTATCGTTAAATCTAAGGGGTTGTCTGGTTACGATTCGCCCTATGTACCGGGCTGGGACTGCCACGGCCTGCCGATTGAGCTAAAGGTTGAGCAGTTGATCGGCAAGCCGGGTGAGAAAGTCAGCGCCGCCGAATTTCGCGCTGAGTGCCGTAAATATGCGGCAGAGCAGGTTGCGGGTCAGAAAGCCGACTTTATTCGTCTAGGCGTACTGGGCGATTGGGATCATCCTTACCTGACGATGGACTTCAAGACCGAAGCCAATATTATTCGCGCGTTGGGTCGCATCATTGAGAACGGGCATCTGCATAAAGGGGCTAAACCGGTTCATTGGTGCGCCGACTGTGGTTCCGCGCTGGCGGAAGCGGAAGTGGAATACTACGATAAAACGTCTCCTTCCATTGATGTCGCGTTTAACGCCAGCGATGTTGCAGCGGTTTTAGCCAAATTTGGCGTACTTAGCGTTGAAGGCCCGGTTTCGCTGGTGATTTGGACGACGACCCCGTGGACGCTGCCAGCAAACCGTGCGATCTCGTTAAATGCGGCGTTTGATTATCAACTGGTGCAAATTGACGGGCAAGCGCTGATTCTGGCAGCCGATCTGGTTGAAAGCGTAATGCAACGCATTGGCGTGACTCAGTGGGCAGTCTTGGGTGATTGCAAGGGAGCCGATCTTGAGTTACTGCGTTTCAAACATCCGTTCCTGGATTTTGACGTGCCGGCGATTCTGGGCGACCATGTGACGCTGGATGCGGGTACTGGTGCAGTACACACCGCCGGTGGCCACGGCCCTGACGACTATGTAATTAGCCAAAAATACAATCTGGAAATTGCCAACCCCGTGGGGCCGAACGGCTGCTACCTGAGCGGCACCTATCCTGAACTGGATGGCAAGTTCGTTTTCAAGGCGAACGACCAGATTGTCGATATTCTGCGTGAAAAAGGCGCCCTGCTACATGTAGAGAAATTACAGCACAGTTACCCGTGCTGCTGGCGTCATAAATCGCCGATCATTTTTCGCGCCACGCCGCAATGGTTTATCAGTATGGATCAACGAGGTCTGCGCAAGCAGTCCTTGGCAGAAATTAAAGGCGTACAGTGGATCCCGGATTGGGGTCAGGCGCGTATCGAAGCGATGGTTGCCAACCGTCCAGATTGGTGTATCTCCCGCCAGCGTACCTGGGGGGTGCCAATGTCACTGTTTGTCCACAAAGAGACAGAAGAACTGCATCCGCGTACTGCCGAACTGATTGAAGCGGTGGCAAAACGTGTTGAAGTCGACGGTATTCAGGCATGGTGGGATCTCGATCCGGCGGAGGTACTAGGTGCCGATGCGGATAACTACGTTAAAGTGCCGGATACGCTGGATGTGTGGTTCGATTCGGGATCGACGCATGCGTCCGTCGTGGATGTTCGTCCCGAATTCGGCGGCCACGCGGCGGATATGTACTTGGAGGGGTCGGATCAGCATCGCGGCTGGTTTATGTCTTCTTTAATGATCTCCACGGCGATTAAAGGCAAAGCGCCTTATCGTCAGGTGCTGACTCACGGTTTCACCGTTGATGGTCAGGGCCGCAAGATGTCCAAGTCGATTGGCAACACCGTAAGCCCGCAGGACGTGATGAACAAACTGGGGGCAGACATTTTACGCCTGTGGATTGGTTCAACAGATTACTCCGGTGAAATTGCCGTCTCCGATGAGATTCTGAAGCGCTCCGCCGATGCCTATCGTCGCATACGTAACACCGCGCGTTTCCTATTGGCGAACCTGAATGGCTTTGATCCACGCAAAGACAGCGTGAAACCTGAAGACATGGTGGTATTGGATCGCTGGGCGGTGGGCTGTGCAAAAGCGGCGCAGGACGAAATCCTCGACGCGTATGAAAGCTATGATTTCCATCGTGTGGTACAGCGTCTGATGCAGTTCTGCTCGGTAGAAATGGGGTCGTTCTATCTGGATATCATTAAAGACCGCCAGTACACAGCAAAAAGCGACAGCGTTGCGCGCCGTAGCTGCCAGACTGCGCTATACCATATCTCAGAAGCGCTGGTGCGTTGGATGGCGCCGATTATGTCCTTCACCGCCGATGAGATTTGGAGCTATCTACCGGGCGAACGTGCGCCGTACGTATTTACCGAAGAGTGGTATGACGGCCTGTTTGCGCTGGATGCTGCGGAAACCATGAACGATGCGTTCTGGGCTGATATCCTGAAAGTCCGTGGCGAAGTAAACAAAGTTATCGAGCAGGCACGAAATGATAAACGCATCGGTGGTTCGCTGGAGGCTTCCGTCACGCTGTATGCCGACGCTAACCTGGCAGGGAAATTGAACCAGTTACGCCAAGAATTGCATTTTGCGCTGTTAACCTCAAAAGCGCAGGTGGATCGTTATGAAAATGCGCCGCAAAGCGCACAGGCGACGGAACTCGACGGATTGAAAATTGCCTTAAGTGAGGCGGAAGGGCACAAGTGTCCTCGCTGCTGGCATTACGAAACGGATATCGGTAGCCATACTGACTATCCTGAAGTGTGTGGTCGCTGTGCGACTAACATCGGCGGCGATGGCGAAGAGCGTAAATTTGTCTGATGAATAACATCTGTTCGAGTGGATTGCGCTGGCTCTGGCTAGCGCTACTGGTTTTAGTGATTGACCTTGGCAGTAAGCAGTGGATCCTCGCGCACTTTGCGCTGGGGGAGACGGTGCCGGTCATGCCTTCTCTGAATCTGCACTATGCGCGTAACTACGGTGCGGCATTTAGCTTTCTGGCGGATAAGGGCGGTTGGCAACGCTGGTTCTTCGCCGGTATCGCCATTGCGATAGTGGTTGCCCTGCTGGTGATGATGTACCGAGGCAGCGCAAAACAGTGGTTAAATAACATGGCGTACTCACTCATTATCGGTGGCGCGTTGGGTAATCTATTCGACCGGACATGGCACGGATTTGTCGTCGATTTTATCGACTTCTATGTCGGTGACTGGCACTTTGCCACGTTTAATCTTGCCGATACCGCCATCTGTATTGGTGCGGCGCTTATCGTTTTGGAAGGGTTCCTTGGTAAGCAGGACACGGATACCGTTAAGCAAAAGGGGCGTTGATGTCTGAGATTGTGCAGCATAACAGCGCGTTGCTAGTGCATTTTATTCTCACGCTGGCGGATGGTTCGACGGCAGAATCTACGCGTGAGCGCGGGAAACCCGCCCTGTTTCGCCTTGGCGACGGTAGTCTGTCTGACGCATTGGAACAACACCTGCTGGGATTAAAGCGTGGTGATAAGCGCACGTTTACGCTACCGCCTGAGTCGGCTTTTGGCGCGACTAACCCGGACCTGATCCAGTTCTTCTTGCGGCGCGATTTTGCGCAAACCGGTGTGCCGGATGTGGGGACGATTATGTTGTTCAGCGGCGTTGGCGGGAATGATATGCCCGGGATTATCCGTGATGTGACCGAAGAGTCGGTGACGGTAGATTTCAATCACCCGCTATCCGGTCAGGCCATTACCTTCGATCTTGAGGTGCTAGATATCGATCCCGTACAACAGGAGGCTTCCTATGCAGATCCTGCTAGCTAATCCGCGCGGCTTCTGTGCCGGCGTCGATCGTGCGATCAGCATTGTAGAGCGTGCGCTAGAGCTTTTTGGTACGCCAATCTACGTTCGCCATGAAGTGGTACATAATCGCTATGTGGTCAATGGATTACGTGAACGCGGCGCGATTTTCATTGAGCAGATTGAAGAGGTGCCCGATGGCGCAATTCTGATCTTCTCCGCGCATGGTGTTTCGCAAGCGGTACGTAATGAAGCCAAAAACCGTGACCTGACGGTTTTTGATGCGACCTGTCCACTGGTGACTAAAGTGCACATGGAAGTAGCCAGAGCCAGTAAGAAAGGGGTTGAAGCCATCCTTATCGGGCATGCCGGGCACCCTGAAGTTGAAGGGACGATGGGGCAGTACAGCAATGCGAAGGGCGGTATGTATCTGGTCGAGTCCCCAGAGGATGTCTGGCAGTTGCAGGTAAAAGATGAAAGTAATCTGTGCTTTATGACGCAAACCACGCTTTCTGTCGATGACACCTATGCGGTGATTGATGCCTTGCGTGAGCGTTTCCCACAGATTGTTGGGCCGCGTAAAGATGACATCTGTTATGCCACGACTAATCGTCAGGAGGCCGTTCGCTACCTGTCAGATAAAGCGGATGTTGTGTTTGTTGTGGGATCTAAAAATTCCTCAAACTCCAATCGTCTTGCTGAACTGGCGCAAAGAGCGGGTAAAGCGGCTTATCTGATAGATTCAGCGGATGATATTCAGGAGTCCTGGGTTGAAGGCGCTTCGCATGTCGGCGTTACCGCTGGCGCATCGGCGCCGGATATCTTAGTGCAACAGGTGATTCAACGTTTAAAAGCGTTAGGCGGTGAGGTTGCGGTTGAAATGCAGGGCCGTGAAGAAAACATTGTTTTTGAAGTGCCGAAAGAACTGCGTGTTGAAGTTAAACAGCTCGATTAGGGCTGTTTCTTGCGATAGGGCTTCAGCGCTATTGCTGTTATTCCCTTCCGCTTTATCTGCTTGTATTCACCCATGACAGTATTAATGCATAAAAATGAATTTTTATGCATTACGGTGTGTGGTTTATTTTTGACCTTCCTTGTCTGTTTTCAAATGCCTTACGGCTTTTCATCGCTTTCAAACGCCATTCTGCCGGTTATAGTGAGGCCGTTTTACTGATTTTCTGTGGTTTCAAACCGTATTTTCTCATCTGGCGGCAAATCCCGCTGGCGATAGTGCGCAACGCCCGTTAACCTGATGTCATTATTATGTCGTCAGGATTAAAAGAAGAGAGAGACTTTATGAAGGATTCAACCATCCGTATAGCGGTTGTAGGGGCTGGCGGTCGTATGGGACGCCAGCTAATTCAGGCTATTGAGCAAACAGACGGCGTGGTATTGGGCGCCGCGCTGGAGCGTTCTGGTTCGTCCCTGATTGGGAGCGATGCCGGTGAGCTCTCCGGGTTGGCTAAAAGCGGCATTATTGTGAAGGAAAGCCTTGATACCGTAGAGCATGATTTCGATGTATTAATCGATTTCACACGCCCGGAAGGCACATTGGCGCATCTGGCATTCTGCCGTCAGCATCGTAAGAGCATGATTATTGGAACAACCGGTTTTGATGACGCTGGCAAAGCGGCGATTAAGCAGGCGGCGCAGGATATCGGGATTGTGTTTGCTGCGAACTTCAGTGTCGGCGTCAATGTCATGCTGAAGCTGCTGGAAAAAGCCGCCAAGGTCATGGGCGACTATACCGATATCGAGATCATTGAAGCACACCATCGCCACAAAGTCGATGCGCCGTCTGGCACCGCGCTGGCGATGGGGGAAGCGATTGCCGATGCGCTGGGGCGCGATCTGAAGTCTTGCGCCGTGTACGCGCGTGAAGGTCATACCGGCGAACGCGATCCGAAAAGCATTGGATTTGCAACCGTACGAGCAGGCGATATTGTCGGTGAGCATACGGCGATGTTTGCTGATATCGGCGAGCGCGTCGAGATTACCCACAAGGCATCCAGTCGTATGACCTTTGCAAAAGGTGCAGTAAGAGCCGCTATCTGGGTTAGCTCGAAAGAAAGTGGGCTCTTTGATATGAGAGATGTGCTTTCTCTGGCTGATTTGTAGTTTTTTTTAATATCGTATATTTATGATAAAGGTGGTTATTTTTTTAATCACCTTTGTTTTTATCGGTTATAGATAATGTTTTTAACATTATTTGTTTTTATCTTATTTTTGTTCGTATTTTTAGCGGTAATTCTCTCCCTTTACCCCAGTCACGCCCTCTACTGACGATTTATTATCCGTATTTTAACGATATTATCTCGCAACCGTTTACTTATTAGAGTTAATCGGGGTTTTTACGTCTGTGGACGATTATTTATTTCGGAAAGCATAAAAATAAGAGAAAAAAAACGGTTTGAGTAGACAATCGGCCAGACCATCATTAAAATGCGCCCAATTTGCCAAAAATTGGCCTTACAGGTAGTTTTTGCATTGATTTAGTGGCGCCAATCTGAATTAATATGCAAATAACGTGATTGTTTATTCCTTGGAGGGTGTTTTGATTAAGTCAGCGCTATTGGTTCTGGAAGACGGAACCCAATTCCACGGTCGGGCCATTGGGGCAGAAGGGTCGGCAGTGGGGGAAGTGGTCTTCAATACGTCGATGACCGGTTATCAAGAAATCCTTACTGATCCTTCCTATTCCCGCCAGATTGTCACTCTCACTTATCCCCATATCGGTAATGTCGGCGCCAATGCCAACGATGAAGAATCCTCCTCTGTACAGGCTCAAGGTTTGGTTATTCGCGATTTACCTTTGATTGCCAGCAACTACCGCAGTGAAGAAAGTCTATCTGAATACCTCAAACGCAATAACATTGTCGCCATTGCTGACATCGATACCCGTAAACTGACCCGTCTGCTGCGTGAAAAAGGCGCACAGAATGGCTGCATCATCGCTGGCGATGCGCCGGATGCCGCTGTCGCGCTGGAGAAAGCGCAAGCGTTCCCTGGGCTGAAAGGGATGGATCTGGCAAAAGAAGTGACGACGGCGCAAAGCTACAGCTGGTTACAGGGAAGCTGGACGCTGGACGGTGAATTGCCTGCGGCGAAAAACGAAAGCGAACTGCCTTACCACGTCGTGGCCTATGACTACGGTGTGAAACGCAACATTTTGCGTATGCTGGTGGATCGCGGCTGCCGTCTGACGGTCGTTCCTGCGCAGACACCCGCCGAAGAGGTGCTGAAACTGAATCCGGACGGTATTTTCCTCTCTAACGGCCCAGGCGATCCGGAACCTTGTGACTACGCCATTCGCGCAATTAAAACCTTCCTGGATACCGATATTCCGGTATTTGGCATCTGCCTGGGTCACCAACTGCTGGCGCTGGCGAGCGGTGCGAAAACCCTTAAAATGAAGTTGGGGCATCACGGCGGTAACCATCCGGTAAAAGATTTGGACCACAACACGGTGATGATCACCGCGCAGAATCATGGCTTTGCCGTTGACGAAGACAACCTGCCCGACACGCTACGCGTGACGCATAAATCCTTGTTTGACCATACGGTTCAGGGGATTCATCGTACCGACAAACCGGCGTTCAGCTTTCAGGGGCACCCTGAAGCCAGCCCCGGCCCGCACGACGCCGCGCCGTTTTTCGACCATTTTATTGACTTGATTCAGACTTACCGTTCTTCAGCGAAATAATCAGGAGCGAGAAAATGCCAAAACGTACAGATATTAAAAGCATCCTGATTCTGGGCGCAGGTCCAATTGTTATCGGCCAGGCGTGCGAGTTCGATTATTCAGGCGCGCAAGCTTGTAAAGCGCTGCGTGAAGAGGGCTACCGCGTTATTCTGGTGAACTCTAACCCCGCCACCATCATGACCGACCCGGAAATGGCCGACGCTACTTACATTGAGCCGATTCATTGGGAAGTGGTACGCAAAATTATTGAAAAAGAACGTCCGGACGCGGTGCTGCCCACGATGGGGGGGCAGACGGCACTGAATTGTGCGCTGGAGCTGGAACGTCAGGGCGTGCTGGCCGAGTTCGGCGTCACCATGATCGGCGCCACAGCGGATGCCATTGATAAAGCAGAAGATCGCCGCCGTTTCGACGTCGCGATGAAGAAGATCGGTCTGGATACCGCGCGTTCCGGTATTGCGCATAACATGGAAGAAGCGCTGGCTGTCGCGGCTGACGTCGGTTTCCCATGCATTATCCGTCCTTCCTTTACGATGGGAGGCACCGGTGGCGGTATTGCTTATAACCGTGAAGAGTTTGAAGAGATCTGCGAACGCGGGTTAGATCTTTCGCCAACCAAAGAGCTGCTGATTGATGAATCGCTGATTGGTTGGAAAGAGTATGAGATGGAAGTGGTGCGTGATAAGAACGACAACTGCATCATCGTCTGCTCAATCGAAAACTTTGATGCGATGGGGATCCACACTGGTGACTCCATCACCGTCGCGCCCGCACAAACGCTGACGGATAAGGAATACCAAATCATGCGTAACGCCTCAATGGCGGTGCTGCGTGAAATTGGCGTAGAAACGGGCGGTTCTAACGTTCAGTTCTCGGTGAACCCGAAAACCGGTCGTCTGATCGTGATTGAAATGAATCCACGCGTCTCACGATCTTCCGCGCTGGCATCGAAAGCGACGGGTTTCCCGATTGCGAAAGTGGCGGCTAAACTGGCGGTGGGTTACACGCTCGATGAACTGATGAACGACATCACGGGCGGCCGCACGCCGGCGTCTTTCGAACCCGCGCTCGACTACGTCGTTACCAAGATCCCGCGTTTCAATTTTGAAAAATTCGCCGGCGCCAACGACCGCCTAACCACGCAGATGAAGTCCGTCGGTGAAGTGATGGCGATTGGCCGCACGCAACAAGAGTCTTTGCAGAAGGCGCTACGCGGTCTGGAGGTCGGCGCAACGGGCTTCGATCCGAAAGTTGATTTAGATGACCCGGAAGCGTTGACTAAAATTCGCCGCGAGCTGAAAGATGCCGGTGCCGAGCGTATCTGGTATATCGCGGATGCGTTCCGTGCGGGGATGTCCGTTGATGGCGTATTTAACCTGACCAACATCGATCGTTGGTTCCTGGTACAGATTGAAGAATTGGTGCGTCTGGAAGAGCTGGTCGCCGAAAAAGGCGCTACCGCGCTGGATGCCGACTTCCTGCGCATGCTGAAGCGTAAAGGCTTTGCCGATGCGCGTCTGGCGAAGCTGGCTGGCGTAGCGGAAAGCGAGATTCGCAAACTGCGCGATAAGTTCGACTTGCATCCGGTCTATAAGCGGGTCGATACCTGTGCGGCCGAATTCTCCACCGATACGGCCTATATGTACTCCACGTACGAAGAAGAGTGTGAATCAAACCCGACTCAGGATCGTGACAAAATCATGGTACTGGGCGGCGGGCCTAACCGTATCGGCCAGGGGATTGAATTTGACTACTGCTGCGTCCATGCTTCGCTGGCGCTGCGTGAAGATGGCTATGAAACCATCATGGTCAACTGTAACCCGGAAACCGTTTCAACCGACTATGATACATCTGACCGCCTGTACTTCGAGCCGGTCACCTTTGAAGACGTGCTGGAAATCGTCCGTATTGAGAAGCCAAAAGGCGTTATCGTGCAATACGGCGGCCAGACGCCGCTAAAACTGGCGCGGGCGCTGGAAGCGGCGGGCGTACCGGTTATCGGCACCAGCCCGGATGCGATTGACCGCGCGGAAGATCGCGAGCGTTTCCAACAGGCAGTAAATCGTCTGGGGCTGAAACAGCCTGCGAACGCCACGGTTGCGACCATTGAGCAGGCGGTAGAAAAAGCGCGCGGCATTGGCTATCCGTTGGTCGTTCGTCCTTCTTATGTGTTGGGGGGGCGCGCGATGGAAATCGTGTATGACGAAATCGACCTGCGTCGCTACTTCCAAAACGCGGTGAACGTGTCTAACGATGCGCCAGTTCTGCTAGATCACTTCCTTGATGATGCGATCGAAGTCGATGTCGATGCGATTTGCGACGGTGAGCGCGTGCTGATTGGCGGTATTATGGAACACATTGAGCAGGCGGGCGTGCATTCCGGCGACTCGGCTTGCTCACTGCCTGCTTACACGTTAAGCAAAGAAATTCAGGATGTGATGCGTCAGCAGGTTGAAAAACTGGCGTTCGAACTGTGTGTTCGTGGCCTGATGAACGTGCAGTTTGCGGTGAAGAATAACGAAGTCTATCTGATTGAAGTGAACCCGCGTGCAGCACGTACCGTACCGTTTGTGTCGAAAGCGACCGGCGTTCCGTTGGCAAAGGTTGCGGCGCGCGTGATGGCTGGCAAAACGTTAGCCGAGCAGGGCGTGACTAAAGAAACTATCCCGCCGTATTACTCAGTGAAAGAAGTGGTGCTGCCGTTTAACAAATTCCCTGGCGTTGACCCTATTCTGGGGCCAGAAATGCGATCGACAGGGGAAGTGATGGGTGTCGGTCGTACGTTTGCCGAAGCGTTTGCCAAGGCGATGCTGGGCAGCAACTCGCACATGAAGAAAACCGGGCGCGCCCTGCTGTCTGTACGCGAAGGCGACAAAGCGCGCGTGGTGGATCTGGCGGCTAAGTTGCTGAAGCACGGCTTCGAGCTGGATGCGACTCACGGCACGGCGGTTGAGCTGGGCGAAGCGGGCATTAATCCACGCCTGGTCAACAAGGTGCATGAAGGCCGTCCGCACATTCAGGATCGTATTAAGAACGGCGAGTACACCTACATCGTCAACACCACCGCAGGGCGTCAGGCGATTGAGGATTCCAAGCTAATTCGCCGTAGCGCGCTGCAATACAAGGTGCATTACGACACCACACTGAACGGTGGTTTCGCGACGGCAATGTCATTGACGGCAGATCCAACGGAGAAGGTCACTTCCGTACAGGAAATGCATGCGATGATTAAAGGCTGATTAACCGGTTTCAGTCAGCGGGAAATGAAGGGGAAAAGCCAGCGCTGGCGACAGTGCTGGCTTTTCTATTGATAAAGCGGCGAATTTTATCCCAGCGCCACTTTGATACCCAATGCAATCAACACTGTGCCTAGCACTTTATCCACCCCCTTCTGTGCTTTAGCCAGCCCACGTCGGACCGGCGCGCTTTGGAATAGCATAACCAGCAGTGGCCACCAGATGGCCGATAACAGCCAGATAATCATGGCATACCAGAGCTTTTCGCCAATGCCGGAGTGAATGTTCAGAACTTGTGTAAACACCGCCAGGAAGAATAATGTGGCCTTGGGGTTAAGTAGGTTACAAAAGTAACCTTGCAGAAAGGCTTTTTTCAGGCTGACGTCCTGTTTTTCCTGCGGTGAAACCTCCATTTTGCTGCCGCCGCGTGCGCATAATGCCTGAATACCGATCCAGATCAGATAGGCGGCACCAGCATATTTCAGTACATTAAATAGCCACGGCGTGGTGGTAATGACGACAGCCAGCCCGGCGACACAGTACGCCATATGGGTTGCTACCCCGCAGATAACGCCAAATGCGGTCGTTAACGCGGTAATACGCGGATAGCGTGTGGCGTTTTTAATGACGAGAAAAAAATCGGGGCCGGGGGAAATCATGCCCAGCGTGGCGATAGTGGCGACAAATAATGAGGTTTCCAGCATGGTTATTCCAAGGCGTGAACGTCGTAATAATGGCTGAGATGATAGCGCCGGAACCATTAATTCGCATCACTCTTATTGGTTATTCGGCGGCGATATGTTAACAAGTAGCCTTTCATTTTTTATGGTTGCTTCTGGGTAGGTTGAGATAACGACATGGTCAGTGAAAGTGAGAACCGTGAACGATTATGTAATGTAGAAAAAGTCAGCTGTGTAAAGCCACTGGGGGAAGCGCCACAGCAGCGGGAAATTACTCGGCTATGCATCCAGTGTGCATTGCTATTGTTACAGCACGGCGCAGAGAGTGCTGTTGTGGAACAGCTATCGTCACGGTTAGGCATGGCGCTCGGCGCGGATAGTGTGGAGAGCTCAATTTCAGCGAATGCGATTGTCCTGACGACCATCATGCAGGGGCATTGCCTGACATCGACGCGCAAGAATGTGGATCGTGGCATTAATATGCATGTTGTCATTGAAGTGCAGCATGCCGTCATTATGGCCGAGCATAAACTGCTGGATGTCGCGGGAGTGGAAAAGCGTCTGGGCAATATCAAACCTCTGCGCTATCCGCGTTGGCTGATGGTTTCTGTCGTCGCGCTCTCCTGTGGTTGTTTCAGTCGCTTGAACGGGGGCGGATGGGATGCGTTTATTGTCACGTTAATTGCCAGCGGCTTCGCGATGTACGTCCGGCAGATCCTCACGGCCCGGCAGTTGAACCCATTGATCAACTTCTGTATGACGGCATTTGTCGCGACATCGGTATCTGGACTGTTGATGCGTTTACCGGCGTTTTCTCAAACCTCGACGGTGGCGATGGCGGCAAGTGTGCTGCTGCTGGTGCCGGGGTTCCCGCTGATTAACGCCGTGGCGGATATGTTTAAAGGGCATGTGAATACCGGCATGGCTCGCTGGACGGTGGCGAGTTTACTGACGCTGGCGACCTGTATTGGAGTCGTGATGGCAATGTCGCTGTGGGGGCTGCGCGGATGGGCGTAAGTTTATTATGGGCGCTTGTGCAGGACATGGTGTTGGCGGCGATTCCTGCGTTGGGGTTTGCGATGGTCTTCAACGTGCCGCGGAAAGCGCTGCCTTATTGTGCGCTGCTAGGAGGGGTTGGGCACGGCGCCAGATTTCTGGCGATGCATTTTGGTATGAACATCGAATGGGCCTCGTTTCTGACGGCAATCCTCATTGGTACTATCGGTATACGCTGGTCGCGTTGGCTATTGGCGCATCCCAAAGTCTTCACCGTCGCGGCGGTCATCCCAATGTTTCCGGGTATTCCCGCCTATACCGCGATGATTTCAGTCGTGGAAATTTCGCACCTTGGCTACAGTGAAGCGCTGATGAAGATCATGATGACGCAGTTTCTGAAGGCAAGCTTTATCGTCGGTGCACTCTCTATCGGGTTATCTCTGCCGGGGATCTGGCTCTACCGTAAACGCCCCGGGGTCTAAAATTCCTATATTACATTTCCGCTGGGTCTTCGTATCGACGAGAGAAAGGGCTTTCCGTATAGTGTCTGCAATTTTCTGACCTATAGGGTTTTTTTACCATGGTGATTAGTTTGATTGCGGCGCTGGCAGTAGATCGTGTGATTGGCAGAGAAAATTCAATGCCGTGGCATTTGCCGGCCGATCTGGCATGGTTTAAGCGTCATACGCTTAACAAGCCGATTATTATGGGGCGCAATACTTTTCGTTCTATTGGCCAGCCGCTGCCGGGACGTTTGAACATTGTCGTTAGCAGCCGTCCCGGTGATGACGACCGCGTCACCTGGGTATCCACGCTGGAAGCGGCGCTCGCGGCGGCGAGAGACGCAGAAGAAGTCATGGTGATTGGTGGTGGCAACGTGTATCGACAAATGTTGGCGCAGGCCAATCGCCTCTACCTGACGCATATCGATGCTGAGGTAGAAGGTGATACACATTTCCCTGACTATGCGCCGGATGAGTGGCAGTCTGTTTTCAGCGAATTTCATGATGCCGACGAGCGCAACTCACATGCTTACTGCTTTGAAATTCTGGAACGCCGCTAAGCGGCGTATTCTTGCGATAACTTAGGATAGGTTCTCGCCAGCGCATTCGGTTCCCAATGAGAGCGATGGTTGGGTGAAATAGCGCTTATCATCCCATCGCAGCATCGTCAGCGCTCCTCCCCAGCAGCATCCGGTGTCTAGCGCATAGATGTTTTCCGGTGTGCCTTTTCCTTCTAATGATGCCCAATGTCCAAACACAATCGCATATTCTCCGGCTATCTTGCTGGGTAAATCAAACCACGGTTTTAGCAGTGAGGGAGCATGACTTGGTGGTGCTTTACACAGCATATCCAATTGCCCGCCGGAGAAGCAGTAGCGCATACGGGTAAAAACGTTGGTACTAAAACGTAAACGTGCCAGCCCGCTCAGTTCCGGGCTCCAGTGGTTTGGCATATCGCCATACATGGCATCAAGGAACAACGGATAGCTATCGCTGCTCAGGATAGACTCAACTTCACGGGCGCACATCATTGCCGTCGGCAGATCCCACTGTGGCGTAATCCCCGCGTGCGCCATAACCAGTTTTAGATTCTCATCGACTTGTAGGAGCGGCTGACGACGTAGCCAATTGATGAGCTCATCCGCATCTGGTGCAGAAAGGAGATCGCCAATGCGATCTTTGGGTTTGCTGCGGCTGATGCCAGCATAGACGGCTAACAGATGAAGATCGTGATTACCCAACACTATACGGACAGAGGAACCCAGGGAGCGGACGAAGCGTAGTACCTGGAGTGAATCTGGCCCGCGCGCAACGAGATCGCCGGTTAACCACAGCGTGTCGTGCTCAGGATTAAAGGAAACTTGCGCTAACAGCGCGTTGAGTTCGGCGAAACAGCCGTGAACATCGCCAATTAAATAAGTAGACATAATTAATGTATCAGTGAAGGGATAGCCAGACGAAATACGGGAATTGCAACCTGAAACGCGTTGCCCTGATGGTCAATCATATGGTAGTGGCCTTCCATTGTGCCGAGAGGCGTTTCTATAACGGCACCGCTGGTATATTGGAATTCGCCGCCAGGGAGGATGATAGGTTGTTCACCGACCACCCCTTCACCCTGCACTTCGGTCTGGCGACCATTCCCGTTGGTGATCAACCAATAGCGCCCGATAAGCTGTATCTCATGGCGCCCCAGGTTACGCACCGTCATGGTGTAAGCAAAGACGAAACGTTCCTCGCTTGGGTTCGATTGTGATTCCACGTAGAAACTCTGAGTTTGTACACAAACGCGGGGCGCATTGATCATGGTGAACTCCCGTTATTCCTGTTTTGCCGAATGCTCGCTTAACCAGTTCGCCAATTGGCAGTATTGCTCAACGGGCACATTCTCTGCGCGGCAGGTCGCATCGATCCCCAACTCAACGAGAATCTCCGTGGTGAACAGGTTACTTAGACTATTGCGCAGTGTCTTGCGGCGCTGGTTAAACGCTTCCGTTGTGATGCGGCTTAGCACGCGAATATCGCTGACCGGGTGGGGGATCACGTCATGAGGCACAAGGCGCACGACGGCGGAGTCCACTTTAGGCGCGGGTTTAAATGCCTCCGGCGGCACTTCAAGCACCGGAATCACCTGGCAATAATACTGCGCCATGACGCTCAGACGGCCAAACGCTTTACTATTCGGCCCCGCGACCAGGCGATTAACCACTTCTTTCTGCAACATAAAGTGCATGTCACGAATAGCTTGAGTATAGGTGAATAAGTGGAACATCAGTGGCGTGGAAATATTGTATGGCAGGTTGCCAAAAACACGCAGCGGCTGCCCGGCTTGCTCAGCGAGCGCAGCGAAATCGACCGTCATGGCGTCTTGCTGAATAATCGTCAATTTGTCTTTTAGTGTTGGGTGCGTCGCCAGCCGTGCCGCCAGATCTCTATCCAGCTCAATGACGGTAAAACGATCCACCTGTTCACCGATAGGTGCCGTTAGTGCGCCGAGGCCGGGGCCGATCTCGACAATGGCCTGATCGCGCTGCGGGTGAATGGCTGAAACGATGCTATCGATTACGAAGCGATCGTTTAAAAAATTTTGCCCAAAACGTTTACGGGCAAGGTGACCTTGGTGTACGCGATTATTCATTACTGTGTTTTATCATTTTAATGGCAAGATTTAATGCCGTGATGAAGCTGCCGGGATCGGCACTGCCGGTTGCGGCTAGCTCAAGGGCGGTGCCATGGTCAACGGATGTGCGAATGAAAGGTAACCCCAGCGTGATATTGACGGCGCGCCCGAAGCCCTGATATTTCAGCACCGGAAGCCCTTGATCGTGATACATCGCCAACACCGCGTCAGCGTGCTGGAGATATTTGGGCTGGAACAGTGTATCGGCGGGCAGCGGGCCAATCAGCGTGATGCCTTGTTGCCGCAATTCGTCCAGGGCCGGGGTAATAACATCCAGCTCCTCACGGCCCATATGCCCGCCTTCACCGGCATGCGGGTTCAATCCACAAACATAAATCTGCGGTTGCGCAATGCCGAATTTTGCCCGCAAATCATGGTGCAAAATCGTGATGACTTCGTGCAGGCTCTGGCGGGTAATGGCCGCAGGAACGGCTGCAAGCGGCAGATGCGTTGTCGCTAACGCCACACGCAGTTCTTCCGTCGCCAGCATCATGACCACTCGTGGACAACCGCTGCGAGCGGCGAAAAACTCAGTGTGCCCGCTGAAGGAAACGCCGCCATCATTGATGATGCCTTTATGCACCGGGCCAGTGATCAATGCGGCGAACTCACCGTTCAGACAGCCGTCACAGGCACGCGCAAGGGTTTCCACCACATAAGTGCTGTTGGTGACGCTTAATTTACCAGGGATCGCGGTCACTGGGGCGGCGATAGGCAGAATAGTGAGGCTGCCGGCCTGCTGTGGCCGTGCGGGCTGGTCGTATTGATAGTTGCGTAATGTCAGCGGCATCGCTAATTGCAATGCCCGCAAGAGTAACAGGTCAGGATCTGCGCAGCAAACCAGCTCTACAGGCCAGCTCCGCTGCGCCAGAGCGATAACCAAATCGGGGCCAATCCCGGCGGGTTCGCCGGGGGTGATCACAACGCGTGGCGTATTGCTCTCAATTTGCATCAGTTCGCGCCATCAATCACTTTGACATAGGCTGCGGCACGCTGCTCCTGCATCCAGGTCTGCGCTTCTTCAGCAAATTTACGATTAAAAATCATGCGATAAGCCTGCTCTTTTTGCACGGCGTCAGTTTTATCGACCTGACGGGTATCGAGCAACTGTATCAGGTGCCAACCAAATGCGGAGTGAATTGGCTGACTGATTTCCCCTTTTTTCAGTTTCAATAGCGCATCGCGGAAGGCCGGATCGTACATATCGGGAGAAGCCCAGCCCAGGTCGCCCCCTTGGTTTGCTGAACCAGGATCCTGAGAGAGCAATTTGGCCTGAGTGGCGAAGTCAGTGCTGCCATTTTTAATTTGCTGCGCCACTTCGGCCAGCTTGGCTTGCGTTTGACTATCTGTCATAACGACGGAGGGCCTGATCAAAATATGACGCGCATGAACCTCAGTGACCGATACGCTTTTGTTGCCGCCGCGAATATCGTTCACCTTCAAAATGTGGAAACCCACGCCAGAACGAATCGGGCCGACGATTTGACCTTTATGCGCCTGGGTTAAGCGTTCGGCGAACAATGTTGGGATCTCCTGTAATCTGCCCCAGCCCATTTGACCGCCTTTCAATGCCTGAGAGTCCGCCGAGTAGGTGATAGCCAATTTGGCAAAATCTGCTCCATCGTTGATTTGTTTCACCAGCGACGTCGCCAGATTTTCCGCCTCATCAACCTGCTGTTGCGTCGGATTCTCCGGCAATGGGATCAGAATATGGCTCAGGTTAAGCTCGTCATTTTCACCGGTCTGGTTGGCGATTTGTTTCGCCAGCGTATCGACTTCCTGTGGTAGAACCGTCACGCGGCGACGCACCTCGTTATTACGTACTTCCGCGATCAGCATCTCTTTACGAATTTGGTTACGATAGGTGTTGTAGTTCAGCCCTTCATAAGCCAACTGACTTTTTAATTGTTCCAGCGACATCCGGTTCTGGGCGGCAATATTAGCAATAGCCTGATCCAGTTGCTCATCCGTCACCTGAATCCCCATTTTCTGCGCCATTTGCAGAATGATGTTATCCATGATCAAACGGTCAATAATCTGATGACGCAGCGTGGCATCATCCGGCAATGACTGCCCGGCTTGCTGAGCGTTCAGTTTTACCGACTGCAAGAGACCGTTTACATCACTTTCCAATACGACGCTGTTATCTACCACGGCAGCGACTTTATCAACCACCTGTGGTGCTGCGAACGCGGTAGAGGCACTCAGTGCCAATCCGAGAATAAGCGTTCTCCAGTTCTTCATACCTTTCCCATTATTTCATCCGCCAGGCGGGTTAAAAGTTACGACATTGCATAGAGATAATCTGATTCCGAACTACCGATCGGCTCAGCACTCCGCGTGATATCAGAATGCGCGCTGGTAGGGCATAATCCCCGAGCGCAGCATTTTTTCGGAACCCAGACCATAATTGCTGCTTAAACCACGTAATTCGATATTAAACGACACTTTGTTGTCGTATTCACTGCTGTGGCTGGCGCTGTTCCAATCGGTAATTTTACGTTCGTAACCGACACTCACAGCCCAGCAGCACGTATTGTATTGTAAGCCAATAAGCTGGTTTGCTGGCTGATTGGCTTTGGTGTCGTAGTAATATGCGCCCACGACGGCCCAACGATCGACAATCGGCCAGCTTGCGGTAACGCCGACCTGCGAAATACCTTGCTGGAAGCCAGGGTTCGTAACATTCGGGATCATATCCCGTATATATTCAGGGCTGGCGTATCGATAGTTCAACTGTACCAGGCGCTCGGCATCGCGACGATACTCTAACACGGCGTCACCCAGCGCCACTTCGTTCTGGCGATTATCGTACTGAAGCCCTCCGCGAACCCCCCAGCGATCATCGATTTTCAGGAAGGCGTCACCCGCCCACACCTGGCTGCCATTATTATTATTTTTATCGAGCGAGGTGTTACGATCGCCGGTGCGCGGGCGATCGAAGTAATAGATTTGACCAATAGAAGCGTTAAAACGTTCAACCAGCGCATCATCGTAAATACGCGTAGTGATACCGGTCACCAATTGATTGGCGGAAGCGATGCGATCCAGCCCGCTGTAGCTACGGTCACGGAATAAACCCGAGTAGTCCGTTTGCAGTAGCGTGGAGTCATAGGTATGGATACTGCTCTGATCGCGATAAGGTACGTATAGATACTGTGCACGGGGTTCCAGCGTCTGGGTATAGGCCTGTGACCAGTCCATTTCGCGCTCAAAGACCATTTTTCCATCAATTTTATACTGCGGAATTACCCTATTCACAGAACCTTTTAGTGCATCTTTAGTATTCTGGGCGATGTTAGGCGTTGAAGCGGCGCGATAACGATCCAGGTTGTCTTGCTGATAGTGCGTCGCTAATAGCTTGGCCTCGGTATTCAGGCTGGCCCAGCGGTTTGCCAGCGGGAGATTTAGCGTGGGTTCAAGGTGCAAACGGGTTGCTTCCGGCCGGTCATCGTTAACGTTGGTAAATTTTACCGCCTGGCCATAAAGGTGCATATCAACCGGGCCGATATCATTCTGGTAATAATTGAAATCAAGCTGTGGCTCAGCGCGGTAAACATCACGGCTGGTCGCATTGGAAAAGACCTGGAATTGTCGGGTGGACAGCGTGGTGTTCCAATTTTGGTTCGCATAGCCTGCGCTTAATTTTTGGGTGACGTAGCCATCGGTGGTTGAACCGTAATGCGAGTCCAGATCGGTGAAATAGCGATCGTCGCTGACTTTGGTGTAGTCGGCTTCAAATCGCCACACCTGATCCATTACGCCGTTGTGGCCCCAATGGAACAGCCAGCGGGTATCGTTATCGTCCTTTGGTGCGATCTTGGCGTATTCACGATCGTCAGGCAGCCAGTCGAACTGAATAAGGCCAAGGCCCGGCGCGGACAGGTAGCGGAATTCGTTCTGCCATTGCACGCCGCGTTTGGTTTGCAAATGCGGTGTGATGGTGGCGTCAAAATTAGGCGCGATGTTCCAGTAATAGGGCGTCAGCAACTCAAAGCCATTGTTGCTACCATATTTCGCATTGGGGATCAGGAAACCGGAGCGGCGCTTATCGCCGATAGGAAGTTGCAAATACGGACTATAGAATACGGGCACGCCAGCGATCTTGAAGCGTGCGTTCCAGATCTCGGCGACCTGCTCTTCCCGGTCCTGAATCACTTCCGAACCGACGACACTCCAGCTATCATCTCCCGGCAGACAGGACGTGAAAGACCCATTTTCCAAAATGGTGTAGCGATTGTTATCACGCATTTTCATTTTGTCGGCGGACCCTCGCCCCTGACGGCCCACCATCTGATAGTCGCCTTCATAGACGTCGGTATCTTTCGTATCCAGGTTAGCCCAGGCTTTCGGGCCTTTCAGGATGACCTGATTGTCGTCATAGTGGACGTTGCCCGTTGCGGTAATGGTTCGCATGGGCGTGCTGCCCTGGGTCGTCGGATTCAACTGATTCAGTTGCACTTGCTCGGCAGTCAAGACGCTATTACCCTGCTGAATATTCACATTACCAATGAATGTCGCGTTGTTCGGGTAGTTGGCTTCGGTTTTGTCGGCCTGAATATTGACCGGCAGCTGATTGGGATCGCCCGTAACCAGTGGCCGATTGTACGTAGGTACACCCAGCATGCACTGTTCAGCGAGATCGGCCAGCGCGTGCTGACTGTAGAGCGCCGACCAAACCAACGTGGCCAGCAGCGTGGGGAAACTTTTTTTCATACGCAGTATCAGGTGTTCCGTCATCAGAGGCATCATGTCGGTAAACGGTCAGAGACTATATCACTCGCTAGCGTTGCGCCAGTGTTAAATCCCCGCCGCCTATACGCACCGCCGTTAGGTGCAAAGATAAATGACAGGTATGATAAAGCAATTTTTGGCTGACGGCATGAGGATTTGAGGAGTATATGCGGTATTGGGGAAAGTTGCTGGGGCTGGCGTTAGGGATCGCCTCAAGTGCTGGCATCTGGGGAATGATCATGGGATTACTGATGGGGCATTGGATCGACAAAGCTCGGGCATCGCGTCGCCGTGATTATTTCTCTGCTCAATCTACGCGTCAGTCATTGTTCTTCCTTACGACTTTTCAGGCCATGGGGCACCTGACTAAATCCAAAGGGCGGGTAACGGAAGCCGACATCAGGATTGCGACCAAAATGATGGATCGTCTTGAATTGTTTGGTGAAGCCAGAATCGCCGCCCAGCGGGCTTTCCGTGAAGGCAAGGCGGTGCATTTTCCGCTGCGGCTAAAATTACGCAAATTGCGTGATGCCTGCCTGGGGCGTTTTGATTTGATTAAAATGTTTTTGGAAATACAACTTCAGGTCGCGTTTGTCGATGGCGTTCTACATCCGAATGAACGACGGGTATTGTATGTTATCGCGGATGAATTGGGGGTAACGCGCGAGCAGTTCGAATACTTTCTACGCAACATGGAAAGGCCCGCAGGGCAGCAGTCTCGCCAGAATCAGTCACGACAAAATGGAAAATCATACCAGTGGCGTAATAATGATGGTGCTAATGGCCACTCTTATCATGGTCAGCGTCCGGTTTCACCGCCGCGTGGGCCCACGATCGAGAGCGCTTGCCGCACGCTGGGGGTTCGTCGCGGCGATGACGCCGCGACAATTAAACGGGCCTATCGCAAGCTCATGAGCGAACATCACCCCGATAAATTAGTCGCTAAGAAGCTATCGCCCAGGATGATGGAATTAGCCAAGCGTAAAGCGCAGGATATTCAGGCCGCTTATGAACTGCTAAAGAGTATGAACCAGACCAAATAATCGGCCTCCTTCCCCTCTCTACACTTCCTGGGTTCGACTAAACCCGACTCGACGCTATGGTCGCCCCTTATTTCAGAATTCCGCTTCGCAACGAAAATGCATTGATGTGTTGAATGCTGGGTGCGTGATGGCTAATTCCTGTGCGTGCAATAATAGACGGGGCGCCATTGCTTTGGCGTCAGAGTGTGCATAAAAGCCATCACCGAGAATAGGATGGCCGAGCGCCAACAGGTGAACGCGTAATTGATGAGAACGCCCGGTAATGGGCATCAGTTTGACACGCGTTGTCCCGTCTTCGTCGCGCGAGAGTACCTGATACGCTGTTTGCGCCGACTTCCCCGTCTCAAAACAGACTTTTTGCTTTGGACGGTTAGGCCAATCGCAAATCAGCGGTAGATCGATAATGCCATCATCTTGAGCCATGTGTCCCCAGACGCGGGCAAGGTAAGACTTCTTCGGTTCGCGTTCGCGAAACTGACGTTTCAATTCGCGCTCGGCGGCTTTCGTCAGAGCAACCACCATGACGCCGCTGGTCGCCATGTCCAAACGATGGACGGATTCGGCAGTGGGGTAGTCGGCCTGAATGCGGCTCATGACGCTGTCTCTGTGTTCTGGCGCACGGCCAGGAACCGACAGTAATCCGCTGGGTTTATTCACCACCATGATGTGCCGATCCTGGTAAAGAATATGCAACCAGGGATCGGTAGGCTGATTATAGGGTTCCATTCACGCTCCAAAATACGCAAAAGACAGAGACGTCGTCGCTGTTTGATCGAGATACACGAGCCTATCACGGGGTGAGGTATTCCTACGGAAACCTCATCCCCGAGCTTTCCCTAATATGATGCTATCCCTGTGCTGGAAAGTCTGACTAGCTAACGCGCGGGCGGCACATTACTGATGTGTTACCACCACCAAGCGGATTGCATCCAAACGCCAGTTGGCTTCGTGCAGGTTACTCAGCACCTGCTCACGTTGGTTTTCCAATGCGGTCAGCTCATCTTCACGGATGTTCGGGTTGACGGCTTTCAGCGCTTCCAAACGTTCCAACTCGCGGCGCAATTGCAGGTCGGCCTGCTCCTGAGCTTCAGTAATGAGCTGACGTGCCTGCGTTTCTACCAACGTTTCCGCCTGTTGCAACATAGCGTGAACATCGGGCTGTACCGCGTTCACCAGCTTGCTAGACATATGGCGATTTATCGCGTTGAGCTGGCGGTTAAAACTCTCGAATTCGACGTGTTCGGCCAAATTGTTGCCTTTACTATCCATTAATAATCGCACTGGCGTTGGCGGTAGAAAACGGGTCAGTTGCAGGTGTTTCGGCGCCTGTGCTTCGACGACATAAATCAGTTCCGCCAGCAGCGTGCCGACGGGTAACGCCTTATTTTTCAACAAAGAAACCGCACAACTTCCGGTATCACCGGACAGAATAAGATCGAGCCCGTTACGAATGAGCGGATGTTCCCAACTGATAAACTGGGCGTCTTCGCGGGAAAGCGCCTGATCGCGATCGAAGGTGATGGTACACCCGTCCTGCGGTAAGCCAGGAAAATCAGGCACCAGCATATGATCGGAAGGCGTCAGAATGATGAGGTTATCGCTGCGATCTTCCTGATTAATACCCACAATATCAAACAGGTTTAGCGCGAATGTGACTAAATTGACGTCATTATCCTGCTCGGCAATGGCCTGCGCCAACCGCTGAGCCTGTTCACCGCCATGAGAATGCATTTCCAGCAGACGATCGCGTCCCTGTTCGAGTTGCTGCTTGAGGCTGTCGTGCTGTTGGCGGCACGCCTGAATAAAGTCGTCTAACCCTTGCTGCTCACCGACCGTCGTTAATCGCTCAAGCAACGACGTATGATGCGCATCATAGATGGTACGCCCGGTTGGGCAGGTGTGTTCAAACGAGTCTAATCCTTCATGATACCAGCGCACCAGTAAGGCCTGCGCCGTATTTTCCAAATAGGGCACCAGAATCTGGATTTCTTTCGCCTGACCGATACGATCCAGGCGACCGATACGCTGCTCTAGCAAATCGGGATTGAATGGCAGATCGAACATGATTAAATGGCTGGCAAACTGGAAGTTACGGCCTTCTGAGCCAATCTCTGAACAGATCAGCACCTGCGCGCCTTCTTCTTCGGAGGCGAAATAAGCGGCGGCACGGTCGCGTTCCAGAATTGAGAGCCCTTCATGGAAGACGGCGGCGCGGATGGCTTCACGCGTGCGCAGCACCTGCTCTAGCTGGAGCGCGGTGGTCGCCTGCGCACAGATAACCAGCACTTTTTCATCGCGGTTGGCAGTCAGGTAGTTCAGCAGCCATTCCACGCGAGGATCGAAATTCCACCAGGTGGCGTCATCTCCTTCGAACTGCTGATAAATTTGTTCTGGATACAACATGTCGCGTGCGCGCGATTCCAGCGGCTTATTGGCATTCATAATGCCGGCCACTTTAATGGCCGTTTGGTATTGCGCCGGCAACGGCAGACGGATTTGATGCAGGATGCGCTGCGGGAAACCTTTCACCCCCTGACGCGTGTTCCTGAACAGCACGCGGCTGGTGCCGTGGCGGTCCATTAACATAGTGATCAGTTCCTGGCGCGCTTTCAGGTTGTCATCGCTATCGCTATTAATGGCTTTTAGCAGCGGTTCGATATCCTGTTCGCCGAGCAGGTCGCTAAGGGCATTCAATTCAGCCGCTTGGGCCTTTTCCCCCGCCAATAGCAGGGTGACGGCATCGGCGACCGGACGATACTGCTGCTGTTCGGCAACAAATTCCTGATAGTCGTGGAAGCGATTGGGATCGAGCAGGCGCAATCGCGCAAAGTGGCTTTGCTGGCCGAGCTGCTCTGGCGTCGCGGTTAATAACAAGACGGCGGGCGTCGCGCGAGCCAGCGCTTCAATAGCCTGATATTCCGGGCTGGGATTCTCTTCGCTCCAGGCCAGATGATGGGCTTCATCCACGACCAGAAGATCCCAGTCGGCATTGACGAGTTGAGAAAAACGCGGGGCGCTACGTTGCACGAACCCCAGTGAGCAGATCACCAGTTGTTCGGTTTCGAAGGGATTACTGCTGTCTTGCTTGGCTTCGGCATAGCGCTCGTCGTCAAACAGTGAGAACAACAGGTTAAAGCGGCGCAGCATTTCGACCAACCACTGATGTTGCAGGGTTTCCGGTACGATAATCAACACGCGACTGGCCCGTCCGGCGAGCAGTTGCTGGTGGATGATCATCCCGGCTTCAATCGTTTTCCCCAAACCAACTTCATCTGCCAGCAACACGCGTGGCGCATGACGTTGGCCGACCTCATGCGCGATGTGAAGCTGATGGGGGATCAGGCTGGCACGCATGCCGCGCAGGCCGCTCCACTGTTGCTGCGCCTGTTCATGCTGATGTTTACGCGCGCGATAACGCAGGGCAAAGCGATCCATGCGGTCGATCTGCCCGGCAAACAGGCGATCCTGGGGTTTATTAAATGTCAGTTTGCTGTCCAGAAAGACTTCACGGAGTTCCGTCGGTGTATCATCGTCCAGACGCCGACCGCAATAGATTAGTAACCCGTTTTCTTCCCGCACCTCGTCCACTTTTAGCTGCCAGCCTTCATGGCTGGTGACCGTATCGCCGGAATTAAACATCACACGGGTGATGGGCGCGTCACTGCGGGAATAAAGCCGATTTTCGCCGCTGGCGGGAAAAAGCAGCGTGACCATTCGTGTATCGACGGCAACGACCGTTCCCAATCCAAGTTCGCTTTCCGTATCGCTGATCCAGCGCTGACCAAGTGTAAAAGGCATAAATTCTTAGCTCGATGTTCGTCTGTGTCGGGGGAATGTCTGATTGCATTATCGGGTGGCGATAATGCTGCTGATGTCAATTCAGAAAGGGCATTATGGTAAAGGATGACGGCGCGTTCGTCACCTCTCAAACCGATAGTCCCGTGAATTAACCGCTTTCATTGAATTTCATGCCCGCCGGACAGTTAAAATAGCCCCATTTGCCCAGTCACCTGCGTAGTGAAATCGTCATGCAGGAAAGGAAGAATGGCGTCGGCGACTGGCTGGAGCTGACGTTCTACATAATGCTGGTAATCCAGCGGTGAATGTCGGGTTTCCAGCGGCTCCGGGCCGTTAACGGTCATGACATAGCTGATCCAACCGCCGTTCTGGTATTGCAACGGCCTCCCCTGCTGGCGATTATAGTCATCGGCGATTTTAGCCGCTCTGGCGTGGGGCGGCACGTTGCGTTGGTAATCATCAAGCTTGCGGCGTAGCCGTTTACGGTAGATCAATAGATCGTCAAAATCACCGTTTAGCGTCCGTTTAACATAGTCTCGCAACCACGCCTGATAAGGTTGTTGTTTAAAAATGAGCCGATAGAGCTGTTGCTGAAACTGCTGCGCTAGCGGTGTCCAGTCGGTACGTACGGTTTCCAGCCCTTTGAATACCATTTTTTCGCCCTGTGGCGTGTCGATAAGCCCCGCGTAACGCTTTTTACTGCCTTGTTCTGCGCCGCGAATGGTCGGCATCAGGAAGCGGCGAAAATGCGTCTCAAACTCCAGCTCCAGCGCGCTGGTTAATTGCAGGGTGTCTTGCAGATGGTGTTTCCACCACTGGTTAATGTGTTGAACCAGTGCGTTACCAATCGTTGTCGCCTCCTGTTCGCTATGCGTATGTTTCAGCCAGACGAATGTGGAGTCGGTATCGCCATAAATCACTGGATAACCTTGTTCCTCGATCAGTTCGCGCGTTTTGCGCATGATGTCATGGCCACGAAGGGTGATTGATGAGGCCAGACGCGGATCGAAGAAGCGACAGCCCGTAGCGCCTAGCACACCGTAAAAGGCATTCATGATGATCTTCAACGCCTGGGACAGGGGTTTGTTATTGGCCCGTTTCGCCGCTTCACGACCTTGCCAGATTTGCGCGACAATCGCCGGTAGGCAGTGCTGTTCGCGGGAGAACCACGCGCCGCGAAAGCCGGGAACAGCCTGTTTTTCGTCAGGGTGCAGCATTCCCACCGCCAGCCCAACGGGGTCAATCAGGAACGTACGAATGATGGAGGGGTAGAGGCTTTTGTAATCCAGCACGAGCACCGAATCGTACAAACCGGGGCGCGAATCCATCACGAAACCGCCAGGGCTGGCTTCGAGTGCGACCTCGCCCAGATTCGGGGCGACATAACCCATGCGATGCATCCGTGGCAGATAAAGGTGGGAAAATGCCGCGACGGAGCCGCCGCTGCGATCTGCCGCTAAACCGGTAACGCTGGCGCGTTCCAGTAAAAACGACAGTAGCTCGGTTTTATCGAAAATACGCGTCACCAGTTCGCAGTCTTTCAGGTTATAGCGGGCGAGCGCGGGTTTATCTTCGGCAAAGAGGCGGTCGATTTCATCCATCCGCTGATAGGGCGTATCGATGGCTTTGCCTTCACCCAGCAGCGATTGCGCGACAAATTCCAGGCTAAATGAGGCAAAATTCCACGTGGCGGATTTCAGCGCTTCGATACCATCGATTATCAGGCGGCCAGGCGCGCTGGCAAAGAAATGCCCTTGTTTAAAGCCGTGCTCCCGCCATTCCAGCGCCTGACCGCCGCGCCCCAGCGTGAGCGGCATGTTGTAGCGTTCAGCATGCTTTTGCAAAACGCGCAGATCAAACTGCACCAGATTCCAACCGATAATGGCATCGGGGTCGTGCTGTTGCATCCAGGTATTCAGCCTTTCCAGCAGCAGCGGACGGCTAGCGACGTACTCAAGGGAAAACTCCTCGTCGGTCACAGGCGTACCGTTCGGCGGGCCAAGCATATAAACCTGACGTTGTCCGCAGCCTTCCAGCCCGATGCAGTAAAGTTCACCGTGGCGGTTTGTTTCGATATCCAGTGACGCCAGTCGCAGCATTGGGCGGTAATCGGGAGCGGGCTTCATGCGGACATCCGTCAGCAGTCCTTCCGACGCAACCGTACCACTCAGCCACACGGGCGCGGTGATAAAGCGCTCCATAAGAAAGCGCTCCGGCGGACGGATATCTGCTTCGTAAACCTGAATGCCTCCCTCGCGCAGCAACTTTTCCAGCCGTAGCAGTTGCCGATATTGCGCGCAATAAAGCCCCAGTAGCGGCTGATGGTGAAAATCTTGCAGGGCGAGCGGTTTCAACTGCCAGCGTTTTTCCTGACGTAAAAGCGTTCTTGCACGAGATTCCTGCGGCGCGGGAATAAAGGCGACGGCCTGCTGTGGCGGCAAACGCGCCAACAGCGGGCCTTCATCGGTGGCCAACCAAAATTCAACCTGCGTACCTGCTGGTGTATCGTTCCAGTGGCGGGTGAGTAGGAAACCCTGACGGACCTGAGTCACTAAGCGGCCTTTTATCGCGAACAAGAGAAAAAAAGAGATAGGATTAAGTATGGTTATTTATACAGTTTCTGTCTAGCGCGATGGTATTGATGCCGCCTCATCCGCTCCGACGTCAGCGATTAACGGCTTCTGCTATGATCCAATAATCCTGGTTTCAGACTGTTGGCAAACTTATGTATGGAACGGAAACGGCGATAATGGGGTAGAAGAGTGAAGCGTTGCGGTCCGATTTTACATCTCGCAACGTACTTGCAACCTCTTTACGATCTACTCATTATTACCGCGCAACATCTTTTGTCGGCAGACACCGTCTTTATCAATATGGGTAGGTTTTATGGAAGCATGGCTGGATCATTTGGTGACCCAATCACTCGCGTATTCGTTGATTGCCGTCATGCTGGTTGCTTTTCTGGAATCCCTGGCCTTGGTCGGACTGCTACTGCCGGGGACGGTGATGATGGCAACGCTAGGGGCGCTGATTGGCAGTGGACAAATGGGGCTTTATCCGGCCTGGGCGGCGGGTATTATCGGTTGTTTGCTAGGCGATTGGATATCCTATTTTATTGGCGTGTATTTCAAAGTACCGCTGCATCGTTGGTCTTTCCTGAAAAAGCACCAAACACTGCTGAAAAAGACGGAATACGCCTTACACCGGCACCCGATGCCGACGATATTAATCGGGCGTTTTATCGGCCCGACTCGCCCTTTAATCCCAATGGCTGCGGGGATGCTGGGATTGTCACCGTACAAATTTGCCGTGCCGGCGACTATCGGTTGTTTAGTGTGGCCGCTGGCCTACTTTTTCCCTGGCATTCTGGCGGGTGTGGCGATTGATATCCCTTCAGGGACGAACAGTGCGCAATTTAAGTGGTTGCTGCTGGCGACCGCTGTGACCGTGTGGGTCGCAGGCTGGTTACTTTGGCGCTGGTGGCGTAGTAATAAACGCACATCCCATGATTGGTTTAGCCGTAAGGTATCGATTAAACAGCTACGCTGGGCCGCGCTGGCGATGTCTGTCGCGGCCATTGCATCGTTGATTATGTTGATTCAGCACCCATTAATGCCGATTTATTACAATCTACTATGGCAGGTATTACATGGATGAAGCGGGGCAGGCCGGGGAACCCCGACCCGACCATCTAGCAATAAAACTCGGCAACCTGCCTGAAAATGGGCATCTCCTCACCGTGGCGGCGGACCTGAAGCACATCCTCCAATTTTTCCACCTGACTGATCATCTGTTGCAGGCGCTGGTCATCTTTGACCAGTAGCCAGATTCGGCTTTCCTTACCGTTTGCCAGCGGCATACATAAAATGCCTTCCACGTTGAATGCGCGGCGGGCAAATAGCCCGCAAACGTGTGACATGACCCCGGGGTGATTGCGTACTGAGAGTTCCAGCGTAACCTGATTAGAAGTGGGTTGAGTTGGCATAGTCATTAGTCTCCGATCATATCGATGTTGGCTGCACCTGGCGGCACGATAGGCAAAACTTTCTCATTGGTATCGATGCGTACATGGATTAGCGTTGGCCCTGGCTGATTGAGAGCCTCTTGCAGCGCAGCCTGCGGGTCGTTCGCCGCGTTTAGATCGCAAGTTGCAAAGCCGAAGCCTGCGGCAATGGCGATAAAATGCGTGTTATAGCGGTAATCGGCGGCAAAGATCCGCTGCTGGAAAAACATGGACTGCTGCTGATGAACCAGACCAAGCGACTGGTTGTTCATCAGGACGATTTTAACGTTGAGCCCTTCTTCGGCAGCCGTTGCCATTTCCTGAATATTCATCATCAGGCTACCGTCACCGGAGAAGCACACCACGGTGCGTTCCGGCTCGGCCAGCGCGGCGCCAATCGCCGCAGGCAGGCCAAAGCCCATCGTGCCAAACCCGCCGGATGTCAGCCACTGGCGCGGACGGCGCAGTGGATAAGACTGGGCGACCCACATCTGATGCTGGCCGACATCGGTGGTGATGATGGCTTCGTCCGTCAGTGAGCGGGCCACAGTCTGAATGAGGCCATAATGGCTTAACGGATCGTCAGCATTCGGCATGTTGAACGGAAATTCCTGTTGCAGCTCACGAACGGCGGCACGCCATACGCTGCGTTGCTGCGCAACAATATGCGGCAGCAACTGCTCCAGCGCCTGCGCGACATCGGCGTTAATTGCCACATGCGGCTGACGGATCTTGCCTAATTCGGCGGGATCGATATCGATGTGAATAATGTTGGCCTGCGGGCAAAATTGTTCCGCCTTACCAATCGCGCGATCGTCAAAACGCGCACCCAGCACAATTAACAAATCCGCCTGTTCTAGGATCAGATTGGTTGATCGTGCGGCGTGCATACCGAGCATACCCAGCGACAGGGGATGATCGACGGGCATGGCACCCAGCGCCATCAGCGTCATGGTGGTCGGTAGACTGGACCGTTCCGCCAGTTGCAGCGCTTGTTTATGCGCGCTGCTGCTAATGATCCCGCCCCCCAGATAAAGAACCGGACGTTGAGCCGCATTAATCATAGCGGCTGCCCGCTCGATGTCCTGCTGGAGGGGGGCAGGCGGCGTAGCGAGGGGCAGGACACCAGGGAGTTCGCTCAACTCAAGGGTTGCGTTCTGAATGTCTTTGGGAATATCGATCCACACCGGTCCGGGGCGGCCCGATTGGGCGATGCGAAAGGCTTCTGGGATCACGCGTGGGAGTTCGTTGACGTCTCGCACCAGGTAGTTATGTTTAGTCACGGGAATGGAGATGCCGTACGTGTCGACTTCCTGAAAGGCGTCGGTGCCGATCATACAGGAAGGCACCTGGCCGGTGATGCACACCAGTGGAATCGAATCCAGTTTGGCATCGGCAATGGCGGTGAGCAGGTTAGTCGCCCCCGGCCCGCTGGAAGCCATGCAAACGGCGGCACGCCCGCTGGCTCGCGCCATACCCTGTGCCATAAACCCCGCACCTTGTTCGTGTCGCGCCAGAATGTGGCGAATAGTTTTACTTTGACTCAGTGCATCATATAACGGCAGCGCCGCGCCGCCGGGGATACCCGATACGGTGGTGATGCCCTGCTGTTCGAGCAGTCGGACAATTAACTGAGCGCCTGTGTAACGCATGCTTACATCCTTCATTAGGGCCGGCGCGGTGTCGGAGCGGGAGATAAAAATAAGAAACCCCGCTCGGCTGGCGCCGGCGGGGTTTGAGAATCTTCGATTCGGAACCCGTTACGGCGCGTTGCCGACGACCACCACGACGACCACACGCACGACGACGACCGCGTCAACATGCGCGGTGCTTAGTAGTGCTGAAGTGGCAGAAGAGTAGTGCGTCACGGGAATCCTAATTCAAGTTTGGGTTATATGCGGCCGAGCTATTTGTCGTCAAAAGCCCGATATCATCAAGAGCTCGTTCCCATTACGGGTGAGGCTCAATGTGCCTCCGTCATATAAGCACGGTAGGAGAAAAAGACACAATACCTACAAGGGATAAAAACGCAATATGTTGCACGGATCACAAAATATTAACGAATTACGCGGTCGTTTACCCAGCAGGCGTATGCGAAATTCCCAGTACGGTGGCCGCGGCCGCGCTGCCGTCCTGTAGCGCCTGCGTCGAACCATCGTAATAAATCTGCCCATCCACGATCAGCACCGTACGCTTTGCGATCCGCTGGGCATCATCCAGATTGTGGGACACCATTAGCAGGGTGAACTCACGCTCCTGACATACGCTTTCCACCAGATCGAGCATCTCCTGACGCAGCGCCGGATCAAGCGCTGAGAATGGCTCATCCAGCAGCAGAATAGGCTGGTGGCGCACCAGACAGCGTGCCAGAGCCGCGCGCTGGCGTTGCCCGCCGGAAACCTGCGACGGTAGACGATCCAGAAGATCCGCCAGGCCGACCCGAGCGGCGATCTGCCGTAGCGTTTCACGCTGTGCGGCACTGAGCCGCAGACCGGGGTGCAATCCCAGCGCGATGTTTTGCCCAATCGTCAGATGCGGAAACAGGTTATTTTCCTGAAACAGAATCGAAACCGGCCGTTTAGCGGGAGGTGTCTCGCGGTGAGGCTCACCGTTAAGCCACAACTCGCCGCTGTCCGCCATCAGGAAACCGGCAATCAGATTCAGCAGCGTACTTTTCCCTGCGCCGCTGGGGCCGAGGATAGCAACGCGTTCACCCGGTTTGACGTGAAAATCAAAACGCATGGGCAAGTGCTGATAGAAGTAGGTCAATTTCTCAAGCGCGATCATGACGGCCCGCCAGTTTCTCAATCAGGGTAAATAACATAAAGCACAGCAGCATCAACAGCAGTGCTGTCACTGCACCGTCAGCGCTGCGATAGGAACCAATTTGCTGGTACAGATAGAACGGCAGCGTGCGGAACTGCTCATTGCCAAACAGCGCGATGACGCCGAAATCACCGAGCGATAGCACGCAGGCAAAGGCTAACGCCTGTGCTAGCGGCTGCTTCAGTGCAGCCATCTCGATGATCTTCAGCCGCTGCCAGCCGCGAATATCCAGAGACGCACAGAGCCGATTATAGCGCTCGGCAACGTCCAGCATCGGGTTTTCCAACACTTTGATCGCGTACGGAATTGCCATCAGCGCGTTGGTGAACACCACCAGCGCGTAAGGGGATTGCGGTAAGCCAATGCTGTTATTCAGCAGTAGGAAAAAGCCGGTTGCCAGCACAATGCCGGGCATGGCGAGGATGAGCATACCGCTCAGATTCATCAACTGCCCATAGAGCGGCTTCTGGCGTAACGTGAGCTCGCGGCTGCTCCAGAGCAGCATCATGGTCAACGCCAGACATAAAAGCCCCGCGCCCAGAGCGATGCGCAGCGAGGTCAACAGCGTTTGCCAGAGCACGGGCTGTTGCAGCACGCTAACCAGCGAGCGGTTCACGCCATCCACCACCACGGCCAGCAAGGGAGGAACGACCAGTAGCAACAGCGCGCCAATCATCATGCCATCGGTGAGACGGCTTAACGCGCTATCCTGCGGGTTGCGCCAGGCGAGTTGCTGTGTGCTGCCGACGGGCAGAATGCGCCCAAGCCGCTGGCTTAACAGCACCAAACCGAGACAACAAACCATCTGAATTAACGCCAGCAGTGCCGCGCGCGCCGGATCGTAATCAAAGCTTAATGCCTGATAGATAGCCAGCTCAATGGTGGTCGCCCGCGGGCCGCCGCCCAGCGACAGCACCGTAGCAAAGCTGGCAAAACAGAGCATAAAAATCAGCGCGCCGGTCGGCAAAATTTGTCGGCGCAGGACGGGCCATTCCAGCAGGCGGAAATGTTGCCAGCCGTTCATGCCGAGATTCGCAGCCAGTTGGCGTTGCTCGGTAGCTATCCCCTCCAGCGACTGCAACAGCAATCGGGTCGCCAGCGGCAGATTGAAGAACACATGCGCCAGCAGAATGCCTTGCAATCCATAGAGTGAAAACGTGTATTTCAGGTCAAACCAGCCTAATGCAGAGGCCAGCCAGCCCTGACGCCCATACACGCTGAGTAGGCCAAAAATGGCCACCAGCACGGGCAGCACCAGCGTCATCGCGCACAGGCGCAACAGCCAACGGTGGCCGGGAAAACGCCGTCGATACAGCGCTCTGGCGAGAAAAATGGCTGGCACGGTAGAAAACAGCGCGGAGAGAAAGGCTTGCCAGAAGGTGAACCGAATAACATGCCAGAGATAGCTGTCATGCCATAGCGTGCGCCACTGGCTGCCCGGCGCCTGTAGCCACAAGGCGCCGAAAGCCAGTACGGCAACGGAAATTAACAGCGTGGTAGCCAGTAGCCCTGGCCACAAACGTCCGCCGATCAGTGGCTGACGGCGCGTTGCCATGCCTGAATCCACTGCGTCCGGTGAGTGGCGACGTCCTGTGCGCTGAACTGCATGGCTTTTTCCGGCACCTTGAGCGTGGCGAAGCCCGCAGGCAGGTCGGTTTTAACGGCTGGGTACATCCAGTTCGTGGTAGGGATCGCCTGCTGGAAGGTTGGACTGAGGATGAACTGCATAAAGCGTTTTGCCAGTTCGGGATTTTTGCTGGAAGCCAGTTGCCCGGCGATTTCGATTTGCAGATAGTGCCCTTCGCTGAAGGTTGCGGCGGCGTAATTGTCTTTCTTCTCTTCAATAATGTGGTAGGCCGGAGACGTGGTGTAGCTCAGCACCAGATCGGCTTCCCCTTTCAGGAACAGGCCATAGGCTTCGCTCCAGCCTTTGGTGACGGTAACGGTTTTCTTCGCCAGCTTCTGCCAGGCTTGCGGTGCCTCATCGCCATATACTTTTTGCATCCATAGCAGCAGTCCCAGTCCCGGTGTGCTGGTACGAGGATCCTGATAGATCACTTTCCACGGCGTGTCGCTGTCTACCAGCTCATGCAGGCTTTTCGGCGGATTTTTCAGCGTCTCTTTGTTATAGACAAAAGCGAAATAGCCGTAGTCGTAAGGCACGAAGGTCTTATTGTTCCAGCCGCCCGGCACCGTAACGGCGCTGGTGTCGAGATGGTGTGGGGCAAACAGGCCGGTTTGCTCCGCTGCCTGCAACAGGTTGTTGTCCAGCCCCAGAATGATGTCCGCTTTGCTGTTTTTACCTTCCATTCGCAGCCGGTTCAATAGCGATGCGCCATCTTCCAACGCGACGAAATTCAGTTCGCACTCGCACGCTTTCTCAAAAGCGGTTTTGATGACGGGCCCCGGACCCCATTCGGAAGCGAATGAGTCATAGGTATAAACGGTTAGCGTAGGCTTGGCGAACGCCGAAGCAGAGAGCAGTAACAGGCAAGGCAGGCTGATTTTCAGCACGGCGGCTGAACGATGTAGTAATTGATTGAACACTTTGCACTCCTGAGCATCATAGGGTGGCAAAGGATTTTGAGGCAGCAAAGCAATGAGCCGCACTCTCAAATCCCTTCGCCGGTATTAACCGGATCAGGTTCGACGGGTATTTTCTCAGCGAAAAATCTTCCGCACCCCGTTGAGAACGGCTCATTGTAAAGGGTTATGTTGGGTAGTGAAAGGCTCTCAGCGCTCCGGCGGCAAGAACCAGGCGGATTTAAAATCAAACCAGCCCAGCATATTCATCCTGACGCCGCGCATACTGCGTTGCCCCTGAAGTTGCAGCCAGTGATGTAATAGCGGATGCAATTGGCCGCTTTGGATGAGCCTTTCACACCATTCAGCTAAGAGCAGTGTGCCATTGCGCCACCGCTGCGCGTCCGCGTGCAAATCGTCATTCAGGCAGAGTTGTACCAGCGGCAGCTCGTAGAGCGTAGCAAACAGGGAAAATTCGAGGGGTAAATAGCAGTTTACGCTGCCAAACCAGATATCGCTTTCCGCATTGCCCTGGTGCCAGTCTTCGTAGCTGACCGTCTGAATATGCAGCGTGACGCCGTGCTGTGCCAGCAGCGTGCGCATAATCTCACTTAATATCCGGTATTCAGGATGTGCCTGATAGAACGTGAGCGTAACGTCCGTCAGCCCTTTCGGAATGGATTGCGGTATCTCAGGATGGTGATGGTGCCAGCGCGGCAGCAGACTGTAGGCGGGCGACCAGTCACGCTGGTTGCTGGTATTCGCCTGGTTGAGTAGCGAAATGGGGTTAAATATCTGCCTGAGCCATCGTTGAGCTTCCGGCCGTGATGCTAACGGCGAACGCTTATCGAACAGCAGGAAATAGCCGCCTTCTTCCATCCGGCTTTCTAGCTGCTCGTGACGAGAATTGTCAAACTGGAGTTGGATAGATACCGGCGTTTCCTCTGGTTCATCGGGCAGAACCCAGATATTGACCTCATCGATCAGCGCCCGATAGCCAAAATAGTCATCGAAGGCGCGGATTTTCAATTGATTACTGTTATTACGTACCACGGCATAAGGGCCGGTACCAATTGGGTGCTGGGCAAAATCGGGTAGCGTTTGCCACTCTTGCGGCAAAATCATGGCGTGCACGCTGCCTAATAACCACGGTAGCCAGTTATCCGGGCTGTCTAGCCGAATATCAATCACGAAGGGCATTGGCGAGGTGACGCTTTCAATATGAGAAAAGAGCGGGAGCGGAATAAGACGAGAGAGCGAGGTGGTGATGTCATCCATCGTGAGTTCTCGTCCGTGATGAAAACGGATAGCCGGGCGCAGATAGAAGCGCCAGTGCAGGGCGGAGACTCTCTGCCAGTGATGAGCCAGATCGGGTTCAACTTCCCCATTTTCCTCATTTATCTTGGTGAGCCCACTGAAAATTTGCCGTGCGATGTGCATTTCCGAACGCCGCAGCGCCGATCCGGGCTGTAAGTTGCGTAATGGCCGATAATAGAGAATGCGCAAAATATGCTTTCCCTGCCGGAAACTCCGTCCCAGATGTGCCAGCAGCATCTGGCGTACCGCTTCTTTGTCGCCCACCAACTGAACCAGTTGCTCAATGCGATCCTGCTCTAACAGATCCTCCGCACGCTGCTGTTGTAGGGCCAATCCGGTATAGATAAAGGAGAGTTGTGAGCGTTTTCCTCGTCCAGCCTCAGCCTGCCAGACGAGCCAGCCTTCTTGCTGCATCGCATTCAGCAATGAGCGGATATGACGTCGGGAACAGTTTAATACCCCGGTTAACTCTTGCAGTGTGGTAGCAGCGGTTTTCCCCTGAAAGTGCTGCCATAGGCGAATGAACTGTTGTTGCAGTCGAGTGGAAGGCATAAAAGAGGAACTCCCTGCACTAAAGTCATCAATTTATCTTTCCCTATATTACGTCGATACTTTCGAACAAGGGAAGAGAGGAGGTGGCTTATGGCAATTTCTCGCTTGTACCGGTTCTATCAAACCTACTTATTGACCTGTAAGGCAAAGTGGTTGCGATGGATGCCTGCCCAACAGCGCGTTGCATTATTGCAACAGGCAACGCAGTGGCACCTGAACGACATGTCTGATGAAGCGTACCGCCATTGGCTCTAGGCGCTGCGAAACAATGTATTCTGAGTAATGGTGATGTTTCACCAGCCAGCGAATATTTTCGCTGGCTTTTTTTTATGGTGTGCGCCGGTATCAACGCTATTCATGATAATACCGGCGTGTGTTGGTTAACGATTAACGCGAGGCATTAATTGCCGCAACCAGCGCGTTCATTTGTTCGCCGATGAGCGTCGCAATTTTTTCGTCATGCAAATTGCCCTGATCGTCAAAGCCGCCCGCGAACGCATTGGCGAAGACTTCCGGTTTGTTGAGCGGTTGGAGATTCAGAAATACCGCGCTCTGACGTAGGTGATACTGCGCACGTGAAGTGCCCATACCGCCGCCCGCGCCCATCAGCGCTACCGGCTTACCGCTCAGCGGCTGGCTGTCCGGTAAGCGTGAAAGCCAGTCGAGAATGTTCTTCAGCGCAGGAGCCATGGAGTAATTGTACTCGGTACAGGCAAACACGAAACCGTCGGCCTGTTGTGCCTGGCGCGCGATACGCTGTACGCTGGCGGGGATTTCAGTCAAATCAGCATTGTAGAAAGGCACATCTGACAGATCGGCAATCTCAAGTGTGGTATTGGTGGGCAGCGCTGCCTGTGCGGCGCGCAACAGCCCTTTATTTGTCGAGGCTTGGCGTAAACTGCCTGCAATGCCTAATAGATGTAGGGTGCTCATGATGTTTCCTTAGAATTCAGCATCAATATCAACAATTGAAATCAGCTTATGGTTCACAAACTCTTTAATGCCGAGTCCGGTAAGCTCGCGTCCGTAGCCGGAACGGCGAACGCCGCCGAACGGTAGATCGGCTTTAACACGAGTTGGGTGATTAACGAACACCATCCCAGTGGAGATTCGAGCGGCGACCTCCGCTCCGTGTTGGCTGTCTTGTGTGAATACAGAACCACCGAGGCCAAAAGGAGAATCGTTGGCAATGCGTACCGCGTCATCTTCATCTTTGGCACGGAACAACATGGAGACCGGGCCAAAAAATTCCATATAATAGGCGGGGTTATCCGGCGTGATATTCGTGAGGATAGTCGGTTGCACAAACGCACCCTGCGCTGGCACCTTAGGGCCGACTTCCAGCGCCGTAGCGCCGTGAGACACCGCCAGTTTGATCTTTTCTTTCACTTCATCGGCAGCCTGTTGGGATGAGAGTGGCGCCAATGTGGTGTTTTCATCCAACGGGTCGCCCGCCCGTAACGCGGCAACGCCCTGCGTATAGCGCTCAAGAAATGCATCATACACCGCGTCATCAATGATCATGCGTTTAGAAGAGACACAGACTTGCCCGCCATTCCAGTGGCGACCAAATACCGCCCATTTGACGGTTTTTTCCAAATCCGCATCTTTCAACACCACAAAGGCATCCGCGCCGCCCAATTCCAACGTCGATTTTTTCAGCGCTTTCGCGGCCTGTTGCGCCACCGAAGCGCCTGCGCCTTCCGAACCCGTCAAGGCGACGCCCTGTACACGCGGATCGTTGAGGATCATTTCGATATGCTTGCGGGTGGCATAGAGGTTGGTAAATCCCCCTTTCGGTAATCCGGCGTCGTGCATCAGCTTCTCAAATCGCGCAGCGCTCTGCGGTACGTTTGAGGCATGTTTCAGGAGAATGGTATTACCGGCGGAGAGTTGCGGCGCGATGATGCGTGCGATCTGGTAATAAGGAAAATTCCACGGCTCAATCGCGAGCAATACGCCCAGCGGATCGTGCACGATTTGTGCGGTAGCTTCCTGCGGGTTCTCTACCGGCAGCGTTTCGGGGGCTAATAATGTTTCGGCGTGTTTAACGTAATATTCAAAAATTTGTGCGGATAGTTCGACTTCTGCCCGCGCTTCACTGACCAGCTTACCCATCTCCAGCGTCAGTAGCCGCGCCATTTCTTCTTTATCCTGGCGCAGGAGCGTGGCGGCTTTTTGCAGAATGGCGCTTCGGGTAGAAAATGGCGTTGTTTTCCATGCCAGGAAAGCGTTGTGAGCTTGATTGATGGCGTCAGTGACTTCGGCGTCAGTGGCGTCGGGGAACGTTTTAACGACTTCACCCGTGTACGGGTTGATAGTGGCATATCCCACGGTAAACCTCCTGAAAATTGACGATGTAAGATGCCTGCGATCATTAACGTGTACGTGAGTTGATAGCGTATTAGTTGATGATCCACGCTATTTCAGAGTACTCCAAGATAGCCGTTCGCTCCAGTCAACATAGTGGTAGCTTGACATCTCCCTGAAACGGGTCAGATAGCTTTCCTGTATCTTTTCTCATGCTGGTTACCGTTTTTAAAATTAATGATTTACATGGCGAACGTGCCCACGATAAATGGTGGTACAAGGCAATTGCCCCCCCAACCAATAGACGAGTTCTGCCGGACGAGCAACGGGCCAGTGTACAAAATCGGCGACCTTACCGGCCTCAAGCGATCCGTGGCTGGCTCGCAGCCCCAGTGCTTTCGCGGCGTGATAGGTGACACCGGCCAACGCTTCTTCCGGCGTGAGCCGAAACAGGGTGCATGCCATGTTGAGCATCAGGCGTAGAGAGAGGGCGGGTGAGGTGCCGGGATTGGCATCGCTGGCGATGGCCATGGGCACGCCGTACTGGCGTAGCAGTTCCACCGGCGGCCGCTGCGTTTCGCGCAGCAGGTAGAAAGCACCCGGTAACAGCACGGCGACCGTGCCGCTGGCGGCCATCGCCCGAACGTCCTCTTCCGTCAGGTATTCCAGGTGATCCGCAGAGAGCGCATGGTAGCGTGCCGCCAAGGAACTACCGCCCAGTGCGGAGAGCTGCTCTGCGTGCAATTTCACTGGCAACCCGAGTTTTGTTGCGGTGTTAAACAGTGTTTCAACCTGCGCGGGTGAAAATGCCAAATGCTCGCAGAACGCATCTACCGCATCCGCCAATTGTTCTTGCGCGACCTGCGGCAGTAAGCGATCGCAAAGTGTGGCAATCCACGCGTCGGCGCGTCCTGCGTATTCCGGTGGAACGGCGTGGGCCGCCAGGCAGGTAGCAATCACCTGCGCGGGCACCTGCGCAGCCAACTCACGTATGGCGCGGAGCATTTTTATTTCGCTATCGATATCCAGCCCATAGCCGGATTTGATTTCGACGGTGGTGACGCCTTCGGCTAACAGCAAGGCTAATCGTTGTCGTGCGCTGTCGACCAACTGCTGTTCTGTTGCGGCACGCGTGGCCCGAACGGTAGAGAGAATCCCGCCACCGTTGGCGGCGATGTCGGCATAGCTAACGCCATTGAGGCGTTGTTCGAATTCGTCACTGCGATTGCCACCGAACATCAGGTGAGTGTGGCAATCGATAAAACCGGGCGTAATGATACCGCCATCGAAGTAGGTGGTGGTGACGGCATCATAGTCGGGTAACTGCGCTTGCGGCCCAACCCAGGCAAGCTTGCCTGCGGCGACGGCCAGTGCGCCATCATGAATGATCTGGTAGCGTCCATCGCGCAGGGTGACAAGATCGGCGCCGAGCCACAGGCTGTCGCAGGATAATCGTTGAGTCATGGTATCGCTCTTATTGTATATACAACCAAAGACAAGCTAACTTACCTACGTTGGCACGACAAGAGGAGCAGGATAGCTTTTTCTTATTGTGATCATAATAATTCACTATGGCTAAGTGGGAATAAGCTAGTGTATGTATAGGTATAGACAACTAAAAAGATCGCTTAGACTGAGATGCTGTTGTCACTGACGGCAGTGGCGTGCTACTGATTCGCGAGCGGTTTGTCATTGCGATAAATTCGTTGAGGAACCCTTGATGCCATTTTTTGATGTGAATACCTTACCGGTTAGCCGTTGGCGCAACGGCGGCGGAGAAACACGGGAAATCATCAGCGCGCCGGCGGTGGCGGGGGAAGGGTTTGCCTGGCGTGCCAGCATTGCCACCATTGCGCATGCCGGTGACTTTTCTGCCTTTCCGGGCATTGATCGCATTATTACCTTGCTGGAAGGTTCGGGGGTTTCCCTGGTTTTTCCAGCGTTTTCGCACCGTTTGCGGCGCGGCGAACCGCTGTTTTTTGCCGGTGAGACGCCGCTTTCCGCCACGCCGATCGTGACGCATGGCGGGGAGGCTGCCAACCGGGATTTTAATATCATGACCCGGCGTGACAGCCATTATGCCACCGTGATGGCGGTGCGTGATGCGATGCAACTGGGCGCGCAGGAAGCGGGCGTACTCTATGTGATGGACGGCTGCTGGCGTATTGGTGAGGAAACCTGTCAGGCGGGACAAGGCGTGTGGTGGACAAGTCAACAACCCCAACGCGACCTCACGCCACTGACCGAGGATGCCTGGCTGCTCTACACTGCGGTATTTCGTCGCGAGAGCCAGCCCTGACAGCCATCAGCCGTTGGTCTTGAAACGGCCCAACAGACGATAGCGTGAACCGGGATAAATCAGGCGAGCAACGGTAACAATACGAGCGTCGTGCCAGGTGCGACGGCGGATCATCAGGCACGGCTCCTGCGGATCGAGTGCCAACACCTGCCGCTGGTGGTCGTCTGGAATAAAGGCTTCCACGATGTGTTCACCGGCGGTAAGTGGGGCGACCTGACTGAGATAGGTGTAAGGCGTGCGGCGGGTGAAATCCTGTTGCAGATAGTCCGGTGCTTCCACGGGATTGACGTAGCGATCTTCCAACTGGACCGGAAGATCGTTTTCGTAATGGACGATCTGCGAGTGGAACAGCGTTTGCCCGGGAGAAATATCAAACTGTTCCGCCAGTTCCCCCTCTGCTTTCAGACTTTGCAGCGCTAACACGCGGCTGCTGTGGCGATGTCCACGTTCGGCAATCTCTTCGGCGATATTACGCACTTCCAGCATAGCCGCGTAGGCCTTGATCTCGGCGACAAACGTACCAACCCCCTGCATACGCAGCAAAAAGCCTTCACTGGTCAGCTCGCGCAGCGCGCGGTTAATCGTCATACGGCTCACGCCGAGTTCGTTGACCAACTCGCTCTCTGACGGGATACGTTGGTGCGGCTGCCAGGCACCCGTGCGAATCTGGCTGATAATCGCCTGCTTGACCCGTTGATAGATAGGGGCGGGTATATCGCTCATGGCGCCTGCGAGTTGTGAGGCGCGCTGCTGTGTTACCACGGTGTTCTCCTTAACCTTACGCTTTTGTGCAGTGTAGCGAATTTCATTCGCGTATGTATATGTATAGACAATAGAGAAAAAACGGTGCCGTGCTGCTGACAGCCGATTGTTCAGAGCAGGCGGCGTGTTTTTACGCGCTACCTCGTTAATCGCGAGTCATCATGGTGCGCCAAACCGGAGCAATGCACTATTCTGGAACCTGTTTTCCTACAGGGTACTTTCATACTCTTCCCGCCAATAAAGGGCCAAACGACGATTCTGTGGCATTGGCACATTGCTTGCTTTGGTTGTCTATACAAGATTATACCCATTTAGGGTATCGACAATAACGTTGGCGCAGTTTGCCGCATGGGTAATGACTTCTCTCACAGGAGCGGAACGAATGAACAAAGCACGAGGTAACATGGGCTGGAAAGCGACCCTGATAGCGCTTTGCATGGTATCGGCAGGCGTAGCGCAGGCGGCAGATACGTCGGTAGCGATCGGTATTTCTGGCTGGACCGGCTTTGCGCCGCTGACGCTGGCCGATAAAGCGGGCATCTTCAAGAAGCACGGGCTGGACGTGTCGATCAAAATGATCCCACAAAAAGATCGTCATCTGGCCGTAGCCTCTGGTTCGATTCAATGTGCCGCTACCACGGTAGAAACCTATGTCGCCTGGAACGCCAACGGTGTGCCGATCAAGCAAATTGTGCAGTTGGATAAATCCTACGGCGCTGACGGTCTGGCGGTTCGTGGCCCGATCAATGATATCAAGGCATTGAAAGGGAAAACCATTGGTGTCGATGCACCGGGGACTTCCCCCTACTTTGCGCTGGCGTGGATTCTGGATAAAAACGGCATGACGCTTAAAGACGTGAAGACGGTAACCCTCTCGCCACAGGCCGCCGCGCAGGCGCTGCTCGCCGGGCGTAATGATGCGGCTATGACTTACGAACCCTACCTCTCCACGGTGCGTGAAAAACCGGAAAGCGGCAAGATCATCGCCACCACGCTCGATTACCCGATGGTAATGGACACGCTTGGCTGTACGCCTGATTTCCTTGCAGAACATCCGCAGGCCGCCAAGGCATTGGTGGAAAGCTATTTCGATGCGCTGGAGATGATCAAGGCCGAGCCGGACAAATCCTATGAGATCATGGGCGCCGCGGTGAAATCAAGCGGGGCGGATTTTGCTAAATCTGCCAGCTATCTGCGTTGGCAGGACAGAGAACAGAACCGCAAATTCTTCAGCGGTGAGATCGAAACCTTTAGCAACGAAGCGGCCAAACTGCTGTTGGAAATGGGCGTGATTCGCAAGATCCCGGATATCAGCACCTTGTATGACGCCAGCTACGTGAAATAAGGATATTGGCATGATGAGTGATTCTCGCGCGACTGACAAACTGCCTCAGCCGCCTGCGGCGTTACCTGACGCTGCACCGCGCTGGCACAACCCGTTGATGGTGCCGCTACGGCCTGTCGCCGTGCGGTTGCGCGTGGCACTTGGGGTGGCCTTTTTTGTCCTGTTTTTTGCCCTGTGGGCAATGGTGACGTTCAGCGGTTCGGTATCACCGACTTTTTTGGCCGATCCGCTGACCATGCTGCGTGAAGGGGCGATCCTCTTTACCCAGTATAACTTTTCCGAGGATATCGCCATGACGGTGATGCGCGTGCTGGCAGGGTTCCTGCTGGCCGCGATCATCGGTGTTCCTCTCGGCATTCTGATGGGCGCGTACAAACTGTGCGAGGCGTTTTTCGAACCCTTTGTGTCGTTTTGCCGCTATTTACCGGCATCCGCGTTTATTCCGCTACTGATCCTATGGGCAGGCATCGGTGAGATGCAGAAGATTCTGGTGATCTTTATAGGCTCCTTCTTTCAAATTGTGTTGATGGTGGCGGTAGCGGTAGGGGCGGCGCGTCGCGATCTGGTGGAGGCGGCCTACACGTTGGGGTGCAGCAACGGTAGCGTGGTGCGTCGCGTGCTGATCCCCGGCGCGGCACCGGAAATTGCCGAACTGCTGCGGTTGGTGCTCGGATGGGCGTGGACTTACGTGATTGTGGCTGAGCTGATTGGCTCGTCGAGCGGTATCGGCCACATGATTGTGGACAGTCAGGCACTGCTGAATACCGGACAGATCATCTTCGGCATTATCGTCATCGGGGTGATCGGTTTGCTGTCAGATTTTCTGTTTAAGGCGATGAACCGACGCCTGTTTTCCTGGAGCTTATTGTCATGACCTACAGCAAAGTCGCCGTGCGTCAGGTCGAGCGCATCTTTACCGGCCCGCGTGGCGAGCAGACTCAGGCGCTGCTGCCCGTTAATTATCAGGTACAAGAGAATGACTTTATTACCATTCTTGGGCCGTCGGGGTGTGGTAAATCCACCTTGTTGCGCATTATTGCCGGGTTGGATTCGCCCACCCGTGGCGAAGTGTGGCTCGATGGCGCGCTGGTGGAAGGGCCGGGTGCGGATCGCGGTATGGTGTTTCAAAGTTATACGCTGTTTCCCTGGCTGACCGTGGCGCAGAACATCTGTTTCGGTTTGCAGGAGCGCGGCATCAGCAAGGCGCAGCAGCAAGAGCGCTGCGACTACTACATTCATCAGGTCGGCCTGAAAGGTTTTGAGCATCACTATCCGCGTCAGCTTTCTGGCGGCATGCAGCAACGCACCGCGATTGCGCGCGCATTGGCGAACGACCCTAAAGTGTTGTTAATGGATGAACCTTTTGGCGCGCTGGATAACCAGACGCGCGTCATGATGCAGGAACTTTTACTTTCGGTGTGGGAAGCGTCACGAAAGACAGTGATGTTTGTCACGCACGATATTGATGAAGCTATCTTTATGGGTAACCGAGTCGCGATTTTTAGTGCTCGCCCAGGACGTATCAAAACCGAAATTGCGGTGGCTTTTGATGGGCATCGTGATTACACCCTGAAAACCTCGCCGGAATTCATGGCGCTTAAGGCTAGGGTGACCGAAGAGATTCGCGCCGAAACGCTCCAGGCGTTGGCGCATTAGTCAGTCACATCGACGCAGAACAAGACCAAAAACGCCTATGGCGTTTTTACTTTAGCTCAACTTGTATATACAGGAATAGATTATGACGACAACACCCTCGTCGATTTGCCTCACTCCCGGCGCGGTCGATCTGGCGACGCTGCGGGCGATTTATCACGGTGGCGTCACGCTGACGCTCGCCGAAGAGGCCTGGGCTGACGTGGATGCCGCGTGCCAGCAGGTGGCAGATATCGTGCGGCAGAATCGGGTGGTCTACGGCATCAATACCGGGTTTGGCAAGCTTGTGAGCACCTCGATTCCTGCCGATCGTCTGGCAGAGTTACAACGCAATCTGGTGCTGTCGCACAGTGTTGGCGTCGGTGAGCTGCTGCCCGATAACGTGCTGCGTTTAGTGATGGCGACCAAAGTGGTCAGTTTGGCTCGCGGTCATTCCGGCGTACGCCGTCAGGTGATTGAAACCTTGCTGGCGCTGTTCAACGCCGGCGTTATGCCGTGTGTGCCGGAAAAAGGATCGGTCGGGGCGTCGGGTGATTTAGCGCCATTGGCTCATATGTCGCTGATGCTGCTGGGAGAAGGGCAGGTCAGAATCAATGGCGAACTACTGCCAGCGCGAGAAGGGTTGGCGTTGGCTGGCGTCGAGCCGCTAGTGCTGGGGCCGAAAGAAGGGCTGGCGCTGCTTAACGGGACGCAGGTTTCCACCTCGCTTGCCCTGCGCGGCTTGTTTGGTGCAGAACAGGTGCTGGGGGCGGGTTTGGTCGCCGGTGCGCTTTCGCTGGAGGCCATTCGTGGTTCGGCCAAACCGTTCGATGCGCGTATTCACAACGCGCGCGGCCAGATAGGTCAGATTGCGGTGGCGGCGGCAATGGATGCACTGCTCAAAGGCAGTGGCATCATGGAGTCGCATATTCATTGTGGCCGGGTGCAGGACCCCTATTCCATCCGCTGTATTCCGCAAGTGATGGGCGCCTGTCTGGATAACCTGACGCATGCGGCGCGCATTCTGCAAATTGAAGCCAACGCGGCGTCTGACAACCCACTGGTGTTTACCGACAACGGCGATGTGATTTCTGGCGGTAACTTCCATGCCGAACCGGTGGCATTCGCCGCTGACATTATCGCCCTTGCCGTCGCGGAAATCGGTGCGATTTCTGAACGCCGTTTGGCGCTGCTGCTCGATACCGGCCTGTCGGCACTGCCGCCTTTCCTAGTGGCCGATGGCGGTGTGAACTCCGGCTTTATGATCGCCCAGGTGACCGCCGCCGCGTTGGCGTCAGAAAACAAATCGCTGGCGCATCCTGGCAGCGTTGACAGTTTACCTACCTCTGCCAATCAGGAAGACCACGTCTCCATGGCCACTTACGCGGCCCGCCGTCTAGGTGCAATGTGTGACAACACCGCAGCCGTCGTGGGAATTGAGGCGATGGCGGCGGCACAGGGTATCGACTTCCACCGCCCGCTACGCAGTTCTACCTTGCTGGAACAGGAGTTAACGCGCATTCGTCAGGCGGTGCCTTTCCTCGACAAAGATCGCTATCTGGCACCGGATATTGCCGCCATGTGTCGCTGGGCAAGTCAGGCCGACTGGCCGGAACCGGTGGCGGCGTTGCTGCCCACTTATGCGCAATAACCCGACAGGGTACGGACATTAACCGACTATCAAAGGAACAGCATTATGACTTCATCTGTGGAACAGGCGGGTGCGCGAGAAGTGAGAGCACCCCACGGCAGTGAACTGCATTGTGAAAACTGGCTGATCGAAGCGGCGTACCGCATGATCCAGAATAACCTGGATCCAGACGTTGCCGAACGGCCCGAGGATTTGGTGGTGTACGGCGGGATTGGCAAGGCGGCACGCAACTGGGCCTGTTTCGACGCGATACTCGCCTCTCTGCGTGCCCTTAAAGGGGATGAAACGCTGTTGGTGCAGTCCGGTAAACCGGTGGGCGTGTTTCGTACCCATGAAAATGCGCCGCGCGTGCTGATCGCCAACTCGAATCTGGTGCCGCACTGGGCCAACTGGGATCACTTTAATAAGCTGGATCGCGATGGGCTGATGATGTACGGCCAGATGACGGCAGGTTCATGGATCTATATTGGTGCGCAGGGCATTGTGCAGGGCACCTACGAAACCTTTGCCGAAGCAGGGCGACAGCACTACAACGGCGATTTGCGCGGGCGTTGGATCCTAACGGCGGGCCTGGGCGGTATGGGCGGCGCGCAGCCGTTGGCGGGCGTGCTGGCCGGCGCCAGCGTGCTGGCGATCGAGTGCCAGGAGTCACGTATTGATTTTCGCTTGCGCACACGTTATCTCGATTACAAGGCCACCGATCTGGACGAAGCGCTGGCAATGATCGACGCAGCGTGCAAAGCGGGACGCGCCATTTCGGTGGGTCTGTTGGGTAACGCGGCGGATGTGGTGCCTGAACTGGTGAAACGCGCCAAGGCGGGAGGTATGCGCCCGGATATCGTGACCGATCAAACCTCGGCGCACGATCCGATTAACGGTTATCTGCCGCAAGGGTGGGATGCAGCGCGCTGGGCAGAGATGCGCACTCGCGATCCAAAAACGGTGGAAAAAGCGGCCAAAGCCTCGATGGCGGTGCATGTGCAGGCGATGCTGGAATTTCACCATATGGGTATCCCGACGGTGGATTACGGTAACAACATCCGCCAGATGGCACTGGAAGAGGGCGTAGCTAACGCGTTCGATTTCCCCGGCTTTGTGCCTGCCTATATTCGCCCCTTGTTCTGTCAGGGCAAAGGCCCGTTCCGCTGGGTGGCGTTGTCCGGCGACCCGGAGGATATCGCGCGTACCGATGCCAAGCTCAAGGAACTGTTCCCTGAGAACACGTCGTTACTCCGCTGGCTGGATATGGCGCAAGAGCGCATCGCTTTCCAAGGGTTACCCGCGCGTATTTGCTGGTTAGGATTGGGCGAGCGCCATCTGGCAGGGCTGGCGTTCAATGAGATGGTACGCAAGGGTGAACTGAAAGCGCCGATTGTGATTGGCCGCGATCATCTGGACTGCGGATCGGTTGCCTCACCGAATCGGGAAACCGAAGCGATGCGCGATGGCTCGGACGCGGTATCCGACTGGCCGCTGCTCAATGCGTTGTTAAACACGGCGGGTGGCGCAACCTGGGTCAGCCTGCATCACGGTGGCGGTGTGGGTATGGGCTTCTCACAGCATGCTGGCACGGTGATCGTGTGTGATGGCAGCGAACAGGCCGATGAACGTCTGGCGCGCGTGCTGTGGAACGACCCGGCAACGGGCGTAATGCGCCATGCGGATGCCGGGTATGAGAGCGCTATCGCATGCGCCGCACACCATGGGTTGAACTTGCCGATGGTTAAGGGTTAACGGAGCGCGCCGCTGAGGTCATCATGAAAGAAACGATTGAACGACTGGCGCGGCGCGAAGCCCGCCAACTGGGACGCTATAACTCTGGGTTATCTGATGATGCAGTGCGCCAGCGTTTTGCTGTGACGGATATTGCCCGCCTCGCCAGCAATGAAAACCCACTGGGCATGAGTCCGCTGGCCGATGCGGCGCTGCGGGCCGAAGTGACGCGCACGGCCTGTTATCCCGACCCGTCGAGTCTCCAACTGCGCGCGGTCATTGCCGCACGCACCGGAGTGACGCCGGAGCAGGTAGTGATGGGCAATGGCTCGGAAAACCTGTTGGAAATGCTGTGCCTGGCTTTTCTCAATCCGGGCGATCGGGTTGTTACGCTGCTGCCCTCTTTTGGGTTGCATCACCTGTATCCCAAAATGTTAGGGGCAGAGGTGACGCTGGTGCCGGTGAACGCGCAGATGGAGTACGACCTGGATGCCTGGGCGCAGGCGTTGGCACAACCGGCCAAAATGGTGGTGTTCAGTAACCCTTCCAACCCCGTGGGCTGCATGCTGGGGCGTGAGGGATTCGAACGCCTGATTGCCATGACGCCGCCGGACTGCGTATTGGTGATTGATGAAGCATATTATGAGTACTGTGCCACGCATCCCGATTATCCCGATAGCCTCTCCGTATTACGTCAGCAGGCGCGACCGTGGATTGTGTTGCGCACCTTTTCCAAGGCATACGGTCTGGCTGGCTTGCGTGTAGGGTATGGTTTAGCGTGTCATGCCGAGATGGTGGAATTGCTCGATCGCGTACGTACACCGTTCAATATCAACCGTATGGCGCAAGCGGCGGCACAGGCGGCACTGTTGGATGTGGCGCACGTGGCACGCAGTGTCACTCATGTCGCGCAGCAACGGGCCTGGCTCAGAGATCAACTACACGCTTTAGGATGGTGTGTAGCGCCGTCGCAGGCCAATTTTCTGTTTGTGAATGTTGAGCAGGATAGCGCTGCGTTAGCCGAGCGTTTATTGCATTTCGGGGTTATTGTGAAGCCCTGGCTGGAAGCCGGATACACTCAATGGCTACGGATCTCGGTGGGGTCTGAGGCCGCCAATCAACAATGTATTGCAGCGTTGCGCCGGTGTGTACAGTAATCCCGCTTCGGCCCATAAACTGAATACTGACGGAGAACACATGCAACAGGTCTATTTTCCCGCGCGCGTGGTGCGCGGCGCTGGCGCGATTAACCAGTTAGGCGCCATTGTTTCAGCACTGGGTAAGCGTGCTTTGGTTTTGGGGGGCAAGCATGCGCTGAAAGCGGCGTCAGCCTTGATCGACGCACAGTTGGCCGCAGCTGGTGTGAGCAAATGTGCCGACATCTGGTACGGCGGCGAGTGCAGCGAAACACAAATTTCACGTCTGGCACAAGAGGTACGCACTCAGGCCGCCGATGTGATTATCGCGGTGGGCGGCGGGAAGGCATTAGATACCGGCAAGGCCGTCGGGCTGGAAACCTCCCGTCCGGTTATCACTCTGCCAACCATCGCGGCAACCTGTGCCGCGGTGACGCCGCTGACGATTCGCTATCATGACGATGGCCATTTTCGCGACCTTTATCATCTTCCCGTCGCGCCGGCTGCGGTGATTATCGATTCTGATATTCTGGCTAACGCGCCGCTGCGCTGGTTAGCGGCGGGGCTGGGTGATACGCTGGCAAAATGGTATGAATTACGAGCGATTAGCGGTAATAAGGATGTCACCGGTTTTGGCGCGTCCTCCATGGCAAACAGCCAGCTCTGCTATCAACAAATTGCCCGGTTTGGTGCCGCCGCCTGTGAGGCTGTCCGGCAACGGCAGGCAACACCGGCGTTGGATCAGGTGCTTGATGCCATCTTTTTGTTTGCCGGGTTGACCTCGTTGATGAGCAATGGCGCCCATGCGGCGGCGGCTCATGCGCTCTACGAGGGCTTTACCGTATGCGATAAGACGCGTGCTTACGGGCATGGCCTGCTGGTGGGGTTTGGCAATCTCTGTTTACTGGCACAAGAAGGGCGTAGCGATGCGGAATTGCTTGAAGCCATTGCGTTGGCGAAGGATTGTGCCATCCCGACATCACTGGCAGCGATTGCACCTACCCTGACGGCTGAGGAACAGGCGGCCATATTGAAAGCGGCCGTGACGGCACCGGATATGAGCAATATGCCTCATACTGTCACCGTTGAACGGTTACGTGAAGCAATCCAGCGTGTAGAAGCGCTCGCGATGGAATAATGCCACGAGTTAGATAATAAGGCGCGAGCGGTAGCCTTCAGGCGCAGAAGAACGGTGAAAGCAACCGCCCGCAGCGACACCTGCGGGCTTTGCGCTATCTGCCGCCCTTAATTATCTCAGAAAGGCTGGCTGATTCTTTTCATACTCGGTGATAGACGCTTCGTGTTGCAGCGTCAGACCGATGCTATCTAACCCGTTAATCATGCAGTGCCGACGGAAGCTATCGATTTCAAATGGATAGCGCTTATCACCCGCCAGAACAACCTGATTTTCTAGGTCGACCGTGAAGGTTATCCCTTCTTTGCCCTCAACCAGTTTGAACAGTTCATCCACTTCCTCGTCGCTTAATTTTACTGGCAGCAGTTGGTTGTTAAACGCGTTGCCATAGAAAATATCGGCGAAACTGGGAGCGATCACCACGCTAAAGCCATAATCGGTCAGCGCCCACGGCGCGTGTTCACGAGACGACCCGCAGCCGAAGTTTTCGCGCGCCAGCAGGATACTCGCGCCTTGGTATTGCGGTTTATTCAGGACGAAATCAGGGTTGGGTTGTTGGCCCGCATCGTCCAGAAAGCGCCAGTCGTGGAACAGATGTTGGCCAAAACCGGTGCGCGTTACCTTTTGCAGAAACTGTTTGGGAATAATAGCGTCGGTATCGACATTAGCGGCATCCAGAGGAACCACCAGCCCCGTATGTTGGGTAAATTTATCCATGTTGGTTTCCCTCTTAATTTAACTCGCGAACGTCGGCGAAGCGGCCCGTCACCGCCGCCGCTGCCGCCATTGCCGGGCTAACCAGATGCGTGCGGCCTGCGCGCCCCTGACGGCCTTCAAAGTTGCGATTACTGGTCGATGCGCAGCGTTCGCCGGGGTTCAGGCGGTCATTATTCATCGCCAGACACATGGAGCACCCCGGTAAGCGCCACTCAAAACCGGCTTCGATAAACACTTTATCCAGCCCTTCCAGCTCCGCCATGGTTTTTACCGGGCCAGAACCAGGTACGACGATAGCCTGAACACCTGCGGCGACTTTGCGCCCTTTGGCGATTTCTGCCGCGGCGCGCAAATCTTCGATACGTGAGTTGGTGCAGGAACCAATAAAGACTTTATCAATCTTCACGTCGGTCAGTTTAATGCCGGGTTGCAGATCCATATAGGCCAGCGCCTTGGCGGCGGAGGCGCGTTCTACCGGATCGCTGAAAGAATCGGGGTTAGGAATTTCCTGGTTTACGGCGATAACCTGACCGGGGTTGGTGCCCCAGGTGACCTGCGGGGCAATCTGTGCGGCGTCCAACGTGACCACCGCATCGAACTGCGCGTCGTCATCGGATTTCAATGTGCGCCAGTAGGCTACGGCGGCATCCCAATTAGCGCCTTTCGGGGCAAATTGGCGACCTTGCAAATAGCTGAACGTCGTCTCGTCCGGTGCGACCAGACCCGCCTTCGCGCCCATTTCAATCGCCATGTTGCACAGTGTCATGCGGCCTTCCATGCTCAGCGCACGAATGGCTTGACCACAAAATTCAACCACATGACCGGTGCCGCCCGCGCTGCCCGTTTTACCGATGATCGCCAGCACAATATCTTTGGCCGTGATACCGAGAGGCGCCTCACCGGTAACTTCAATTTTCATGGTTTTGGCGCGGCCCTGTTTCAGCGTTTGCGTCGCCAGCACGTGCTCCACTTCGGATGTACCGATTCCAAAGGCCAATGAGCCAAACGCGCCGTGCGTCGCCGTGTGTGAATCACCGCAGACGATGGTCATACCGGGCAGGGTCATGCCTTGTTCCGGGCCAATAACGTGAACAATCCCCTGATTCGGATGGTTCAGGTCATACAGTTGAACGCCGAATTCCGCACAGTTTTTGATTAATTCCTGCATCTGAATACGGGCCATTTCGCCGCTGGCATTGATGTCTTTGGTTTGCGTGGACACATTGTGGTCCATCGTGGCGAAGGTTTTCCCCGGTTGGCGAACTTTACGCCCCTTGGCCCTCAGGCCGTCAAAGGCCTGAGGCGAGGTCACTTCGTGCACCAGATGCCTGTCAATGTACAGCAGCGGCGTTTCGTTCGGCGCTTCACGAACGACATGCGCATCGAACAGTTTTTGATATAACGTCTCACCCATGGTTATGCTCCTTGCGCGACAAAACGCGCAATCACGTCGCCCATCTCATTAGTCCCGATCGCGTTGCTTGCGCTGGCCAGATCGGCGGTACGGTAGCCTTCAGCCAACGCGGTATTAACGGCTTTCTCGATCGCGCCCGCCGCCTCATCGGCCCCCAGGCTGTAGCGTAACAGCAGCGCCAGCGACAGAATTTGCGCAATCGGGTTGGCGATGTCTTTACCGGCGATATCCGGCGCAGAACCCCCGGCGGGTTCATACAGGCCAAAGCCCTGCTCGTTCAGGCTGGCAGAAGGCAGCATGCCCATTGAGCCAGTGATCATGGCGCACTCGTCGGACAGAATGTCACCGAACAGGTTAGAGCACAGCATGACGTCAAACTGCGCCGGATCTTTAATCAACTGCATTGTCGCGTTGTCGATATACAGGTGGGACAGCGTGACATCAGGATAGTCTTTGGCGACTTCTGTGACGATCTCGCGCCACAAAATGGAACTTTGCAGCACGTTGGCTTTATCAATAGACGTGACGATGCTGCGGCGCTTACGTGCGGATTCAAACGCGATGTGCGCAATGCGCTCAATTTCGAAACGGTGGTATACCTCGGTATCGAAAGCGCGTTCGTGCTGACCGCTACCTTCGCGCCCTTTGGGCTGACCGAAGTAAATGCCGCCCGTCAATTCACGGACGCATAGGATATCGAAGCCTTTCTCCGCGATGTCGCTACGCAGTGGGCAAAACGCTTCCAGCCCCTGATACAGTTTTGCCGGGCGCAGATTGCTGAACAGTTTGAAATGCTTACGTAACGGCAATAATGCACCGCGTTCCGGTTGTTCTGCCGGCGGCAGGTGTTCCCACTTCGGGCCGCCCACGGATCCGAACAAAATCGCGTCGGCTTGCTCACAGCCTGTGACGGTTGTCGGTGGCAACGGTGTGCCCTGACGGTCAATGGCGATACCGCCAACGTCATACTCGCTGGTGGTAATTTGGATGCCAAAACGCTGACGAACGGCGTCCAGTACTTTGTGGGCCTGTTGCATTACTTCCGGGCCAATGCCGTCTCCGGGTAAAACGGCGATATGGTAGCTCTTTGTCATCACAAGGTTTCCTGACTATTCTGTTGTTTGCTATCGTTTTGTTGTTGATTATTATGCTGTTGCAGACGTTGAACTTCTTTTTCAACCTGCTGAGCACGTTTGATGTTGTTTAATACATTTACCATTGCCTGCGCGGAAGCTTCAACGATATCTGTTGCCAACCCTACGCCGTGGAAACGTCGCCCTTGATAGTCGGCGACAATATCAACTTGCCCCAATGCATCCCGGCCATGTCCTTTGGCGGTCAATTGGTATTTGACCAACGAGATCTGATAGCCCGTGATGCGGTTGATGGCCTGATAGACGGCATCCACCGGGCCATTTCCCGTTGCGGCTTCAGATTGGGTTTCTTTGCCGCACACCAATTTGACTGATGCCGTGGCAATAACGCTGGAGCCGGATTGTACGCTGAAATAATCCAGGCTGTAGAATTCCGGTTCTTCCTGCTGACGGTTGATAAAGGCCAGGGCTTCCAGATCATAGTCAAATACCTGTCCTTTCTTATCCGCTAATTTCAGGAAAGCGGTGTACAGATCGTCCAGATTGTAATCGCTATCCTGATAGCCCATTTCTTCCATGCGATGTTTCACCGCCGCACGGCCAGAACGAGATGTCAGATTCAACTGAACCTCTTTTAAGCCGATGGATTCTGGCGTCATGATTTCGTAGTTTTCACGGTTTTTCAGCACGCCATCCTGATGAATGCCGGAAGAATGAGCGAAGGCGTTAGCCCCCACAACCGCTTTGTTCGCGGGAATGGGCATATTACAAATCTGGCTGACCAATTGGCTGGTACGGTAGATTTCCTGATGATTGATATCCGTGTGCAGATTCAGGATGTTATGGCGGGTCTTTATCGCCATGATGACTTCTTCCAATGCACAGTTACCGGCACGTTCGCCAATACCGTTCAGCGTGCCTTCAACCTGACGCGCGCCGGCATGCACCGCCGCCATGGCGTTGCCTACCGCCAACCCCAGATCGTCATGCGTGTGAACGGAAATAATGGCCTTATCAATATTAGGAACATGTTGGTACAGAGAGGCGATAATATTGCCGAACTCATGTGGCAGGGTATAGCCAACGGTGTCCGGAATATTAATGGTGTTGGCCCCGGCGTTGATGGCGGCTTCAACCACGCGACACAGATCCGGGATGGGTGTGCGGCCAGCATCTTCACAGGAAAACTCAACGTCATCCGTGTAGTTCCGCGCCCGCTTGATCATAAAAATAGCGCGTTCAATGACGTCATCCAGCGTGCTGCGCAATTTGGTGGCGATGTGCATCGGCGAGGTGGCGATAAAAGTATGGATGCGGAAGGCGTCGGCGACACGCAGCGCTTCAGCGGCGACATCGATATCCTTTTCGACACAGCGTGTCAGCCCACAGACGCGACTGTTTTTGATGTTGCGGGCAATCGTTTGTACCGATTCGAAGTCACCGGGTGATGACACGGGGAAACCCACTTCCATCACATCCACGCCCATACGCTCCAGGGCAAAGGCAATTTGCAATTTTTCTTTTACGCTCAGGCTTGCCTGTAAAGCCTGTTCACCATCGCGTAATGTGGTATCAAAAATTATGACTTGCTCGCTCATCGGTTTGGTTCCTTGTCGTGTCTGCTATGTACGTGGCGCTCGGCGAGTAAAAAAAAACCCGCGCATCGGCGCGGGTTTTTGTATCTTGTGGCGAGAAACTTAGTGTTGAACTCTGTCCACAAACCTACCGCGCATGAAGGATGCGTTTAGTAGTAGGCCTAGTAGGACGATAAAGTTGAACATAGTGTTTGTGTCTCGCCAGCTAAAATTCGGTGTTGCTCTATTGGTACGCGATTATCAGGGGTATGTCAACTTTTCATTGGTGTGATGTGCGTCAAGTAAACCAGCCATGGTCAATGGCAAATACGAGAAAGATCGTTGCGGTTTTGGGCAATGGCGGTAGACTGCACGCAAAAATAGTATACAGCTGTACGCTGAAACACCGTCACATTCATCATTCCCTTGATAAACACGTTTACCGATGACTAATCATTTACAGCCATATCATGTAGTGCACCGGGTTCAACATCAGATCAACCAGTGCGCTGGGCGTATAGCACTGCGTGAATGGACGCCAGAAGGCGAACAGCAACTGACCTGGACCCAAGCTGGGCAACGCATTCGACGTATTGCCAGCGCGCTATTGGCACTCGGTCTGGATGTTCAGGAACGAGTGGCGATTTTCTCGCATAACTCAATAAATTGGTCGCTGGTCGATTTAGCATTGTTGCATTTGCGGGCGATCAGTGTGCCGATTTACGCCACCAATACGGCGGCACAGGCGGCATTCATTATCAACGATGCAGATATTCGTACCATTTTCGTCAGCGGTCAGGCGTCGTTAGATGCCTTGCTGGCGTTACGAGATACCTGCCCACAGTTACGCAATATTATTGTCATGGATGAAGGCCTTAATCTGCACGGCAGCGACAGCGTACGCTCCCTGAGTGAGTTTGAAGCACAAGCTGTGGACGACTTCTGGCGCGATGAATGGCAGGCGCGTATTGATAGTCGCGATCTCAACGATCTGTTTACTCTGATTTATACCTCCGGCACGACGGGAGAGCCGAAAGGGGTTATGTTGGATTACGCTAGCCTGGCGATGCAGCTTAAGTTACATGAGACGCGTTTAAGTCTGTCGGAAAACGATGTGTCGCTGAGTTTCTTGCCGCTTTCCCATGTCTTTGAGCGCGCCTGGAGTTTCTTTGTCATGCATTGCGGAGCACAGAATGTGTATCTTGGTGATACGCAATTGGTTCGTAGCGCGATGCAGGCCATCAAGCCGACGGTCATGTGTGCGGTGCCGCGTTTCTATGAAAAAGTGTATAGCGCAATCCATGAAAAAGTGGCGCAGGCGCCGTGGTATCGCCAGCGGCTCTTCGCGTGGGCGATAGCGCAGGGGCGATATGTTTTCACCAAATCGTCAGGAAAAAAGGAGAGTCTCTTCCGTCGCATTATGCGCCATTACGCCGATCGCCTGGTGCTAGGAAGGCTACGTCAGCTTCTGGGTGGACAGATTCGCTTTATGCCAGCGGCGGGGGCGCGACTGGACGACAACATTATTCTGTTTTTCCACGCCATCGGGGTTCGTATTATTTATGGTTATGGGATGACAGAAACCTGTGCGACAGTTTCCTGTTGGGAAGATCGTCAGTTTCCTTTAGGGTCGATTGGTACGCCACTGCCGGGTATTGATGTTCGCATAGGTGAGAAAAATGAAATTCAGGTGCGAGGCGCGACCCTGATGCGGGGCTATTTCCGCCGCCCGCAGGAAACCGCAGAAGTCTTTACCAAAGACGGCTGGTTAAAAACCGGCGATGCGGGCGCGCTGGATGCCAGCGGTAACCTGTATATTACTGAACGATTGAAAGATTTGATGAAAACATCGGGAGGGAAATACATTGCACCGCAGCATTTGGAAGGTACGCTAGGGCAGGATCGTTTCATCGAACAGGTCGCGATTATTGCTGACACGCGTCACTACGTTTCTGCATTGATTGTTCCCTGCTTCGAGGCGTTAGAAGAATACGCGCATTCCATCAACCTGAAGTATCACGATCGTCTGGATCTGTTGCGCCATAGCCACATCATAGCGCTGTTTGAGCAGCGTTTACGGGACATGCAGAAAGGGCTGTCTCGTGTTGAACAAGTGAAGAAATTTACACTGTTGCCTGTGCCATTTTCGATGGCTAAAGGGGAGTTGACGCCAACACTTAAGCTGCGCAGGAAAATCATCAACCAGCGTTATCGGTCGGAGATCGAGGCAATGTACGCGGAATCGTGACAAAGTCAGGCCGAAATGCGTTTCAAGGAGCGAAATCGTGTTTTGCGCCTAAAAATTTTACGCTGTAGTTAGGGGCGGTTTAGACGATCTGTCAGGATTAACGCTGATGAAAGAGTATGTTATTGCGGCGATACTTTCCCTGACGTCCGATTCCTCTTTGCACGAATGAAATATGATGGTTTTTTGCCGTTTGTCTGCGTCATAATCTGGCGCTATGTTAACGGGTTATCTGTAATCCGTATAATTTCTCGTATTCTTGTACTAAAAATTAACAGTATTAACACAACGTGAACGCGGGGATTTCCCCAGTCAACACAGAAGCGGCTACCGCTTTCTGAACAGAAGAGGCAAACCCATGGAGATGTTGTCAGGCGCCGAAATGGTGGTTCGATCGTTGATCGATCAGGGCGTAAAACATGTTTTCGGTTATCCGGGTGGTGCGGTGCTGGATATTTACGATGCCCTGCATACGGTCGGCGGTATTGAGCATGTCCTGGTGCGGCATGAGCAAGGCGCGGTACATATGGCTGATGGCTATGCGCGTGCGACAGGTGATGTCGGCGTGGTGCTGGTGACGTCAGGCCCCGGCGCGACGAATGCCATTACCGGTATCGCCACGGCGTATATGGACTCCATTCCTATGGTGGTGTTGTCCGGTCAGGTAGCCACATCGCTGATCGGTTACGACGCTTTTCAGGAATGTGACATGGTGGGCATTTCCCGTCCTATTGTGAAACACAGTTTTCTCGTCAAAAAAGCAGAAGATGTTCCGACGATCTTGAAAAAAGCGTTCTATCTTGCCTCAACTGGGCGTCCTGGCCCGGTAGTCGTCGATCTGCCGAAAGATGTTATGAACCCGGCAAATAAATTGCCTTATGTCTATCCCGAAAGTGTCAGCATGCGCTCCTATAATCCGACTGTTCAAGGGCATAAAGGCCAGATCCGTCGTGCGCTGCAAACCTTACTGGCGGCCGAAAAACCGATTATTTACAGTGGCGGTGGCGTAATTAACGCGGGATGTCATGAAGAACTGCTGGCATTGGCGGAAAAACTTAACTTACCCGTTACCACTTCCCTGATGGGGTTGGGCGGGTTTCCCGGAACGCATCGACAATGTCTCGGTATGTTGGGGATGCACGGCACGTATGAAGCCAATATGGCCATGCATCATGCCGATGTGATTTTTGCTGTTGGGGTGCGCTTTGATGATCGCACCACGAACAACCTAGCGAAATATTGCCCGAATGCGACGGTGTTGCATATTGATATCGATCCCGCATCGATTTCTAAAACGGTCAATGCGGATATCCCAATCGTTGGCGATGCTAAACACGTGTTAACCCTCATGTTGGGGTTACTGGCGCAGGAATCAGATGGCGCGCCGCAGCAGTTTGATGCGTTACGTGATTGGTGGCAGTCCATTGAGCAATGGCGAGGGCGCCACTGCCTGAAATACAGCACGGAAGGCGACAAGATTAAACCGCAGGCGGTGATTGAAACCTTGTATCGCCTGACGGAAGGGAAAGCCTATGTGGCATCGGACGTTGGTCAGCATCAGATGTTTGCCGCGCTGTATTATCCATTTGATTTGCCACGCCGCTGGGTGAATTCCGGCGGGTTGGGTACCATGGGGTTTGGGCTGCCGGCGGCGCTAGGCATTAAGCTCGCATTGCCGCAAGAAACGGTGATTTGTGTGACAGGCGACGGCAGTATTCAGATGAATATCCAAGAGCTGTCTACGGCGCTGCAATATGATTTGCCCATTGTGGTCATTAACCTGAACAACCGTTTCCTCGGTATGGTGAAGCAGTGGCAGGATATGATTTACTCTGGCCGCCATTCCAGCTCTTACATGGAATCACTGCCTGATTTCGTCAAGTTGGCGCAAGCGTATGGTCATATCGGGATTTCTATCGACACGCCAGACGAATTAGAAGAGAAGTTGGCACAAGCGCTGGCGCAAAAAGATCGGCTGGTGTTCGTAGATATCAACATCGACAGTAGCGAGCATGTGTATCCCATGCAGATCCGCGGCGGAGCGATGGATGAAATGTGGTTGAGCAAAACGGAGAGGACCTGATCATGCGGCGAATTTTATCGGTATTACTTGAGAATGAATCAGGTGCTCTTTCGCGTGTCGTCGGCCTGTTTTCGCAGCGCGGCTATAATATCGAAAGCCTGACGGTGGCGCCGACGGAAGACCCTACGCTTTCTCGTATGACGATCCAAACAGTAGGCGATGAGAAAGCGCTTGAGCAGATCGAGAAACAACTGCATAAGTTAGTGGATGTTCTGCGTGTGAGCGAATTGGGGCAAGGCGCGCACGTTGAACGTGAGATCATGCTGGTTAAGCTACAGGCTACCGGTTATGGCCGGGAAGAAGCGAAACGCTGCGCCGATATTTTTCGCGGTCAGATTGTTGATGTTACGGCTTCGCTTTATACCGTACAGCTCGCTGGTACCAGCGATAAATTAGATGCATTTCTTAATGCCGTGCGTGAAGTGGCAGAAATCGTGGAAGTCGCCCGTTCTGGGATTGTCGGTGTATCACGCGGCGATAAAATTATGCGTTGATCGGCTTTTTGCTGCGTTTTACGTTAAGAGGCCCGATAATAGCATCGGGTCTTTTTATTTCTCTTCACCTAATAGAAGCGATAGACGCAATATATTCAAGGTGAAATATGTCCATTATTCGCGAGCCAGCTTGCAATAATTGGATACGTGATAAAAGCAGTTGCCGAACAAATACTTCTGCTGTTAGATCTACCTTATATCCATGATGATTTTATGGTCATCGCACTTTTTATCCGGCCTATCGATTTTCTGGCCTACTAAGGGGTTACCAGTGAAACTGGATGAAATCGCGCGTCTTGCGGGTGTTTCGCGCACGACAGCCAGCTATGTGATAAACGGGAAAGCAAAGCAATATCGCGTGAGCGATAAGACCGTTGAGAAAGTCATGGCTGTGGTGAGGGAGCACAATTATCATCCCAATGCTGTCGCTGCCGGTTTACGTGCAGGGCGCACTCGTTCAATCGGTTTAGTCATTCCCGATCTGGAAAATACCAGCTACACACGTATCGCCAATTATCTGGAGCGTCAGGCCAGACAGCGCGGTTATCAATTATTAATTGCGTGTTCCGAAGATCAGCCGGACAACGAGATGCGTTGTATCGAGCATCTTTTACAGCGTCAGGTGGACGCGATTATCGTTTCTACGGCATTGCCGCCGGAGCACCCTTTTTATCAGCGCTGGATCAACGGCAACCCACCGATTATTGCGCTGGACAGAGCATTGGATCGCGAGCACTTTACCAGCGTGGTTGGGGCCGATCTTGAGGACGCGGAAATGCTGGCACAGGAATTAAGAAAAGTGCCTGTTCAATCTGTACTTTATCTCGGCGCATTGCCTGAGCTTTCAGTTAGTTTTCTGCGGGAACAAGGGTTCCGTCAGGCGTGGGCGGGCGATCCGCGTGAAGTGAGTTACCTCTATTCTAATAGTTATGAACGCGCGGCGGCCGCGGCCGCCTTCATGGCGTACTTACAAAATAATCCTATGCCAGAAGCGTTGTTTACGACCTCATTTCCTTTATTGCAAGGTGTAATGGACGTCAACCTGAAGATAAACGGTCGTCTGCCGAATAATTTGGCCATCGCGACATTTGGCGATAATGAACTATTAGACTATCTGGAATGCCCGGTGCTATCTGTTGCTCAGCGTCATCGCGAGGTTGCGGAGCGTGTGCTGGAACTGGTGTTGGCTAGTCTGGATGAGCCCAAAAGGCCGAAACCCGGTTTAAACCGGATCAGACGTAACCTCTATCGCCGTGGCTCATTGAGCCGCGCGTAATTTTAATTTTCCGCATTTCTACGCCATAGCTGGCTATGGCGCCCCTTTATAACGCCAGGTTCATCTCCTTTTAGGGTAAGGCGACCCGGAATAGTCGGCGACAATATTCTAGGAAATAACCATAAGCCACCCCCATCACCATCGATACCACCAGGTTACTGGTGACGGCAGTCAGGATTTGCGCGGAATTTGCGCCAATAACCCAGAGAATAATGGCGTAAACCGGCGATTGAAAACTCACGTAGGCGAAGAGATCGGCTACGCTACGTACCAGGAAATGCTGGCCTGCATAGCGACTGGCTAACTTCAACACGCGATCGCGATAAAGCCCATAGGGCCAGGCAATGGCGATATTCACAGGAATAGACAATAAACGTGAAGACAGCGATTGTTCGACGCTCATACCAGAAAGCATAATTTCTATAGCCATACCGGTAATAAAGCAATAGACCACCAGTGCAACTGTATCCGCAGTCGCACTACGCAATCGCGATGTCGGGGAAAACATACTTTCCGCTCCACTTTCAGGTTAGATAAACTAGTTTGGTTTGTTTAATTGGTTTTTTATTGTGCTTTGTTTGGCGTGTGTAGTTTACATCACTATATGTAAGCCAATAAACTAGTTAAAAATATTTATTTTGGCGTTGTTTTTTTACTTTTACGCTACTTTATTTTTATCTAGTGAATTTCTCGTTTTTTTATCGTGACAATGAATTGAATATTTTGGGAAACAATAGGTTGAGTTTTTCTGAGGGACATCGCCTTTATGATGGGACGTTTTAATGGTCGTAGGCCAATGGCAAATAACACGGGATCGCGCTTTCGTGCTTTGTGGTATTGATACGCAAGCTATTTAAACCGTGTTCTTTTAAGGCGCTGCGTACCTTGATTAAGGAAAGTCAACGAGAGGAAATAGGTTGCTTAATAAAACGGCGGTAGTGCTAACAATAGGAGATTGAGCCGTTACCATCCACCGCGGTAAGATCCTCCCTGTTCGCTTGGGCCTTGGTATTCAAGACATCCAAGGGCCTAAGACTATTCCTAAAGCGATTATTTTTAATTTCAGTATGTGACGGTAAAAATAATTGAGAAGCCAAGTTAGAAGACAATATATTGATGATACTTACGCTACGGTATAAATTTTTCTTAAATTATCATGATGTTAATCTTCGTTAGTTTCGACGCTTTATTCTATTTTCCTCTATGCCTCTCTGCATTCATTCAGGAATAATCCCTGAGCACGTCCGCTCTGGCTTGACAAGGTTTTCATCCCCTCCGTACACTCTTAAAAGTGGGATTTTGTGGGATAAAGTGGTGAAAAAGGTGATGAAGGGGTAACTCAGTTATGTTTCGTGGGGCTACGCTGGTTAACCTCGACAGCAAAGGGCGCCTCGCCGTGCCTACCCGATACCGGGAAATGCTGAGCGGGGAATCGCAAGGTCAAATGGTTTGCACCATTGATTTGCATCAGCCATGCCTGCTGCTTTATCCCTTACCCGAGTGGGAAATCATTGAACAAAAGCTGTCTCGCCTGTCAAGCATGAACCCTACAGAACGCCGCATTCAACGGCTGTTATTAGGCCATGCCAGCGAGTGCCAAATGGATAGTGCGGGGCGTTTATTGATTGCGAATACGTTAAGGCAGCATGCGAATCTTAAAAAAGAAGTGATGCTAGTCGGGCAGTTCAACAAGTTTGAACTGTGGGATGAACAGACTTGGTATCAACAGGTCAGGGACGATATTGACGCTGAACAATCGACTCAGGAACCTTTATCTGATCGGTTGCAGGACCTATCGCTATAGCCATGCTGGAAAATTATAAACATACCACCGTCTTGTTGGATGAAGCCGTCAACGGGCTAAATATTCGCAGTGACGGCATTTACATCGACGGCACATTTGGCCGTGGCGGTCATTCTCGCCTCATCCTTTCTCAGTTAGGGCCGGAAGGCCGCCTGTTGGCTATCGATCGCGATCCTCAGGCGATTGAAGCGGCCAAGGCAATTAACGATCCTCGCTTTTCTATCATTCATGGGACGTTCTCCGCTATGGCGGAGTATGTCGCGGAACGCGAGCTCACCGGGCGGATTGATGGCGTGCTGCTCGACCTTGGCGTGTCTTCTCCACAGCTTGACGACCCTGAACGCGGGTTTTCATTTATGCGTGATGGCCCGTTGGATATGCGCATGGATCCGACGCAGGGGGTATCTGCGGCCGAGTGGCTGATGAAAGCAGAAGCTGACGATATCGCCTGGGTGTTGAAAACCTTTGGCGAAGAACGTTTTGCTAAGCGTATTGCCCGAGCGATTGTGGAGCGCAATCGTACTGAGCCCATGACGCGGACAAAAGAGCTTGCGGAATTGATCGCGGCAGCCAGCCCGGTGAGAGAAAAACATAAACACCCGGCGACGCGCAGTTTCCAGGCAATCCGTATTTACATAAATAGTGAACTGGAAGAGATCGAGCGAGCTTTAGAGGGCGCGCTAAGCATACTGGCCCCGCGGGGGCGTCTGTCAGTGATCAGCTTCCACTCGTTAGAAGATCGTATTGTTAAACGATTTATCCGCCATCAGAGCCGTGGGCCACAGGTGCCAGCAGGTTTGCCGTTGACGGAAGCGCAGTTACGCAGCCAGGGCGGGCAGACGTTAAAGGCCGTTGGAAAGAAGCTGATGCCAACAGAAGCCGAGATTGCAGAAAACCCCCGCGCGCGCAGCTCGGTGCTGCGCTTTGCTGAGAGGCTGCCTGCATGATTGGCAATGAGCGTCACACGCTGGTTGGCGTTATCGGCGACGATTTGCTGCGCAATGCAAAGTTTCCGCTATTGCTGATGGTCGCAGTGCTGGTTTCAGCGGTCTTTGTTGTCACGACGGCTCATCGGACGCGCTTACTGACCGCGGAGCGTGAGCAACTGTTGTTGGAGCGCGATGCGTTAGATATCGAATGGCGAAATCTGATCCTGGAGGAGAATTCACTTGGGGATCATAGCCGCGTTGAGCGGATCGCGACGGAAAAACTGCAAATGACGCATGTCGATCCGTCACAGGAAAATATTGTGGTTAAGCAATGAACTAAATAGGTAGCCCGAGAAGAATGAAAGCAGCCCGACCAGGAAAGTTAAAGCGCCAGGAAGATCAAGCCAGCTTTGTTAGCTGGCGTTTTGCGTTGCTTTGCGGCTGCATTTTTTTTGCGATGGCTGGATTAATGGCGCGGGCAGCCTATCTCCAGGTAATTAACCCGGATAAGCTGGTGCGCGAGGGCGATATGCGTTCCCTGCGTGTACAAAAAGTGCCAACGGCGCGCGGTATGATCAGTGACCGTGCCGGGCGCCCACTGGCCGTTAGCGTACCGGTAAATGCGGTCTGGGCGGACCCGAAAGAAGTTAACGATCGCGGTGGGATTACGCTGGATACCCGTTGGAAAGCGCTGGCTGACGCGCTCGGCATCCCGTTGGATCAGTTAGCCACCAAGATTAATGCTAACCCTAAAGGGCGCTTCGTTTATCTGGCGCGACAGGTGAACCCTGCCATCGGTGAATACGTCCACAAACTGAAGCTGCCGGGTATTAATCTGCGGCAGGAATCCCGCCGGTATTATCCTTCTGGTCAAGTGACCTCCCATCTCATTGGTTTCACTAACATTGATGGGCAAGGCATTGAAGGCGTAGAGAAAAGTTTTGATCGTTGGTTAACCGGGCACCCGGGTGAACGTATCGTGCGTAAAGATCGGTTTGGCCGTGTGATTGAAGACATCTCGTCTGTTGACAGTCAGGCTGCACATAATTTGGTGCTCAGTATTGATGAGCGCTTGCAGGCGCTGGTCTACCGCGAACTGAATAATGCGGTGGCTTTTAACAAAGCCGAGTCAGGAACGGCCGTGCTGGTAGATGTGAATACCGGTGAAGTGCTGGCGATGGCGAATAGCCCTTCTTATAACCCAAATAATCTGGCAGGTACGCCGCAAGAGATCATGCGCAACCGCGCTATCACCGATATTTTCGAGCCTGGTTCTACCGTGAAACCGATGGTAGTAATGACGGCATTACAGCGTGGCGTTGTTAAGGAAAATAGCGTCCTCAACACGTTGCCATACTACATTAATGGCCATGAAATCAAAGACGTGGCGCGCTACAGTGAACTGACCCTGACAGGGGTGCTGCAAAAGTCGAGTAACGTCGGCGTTTCCAGACTGGCGTTGGCAATGCCTTCCTCCGCATTGGTCGATACCTACTCGCGATTTGGACTAGGAAAAGCGACCAATTTAGGATTAGTCGGCGAAAGTAGCGGCTTATACCCTCAGCGGCAGCGGTGGTCCGACATAGAGAGGGCCACCTTTGCCTTTGGCTACGGTCTGATGGTAACGCCATTACAGTTAGCGCGTGTTTACGCCACGATCGGCAGTTTTGGCATTTACCGTCCATTGTCGATCACGAAAGTCGATCCCCCGGTGCCCGGCGAACGCGTTTTCCCGGAGGCGCTGGTGCGTACTGTCGTGCATATGATGGAAAGCGTGGCGCTACCGGGCGGCGGCGGTACTAAAGCGGCTATCAAAGGTTATCGCATCGCGATCAAAACCGGTACGGCGAAGAAAGTCGGGCCGGACGGCAAATATATTAACAAATATATCGCCTATACGGCCGGTGTTGCGCCAGCCAGTAATCCACGCTTTGCCCTGGTTGTCGTCATTAACGATCCACAGGCAGGGAAGTACTACGGCGGCGCAGTTTCTGCGCCAATCTTTGGCGCCATTATGGGAGGCGTGCTGCGTACGATGAATGTTGAACCAGATGCGTTACCGACTGGCGACAAAAACGAGTTTGTCATAAATAGAAAAGAGGGTTCAGGTGGCCGATCGTAATTTGCGCGATTTACTTGCGCCGTGGGTGCATGGCACTCCGGCGTGCGCGCTGCGGGAGATGACATTGGACAGCCGCGTCGCGGCTGCCGGAGATCTGTTTGTTGCCGTTGTCGGACATGAAACGGACGGACGGCGCTATATTCCGCAGGCGATTGCGCAGGGCGTAGCCGCGATTGTGGCTGACGCAGAGGGGGAAGCCGCTGATGGCACTATTCGTGAAATACACGGTGTGCCCGTCGTCTATCTCGACAAGTTGAATCAACGGCTTTCCGCGCTGGCTGGTCGTTTTTATCAGCAGCCAGCGGAAAAGCTACAGCTTATCGGCGTGACAGGGACCAATGGAAAAACGACAACGACTCAACTTTTGGCGCAGTGGAGTCAGGCTTTAGGTGAAACGAGCGCGGTAATGGGGACTGTCGGTAATGGCCTATTGGGTCAGGCGGTTCCGACAAAAAATACCACGGGATCCGCCATTGATGTGCAACGCGCGTTAAGCCAGTTAGTCGATCAGGGCGCGACCTTTGCTGCGATGGAAGTTTCCTCCCACGGGCTAATACAGCACCGCGTCGCTGCATTGCCATTCGCGGCGGCAGTATTCACTAATCTGAGTCGAGATCATCTTGATTACCACGGCAATATGGAAAGCTATGAAGCAGCCAAATGGGCGCTGTTCGCCGATCATCGCGTAGGGCAGATGATTATCAATGCCGATGATGAGGTTGGGCTGCGCTGGTTGGCAACGTTGCCGGATGCGGTTGCTGTTACGATGGAAAACAATCTGGTCCCTGGTCGCCGTGGCCGCTGGTTGAAAGCAACGCAGATTAATTACCATGATAATGGGGCCTCAATTGTATTCGATTCAAGCTGGGGGAGCGGCGAGATAGAAAGTCGGCTTATGGGGGCATTTAACGTCAGTAATATGTTGCTGGCGTTGGCAACACTGCTGTCTCTCGGTTATCCCCTTGATAAATTGGTTGTTACTGCGGCGCAATTACAGCCGGTATGTGGCCGTATGGAAGTGTTTCAGGCGGCAGGAAAACCCACGGTCGTCGTTGATTACGCGCACACGCCGGATGCGCTCGAAAAAGCGCTTGAAGCGGTGCGTTTGCATTGTCAAGGCAAACTCTGGTGTGTGTTTGGCTGTGGCGGCGATCGCGATACGGGTAAACGACCACTGATGGGGGGCATAGCAGAACAATTGGCCGACCGCGTGATAGTGACAGACGATAATCCGCGTAGCGAAACGCCGCAGGCCATTGTCGCCGATATTCTTTCCGGTTTGCTGGATGCTGGCCGTGTTCAGGTAATTCACGGGCGTGCAGAGGCGGTCACCAGCGCAATTCTGCAAGCGCAGGAAAATGACGTGGTACTGATCGCGGGTAAAGGGCACGAAGATTACCAACTGGTGGGGCATCAGCGCCTGGATTATTCCGATCGTCTCACCGTGGCACGTCTGTTGGGGGTAATCGCATGATTCGCGCCTCCCTGCAACAGCTTGCCACAGTGCTGAATGCGAAGCTGATTGGTGAAAGCATTGATATTGAAAATGTTTCAACCGATACGCGTAAGCTGTCTCCCAACTGCTTATTTGTTGCCTTGAAAGGCAACAAATTCGATGCCCATGATTACGCTGCGGATGCGGTTAAAGGCGGTGCGGCGGCTCTATTGGTTAGTAAGCGCTTACCTGTTGATGTGCCCCAACTACTGGTGAGCGATACCCGTCTGGCGCTGGGCCAATTAGCTGCCTGGGTACGCCAGCAGTCGGCAGCGCGCGTTGTTGCGCTGACGGGGTCTTCTGGGAAAACCTCGGTTAAAGAAATGACGGCGGCGATTCTGCGCCAGTGTGGTTCCGTCCTGTATACCGCCGGCAACTTCAACAATGATATCGGCGTGCCGCTCACGTTGTTACGTTTGACACCGGAACATCAGTTTGCCGTGATTGAACTAGGGGCAAATCATCTTGGTGAAATCGCCTATACGACCAATCTGGTTCGGCCAGAAAGTGCGTTGGTCAATAATTTGGCCGCCGCACATCTGGAAGGTTTTGGTTCGTTAGCGGGAGTGGCGCAGGCGAAAGGCGAGATTTTTGCTGGTTTACCTGCCGATGGCGTGGCGATCCTGAATGCCGACAGTCATGATTTTTCGCATTGGCAGGGCATGTTGAGTCATAAAACCGTTTGGCGTTTCTCACCTCAGGCTGCTGGCGATATTGATTTTTTTGCTAGTGATGTAGAGATGCTGGCGCAGGGGGCGCGTTTTACATTGCACACGCCGTTTGGCAAGACGCCGATTTTGTTGCCTTTACCGGGGCGCCATAATATTGCCAATGCGCTTGCGGCGACGGCGTTGGCCATGTCCGTCGGCGCGACGCTGGACGCCGTTAAATCTGGCTTATCTCAGCTTCAGGCGGTGCCAGGGCGGCTATTTCCGATCGTTTTGTCGGAAGGAAAGTTGCTGTTGGATGATAGCTACAATGCCAATGTCGGCTCGATGACGGCGGCAGCACAAGTACTGGCCGAGATGCCGGGTTACCGTGTGATGGTCGTGGGTGATATGGGCGAACTGGGGGATGGCGCTGCCGAGTGTCATCGTCAGGTTGGCGAGGCGGCGCGCGTCGCTGGTATCGATCGCGTATTGAGCGTCGGGACACTAAGTGAATTGATCGGCATTGCCAGTGGTAATGGTGAGCATTTTCAGAATAAAGATGCGCTGGTTTCACGGTTGCGGGAGCTTTTGGCAGAACATAACGTCATTAGCGTATTGATTAAAGGTTCACGCAGCGCTGCGATGGAGCAGGTTGTACAAGCATTACAGGAGAATGCGCAATGTTAGTCTGGCTGGCTGAGCATTTGGCCAAATTTTATACCGGCTTTAACGTCTTTTCCTATTTGACGTTCCGCGCCATCGTCAGTCTGCTGACCGCATTGGTTATTTCTTTATGGATGGGGCCGCACATGATCGCCTGGTTGCAGCGGTTGCAAATTGGTCAGGTGGTGCGTAACGAGGGGCCTGAATCGCATTTCAGCAAGCGGGGAACCCCAACGATGGGGGGCGTGATGATCCTGGCGGCGATCATCATTTCCGTTTTGATGTGGACAAACCTGTCTAATCCGTATGTCTGGTGTGTGCTTCTGGTATTAGTGGGTTACGGTGCGGTCGGTTTTGTTGATGATTACCGCAAAGTGGTGCGTAAGGATACTAAAGGGTTGATCGCTCGCTGGAAATATTTCTGGCAGTCGGTTATTGCACTCGTCGTGGCTTTTGCTCTGTATGCCATTGGAAAAGATACGCCGGCCACACAGCTTGTGGTGCCGTTTTTCAAAGACGTGATGCCGCAACTGGGCCTGATTTATATTGCATTGGCCTACTTTGTCATTGTCGGCACCAGCAACGCCGTTAATCTGACCGACGGCCTGGATGGTCTGGCCATTATGCCGACGGTGTTTGTCGCGGCGGGTTTTGCGCTGGTGGCGTGGGCAACCGGGAACATGAATTTTGCCGGTTATTTGCACATACCATATATCCGCCATGCCAGTGAGTTGGTGATCGTCTGTACTGCGATTGTCGGTGCCGGGCTTGGGTTTCTGTGGTTTAACACTTACCCCGCGCAAGTTTTCATGGGGGATGTCGGTTCGCTCGCGCTGGGGGGAGCTCTTGGCACCATCGCCGTTCTACTGCGCCAGGAGTTTTTGTTGGTAATTATGGGCGGTGTTTTCGTGGTCGAAACACTGTCAGTGATCCTGCAGGTCGGGTCCTTTAAGTTACGCGGGCAGCGCATTTTCCGTATGGCACCGATTCATCATCATTATGAACTTAAGGGCTGGCCGGAACCGCGCGTGATTGTACGTTTCTGGATTATTTCGTTAATGCTGGTGCTGATTGGCCTGGCAACGTTGAAGGTGCGATAAGACATGGTGGACTATCAGGGTAAAAAGGTCGTCATTATCGGGTTGGGTCTGACCGGCCTCTCTTGTGTCGATTTCTTTCTCGCGCGTGGCGTTGTACCGCGCGTGGTGGATACCCGTATCAGTCCGCCGGGGCTGGATAAGTTGCCGGAGCAGGTAGAGCGTCATCTCGGTAGCCTGAATGAAGATTGGTTGATGGGCGCGGATTTGATTGTCGCCAGTCCCGGTATCGCGTTAGCAACGCCAATTTTGTGCGACGCTGCTGATGCAGGCATTGAGATTGTCGGTGATATCGAATTGTTCTGCCGTGAAGCCCAAGCGCCGATTGTGGCAATTACCGGCTCGAACGGCAAAAGCACGGTGACGACTCTGGTGGGTGAAATGGCGCACGCCGCGGGCTGGCAGGTGGGCGTTGGCGGTAATATTGGCCTACCCGCGCTGCAACTGTTGGCGCAACCCGCCCAGCTTTATGTGCTGGAACTGTCGAGTTTCCAGTTGGAAACGACGAGTAGCCTGCATGCCGCTGCGGCAACCATTCTGAACGTGACGGAAGATCACACCAACCGTTACCCGTTAGGGTTGCAGCAATATCGGGCGGCGAAATTGCGTATTTATGAGCATGCAGCGGTGTGTGTTGTGAACGCGGATGACGCGCTGACCATGCCGATTCGTGGAGCAGATGCGCGCTGCCGTAGTTTTGGCGTCGATGTAGGCGATTATCACCTGAATCGGCAGCAGGGAGAAACCTGGCTGCGAGTGAACGGTGAACGCGTGCTTAACGTCCGCGAAATCCAGCTTGTCGGGCAGCATAATTATACGAACGCTTTAGCGGCGCTGGCGCTGGCGGATGCTGTAGGGATCCCACGCGCATCCGCGCTGACGGCGTTAACGTCGTTTACCGGTTTGCCGCATCGCTTTCAACAAGTGTTTGAGCGTAATGGCGTGCGGTGGATCAATGACTCTAAAGCCACCAATGTGGGCAGTACAGAGGCGGCACTGAGCGGTTTACAGGTTGAAGGCACACTACATTTGTTATTAGGCGGCGATGGTAAATCGGCCGACTTTTCGCCGTTGCTGCCGTATATACAGGGCGAGCATATCCGTTTGTATTGTTTTGGTCGCGACGGGCAACAGCTAGCAGCGCTGCGTCCGGAGATCGCTGAACAGACGGAAACCATGGAACACGCAATGCAACTCATCGCCAAACGCGTTAATCCAGGCGATATGGTGTTGCTGTCGCCAGCTTGTGCCAGCCTGGATCAGTTCCGTAGTTTTGAGCAGCGGGGCGATGAATTCGCTCGTTTGGCGGAGGAGTTAGGCTAATGCGATTCTCCGGGCTGGCGTTGATTGAGCGTCTAAAGCATTGGGTTATGGGAACGCGTGAGAGCGATACGCTAAGCGTGATTCTGTACGACAGGACGCTGGTGTGGTTAACGTTTGGGCTGGCCGTAATGGGTTTTGTGATGGTGACGTCGGCTTCTATGCCTGTTGGTCAGCGTCTTGCGAGTGATCCGTTTTTGTTTGCAAAACGTGATGCGATATATCTCGGATTAGCATTTGGTCTGTCATTAATTACGCTGCGTATTCCAATGGAAATATGGCAGCGTTATAGCCCGGTATTACTATTGGTCGCCATGGTTATGCTACTGGTTGTGCTGGTGGTGGGAAGCTCGGTCAACGGCGCTTCTCGTTGGATTTCGCTGGGGCCGTTACGTATTCAACCTGCGGAATTATCCAAGCTGGCGCTGTTTTGTTATCTGTCCAGTTATATGGTGCGCAAGGTTGAAGAAGTAAGAAATAACTTTTGGGGTTTTTGTAAACCGATGGGCGTGATGGTGGTATTGGCGGTATTGCTGTTGGCGCAACCCGATTTGGGTACGGTAGTGGTGCTGTTTGTAACGACATTGGCCATGTTGTTTCTGGCAGGCGCTAAATTGTGGCAATTTCTGGCGATCATTGGTTGCGGCATGTTCGCCGTTGGCCTACTGATTGTGGCAGAACCTTATCGTATACGACGTGTCACCTCTTTTCTCGACCCATGGGATGATCCGTTTGGCAGCGGCTACCAGTTGACACAATCCTTAATGGCGTTTGGGCGTGGTGAATTCTGGGGTCAAGGGTTAGGTAATTCAATCCAGAAATTGGAATATTTGCCGGAAGCGCATACCGATTTCATTTTCTCTATTTTAGGCGAAGAACTCGGCTATATCGGTGTGGTTTTAGCGCTGTTAATGATATTCTTCGTCGCTTTTCGTGCGATGTCCATCGGGAAGCGGGCGTTAGAGATCAATCAGCGCTTTTCAGGCTTTCTGGCGTGCTCGATTGGCGTATGGTTCAGCTTTCAGACGCTGGTTAATGTTGGCGCGGCGGCGGGAATGTTACCGACGAAAGGGTTAACCTTACCGCTAATTAGTTACGGTGGTTCTAGTCTGCTGATTATGTCGACGGCAATTGTTTTGTTGTTACGAATAGATTTTGAAACGCGTCTGACAAAAGCGCAGGCGTTTACGAGAGGTGCCCGATGAGTGGCGAAGCTAAGCGTTTGATGGTGATGGCGGGCGGCACGGGGGGGCATGTCTTCCCTGGGCTGGCCGTTGCGCACCATTTGATGGCGCAGGGCTGGCAGGTTCGCTGGTTAGGTACAGCGGATCGCATGGAAGCCGATTTGGTGCCTAAGCATGGCATTGACATTGATTTTATCCGTATTTCTGGCTTACGGGGTAAAGGCATTTGGGCGCAGCTAAGCGCCCCAGTACGTATTTTTCATGCTGTGCGTCAGGCAAGGGCGATTATGCGTCGCTATCAGCCTGATGTGGTGCTGGGAATGGGCGGCTATGTTTCCGGCCCTGGAGGGCTGGCTGCCTGGCTATGCGGTATTCCGGTTGTCCTGCATGAGCAAAACGGGATCGCGGGGCTAACGAATCGCTGGTTATCCCATATCGCGAAGAAGGTGTTACAGGCGTTTCCGGGCGCATTTCCCCACGCGGACGTAGTAGGAAATCCGGTAAGAACCGATGTACTGGCGCTACCGATGCCGGAAACACGGTTTGCTGACCGTACAGGACCGGTGAGGGTGTTGGTCGTGGGGGGAAGTCAGGGCGCAAGAATATTGAATCAAACGTTACCCGGCGTGGCGGCACAGTTGGGGCAACGTATTACGATCTGGCATCAGGTTGGCAAAGGCGCGCTATCAAGCGTTCAGCAAGCCTATCTGGAAGCGGGGCAAGCGCAGCACAAGATTACCGAGTTTATCGATGATATGGCTGCGGCTTACGCCTGGGCGGATGTGGTGGTGTGCCGTTCTGGTGCACTGACCGTGAGTGAGATTGCGGCAGCAGGCCTACCGGCGCTGTTTGTGCCATTTCAGCATAAAGATCGACAACAGTACTGGAATGCATTGCCGCTGGAAAAAGCAGGCGCAGCAAAAATCATTGAGCAGCCACAGTTTAACGTGGCGACCGTTAGCGAGGTGCTATCCGGTTGGGATCGCGTGACTTTGCTGACCATGGCGCGAAAAGCCCGCGCCGTGGCGATTCCGGATGCGACCGAGCGCGTGGCGGCGGAAGTCAGCGCAGCGGCAGGTAGTCGAGCCACGCATGTGGCTCATGGTTAATTAATACAACGTTGTCGGACATAAGGCAGTGCGATGACGTTACAAGGTAGCGATAAAATAAAGTGAATACTCAACAATTGGCGAAAATACGTTCAATCGTGCCGGAGATGCATCGCGTCCGACACATACACTTTGTCGGCATCGGCGGTGCTGGCATGGGTGGTATCGCCGAAGTGTTGGCCAACGAAGGTTATGAAATCAGCGGTTCTGATTTGGCGCCGAATGCGGTGACCCAGCAGTTGGCTGAGCTTGGCGCACAGATTTATTTTCACCACCGTGCGGAGAACGTGCTGAACGCCAGTGTAGTGGTAGTGTCTAGCGCGATTACGGCGGATAACCCTGAGATTGTCGCCGCGCATGATGCACGTATTCCAGTGATACGCCGGGCCGAGATGTTGGCGGAATTGATGCGTTTTCGTCATGGAATTGCGATCGCGGGGACGCACGGCAAGACGACTACGACGGCGATGGTCACCAGTATTTATGCGGAAGCAGGCTTGGATCCGACGTTTGTGAACGGTGGGTTGGTGAAGGCGGCAGGCACGCATGCGCGTTTGGGATTGAGCCGTTATTTAATTGCAGAAGCCGATGAAAGCGACGCGTCTTTCCTGCATTTGCAACCGATGGTGGCGATTGTGACCAATATTGAAGCCGACCATATGGATACCTATCACGGGGATTTTGAGAACCTGAAGCAAACGTTCATCAATTTCCTGCACAATTTGCCGTTTTATGGGCAGGCGGTGATGTGTATCGATGATGTGGTAATTCGCGAATTATTGCCTCGCGTAGGGCGTCACATTATTACATACGGCTTTAGCGAGGATGCCGATATTCGCGTTGTCGGTTATCGGCAGACTGGCGCGCAAGGGCACTTTACGCTAGAGCGGAAAGATAAACCGCAACTGAATGTTACGCTGAATGCGCCGGGGCGTCACAATGCGCTCAACGCCGCGGCGGCGGTGGCGGTCGCCAGCGATGAAGGTATTGATGATGAGGCGATCCTGCGGGCGCTTGAGCGCTTTCAAGGCACCGGTCGTCGCTTTGATTTCCTCGGCGAATATCCGCTTGAACTGGTGAATGGGCAAAGTGGTACGGCAATGCTGATCGATGATTACGGCCACCATCCGACAGAGGTCGATGCCACGATTAAGGCTGCTCGTGCAGGGTGGCCGAATAAGCGACTGGTCATGATTTTTCAGCCGCATCGCTATACGCGAACCCGCGATTTATATGACGATTTCGCGCACGTATTATCACAAGTTGACGTGCTGTTGATGCTGGAGGTGTATCCCGCAGGAGAGTCGCCGATTCCAGGAGCAGATAGCCGTTCGCTGTGCCGCACGATTCGCGGCAGAGGTAAGATTGATCCGATTCTGGTCACCGATGTGGATACCTTGCCGGAACTGTTGTCACAGGCGCTACAAGGTGAAGACCTGATTTTGGTTCAGGGTGCCGGTAATATCGGCAAACTGGCGCGTAAACTGGCTGATTCCAGATTGCAGCCGCAAATAAGCGAATGAGGAGCATCATGACTGAAAAAGTTGCGGTATTGCTTGGTGGCACCTCTGCTGAACGTGATGTGTCGTTACTTTCCGGTCAGGCCGTTTTGGCTGGGCTGAAAGAAGCGGGTATTGATGCGTATGCGGTTGACCCTCGTGATTTTTGTGTAACGACGTTAAAGGAACAGGGGTTTTCTACTGTCTTCATCGCATTACATGGACGCGGCGGTGAGGATGGCACATTGCAGGGCGTTCTGGAGTTCCTGGGGTTGCCGTATACCGGTAGCGGCGTTATGGCATCCGCATTGACGATGGATAAACTCCGCACCAAACAGGTGTGGCAAGCGGTCGGATTACCCGTATCGCCCTACGTTGCGCTGGAGCGTCGTCAGTATTCGCAAACGACGATAGACACGCTGTTGGCTAAGTTCACTCATCTCGGGTTGCCGTTGATCGTCAAGCCCAGCCGCGAAGGTTCCAGCGTTGGTATGAGTAAAGTAGACACTTTCAGCGAACTGCCTGCCGCATTGGAAGAAGCTTTCCGCCACGATGATGATGTCCTGGTTGAGAAATGGCTAAGTGGCCCCGAATATACGGTTGCTATTCTGGGGGATGAGGTATTGCCTTCCATTCGCATTCAGCCGGCAGGCACATTTTACGATTATGAAGCGAAATATTTATCAGATGATACACAGTATTTTTGTCCGAGCGGCTTGCCGGATGAGCAAGAACGGTCGTTAGCCGATCTGGCGATAGCCGCCTATCGCGCGGTAGGTTGCCGCGGATGGGGACGCGTCGATTTTATGCAGGATAACGATGGCGTTTTTTATTTGCTGGAGGTAAATACGTCGCCGGGGATGACTAATCACAGTCTGGTTCCGATGGCCGCACGTCAACATGGGCTGACTTTCTCGCAACTGGTTGTGAAAATTCTGGAGCTCGCTGGCTGATATGTCGCAGGCAGCGTTGAATACACGCGGACGAGAACCAGAGACCAAAGGAACTCGCCGCAGTAACGGAGGCCAATTGGCAGGGATGATTTTCCTGCTAATGGTGGTAGGAACGATCGTCTGGGGAAGCTGGATGGTCGTTGGGTGGATGAAAGATGCGAGCCGACTGCCCCTCTCTCGTATGACGATTACCGGAGAGAGACAGTTCACCACTAACGACGATATCCGTCAGGCTATTTTATCATTGGGGGCGCCGGGAACGTTCATGACACAAGACGTGAATGTGCTTCAACAGCAGATCGAACATCTGCCGTGGATAAAACAGGCGAGTGTACGTAAGCAGTGGCCGGACGAATTAAAGATTCATCTGGTTGAATATGTTCCGGTTGCGCGGTGGAATGACCAGCTACTGATTGATGCGGAAGGCAATTCGTTCAGTGTTCCTGCCGAACGTATCAGTAATCGCAGGATGCCGCTACTGTATGGCCCGGACGGTAGCGAGTCTGAAGTGCTGGAAAGCTATCATACGATGCGTCAGACGCTAGCCGCCGGGAAGTTTACGTTAAAAATGGTTGCGATGAGTGCGCGCCATTCGTGGCAGCTAGGATTAGAAGATGATACGCGTCTTGAATTAGGGCGCGACGATAGGGCCAAACGTCTGCAACGCTTTATCGAGTTGTATCCGCTGTTGCAGCGACAGGCTCAAAGCGAGAACAAACGTATCAGCTATGTGGACTTGCGGTATGACAGCGGGGCCGCGGTAGGCTGGTCTCCAGCCTTGCTAGATCATCAGAGCGGCGATCGGCAACGAGTTGGTCAGCAATAAGACATTGATCAGCAACATAACAGTAACCAGAAACAGGCACAGGCTAAACAACAATGATCAAGTCGACGGACAGAAAACTGGTAGTTGGGCTGGAAATCGGTACAGCAAAAGTGGCTGCGCTGGTGGGGGAAGTTCTGCCCGATGGCATGGTCAATATTATTGGCGTAGGCAGTTGCCCGTCGCGCGGAATGGATAAAGGCGGCGTAAACGATCTGGAATCGGTCGTTAAGTGTGTTCAGCGCGCTATTGATCAGGCCGAGTTGATGGCAGACTGCCAGATCTCTTCCGTATATCTGGCGCTGTCTGGAAAGCACATTAGTTGCCAGAATGAAATAGGGATGGTGCCTATTTCAGAAGAAGAGGTTACGCAGGACGATGTGGAAAGCGTGGTGCATACCGCTAAATCTGTGCGTGTGCGTGATGAGCACCGCGTTCTTCATGTGATTCCGCAGGAATATGCGATCGATTATCAGGAAGGAATTAAAAATCCGGTAGGCTTGTCTGGCGTGCGTATGCAGGCGAAAGTCCACCTGATAACCTGCCATAATGATATGGCTAAGAATATTGTTAAAGCCGTTGAACGTTGCGGCTTAAAGGTTGATCAACTGATTTTCGCCGGACTGGCGTCCAGCTATGCGGTACTGACGGAAGATGAACGCGAGTTGGGCGTGTGCGTCGTCGATATCGGCGGCGGCACTATGGATATCGCTGTTTATACCGGTGGCGCATTGCGACACACAAAAGTCATCCCTTATGCGGGCAATGTGGTTACGAGCGATATCGCCTATGCGTTTGGCACGCCGCCGACGGATGCCGAAGCCATCAAGGTTCGCTATGGCTGTGCCCTGGGATCGATTGTCGGCAAGGATGAAAATGTGGAGGTTCCAAGCGTTGGCGGACGTCCACCCCGCAGTTTGCAAAGGCAGACACTGGCCGAAGTGATTGAACCGCGTTACACCGAGTTATTGAATCTGGTGAACGATGAACTTTTACAGTTGCAGGAGCAGTTGCGTCAACAAGGCGTGAAACACCATCTGGCGGCAGGCATTGTGCTGACAGGGGGTGCCGCGCAAATAGACGGTCTGGCGGCCTGTGCGCAACGCGTGTTTCACACACAGGTGCGTATTGGTCAGCCAATGAATATAACAGGGCTGACGGATTACGCCCAAGAGCCTTATTACTCAACGGCGGTTGGATTGCTGCACTATGGAAAAGAATCTCACCTAGGTGGTGAGCATGAAGTCGAAAAACGCGCCTCAGTAAGTAACTGGTTCAAGCGAATCAATAGCTGGTTGAGGAAAGAATTTTAATTTTATCAAAGAGATCACCTGGCACAGTTTTATGATCTCGCGGTTACAGGCACAAACGGAGAGAAATTATGTTTGAACCAATGGAATTAACCAACGACGCGGTGATTAAAGTCATCGGCGTCGGTGGCGGCGGTGGCAATGCCGTCGAACATATGGTGCGCGAGCGCATCGAAGGCGTCGAATTCTTTGCCGTCAACACGGATGCGCAGGCATTACGTAAAACGGCAGTTGGTCAGACGATCCAGATCGGCAGTGGCATTACTAAAGGTCTTGGTGCTGGCGCTAACCCGGAAGTAGGACGTAATTCGGCTGAAGAAGATCGCGAATTATTGCGTTCAGCGCTTGAGGGCGCAGACATGGTGTTCATCGCCGCGGGTATGGGCGGCGGTACAGGAACCGGTGCTGCGCCTGTTGTGGCTGAAGTAGCCAAAGATTTAGGGATTTTGACCGTTGCCGTGGTGACCAAACCCTTCAATTTTGAAGGAAAGAAACGTATGGCGTTTGCGGAGCAAGGTATCGCAGAGCTGTCTAAGCACGTCGATTCGTTGATCACTATTCCAAACGATAAATTGCTGAAAGTGCTGGGACGCGGAATTTCCCTGCTGGATGCCTTCGGTGCAGCAAACGATGTACTAAAAGGCGCCGTGCAGGGTATTGCCGAACTGATCACGCGGCCTGGCCTGATGAATGTCGACTTTGCTGACGTACGTACTGTGATGTCTGAAATGGGCTATGCCATGATGGGTTCTGGCGTGGCGCGTGGAGAGGACCGTGCTGAAGAAGCGGCGGAAATGGCGATCTCCAGTCCGCTATTGGAAGATATCGATCTGTCCGGCGCACGTGGCGTACTGGTCAATATCACGGCGGGCTTTGACCTGCGTCTGGATGAGTTCGAGACGGTCGGTAACACTATCCGCGCCTTTGCGTCCGACAATGCGACCGTGGTTATCGGTACGTCGCTCGACCCCGAAATGAATGACGAATTACGTGTTACGGTCGTAGCGACAGGTATTGGCATGGACAAACGACCAGAGATTACTTTAGTCACCAATAAGCAGGCCAGCCAGCCTGTGATGGATCACCGTTATCAGCAACACGGTATGACGCCGCTGGCGCAAGAGAAACCGACCGCTAAGGTGGTAAACGATCCAAATCCACAAACGAATAAAGAGCCCGATTATTTGGATATTCCAGCTTTTCTACGCAAGCAGGCAGACTAATTTACTGCTGGATGGCGTTGGAATCTCCGCTCTTTGTGCTAAACTGTGCCGCTAGGCTTGGTGTACACTAAGTCGGTAGGTTCAGTAACATGCGAGATAAAATGATGATCAAACAACGTACATTAAAACGTATTGTTCAGGCGACTGGTGTCGGTTTGCATACCGGCAAGAAGGTCACATTGACCATGCGTCCTGCACCGGCAAATACCGGGGTCATCTATCGTCGCACAGACTTGAATCCCCCGGTTGATTTTCCGGCTGATGCAAAATCCGTGCGTGACACCATGCTCTGCACTTGCCTGGTGAATGAGCATGATGTGCGTATTTCTACGGTGGAACATTTAAACGCAGCGCTCGCGGGGTTGGGCATTGACAATATTGTCATTGATGTCGACGCTCCAGAAATTCCCATCATGGATGGCAGCGCCAGTCCGTTTGTTTACCTGTTGTTAGATGCGGGTATTGAAGAACTGAACAGCGCTAAGAAATTTGTGCGCATTAAACAACCCGTTCGTGTTGAAGACGGTGATAAATGGGCTGAAATGAAACCCTTTAATGGCTTCAGTCTGGATTTCACTATTGATTTCAATCATCCGGCGATTGACGCGGGTAACCAGCGCTATTGTTTGAATTTTTCCGCCGAAGCGTTTGTTCGTCAAATTAGCCGAGCACGGACCTTCGGTTTCATGCGCGATATAGAATACTTGCAGTCTCGAGGTTTGTGCCTGGGCGGCAGTATGGATTGTGCCATCGTCGTTGACGATTATCGTGTACTGAATGAAGATGGTTTGCGTTTTGAAGATGAGTTTGTTCGTCATAAAATGCTGGATGCAATCGGTGACTTGTTTATGTGCGGCCACAATATTATCGGCGCATTTACCGCGTTCAAATCTGGTCATGCATTGAATAACAAACTGTTACAGGCTGTGCTTGCTAATCAGGAAGCATGGGAATACGTGACCTTTGAAGACGAAGCAGAAATGCCTTTGGTATTTAGCGCTCCAACGAGCGTGCTGGCATAGCGCCTAACGTTATTATTTCTTATCACGACTGGTTTTACTGGTACTCTCTCCGGCCAGCGAAGCCAGTCGTTTTAATATCTTCTTAAGTTTCTCTGGACTGTTGTCCGCTAATGCCCTCAATGTTTCCGCACTTTGCTCACTCAACTGGCGCAATGGTTTATCACCGACGTTTTCTATCGCCGATATATCGCTATTTTTCATAATTTCATGGCCTTTTGCGGCAAGCGTTGGATTAATCCTGATGTCGATTGATGCCAATGATGGTAGTATTTGTGCGCGTAATGCGGAGAGCAGCGCGGGTTGTTCATATCGTAACCGCATTAGCCAACTGGCGTTGGCGGTTTCTAATATCAGCAAACCTTGCCGGTAATTAGCGACACGGCACCAAAGGTGTAACGGGGCCGGGAGTAAGCTACGTACAGCCCGATTAAGTTTTAATAAGGCGATAGCGCGTTGTTGCACATCGCGTAGCGGGCCTTGACCCGATGCGGATGCGTTATCAAACAGAGATTCCAGTGATTGTGGCCGACTATCACGCATAGATCAGGTTCCGGTGAACGTTAACTCATGATGGGTATTCTAAATCGTTGGCGACAATTTGGCAGACGTTATTTCTGGCCGCATCTCTTATTTGGGATGGTCGCGGCAAGCCTTGGCCTGCCGATAAGCCTAAACGGTTCACAGGACATTCCTTCTCTCCCCAATTCAAGCTCCAGCGTGAGTGGTCAGAACAACGTCTCGTTAAGCCTTACCGACTTAGTCATGCTGAAAGATGCACACCGCCGTTCATCTTATGGTGTGGATTATTGGCATCAGCATGCAATTCGTACCGTCATTCGCCATCTTTCCTTTGCGTTAACGGTGCCGCAGACGGCCAATGCTCAACAGAGCGACGAATTACAACCCCATTCTCTGGTTTTACTGGATACGCTCAATGCGTTGCTGACGCAAGGTTTTCAGTATCCTCTCGCGGTTCTTTCTTCTGCGCGACGGGTCGCTTCTGATTCTCAGGCATGTCACCAGATCGGCATCTGGCTTGCCCAAACTTGCGGCATCCGTGCCGGGCCACTTCTTCTTAGCTGAAAGAGTAATGAATAGCTAGCTGAAGAAATTTCCCTTTTTTCTCTGAGTTTCTCAGTTTCTTGATGTCGTGTTGCCACTGGATATGTGGTGCTAGTGAGATAAAAAATTATTATGGTCATGAATATATTAACCAAAATTTTTGGTAGCCGTAACGATCGTACATTGCGCCGTATGCGTAAAAATGTTGATGTTATCAATCGCTTAGAGCCAGAAATGGAAAAGCTATCGGATGCAGAACTACAAGCAAAAACGCTGGAGTTTCGTGCCCGGCTAGAAAAGGGCGAGACGTTAGAAAGCCTGCTGCCTGAGGCGTTTGCGGTAGTGAGAGAATCCAGTAAACGCGTGTTTGGGATGCGCCATTTCGATGTGCAGCTTATCGGCGGTATGGTACTGAATGAACGGTGTATCGCAGAGATGCGTACTGGTGAGGGTAAGACACTGACGGCAACGCTGCCAGCTTATCTGAATGCGCTGACTGGCCGTGGCGTACATGTGGTGACCGTGAATGATTATCTGGCGCAGCGTGATGCCGAAAACAATCGGCCACTATTTGAATTTCTGGGGCTGAGTGTTGGAATCAACTTACCAGGCATGCCAGCGCCAGCAAAACGTGAGGCTTATGCTGCGGATATTACCTACGGTACTAATAACGAATTTGGTTTTGACTACCTGCGCGACAATATGGCATTCAGCCCAGAAGAGCGCGTACAGCGGAAATTATACTACGCGCTGGTGGATGAAGTTGACTCTATCCTTATCGATGAAGCACGCACGCCGCTGATCATATCCGGCCCGGCTGAAGACAGCTCCGAGCTTTATATTCGCGTTAACAAAATTATTCCTCACCTCATCCGTCAGGAAAAAGAAGATTCGGATACGTTCCACGGCGAAGGTCATTTCTCTGTGGATGAAAAATCTCGTCAGGTTAACCTTACCGAGCGTGGTCTGATCCTGGTAGAAGAACTATTGGTGAAGGAAGGCATTATGGAAGAGGGCGAATCACTTTATTCCCCTGCTAACATTATGCTAATGCACCATGTTACAGCAGCATTGCGAGCGCATGTGCTGTTTACCCGCGATGTGGACTACATTGTGAAGGATGGCGAAGTAATCATCGTGGATGAGCATACTGGCCGTACTATGCAAGGGCGTCGCTGGTCTGATGGCCTGCATCAGGCGGTCGAAGCGAAAGAGAACGTGGCCATTCAGAATGAAAACCAAACGCTGGCTTCTATTACTTTCCAGAATTACTTCCGCTTGTATGAAAAATTGGCGGGCATGACAGGTACTGCGGATACCGAGGCATTCGAATTCAGCTCTATCTATAAGCTGGATACGATTGTGGTGCCGACTAACCGCCCGATGATTCGTAAAGACTTACCTGATTTAGTCTACATGACCGAACAGGAAAAAATCGATGCCATCATTGAAGACATCAAAGAACGTTCCGCAAAAGGCCAGCCTATTTTGGTCGGTACGATCTCTATCGAAAAATCCGAAGTGGTCTCTCAGGCGTTGGAAAAAGCAGGTATCAAACATAACGTGCTGAATGCGAAATTCCACGCCATGGAAGCCGATATTGTTGCCCAGGCCGGACAGGCGGGTGCGGTGACCATCGCAACAAACATGGCAGGTCGTGGTACGGACATCGTATTGGGAGGGAGTTGGCAGGCAGAGGTCGCACATCTCGAAAATCCGGATGAGGAGCAAATTGCCAAGATAAAAGCAGACTGGCAGGTCCGCCATGATGCCGTCCTCGCGGCGGGAGGGCTACACATTATTGGTACAGAGCGTCATGAATCGCGCCGTATTGATAACCAGTTGCGTGGTCGCTCCGGTCGTCAGGGTGATGCAGGCTCATCCCGTTTCTATCTGTCGATGGAAGATGCGCTGATGCGTATTTTTGCCTCCGATCGCGTCTCTAACATGATGCGCAAGCTGGGTATGAAACCGGGCGAAGCCATTGAGCACCCATGGGTCACCAAAGCGATAGCTAACGCTCAACGCAAGGTGGAAAGCCGCAACTTCGATATTCGCAAACAATTGCTGGAATACGATGATGTGGCCAACGATCAACGACGAGCCATTTATACACAGCGTAATGAATTGCTAGATGCGTCCGATATCAGTGAAACCATCGCGAGTATTCGTGAGGACGTATTTAAAACGACCATCGACAACTATATTCCGCCGCAATCACTGGAAGAAATGTGGGATACAGAAGGCTTGGAGCAGCGTCTGAAGAATGATTTCGATCTGGATATGCCGATCAAAGCCTGGTTGGATAAAGAGCCCGAACTGCACGAAGAAACGCTGCGTGAGCGTATTCTTCAACAGGCGCTTGAGGTTTATCAGCGCAAAGAAGATGTGGTTGGTAGCGAGGTCATGCGCAATTTCGAAAAAGGTGTGATGTTACAGACGCTAGATTCCCTGTGGAAAGAGCATCTGGCCGCAATGGACTACCTGCGCCAAGGTATCCACTTGCGTGGCTACGCGCAGAAAGATCCTAAGCAAGAATATAAGCGTGAGTCATTCGCTATGTTTTCCGCCATGCTGGAATCACTAAAATACGAAGTGATCAGCACGCTGAGCAAAGTTCAGGTAAGAATGCCGGAAGAAATTGAGGCATTGGAACAGCAGCGTCGTGAGGAAGCTGAACGTTTGGCACGGCAGCAGCAATTGAGCCATCAAGATGAAGGAAGCCTGAATACAGGATCTCCAGAGCAGACAGGACGTAAAATTGGGCGTAACGATCCTTGCCCGTGTGGTTCAGGCAAAAAATATAAGCAGTGCCACGGTCGTTTGCAAAAATAACCAACCGTAGGTATCAGCGGGTAATATGAAATAAGTGCCAAGGGCGGTCATTGACCGCCTTTTACTTAATGAAAACCAGATAAGGAGCGTTATGACGCAACAACCGTTATCCGTTGCGGTGGGCATCATCCGCAATACGGAACAGCATTATTTCATTGCCCGTCGCCCTGATGGCGTGCATATGGCCGGGATGTGGGAATTTCCTGGTGGAAAAGTTGAAGAGAAAGAAACGCCAGAGCAGGCTTTGATTCGTGAATTGCGTGAAGAAACGGGTATTGAGGCGAAAACGCCGCAGAGATTAACCGATAAAACGTTTTCCACTCCAGAGAGAACGATCACGCTTCATTTCTTCCTGGTTGAAACGTGGCTGGGAGAGCCCTATGGGCGGGAAGGACAGGAAACCTGCTGGGTGAATGTGGACGCCCTGCGGGAAGAGTTATTTCCGCCAGCGAATGCAGAGGTCATCCGCTGGCTGAAATCGCGTTAAGTTCGCGTAGTTTATGTGAGCCGTATGGCGAAACGCGACCGTTACCGCGTTTCGCTCCAGTCTTCACTATCAGAAATCATGTCATCGCTCGGAATGCGCTTTTCTTCGTCGGCCCATTCGCCTAAATCGATTAACTGACAGCGTTTACTGCAAAAGGGGCGATAGGGACTGGTCTCATTCCAGATGACCGCCCGCTTGCAGGTGGGACACTTCACTGTGGTAATTTCTGTCATATCTTCTCTTCACTCTATTGGTACCTGACGCATTTTCGCTTGTCTGAGCTAAACCTAGCAACAGGCTAGTTCAAATGTTAAACGAGGCGGCGTGTGGCCGTTTTCACTATCCAGCGGCAGAAAACGTATGGCATAGCGTGTTTTATGGCCAGATATTTGCGGGTAAATTTGATGAACTTGTTCAAGACGCAAACGTAATAGATCGGTATCGGAGGCGTTGTCTTGAAAGAATCCATTAAGGCTAGTTTGTGGGCGAAATGTGCCAGAATGGCGAATCAATTCCAGGATCATATCTAGTGCTTGTTTGAGCGGAGATAAAGAATTAAGCCAGCCAGAGACCCACTGTTCTCGCAACGCCTGTGGCTGATGCAGCCAGCTATGTAGCGTTGGTAGATCGAAACTACAGCACCCGCCGGGAATACTCAGGCGCTGACGTACCATGCTAATCAGGCGATCTTCGCGTAACACCTGCCCCATACGTGGTGCAGATATCAATGTACTGGCTCGATCTTTCAATTGCTGTCGTAGGATGTGAATACGTTCCATATCGACGCCCGGCACATCGCTCCATTGCAGCAATTTTTTCTGCTGACGCTCAAGTTCTTTCAATAATTCGGTACGCACATCACCGCGTTCTAGTACATCAAGTAACTCGGCGATGGCGCGAAAAAATGTCAGAGCGCTTCCCATATCGGTTAATGTGTGGTTTCGCAGTAATTGCTGTAGTAATGACTCAATGCGTAACCAGGTACGTGTTTTTTCATTCAGCGGATATTCAAATAAAATGGTTGAGGGTGCGTCACTCATTGTTAGTTTTCCTGTCAGCGGCGGAGGCTGCAAGCGCGAGATAATGGCGGTGTAGTTTTATCACCTGTGGTGCCAGCGCATCAGAACCGCGACTGTTATCAATAATATCATCGGCATAAGCCAGGCGCTGTTCTCGGGTAGCCTGTGCTGCCAGTATGTTTTCAGCTTGCTGTCGAGTGATACCGTCACGGGCCATTGTGCGTTCAAGCTGTGTGGCGCTGTCCACATCAACGACCAAAACACGTTGTGCTTGCTGTTGTAACCCGTTTTCCACTAGCAAAGGGACGACCCATAGAATGTACGGTGTAGATGCAGCCTGAAACTGGGCCTGTGTTTCCTGATGAATCAACGGATGAAGTAAGCTATTTAGCCACTGTTTTTCCTCCGGAGAGGAAAAGATCCGCTGGCGTAGCGCGGCACGGTCCAATGAACCATCGGCAGTAAGTATCCTGTTACCAAATCGGAGCTTGATGGCATCCAGTGAGGGCTTCCCCGGTTCGACGAGTTGACGCGCGATAATATCCGCATCAACGATAGTCGCCCCTAATTTGGCAAATTCATTGGCTACGGTAGTCTTCCCGCTGCCGATACCGCCCGTTAGGGCTATGATGTATGTCATGGTATCCGAATTGAGATGCTAATATTTTGCTTATTGCGAGGATGAAGAAAATGTTCTCGCCCCTCTGCAGTTGTCCAGATATTAACTGGCGTTTCTCTCTCGCTATCACTCTGCTGAAAGATAGGTAAACTCTTCCGAGTTTATCCCAAATAAAGTAAAAATCGCAGTCTTGCTGCAGGAATATTCCCGCGTATGATAACGTCACTGGTAAAGGGCATTATTTTTTAGCCATGGTTATGCTCAGTCGAGTAGAAATACTGAGCGTTTCGCCGTCACTCACCAGGAGCACGAACCTCATGCGTATTGAAGAAGATTTAAAGTTAGGCTTTAAAGACGTACTCATCCGACCAAAGCGTTCGACGTTAAAAAGCCGCTCCGACGTTGAACTGGAACGACAGTTCACCTTTCTCCATACTCGCGCAGACTGGTCGGGTATCCCCATCATCGCCGCTAATATGGACACAGTGGGGACGTTTAGTATGGCGGAAGCTCTGGCCTCTTTTGATGTTTTGACTGCCGTTCATAAACACTATTCCGTCGAACAATGGTCCCAGTTCGTGCAACGGGTTCCGGCATCGGTACTCTGTCATGTCATGGTGTCGACTGGGACTTCTGACGCTGACTTCATCAAATTAAAGCAAATTCTGGCGCTGTCGTCTGAGCTGAAATTTATTTGTATCGATGTGGCTAATGGTTATTCAGAGCATTTTGTGACTTTCCTGCAAAAAGCGCGTGAGGCCTGTCCAGACAGCGTTATCTGTGCGGGAAACGTGGTGACGGGCGAAATGGTAGAAGAACTCATCCTTTCCGGGGCCGACATCGTTAAAGTTGGCATTGGCCCAGGCTCTGTTTGTACGACACGGGTTAAAACAGGCGTTGGCTACCCTCAGCTTTCCGCCGTGATTGAATGTGCCGATGCGGCACACGGCCTCGGAGGGCAAATTGTCAGCGACGGCGGTTGCACCATGCCAGGTGATGTTGCAAAAGCTTTTGGTGGCGGAGCCGATTTTGTCATGCTTGGGGGGATGCTGGCCGGGCATGATGAATGCGAGGGAACCATTGTGGAAGAAAACGGCGAGAAAATGATGCTGTTTTACGGTATGAGCTCCGCATCTGCAATGGAACGCCACGTCGGTGGCGTGGCGGGATATCGAGCGGCGGAAGGGAAAACGGTAAAATTACCGCTGCGTGGTCCGGTCGATAATACCGTGCGCGACATACTCGGCGGTCTGCGTTCGGCTTGTACCTATGTTGGCGCATCCCGCTTGAAAGAACTCACGAAGCGTACAACGTTTATCCGCGTGGCTGAGCAAGAAAACCGCATTTTTAACGGGTAATTGCCCCGCCTGCGGGGAGAGTTTCCCTTTACGCCAGAATAAGACCCTATCCCATTAGGGCTATTTTACTTGCCATTTTGGCCCTGGTCAGTGCTCGAAATCCTCATGCACTACGTGTACGCTCCGGTTTCTGCGCGCTGTCCGTGACCAAACTGACTGCGACGATGACGCCTACTGGGATAGGCTCTAAATACGGCGCCATTGGTTATATTGGCGAAATGATCTTGCCAGGTTCAGGTACTCGCCAGGACACTCCCTAACTGGAAGATTGGCAGATACATGCCAATCACCAGTGCACCGACCATGCTCCCGACGATCATCATGAGTAACGGTTCCAATGTTTGTGTGATTCTCTCGGCCTGCAACTGTATGCGCCCTTCGTGCCATGCTGCCAATTGCGTGAAAATGGCATCCAGCTCACCCGTTTCCTCGCCAACGCGAATCAACTGCGGGCAAGGGGCAGGAAACAGTGTGGCGTGTTGCAACAGGGCATGATGCAACGATCTGCCCTGATGCAATTGCGCCTGTATCTGTTGGAGTGCGTCCCGGTATAGCGGGTGATGGATGGTTGCCGCTGCATCCAGCCCCTCAGGCAATGTCAACCCGGCATGTTGTGTCATGGCCAGAATATTGAATATCTGATTCAGTGATTTGCCGCGTAGCAGGCCGGAAATAATAGGCAATCGCAGCAGCCATATTTGTTCTCTGGTTTTCCATAAGGGATTTTTCTGCCTTAAGCGGCTATAGCCGGCTATTAGGCCGCCGAGAGACAACACCCCTAGCCCGCCGTAGTCAGTGATGAGCTTTGCCAGCTTGAGTAGTTGTCGGGTAAACCAAGGTAACGGTGTATCAAATGCAGAATACAACGTGGCGAACTCGGGTAAGACCAGCGTTAGCATCATCACGCTGACTAATAGAGCAATGGCGATAACAAAACAGGGATAACGTAACGCTTTCATGACCTTTTGTTGCAGTTTCGACTGTTTTTCTTGTTGTTGGGCGAGCTGTAGACAACACCTATCCAGTTTCCCGGTAAGCTCGCCGACGGCAATAAGGGAACGATATAGCACAGGGAAGATATGGGGGTAGGTGTATAACGCCTCAGATAGCGCATTTCCCTGAGCAATGTGAGCGCACACCTCGCGTAATACACAGCGCCAGCCGGGGCGGTCATGTTGCTCAGACAAGACGCTTAATGCTTCCAGCAGTGGTAATCCTGCCTGTAGCAGGGCCGCGAGCTGTTTTATGAGCTCGCCGAGTTGTTCGCGTTTCCAGTAGCGGGGCGAAAGATAATGGGCGCTCTTTACAACGAGGGGCTGGTAGCCCTGGGCAATCAGACGGGCGTAGGCCTGCTGACGGTGTGTGCTAATGAGTTCTCCATCAATAAATTCCCCTTCGGGCGCTATTGCCTGCCAGCGATATAAACGCTCTAACCTCATCGTGCCTCCTGATCTATTGCCCGTTCATCACCAACAACACGATAGACTTCAGCGAGGGAGGTCAGGCCGTCATTAACCCGCTCTAGCCCTGCGTTCAGCAGGGTCGGAAAACCCGAATGGCGAGATAAGGCGGATAATTCCCCGGCGCTGGCGTTGCCTGCTAATATCGCCTGAAGGTCCGGGGTGATAGGCAGTAATTCATAGAGTGCTATACGGCCATAATAGCCAGAGAAACAGTGACTACAGCCATTGGCTCGCCATTGGCGCAGCGGCCCTTGCCATACATCGTCAGGTAGCGAGAGCAGGGGTTCTCCTGGCGTTTTACAGTGTGGGCACAGTCGGCGAACAAGGCGCTGGGCGATGATGAGTTTTAGCGCTGCGGCTAACAGATAACCGGGAATACCCAGGTGGTTGAGGCGAGTTAACGTTTCTACCGCTGAGTTGGTATGCAGTGTGGACATAACCAGGTGGCCAGTCTGTGCAGCTTTAACCGCGATCTCAGCGGTTTCGGCATCGCGAATTTCACCAATCATAATGATGTCGGGATCTTGTCGCAGTAGCGCTCGCAAAATCCGACTAAAGCCCAGTTCGGCTTTGGGATTGATAGCGGTTTGGTTAATCCCAGACAAGGGGATCTCGACCGGATCTTCCACGCTACAGATATTGCGGCTGCTGTCATTTAGCCAGCGTATCGCACTATAAAGCGTGACGGTTTTCCCACTGCCAGTGGGGCCGGTGACTAACAGCATCCCTTGCGAGCTGCTCAATACACCAATTATCTGCTGTAATGCCTTTGCAGAAAGTCCGAGCTTATCCAACGCTAACTCTTGTTGATGCGTTTGCAAAATACGCAGTACGATCTTTTCTCCCTGCTGTACGGGAAGCGTTGCGATGCGCAGTGAATAGGTTTGTTGATCCAGTATCAAACTAAATTGGCCGTCTTGCGGCAATCGTCGCTCGGCGATATTCAATTTGCCCATGATTTTTAGCCGAGCGGTAATCCGGTTCGCCAACTCAGGCGGTGGAGCGGAAATGGCTTGTAGCATGCCGTCAATGCGCAATCGTACGCGATAGTTGTCCGGTAACGGTTCAAAGTGAATATCGGAGGCACGACGTTGAACCGCGAGGCGCAGCGTTTGCTGGATAAATAGCACGACGGGCGAGTCATCGTCTTGCTCCCTTTGCCCCCTATCGGCATGCTGTGCATCGGCATGATAGGTTTCAGCCGGCTCGGCGACGGCTTTTAACGGGTTGAGCTGTTGTTCCATTCTGGCCTGCGGCCATTGTTCAACCATAATTCGACGATTGCTGGCAAAACGCAGCGCGGCAATCATCTCTGGAGACGGTGGCGCAGTGACGGCAACTGACAGCGTTTGTTCATCGATGTTCAGCAGTAATGCTTGATAACGTCGGCACAGTGTCCGTAGTTCGTTGAATATATGCTCAGAGGAGAAGGAATCATCCGTCATGATCAGCCCGCCGTGTTATCGAAACGGAAGACGTCCTGACAGGCGGATTGCAGACTCTCTGCGCTGCCGTCCGTGGCGCAATTTTTCGTCCAACGCGACGTGCCCGTCTCTGCATCCCATGTTGGCGTTAGAATAACGCTCAACCCTTGCAGAGTGGATTGTCCTGTTAGTGTAATGACCCCCTGGACGACGCTAATCGAGCTGACGTAGCGAGATGGTTTGCTGACGGGTATTCCCTGATTACCGGTATTGCACACGGTAAATGCGGCATTTTCCAGGCCGCAGAGATCGACCGGCGTTTTATAAGACACCATCGTTTGCAGCATATCCGTCAGCGCCGCCTTTTGCAGATAGCCCTGATAAGCGGGTACCCCAATGGCACTGAGGATGGCGATGATCGCAATGACGATCATTAGCTCAATCAGTGTGAATCCTTGTTGTGTTGTCATGTTGATTTCCCTGTTGTGGCGCGAAAATGCTGTTATGCAAAAAATACCGTGGTGCATAAATCCATTCGAATACGGGCAGCATAGAAAAGGGCGCCACGCCTGGCGAGTAGAGAGCATCAGAATAGGAAAGCGCAACGATATGTTTTTGGTAATTTGCTGAACATGGAAAAATTTTTGCGAACTAACACGCAATGTTCTGCGATGGGAAACGAAAATCGGGGCATGGCAGTGATGCGGAGATAGGATTCGGTGGTGAGAATGAGGTGCAGATAAGCACCTCGTCAATATCAAAGAAGGAGGATTAGATAAAACGCATCGATAAATCCAGCGCCCGTACGTGTTTGGTTAATGCGCCCACCGAGATATAGTCCACGCCGGTTTCCGCATAGCTACGCAGCGTATCCAGCGTGACGTTGCCGGATATCTCCAATAACGCTTGGCCATGAGTAAGATGAACGGCTTGCCGAATATTATCCAGACTGAAATTATCCAGCATAATGATATCTGCGCCAGCGTTTAGCGCTTGTTGTAATTCATCCAGCGATTCCACTTCAACTTCTATCGGCACATCGCTGCGTAAAACCTGCGCTTTTTCTACTGCGTTTTTAATGGAGCCTGCGGCAATGATGTGGTTTTCTTTGATCAGAAAAGCATCGGATAAACCGATCCGGTGGTTGTCGCCGCCACCGCAAAATACGGCATATTTCAGTGCCGTTCTCAGGCCCGGCAAGGTTTTACGCGTGTCCAATAGTCGTGTCCGCGTGCCCTGCAAAACAGCAACATAGCGACTAACTTCCGTTGCGACGCCAGACAGCGTCTGCAGGAAATTCAGCGCCGTGCGCTCGCCCGTCAGGAGTTGTTTAGCGGGCCCGCTAATATCACACAGCGTTTGATTCGGAACGATGGCTTCGCCGTCGGCGACGTGCCAGACAATGGTAGTTGCAGCGCCTAATTGAGAAAAAACGGCTTCAAGCCAGCGCGTGCCGCAGAATACGCCTGCTTCACGCGTGATAATGCGCGCGCTAGCGGCTTCGTTGTCGGGTAAGAGGCGCGCCGTTATGTCCTGATGAGCATCCAGGGTGCCGCCCAAATCTTCACGTAAGGCCAGTTGCACGCTGGCAGGGATATCTTGTGCAATACGAGCGAGTAAGAGGTTGTGACGCTGTTCCTGGCTATAGCGACGAGTCGGCATAACAAAACTCCGAAGATAGAATTCGGAGGTCTATGCTACCGGGTTTGTTTCTGGATATCCATATTGATTTATCTTTATAATTCAATTCATTACTGAGTCTTATTATGTAGTTGGCATCAGACGTCATATCGTGTTCGCCGGGTATACAGGGCGATACCGTGTACTTCCGAGCGTCAACGCCATTTTAATCGGGGTGAGGCATCATCCGATGTTCGTTATTTCTGGCGAAAGCGGCGCTTAATATTGACGGATAACAGTAGGGTGATGTTGATATCAAAAAACGAGCGGTAAGGCCGATGGAAATAAACGGTTTCATAGATAGGGCGGTGCGAAACATGGTATCTTGGAAAGCGACATTTTAGGCTACCAACGATGTTACGCTTGATTCAGCCGGCAAACGATACGATGCGAGGTTATCGCCAATGCTTTTGGAAAATGGCTGGTTATCTGATGTTATCTATGTGCCTTCACCGCATTATGATGATCGCCCGAATGGTGAGGCGCCATCTCTTCTGGTTATCCACAATATCAGTTTGCCGCCCGGTGAATTTGGCGGTCCCTATATCGATCGGTTGTTTACGGCGACGTTAGATCCCGCTGCGCATCCGTATTTCGCTACAATTTCTCATTTACGCGTCTCGGCGCACTGCCTGATTCGGCGCGATGGACAGATTACGCAATATGTATCGTTCGACCAACGTGCCTGGCATGCTGGCGTTTCCGTGTTTGCGGGACGCGAACGCTGTAATGATTTCTCTATTGGCATTGAATTGGAAGGGACCGACACATTGCCTTTTACTTCGCAACAATATCGCTCCCTGGTGGCGATTACGCGCCTATTAATGCGCGCTTACCCCATCACGCCTTTGCGGATTACCGGGCATAGCGACATCGCTCCGGGTCGTAAAACCGATCCCGGCCCTGCATTTGACTGGGACGGATACCGTCGTCAGCTACAAGAATGTGGGGCGGAGAATATAGAGGGCCAGGATAAATGACGCTATTTACACTGCTGCTTACACTCGCGTGGGAACGCTTGTTCAAACAGGGTGATCATTGGCAACTCGACCATCGGCTTGAGTTCGTTTTTCGGCATATTTCGCCCCCTTCCTTATTTCAGACCCTTTTCCTGTTGCTCTGTAGCATGGGGATCGTGGCAAGTCTGTTATGGGTGGCGAGCGGCATTCTGTTTGGACTGATATCTCTGCTGTTATGGATTGTCATCGGATTGATGTGCATTGGCGCGGGCGAGATCCGCCAGCATTATCGGCGCTATTTGCAGGCAGCGCAGCGCGGCGAAGCGGATGCCTGTCGAGAAATGGCGGCAGAGTTGGCGCTGATACATGGTCTGCCGGTAGGTACAAGTGAAAGTGAGCGCTTGAAGGAGTTACAAAATGCGCTGTTATGGATCAATTTCCGGTTTTATTTAGCTCCGCTTTTCTGGTTTATCGTTGCCGGGTCGTATGGGCCGGTAGCGCTGGTGGGGTATGCATTTCTACGCGCCAGGCAGACATGGCTGGCCCGGCATAACACGCCGCTGGAGCGTGCTCAGTCTGGCGTTGATCGTTTACTGCACTGGCTGGATTGGATTCCCGTTCGTTTGGTCGGCGTCGCTTATGCGCTACTGGGGCATGGTGAAAAAGCGCTGCCCGCTTGGTTTGCCTCGCTAGGCGATTTCCGCAGTTCGCAATACTGGGTGTTAACGCAACTGGCACAATTTTCACTGGCACGTGAAGCTCACATTGAGCCTCTAGAAACGCCTAAAGCCGCCGTAGCGCTGGCAAAAAGGGTAACGCTGGTGTTAGTCGTGGTCGTCGCAATCCTGACAATATACGGCGCGCTGGTTTGATTCTCCCGATGAGATGAGTATAAAAATGGCCGACGGAGTCGGCCATGGGGGAAACAGCAAGAAAAGAGTAGCGAGTATTGAGGGTTATTTCGCTTGCTGTTTCTTTTTGAAGAAATAGCCTACGCCCAGAATAACCAGCCAGACCGGAATTAACGTGACAGAGATCCTTATGGCAGGCGTCAGGAACATAATGACTAGTATACCGATCAGGAAGAGTAGGCAGAGGTAGTTACCTAGCGGGTATAACAGCGCTTTGAATTTAGTTACCGTGCCTTCCCTGTCTTTTTGTGCCCTGAACTTCAGGTGTGCCAGGCTAATCATCGCCCAATTAATGACTAAGGCGGATACAACGAGCGCCATCAGCAGTTCAAAAGCTTTACCCGGAATCAGGTAGTTAAGCAGTACGCAAAGCGCCGTTGCCAATGCGGAGATACCGATAGCGACGATCGGTACGCCACGACGATCGACAGATGCCAGAACTTTTGGGCCATTTCCCTGCTTTGCCAGACCGAATAACATGCGGCTATTGCAATAAACGCAGCTATTGTAAACGGATAGCGCTGCGGTAAGCACCACGATATTCAATACGGTAGCCACGGCGTTGCTGTTAAGCTCATGGAAAATCAGGACAAAAGGGCTACCCCCCTCCACAACCTTACCCCACGGATACAGTGACAGCAGAATGGCGAGTGAGCCGATGTAGAAAATCAGAATACGGTAAATCACTTGATTAGTTGCGCGTGGGATACTCTTGTCTGGGTTATCCGCTTCCGCTGCCGTAATCCCTACCAGTTCTAAACCGCCAAATGAAAACATGATAACCGCCATCGCCATAACCAGGCCAAGCACACCGTTGGGGAAGAACCCGCCCTGTGCCCACAGGTTTGTCACGGTCGCTTCCGGCCCGCCTGTACCACTTAACAGTAGCCAGGCCCCGAAAACAATCATGCCAATAATCGCAGAGACTTTGATGATGGCAAACCAGAATTCCATCTCGCCATAGACTTTGACGTTTGCCAGATTAATCGCGTTGATCAGCAGGAAGAAAACGGCGGCAGATACCCAGGTTGGAATGTCTGGCCACCAATATTGGACGTAAATGCCTACGGCACTGAGCTCGGCCATGGCGACTAGCACGTACAATACCCAATAATTCCATCCCGAGGCGAAACCCGCAAAATCGCCCCAATATTTATACGCAAAATGGCTAAATGACCCTGCCACCGGTTCTTCAACAACCATCTCGCCTAACTGGCGCATAATGAGAAACGCAATCAGGCCGCCAATTGCATAGCCTAGTAGAACCGATGGCCCGGCCATTTTGATGGTTTGCGCGATACCCAGAAAGAGGCCGGTACCTACCGCGCCACCCAGGGCAATCAACTGAATGTGTCGGTTTTTCAAACCACGCTTAAGCGTGCCGTCTGTATGTTGATTATCCATCAACGTTAATCCTCTGCCAGTGCAAGCAAAACACAATATGAATACACAACCGTATTGGTTACGGTACGTTTGTGTCATTTTAATTTTACGGTAGGCTATTGCTAAACATAAAAATCGCTCTACCGTTTGCCAGAGAATAGTGATAAGTGCGCGAGATTGCACTGATTTCTTATAGGCCGATAATTAAAAGCTATCTCTCCTATTCATTTTTATCTTTTGGGATTGCGTCTCCGTGTTTGAGAAATTGCAAAGAGAAAAGTGCCACTCTTTGGGATTACTTCATGGTGCTTACACTACCCCCTCGGATATCAATCGTTTGTTGACCCTGGTGATGAATCACAAGAGTAACGTAGCTCTTGTGGAATAAAAAATCATTAAATTTGATTTTTTATTCATTTTTCGCGCGTTTAAACGGTTCAGCAATGACTGTTTTACGTTTCATAAAAGTTAAAATATACAGGCAAGGGATTAATGGTCTTACCACTGCCGGGCTAACACATTGCCAAAAGGTTCTCGTGCATATGTTAAAATCTGGGGGGATTGATGATTTAGCTCAAGGTCCTTATGGACAGAAGGTGAATACTTTGTTACTTTAACGTCACGTTTTTGAAATTGGTATTACCAATTGACTCCGCGCCATTCGCAGAGAAGAATTCACTATGGCATACAGCAAGATTCGTCAGCCCAAACTGTCAGATGTGATTGAACAGCAGCTGGAGTTTCTGATCCTTGAGGGAAGCTTACGCCCTGGCGAGAAGCTCCCGCCGGAGCGCGAACTGGCAAAGCAGTTTGATGTTTCCCGCCCTTCTCTGAGAGAAGCCATTCAACGCCTGGAAGCTAAAGGCCTTCTTTTGCGGCGCCAGGGTGGTGGTACTTTTGTTCAGGCCAATCTATGGCAGAGCGTCAGCGATCCGCTGACGGAGCTACTGAGCACTCATCCTGAATCACAGTTCGATCTTCTGGAAACGCGACATGCGTTAGAAGGCATTGCCGCCTATTACGCGGCCTTGCGCGGCACGGCGTCAGATCTGCAACACATACGGCAGTGTCATGCCGAAATCGAGAAGGCAAGAGACGCAGGCGATTTAGACGCCGAGTCGGAAGCCGTCATGCAATATCAAGTTGCCGTAACAGAAGCCACGCATAATGTGGTTTTGTTGCATTTGGTGCGCTGTATGGGGCCGATGCTCGAACAAAACGTAAGGCAAAATTTCGAATTGCTCTATTTGAGTCGTGAAGTATTGGCTCAGGTGAGCATTCATCGCGCCAGCATCTTTGAGGCGATTGTTGCTCGTGAGCCGGAGAAGGCGCGCGAAGCATCACATCGCCATCTGGCGTTTATTGAGGAAGTATTGCTGGATCTTAACCGGGAACATAGTCGGCGCGAGAGATCGTTGCGTCGGCTCCAGCAACGCAGGGATTGAACGCCCGTTTTTGAGGCGTTCTCAATGCGGTAGTCACGACGATGAGCCTGTCTTCGTGCATTTTTTTCTAGGGTTAACGCTAGGTCAGAATGCAGGAAGACAGGCTCCAACAAACTAACTTATTAGAGAAGATAAGGAATAACCATGTCAGATCGTTTAAATAATGACGTGGATCCGATCGAAACCCGCGACTGGCTGCAGGCGATCGAATCGGTCATCCGTGAAGAGGGTGTTGAACGCGCCCAGTTCCTGATTGATCAGGTATTGGGTGAAGCACGTAAAGGCGGTCTTAGTGTTGCCGCTGGTACGACGGCAAGCCAATACATCAACACCATCGCAGTGGAAGACGAGCCGGAGTATCCTGGTAATCTGGATCTGGAACGTCGTATTCGCTCAGCAATTCGCTGGAACGCGATCATGACAGTATTGCGCGCGTCTAAAAAAGATCTGGAATTGGGTGGCCACATGGCATCTTACCAGTCTTCAGCGACCATCTATGAAGTGTGCTTTAACCACTTCTTCCGTGCCCGCAACGAGCAAGACGGCGGCGATCTGGTTTATTTCCAGGGCCACATTTCTCCCGGTATTTATGCCCGCGCTTTCCTTGAAGGACGTCTGACAGAAGAGCAAATGAACAACTTCCGCCAGGAAGTTCATGGCAACGGGCTTTCTTCTTACCCACACCCGAAATTGATGCCGACGTTCTGGCAGTTCCCGACAGTCTCCATGGGGCTGGGGCCAGTTGGCGCGATTTATCAGGCGAAATTTCTGAAGTATTTGGAAAATCGGGGTCTGAAAGACACCTCCAAGCAAACCGTTTATGCTTTCTTGGGCGACGGTGAAATGGATGAACCGGAATCCAAAGGCGCAATCACTATCGCCACGCGTGAGAAACTGGATAACCTGGTGTTTGTGATCAACTGTAACTTGCAACGTTTGGATGGCCCAGTTACTGGTAACGGTAAGATCGTCAACGAGCTGGAAGGTATCTTCAGCGGCGCTGGCTGGGATGTTATCAAGGTCATGTGGGGCGATCGTTGGGATGAACTGCTGCGCAAAGACACCAGCGGTAAACTGATCCAACTGATGAACGAAACCGTGGATGGCGACTATCAGACGTTCAAATCCAAAAACGGCGCCTACGTGCGTGAACACTTCTTTGGGAAATATCCAGAAACGGCCGCGCTGGTTAAGGACTGGACTGACGACCAAATTTGGGCGCTCAACCGCGGTGGTCACGACCCGAAAAAAATCTACGCTGCACTAAAAAGAGCACAGGATACCAAAGGTAAACCTACCGTTATTCTGGCGCATACCATCAAAGGTTATGGTATGGGCGACGCGGCGGAAGGCAAGAACATCGCTCACCAGGTTAAGAAAGTTAACATGGACGGCGTGCGTTACTTCCGTGATCGTTTCAACGTGCCGGTTAGCGATGAAAATATCGAAAAATTGCCGTATATCACTTTCGATAAAGATTCTGAAGAGTACAAATACCTGCACGAACGTCGCCAGGCCCTGGGCGGTTATCTACCGTCTCGCCAGCAGCGTTTTGACGAGAAGTTGGAACTGCCGACGCTGGAAGACTTCAAATCATTGCTGGAAGAGCAAACCAAAGAAATTTCCACCACCATTGCCTTTGTGCGTGCACTGAACGTGATGCTGAAGAATGCTTCGATCAAAGATCGTTTGGTTCCGATCATTGCCGATGAAGCCCGTACTTTCGGTATGGAAGGCTTGTTCCGCCAGATTGGTATTTATAGCCCGAACGGCCAGCAGTACACCCCGCAGGACCGTGAGCAAGTCGCCTACTACAAAGAAGACCAGAAAGGTCAGATTTTGCAGGAAGGCATCAACGAACTGGGCGCGGGTTCATCCTGGCTGGCAGCGGCAACGTCTTACAGCACTAACAACCTGCCGATGATTCCGTTCTACATCTACTATTCAATGTTCGGTTTCCAACGTATCGGCGATCTGTGCTGGGCAGCGGGTGATCAGCAGGCGCGCGGTTTCCTGATCGGCGGTACTTCAGGCCGTACGACACTGAACGGTGAAGGCCTACAACACGAAGATGGTCACAGCCACATCCAGTCGCTGACTATCCCGAACTGCATTTCTTACGATCCTGCATTTGCCTATGAAGTAGCGGTAATCATGCATGATGGCTTGCACCGTATGTACGGTGAAGCACAAGAAAACGTTTACTACTACATCACCACGCTGAACGAAAACTACCACATGCCTGCGATGCTGCAGGGTGCGGAAGAGGGTATCCGCAAGGGTATCTACAAGCTAGAAACGGTTGAGGGTAGCAAAGGTAAAGTGCAACTGCTGGGTTCAGGTTCTATCCTGCGTCACGTGCGTGAAGCCGCTCAGATTCTGGCGAAAGACTACGGCATCGGTTCTGACGTATTCAGCGTAACCTCCTTCACCGAACTGGCGCGCGAAGGCCAGGATTGTGAACGTTGGAACATGCTGCATCCGACAGAAACGCCGCGCGTTCCTTACGTGGCACAGGTGTTGAGCGATGCGCCAGCGGTTGCATCGACTGATTACATGAAGCTGTTTGCTGAGCAAATCCGTAGCTTCATCCCGGCTAGCGATTACCGCGTACTGGGGACTGATGGTTTTGGTCGTTCTGACAGCCGTGAGAACCTGCGTCATCATTTTGAAGTGGATGCGTCTTACGTTGTGGTTGCGGCTCTGGGTGAACTGGCTAAACGCGGTGAAATCGATAAGAAAGTGGTTGCTGATGCCATCACGAAATTCAACATCGATGCAGATAAAGTTAACCCGCGTCTGGCATAAGAGGTAAAGATTACATGGCTATCGAAATCAACGTACCGGACATCGGTGCAGATGAAGTTGAAGTCACCGAAGTGCTGGTGAAGGTTGGCGACAAAGTGGAAGCAGAACAGTCGCTGATCACGGTGGAAGGGGATAAAGCTTCCATGGAAGTCCCTTCGCCGCAGGCCGGTATCGTGAAAGAGATTAAAGTCTCTGTTGGCGATAAAGTCGAAACGGGCAAACTGATCATGATTTTCGATTCCGCCGAAGGTGCCGCTGCACCTGCCAAGGCAGAAGAGAAGAAAGACGCGGCCCCGGCTGCGGCCCCAACGGCCTCTGCGACGAAAGAAGTCAATGTGCCCGATATTGGCGGTGATGAAGTTGAAGTGACCGAAGTCCTGGTTAAGGTCGGTGATACCGTTGCCGCTGAGCAATCTTTGATCACCGTGGAAGGCGACAAGGCTTCAATGGAAGTCCCTGCGCCATTCGCGGGGACGGTTAAAGAGATCAAAATCAGTACCGGCGATAAAGTCTCTACCGGTTCTCTGATTATGGTATTCGAAGTGGCGGGTGCTGCACCCGCTGCCGCTCCGGCACAAGCCGCAGCTCCAACGGCTGCTGCGCCAACGGCATCGGCTGTGAAAGAGGTTAACGTACCGGATATCGGCGGCGACGAAGTTGAAGTGACGGAAGTGATGGTGAAAGTCGGCGATAAAATCGCGGCAGAACAGTCGCTGATTACCGTCGAAGGTGACAAAGCGTCAATGGAAGTTCCGGCGCCGTTCGCGGGTACGGTTAAAGAAATTAAAATCAGCACCGGCGACAAAGTAAAAACCGGCTCACCGATCATGGTCTTCGAAGTGGAAGGCGCTGCGCCTGCTGCGGCCCCGGCTGCGAAGCAGGAAGCGGCTGCCGCACCGGCACCGGCTGCAAAATCTGCTGCGCCAGCACCCGCGGCGAAAGCGGAAGGCAAGAGCGAATTCGCTGAAAATGACGCGTATGTTCACGCTACCCCGCTGATTCGCCGTCTGGCACGCGAATTCGGCGTGAATCTGGCAAAAGTGAAGGGTTCTGGTCGTAAAGGTCGTATCCTGCGTGAAGACGTTCAGGCCTATGTGAAAGAAGCGGTGAAACGCGCCGAATCTGCGCCGGCTGCCGCCGGTGGTGGGTTGCCTGGCATGTTGCCGTGGCCGAAAGTTGATTTCAGCAAGTTTGGTGAAGTAGAAGAAGTTGAACTAGGCCGCATCCAGAAAATCTCTGGTGCCAACCTGAGCCGTAACTGGGTAGTCATTCCACACGTTACGCATTTCGACAAAACTGACATCACTGAACTGGAAGCATTCCGCAAACAACAGAATGCCGAAGCGGAAAAACGCAAACTGGACGTGAAATTCACCCCGGTCGTTTTCATTATGAAAGCCGTTGCTGCTGCTCTTGAACAAATGCCGCGCTTCAACAGTTCACTGTCCGAAGACGGTCAGCGCCTGACATTGAAGAAATATATCAATATCGGCGTGGCGGTTGATACGCCGAACGGCCTGGTCGTTCCTGTGTTCAAAGATGTGAACAAGAAAGGTATTATCGAGCTGTCTCGTGAACTGACGGCGATCTCCAAGAAAGCCCGAGACGGTAAACTGACCGCGGGTGAAATGCAGGGCGGATGCTTCACTATCTCCAGTATTGGCGGCCTCGGCACCACGCATTTCGCGCCGATCGTCAATGCACCGGAAGTGGCCATCCTGGGCGTGTCCAAGTCTGCGATGGAACCCGTCTGGAATGGTAAAGAGTTTGTTCCGCGTCTGATGATGCCGATCTCATTGTCCTTCGACCACCGAGTCATTGACGGTGCTGATGGTGCACGCTTCATTACCATCATTAACAACATGTTGTCTGACATCCGCCGTCTGGTGATGTAATTGAAAAGCCGGCCTGACGGCCGGTTTTTTTCTGATAATCTGTTGTTTGCTAAGGCAATCGGTGATTAAAGACAAATCGTCAGTCGCTTATTGTTTCAAAATTGTTAACGATTTTGTAGACTACGGTGGCAAAGACGCGTCCCGGTGGAAGAGGACGTTATTAAAAATGCGCCCCAATCGGCATGATGACGGGTGTAACGTCACAGACCCGCCGGAAATTAATTAAGAGGTCATGATGAGTACTGAAATTAAAGCTCAGGTAGTGGTGCTTGGCGCCGGCCCCGCAGGTTATTCCGCCGCATTCCGTTGCGCGGACTTAGGCCTGGAAACTGTACTGGTAGAGCGTTACTCCACGCTGGGTGGGGTGTGTCTGAACGTTGGCTGTATTCCTTCCAAAGCGCTGTTACATGTTGCTAAAGTTATTGAAGAAGCCAAAGCGCTGGCGCAGCACGGTATCGTGTTTGGCGAGCCAAAAACCGACATTGATAAGATCCGCTTGTGGAAAGAAAAAGTCATTACCCAATTGACCGGTGGTCTGGCGGGGATGGCAAAAGGTCGGAAAGTCAAAGTTGTGAACGGTTTGGGTAAATTCACCGGTGCCAATACGCTGGAAGTTGACGGTGAAAATGGCAAGACGATCGTTAACTTCGACAACGCGATTATCGCCGCGGGTTCCCGCCCGATCCAATTGCCTTTCATTCCTCATGATGACCCGCGCGTTTGGGATTCTACCGATGCGCTGGAATTAAAAAACGTCCCTGGGCGTCTGCTGGTCATGGGCGGAGGGATTATCGGCCTGGAAATGGGTACCGTTTACCACGCTTTGGGGTCACAGATCGATGTTGTCGAAATGTTCGATCAGGTGATTCCGGCGGCTGACAAAGATATCGTTAAGGTCTTCACCAAACGTATCAGCAAGCAGTTTAACCTGATGCTGGAAACTAAGGTAACGGCGGTAGAAGCCAAAGAAGACGGCATCTATGTGACCATGGAAGGCAAAAACGCGCCAACTGAACCACAGCGCTATGATGCGGTTCTGGTGGCGATCGGTCGCGTGCCTAATGGCAAAAGTTTGGATGCGGGTAAAGCGGGTGTTGAAGTTGACGATCGCGGCTTTATCCATGTTGATAAGCAAATGCGTACCAATGTGCCGCATATCTACGCTATCGGTGATATCGTCGGCCAACCTATGCTGGCGCACAAAGGGGTGCATGAAGGTCACGTTGCTGCCGAAGTTATCGCCGGTAAGAAACACTACTTCGATCCGAAAGTTATCCCTTCTATCGCTTATACCGAGCCAGAAGTGGCGTGGGTAGGGCTGACAGAGAAAGAAGCCAAAGAGAAAGGTATCAGCTACGAAACCGCAACTTTCCCGTGGGCCGCATCGGGTCGCGCTATCGCCTCCGACTGCTCGGACGGTATGACCAAACTGATTTTCGACAAAGAAACGCATCGTGTTATTGGTGGGGCGATTGTCGGTACTAATGGTGGCGAACTGTTAGGTGAAATCGGTCTGGCGATCGAAATGGGTTGTGACGCGGAAGATATCGCACTTACTATCCATGCTCACCCGACGCTGCATGAATCTGTTGGTCTGGCCGCCGAAATCTTTGAAGGCAGCATCACCGACCTGCCGAACCCGAAAGCAAAGAAGAAGTAATTTTTAGCTTCGAGTCGTGTGAATACTCCCCCGCACAGGCAAAGAAGCCATGTGCGGATTATAAGAAAACCTCATGCTTTGGCATGGGGTTTTTTATTTTTATCAGATATCCCAATAGGGATATCTGATAAAAGTTTCTCCTTATTTCTAGGATATATCCCGCTAAATATTATTATCAATAATATATATAAAGCTAATTATTTATTGTCCATGATTTTATAGATGACCGCTTTCCACAAATAATACTTGTTTTAATGAGTGACATTTATTTTAATAAATAACCGCTATGCTGTAGTGATTTGATACAGATAGACATATACGTGGTTTTTATTTTTAAGGATATTTCACCTTCTCAAGGAGAGAAAATGAAACGTTATTTATGCAGAACTCCACGAGCAAGCGCTATTGCTCTCGCTTTGTTTACACCACTGATGGTTGGGGGGCTGAGTGGGCTGATGACACCGGCCCATGCGGCAGAAAAAAGTAAGCAAATTGAATCGCTGGATCGCGGGCTATTTGCATTTAAATCATCGGATCATGTTTTTTTGAGTTGGCGACTCTTTGCTACCGACCCTGAGAACATTGCGTTTAACCTCTATCGAGATGGCCAGCGAATTAATACTTCACCTCTGAGAACAACGACTAATTTTATCGATCCCGACGGTAAAGCTGACTCGGTTTATGCAGTACGCCCGGTCATTAAAGGCGTTGAAGGAAAAGAGGATGTGGCTAAATCGGTACTGAGCGGTCAACGTTATCAGTCCATCCCTTTAAAAAAGCCCGCTAACGGTGTGACGCCAAATGGTGAAACCTATTCCTATAGCGTGAGCGATGGCTCGGTAGGTGATTTAGATGGCGATCGCGAATATGAATATATCATCAAATGGGCGCCGAGCAATGCCAAAGACAATGCGCAATCTGGGTATACCGGCAATGTGTATATTGATGCTTATAAGCAGAATGGAACGCGATTGTGGCGGATTAATTTAGGTAAGAACATTCGTTCCGGGGCGCATTACAACGGTTTCGTTGTGTATGATCTGGACGGTGACGGCAAAGCAGAGTTGATGATGAGAACGGCTGACGGTACCGTAGATGGTACTGGCAAAGTTATCGGCAATAGCCAAGCCGATTATCGCAACACCGATGGGCGCATTCTTAGCGGCCCTGAATACATTACGGTATTTAATGGTCAAACCGGTAAAGCGATGGCAACGGCGGACTATGTGCCAGAGCGGGGCGATGTATGCGAGTGGGGGGATTGTTACGGTAACCGTGTCGACCGTTTCCTGGCTGGGGTAGCTTATCTTGATGGTGAACGGCCTAGCGCCATCTTCTCGCGTGGCTATTATGAGCGTGCTGTCGTGGTCGCGTGGGATTGGCGCAACGGCAAGCTGACAAAACGCTGGACGTATGACAGTGGCACCAGTGGCGATATGCTGAATACCGCGTATGGCCAAGGCGCACATCATCTTCGAACCGGTGATGCGGATGGCGATGGTAAAGACGACATCATCTTTGGGGCCGCAACAATCGGCAGTAACGGCAAATTATTGAATTCGACAGGATTAGGCCATGGAGATGCGTTGCATTTCGGTGTTCTTGATCCAACGCTTTCCGGTAAGCAGGTATTCATGGTGCATGAATCCGCCAACCTTTATGGTAATAATGCAATGGAGATGCACGACGCCGCCACGGGCAGGATCCTCTGGGGATACAGCAACGGTTCGGGGAGTGATAATGGGCGAGGCATCTGTATGGATGTCGATCCGGCCTATTTAGGCGCCGAATGTTGGTCTTCGCAGGGCGGATTGTTCAGCGCGAAAGGCGAAAAGATTTCCGACAAGAAACCATCGAAAATCAATTTTGGTATCTGGTGGGATGGTGACCTCCTGCGTGAGACATGGGATCGCGCGACCATTGATAAATGGAATCCTGCCCAAGAAATCACTCAGCGGGTGTTCACTGCATATAGCTTTAACTCGGGAATGTCTATCAATGGCACAAAAGCGACGCCTGTGCTCAGTGCTGACCTTTTTGGCGACTGGCGTGAAGAATTTATCATTCCCAAATCTGACAGTAGCGAGCTGCAAATTTTCAGCACGACAACAGAAACCGCATACCGGATACCCACACTGATGCACGATCCTGCCTATCGTACCCAGGTTGCGGCACAGAACGCGGGTTATAACCAACCTCCTCATACCAGTTTCTATCTTGGTGAAGGAATGGCGTTTCCGGTGAAATGGGCGCGCGTACATACCGCAACGAAATAAGTAGCATTAGCCATCGGCACGATAATTATCGTGCCGACTTTCCTCAAGGAACCATTTTTTAGAGCCGCTTCGCAGAATACGCACTCTATCCGTTTATTTTTACCCATCTCAATTACAATCAATTGCAAAAAGAAACGATGTTTTACTTTTGAGATTGTGATGAATCCTACTATGTTACGTTCTTCTTTCTGGCTACTGCTAGCTTTACTGACCAGTCCTTCACTGATGGCTAATGATATGAAAACCCTCATTAAATCAGAAGAGAATCAATCAGTTACTGATGACGGGTTGCCTTCGTTTTATCTACAGCTTAAACAGCAGATGACCTATCCAAACTCCTGGTTGTCGGGGAATTTTACGGATTTTAGCCAATGGCAAGCTCAGGCGAGGAAAACGTTGCGCGCGCGACTATTGACGCCAGATTCGAGCCGCGCCTTTGCACCGCACGTTATTGACCAGCAGGATCGCGGTAGTTACACGGCAGAAAAGGTTGCCTTCAATCTGACGGATGAAAGCCGGGTTGACGCATTGCTTCTGACTCCCAAAAAGGCGGGGCCGCATCCCGCAGTCATCCTGCTGCACGATCATGGCGCGAAGTTTGATATCGGCAAAGAAAAGATGATTATGCCGTGGGGCGATGATGATCGGCTTGCCTCCGCGCAGGCATGGGCGGACAAATTCTTCACTGGCCGCTTTGTAGGGGATGAACTCGCGAAGCGAGGCTATGTGGTGCTTGCGGTGGATGCGCTAGGTTGGGGATCGCGTGGGCCAATCAAATATGAGCAACAGCAGGCGCTGGCGAGTAATTTCTTTAATCTTGGCCGCTCGCTTGCGGGGTTGATGGCCTACGAAGACGTGCGGGCAACGGACTTTCTGGCATCCCTTAAATCCGTTGATAAACGGCGTATTGGTGTTGTGGGGTTTTCAATGGGAGCCTACCGGGCCTGGCAGCTTGCGGCACTGTCTGACAACGTGGCGGCAACGGCGGCAATATCCTGGATGGGAACGTATGACGGCCTGATGACGCCGGGCAACAATGTGCTAAGGGGGCAGTCAGCATACTATATGTTGCATCCTGGCTTACCGGCACTTCTCGATTTCCCCGATGTCGCGAGCATTGCAGCACCAAAACCGATGCTAATCTTTAACGGTGGCAAGGACAAACTGTTCCCGACGAAATCGGTTGAAGATGCTTATGCCAAAATGCACCAGGTATGGCGATCCCAACAAGCGGAAAGCAAGTTACAAACCAAGATTTGGCCTGAACTGGGGCACGTTTTCTATCAGGAACAGCAGGAAGAGGTATTTCGTTTTCTTGATCGCTGGTTAGGACTATAAGAGCCTGTATAAAACTACTCTAAATAGTTGGGTTGGCGTCGAGAAAAATATCCCTTCTCAACTATTTTATTGTGATTGAATTCACATGCGCCTATTCATATGCCTAAAAAATAGATTTTTAATTTAGACAAAGCTATGCCTTTTAACAATGTCTCCTATTTTTCCTCTCCATATACTACTCAAGTACCTACAAATAAATTCACATTATGAACAATTAAATAAATCCATTTTATATGTTCATGAAGTGATTCTTGAGAGAAGAAAAATGATAATTTCTACAATAGAAGTCATTCGTCTCGCTATTCCTTTTAGTTCGGGAAGGCACGAGGGAAATAATATTGGTAATGATGTTTATAATGCAGCTTCGCCAGCGCTAAAAAGAATGGAAACATTATTGGTACGGATCACCACTGACGATGGGATTCATGGATGGGGGGAAGGGTTTGGGCACCTCTGTAATCCAGTAACCTTTAGCGCGTTACAAGGTATTGTCGGAAATTTCTTTTTAGGAAAAGAGATAGGCGATTCTCCTAATGATATTCAGGCATTAATAACGGAAGCCGATAAAGCGCTACATGCTTTCGGCCGTTCGGGACCCATTGTTTATGCGCTATCAGCCATCGATATTGCATTATGGGATATCGTGGCTAAGCGACATAATATGCCGCTTTATCGATTTCTCGGTTCTAACCGTAGCCAAATCGGCGTATATGCCAGTTTGGTGAGTTATAGTGAGCCTACGTTGGCGGTGACGAATGCATTACGTGCCAGCCAGGCGGGGTTTAAAGCTATAAAATTGCATGAAACTGTTTATGAAACTATCGCAGCGGTACGGGACGCATTGCCACAAGATATCGAGTTGATGGTAGATGTGAACTGCCCCTGGAATGTTGGGGAGGCTGTAGAGAATGCGCAAGCATTACGTGAGTTATCATTAACCTGGCTGGAGGAACCCGTCTATCCGCCGGATAATATTACGGGATTGGCTCAGGTAAAAGCGGTCGGGGTTCCGATTGCGGCCGGTGAAAATGCCAATGGGGTGCAAGGGTTTGTTCAACATTTTATTGCTGATGCAATCTCTGTCGCACAGCCTAGTGTGGCGAAAGTTGGTGGAATTAGCGCTGCACTTCAGATTATTAAATTAGCAGATGATTATAAAATAAAAGTTGTGCCCCATTGTTTTTATTATGGTGCAGGGTTGATGGCGACGGCACATTTGGTTGCGACCTTACCTGAGAATATTTCGCTGGAAGTGCCTTATATCCAATGGGCCGATAATCTCTATCCGCAATTAGCATTTTCCCCTTATATGCAATTACCGGATTTACCCGGTCTGGGGTTTGAACCGGATAGCGCATTGATAAATAAATATTGTATTGCACGCGCGACGTTAAGGCTTAGCGAGGAGGTTGCTCATGTTAAAGCATAACTATCGCTGGCTTATCGCACTCTTATTATTTCTTGCCGGCATGCTTAATTATCTTGATCGCGCGGCCTTATCAGTAATGGCGCCATTAATCAAACAAGATCTTCACATTGATGATGCGCAAATGGGCATTCTGTTTAGTTGTTTTTTCGTCGGTTACTGCCTTTTTTGTTTCATTGGCGGTTGGGGGGCAGATCGATACGGGCCGCGCAAAGTGTTTGCCTGGGCTGCCGGCTTATGGTCTATTTTCTGTGGAGCCACGGCTATCGTCACCGGATTTGCTCATCTTCTGGTCGTTCGGGTGTTGTTTGGTATTGGTGAAGGGCCAATGGGCACCACGACCAATAAATCCATTTCCAACTGGTTTCCAAAACGGGAAGTCGGTCGGGCCGTGGGGCTAACCAATGCGGGTCAACCGCTAGGTGCTGCATTAGCCGCGCCCATCGTCGGTTTGGTCGGGTTAAGCTTTGGCTGGCGAATTTCCTTTATCGTCATCGCCCTACTGGGATTTGTGTGGCTCGCATTCTGGTTGCTATTTTTCCGTGATAAACCCGAATTACATCGGCGGGTGAGTGCAGAAGAAACCGCGCTTATTGTTAGCCAGCGTCCCGCCGCCTCATCAAATAATGTCGTTGAAGAGGGCGCATCCCATCGGCATAGCATTTTTTATTATGTGCTATCTATGCCAGTCCTTGGCGTCGCCGCTGCCTTTTTTTGCTTTAACTATATCCAGTTCTTCTTTCTTTCCTGGCTGCCAAGTTATCTCACCGATTTTCAACACCTTGACATCAAGAGTATGAGCATTATCGGCGTGTTACCTTGGTTAGGGGCTACCTGTGGCTTTATCGGCGGGGGAATTATTTGCGATTGGTTATACCGGATTACGGGGAGCTTTTTGTTCTCACGAAAACTGGTGATTTTTTGCGGCCTGGCCGTGGCCGCAGTGTGTGTCATGCTAACGGCGTATGCAGCTAATGTAACCATGGCCGTTGGATTAATTACTGTGGCAAGCCTCTTTGCGTATATGACGCCGCAAGCCTGCTGGTCATTGTTGCAGGATATTGTTCCTGCAACGCGTATCGGTTCCGCAGGCGGTTTTGTCCACTTGCTGGCAAATTTGGCAGGCATCCTTTCTCCCGGTATTACTGGCTTCCTGATTCAGTATGGCGGTGGATATCAGTCTGCCTTTATGTTGGCGAGCCTCTTAGCCGTATTAGGAATTATCGTACTGGTGCTATTTGTTCGAAAGGGAAAAGTGGATTTGTTAAGATCCCAAGCAGCATAAGTGGCAGATGAATAAACGCCGGGAACGGTATAACCGTACCCGGCGAGATCGTCTGTGAGAAAAGACGATTTAATGTAAATAGTGCTTATGGAAACAGTATTTTTAGCAAATAATCCAAATCGCCGTTCTGTCGTAATGCGCAACGATCGGCGATCTGATTACTGTCGAGGTGCGTTAATGACCCGACGGTCTGCTGTAATTTTGTCCTTAGATCGGTGGGGCGCGCCGAGGTTTCTTTACGGGTAATGCGCTGGGTTAACCTGCTGCCGTTACGTAAGTGTAGTGTAACTTCATGAAAACGCGCTTCCGGGTCAAGCTCATCGGGTGGGGCGGTTTCATCGGCGCGGCGTATGACGCGGTCCGCCAGCGCGGCGATCCCAGCGTCAACCGGGGCTTCCGAGAAATGTGCCAGCTTCAGTTCCCCTTCCATCAACGCCGCCGCAATCACATATTCCAGACTGAACCGCGCCTCTACGCCGTTCGTGGCGTGGCGGATAAACGGCGCCACATCGCCACCCGGCGGGAAAGTCACCGTGATCTGTTCGATGGCGTCAGCCAAATCGGCATCGGCACCATTCTGTTGATACCACTGTTCCCGCAGGGCAAAGGCCGCCTCGGCGGCGCTGTGTGTTCCGCCACAGGTCGGGTAGCGCTTGAACTCCAGACCGGGAGACAGTATGCGCCACGGTGAACCCCAGTTTGCGACCAGCAGCTCTGGCAGTTGCTTGCGATCGCCATGTGCAGCAAGAAAGGCCTCAATCACCCGTTGTTTATTACCCTCGAAGCCCGCGAGCCCCAGCTTGACGGCGGTGAGCCCTGCTTTGGCGGCGAGCCCGGCATGGAGTGGTTTAACTGCTGAACCAAATTGCGCCCGTAACCCGGCGGCCTGTGTTGCGGCAATGCCAAGCATGGTCTGCGTTTGTTCTAGCGTCGCGCCCGCCAGACGCGCCGCCGCCGCCGCGGCAGCAATGGCGCCGAGCGTGGCTGTGTTGTGGTAACCGAGACTATAATGACGTGGGCCGCCCGCCAGCCCGACTCTGCCAGCCGTTTCTACGCCGATGACATAAGCGACTAAAAATGCAGTTTCCGTCACCGAGGAATCTTCTGCGGCAAGGGCGAACAGCGCGGGCAGAATAACGGTGCTGGGGTGGCCACGGAATGCCGGATGATAATCATCGAAATCCAGGACATGGCCGGCATAGCCCAGAATCAGACTCCGCGTCAGGCTATCTGTCCCGTTGAACACCTGTTTTAGCGGCGCGAGACCGCTGTCGACAATCGCGCCTTGTACGATCGGGAGCGCGGTGGAGATAAAGTCAGTTACGCCCTCTCTGGCGGCCTCAATGGCGTCCTGGCTAGGTTCGCTATGGATAACGAGGTGGGCAAGGTGTGCGGTGATATCTGTCTGATTAGTCATGGCGATCATCGATGCTGAGATAAAAGTAGTAATTTACTGCGCATCGCTTACACGCCATTAATAACTAAAATGAATAAAGAATGCATTTTAGTTATTAATGGCGAATCAGAAGCGATCTTTAAGCTGCTTCGGGGTGATACCGAAGGCGCGCCGCAGAGCCGTAGCAAAATTGGCGGGGCTGTTGTAACCCGCAATGCTGGCCGCCTGCGCAATACTGATGCCATCTTTCTGCAAGGCCAGCATGGCGCGCTGTAAGCGGCAGTTACGCAGATATTCAAACACGCTCATTTTGAACGTCTGGCGGAAGTGGCGCTGTAGCGTGCTTTCACTCATGTTGACGCTTTTGGCGATTTCGCACAGCGAAAGGTGATCGGCGCGGCCGCTTTCCAGCATCTCGCGAATCTGCTCAATACGGTGATAGCTACGCAGAGTCATGCCGCTACGCTTCTCCTGTGCCGCACTCGCGATCAGTGACGTAAACGCTTCGATAATCAGGTGGGTGCACTGGGTTTCGAGATAGAGGCGTTGCAGTGGCGTTTGGCAAGGCTCCGCATTCAACGTTTGTAACGCTATCGCCCGCGCCTGCTGGGACGGCTTCCAGAGGTGTGTTGCCAGGTGCGTTTGTGTGAAATCGTAGATAGCCTGCCAGTCGCTAACCGTATCCAGCATATTGCCGTACAGCCATTCTCGATCGAACGTTAGCGTTATGGTTCGTTCATATTCATCTCGCTTGCCGATACGGGTAAACATTGTCGGTTCCGTCAGTGCAATCAGCGAGGCTGGCTGGCCCTCACCTAAATGCAATTCCCGATGACCAAAAGAGATATGTGCATTACCGCTTACCACAATCGCAAGTTTGATCCCGTCATCCAGCATGTTTTGGCTCTTCATATTATGGCGATTCACCACATCCGCTGTATGCAGGATCAGATAGGGATTGAGTTGCACGACGCTGAACGACCCGAATAGCACGGGTACATTATCGATCAGCCGAGGGCCGATAAACCGGTAATTATTCGCGACCAAACTTGATTGCTGAACAATATGATCTTTGTAGATCGGCTTTGATGACCGAGTGAAGTTGCGCACGTGATGACCTACCTGATTGAACTCCGCGACCTGCGCCTTCCATTTTGATGCTTTGGCAAAACATTTTGCTGCTAGAGCAAACCCCGTCCTGAATGACCAATGTAACAATGACCGCGCCAGAATGGTAATGCAAATACTTCTCAATAGCATTTTTCGTTGGCGTCGCCAGATCGCAAGATAAAAGCATTACCGGTTTTCGGCAATACGGAGAAACAGGCGACGCATTCACATACTCGCATTCACATACTACAGGGCAGGATGATTTTGATGAAACTACCACAATCGCGCCATTATCTGGCGACGCTTATTGGCGTTGGCTGCGGAATGACGTCGTTCCTGAGTGCGGCGCAGACCTCGACCATTCCTTCAGCAGAACCTGCCTCTCAGGCGCAAAATCAGGCCGCCAGCAGTGCGGCGGGCGATACGATGGTCGTGACAGCCGCAGAGCAAACTCGTCAGGCACCGGGCGTGTCGGTAATCACTGCGGAAGATATCAGCAAACGCCCGCCCGCTAACGACCTGTCGGCGCTGATTCGCACCATGCCCGGCGTCAACTTATCCGGTAACTCAACCAGCGGTTCTCGCGGTAATAATCGACAGATCGATATCCGCGGTATGGGGCCGGAAAATACGCTGATTCTGGTGGATGGCAAGCCGGTTTCCAGCCGCAATGCTGTACGCTATGGCTGGCGCGGCGAGCGCGATACCCGTGGCGACACTAACTGGGTGCCCGCCGATATGGTCGAACGTATTGAAGTGCTGCGTGGCCCTGCGGCGGCACGTTATGGGAATGGTGCCGCGGGCGGCGTGGTCAATATCATCACCAAACAGCCGACGCAGGAGTGGCACGGCGCGTGGAATAGTTATATGAATGCGCCTGAGCACCGTGCTGAGGGGGCGACTAAGCGCACAGATTTCAACCTGATGGGAGGGTTAACGGATAACCTAAGTTTCCGCTTGTTCGGTAATGTTAATAAAACGCAGGCCGATGCTTGGGATATCAACGACGGTCATCAACTGAATCCTGCGGTGGTCACTGTCCCGGCAGGGCGAGAAGGTGTGCGTAATAAAGATATCAACGGTCTATTGCGTTGGGAATTTATGCCGCAGCAGACGCTGGACTTTGAAGCGGGTTTCAGTCGTCAGGGCAATATTTATGCAGGAGACACTGAGAACAATAATGGCAAGGAAGATACGCTGGCGAACTACGGTCAGGAAACGAACCGCATGTATCGACAAAATTTTTCCGTTACCCATCGCGGTTATTGGGACAGCGGCATTAATACGCTTTCCTATGTTCAGTATGAAAATACACATAATACGCGTATTTTCGAGCAGTTATCGGGGGGGCCGGCTGGCAGACCCGTAGGAAATGACTACAAAACGATTACGCTCAATGCCTATACCGCGCATAGTGAGGTGAATCTTCCGTTTGAAGCACTGTTTAATCAGACTGCGACTATTGGTGCCGAATGGGTTGAACAGAAGATGCGCGATCCGGCGTCTAATACGCAGGGAACCTCGGAAGGTGGCAGCATCGGTTCAATCGCAGATGTGAATCGTGGCGATAAAATGTCAGCACGCATTGCGTCTATTTTTATCGAAGACAATATCGAAGTGACTAACAGTACGATGCTGACACCCGCATTACGTTTTGATCATCACAGCATCGTTGGTAATAACTGGAGCCCGTCACTGAACCTGTCGCAACAACTGGGCGACGATTTCACGTTGAAAATGGGGATTGCCCGTGCTTATAAAGCGCCAAACCTCTATCAGTTGAATCCAAACTATCTGCTATATAGCCGCGGTAACGGCTGTTATGGCGGCGGTTCGTGCTATCTGATGGGAACCCATGACCTGAATGCGGAAACCAGCATTAATAAGGAAGTCGGTATTGAATTTAACCGTGACGGTTATCAGGCTGGCATCACCTATTTCCGTAACGATTACCGCAACAAAATTGAGTCGGGTATGACCTTGAGAGGGAATGCGGTTGGCGGAACAGGAAACTATACCAATTCTAATATTTATCAGTGGGAAAATATTCCTAAAGCGCTGGTGGAAGGGTTGGAAGGTACGGTAAACATCCCAGTGACAGAGACGATTAGTTGGAATAACAATCTCACCTGGATGTTGCGTTCGGAAAATAAAACCACAGGCGATCGTCTGTCGATCACGCCGGAATTCACACTGAATTCCTCTGTCAGTTGGCAAGCAACTGACAATCTCTCCTTCCTGACAGACGTGACGTGGTATGGACGGCAACAGCCGAAAAAACTGAACTATAAAGGAGAGCCCACCAGCGGTTACGACCGACATGAGGTTAGCCCCTATGCTATTTTCGGCTTGAGTACGACTTATGACGTTAACAAGTACGCTAGCGTTACGGCTGGTGTGGAGAATCTGTTCGATAAACGTCAATTCCGTGCCGGTAATGCGCAGAGCCTTAATAACAATGGCGCGGGCGCGGGTGCCGCGACCTACAACGAACCGGGGCGGACTTTCTTTATTAGCGTAAATACCTCGTTCTAACGATACCGTTTATGCTGGTGATAACGCCACGGTGTAAGCTCACCGTGGCGTTTTTTTTAGTGCGAACGGGGAAAACAGGCGTTTTAAGGTAGCGATATCTCGCCCAGATTGATGAGGCAATAGTAGGACATACATGCGTCCAACGCGTCTTCATACGCTAACAACATGGTCAACGCTGCCTGGCGCGTAAACCCAATATCCAGGCATAGATAGTGTGCGCCAGCGGGGACATGTTATCCTGCAAGCGCCGGTATTTTTCAGTGATGGCAAATTTGGGCATGTGATGTTGTTAAATAATAATGTTGCTATTATGTGAACGAATTAACAATCAATTCAAATCCTGATATGCTGGCGAGGCTGGACCGGGCACTCTACTACCTTACATCCACACGCTGACACCCAGGCATGGACATCATAAGCGGGAACCAGAGCGCCGGGCAAAATGAAGACAATGAGAGCGAGGAGAACGTCGTGCTAGAAGAATATCGTAAGCACGTGGCCGACCGGGCTGCACTGGGGATTGTTCCTAAACCGTTAGATGCCACGCAGATGGCCGCGCTGGTTGAATTACTCAAGCATCCTCCGGCGGGCGAAGAAGAAGTGTTGCTAGATCTGTTGATTAACCGCGTCCCCCCCGGCGTTGATGAAGCCGCATATGTAAAAGCCGGTTTCTTGGCTGCCGTTGCCAAAGGTGAAGCCACTTCCCCGCTGGTCACCCCGGAAAAAGCGATCGAGCTACTGGGCACCATGCAGGGGGGCTATAACATCCATCCACTGATTGATGCGCTTGATAACGACACGCTGGCGCCTATTGCCGCCGAGGCGTTGTCTCATACGTTGCTGATGTTTGACAACTTCTATGATGTAGAAGAAAAAGCGAAAGCGGGCAATGCGTATGCCAAACAAGTGATTCAATCCTGGGCCGACGCCGAGTGGTTCCTGTCCCGCCCGCAACTGGCGGAAAAAATTACCGTAACCGTGTTTAAAGTCACCGGTGAAACGAACACGGATGACCTATCTCCGGCTCCTGATGCCTGGTCGCGCCCGGATATTCCGCTGCACGCACTGGCAATGCTGAAAAATGCCCGCGAAGGTATTGAGCCCGATCAGCCGGGCGTTGTCGGGCCGATCAAACAGATTGAAGCACTGAACCAGAAAGGCTTCCCGCTGGCTTACGTTGGCGACGTCGTAGGGACGGGGTCATCGCGTAAATCGGCGACCAACTCGGTGCTGTGGTTCATGGGCGATGATATCCCCCATGTGCCGAACAAACGCGGTGGCGGTGTGGTGCTGGGTGGTAAAATCGCCCCTATTTTCTTTAATACCATGGAAGACGCGGGTGCGCTGCCGATCGAAGTGGATGTTAGTGCGCTAAATATGGGCGATGTGATTGATATCTACCCCTATAAAGGCGAAGTGCGTCGTCATGACACCGATGAGGTGTTGGCGACATTCGCGCTGAAGACCGATGTCTTGCTAGATGAAGTTCGCGCGGGGGGCCGTATTCCCCTGATCATCGGTCGTGGGCTAACGTCAAAAGCGCGTGAGTCGCTTGGCTTGCCGCATAGCGACGTCTTCCGTATTTCCAAGGCGGTTGAGGCCAGTAATAAAGGCTTCTCTCTGGCGCAGAAAATGGTGGGACGTGCCTGTGGCGTTGCCGGGATCCGTCCGAACGAATATTGTGAACCGAAGATGACCTCTGTCGGCTCACAGGACACCACCGGGCCTATGACCCGCGATGAGCTGAAAGACTTGGCCTGTCTGGGGTTCTCCGCCGATCTGGTGATGCAGTCATTCTGTCATACCGCCGCTTATCCAAAACCTGTCGATGTGACCACGCACCATACGCTGCCTGATTTCATCATGAATCGCGGCGGTGTTTCGCTGCGACCGGGCGACGGCGTGATTCATTCTTGGCTTAACCGTATGCTGCTGCCGGATACCGTAGGAACCGGCGGCGATTCTCATACGCGTTTCCCGATTGGCATCTCCTTCCCGGCAGGCTCTGGGCTGGTGGCGTTTGCTGCCGCGACAGGCGTAATGCCGCTGGATATGCCGGAATCCGTTCTGGTGCGCTTCAAAGGCAAAATGCAGCCGGGCATTACGCTACGCGATCTGGTTCACGCCATTCCGTTGTATGCAATTAAGCAAGGTCTGCTGACCGTTGAGAAGAAAGGCAAAAAGAACATCTTCTCCGGTCGTATTCTGGAGATCGAAGGCCTGCCGGATCTGAAAGTTGAACAAGCGTTTGAACTGACGGATGCCTCGGCGGAACGTTCGGCGGCGGGGTGTACCATCAAGCTGGATAAAGCGCCGATTATCGAATATTTGAACTCCAACATCGTGCTGCTGAAGTGGATGATCTCCGAAGGTTACGGCGATCGCCGTACCTTGGAACGCCGTATTCAGGGGATGGAAAAATGGCTGGCCGATCCACAACTGCTGGAAGCGGATGCCGATGCGGAATACGCCGCGGTGATCGATATCGATCTGGCCGATATTAAAGAGCCGATTCTGTGTGCGCCGAACGATCCTGATGACGCTCGCTGGCTGTCTGACGTGCAGGGCGAGAAGATTGATGAAGTCTTCATCGGTTCCTGTATGACTAACATTGGGCACTTCCGCGCCGCGGGTAAACTGCTTGATAGTCACAAAGGCCAACTGCCGACCCGCCTGTGGGTTGCGCCGCCAACCAAAATGGATGCGGCGCAGTTGACGGAAGAGGGCTACTACAGCGTGTTTGGTAAGAGTGGGGCGCGCATCGAGATCCCCGGCTGCTCGCTGTGCATGGGGAACCAGGCGCGAGTGGCTGATGGTGCCACGGTCGTTTCTACCTCGACGCGTAACTTCCCGAATCGCTTGGGTACGGGCGCCAATGTCTATTTGGCCTCTGCCGAACTGGCGGCTGTCGCGTCACTGCTGGGGCGGTTACCCACACCGCAAGAGTATCAGGCCTATATGGAGCAGGTGGATAAAACCGCGCAGGACACCTATCGCTATTTGAATTTTGACCAGTTAAGTCAATATACGGAAAAAGCCGATAGCGTGATTTTCCAGACTGCCGTCTAACGCCCTTTAGTTATACGAAATTAGTTATACGAAAACCGAAGGAGGCCTCGCGCCTCCTTTTTTTTATGTGATGAACCTGTTCTCAGACGACAAAGCGCCCAAACCAGTCGAGCATCGGCGTGGGGTTACCAGATAAGTAGTTGTAGCCATCGAAGCGTCGGTTGGTGCCATCGATCCAGATGAGGTCTTTCTGCTCCGTTGGCATGGCGTCGTACATCGCTTGCACATCGGCAGGGGTCGTCAGCGTGTCGTTGCGAACCTGTAGCAGCAGCGTCGGGATATCCACCGCAGTGGCATATTGTGGCATGTCCATATCCTTCAGTTCCATGCTTGTCGTTCGGCGCAAGGCGTCGGCCACGTCGGGGAGCGCTTCCGGCATGCCCATATGGCCGAGGATCGTGCGATAAAAGGAACTGAGCGAGATCGGTTGCGGCGCGACGATGGCGCGAACGTTGTCGAACGCCTCACGATGCCTGGCCATGGCGACCATAGTCGCGTTCATGCCGCAGCAGCGGCTGAGCAGACCGATCTTCATGTTCTGGAGATCGGGACGGGAGCGGACATAGTGTAGCGAGCCGATCACGTCGCGATATTCACGGATTCCGTTGCCGATCACGCCGCCGCTGCCAGCCGCGCTCTGGCCGAAATTGCGCAGGTCGTAGGCGAGAATGTTGTAGCCAGCCTCGTGCAGGTGCTTGTAGTCCGGCATGAAGTTGACTTCAATGTTGTTACCGCTGGCCTCCCAGGTGTCGCTGTAAGGCTTCAGATGACCGGGATAGCCGTAGCGGTTGGCCCAGATCGGGTGATTGGCGATGATTAAGCGATCGCTGTCGCCTGGGATAAACCAGCCTTCGAGCGTCACGCCGTCCATCGCCGGAAAGAAGATCTCCGAGAACGCGATGCCGTCATCCGCCGGCGAGCGCAAAATGGGCGAGCGCACCGGGTTTGCCATGGAAGAAACCAGGCCGGCGATGAGCTCGGCGCGGGTGGGGTGTGCAGTTGTCGCTTCTGGTGTCTGGGTCATGTTATGTCCTCTCAACGTTCAGCCGGGGTGGCTGAGCGTTAATTTATCCTTTGGTGATTACTTTGATAATCCGGTATTATTCGTACAGACTGTACGGATAACGGGACAATGACTGCAAACCTCAACGATTTAACGGCCTTTGTGGCGGTTGCGACGGCGCGGGGTTTCCGCGAAGCAGGGCGCGTGTTGGGCGTAAGCCCGACGACGCTCAGTGAAACCGTCCGCCGCCTGGAGGCGCGTCTGGGTGTGCGTCTGTTTCATCGCACGACCCGCAGCGTCTCTCCGACCGAAGCAGGCGCGCACCTCCTTGAGCGGCTGGCTCCCCTCTTGGCGGAAATGGATGCGGCGCTGGCGAGCCTTAATAATCTTCGAGACACGCCGACAGGTACACTCCGTCTGAACGTGCCAGTGGGTGTCGCGCGTCTGGTCTTGCCGACAATCCTACCTGCATTTTTGGCGTGCTATCCCGAGATCCAAGTAGAGGTGGTGGCTGAGGACAGCGTCGTCGATGTGCTTGCCGCCGGTGCCGATGCCGGGATCCGCTACGGCGAGAAGCTGGAGCAGGACATGATTGCCGTGCCGATCGGCCCTCGGATGCAGCGCTTCGCCATCGCCGCCGCGCCCTCCTACCTCGCGCAAGCGGGCAATCTAGAACATCCACGAGACCTGCTGTTGCACCGATGCCTGCTCGGTCGGTTCAGCAACGGTTCATTGTTCAGCCCCTGGGAGTTTGAGCGCGGAGACGAGACGATCCGGATCGCGCCGCAGGGGCCGCTGACGGTTAGCATCAGTGGTGCGATGGATCTGGCCGTTGATATGGCGGTTGCTGGTGTTGGGATTATCGGCCTGTTCGAGGAATGGCTGCGACCGCATATCGAAGCCGGTCGTCTTGTGCCTGTGCTTCCCGATTGGTGGGTCGCCTTCCCTGGCCCCTTTCTCTACTATTCTGACCGCCGTCTGGTGCCGCCGCCGCTGCGTGCCTTTCTCGACTTCATCAGGTCGGCCGAGCCGCGCTAGCAGGATCAGGTTTCGAGGATCTCAGGGCTGGGATGAGTGGTTGTCCACCCGGAGATGGGCGTCGTCAGATCACGTCGATGCTCACTGCACCGAGCCGGAAGAAGCTTCGACGGCTCGGTTCAGACCGTTTAATGTGACCAGCGTTTCATCAAACCGGTTCTCGGCTTCTGCGAACCGCAGAAAACCGACCCGCTCGACCAAGATCTCAGGCGGTGTGGGTTCGCAAGCAAACAGTGTCATCACCTCGTCGGCAAAGTCATTTAAGGGGAGGAACGTGGAATTACTCTCTTGCCCCGGAGTGAGCTGGGTCTGCACCCCTGGCGGCGCTAGTTCAATCACTTCCACCTTACCGCGAAGTGCTTCGCGCAGCGCGATAGTGTAAGAATGGATTGCGGCCTTGGTCGCGCTGTAAGTAGGGCTGGCAATGAGGGGGACAAAGGCGAGGCCGGAACTGACATTGACGATCGTTGCATCGTTCTGACGTGTCAGATGATCAATCAGGGCATTCGTCAGTCGGATCGGGCCCAGCAGGTTAGTGGTGATCGTCATCTCAGCATCGGTGAGATCTCGCTGCCGGTCGAGTGGTTCAGATAACATGACGCCAGCGTTATTGATGAGGACGTTAAGTTGTGGATGCGCGGCCAGCACCGCTTCGGCGAATAGGGCGATGCCATCTGCGTCTTCGACGTCGAATGTCATGGCATGCATGTTGGGTCGCCCTGCGATGGCCTGCTCCAGCGCCTCGCGTCTCCGCCCTGCGATGATGACGGTATTGCCGAGATCATGGAAGCGATGCGCAAGCGCCTCGCCAATGCCGGAGCCGCCGCCCGTTATCAGAATGGTATTATTGGTGAGTTTCATGAAATATCTCCTTCACTGTTGGAGGCTTTCAATCTACGCAGCTACAATCTTTTGTAAAGAAGGCACCCAAAAGATTGATACTTACCTAAAAGAGAGTGAGCAATGAAGAACCTACCGTTTGATGAGGCGACCGTGCGCCGTGCGCAGCGCATTGCGGAACTGTCGCCGCCGGATGATATCGATCCCAGGGTCGAAGCGCTGGTCAACGACTTGATTGGACGCGTCGCTGACAAATGGACGATGCTGGTGCTTGAGGTATTGGTCGAAAAAGGCGAGTTGCGCTTTACTCAACTGGCCCGGCAGGTCACCGGAATCAGTCAAAAAATGCTCACCCAGACGCTGCGGCAGATGGAACGCGACGGGATGGTCACGCGAAAAGTACACGCCGTGGTGCCGCCACGCGTCGACTACAGCCTAACCGATCTTGGACTAAGCCTCGGCGCAGCGTTCTGTGGCGTTTGGATCTGGGCGGAGGAGAATCTGGCGCGAGTGGAGGCGGCGCGGCAAGCGTTCGACCATAAATCAGCCAAACCCAGCTCAGGAAAGGCCTAAGCGGGATCGACCATCGCTCGTACGCGAGCTTCGGGAGACTCTTGCATGTTACTGCGCGTCATTTATCAGTGCCAATGACGGCGGTGATATGCAAAAGCCGCCGACCATTGATCCATTCGGTTTTCGTCGAGGTTTCTCTGGGGCAGTTCAGGCTTGCGGTGGGAACTGTCCAAGTTGCAGGAACAGACCGAACCAGTCCTCCATGTGCCAGGTCGTCGTTACACGGCCATCCTCCAGCAAATGAAACTCATGAAGCCGGAAGCTAACCGCCTTCCCTGTCGGTGCGATGCCGAAGAGTTCACCCTGATGCGTACCGCTGATCTCCGCGCGCACACCGATTCGACCAGGCTCCTGAACCACGTCGTGGAGCGTGATGATAACGTCAGGGAACGCCTGCAGGATGCCGCGGATGATGGGTTTAATGCCAGCGGGGCCGGGTTCCTGGCCTGGTGCCAGAGGAATGTCATCCCAATTCGGCGCAAGAACCTCATCCACGAGATCTGGATTCTTGTCGGTGAATGCCCGATAGAAGGTTTCCACAGCCTGGCGCTCAGTGCGAAGGCGCTCGGAGAGAGATGTGTTGGAGGTACTCATTGATTTCACCATTCCTGTTTTTTGCTGATGGTGAAATGGTCGGGGCTACGGTAAAATTTGTCTAACAAATAAATAGTATATTTCTTTATTCATAAAATGAATTTTCATGGTATCGATCTCAATTTGTTAGTGGCCTTCGACGCGTTAATGAGCGAGCGGAACGTAACGCGCGCCGCCATCCTGGTTGGCGTCAGTCAGCCTGCGATGAGTGCGGCACTTTCGCGGTTACGTAAGCTCTTCGGCGATCCGTTATTCTTGCGCAGCGCAGATGGCCTGTTGCCCACGGCACGAGCAAGGGATCTGTCTGAACCGATTGCTGAAGCCTTGCGGCAGATCGAATTCACCCTTGTGAAAAAAACCGAGTTCGTGCCTGAGAATGCATCGTTGTCGTTCAAGCTGGGCCTGTCTGACTATCCGGCTTTCGTCTTGCTACCTGCCTTGCTGCAGGCGCTAGGGCTAAAGGCGCCAGGCGTAACATTGAATGTGCAAGCTTTCAATGACCGAGACCATGCGGTTGATCTGTTGGATTCCGGTGCTATCGATGCGGCCATCGGTGTCCCTCCCACGCATGCCGACAGCCGAATATTGACGCGTCCTATACTTCAAGACGAATTCGTTACGATCCTCGCTAGCGACCATCCGGAAGCCTTGCGCGGAATGAGCATAGAGAACTATCTGGCGTTGCCGCACGTCCTCGTTTCTCCCGAAGGCGAGCTGTACGGCATCGTGGATCAGGTGTTGGCGCAACAGGGCAAGAAACGCAAGTTAGGGCTGACTTTGCCGCAGATGTTTGCGGTGCCGACCATCGTGGCGCAAACGAGAATGACCGCTACAGTCATGAAGCGAGTCGCCCATCACTCACTGGTCGGCAACCAGTTGGCGCTCTTTCCTCCCCCGGTAACATTGCCCGAAGTGGTATTCGACCTGATTTGGCATCGGCGCAGTGACGCCAATCCTGCCCAACGTTGGTTCAGAGAATTTATCGCAGAACGTGCTGCAACGCAGTGATCGGCTTGTCTTCCATCCGGCGCGCCACGCTCAGATCCTTCATCGCTTGGGTAAGGCTTACCACAGTGATAGAGAACAATCTCATCGGCGTTTTTTTGACCAGATGATTGGCTTGGGCGTCTACTAATGCGTTATGACAACTTGAACTATCACTAGAGACCCTATTCCGTATACGCCAGGCTTGACGTTGGCCATTTTTCAAGGCATGTGTATTGCCCATTATTTTGGCTCTCTGCTGCGCCATGTTGAAATATTTACCGTTTGACGGTCAATCATGTTGGCGGCCTCAAGGATATTACGAGATGGTCGTTATGTTAATAGAGGGTTGTAACGTTAATAAAAGTCATATCACTGAGGATGGCGCATGGACTATGAATTTTTACGGGATGTAACGGGCCGGATCATCGTCCGTATGTCGATGGGGCATGAGGCGGTCGGACACTGGTTCAATGAAGAAGTGAAGGGCCAACTGTCAGTGCTGGATGATGTTGAAGAGGCGGCGCGAGCCCTCGTCGGTAGCGAACGGCAATGGCAGCACGTCGGCCATGAATATACGCTGTCGCTTGATGAAGACGCGGTGATGGTGCAGGCTAATTCACTCTCTTTCATTACGGATGAACTTGAGGATGGCATGAGCTACTACGATGAGGAGAGCCTATCTTTCTGTGGGCTAGACGACTTTCTGGCGCTGATAGCAAAGTACCGAGAGTTTGTTCAGCATGGGGCGATTTGACCGCGCTATTGTCTTGGCAACCCCACCGACGAGCCGGTGGGGTTTTCTCCATCATACACGGTTATGACTTATCGCTTTGTCTCGCGCTCCGATTGCGATCTACCGGGCACTTAGCGCACGATGATGCCTAACAGAATCCCTACCGCACCGAAATCGGAATCGCTGAACGTGGTGTTGGCCAACCCGATGCTGCCCAACACCGGCAGCAGGAAAACGGGCAGGAAGGTGATCAACAGCCCGTTGGCGAAAGCGCCGACTATTGCGCCGCGCCGTCCTCCGGTGGCGTTACCGAATACGCCGGCGGATGCACCGACAAAAAAATGCGGCACGACGCCAGGAATAATAACCGTCATCCCCAGCAGATAGAGCAACACCATACCGACCACGCCAGCCGCAAAACTACTCAGGAAACCAACCAGAACGGCATTCGGCGCATAGGGGAAGACGACCGGACAATCCAATGCCGGTTTGGCGTTGGGCACCAGTTTGTCAGAGATCCCCTTGAACGCGGGAACGATCTCCGCAATGACCATACGCACACCTTGCAGCACGATATACACCCCGGCGGCAAAGGTAATGGATTGAATCAGCGAAAACATGAACCAGTTTTTTCCACCGGCATTCATTGTTTTCACCGTTTCCGGGCCAGCGAACAGGCAGGTGAAAATGAAGATAAAAAACATGGTAAAGGCGATGGCGACCGGCGTGTCGCGCAGGAAGAGTAGGCTTTTCGGGACTTCCATATCTTCGGTCGATTTCTCTTTGTTGCCCAATTTGCTGCCAATAAACGCCGACAGCAACTGCGAAAGCGCAGAGAAGTGACCAAACGCGACATCATCCGACCCCGTCACCTTCTTCATGTACGGGTGAATAATGGCGGGGAATAACACCATCGAAACTCCGACCACCAGCGACCCTACGGTAATCAGCAACACGCCTTTCATGCCTGCCGTTGCCAGGATCACCGCCACCATCATCGACATAAATAGCGTGTGATGTCCCGTCAGAAAAATATATTTCCACGGTGTAAAGCGGGCGATAGCGATATTAATGACCATCGCGAAGAACATAATCATCGCCATCTCCGTGCCGAAGTTCTCTTGCGCAACGGCGACGATGGCCTCGTTGTTCGGTACTACGCCGGCGATACCAAACGCGTGGTGGAAAATTTCGGCGAAGTCCCCCAGCGATGACACAATCAGGCTGGCGCCCGCACCGAGGATCAAGAACCCCATTACGGTTTTTACGGTGCCTTTAATGCATTCTGTGGCGGGTTTTTTCTGGGCGATCAAGCCAATAAGCGCAATCAAACCAACCAATATCGACGGTTCGGCCAGCACATCATTCATTAAAAAACGGAAGAATTCCATGGTGGACTCCTCGCTTATAAGGCGCCAAGTTCTTTCAGAGCGACCGATAGGCGCTCTTTCATCGCCGCTTTATCGATCATATTATTCAGGGAAACGATTTTTCCGCCTACCGCCTGCGCGATGAGCTGATCGGCGATATCTTTGGTGCCGACAAAAATGTCGCTATTCGTTCCTTTTGCCGAGCCTAAATCCACATGATCCACCTCGGCGACCACGCCGAGATCTTTCACGATGTTTTTAATGCTCATTTCCATCATCAGGCTGGTTCCCAGGCCGTTACCGCATACCACTGTAATTTTCATCATTGATGTCCTCTGGTGCGTTAATAACGAGAAATAACGGAAAGAATCTGTTCTCTCTCCGTCGCTTGAAGCAGTGCGGTGACGTCATCCGGAGTGTCGAACAACTGAGCGAGCTGTGAAATAATATCGATGTGGCTATTGCTATCCGTTGCGGCGAGAACGATGAGTAAATACACCGGATCGTTTTCTTCGGAATGGAAAATAACGCCATTACGAATGAGCGTCAGACTCACGGCGAGTCGGTTGACGCCATCTTCCGGGCGAGCGTGTGGCATCGCAATCCCTGGGCCGACAACGTAGTAAGGGCCGATGGCCTCATGGGATCGATAGATTGCCTCAACGTAGCGTGGTTCAATCGCGCCGTTATCCAATAAAGGCTGACAAGATAAAGCGATAGCGTGCCGCCAATCGTCACAGTCCGGTAAAATCTGTACCACTTCAGGTGTAAGTAAAGTGTTAAGCATTCGTGTCACCTCGGTATCATTTGCACGCAGGATAGTCGGTCGTAGGGGAAGATAATGTGATTGAGATCTAAAAAGATAGCGCTAACTGATACGCTTATCATTAACTGTGACCGACTTATCACCAGCAACCTCATGGCATGTTCTCTGCGTGCCGCTATCGGTACACTGTTAGCGCGTGGCACGCGGTGCGGCGTGCAGGGCGTTGTCTTGTCATCACATTGTGGAAATAATGGTTCAATAAACGGTAATTGTAGTTGAGCCTTGAGAAAATAGTGGATGAAGAGGAAGTGAGCATGGGCAAGCGTCGCAGTACCGGTAAGGTTACGCTACAGGATGTCGCGGACTACGCGGGTGTAGGGACGATGACGGTATCGCGCGTCATGCGTAAGCCCGATCTGGTTTCTGAGAAACTCCGCCGCAAAGTGGAACACGCGGCCAGAATTTTGGGCTATGAACCCAATCAGGAGGCCAGCCAGCTTACTGAAAGTAGGCACCACGTGACGTTACAGGACGTTGCGAGTCTGGCGGGCGTCGGCGCGATGACGGTTTCTCGCGCCTTAAGAGAGCCGGGGCTTGTGTCCGATGCGACACAACAGAAAATTCATGATGCGATAAAAACGCTGGGCTATGTGCCGAACCACGCCGCTGGCGCGCTGGCATCCTCTCATCAGGCCGCGATCGCGGTGCTTTATCCTTTCCCGCAAGAGCGCGCCAGCGTGCGGTTTGTTCAAGCATTACAGCAGAGGCTTGGTAAACATCACGTTTCGTTAATTATGGGCTGTCACGAATATCGCCAGCATACCGAAGCGGGAATCGTTGAAAAACTGGTGCAGCAGCGGCCCGCGGCATTGGTGTTATTGGGCGCACAGCTTTCGCCGAGGACCCAGAATCTCTTGCAAAACAGTAATATCATGACGATTAATGTCTCCGGCGCAACCGCGCTGCGTACAGCGATCAATATTGATATCGCCCTTGCCGATGCGGCGGAACAATTGACGATGTCGCTATTGGCGAAGGGGTATCGTCACATCGCCTATATTGGTGCGCATTCGGATAATCGTTTGCAAAAGCAGCCGCTGAACGGCTGGAATAAAGCCATGCTGGCGCATTATCACAATGCGGATTTAAAGCTGACCATCCCGGAAGCGCCCAGCCTGCAATTTGGCCGCTATGCGCTGGCAGAATTGCTGCAAAATCAGTCGGATCTGGATGCGGTTATCTGTAGCCATGAGGAAATCGCGCTAGGCGTGCTCTTTGAATGCCAGCGTCGTTTGATGAAGATTCCTCAGGATCTGGCGATTGCCTGTCTGAACGGATCTGAACAGTGCGAACACACCTTTCCCACGCTAACTGCGATGCGGCTCGATTACGAAACGCTAGCGGAAGAGGTAGGGAATGTGGTGCTCGCCATGCTGAATCACGAGTCACTTCCGTTAGTGCCGAAAGAGATAAAATACGTTTTCACCCCCCGCGCCAGCACTTAGTAAGGAAACGGTCGTTCAGGCGACGACCGTCGTCAGACTTCCCTTAAAGTGATTTACTATGTTTGCAAAGCATTTAAAGTGAAGCGCCACCGCATATGACTAACTGCTGGCCAGTAATGGCGGCGGCAGAGGGGGAAAGCAGGTAACCTACTAGATCGGCGACTTCCTGCGGTTGGATGAAGCGCCCAATGGGCGGCAGCTTGGGAGGAGAACTCTGGCGACCCGGCATCGTCAGCATCGGGGTTGCCGTTGCGCCGGGGGCGACAATATTTACCGTAATGCCGCGCGGCGCCAGCTCTGCCGCCCAGCTTCTTACCATGCCAATCATCGCGGATTTGGTGGTGACGTATTGGCTGCGCCCTGCTGAACCGCTAGAAGTACGGCTACCCAGCAACACAATTCTTCCCCCTTGCGGCAGCTTGTTGACCAAACGATCGGCAAGTACTTGCGCTGCGTGGATATGTAACCGCCACAGGGTTTCACCATCTTCCAGTGAAAGCTGGCCGAGCGGGGCTGCCTTCATGATTCCTGCCGCGTGGATGATAGCATCAACTTGTTCGACTCCCTCCAGAATGGCGATCAATGCTGATGTGTCCATGATATCCACCGCACGATGAATAAATTGTGGGTGTGAATGATTACCTGGATTGCGTGACAGGCCAGTTACCTGCCAACCTTCCGCTAGCAATTTTTGCGTGATAGCGGCACCTATTCCGGAGCTGCTGCCAGTAACCAGGGCATGTTTAGGGGCTGTAACTGACATGTTGTGTGTCTCCTTAACCGTGTTAATCACAACATCGTGACAGGGATTTTAAACACGGCTTTTTTAACGGAAGCCGGGCTGTCATTAATGGCACACAGCGCTTGGTGGGGTTCTCCTGGATAGAAAGTGACGAAGTCACCCGCCCGCAAATGGATCTGATGCGGCACTTGCGGATTATCCAGAATATAGAGATCTGGCTTACGTTCGAACGCGGGTTGACCATGCACATCATTCAGACCGTAACCAATAATCTCCTCACCTTCCAGGATCAGTTGGATATCGAGATAGTTGCTGTGAAATTCGGTATGTCGTGTGGCGCGAGGCGCGGTGTTTACCGTACCGATGTTGTAAAACCATTCAGCACCATCCGGCTGATAGCGACCTTCTGGCAGCATATTCAGTTCAGCTAACGACATGCCAGGTGAGGACAGAATGGCCAATAGCGCATCAGGCAGCGTAGCAAGTTTAAGGGCGTTAAGGTTTCCTGCAATCATAATGGTATCCTGAAGATAATAGGGAATAGGGGAACGCGAAGATGCTGTAACCCCATCCTTTGTAAGATTTAGCGTGTGACATTAGAACGTAATCTCATCCCTGAGATTCACTATTCGGGCCACCACTGACAATGTTAAAAATGTTCCTAACGTTTATATTTCTGATGAGAACGCCTGATTTTTCTCTCGCATTATTACCGTGTCGTTCTTTAACCGTCGCCAATGGCGGAGACGTGGTTTAGTTCGCCTTAACCCAGGCTTCATCTATCACGACGTGCTTGATTGCCTGCCGGAAGTAGGTGAATGCCACATGCAACTTACCGTCTCGCGCCTGCTTAATGCTGGGATAAGAGAACTCGCGATTCAGTTTTTCCGTGGAGTTATTGGTCATGCAATAACCGTCACCGACTTCGATATTGCGCTGCCATGGCCAACTTTTACCGCCGTCTTCCGAAATCGCTATCGTCATTGGCGCTCGTGGAGCTCCCCAGAAGGCGCTACGACCCCCAGCCTTAACGTCCGGCATTGCAGCGTTGCTGGTTTTGTCTTCTTCATCTTCGATCTCATCGTACAGAGACAGACGGCGCTCGGTGGCATTGGCGGCGCTCATATGATTAAACACCAGCGCTAAATGTCCGTTTTTTAGCGTTGTCACCTGAATGGACGAATTATTGTTTGGCAAATCGGTCGCTACCGGTTCTGACCAGGTTTTCCCTCCATCCGTTGAACGGCTTTGATAGATAAAATCCGCCCAACGGCTACGATACAGTGCCAGCAGCGTACCATCCTGCAACGGGGTGATGTTCATATGCACACAGCCAGTGCTGTTTGGCACCGGGTATTCCTGCCAGGTTTTGCCTTGGTCGCTGGAGATTTTCACCGCGCTATCATCATAGTTGCCGACCCATTTTTCCCCCGGTTGCACGCGACAGTAGAATACAGGCAATAGCCAGTCGCCATTCTCCAGTACGGTAATGGGCTGACGAATAAAGGTGCCCGGCTGATCGAGCAAGGTTTCGATCTTGCCCCAGGTGGCGCCAAAATCAGTGGATTGGCGGTAACGCACAATGGCGGTGTCCTGGTTACCGGATTTCTGCGCGGTATACAGAAGCCACAACACATTATCTGGCGCGAGGAACAGTACGGGGTTCTGTTCGGAACGTGTAGCATCCTCCGAGAGCTTAATGGCTTTGCTCCAGCAATCGCTGCCCCGCGCAAGGCGAGACAGATAGATAGAAATATCCGCAATCCCTTCTTGCGTGCCGCCGAACCAGGCGCACAAAACATCGCCATTGGGCAAATGCAGTAGGTTGGCCGCATGATTCTGCGGGCATTCCGATGGAATGTAGGCATCCAGACGCGCGTCATCCCCTGCTGCGTGATGCATTTTCCCACTACGTTCCACGGTAATGATTTCGCTACTCATGACTTAGGCTCCTGGTTGCTTTTCAGTTTGAGAAAGTTTGATCTTGGTTGCTTTATTCGGAATCAGGCGATCGATCAGCATGACAATAGCTGGGGTAACCAACGCGATATACATGTTATCGATACCGTACGGGTTGCCGAGGATATACCAGACGGAGGTGAGCACGCAGGCTGCAATCAGGCTAGCGTTTGCTCCGCGTGCGCTGTTAAAAAACGGCAGATAGAATGCGATCACAGCAACGACTGAAATGGATAGGCGAATAGCGCGAGTAAAAAACGATAGCTTTAGAACTTCCGGCACCAGCAGGACGAAAATTAACGGCAAGAATCCAATAATGAGCGAGAATACTCGTGTCATTTTCATCTCTTTTTCTGGCGTCGGATTGTAGTATGGGACGTAGAAATCTTTCACGATCAGTGACGCAATCGCCAACGCCACGGTACTTACACTAATGAAGATCGATGCGACCAGAGAGGTTGTCACTAACCCTGCAAGCCATGGGTTCATATCTTGAAGGAAGATTGGCATCGCATACAGGCTGTTGATCTCTGGATGAGCGAACTTCGCCGCGACGCCGATAACCGCAATTGCAATCGCAATCGGCATGCAGAAGATGAAGGCGATCCAGGTAGCTCGTTTGGCGCTGGCCGCATTTCTTGTTGATGAAATGGCCTGAATAACGAATTGCGTACAGAAAATGGAGCCAATGGTGCCAATAAGCCATGCAAAAATAGTGCTGGCCCCGATTTTACCATCCCACGTCCAGTAATAATCTGGCATTTTTTCGACCATTGGCGTAATACCACCAGTCATTTTCAGCGCCACGTATAAAATGATCATTACGCCGATGTATTTTATTGCGCTATGAATTAACGTCACGTAAGCAACGCCTTTCAAGCCACCAAAATAAAAGTAAAACGTACTGACGATAGCCGTAATCAAGGCCGCAACGGGCAGAGAAATTTTCAACACAGTCGATATGGCCGCTGCGCCGCTAACGTAATTACCTACGTTTACCAGTAGCAACGCGTAGATCATAATGATCGAAATAATATTCTTGGTCGATGTGCCATATTTTTCTGCAATAGCGCCGGAAATAGTAACTTTACCCGTGTTATAGATCTTTTTGACTAAAATCATCCCGAACAGCAGGAAACCGATGGCTGCGCCAATGACCGACCACGACGCGGCAATCCCATTTTCGAATGCGGACTGTGCTGTTCCTATAGTGGATTTGGCCCCAATGAATTCAGTCATCAATAGAATTCCGACGATAAAAGCCGGTAGCGCACGGGAGCCTTCCATAAATTCTGAATTGGATTTACTGCGTAATTTAAGCGTCACCCATGAGGTGAATGCGATATAAAACACTATCATCCCAATGATAATGAGGGTGTCGGTAAAATTAAAATGGTTCATATCTTCTCGGCCTATAGATGGAAATTGAGATTTCTCTGTTACTGCGAGAATTGATTAAGTATGCGGCGGATGTTGTCTTCATCCTGAGTTGAGAATTGGATCGGATAACGGCTGACGCCGACATCATGTCCCATCAGGGTGAGCGCTTTTTTCACCACCGCCGGTGAGAACGCGATGGCGTATAACGTCTTACGTAGTTCGGCGACCTGTTCTTGCGCCTGACGAGAACCTTCGATGTCGCCGGCGTGAAAACGATGCCAGATCTGGCTGATGGGTTCCGGCGCTACGTTGGCCAGCCCGGAAATGCAGGCGGAACAACCGTCAACAAATCCCTGATGGATCAACGAATCCGGGCCATTCAACACATCAAAACCATCAACGTCTTTCACGGCGTGTAAATAACCGCTGAGGCTTTCATAGCTGCCTGCGCTGTCTTTGATACCGATGATGTTTGGATGATCCGCCAGCGTGCGGACGGTTTCTGGCGCCAGCGTATTCCCCGTGCGGGCTGGAATATTATAGAGAAACACTGGCACGGTCAGCGCATCGGCTACGGCGGTGTAGTGGGCGATCAGTTCTTCCTGTTTGAGGGGAATAAAATACGGTGTGATAACCGAAACGGCATCGACGCCCAGCGCGGCGATACGTTTGCCGAGCTTGATGGTTTCGCGCGTGGAAATTTCACCAATGTGACCGACAACGGGCACCTTTCGGCCCACTTCATCGACGCAGGTCTCGGTAACGGCGACTTTTTCATCGGTGTGCAGCACAAAAAACTCACCGTTGGTGCCGTTGCAAAAAATACCGTTGCCGTAGCGCATCTGGCGCTGGATTTGAAGCCGCAGCGCGGCGGGGTTAAATTCACCTTGGTGATCAAACGGTGTAACGATGGCGGTCAGGACGCCGGTAATGTTTTTACTCATTGGGGTTCCTCGTACACATGATTGAAAGAGGGAAACGCGGCGCGGTTTGGCTTAAAACAGCGTCAGGTAAACCTCACGGACATCGTCGGCACAGACCTGTGTCGGCACATTTTTCATCAGGCGCTGAACCTGCAAGGCCGCATCAACCAGATAGGGCAGATGCGCCTTTTCCACGCCAAGTTGCTGTAGGGTGTTAGGTAGGTTGAGGCGTTTAACCAACGCGCTGAAATACGTCACCAGCGCCTGCGCTTTTTCCGCTGTCGCGAGCGTTAGATCGGCATCTGGCAGCAGGTCATAGGCTTGAGCGAATTTTTCCTGCGCGGCGTTCTGCACGAAACGCATGCAAGGGGCGAGCAGGATGGCGTTCGCCACGCCGTGGGGAATGTGGTATTTGCCGCCCAGCGGGTAAGACATGGCGTGAACCAGATGCGTACCAGCGTGGGCAATCGCGGCGCCGCCATAATAAGAGGCCCACAACATATTGAGCTTGGCGTCCAGATTGCCGGGTTCGCGTACCGAGGTTTCGAGGTGGGCAAACAGCTTTTTCAGCCCAATCAGCGCGTAGTTGTCGCTGACCGGGTTAGCGCTTGTTGAGGTAAAGCACTCAATCAGATGGCAAAGCGCATCGATACCCGTCGACGCGGCGATGTGCGGAGGCATGCTAGTGGTCAGTTCCGGCACCAGCGCGACGTAATCCGGTAGCATCACCGGGGTAATAATACCGACTTTGGTCTCTTTCTCCGGGATTGCCAGAATAGCATTTGGCGTCGCTTCCGAGCCGGTGCCCGCCGTGGTCGGAATGAGCAGAGAGGTTGTGCGGCGCGTCGGTTTTTCTCCCGCCAGCAGGCTATCCAGCGTAACGGTTTCATCACCCGCGCACAGGACAGAAAGCAGCTTGGCGACGTCCAGGACGCTGCCGCCGCCGATGCCAATCACCAGATCGGTTTGGGGTTGTGTGAGCTGGCCCAGTATCTTTGCGACGTCATGTTGACTGGGTTCGGCAGGCACATTATCAACGAACAGAAGCTGCGGAACGGCTTGCTTAACGTGTGCGATCAGCGTCTGAACGTCAGGTAGCCCAACGATGTTTTGGTCAGTAACCAATAAAACGTGCTGTTTCCCTGTTAACAGGTAACGGATGTCCTGAAGTACCCGGTGACCGCTGAGGATCGTGCTATTGATATTCATGCCTATTACCTTGCCTTTTTCTCTTTTCTCGTCTTTGCCAGATCGTTAACACGGAAATGATTGATTTCAGTCATATCGCGTGATGTATTCACTTACGAACATGCTGTGCTGCATTGTGGTGACAATTTATAGGTGAAATGGCTGTTAAATAATTTGAGATTGCTCACATATAATCAAATATGATTTAATATAATCAAATATCAGGTAATCATGGAGTGGGAACGCACTATGCCAAACGTGCAGCAGTCAGCAGAACAGGTCTTGGTGGTTGCTGATGATTTTACAGGGGCTAATGATGCAGGCGTCGGTCTGGCGCAGCATGGCGCGCAGGTTAACGTCATTTTTGACGCGAACAAACTCCATGCCGATTTGCTGGGCGACGCGGTCGTTATCAATACCAATAGTCGTGCCGAGCGTAGCGACGTGGCGTCTTTGCGTATCGGCGACGCCATCGCCGCCTGGCGTGCGGCCGGGGGGCAAGGCTGGATTATCAAGAAAATCGACTCGACGCTGCGTGGAAATGTGGGCGCGGAAGTGGCCGCCGCGCTGTCTGCGGCTGCGGCGCCTATCGCACTGATTGCAGCGGCGTCGCCAACGTTGGGGCGTGTTACCCGACAAGGCGACGTCTGGGTTAATGGTCGTCTGCTTACCGACACGGAGTTCGCCAGCGATCCAATGACGCCGGTGGCCTCGTCTTCTATCGCCACTCGTCTGGCGGAACAAACCGCATTACCCAGTGCTGAGATTCATCTTGAAGAAGTGCGCCAGCCCCATTTAGCCCGCCGTTTGCAACAACTGGCAGAGGCGGGTGTCCGTCTGATTATTTTGGATACCGAAGTACAGGACGATCTGCGGCATATCATTGACGCGGCGAAGTCATTGCCGTTCCGTCCGCTGTTGGTCGGCTCTGCCGGGTTGAGCGATGCGCTGGCGGCCGCATTGGGTTTCACGCGTAACGACAACATGCCGCTGCTGGCAGTCGTTGGATCGATGAGTGATATCGCTCAAAAACAGATTGCCTTTGCGCAGCGGCATCGCGATGTCGTCATAGTGGACATCGACATCAACACGTTCTTCTCTCCCGATTGCGACGCCACGATGAACTCGTTATGTCAGGAAGCGGTAAGCGCGCTGGTAAACGGGCGACACTGCATTATGCGTCCTCGCCACAATCCGGAGCAGCGCTTCAAGATTGATGCGCGTTGCCGGGCGCTAGGGCTTAGCCGCCAGCAATTAGGCGAAACCATCAGCCACGGGCTGGGAGAACTGACGTGCCGCGTGGTTCAGGCGCTGGATCGCCGCGAGGCGCAACGCTTACCGGGAGGGTTGTATTTATCTGGTGGCGACATTGCGATTGCCGTAGCCACCGCTTTGGGCGCGACGGGCTTTCAGATTAAGGGGCAAATCGCATCCTGTGTACCTTGGGGATATCTGCTGAACAGCATGGTCGGCACGACTCCTGTCATGACTAAGGCCGGGGGTTTTGGCAACGACGCTACCCTGCTCGACATTTTGCGTTTTATTGAGGAGAGAATCAGTGAGTAAAATTATTGCGGTAACGATGGGGGATCCTGCCGGGATTGGGCCGGAAATTATTATCAAGGCGCTGGCCGACGGCGAGCTGTCCGGCGCACCTGCCGTGGTGGTGGGCTGTGTCCAGACGATGCGCCGTATTCTGGCGCTTAATGTGGCGCCATCCGTCACGCTGAATGTGATTGATAAACCCGCCGACGCGGCGTTCGCGCCTGGTGTGATCAACATCATTGATGAGCCGTTAGCGCGACCGCAAGCGCTAAAGCCGGGGTTGGTTCAGGCTCAGGCCGGGGATCTCGCCTACCGCTGTATTAAAAAAGCGACCGAACTGGCACTAGGGGGGGAAGTCCATGCGATCGCGACTGCGCCGCTGAATAAAGAAGCCCTATACTCTGCTGGGCATCATTATCCTGGCCACACTGAGTTGCTGGCGGAACTGACTCACAGCCGTGACTATGCGATGGTGTTGTACACAGAGAAACTAAAGGTAATTCACGTCTCAACGCATATTGCGCTGCGTAAATTCCTGGATACGCTTAACCGTGAGCGTGTGGAAACAGTGATCAACATAGCGGATACCTTCCTTAAGCGCGTCGGTTTTGCACACCCCCGCATCGCGGTGGCTGGCGTTAATCCGCATGCGGGAGAGAACGGCCTATTTGGTGACGAAGAGATCAACATCGTAACGCCAGCGGTCGACGCGATGAAAGCCAAAGGCATTGATGTGTCTGGCCCATGCCCGCCGGATACGGTTTACTTACAGGCGTATGAAGGCCAGTACGACATGGTGGTTGCGATGTATCACGATCAGGGGCACATTCCGCTCAAGCTGCTGGGCTTCTACGATGGGGTAAATATCACCGCTGGATTACCGTTTATTCGTACTTCTGCCGACCACGGCACCGCGTTTGACATTGCCTGGACGGGAAAAGCCAAATCCGAAAGTATGGCAATTTCGATCCAACTCGCGCTGCAACTCGCCTGATTGCCGTCCTTCGCCCCCGCAGTCGGCGTGGTGTTTTCAGCGACGTAGATATCAGGTAATGAATTTCCCGCCCTCGGGCGGGTTTGAGTATCCTGCCATTAGGAATAGAGTGAACGTCATCGCGTTACACCCGTTTGCGCTATTTTTTTCCATCTTCCATCTTCCATCTTCCATCTTCCATCTTCCATCTTCCATCTTCCATCTTCCATCTTCCATCTTCCATCTTCCATCTTCCATCTTCCATCTCCGATTCAGGATTCCATGCCGCTAGGTATTACTGCTTCCCTTTTTACCTTCACTTCTAGGTTTTGTGATCCAGTGACCAATTCTTAATGTTGCACTCAGTTGGTTATTTACGCACCACAAGTTGTGGTGCTAGCATTTTGTTATGAAATATAGAACTTAGTTTTATAATGTAAAACAAAATGACTTGGCCGATTAAATATGGATCGCGAGCTCGTTTCTTTTTGGTTATCTAGTGCTGTAAGGAGAATTGAATGGGGTGTATCACAGCGTTTACGGGAATTATCCCGCCGGTGTCATCAATCTTTACGGATGACGGCCTTTTGGATGTAGCGGGTATGCAGCGCGTGATTGATCGCTTGATCGCTGCGGGGGTGGATGGGCTGTTTTTCCTCGGTACGGGAGGTGAATTTTCACAGATGTCGACGGCGGAGCGTATGGCTCTGGCGGAAGCAGTAGTGCCTATGGTGGATCGCCGAGTTCCAGTATTGATTGGCGTGGGCAGTACCAACACGCGTGAAGCTGTTGCGTTGAGCCAACATGCTGAGGCCATTGGCGCCGATGCGGTGGTCGCCATTAATCCCTATTACTGGCATATTACCGAAGAGAACCTAATGGAATATTACAGGGCTATCGCCACTGCCGTTTCGCTCCCAGTAATTTTGTATAATTTCCCCACGCTCACTGGTCAGGATCTTTATCCCGCGCTAGTGAAACGTCTGGCTGATGCACATCACAACATTGTCGGTATAAAAGACACCATCGATTCTGTGGCGCATTTGCGCGATATGATCGTCACGGTGAAGCCTGCCCATCCCAATTTCTCAGTGTTCTGCGGTTTTGACGATCACTTATTGAATACCCTGCTAATGGGAGGCGATGGCGCAATTTCCGCCAGTGCCAATTTTGCACCGGAGTTGTCTGTTGGTATCTACCAGGCACTCCGTCAAGGGCAATTAGCGGAGGCACTGGCGATGCATAAAACTATTTTGCAATTACCGCGCCTTTATCAAATAGACAGCCCATTTGTGAATGTAGTGAAAGAAGCTATGGTGCTGGTGGGAATGGATATTTCTACTACCTGTTTAGCGCCGACCCAGCCATTAAATAGTGAGCAGAAAGCGCAGGTCCGGCAAACGCTCGTTGATGCCGGCGTGTTACCAAAAAAATAACCACAGTGTTATCTGGTTTCGGGACGCGAGCATATTACGCGCGGCCCGAAACCGGAATTCAGTGAGTAGTGATGTTGTGCATGCTGTTTTCTAAAAGAAAACAGCGCGTTTTATTCTAAAAATAAGTGGATAAGCCATGTCTATAAATACGATTTATCATCAGGACAATGCGCAGATTTATGATATTCAGACGCATGCGGAAGGGCCACAGGGAGCATTGCCGCTGACACCGGAAATGCTGATTGACTCACCGAGTGGCCATATATTTGGTTTGACTCTCAATGCCGGTATGGGGTGGGACCCAAATAAATTATTGGGCAGCGAAGTCTTAATTTTAGGAACGCAAGGCGGGATCCGCGACACGGATGGTAAACCCGTGGCATTAGGGTATCACACGGGGCATTGGGAAATTGGCCTGCAAATGCGTGCAGCGGCGGAAGAAGTTGCTCTTCACCGTGGAATCCCCTTCGCTGGTTATATCAGCGATCCTTGCGACGGTCGTTCTCAGGGAACTACCGGCATGTTTGATTCATTGCCCTATCGGAATGATGCGGCGGTTGTTTTTCGCCGCCTGATTCGCTCGCTTCCGACCCGCAAAGCCGTCATCGGCGTCGCTACCTGTGATAAAGGGCTACCCGCGATGATGATCGCACTATCTTCCATGCATTCCCTGCCGACGATCATCGTCCCTGGTGGGGCGACGTTGCCGCCAACTCAGGGCGAAGATGCCGGGAAAGTTCAGACCATCGGTGCGCGTTTTGCCAATCACGATATTACGCTGGAAGAAGCAGCGATGCTCGGCTGTCGTGCATGTGCATCGCCCGGTGGCGGTTGCCAGTTTCTTGGTACGGCAGGAACCTCTCAAGTGGTTGCCGAGGCGCTAGGGTTGGCGTTACCCCATTCGGCGCTGGCACCTTCTGGACAGGCGGTCTGGCTGGAAATCGCCCGTCAATCCGCTCGCGCGGTGCTGATATTGGAACGTAAGGGGTTAAGCACCAAAGATATTCTAACTGATGATGCTATTGAGAATGCGATGACGGTACATGCCGCATTCGGTGGATCAACCAATTTATTATTGCATATTCCGGCCATTGCACATGCTGCGGGGTGTCGAATCCCCAGCGTCGATGACTGGACTAAGATCAATCGGCGCGTGCCGCGTCTGGTGAGTGTCTTACCCAACGGCCCTGTCTATCATCCTACCGTGCGTGCGTTTTTGGCTGGCGGCGTGCCGGAAGTCATGTTGCACCTGCGCGATCTCGGGCTATTGCACGAAGATGCGCTGACGGTAACAGGGGAATGCGTGGGCGACAATCTCGCCTGGTGGGAAACCTCTGAACGACGGAAGGTATTCCGTGAGCGTTTGTGGGAATTGGATGGCATCCGTCCCGATGACGTCATTATGAACCCGGATCAGGCGCGCGAAAGAGGGTTGACGTCAACCATCACGTTCCCGATGGGGAACATTGCGCCAGAAGGGTCGGTGATTAAATCCACGGCCATAGATGCTTCCGTAGTCGGCGATGATGGCGTCTATCGTCATACCGGCAAAGCGCGAGTCTTTACCTCTGAAGCACTAGCGATCCATGCGATTAAGCATGGGCAGATTCATCAAGGCGATATCATGGTCATCATTGGCGGTGGGCCATCAGGTACGGGGATGGAAGAGACGTATCAGGTTACCTCGGCGCTGAAGCATTTACCTTATGGGAAGCATGTTTCTCTTATTACAGATGCCCGTTTTTCTGGTGTATCCACGGGCGCTTGTATCGGTCATGTCGGCCCTGAAGCCTTAGTCGGCGGCCCCATAGGCAAACTACGCGATGGCGATATTATTGAGATCATCATCGATAGGCAGAAATTGTCTGGTTCCATTAATTTTATCGGTACCTCCGATCAGCCATTGACGCCGGAAGAGGGCGCAGAAGCGTTGGCTGCGCGTAAGGTACATCCCGATTTACGTCCCCACGCAGAGCTACCCGATGACACCCGACTATGGGCGGCATTGCAGGCTGCAAGTGGTGGAACCTGGAAGGGGTGTATTTATGATGCTGACAAAATTATCGATGCCTTACATGCAGGTATGAAAGTATTAAATGATCAATGATAATTATTTTTTTGCGGTAAATACTCTTCAAGCGGAATGTTAAATTGCATATTACTTTCTGCATTCACTTTTTAGTCAGTAATATGCAAAGAAGGTTTTTATCCGCATCCATTAAAAGGAGTTCTTCATGAAATAAAAAAGCCATCACCAGGGAAACTATAAATATATTCATTCTCTTTTATGCTGAAAATTGGCAGGGCTGACTATAAATATTTACTGTCGAAGTGATTTTTTGTCTTATAAAAAGAAGAGTGAATAAGAATAAATCTTACCGTAAAATATAAAATCCGGAGTTATTCAAATGCCTCTGTTTATTGTCTGTATCGGTATATTTTTTCTTCTTATATTCATCATGAAGTTAAAACTAAATACCTTTGTATCCTTACTTATTATTGCTTTTGGCGTGGCGTTAGCACTCGGTATTCCTCTTAATGGTGTTGTTAAATCCATTGAAAAAGGATTGGGGAGTACACTCGGTCATATCGCATTAATTTTTGGCGTAGGTGCCATGCTGGGTCGATTGATAGCTGATGCTGGAGGTGCGCATCGTATCGCTGTAACATTAATTACTCGTTTTGGCGCTCGTCGTATTGAGTGGGCTGTCGTTATTGCCTCATTCATTGTCGGCATTGCCTTATTTTTCGAGGTGGGGTTAGTGCTATTAGTCCCTATCTTATTTACGATGTCGCGCCAATTAAATGTATCGATTCTTCATCTTGGAATCCCGATGGCTTCTGCATTATTGGTTACTCACGGTTTCCTCCCTCCCCACCCCGGTCCAACGATGATTGCCGGGGAATACGGTGCTGATATCGGAACCGTATTGTTCTATGGTGTTATCGTTGGCGCACCAACGGTGGTGATATGTGGCCCATTGTTTAATAAAGTGGCTAAACGCATCGTTCCTGAAGGATTCAACAAAGTAGGTAATATAGAATCGCTGGGCGCGCAGAAAACTTTTTTGTTAGAGGATACGCCAGGATTTGGTATTAGTTTATTTACCGCCATGCTTCCCGTTATTCTGATGTCAATCGCCACCTTAATATCAATGATTCAGCAGTCGCTAGGCATGCCAGATAATATACTCATTGATATTATAAAACTTTTGGGTGACGCATCGGTTGCGATGGTGATCTCCTTATTATTTGCTATTTGTTCAATGGGGCTGCAACGAAATATTGAAATAAAAACATTAATGGCATCTTGTAGCTCTGCTGCCGCGGGCATTGGGATGATGCTATTAATTATCGGCGGCGGTGGCGCGTTCAAGCAAGTCTTGATCGACGGTGGCGTCGGAAACTATGTGGCAGAGTTATTTGCTGGCACATCAGCATCGCCGATTCTTTTAGCGTGGTGTGTCGCCGCGATCCTACGCATTTCGCTGGGCTCAGCGACCGTGGCGGCTATCTCCACTGCGGGGCTTGTTATCCCAACGTTGGCGCAAAGTGATGCCAATCTGGCGCTAGTAACGTTGGCGACGGGAGCAGGAAGCGCCATTGCATCCCACGTTAACGATGCTGGTTTTTGGATGATTAAAGAATATTTTGGCTTAACCATGAAAGAAACGTTTGCAACCTGGACGCTACTTTCTACGCTAGTTTCTGTTTTTGGTCTGATCTTTATTTTGTTACTTAATATGGCGATTTGAGGTTGTCGCGCTCTGGGGGATGGCTCATTCAGCCAGGGCGCGCTCTTCCTTCCAGCCCTCATAGCCAAGTTGCTGTGACAAAGCTTGTGAGGCTGCTTTCAGCAACAAAATGTAGTCTTTAATGTCGTCGTCCGATACGCGATTGGTCAATGTGGACATACTAATTGCAGCGATGATGCGGCGAGCGTGATTCCAAATAGGCACAGAAATACAGCGAACGCCTTGCTCATTCTCTTGGTTATCGATGGCGTAACCCTGTTGGCGTACAGAGGCCAATTCTTTCAGGTAGGCTTCCTTATCGACAAGTGTATTAGATGTTTGACGAGTAAAATCATAATCTTGCAGGAGCGCGTTGACTTCATCTTCCGATGAGAAAGCCATAAGAACCTTACCTATCGCTGTTGAATGAAGGGGGAGACGACGCCCGATACGGGAAAACGTGATGACTGCCAGTTTCCCTTCGACTTTATCGATATACACGGCTTCTTTGCCATCAAGAAGGGCTAAGTGAGTGGTCTGGCCGGTTTGCGATGCCAAATCTAACAAATAGCTACGGGCTTTCTCGCGGATATCAATGGAATTTACTACTAAATTACCGCGCTCAACCAGTTTCATACCTAGGCGGTATTTGCCATTTTCTTTGTTTTGATCGATGTAGCCAGCAACCTGAAGTGTTTTCAACAGGGAATGCAGGGTACTTTTGTGTAGCCCTATCTGTGTACTGATATCGGTAATCTTGATCTCTACATTATATTCATCAAAGAGATCCAGAATACGTAACGCGCGTTCCACCGATTGGATAATTGGCATAGGGAAACCAAATGGTTATGAGGAATAGGGAGAGTACCAGATGTTACTACGTCAGTCGGGGCAAATCAATTTTTAGCAGAGTTTGCATCATCGGGAGATCGTCACTATCCTTTTAATTTATATAATAAATTACTTCAACAGCAGCGTTTGTTGGACGATAAAGAGCATCTGGGTTTCCTAACGAGATCGTACTATCAAGGGGCTGGAAATGTCAGGGAAAGTGGACTTAAACGCGATACGGTACGCAATGCGGAATATCTCCCTTCCCGTATTCGGGAAGGTTTCTGGTATTCTGTTACCGAACACCAACAACAGTAAATAATGTTACGACAGCAAGATGGGTATCGCCGTGGATCCTACATTAACCGATGCGTCCCGCATGAGCGGGGAGAGAGTCAGAGGGCAGAGTCGCCTTGATCAGATCATGGATTATCTGAAAAGTCATAATCTGGTGACGGTCGATGAGTTGGTTTCCGTGATCGACGCTTCCCCGGCGACGATTCGGCGAGATTTAATCAAGCTGGACGAGCAGGGTGTGATTAGTCGTAGTCACGGCGGCGTGACGCTTAATCGTTTTATTCCTTCTCAGCCGACCACCAATGAGAAACTGCATCGTAATCTTCAGGAAAAACAGGCCATCGCTCGCTATGCCGCCACGCTGGTGAAACCGGGCAGTGCGGTGGTGCTGGATGCGGGAACAACCATGCTGGAACTGGCGCGAAATCTGACGCACCTGCCGCTGCGGGTGATTACCGCAGATTTACAAATTGCGCTGTTTCTGTCCGAATTCAGGCAAATTGAAGTGACGATCATCGGCGGGCGGATTGATGACAGCAGTCAGTCCTGTATTGGTGAGCATGGTCGCCGCCTATTACGCAGTATTTATCCCGACATCGCGTTCATTAGCTGCAACTCGTGGAGTCTGGATAAAGGCATCACCACGCCGACGGAAGAGAAAGCGGGGGTAAAGCAAGACCTTGCCGCAAATGCCCGCCGCCGCATATTGCTCGCAGATAGCAGTAAATATGGCGCCTATTCGCTGTTTTGCGTTACGCCGCTTGCCGATTTGACGGATATTGTTACCGATGCGGGGTTAGCTGAGGACGTACAGGCGCAGCTTAAGGCGCAGCCATTTACTCTGACGCTGGTATAGAGCCTATCCCAGTAGGCGTTAGCTACGTGGGCGGTAAATCTGGTCGTTAATCGCTTGCGGTGGTGGGAGACCAGCCCCACCACCGCTTTTTACGCGCCCGGCGCTAAGAATTCCGGCTTCAGGCGTGTGAAACGAGTGTGTCAGTCCTTCTTAACGGCTTTACCGGACCAGTAGCCCGCCAGCAGCGACCCGGACAGGTTATGCCATACCGAGAACAAGGCGCCAGGCAGTGCAGCCAGCGGCGAGAAATAGAGTTTGCCAAGTGTCGCCGCCAGACCAGAGTTTTGCATACCGACTTCGAGCGCCAGCGTGCGACAGGTTGACTCATCGAAACCAAATAGCTTGCCTCCCCAATACCCACTGAGCAGGCCGATGCCGTTGTGCAGGATAACCGCCGCCACGACGATCAGGCCAACAGAGCCGATAAAGCCCTGGCTACCCGCGACCACGGCGCTAATAATGAGCAGAATACAGATCATGGAAAAGGCGGGTAGATAAGGTTCGACGCGCTTCACCACCGCATTCATCGAATGATGGATAATCAGTCCTAGCCCGATAGGAATGATGACGATTTTCACGATGCTGAGCAGCATCCCCACCACATCGACCTGAATATGCGTATCGACATAGAAGCGAGTCAGCAATGGTGTGGCAAATACGCCGACCAGCGCCGATACCGAAGAGATCGTCACTGACAGAGCGACGTCGCCTTTGGCTAAATAGATCATGACATTCGATGCGGTGCCACTGGCCACGCTACCGACCAGGATCATTCCGGCGGAGAGGTCGGGCGGCATATGAAACAGTTTAGCCAGCGCCCATGCCGCGAGCGGCATCACCAGATAGTGCAGGAAGGTGCCCGCAATCACGGGGGCAGGCCGGATCAGCACGCGTTTGAAATCCGCGATATTTAGCGTTACGCCCATACCGAACATAATCAGCATCAATAGCCAGCTAACCCATGGGCTAATGCCGATAAAGGTGGTGGGAGAATAATAAGCGGCAACAGAGAGCAAGACGGCCCACAGCGGGAACAGTCGGGTAATTGTGGCGAGCATAGCCGGATTTCCTTATAACATCGTTGTGTTTTACGTGAGTGTCAGCAGACACGTTGCTAATGACCCGGAACGAGGGCAAATAACAGACGGCGCATAATACATGAACCTGGAGCAAAAGAAGGCCCGATCAGTGCAATCGATCGTGAATAGCGGGTGAAATAGGAAGCGAAATAGATAGTGGGATGTGGTGGTGGCAAGGGAAAAATGCCTCTCAGATCGCATTGCCGCAATACCACGTTGGGAGAGGGATTCGCGCGCAAGCTGTCTCCCCATCGACCTATTGGTCGATGGGGCTGGCGCCTATTTCATACTGGCGGCAAGGGTATCGACGTTGTGTTTAAACGCGGCGGTATAAGTTGCGGCGGGGCCATTAGCGTCGGTTAACGCCTCTGGATATAACTCTCCACCGGGCTGCGCGCCGCTGGCATTGGCGATTTGTTTCACCAGACGGCTATCGGTCTGGTTTTCAATGAAGTAGCTTTTTACTTTCTCTTGTTTGATTTGCGTAATCAGCGAGGCCACTTTTTTGCTGCTGGCTTCAGATTCGGTGGAGTAGCCCACTGGCGACAGGAATGTCACGCCGTAAGCCTGGCCGAAGTAGCCGAAGGCATCATGGCTGGTTAACACCTTGCGTTTTTCCGCGGGAATAGCGGCAAAGGTTTTCTTCGCGTAGCGATCTAATGCCTGTAACTGTTTAATATAAGCCTCACCTTGCTGGCGATAATAATCGGCATTGGCGGGATCGGCCTTTACCAGCGCATTAACGATATTTTGCGCGTAAACGACACCGTTGCTCATGCTATTCCAGGCATGGGGATCGGTTTCCGTTTTGCCATCTTCCACCATGGTGCGGGTTTCAATCCCATTTGAGGCCGTAATCACATCGCCTTGATAGCCGGATGCCGTGACCAGGCGGTCGATCCAGCCTTCCAGCCCCAGGCCGTTAACGAAAACCAGATCGGCGTTAGCCAGTGTTTTGCTGTCTTTCGGCGACGGTTCGAACTCATGGGGATCGCCATTCGGCTTGACGAGGTCGGTCACGGTAACGCGATCGCCGCCAATGTGGTCGACCATATCGCCAAGCACGGAAAAACTGGCGACGACATTAAGATTTTTTGCCATCGCCAATGGGCTAAGCAGTAGACCAGATAACACAACAGCGATTAATGAACGTTTCATTTTTTTCCTCACAGAAGATTGAGATAACGACTGGTATTAATCAACGGCGCAGGCGTAACAGCCCACCGTGGTGACCCACACAGACAGAGAAACAGAAAAACAGTGTCATCGTCAGAATGATGGCGGGGCCGGCGGGCAGCTCGGTATAGTAAGACCACAGCAGCCCGATGAGGCTGCTAAGCGCCCCTTGTAGCACGGCAACACCAAGCATTACGGGCAGGCGCTGCGTCCAGAATCGGGCGCTGGCGGCGGGCAGCATCATCATGCCGACCGTCATCAGCGTGCCCAATAGCTGAAACCCCGCGACCAGATTGAGCACCACCAGCGACAAAAACAGGCCGTGGATTAATGCCCGATAGCGACCCGCCCCGATGCGCAGAAAAGTGACGTCAAACGATTCAATGACCAGCGCGCGATAAATCACCGCCAACGCCAGCAAAGAACTGGATCCGATCAACGCAATATCGATCAGCGCATAGCGATCTACCGCCAAAATCGATCCAAATAACACATGCAGCAGATCGATACTGGAACCGCGTAGTGAAACCAGTGTGACGCCGAGCGCTAACGAACCGAGGTAAAACCCGGCAAAGCTGGCATCCTCTTTAAGTTCCGTATGGCGGGTGACGAAGCCAGAGAGCATGGCGACGGACAATCCGGCGATAAAGCCGCCGATGCCCATCGCCAGTAGCGACATCCCGGAGATGAGATAGCCGATGGCGACGCCGGGTAAGACCGCGTGCGACAGCGCATCGCCAATCAGACTCATGCGTCGCAGCAGCAGAAAACAGCCCAGCGGCGCGGCGCTCAGTGTGATGACCAGACAGCCGACCAGCGCCCGACGCATAAAACCGAATTCGGTAAAGGGTGAAGTCATCAGGTGAAGGAACATCATGATGCAACGACCCTGAGGGTTGGCCTATCACCGTTAACCTGGCGCGGCTCATGTAATAGCGCGAGCGCCTCACCCCAACGGTGGCCGCCAGGGCTAAGATGTAAAATGGCTGGAAAATGTTGTTCGACCATCGTCAGATCGTGCAATACGGCCAGTATGGTTCTGCCTTCGGCATTAAGTTGCTTAATCACGCGCAAGAGCGTCTGCGTGGTGTGTTCATCAATGCCAGTAAAAGGTTCATCCAACAGGATGATCGGCGCTTGCGTGAGCAACAGCCGTGCGAAGAGCACACGCTGTAGCTGCCCGCCAGACAGGACGCCAATATATCGGTCCGCGAAATCCGCCATGGCGACGGCGCCGAGCGCATCGGTCGCTTTTCGATGCCAGTTGGCGTTGATACTCCGCAGCAAGCCGCGATGGGGTAGTGACCCCATGAGAACCAGATCGCGAACATTGATAGGAAAGCGTCGATCAAATTCGGAGATCTGGGGTAAATAGCCTACAGCGCGCTCTTGGTTGTCAACGTCGAGGCGGAACGAACCGGAAATCGGCGGCAGCAACCCCGCCAGGGTTTTCAACAGCGTTGATTTCCCTGTGCCATTCGCACCAATAATCGCGGTTAGCGAACCTTGATGGAAACAGCCGTTGAGCGTACCCAATGGTGGCTGACCGTGATAGCCAAAAGCCAATTCTTGTAAAGCAATCATGGCAATATCACCGCCCATCCAACGAGCAGCCATAATGGCACCAATAGCAAGGAAACCAGCAACACGCGTCGTAGCGCGGAGAGAGAGTAAAAACTTGTCATCATCATCGGCAAAAATTTGAATTGTTATAATATAACATATCATTTTTGAGCGATGACGCTAGAGGTAATCGGTAAAAAAGTATGTAAGTTGGTATGGGGAAATTGCGGGGGATGACGAAACGAGTAAACCTGCTATTCCCGGTCTGGATGTCATTCACTCCACTTCGGTCTGGCCACGGTATTCTTCTTCAGAAGATTGCGAAACGCCTTCAGGTAAGGTTCATTGCTGCGCCCGCGCTTACAGATCGCCGAGAAGGGGGATTGAAAGCCAAACTCATTAGGCAACAGTACGCGCAGGCGATTCTCCTTAATCCATGGCCAGGCGTAGTGCTCAGGAAGGTAGCCGATGTATTTCCCGGACAGGATGAGCAGCAGTTGCGCATCGACGGTTTCAACCGTGGCGCTGCCTTTGCTGAACCCACGCCGCCGCAGGTCGCTGGTGTTCCAGTAGCTGCGTGTCACCAACGGGCACTGGCTTATCCGATCTTTGTCGAGCTGACGGCTAAAGAACATCGGGTGTAAATCGCTACAGTAGAGCCAGTGCTGCTCACGGTAGAGCGGTTCGCTGATGATGTTATGCACCCGCGAGTTATAGCTGCCGATGGCGAGATCGATATGATTATTCAGTACGCCGTGAAGCTGTTCCGTCGGGGTGCGGATAATCAGCTTGATATGCACATTGGGAAACTGATCGCTAAAACTGCGCAGCACCACCGGCAGCGACAGTGCGGTTTCTGTCTCGATGGAGTCGAGAACTGAAATGCATATCGTGCCGCTATGTTCGCCTTTCAGCAGCGCCGACTGGCGTTCCAGTTCATTGAACTCACTCAGTACGCGGATCGCCTGTTGTAAAAAATGCTGCCCTTTCTCCGTTAACGCAAAGCCGCCGCGCCCGCGCTGGCACAGGATAAAGCCAAGCTGACCTTCCAGTTGTGACATCGCATTGCTGATGGCGGAAACCGAAATTCCCAACTCTTGCTGGGCTTGGCTAAAGCTCTCAAGGCGAGCAACCGCCTCGAAAACCTGGAGTTGTCGAATATTAAGCGTCGCGTCGTTAAGCATGGCAGTTAGTTCACTAAAAAATGAACTAAGTATTTACAGCAGACGATGTAAAGTCCAGCACATCTTGCGCACTATCCCTGCTGTTGAGTTTTGAATATCAGATTCAGGAGCAGAAATGGATAACGTCTTTCATCAACCGCAGGGCGGCAACGAGATGCCGCGTTTTGGTGGCCGCGCCACGATGATGCGCCTGCCATTTATTGAGGATTTACAGGATCTTGATGCAGCCTTTGTCGGCATCCCACTGGATATCGGAACCTCCCAGCGTTCCGGCACGCGCTACGGACCACGCTATATTCGTACTGAATCGGTGATGATTCGCCCGCACAATATGGCCACCGGCGCGGCGCCTTTTGCGTCGCTGTCGGTGGGGGATATCGGCGATGTGCCAATTAATACCTACAGCCTGCTCAAATCGGTGCAGATTATTGAGGATTACTACACCAGTTTAAATAGTTTCCCGCTTATCCCGCTGACGCTGGGAGGCGATCACACCATTACTTTACCGATCTTGCGCGCGCTGACCAAAAAGCACGGCCCGGTTGGGCTGATTCACGTCGATGCCCACACCGATACCAACGATGAGATGTTCGGCGAAAAGATTGCCCACGGCACCACCTTCCGCCGCGCCGTCGAAGAGGGGCTGCTGGATCTTAAACGCGTCGTCCAGATTGGCCAGCGCGCGCAGGGCTACGCCGCCGGTGACTTCCAGTGGGGCGTCGATCGCGGTTTTCGTCTGGTTCAGGCCGAGCAGTGCTGGCACAAATCTTTAATCCCGCTAATGGCCGAAGTGCGCCAGCAAATGGGGGCTGGCCCGGTTTATCTCAGCTTCGATATTGATAGCCTCGACCCGATCTGGGCCCCCGGCACCGGAACCCCGGAAGTGGGCGGACTGACGTCGATTCAGGCGCTGGAAATCGTGCGCGGCTGCCGCGGTCTGAACCTGATTGGCTGCGACCTGGTCGAGGTCTCGCCCCCCTATGACGTCAGCGGCAACACGGCCCAGCTGGCCGCCAACCTGCTGTATGAAATGCTCTGCGTTCTCCCAGGCGTGAAATATCCATAGAGGAAAAACCATGCAGCTTAACGTCTTTCGCACGCTGTGGGGCGTCACCACCCCGTGGCAGCAAACTGTCAGCGAACTCCGGAGCGTCGGCTGCTGCGGCATTGAAGCGCGGGTTCCGCTGACGCCAGAAGAGCAGCGGACGCTGGCCCAACGCATCGAAGCGTCCGCGCTGGAGTATATCGCCATTGTGTTCAGCGGCGGCGGCGTTATTCCGGCCCAGGCCGAGACGCCCGCGCAACATCTGGAGCGCTTAAAAGAACGTTTTGCGGCGGCAAAAGCGCTTAATCCGCGCTTCGTCAATCTGCTGGCCGGTAACGACCGCTGGCCGCTGGCGCAGCAGGTGGATTTTCTCGGCAGAGCGCATGAGCTCGCCGCCGAATATGAGCTGTTCTGCAGTTTTGAAACCCATCGCGCCACGTCGCTGTATAGCCCGTGGCTGACGCTGGAGATAATTCAACAACTGCCGCAGCTGCGCTTTACCGCCGATATCAGCCACTGGATCGTGGTAAGCGAACGCCTGTTGGATGACCCCTGCGATGAATTCAGCGCCTTTATCGAACGGGTCCACCATATTCAGGCCCGCGCCGGGTACGACCAGGGGCCGCAGGTGCCGCACCCCGCCGCGCCGGAATATCGGGCGGCCCTGCGGTTTCAGCAGCGCTTCTGGGAACAGATCTGGCAATCGCAGCGCCGGCGCGGCTACCAGCACACCACGCTTACGCCGGAATTTGGCCCCGATGGCTACCTGCATCACCTGCCGTTTACCAACGTTCCGGTCGCCGACCTGTGGTCGCTGAACGCCTGGATGGCCCAGCGTGAACAGCAGCATTTTGTTGAATTCACCTCGCAAACTGAATAAGGAACGGAAGAGATGACCGCTGCAAAAAGTTCGTTTACTGAATTACCGACCATCGATATCAGCGACCTGGCCTGCGACGATCTCGTCCGACGCCAGGCGGTGGCCGACGCCATCGGCCAGGCAGCCCGCGAAGTTGGCTTTTTCTACGTTACCGGCCACGGCATCGCGCCTGAACTGATTGCCGGGATCCGCGCGGCGGCCAAAGAGATTTTCGCCCTGCCGATGGAGCGCAAGATGGCGTACTACATCGGACAGTCGAAAAGCCATAAGGGCTACGTTCCCGAAGGGGAAGAGATTTACGGCTCCGGCAAGCCCGATCACAAAGAGGCGTTTGATATCGGCTTTCAGGCCGCCGACGACCACCCGTTCGTCGTGGCGAAAACGCCGCTGATTGGCGCCAACGAGTGGCCGGACGTGCCGGAATTTCAATCCCGCGTGCTGGCCTACTATGACGCGGTCTTCGCCCTTGGGCATCGTCTGTTTGACGCCTTCGCTCTCGCCCTTGGCCTGCCGGAGGGCTATTTCAGGTCGATGGTTACCTGCCCGCCGTCAAAGCTGCGCCTGATCCACTACCCCTTTGACGCCAGCGCCGAAGATGTTCCCGGTATTGGTGCACACACCGACTATGAGTGCTTCACTCTGCTGCTCGCCGACCAGCCGGGCCTTGAAGTGCTGAACGAAGATAGCGCCTGGATCGACGCCCCGCCGCTGAAGAACGCGACCGGAGAAGAGGCTTTCGTGATTAATATCGGCGACATGCTGGAAGTCCTGAGCGCTGGCACATTTGTTGCAACCGCACACCGCGTACGCAAGGTGCCGCAGGAACGCTACTCCTTCCCGCTGTTTTTCGCCTGCGACTACCACACGCTGATTCGCCCCCTGCCGGGCTTCCTTAAGGCGGGCGAAGCCAGCGAGTATCAAGAACTGAGCATTGGTGAACATATGTGGAGCCAGGCGTTACAGACCTATCGCTACCTGCGCGAGAAAGTCACGCGCGGCGAGCTCCAGCTCCCCGAACGCGCCCGCGGCACTAACACCTTTGGCCATCTGAAAAAACAAGCACAGCAAAAAACCGTAAATAACCCGTGAGGATAAATGATGAACAAAACGCTAAAAAAACTCTCGCGCCGTGTGGCTTTATCCATCGCCGTCACCGCTTGTTTTTCACCGCTGGCTCAGGCCGCAGAGCTGCTGACCGAGGGCGTCTTTAAGGTCGGGATGGAGGTGACCTATCCGCCGTTTGAGTCCTACGACAGCAATAATAATATCGTCGGCATCGACCCGGAATTTGCAGCGCTGATCGCCGAACAGCTGAAAGCCAAACCGCAGCTTATCGACACGAAATTCACCAGCCTGATTTTAGGTATCGGTAAAAAATACGATGCGGTGATTTCCGGAATGTACGTGACTCCCGAGCGTCAGAAGCAGGCGGATGCGATTCCTTACGCCCTGTCCGGCGCGTCCATTATTGCGCTGAAAAGCAGCGCCATTCAGCCAAAAACGGAAGACGAACTATGCGGCGTGAAGGTAGGTCTGCAGGCGGGTACCGCCTGGGTTTCCAGTCTGAAAACGCACTCCGACGAGTACTGCCTGAAAAACGGCAAACCGGCCATTAGTATTCAGGAATTCCCGACCGCGCCGGAAGCCTCTCAGGCCCTGCTGTCGAAAAATATCAACGCCCAGTTAGAAATCGCCCCGGCGGCGCAAATTATCGTCGAGAAAAGCCGCGGTCGCCTGGCCATTAGCTCGAACCGCCTGGTCTATCCGCTGCCGCTGGGAATTTACGTCGCCAAAGGCAACACCGAGCTGGCCGAGGCCATTAAATCAACGTTAGCCACCCTTAAAGCCAACGGCAAATATGACGCCATCATCAAGAAATACAGCTTAGAAAGCATCAATTAATACAATAATTAAACGGGAGTCGCTATGGAGTTCGATTGGGGATATTTTTTCTCATTATTTAGCGTTGGGGCATTCTGGCAGGCGTGTGTCACCGTGGTTGTCGTCAGTTCATTGTCCTGGTTTATTGGCCTGATATTAGGTTTTCTTTTAGCCTGCGCGAAGCTCTCCGGCCCGCGCTGGCTGAAGGTTCCCGTCGAACTCTATATTTGGTTTTTCCGCAGCGTACCGCTGATGGTCCTGCTGGTCTTTGTCTATAACCTGCCGCAGCTATTTCCGGCCACCCAACCGCTGCTCGGCGTTCCGTTTATTGCCGGGCTGGTCTCTATGACGGTGACCGAAGCGGCCTACATGGCGGAAATCCATCGCAGCGGCCTGCTGTCGGTCGCCAGGGGGCAAAGCGAAGCTGGGCATGCCTTAAGCTTTAGCTTTATCGGGATTCAGCGCTTAATTATTATCCCGCAGGCGTTTCGTATTTCCCTGCCCACGCTGATTAACGAATACATCACCATCATCAAGCTCAGCTCGATTCTGTCGGTTATTTCGCTGCCGGAGCTGCTGCTGACCGGCCAGCGCCTGTACGCGCAGAATTTTCTCGTCATGGAGACGCTGCTGGCGGTCGCCGTCTATTACGTGATGATTGTCACGGTGTTTAGCTGGCTGTTTCAGGCGCTGGAAAATCGGCTAGATATTCGACGCAAACCTCCGCAAACGCTCAACGAGCGTGAATGCGAAACCCTGCGCCAGAACCTGAAGCCGCCGGTACAGACGCAAAAAGCGCAGGCCGCCAGCGGCAACCCGCCGGCGCTGGATCTGCACGCCATCGAAAAATCCTGGGGCCAGCACCACGTGCTGAAAGGCATCGACCTGAAAGTGGAAAACGGCGAGGTAATCAGCATCATCGGCCCGTCCGGCTCCGGCAAGACCACCCTGATCCGCACCATTAACGCCCTTGAAAGCATCGACGGCGGGGAGATCATTCTTTACGGCGAGGATTACCTGAAGGGCGCCTCCATTGTTGATAAACAGCAAATGCGCGCGGGCGTACGCCGCATCGGCATGGTGTTCCAGGGCTTCAACCTGTTTCCCCACCGCACGGTGCTGGATAACGTGATGCTCGCCCCGCTCTATCACAAGCTGCTCGACCGCGCCGCCGCCAGAGAGCAGGCGCTGTGGCTGCTAGATCGCGTCGGTCTGCTGGCGCACGCCGAAAAGTACCCGTACCAGCTCTCCGGCGGCCAGCAGCAGCGCGTGGCCATCGCCCGCGCCCTGGCGCTGAAACCGGACATCATGCTGTTTGATGAACCCACGTCGGCGCTGGACCCTGAACTGGTTGGCGAAGTGCTGAAGGTCATTCAGTCCCTCGCCCGCGAAGGCATGACGATGATTATCGTGACCCATGAGATGGACTTCGCCTTATCAATTTCTGACCGGATCGTGATGATGGAAGACGGCGTCGTGCAGAGCGATATGCCGCCGCAGCGCATTCGCAGCGATGCAGCCGATCCGACCCTCACCCGCATTCGTGAATTTATGGGAGTGCAATAAATGGCAACTGAACGGGAACTACGCCAGCAGCTGGCCGCCGCCTATCGTCTGGCGGCGCTCTTCGGCTGGGAAGACACGCTGTATACCCACTTCTCCGTGCGCCTGCCCGGTGACGGCGAGCCGCGGTTTTTGATTAACCCCTTTGGCATGATGTTTGACGAAGTCACCGCCAGCAACTTAATTGTGGTCGATATGCAGGGCAAGGTCGTCGAGGGCAGCGCCCCGGCAAACTCGGCGGGATTTACCATTCATAGCGCGGTCCATATGGCCCGGGAAGACGCCCACTGCGTGATCCACACCCACACGCTGCCGGGGATGGCGGTCGCCGCCTGTGCGGAAGGGCTGCTGCAACTTAACCAGATCAGCACCGAGTTTTATCAACGCGTCGGCTACCATCCTTATGAAGGCGTGGCGTTCGATCTCGATGAACGCGAGCGCATCCAGCGCTCGCTCGGCGCGAACATCGCCCTGATCCTGCAAAGCCACGGGCTGCTGTCGGTCGGTCGCACCGTCGCCGATGCGTTTTACATCATGTACTACCTGAATCGTGCCTGTGAGATCCAAATGGCTGCCGCGCAGTTGGCTTCGCTCGGCTCCATTCATACGATCCCCGATCGCCTGAGCCAGCACGCCTGCGAGCAGCTGAAGGGAGTCGAACATGAACGCCAGCTGGTGTGGCAGGCGTGGCTGCGTCGCCTCGACCGTCTTGATACGTCTTATAAGAGTTAACGCCTATGACTCCGTTCACTATCGTCGTGGATTGTAACGATCTTCAATATGCCCAGGAGATTTGCGCCGCTTTCGCGCCATTTCCGCAGGCAAAAGCGGTCCTGCCTGACCACCCCGCCGCTCGCGAGGCGCAATACGCCTGCTGCTGGTTTCCCGATCCGCAGATCCTGGCGCGATCGCCGCAGCTAAAGCTGATCCAGGCAGCGTCCGCCGGCGTCGATCATCTCCCGGCCAGCATTTTCGCCAGCGATGTTCCGCTCTGCCGGGTGGTTGACGATGATTTTCGCCACGGCATGTTTGAATACGCGCTGTGGGGCGTGCTGTGGTTTCAGCGCCGCTTTGACCGGGCGCTGGCGCACCAGCGCAAGCGCATCTGGAAGATGTATCCGCAGCGCGCGGCGGCCGATTATCACGTTGGCGTCATGGGCCTCGGTGAAATTGGCGGCTATATCGCCTCGCAGCTCGCGGGGCTGGGGTATCGGGTTTCCGGCTGGGCGCGGAGCGAGAAATCCCTGGCAGGCGTGCGCTGCTTTCACGGCGACGCGCAGGCCGATGAATTTCTTGCCCCATTGGATGTGTTGATCAACGTCCTGCCGTTAACCGAGCAGACACGAGGTATCCTCGCCTACCCTTTACTGGAGCGGCTCCCTAACGGCGCGGCGTTGATAAACTGTGGCCGCGGCGAGCATATGGTGAACCAGGATGTGATCCGGGCGCTGGATAGCGGCAAGTTATCCGGCGCAGTGCTGGATGTATTCCCCGTCGAGCCTCTACCGCAGGAAAACCCGCTGTGGCAACACCCGCAAGTGGTTATCACCCCGCATATGGCCTCAAGCGCGCAAATTGAGGTGATTGCCCGCCAACTGCTGGACAACATCCAGCGGCTGCGGCAGGCGCTGCCGCTGAAAAATGAAGTTAACAAATCGCGCGGTTATTGACCCTAAAGGCATTAGCCTCGCACTCGGCCGCACCGTTCTACGCGATGTAGCGGATTTGGCCTATCCGGCGCGCGAGCGATGCGAGTCACGCGGTGGGCTGGGCTACCGAATACTCATTCAAAATGTTTTACCGGGACGCTGGCGATGTGATTGTTCCCTTCAACAAGTTGCTTCATCAGGCTCAGGAACTGTTGCCGCTCATGGGCTGACAGCGGGGCCAGGAGCCGAAGTTGCGCCTCATGCATTTGTTGCTGCGTCTTCGTCAGCAGACGCCTGCCTTTAAGAGTAATGTTGACGACTTTGCGCCTTTTATCGCTGTAATGCATTTCCCTCTTCAGCAATTGACGCTTTTCCAGTAGTTCGATCGTCGCGGCCAGCGTCGTTCGATCTGCCCCTAATTCTTCGGAGAGCGCCGTTTGATCAAGCCCACTCTGCGTGTTCAATACGGTGAGTAGACCATACTGTAGCGGCGTGATTTCTCCCTTAAGCATATCGTAGAAAATAGCGTGATGGACCTGATTCAGCCGACGTATCAGGAAACCGGGGCGCTGCCATAGAATTTCAGTATTTATTTCTTCGTCACACATGTTTCATCCTGGTGCATGGGGCGCACTGTGACAGTGCGATAGCGTATTCAAATTGTTTTAAGTATAAATTAAATAAAAAATAATACATATTTTTCATATAAATATAAGATAATGATCAGTATACGGCATACTTATTGCAACATCATAAATTCTTGGAACATAACACCGAATAGATGCACTCAATTAATGGGTATTGCCATGATCAACACACCCCAAACACTGTCTGTTGGTATAGAAGATAAGCTACCACGCCTGCAAACGATCATGTTTGCATTGCAGCATTTATTGGCGCTTACCGGAATCTGGGTTTTCCCTGTGGTTATTGGTTCAGCCCTCAATCTGAGTAGTCAGCAAACGGGTATGATGGTGCAAGCCTGTTTTTTTACCACAGGTATCGTCACGATCCTACAATCAGGGCGTTTGCTGCGTTTGCCCGTCGTGCAGGGGCCGACCGCCGCGTTCATGGTCGCCGTTTTAGGGTCTGCGCATAGCGTCGGTTTGGGCACGACATTTGGCTCTATGTTTATCGCCGCCTTGATTTTTGCCGTGATGTCCATCCCGCTTAAGCGGTTCGGCATGATGGGATTGCTCATTCGCTTCATATCGCCCCCCATCGTTTTTGGCAGCCTTTTAGTGATTATCGGTGCACAGTTGGCAAGTATTGGCCCCGGCGGCTGGTTTAGCACGGCGAGCGGCGGGACGCTTGGCACGAGCTTTCTGGCGGCGCTCGTCACGATTGTGACAGTGATTGGATGCATGGTATTCGGGCGTTATGACGTGATTAAACGCGGCGCTTTACTCTGGGGGATCGTGGCAGGCGTCATCGTTTTTAAACTCGTGACGCCGTGGCACTTTCCCGACTTGAGCGAGACGCCATTTGTGTCCTTGCCGACAATATTTGCCTTCGGGTTTGGCGTCTCTTTTCCCGTCGTACTGCTCATGATGCTCGCTTTTCTTCAGGCTTCCGCGGAAGCAATGGGTATGTATTCCCTGCTGGCTGAATGGGGCGGGCAAACGCTGACTACACAGCGTGTTAATCGCGGGCTCTTTACGGAATTTTTAGGTTGTGCCGTAGGGGCGGCAGCGGGCGGGTTGGGAACAACGTCTTATCCCGAAAATGTGGGGATTATTCGCGTTTCAGGCGTAGCCAGCCGTTTTGTCACACTAACGGCTGGCGTGTTTTCCTTGGCGTTAGGCGTGTTGCCGCAGGTTGGACTATTACTAGCCAGCCTTCCTGAGCCTGTTCTTTCCGCCGCATCCTCAATACTTTTCGGCATTATTGCGCTCAGCGGCATTCAGATGTTGGCCCGCGTTCAGTGGGATGAACTCAATCTAGCGGTAGCCGCGCCAGCTTTCATACTTTCCATGGGCAGCATGTACCTTCCTGACAATGTTCTGGCGCTTTTGCCGGATGCGGCAAAAGGGATCCTGACGCAGCCAATGATGCTTGGAGTGATTTTGCTGATTTTTCTTAATGTGGTGGTCAATGTATTGGTGCGTAAATCGCGTGAAAATTTATTAGCAAACGGAGTCGTAGGAAATGATTAAAAAAACCACGTGGAATATTAATGTCGCGCGTACGGCGCTTATTATCGTGGATATGCAGAAAGTATTTTGTGTCGAAGGGGAAGGGCTGTACGTGCCTGAAACAGTAAATATTATCGAGAAGATTGCTTCGCTGAGTACTTTAATGCGTGAACGCAATATGCCGGTTATCTATTTACGTCACGTCGTGCGCGGAGACGGCAGCGATACAGGGCGTATGCAAGATTTATATCCTAATGTGAATACGCTTCTGGGACGGGATAATCCCGCCGTAGAGATTATTGATGAGCTCTATCCACAGTCGGGCGATATTGTCGTAGATAAATTATTTTACAGTGGTTTTCACAATACTGATTTGGATGCCATTCTACGGATGAAAGATATCGATACGCTAATCGTCTGCGGCACGGTGACCAATGTTTGCTGTGAAACGACGATTCGCGACGGGGTACACCGCGAATATAAAATGATCGCCCTAAGCGATGCGAATGCCGCCATGCCTTACCCCGATATGGGCTTCGGCGCCGTGACCGCAGCAGAAGTGCAGCGTATCGCACTGACCGCGATGGCCTATGAGTTTGCCGAAGTGACCGATACCGCTGATGTTATGGATCGTATCAGGAGAGCTGTGTGAAGCAAGGGATTGTCCTGTCGCTGATGTCATCCGCGTTGTTTGCGTTATTGCTTTATTATACCGCGTGGCTGGCACCGCTTCAGGGGCAGGATATTTTTGCCTGGCGAGTGATAGCTAGCCTGCCATTTTATATGCTTATTCTGTTATTACAGAAAAACATTAGGCGCTTTATCGATGAGACGGTCGGTTTATTGCGTAACAGGCGGCACGTGATGATTATCGTGACCTGCACGTTATTGGTTGGCCTTCAGATTGGCGTGTTTGGTTGGGCGCCGGTGCATAACCAAAGTCGGGAATTAGCAATGGGGTATTTTATGTTGCCGCTAATGATGGTATTAGTGGGGCGCATCGGTTTCGGTGAACGCCTCTCTTTTTTCCAGAAACTCGCGGTAGCTAGCGCTATAGTCGGCGTGTTGCTTGCATTGCTTTTTAATGGCGCGTTATCACTGGTTTCCGCCATCGTGATATTTGGCTATCCTCCCTATTTCATATTAAAACGGCAGCTTAAACAAAATGCCTTTAACAGTGTCATTCTGGAAAGTATTCTGCTTTTGCCCCTCGCGCTAGGGATTGTGATAACCAGTGAAAGCACACATACGCTTGCCACATTTAATTCAGCTATGTTGCTTATTGGGTTGGGGATAATTAGCGGAACGGCATTAATCGGTTATTTGATGGCGAGCCAAAGGCTAACGTTCACATTGTTTGGCATGATGAGTTATGTCGAACCCTTATTGCTGTTCATGGTTTCATTACTTTTACCGGGCGACGGGCTATCCATGACGGGCTTACTGACTTATATACCGATATGGCTGGCCGTGGCGTTTCTGGTGGTTGATGGTTTAGCCAAGCAGAAAAACGCATCGACCCTGTTAGTCAAAAACTGATTTTCCCTCGCGTAAAAGCGGCCAGGTTGTCAAATCAATCGATAACAACCTGGCTGCGACCCGTCGCCCACTCTTATGTTGACGCACGGATGAGTAGCGGACAAGGCAGTTGCTGACAACCGCGGTTTTCGCGCTGTTCAATAAGGTAGCGAGTCGCTTGATACTACGCGGCATACTTACTTGGGATGTAAGACGGAAGTGTGCAAATATGTCAACCGAAAACGGCGTGGTGGCCGTATCCTGCGCCAGGATAGCGGTTGTCGATGCGTTATTCCGCTGGGTGCGTATTTTCCGCGCAGAATGGTCAGGGATATAATTCAGCGCTTGTACCGCGGCCATGACCCGCTTTCTGGTCTCAGGGCTAACGGCATCGGGATAGTTGTTTACCCGCGACATCTTTCAGGGATGCCATATTTTTTCCAGAGTTAGAAACAAAAGCCCCCTGCTTTAACAGGGGGGATACTCGTAAATTCTTTACATTTTTTTCTAAGGTCAATCTCAGAACGGAATGTCGTCGTCGAAATCCATTGGCGGTTCGTTGCTTTGCGCTGGGGCGTTATTGGGTGTAGGGGCGGCGTTTTGCGCGGGACGTTGCTGCGCCTGCGCCCCGCCGCTGAACTGGTTGCCACCCTGTGGTTGCTGCGGCTGGCCCCAGCCGCCTGGTTGCCCGCCGCCTGCGGGCGCACCGCCACTCTGGCGACCGCCTAACATCTGCATTGTACCGCCGACGTTAACAACGACTTCGGTGGTGTAGCGATCGGCGCCTGACTGATCGGTCCACTTACGTGTTTGTAATGAACCTTCAATATAAACTTGAGAACCCTTGCGCAGGTATTCGCCCGCCACTTCCGCCAATTTGCCGAATAGCACCACACGGTGCCATTCGGTCTTCTCTTTTTGTTCACCGGTTTGCTTGTCGCGCCAGCTTTCCGATGTCGCCAGCGTGATGTTGGCAACTGCACCGCCGTTTGGCATGTAGCGGACTTCCGGGTCTTGCCCCAGATTCCCGACAAGAATCACTTTATTAACGCCTCTGCTGGCCATGCTCGTGTCTCCTGATGAATACGTCTATTTAAGTCTAAACGATCGATTTTATCATGATAAACATTTGTATCATATCTGCGAAATGACGTCAGAAATGAAGGGCGCGTTTGCCGCGGTTACATGAAAAATGGAACCGGTACTGGATATCCATTCAGTTTTTTTTATGGCAAGCTATTCACTGTCTGCTCTCTCTTCAGGCACGAGCAAGCGACGCTAAAAAACGCGTCCGGCGTTTTATTTATGCCATAATGGCTGGTTTCGTACCGGTTCTCTTCGCGTGAGAGGCGATCGCAAACCGTTTTTATTCCGGGAAGTGTGTGAATGGATAAGATAGAAATTCGTGGTGCCCGCACCCATAATCTCAAGAACATCAACCTAATAATTCCCCGTGACAAACTGATCGTCATTACCGGCCTGTCGGGGTCGGGGAAGTCATCACTGGCGTTTGACACGCTGTATGCCGAAGGGCAACGGCGCTATGTGGAATCGTTGTCTGCCTATGCGCGTCAGTTCTTGTCGCTGATGGAAAAACCGGATGTCGATCATATCGAAGGGTTGTCCCCCGCGATCTCTATTGAGCAGAAATCCACTTCACACAACCCGCGCTCCACGGTCGGGACGATTACCGAAATTCATGATTACCTGCGCCTGCTGTTTGCGCGCGTGGGTGAACCGCGCTGTCCAGAACATGATGTGACACTGGATGCGCAGACGGTTAGCCAAATGGTAGACAATGTACTGGCGCAACCGGAAGGCAAACGCCTGATGCTGCTGGCGCCGATTGTGAAAGATCGCAAGGGCGAGCACAGCAAGACGCTGGAAAACCTGGCATCACAGGGCTATATCCGTGCCCGTATCGACGGCGAAGTGTGCGATCTGTCCGATCCGCCAAAGCTGGAATTACAGAAAAAGCACACCATTGAAGTCGTCGTCGATCGTTTTAAAGTCCGTGAGGATCTGGCTCAGCGGCTGGCTGAGTCTTTTGAAACAGCGTTGGAGCTGTCTGGCGGCAGCGTGGTGGTGGCGGATATGGACGATCCTACGCAGCCTGAACTGCTGTTCTCGGCAAATTTTGCCTGCCCGATATGCGGCTATAGCATGCATGAGCTGGAACCGCGCATGTTCTCATTTAATAACCCGGCGGGCGCGTGCCCAACCTGTGATGGGCTGGGCGTGCAGCAATTCTTTGATCCGGTGCGTGTGGTGCAAAATGCGGAACTGTCGCTGGCTGGCGGCGCGATTCGTGGTTGGGATCGGCGCAACTTCTACTATTTCCAGATGCTGCGCTCGCTGGCGGAGCATTACAAATTTGACATTGATGCTCCGTTTGAAAGCCTGAGCGCGACGCTGCAAAACGTGATTTTGTACGGCTCCGGTAAAGAAAATATTGAATTCAAATATATCAACGATCGCGGTGATACGTCGGTACGCCGCCATCCGTTCGAAGGGGTACTGCACAACATGGAACGCCGTTATAAAGAAACGGAATCCACGGCGGTGCGGGAAGAATTAGCGAAATTTATCAGCAATCGTCCCTGTGCCAGTTGCGGGGGAACGCGATTGCGTGAAGAAGCGCGCCATGTGTTTGTCGAACAAACAACGCTGCCGCAGATTTCTGATATGAGCATTGGTCATGCGATGGCGTTCTTCCAAAACATGAAGCTCAGCGGGCAACGTGCTCAGATCGCTGAGAAAGTGCTGAAAGAAATTGGCGATCGCCTGAAATTTCTGGTGAATGTCGGGCTTAACTATTTGTCACTTTCTCGCTCGGCGGAAACGCTGTCCGGCGGCGAGGCGCAGCGTATTCGTCTGGCCAGCCAGATTGGCGCCGGGCTGGTGGGGGTGATGTACGTGCTGGATGAACCCTCCATCGGCCTGCATCAGCGCGACAACGAACGTCTGCTGGAAACATTGATTCATCTGCGTAATCTGGGCAATACCGTGATTGTCGTAGAGCATGATGAAGATGCGATTCGCGCGGCGGACTATGTCGTGGATATCGGCCCCGGTGCGGGCGTACACGGCGGACGCATCGTCGCGGAAGGCACGGTCGACGAGATCATGGCGGTGCCGGATTCGCTAACGGGGCAGTTTCTTAGCGGCAAACGCAGGATTGAAATCCCGCCGCAGCGGGTGCCTGCCGATCCAACGAAAGTGCTCAAGCTGATTGGCGCGAAGGGGAATAACCTGAAAGACGTCACGCTAACGCTGCCGGTTGGGCTATTTACCTGTATCACTGGCGTGTCGGGGTCGGGCAAATCCACGCTCATTAACGATACCTTATTCCCGCTGGCGCAGCGCCAGTTGAATGGCGCCACGCTGGCGGAACCCGCGGCCTACCGTGACATTCAGGGATTGGAACATTTCGATAAGGTGATTGATATCGACCAAAGCCCGATCGGTCGTACGCCGCGCTCAAACCCGGCGACGTACACCGGTATTTTTACCCCGATTCGCGAGTTATTTGCTGGCGTGCCGGAAGCACGGACCCGCGGCTACAACCCTGGGCGTTTCAGCTTTAACGTGCGCGGCGGCCGTTGCGAAGCCTGTCAGGGCGATGGTGTGATCAAAGTCGAGATGCACTTCCTGCCGGATGTTTATGTGCCGTGTGACCAGTGCAAAGGCAAACGTTATAACCGTGAAACGCTGGAAATAAAATACAAAGGCAAAAGCATTCATGAAGTGCTGGACATGACTATCGAAGAGGCTCGCGAGTTTTTTGACGCCATTCCTGCGCTGGCGCGGAAACTGCAAACGCTGATCGATGTCGGCCTGTCTTATATTCGTCTTGGACAGTCGGCAACCACGCTGTCCGGCGGGGAGGCACAGCGTGTGAAACTGTCACGCGAACTGTCAAAGCGCGGAACCGGACAGACGCTGTATATCCTTGATGAACCCACGACGGGCCTGCACTTTGCTGACATCCAGCAGCTTTTGGCCGTACTACATCAGCTGCGCGATCAGGGTAATACTATTGTGGTGATTGAACACAATCTGGATGTGATTAAAACAGCAGACTGGATTGTCGATTTAGGCCCCGAAGGCGGCAGCGGCGGTGGTGAAATTCTGGTTTCCGGCACGCCGGAAACGGTAGCAAAGTGTGAACAGTCACATACGGCCCGTTTCCTGCGGCCTATTTTGGCGCGTAAAAGTTGATTTATCAGGTGCGCCGTAAAACCCCATCCTTTAGGGCGGGGAGGATGCCAACGTGAGGGATTGGGATGTGGGCACAATATGAAATCCGTTTGAAACCGAAAGTGAGAGGTTTTCATCTGGTGACCGAAGAAATTTTGGCGCAGGTCACAGCATTGCGCCAGCTAAAAGTCGGGGTGATGCAGGTGTTCATTAAACACACCTCGGCTGCACTCACTATTAATGAAAATGCCGACCCCACGGTGCGGCAGGATTGCGAAAGCTTTTTTAACCGATTGGTGCCGGAAGATGAACCGTATTACCGCCATACTTATGAAGGCAGCGACGATATGCCTGCGCATCTGAAAAGTAGCCTATTGGGGAGCAGCCTGACGATCCCTATCACCAACGGGCGCCTGAACATCGGTATCTGGCAGGGAATCTATCTGTGTGAACACCGTAATCACGGCGGCAGCCGCGCCTTGGTTGTCACGCTAAATGGGGAATAAGCTGGCGATCCCTATTTCTAAGCTGCCTGAGCGGCAGTGAACAAACTGCATGCCTGCAATTCCTGCAAGTGGGTTTTCTAAGCTGCCTATGCGGCAGTGAACACGAGTTTAAGGCGGAGTGGGTTAGTGCCAATTTTCTAAGCTGCCTATGCGGCAGTGAACCTCAGCGACATGTTACAACGCGCCAACGATGATTTCTAAGCTGCCTATACGGCAGTGAACTGTATTTAACGTTTGCGGCATTGCGATATTTCTTTCTAAGCTGCCTATACGGCAGTGAACTACGGCATTTACCTGTAAATACTGGTGGAGCATTTCTAAGCTGCCTATACGGCAGTGAACGCGTACAGCGCACTGAGTCTGGTGCTATTGCTTTTCTAAGCTGCCTATACGGCAGTGAACGAGGAGAAGTTGTTGATGCTCGGCCCTGTGTTTTTCTAAGCTGCCTATACGGCAGTGAACTCCGCCCAATGCGACTGTTAGCGTTTTTGGTATTTCTAAGCTGCCTATACGGCAGTGAACTTTCTACACTCTCTCTAACTGTGATTGTCGCTTTTCTAAGCTGCCTATACGGCAGTGAACATAGTCGGTGCAGAACATGATCTACAGCCAAATTTCTAAGCTGCCTATACGGCAGTGAACGCGCGCTCTGCATACCATCCCTTTTGATGCCATTTCTAAGCTGCCTATACGGCAGTGAACTCAGGAGATTCAGCAGCAAGAAGGCTGGGAATTTTCTAAGCTGCCTATACGGCAGTGAACATATTGATGCTGACAAGATGAACCGCGTCACCTTTCTAAGCTGCCTATACGGCAGTGAACCGCAGTCGCATTCCCCATCAAGACCCCACGCTTTTCTAAGCTGCCTATACGGCAGTGAACATAGTCGGTGCAGAACATGATCTACAGCCAAATTTCTAAGCTGCCTATACGGCAGTGAACATGTTCGAATTTGAGAAAGATGTTATCAGAAATTTCTAAGCTGCCTATACGGCAGTGAACAGCTGACGTTGATAACGAACGTTACTGACCGTTTTCTAAGCTGCCTATACGGCAGTGAACTATCGGTTACAGGCCGCCAACTATGACACTCATTTCTAAGCTGCCTATACGGCAGTGAACCGATATTCTTTTCCATCTTTATTTTTACGAATTTTCTAAGCTGCCTATACGGCAGTGAACATATTGATGCTGACAAGATGAACCGCGTCACCTTTCTAAGCTGCCTATACGGCAGTGAACCGCAGTCGCATTCCCCATCAAGACCCCACGCTTTTCTAAGCTGCCTATACGGCAGTGAACGTCATGCCGCAGCTCTCCGCATGCAGTATTCTTTTCTAAGCTGCCTATACGGCAGTGAACCATAAAAACATCAGCATCACGCGCTGATTCGTTTTCTAAGCTGCCTATACGGCAGTGAACGCGCGCTCTGCATACCATCCCTTTTGATGCCATTTCTAAGCTGCCTATACGGCAGTGAACTCAGGAGATTCAGCAGCAAGAAGGCTGGGAATTTTCTAAGCTGCCTATACGGCAGTGAACATATTGATGCTGACAAGATGAACCGCGTCACCTTTCTAAGCTGCCTATACGGCAGTGAACCGCAGTCGCATTCCCCATCAAGACCCCACGCTTTTCTAAGCTGCCTATACGGCAGTGAACGTCATGCCGCAGCTCTCCGCATGCAGTATTCTTTTCTAAGCTGCCTATACGGCAGTGAACATGTTCGAATTTGAGAAAGATGTTATCAGAAATTTCTAAGCTGCCTATACGGCAGTGAACAGCTGACGTTGATAACGAACGTTACTGACCGTTTTCTAAGCTGCCTATACGGCAGTGAACTATCGGTTACAGGCCGCCAACTATGACACTCATTTCTAAGCTGCCTATACGGCAGTGAACCGATATTCTTTTCCATCTTTATTTTTACGAATTTTCTAAGCTGCCTATACGGCAGTGAACCTGAGCGAACGGCGTTTGGTGTGCCGGTCATTTTTCTAAGCTGCCTATACGGCAGTGAACTCGCCAGTGCGTTCCTGATGATGTTGCTGATCTTTCTAAGCTGCCTATACGGCAGTGAACGCGTATTTTAACGATGCGGCCACGATCGTCACTTTCTAAGCTGCCTATACGGCAGTGAACTGGCCGCCAGCGCAGAAATCATTGTTGCTCGCTTTCTAAGCTGCCTATACGGCAGTGAACGATATGGCATCCAAACTCCCTTCGATTTCGCGTTTCTAAGCTGCCTATACGGCAGTGAACGTTATAATTCCGTGCCACATACGGTGCTGCGTTTTCTAAGCTGCCTATACGGCAGTGAACAGCCCATTCGAAACATTGGGTTGCGTAATTCATTTCTAAGCTGCCTATACGGCAGTGAACTTCCGCCGCGCTGACGAAAGAGCGGGAGATTTTTTCTAAGCTGCCTATACGGCAGTGAACAAGTACCTGCCAGTATCGATCGAGTTGCAACATTTCTAAGCTGCCTATACGGCAGTGAACGAAATTGATCACCGAAACTGATGCCAAAAACATTTCTAAGCTGCCTATACGGCAGTGAACTAATGGTGGCCGCAATGGGATTGAAGATCGTCTTTCTAAGCTGCCTATACGGCAGTGAACTGCCTCTTTGACGGTTATACCGGCTGCGCGGATTTCTAAGCTGCCTATACGGCAGTGAACTAATCGCTTAACCAGAGTCACTAAGTTGCCCATTTCTAAGCTGCCTATACGGCAGTGAACTAGCGACGAGCGGCACTAGAATTTACGTTCGATTTCTAAGCTGCCTATACGGCAGTGAACCAACAATCACAGCCGGTTCATCGATTCGTCCATTTCTAAGCTGCCTATACGGCAGTGAACGATACATTGAAGATCAGTAACTTTCACATCCCTTTCTAAGCTGCCTATACGGCAGTGAACGCCGTTTGATAGCGTTCGAGTGTTGCCATCCGTTTCTAAGCTGCCTATACGGCAGTGAACTGTAGCGCAATCACTCTAACGGTTTGTTTTGTTGGCGGCAATCGCTGCTTTTTCCGAAAAAACCCTTTTTTTTAGCTTAATGCTAACCCATTGATTATTAATACTGTGGATTGGGCTAAATAAAAAGGGTAGGCATTTGGGTAATATTTCCTTCAGTCTCTATTTTTTCTCCATATCGCTGTGATAGCCTGATTTTTATCAGGTTTCCTGATCGTTTCTTTAATCTCATATAGTTAGCCTGCGATTTATTTCGTTGGCGTCACTGCGACGACTGATTACGGCAGATATACATGATGGATAACGCTTTTAGCCCTTCAGACTTAAAAACGATTCTGCATTCCAAACGCGCGAATGTTTATTACCTTCAGTATTGCCGTATTCTCGTCAACGGTGGTCGTGTCGAATATGTCACGGAGGAAGGAAACCAGTCGCTGTACTGGAACATTCCTATCGCGAATACTAGCGTGGTGATGTTGGGTACGGGCACTTCCGTTACCCAGGCAGCGATGCGCGAATTCGCCAGGGCGGGTGTGATGATTGGTTTCTGTGGCGGTGGCGGTACACCGCTGTTTGCCGCCAACGAGGCAGAGGTCGCCGTCTCCTGGCTTTCGCCGCAGAGCGAGTATCGGCCAACTGAGTATTTGCAGGATTGGGTCAGCTTTTGGTTTGATGATGAAAAAAGGCTGTCTGCCGCTATTGCCTTTCAACAGGTGCGGATCACGCAAATTCGTCAGCACTGGCTAGGGCCGCGTCTGTCACGGGAATCACATTTTACCTTTAAGCCTGACCATCTCCAGGCGCTGTTGGATCGTTATGAAAAAGGGTTAGCCGATTGCCGTACCAGCAACGACGTGTTGGTACAGGAGGCGATGATGACCAAAGCCCTGTACAAGCTGGCCGCCAATGCCGTGAGCTATGGCGATTTTACCCGTGCTAAACGTGGCGGCGGCACCGATTTGGCTAATCGATTTCTCGATCATGGCAATTATCTGGCTTATGGGCTCGCCGCCGTCTCGACATGGGTGTTGGGCCTGCCGCATGGGTTGGCGGTGTTACACGGTAAAACCCGCCGTGGCGGGTTGGTGTTTGACGTCGCCGATTTAATTAAGGATGCCCTTATATTGCCGCAGGCGTTTATTGCGGCGATGGAAGGCGAAGATGAGCAAGAATTTCGTCAGCGCTGCCTGACCGCGTTTCAACAATCCGACGCGCTGGATGTCATGATAAGCAGCTTGCAGGATGTCGCCAGCAAGCTGAGCCAGGTCGGCCGATGAATATCCTGCTCATTTCGGAATGTAATAAACGCGCGCTGGTCGAAACCCGCCGGATATTGGATCAGTTCGCTGAGCGCAAAGGCGAGCGCAGTTGGCAAACCGCTATCACACAAGACGGACTGAACACGCTTCGCAAGCTGCTGCGTAAAACAGCGCGCCGTAATACTGCCGTCGCCTGTCACTGGGTGCGTAGTGCCAATCATACGGAGTTATTGTGGATTGTCGGCAATCTGCGGCGTTTTAATGCACAAGGCAGTGTGCCTACTAACGTTACCCGCCGCGATATTCTGCGTGCAAAAGACGAAAATCCGTGGCATAGCGCCGAGACGTTCAGTCTGTTAGCCGCCATCGCCGGGTTATTTCACGATGTAGGCAAAGCCAATGCATTATTTCAGGCGGGGCTCAGTGGCGCAGGCCCACGCAGCCAGCCTTATCGGCATGAATGGGTGTCGCTGCGGTTGTTTCAGGCGTTTGTGGGGAAGCAGGATGACAACGGCTGGTTAACTGCCCTCAGCGTTATTACCCCGGAAACGGAAACGGCGCTGCTGGCGGCGTTGCTACGGGATACGCCGACATTCTGCGAGAACCCCTTTCGTACGCTGCCGCCGCTGGCGCAAACGGTCGCCTGGCTGATTATGTCCCATCATCGGTTGCCGGTGTTTAATGAATCTCCGCAGCTCGCGCCGAACCGAATGCCGCCGCAGTTAAGTTTTGCTGAGACCTGGTTAACCGATCATCTTTCTGCGCAGTGGAATGCATTGAACCATTGTGAAACTGACCGGACGCCACAGGAGCGTGAGCAAAACTGGCAGTTTCCTAACGGCACGCCGTTGCGTAGCGGCGTTTGGTGTGAAAAAGCACGTAAATTTGCCGGGCGTGCGCTGGCGCTCCCCACATTGATGCATTTCGGTCAGCTAGATCAACGATTGACCGTTCACCTGGCACGTCTCGCGCTAATGCTAGCCGACCACCACTATTCGGCGGGGGCGGCAACGATAGGCTGGCAGGATGTGACGTATCCGGTTTGGGCCAATACCGATCGACAGACAGGGGAACATAAACAGCGGTTGGATGAACACTGTATCGGTGTCGGGCAAAATGCTTTGTTGCTGGGGCGAAGCTTGCCGCGTTTACGCGATACGCTTCCCGCCATTACCCGCCACAAAGGGTTTCGCCAGCGTAGTACGCACTCGTGTTTTCGCTGGCAAGATCGCGCGTTTGACCTTGCCTGCTCTGTTCGAGAAGCCAGCAAGCAACACGGTTTCTTCGGCGTGAACATGGCTTCGACGGGGCGAGGGAAAACTTTTGCCAACGCGCGAATTATGTATGGGTTGGCAGATGAGGCGCTCGGCTGTCGCTTCTCCGTTGCGTTGGGATTGCGCACGTTGACGCTACAAACCGGCGATGCCCTGAGACAGCGTTTGACGTTGGATGAAGATGACTTAGCTGTGCTGATTGGCTCACAGGCCGTGCAAGATCTCCACCAAATGCGACAGGAAAATGCCCATCACCAGCGGAACACTGCGTTAACCGGAAGTGAATCCGCCGAGCCGTTATTCTCTGAGCATCAATACGTTCGCTATGACGGTTCGCTGGATGATGGTCGGTTAAAAACGTGGCTGGAACGTAGCCCCACGCTACATCAATTACTGAGCGCGCCCGTTTTAGTCACCACCATCGATCACTTGATGCCGGCCACGGAGGGGTTACGCGGCGGCCATCAGATTGCCCCGATGTTACGGCTACTGACCTCCGATCTGGTGCTGGATGAACCGGATGATTTTGGCCTGGACGATCTTCCGGCGCTGTGTCGGTTGGTCAACTGGGCGGGGATGCTAGGCTCACGCGTGCTGCTGTCGTCTGCCACCTTGCCGCCGACGTTAATACGCACGCTGTTCAGTGCCTATCTTGATGGTCGTGCCGCCTGGCAACAGGCTTACGGTACGCCAAATATGCCACTGAATGTGTGCTGCGGCTGGTTTGATGAGTTTGGCTGCCAACATGCGCAATATAGTGATGTGAAGCATTTTGTGGTCAGGCATGATGCCTTCGTGCAACAGCGGCTGAAAAATCTCACACGGGATGCGCTCCCGCTGCGTTTCGCCGCTATCGTCCCGATACAAACGCCCAGCAAGCAGGCGGATGATGTGCATTTGGCTGTCGCTCAGGCGATCCATTCACAGATAGTAACGTTGCATACGCAGCATCACCAACAGCATGAGAACGGGAAAACCGTCTCGCTGGGGCTGGTCAGAATGGCGAATATCAACCCGCTGGTTGCCGTTGCTCGTCAGTTGCTGGCGATGCCGTCTCCGCCGGAATTCTGTATTCATTACTGCGTTTATCACAGCCAACATCCGTTGGCGATGCGTTCCTATATTGAGCAACGGCTTGATGCTGCGCTGATGCGTAACGATGCCGATGCGTTGTGGCAGGTAGCGGAAATTCGTCAGGCGGTAGAAACCGCGCCGCAACGGCATCATGTTTTTGTGGTGCTGGCGACCGCCGTCGCCGAGGTGGGCAGGGATCACGATTATGATTGGGCCATTGTCGAACCCAGCTCGATGCGTTCGCTGATCCAGCTTGCCGGACGCGTTTTACGCCATCGGCAGGCGGCGCAGTATGTGCCTAAAACACCTAATATCGCGTTACTTAGCCACAATATTCGTGCGCTAAGAGGTGAAACGGTGGCGTACTGCAAGCCAGGGTTCGAATCGAAAGATGAACGGCTCGATACGCACGATCTGCGCGAGCTATTGCCGGAAGCTGCCTATAGCCACCCCAGCGCCGAACCGCGTATTGTACAGCCCACCCCGCTGAGCAAACCGTTTTCTCTGGTGGCGTTAGAGCATGCCGTGTTAGGGAAGACGCTGCTTGGCCTAAAAAATCAACGGCTCGATGACTTGAAATGCCCACCCGCCGCGTTCTGGTGGCGCGCGCATCCCCACTGGAATGGCGAGCTCCAGCGGCGCACGCCTTTCCGCCGTTCGCAGAGCGATGAGGCGTACTATCTGTGGATCGCCGATGAAGATGAAGCACCGGTATTCATGGTGGAGGACGATGGCCCGCGCGGCTGGAAACAAAGCGATATTGTTCGCCCGGTTACATTGAACATGGCTGAGGGCGTCTGTGCATGGGTTAACCCCGACTACCACGCCTTATACCAACGTCTGGCAGACGAGAAACAGTGGGAACTGCACTGGGTGAGCGCCCGATTCGGCGAGATTCGCCTGCGGGAAGACGAGGAAACAGACTGGCTCTGGCACCCCTTGCTGGGGGTGTTTGCGCATTGACAAGAATAACAACAGGAGGGGGGTATGGAAGAAAATGAGCTGACACCGTTCATCGTGTCCTACATCAATACGCGAAAGCAGGCCAAGCTGGAGGCGTTCGATAAAGAGGCGGAGAAGCAGCGGTCGGCGCTCAGCGGCGAAGCGTTGGCGGCGGTGGAGTTGGAACTGGCCGAGAAACGGCGGGAGATCGAGCAGAAGCATGAGGTTCGCGCGTGGCTAACCGATGCCGCCAGCCGCGCTGGACAAATCAGCCTGGTCACTCACGCGCTGAAATTTACTCATAGCGATGCCAAAGGCACCAGCGTCTTTAGCACCGGAACGGTAACGGAGGCTAAAACGCTTTCGACCGCAACACTGGCACAACCCGCTATCGATGCCGTGGGAAACGCCGCCGCCCTCGATGTCGCCAAACTGCTCCAGACCGAGCACGACGGGGATTCGCTGGTGGCTGCCTTACAGCGCGGCGACCACAGCGCATTAGAGGCACTGGCAGAAAATTCGGAACAATTGGCACACTGGCTGGCGGGGTTTAAGCAAGTCTTCACCGATCGCCAGCCGAGTTCGCATAAACTGGCCAAGCAGATCTATTTTCCCCTGGCAAACGGTGAGTACCATCTGCTCAGCCCGCTTTATGCTTCTTCGCTGGCGCAGGCGCTCTATCAGCGGATTAATGCCGTGCGCTTTGGCGAAGAGGCCAAAGCGATTCGTCAGGCGCAAAAAGATAAACAATGGCATGATCGGCCGTTGATCAGCTATCCCAACTTGGCAGTGCAGAAGATGGGCGGCACTAAGCCGCAAAATATTTCCTCACTCAATAGCAGTAGAAGTGGCCGTTCCTATCTGCTCAGTTGCGCCCCGCCACAGTGGAATAGCGTGGAAAAACCGCCGCAGCAGCATGAGTCCATTTTCCGACCGCGCGGCGAGGTGGACTACCATACTCGCGCCACGTTAGCCCAGATGCAGGGCTTTCTGCTTAACGTCAAGGGCGTAGAAAACAATCGCGATATTCGCCAGCAGCGCCTGCGTTATCTCGATCAATTGATCGACCAGCTCTTCTTCTATGTTGCGAGTGTGCAAAATCTCCCTGCGGGCTGGAGCGCCGCATCTGAACTGAAGCGCACCCAGCAGCTGTGGCTCGATCCTTATCGTGCAGAAACGGATACGGTTTTCCGCCGCGAGCGTGAAGCGGGGGACTGGCAGCAGGCCATCGCCTATGATTTTGGTCGCTGGCTGAATCGGCGGCTCAAGCATGAGACCCTGATTTTCGGTGAAGTTGAACGTCGCGAATGGTCTACCTCGGCGCTGTTCAAGCGGCGGATGCGAGACATGGAAAGCGCACTGAAGGAGGATCTGGCATGAGCACGTTAATTATTCTGCGTCGTATCCAGGTCGAAAATGCCAACGCCATCGCCGGGCTGACCTATGGCTTCCCTGCAATTACGCACTTTCTTGGTTTTACCCATGCGCTGTCCCGCAAGCTACAAATTAGCTACGGACTAACGTTGGATGGCTGTGGCGTGGTGAGCCATCAACATCAGCTACACGCCTACGGTTCTCGCTGGGAACGGAGTTTCGCGCTGACTCGTAATCCGCTGACGAAAGAGGCGAAAACGGCGGCTTTCAACGAGGAAGGTCGCATGCATATGACCGTCTCGTTGTTAATTCGCTGCAATGGGCCAATCCCGGCGGATACGGCCGCGTTGTGCGACTATTTGCGACAGCAGGCGCAGTGCCAGCGGCTGGCGGGCGGCACGGTTATGGATATCGAGCGAGTTAGCATCCAGCCTTTACCGGTAGACGAAGCAAAAACGCGTGTCGTGATGCGCCGCTTGTTACCCGGCTTTGTGTTACGCGATCGCACTTCGCTATTGCAACGTCATTTCCAGACATTGCAGCAGGTTAATCCACAGGCGGGAATGATGGATGCCTGGCTGGATTTCGCCGCACTGAAAATGCAGGCGGAGCGCAACCCCAGCGATAACACCGTACAGTGGAAAGCCTTGCCCAAGCCCGGCGATGGCGGTTTTCTCACGCCGTTAATGATTGGCTATCAGGCTATTTCGCCACTTTATGCGCCCGGCGACGTCGATAAAACCCGCGATACCCACACGCCGTTCTGCTTTGCCGAAGCCGCCTACGGTATCGGCGAATGGCAAGGGGCGCACCGTATCCGCGACATACGCGATATTCTCTGGCAATACCAGCAGCAGGGTGGGGATTATCACTGTCGCCAAGTCGCGGACAACGATGCAGCAGCAGAAGATACGTCTTACGAATTCGATGACTAAAAAGGATTGGATCATGGCAAAAGCAGCAACACAGTTAAAGACGGCCTCAGTACTGGCTTTTGAACGTAAATTAGCGAACTCGGATGCATTGATGTATGCCGGTAACTGGGGGCAGACGGATCATTGGGCGCCCATCGCCATTCAGGAGAAATCGGTACGTGGAACCATCTCCAACCGCCTGAAAAACGCCCTCGCCAGCGATCCGTCCAAGCTGGATGCGGAGATTCAGAAAGCCAACCTGCAAAAAGTTGACGTCGCAGCCCTCCCGTTCGGTGCCGATACGTTAAAAGTTGTGTTTACCCTGCGGGTACTGGGCAATCTGGCGCAGCCCTCCGTCTGTAACGACCAGGATTATCAAACCGCGTTGGGTAACATCATCACGGGATACGCGCGAGAACACGGTTTTGGCACATTAGCGGCACGCTATGCGGAAAACATCGCCAACGGCCGTTTTTTGTGGCGCAACCGTGTAGGGGCAGAAGCCATTCGCGTCGTCGTTACCACCGGTGAGCAGCGCTGGGAATTTAACGGCGAGGACTATTCGCTGCGTGCGTTTAGCCAACCCGCGGGTGACCTTGCCGCCCTGACGCAAGCCATTGAGCAGGGGCTTGCGGGCGACGCATCTGTGCTTTTTAGCGTGGAAGCCTACGTGCAGTTAGGCAATGGGCAGGAAGTTTTCCCTTCTCAGGAACTGGTGCTTGACGACAAAGCACGCAACGGCAAGAGCAAGATCCTCTATCAGGTCAATGAGGTTGCCGCGATTCACTCGCAAAAAATCGGTAACGCGCTACGCACAATTGATGACTGGTATCCGGCCGCGGATGAAGCGGGCCCGATTGCCGTTGAACCCTATGGTTCCGTTACTAGCCGCGGTAAGGCTTATCGTCAGCCCAAAGAGAAAATGGATTTTTACACGCTATTGGATAATTGGGTGATTAAAGGCGATGTTCCTTCGATTGAGCAGCAGCATTATGTGATGGCTACGCTGATTCGCGGCGGCGTGTTTGGTGAAAAAAGCGAATAAGGTGGCGGTATGGATCACTATATTGATATTCGCGTCCTGCCCGATCCCGAGTTTACCGCGCCGCAACTCATGAATGCGCTGTTTGCCAAGCTGCATCGGGCGCTCGGGCAACGGGCGGAGGGCGACATTGGCATCAGCTTTCCAGACGTCGGTAAAACGCTGGGAGCATGCCTGCGGCTACATGGCACGGCGGCGGCGCTCTCTGCCCTGGAGCAAACGGCGTGGTTGAAAGGGCTGCGTGATTATACGCAGGTATCGGCGTGTCATCCCGTACCCGATGGCGTGAAGTTTCGCACCGTGCGCCGGGTTCAGGTCAAGAGTAGCGCCGAGCGATTACGACGGCGCTCGGTAAAGAAAGGGTGGCTGACGGAGGCGGAAGCGGCGGCTCGCATCCCCGATGCGGTGGAAAAACGCAGCGCCTTGCCGTTTGTGCAAATCAAAAGCCTGTCTAATGGGCAGATGTTTTTGGTGTTGATAGAACATGGCCCGTTACAGGAAACGCCCGTAGCGGGGCGTTTCTCTTCCTACGGTTTAAGCGCCCAGGCTACTATTCCGTGGTTCTAACCTTTTGCGGCCCACGCAATGTCTTAGCGCCTATCCCATTAGGGCTATTTTACTTGCCATTTTGGCCCTGGGCAGTGCTCGAAATCCTCACGTACTCCGTGTACGCTCCGGTTTCTGCGCGCTGTCCGTGACCAAACTGACGGCGACAATGACGCCTACTGGGATAGACTCTTAATTTTTTATTGCCGTGGGCTGTAGCGCGATATTATAACAGCCTAATCGACACCATTACTCTGTGCTATCCGCGCTAATGTTTGTAACGGCCTCAACTAACGTGTTTATTCACAGGATAAAAATAACGGCTGAAGCGTTATTCATATTTAAAAAACGCTCTCGTTACGCTAAAGTGCCCTTATAAGGATGTTCTATGTTGGCTTAAGTCAAATTCAAGGGAGTGAGTGACGATGAAATACGATCCGATATTGAAAACCTGGGTTGATGATAACTACCGCTTAGAAGATCATCTTGATTTTAAACAGCAGCATGCCGATATTAACGCACAGAAATTACATGCTCAACTCAATGAAATCCATAACGAAAATATTCATGCCTTGTTGACCGTGCAGGAAGCGACGTATTTTTTACAGACGTTGTGCACACCTAACCCCAATCAATCATGGAAAACGGCAATCTTTGGCTGTACCGACCCGGTGTCATCGTTTGCCGGGAACATTGCAGAAGCGGTGTCTGTAAGCCGAATTGTCATGGAGATTAAAGGATTCGGCGTCACGGCAACGGAATATCGCGGGAAAAATGGCAGTAAATATATAAAATTGTCTGGTTACCCCGGCGTAAGAAAATATTTAAATGCCACCCGATATGTCGTTAATAACCCGAAAATCGTGGATATCGGCATCGGCACCAAGGGTATTGAGAGCGGGATTGCGACAGGGGCAAGGTTCTGTATTGTGTTTTCAGGCGCTTATCGCGCCATTGAGTTGATAGTGAAAGATGAATACGCGCTCACCGATTTCTTTGTGAATTTAACGATGGATGCGGCAAAACTGGCAATATCGGTTGGGTTTGCCTGGGGAGCGAAAATAGCTGCGACGGGGTTTATGGTTACTGGAGCCAGTATTATTGTTATTTCAGGGGGGATATTTATTGTGGGTTTTATTGTTAGTTTTACATTATTTTGGTTAGATAATAAATATAAAATTAGTGAAACAATAATAAAGCACTTAAAAACGCATAGAAAACACGATACCCCCTATCATCCCGACCAATTCTTTCATGCTTGGGGGAGAATCAGTCATGGTTAAAATAAACAGAGCATTACTTGGTGCATTTGCCATTTTACTTTTTTTTCTCTCATGTTTCGTTAGTTGGGTTTCTTTGAGTGCATATTTGTCATTTTTTGAACTAAATGAGGTGATTGTTTTTTCATGGAGGATTGGGTTCGCTATTTTTGGTATACCATTGTCATTCTATTTTTCGTATTTTTGTTTTTTGTCTGCAATAAGAAATGAATACGTAAAAATAAACAATAGATTAGGCGAGTGGTTGGTCAAGGCTCTTTTTTTTGGTGCTGTGCTTGCCCTTTTATTATCAATATATATATCACATGATCTTAGAAAACAGAGGTATATAACCTGCCCTAAGCACACCTGGGTGGATCCCAATAAGTATGTAAAAGATATTGCACTTTGTGATGAAGGGTAAAGAATCAATTCCAGGTTGTTGTTTTTATCTGTAGAGGACGATTCGTGGTTAAAATAAATAGGCCATTTTATTTCATATATTCAATACTTGTTTTCTTTATAACATGTTTTGTTAGTTGGCTTTCTTTGAGAGGATATGTGGCTTTCTTTCAATTAAGCGATGTCGTGTTTTTTTCATGGAAGTTGGGTCTGGTTGTGTTCGGTGCTCCTTTAGTCTTTCAGATTTCTTACTTTTGCTTTTTCTCTGCGATAAAAAACCAACCTATAAAAATGAATAATAAGGTTTCAAATATATTGGTGTTATTGGCTCTATCGGGAGTAGTGATAAGTTTTTTTTCATCTCTCTATATATCGCATAGTTTAAATGAACAAGGCTATACCACTTGTCCTAAGCACTCCTGGATGGATCCCAATAAGTATGTAAAAGATATTGCACTTTGTAATGAATGGTGAATAACGAGCACATCAAATAAAGTGTGCTCATTATTAAAAATATTAATCTTACAGGCTCATTTCCTCCCAGATACTGTAACCTGAAGTGCCTGCTAATTTGTGGCTCCATGCGATGGTTTTGTATTTTAGCTGGACTTTTTCATACGGCATGATGTCGTTATTATCGATGACGTGTGGGTAGACACAGGTGACATCTACGATGCTGGCATCGGTTAAGGCCACTTCATAATAAAGCGCGAGTTGCCCGGCGGAATTGACGCGATAAAAATAAAAGGTGACATCGACTTTTTCATTATATGAAATTGCCATTCCTAATAACGGAGATGACTTATCGATTGGCTTGGTGAAATGAATAGGATGGTGCGCGACATGTTGATCGCGACTGATGCTATGGTTTAAGCTTAAGATCTGTATTTGGTCTTCATGACCGGCTTGATAACGATTGCCAATGGAATCCAGCGTGGAGCAACCGGATGATATCAACCCCTGTTTTTGACCGTTAATGCTGGCATAAATCAAATTAGCCATATCAAATCCTTATGAAATAAGAGACAAACGAACGTAGAATCCGTATTTCGCTTTTCAGCATGGAAAGAATACGATGAAGATATTTTCAGCGCAAAAAAGACTTCTCAAAAAATCGCGTTTAGGCTCACGCGGGGTTTATTTCTCGCCAGTTTAGCCAGAGGCGCATAGCAAATTCCAACTGGTGATAATCAGGCTCCATATGGCAGCAGAGCTGGTAGAAGGCTTTATTATGATCCCGCTCTTTGAGGTGTGCGAGTTCGTGGACTACTATCATGCGCAGAAAGGCTTCCGGCCCGTGGCGAAACAGCGTCGCAATTCTGATTTCATTGTTGGACTTTACTTTTCCACCTTGAACACGGGCGATCAGGGTATTGGTGCCTAGCGTCCCTTTTATCGGATTCTGTTTATTGTCGTACAGCACTTTGGAAAGCGTAGGCGCATTTTTCAGATAGCGTTGCTTGAACTCGGCGACGTAATGATAAAGTGATTTATCACTTTGGATCTGATGCTGGCCTGGATAGTTTTTTTCCAGCCATAGGCCGAGTTTGCCTTGATCAAGCAGCGTTTGGGCCTGTGCAATCATCGTTGGCGGGTAGCCATTCAGGTAGCGTAGTTGGGTCATCGGTTTATGGGATCATTCTGGTAAGCGCCTGGCGACGGTGTTGGCTTACCGTCGCTGTGCAAAACTACAGGCGAAGCGCCTGGTTGAGAGACATCGTTGGCGATGTCAGCCGCTGAATTAACGCTATATATAGTGATAACACAGCGGCCTGGCGTTGTCTGTTTACTGAACCGCCGCGAAGGCGGCCGCAACGCGCTGAACGTTGTCAGAATTCAGCCCTGCGACACACATACGGCCGCTGGCAATCAGGTAAACGCCAAATTCTTCACGTAGGCGATCCACCTGCTCCGGGCTGAAACCGGTATAGCTGAACATACCGCGTTGGGTGAGCAAATAGTCGAAGTTACGCTGTGGCAGGGCGTTTTTCAATGCTGATACCAGCGCCTGGCGCATACTCAGAATACGGGTGCGCATCTCTTCGACTTCCGCTTTCCACTCGGCGTTTAACGACGCATCGTTCAATACGTGAGAAACCACCTGAGCGCCGAAATTCGGTGGGGAAGAATAGTTGCGACGGACGGTCGCTTTTAACTGGCCCAGCACGCGCTGCGCGCTGTCGGCGTCGTCACACACCACGGAAAGACCGCCGACACGTTCGCAGTATAGTGAAAAAATCTTGGAGAACGAGTTGGCGATCAACGCCGGAATACCCGCGCGCGCAACGGCGCGAATCGCATAGGCATCCTGCTCGATGCCGAGACCAAAGCCCTGATAGGCGATATCCATAAACGGGATCAGTTCGCGCTGGATGAGAACCTCGATGACGCGATCCCACTGTTCTGTGGTGAGGTCGGAACCCGTTGGGTTGTGACAACAAGGATGCAGCAGCACAATGCTGCGTGCTGGCAGCGTTTGCAGCGTGGCCAGCATGGCGTCAAATTTCACGCCCAGGCTTTCGCTATCGAAATAGGGATAGGTGTGAACGTTGAAACCGGCGCCCTCAAAGATCGCAATATGATTTTCCCAAGTGGGATCGCTAACCCATACCTCTGAATGCGGAAAGTAGCGTTTCAGAAAATCCGCCCCAACTTTCAACGCGCCGGAACCGCCCAGCGTCTGAATAGTGGCGATGCGGCCTGCTTCCAACGCCGGGTGGTTTGCGCCAAACAGCAGTTGTTGGATCGCGGTGCGGTAAGGCTGTAACCCCTCCATCGGCAGATAAGAGCTGGCGCTCTGAGTCGGCTGACGCAGGTGGCTTTCCGCGGCGCTAACGGATCGCAATTGCGGAACAATCGCCTGCTCATTGTAGTAGAGTCCAATACTCAGATTGATCTTGCCCGCTCTGGGATCCTGTTTGAATGTCTCCATCAGAGACAGGATAGGATCTCCGGCGTAGGTATCAACGTTTTGAAACACGGTGTAGCTCTCCTGAATGTGTTTTTTAGGGGGTATCACAATCCTGACGATGGTGAGGGCAATCAGGCCGTATAACGGCCGGGACGATGGTTCATCGCGATAATCAGGTTCAGAATGGTAGCTCCCAGTATCGAAGCCACCAACATGGGTATGCTTACCACGAACAGGGAAGTCAGCACAATCACTACGTCGACGCCCATCTGGAGTTTTCCTGCCCGCAGGCCATAGTGGTCCTGAAGATACAGCGCCAGAATATTCACGCCGCCGAGGCTGGCCTTATGGCGGAACAGTACAACGAACCCTATGCCGATGATGATATTGCCAAACAGCGTGGCGTAGAACGGGTTCAGTTGGTCGAAGTGCACGAATAGCGGGTGCAGGTCAGAAAATAACGAAACCAGCCCGACGGCGCAGAACGTTTTCAGCGTAAATTCCCATCCCATGCGGCGCACGGCCAGATAATAGAAAGGGAGATTCAGCAGGAAAAATGCGACGCCGAAGGAGACATCGGTCAAATAGTGGATAAGGAAAGCCATACCGGCGGTGCCACCGGTGAGCGCGCCAGCCTGACGCAGCAGAATGACGCCAAACGACACCATTAGCGTGCCGATCACGATGGCCAGAATATCTTCCAACCGCGTGTGTGATATTTTTTGTGTGGGGATAACGTTGTCCATGTTAAACGCTCATCATGAGTCATAAAAACGTCTGCGAACCGAAGCAAAGATCACGCCAGAATAGGGCTTTAGCAGCCGATCTGTGCGCCGATTCGCCTGTGATAGATGCAACGTATTGAATTTTATATTTCAATGAATGCAAGATCCACGCAATTTATCCTGCCAATGTGATTGTTTTGTGCGTAATTTCGATTTTTATGCCTATTTCGTTCCTTTTTTTGCCCTAAAAAAGGGCATGCGCTTTCCATATTAAGGCAGTACAGGGAGTTCGGACATCATCAAACCGTTTTCTTTGAGTCGGTTCAGTACCACGGAGGTTTTCAGGTGAGCGACGCTCTTGTTTTGCGCCAGGATATGACTAATTAATGTACTAAGCCCTGCTAGATCCGCTACCGCGACTTTTAGCAGGTAATCGGCATCGCCCGTGGTCTTATAGGCGTCGATAATGGCATCGACTTCTCCCAACATTTGGTGAAAGCGCTCTACGTATTCACTGGTGTGATTAATCAACCGTACTTCAATGAGCCCCAGACATTCCAAACCAACCGCATTCGGCGCGAGGCGCGCATGATAACCGAGGATCCATTGTGCCTGCTCCAGCGCGATACGACGGCGAGAGCATTGTGAAGCGGAAAGCCCGACCAGTTCGCTGAGTTCCTGATTGGTTAAACGGCCGTTAGTCTGGAGTAGCTTCAGGATTTTCAGATCGAAATCATCAATGGTGTACATCGCGTTCCTAAACCGTATCAGTGAGTGGGTTCAACAGACTACCAGTTTTTGGGGGCGTGTTGCCTATGCGTTTTTTATCGCTGGCGTTGATGCTGCCAAATCAGCCAGCCGATACCGACCGTTAACCCAAGCCCGCTAAGGATAGGCAGGACGGGGATATCGGCAAGACGAATGTCTTGCTGGATGAACCATTCGCCAAGAATCAGTGCGAAGATCGCGGTCAGCAACGCGACGGCCAGCGTCATTGCCGATCGTTCCAGCGCGTTCCCCAGTTTTTCCAGGTTAGTCAATGCAATGTCCGCCTGGAATCGACCATGTTGTATACGCCGCAGGACCAGACGTAGCGTCTGTGGCAGTGATGAACCTGCATGTAGCAGTTGTTGCCCTAGCCGAATCAGGCTGCGTTGATTGAGTGGGCTTGTCGCGTTGTGGCTTAATTGCTCATGAATAACAGGACGTAATGTCTCGATGATGTCTATATTCGGGTCAAGCCGATGCAAAACCCCGTCTGCTGTAATTAACGCTTTGAATAATAGAATCAAGTCAGGCGGCAGCGTGAGTTTAAATTCACGCGCGGTAGTGAAAATGTCAGTTAAGGCTTTATGGAGTTGCAACGGCATATTGCCTTGTCGATCGAGAAAAAAAGAGGCTGCTAACTCTAACTCCGCGATGTTCAGCGTTTCAGGGGAACACCAGCCAATCAATACATCGACCATGCCGAGACTATCGCGCTCGCTAATGGCGTAGACGAGGGATAACAATTCATTACGCCGGGATTCACTGAGCCTTCCCACCATGCCAAAGTCGATAAAGGCCACCTTATTTCCCGGCAACGCCATGACGTTCCCCGGATGGGGATCGGCATGGTAAAAACGGTGCTCAAACACCATCTTAATAAATGCGTCAGCCCCGATCTGGGCGAGGCGAGGGCCATCATAACCGTGCTGGGACAGCGAGTCCGGCTTTAGCGGAGAATGACCGGGCAAATAATCCTGTATTAGGAGTGTAGACGTGCTCCATTCCCCATAGACTCTGGGAATAATCACCTGTGGATTATCGCTAAAATTGCGCCTGGCCTGCTCACCGTTGGCGGCTTCATAACAGAAATCCAGTTCCTGGAGCAGTACCGTTTCCAGAAAGAGGATGAGTTGTACCGGACGAAAGCGTGCGATGTGATGGTTTTGTTGTTCCATCGTTTCCGCGAGTGTAGCGCGGCGAATTTTTCTGCATAGAATAACGAATCATTTTGCACGCCAATAAACGCTATTAAATCGGGATTTAGCATTGTGCAAAATGATTCGCTGATTACTGCTGAGGCTTCGGATATGGCTGGACTTTGAATAATTTGGAGTTAAGCCGCTTTTTTGCGTTTTTGTGCAGGAATCTTATGTATCTGAATTGTTTAAAACGATGTGTTGAGGCCCTTGCTCGATGTTCACGCAAGTAACGCCCGCGTTCTCCTCCTCGTGCTATCGCGTTCATTGCGATAGAGTGATACCACTCTCCATCCAACTCATAGAATGTCGATTCGTGAAATCCCACATAGTCAAAATTACTTGCTTGATAAACTACGCCTAACTTGCCACAACGTTCATCTGCGAATGATTGCACCCACTGTACATCTGGGAATAACTGTTTAATCGTCTTTAACGCATAGCTAATCGCTCGTGATTCAGAATTTCTCGGCATATCATCATGCAACCATAGCCTGTTCAACTCCATGTATTGCCTGTTTGTGGTGCCAGTGACAACACGAGAACCGGAGCTTGGATTTAGTGCATACCCCCACTGCATCACACCCACCAATTCCCGTTCAGAGAACACACCAAGATGGAGATATGAATTGTTAACAAATCGCCCGCTATAGTGTTTGCTTGAGACGATAACCCTTGCCAGCCAACAAGGTATTGTCTCAACCCTTAACTCATGTGAGCCGTAGCCAACTGTCACCCCCTTATATTTGATTACTTCTGGTTTTGTCAGTATCCGCGATGTGTTTTTATGCATTCTTGAGGTGCCTGTAGTTATGTTTATGATCGATACAACAGATCAATTCTTATGAATTGATTAGTTATGCCGATCATTTTTGCGCCTAAATTTATGCAAAAATAGAAGAAGATATTCAGTTGGTTGCGGGAAAGTGCTTATAGATAGTAGAGACACCGACATCATAAATAATTGCTAATTGAACTCGGTTATAACCGTTATCCAACAACTGCTTAATCACATCCCTGTCTTCCTGTGTGAATGCTTGCGGTCTTCCACCTACTCGCCCCTTAGCTCTAGCTGCAGCCAACCCAGCTCTTGTGCGTTCAACTATCAATTCACGCTCCATTTCAGCTAATGCACTCATGACATGAAAAAAGAAGCGCCCCATTGCCGTTCCGGTATCAATGCTGTCAGTTAATGATTGGAACTGAATCCCCCGATCATGTAGCTCAGATATCAATGTGACTAGATTTTTTACACTGCGCCCCAACCGATCTAGTTTCCAAACGACCAATGTGTCACCAGCATCCAATCGCCTTAACGCACGTTTTAGTCCTGGCCGATTTGCTACTCTTCCGCTCATTTTATCATCAAAAAGTTGCTCACATCCTGCACTAACCAATGCATTACGCTGCAAATCACTGTTTTGGTCATTTGTTGACACTCTCATATAGCCAATTTTTGCCATTTTTAGCGAATTCCTATTCATTACAAAAATGGGATTGTGGCAAAACAGAGATGCTCTATCACTACAGTAAACGTCGGTTTTGGAAAAGTGCGTCTTCAAGAGAATGGTTATCAGAAACTGCCGAGCGGGTTGGTTATTCAGTGGGGGATTGTGGAGAACGTGTCATTTTCTAATCGACAGCAGAACATCACATTCCCAATATCGTTTCCAACTGCGGTTGTTTTTGTTCGTCCTACAATTTTGGGAAATATAGATTTAGTCGATGACACCGCATCAATTGAGTGTTACTCAATGACAACAAGCGGTTTTGTGGCATACAACATTGGGGACAGAAACCCCGCTAGTTATATGTGGATGGCAATGGGATATTGATGTGTAATATGATAAAAGCGGCCCATATGGGCCGTAAGTTATGCAGATTTGGCAACCAAATGGTAGCAAAGCAATTTTGTGTTCCCGATGCCATTTTCGTTAAATCTGTCCCAAGATACAGAAAAGCCAATGTTTGTAACATTAGAAACCCGAACGGTGTACGCGTTTGGGCCTGAGTATCCCCCAATGTCATTAGCCACAATAAAAATCACACCATTCGTTTTCACAGGAAAAAGAACGTCTTTCCCCACACCTATTACTACATCCACATTAGCAAAAATCTCAATCAACCCGTCTGCATATTTTCGCCAGTAATACCCCTCGCCAGACCTTGTCTCAACGATTTCCTTAAAACCGACATTAGTTAGAGTCCGCCAAACACACAGAAATCGATTATATTCGAGTCGGCATATGTATCAGAATTGTTATCAAGAATCCGAATATCAAATCCGGTAGTTGTACCAATACGAGTACCAAAAACACGAGCCAGTGCGGAACCGTCGGATTGATCGTTAAATGCTGTACCAATCACAATATATTTATTGCTACTCATTGCGTTAGTAAATATCACACTATATCGACCGGCGGCGGTTTTGCTTATGCTGGCAATGTTATACGACGATATTATGGTAGGTGATGATGTGGCACCATTAAACCGAGCCCACGCAGTTGCTACACGTTCTCCAAAACCGAGGTTATTCAATCCGCTGAAATAGCGTAATACGCCGAGAACCTGACTCAGCGCTTGGCAGTCGCCCCAAGCAACGCCACACGCCGGACAGCACACTAGATGATGAAATGGTAATACCCGCAGCGTTACTTGGCGTCAGATGCCCCCCATCTACTGATACACCAAATTCAATTATCCCAGCAGATACATTGCAATGCGCAAACGTTAGCGAACCGATTTCTCCTGCCTCTGCAAAACCGACGTTATTTAACAACCTATTGCGATCCAAAATGCGTCAGTGTTCGTCCACAATGTGGCCCCCGTTCTTGATGCTGTATGTATTTTTATTGCATATTGGAAGTCCTTTCCCGATGCTTCTGATATGTACGTTCCAGACATATTCAAACACACGCGCAAGAATTGAATCGGAAATACAATTTCATGTTCCCCGCCACCAATCACTTTCCCCCACTGAATAACCATCCCGCCCGGCAGTTTCTGATAACCATTCTCAGAAAAACTGGCATCCATAAAACCGAGGTTTTCTGGAGTAAGGGTGATATCTTTTGTCCCATCGAATAGGACACCATTGATTTTGCGTGCTGTCGCTAGTTTTCCCGCTGCTGCTGACGTCCCTGCCGCTATCGCGGCTTTAACATGCGCCGTCGTCGCAATCTGCGTGTTGTTCGTGCCAGCGGCAGCTGTCGGTGCTGTTGGTGTCCCTGTGAACTGTGGTGATACCAGACCAGCTTTACCCGCAATCAGGTTTGTCACAGTGACAGAAAAATTAGGATCGTCGCCAATCGCAGCAGCAAGCTCATTTAACGTATCTAGCGCCCCAGGAGCTGAATCCACAAGTGATGCGATAGCGGCTTTAACAAATGCAGTAGTGGCAATTTGTGTGTTACTGGTTGCTGTAGCTGCCGTCGGCGCTGTGGGTGTTCCAGTGAATGCCGGTGATGCTAAATTAGCTTTTAACGCAACCAGAGCGGTGACGAACGCTGTTGTCGCAATCTGCGTCGTGTTCGTGCCAGCGGCAGCGGTCGGTGCGGTTGGCGTTCCTGTGAACCGCGGTGATGCCAGTGAGGCTTTTAATGCCGTAACGGCATTAACAAAGGCTGTCGTCGCAATTTGCGTCGTATTCGTACCAGCGGTAGCGGTCGGGGCGGTCGGCGTTCCTGTCAGTGCCGGGGACGCTAACGGCGCTTTAGCAGCTAGCGCCGCATTCATCGTCGCCGCGAAATTCGGATCGTCGCCGAGCGCGGCGGCCAGCTCGTTTAACGTGTCCAGAGCGCCGGGAGACGAATCAACGAGTGCAGCAACGACAGCTTTAACAAACGCTGTTGTCGCAATTTGTGTGTTGTTTGTACCCACGGCCGCCGTCGGTGCTGTTGGCGTTCCTGCAAGTGCTGGGGAGGATTTGGGTGCGTAATCAGCAACGACAGATTTAACATGCGCTGTCGTCGCTATTTTCGTGCTGTTATCCGTTTTCGCTTGGGTTGGAGCCGTTGGATTACCCGTTAGTACAGGACTATTGTTCAACGCAAACGTCGTTTTTAACGCAGCCAACAGTTGATCCGATTCACCTGCGTCAGCGGCAATGCCTGCATCGGCGAGCACGGCCAGCATTTCCGCCTGTGCATTTCTAATCGCAGCCTGAACGTTATTCATAAATAACGCCGTGACAATCGTTCCTAATTCGCCAGTCAATGGATTGCCGTCGTGAAACGTATTATCAGGCGATTCAATGGGGGGCATAAGGTTTTGCATGATTAACTGTCCTGATACGAAAAATAACAGAATGTATGAGCAGGTTTTAAATCGTTAAATACCGATTCAATAACGGTGTCGCCAAATGTCATTAAGCGTTCGCCGACAGCCGATAAACCCGCTCTGAAATAATATCTTTTGGCCGATGCGCCAAACACATTCACACGCCACGTCCAGATAGCGTCATGCACCATCAGGCGCTCACCACAGCGGCCAGTGCCGGTTCTGAAGGGATGCAGTTCATCAATTGTGATGGCATACCCCAACCGGGACGCCAGCCGGATAAAATACGGAATACTTAGACCGCCGGTTTCAGCAATTTTTATCAGCACATTTCCCAGGCGCTGCTGATAATTACTGTCTGCTGCGGGTGTGATGTCGAGGACGCGTTCCCAGTCGGTCAGCAGGCTTTGTGCATAAATGGGTGTGATAGCCCCCCAAACACGGTCAGATAACTGCTGTGCCGCATCAAGTACAGCCCCTTCAGCAGCCAGTTCTGCGGCAAGACGAGGCTGTGCTGTGTCGTAGGCAACAGGCGGAAGCAATAATCCCAGCAGTGTTTTGGCACTCATAACGGCACCACCGTGATAGTTCCGGCGCGTATCCACTCAACTTTGTTTTCATTTGTGACCGGATAGACGTTACCTGCCGGGAGTGTGATATTACGGTCAATGACTCCAGCCACTTGAGAAATAATCATTTCTGCCTGGCTACGAATAAACGGATCGCCGGGAGCCAGCGTTTTGATATAGTCATTCAGTGCCGCGATAATGGCGGTGGTGGCATCTGCCAGCGAAACACCATTTAATAAAACACCGACGGTAATATCGATAGTTTTAATCGTGGGGCCGAGTACCATTGTATTTTTTGCCGTCACCGGGCGGACATCATCAATATAGGCTTGCACTGCGCTAATGATGTCAGCAGAGGGCAGGCCATCCGCTGAGGTGATCACCACGTCCACCGTACCCAGCCCGCGACGCAACGGATAGACATAAGCCGAGGTCACGCCGGTGACACTCAGCGCCCAGCGTTTGTAGTCATATTTATTGCCTCCGGCGGGCGGACGCCTGATCAACTCAAGAAGACGAGAAAGCATTTCAGCATCCGTCTCCCTGTCGGTTCCGCCCGCCATCACACTGACCGTGACGGTACTGTCAAAGCCGAACGGCGCACTGGCGAATGTCCCAACCGCTGCGGCCGTCGTGTTGCCTGTTGCGCCACTGGCAGAAGCAATGGCCGGAATAACCACCGTGCCATCCGCGCCGACCGTTCCCGCTGCTGTTGTCGTATAGGACAGACTGCCAACAGTGATAACCAGTCCCGCCGCCGCAGGCGCACCCACATTACCGGTTGCAGTGATGATGCCGGTGGCCGTCGTCGCCGCCTTACGTGAAATATCACGTAACCGGCAATGCATTTCGAGAAATTCGGTGTCGGCGGTATCGGGGAAAATCTGTCTGACAATCCAGCCTTGGTGCTGATAAATGCCAGTGATGACGCTGGCAACCGACGAGGCCCGGACATAGTAATCGCTGTCCTTGTCGATATCGGCAGCGGGTAACATGTTACGGATATCACGTAATATCCGGGTGCGGGTTTCATCAAAGGCGGGGGTGATGTGCGGCATCAGCTCACCCTCACCGGATGTTTAAAGGACTGCTTTTGTCCCGTAGCATCAACAACACTAATCAGCAGAATGGCCCAGCCGGGATTCCCGGCAGAGACAGAGACGGAAACCGACGTGGCGCGGCCAGCATCAATAAGCGGTTGCAATGCCTCTTCGGCGTATTGCCGGGCCAGTTTGTACACGCGGGGAACGTCTTTTTCCCGCGCCAGCAGGTGTAGTCGGGAGCCCAGCAAGGGGTCTGCCCACCATGAGCCTAATGGCGTCGTAAGGCGCAGGTAAACGGCATTGGCTAATGTCGTTGTCGTCGTTCCGGTGTAATCACCGGTTGTCGGGTTCAGTAAATTATCCATGCCGCCAGAATGGCAGCATGGATGCAAGGGAGGCAGTGGAAGAGGTTCAGTGGGTTTTAAGGTTTGGCGGGGCCGGTCTTCCCGCCCGAATCGCCATTATGATGATGGCCTGTCAGGCTAATGTTACCTGCCTTGACGTCTCCATCCGTCGAATAATTACCGCCGTTCTGCGTGACATTACCAGTAAATGCGGCACCGTCGCCACCTTGGATCGCCATGCCGCCGTTGCCGGTGATTTTGTCCTGAGCCGTGACCTGTTCGCTGGCCGTGACCATTGGGGTATTAAAATCGGCTTTTTCTTCGGCGTTGACAACAAATTGTTTGCAGTTAACCCGGAACTCATCGCAGTCCGTCTCTATCAACCGCCCGCGTTTAAGCACAATTCTTGCACCTTCATCGGTATAGAGTGCCACTTCGCCCGACTTGAGCGCCTGCAAACGATAGGCGGCGTGTTCTGTCGCAATCACGATGCTGTGCGACGTTCGCCCGCCCAGCGGCAACACCACAGCCATCGTTCCAGGCAACGGGTTTGAGGTAAAGCCGTAGTGCTGAAACAGTTCACTGTCCTGCAAGGACTCTACGGCCAGCCCCTTAGCCTGGAAGGTCTGCACCGGGCCATCACTGTTTACTCGCGTTAAACGGGTTCGGAACGCCAGGCGAATGCGGTTTAACGCCCCGTTAATACGCCTTTCAATATCAGGCCACATCGACAATTGCGGTTTCTCCTTTGCCTTTGCGCTTGCGCTTTTTCTTCTTCTTTGGATAGGCGTCGGGTATCCAGACACCATCCTCTTTGAGCCTGAGCGTGGTGGTTGTGCCGTTCGGACGCCCACCGTTAAACTCGCGTCCCATCAGAAAATACACGGCATCGATACCGTGATACTCGCTGATAACGTGAATGCGCTGCCCTGGCTCCCATAACACGCCGTCCGAGGTGCGGTGGCCGTGCACAATGGCGGTCAGGCTGTAACCAGACAACCGCGCGTCTGACAGCGCCTTGCGGGCGCGGTAGTTGATTTGTTCCTGGTTATCCGCATCCCCCACGACCATCACCTGGGGTCTGTAGTAATTAACGCTCGGGTCTTTTACTACCGCCTTCATACCGTGCTGGCCGGTCTCGGCAACGCCGGTACTCAGTTCAATGTCGCTGTCTGCATCATCCCCCACATCGACAATCGTGGTTTGCTTCGTGGACGAGTGCGCGTGGCTTTGGGCCAATACCGTCAGCTCTGAAAATGATTTGTCGATTGAGCTGGCATCAGCCAAAGACAGCACGTTATTGCCTTTACCATCCATGCGCATGATGAGTGAGGCTACCGGGGGTTTGGTGTAATCCGGGCCACCGATGACCAGTGTCCCGTCCGGGGCGAACCACGGCCACAAACCACGTGCCGCACAGGCACGCAGCAGCATGTCCCAGGCTCGTTCGCCAGGCTCTGCGCTGATTTTGTCACTGCGGATCGTTCCCTCGGACTCAATGCGGATCTTCGTGATACCCAGCGGGCGCACAATTTGGGCTACCACATCTGCCAATTCCATCTGGCGTGCAGTGAGTATCGGTGCGGCGCAATCGACCAGAACGGCTGCACTGTCACGCCCGGAGAGCGACAAGGTAACACCGCCACGCGCTACAGCACGCTGAACGCTGTCAATGCGCCCGGTCAGCACGGTGTCATTACCCACCTTGACCATGACCGGCACACCGCGCACTACGTCGGACGGAAATTTCCCTTCGGGCAATCCCAGGCTAACGCTCCAGGCATCAGCGGGGGTAAGGAAATCAGAATCAATCTGGTAGCGTGACCAATCCGTATGGGCCTTGCCGTTGATAATAACGGACACCGCCGCGTTATCGGTCGCGGGGTTATTCTGCGTAAGCATTCAGCACGTCCCCCATCCCCAGGTTATTCGGATCACGTAATTGCGGGTTGAGGCGTTGCAGCTCTGCCGCGCGGGAATAGTCGCTGTACCAGCGGTGAGCCATGAGGTGAAGGTTGCCGGGGGCGGTGACGGTTTTTTGCATCAGTTGGGGTTTTTCGTTGATCACTGCTTCGGCCAGCGTCTGCACCGTCAACGCAATAGTGGCTAACTGGTCGATAACCGGCTGGTACAACAAACCTGTTGGCTGTGGGCTGTTGCTGATTTCATTCATCGCTGGTGAGTAGGTTGTCCGGGTGATATCGATGGCGTTCTGTATCATCTGCCGCGTTTCGTTGGCGATCTTCTCGATATCTACCGGCGTTAATACTGCCGTCAACGCGCTATCACTGAGAATGGCGCTCGCTTCATCAACGGCTTCCAGTGCCACGGCCACAGCAACAATCGTTATCAGTTCGACAATATCGCTGGCGACAAGGTTCTGCGGCATATCAACCGGCATATCGATACGCCCGGTCATCAGATTGACCGGCATAGTCTGGACGGTCTGCAACGTTGAATAGGCGCTCGTCCAGTCAGCCATGATGACCGCGGGAGCGGCGGTGTAATTGGCGGTGGCAATCTGCTGCTGAGTGACCGCCGTTGATACGCTGCCCGATGGGGTTGAAGCTGAATTATCGGACGAACTGCCACCCGACGAACCGCCTCCAGAGGTGCTGCCGCTGGACAATGTCGCCCCGGCCAATACAGTACCGCCGCCAGTGTTAACATAGGTTGCGTGCAGCGAACTTTTTGATGCTCCCATTTTTAACGACAACGCGGAGCGCAGGTCGCTGAAAAACGCAGCCGGGAAATTAATAAAATCAGACGTGCTGCTGATAAAACCGCTTATGTCGCTGCGGAAAATGGTGATCATGTTGAGCGCGGCTGTTGCAAGACCTCGCACTTTATTCATCGTCTTTCTGGCCGAGCGCAACGGTTGCGTGATGTTATCCATCATGACATTGGTACTGTCTATCGCTGCCTGTACCTGGTTAAAAATCTCGTCAGCTTTAGATAATGGGGAGTCTTTAACGAAAAAAGGGTTGCCAGTCTTTGACTGCACAAACTGAATATCCAGCGCGCAATAGTCCACATACTCGGCATCATGATTGACCTGAAACACACCGACCAGCATGTTTGGCATTGAACCAAAAATCGGGTGTATCAACTCACCCGATCCGGGCTTTCTTAACGCTTCAAGCAACGATTGAAGACGTGACTCGTAATCATCACCCCAGATGACAGCCTGAATCTGAGAACTGTGTGGCTTTAATCCCAAATCCTGAATGTCTGCGCCATCCAGGTTCGGGTATTCGTGCTGAGCCATATCACGCTGCGCACTGTCGCGAGCGTTGATCACATCAAACTTAACGCCCCGGAAAGAGGCATCTTGTAACGAATCTTCCCAGGCCATTATTGATATACTCCGTTTGACCCGCGCGTGGCCTGCTGACTGTTAATTTCATTGACGGTTTCGGCAAGCACGCGACCATCAACCTCAAGACGAATCGTGGCCTGTATCGGGCGCTCGTGTTGTTTTGGCTGAACCGGTGCAGGTGTAGGGCGCATCCAGTCAGGCAAACCGAGCGCGGCAGGCGGTAAACCACTGCCGATACTGGTTGGCTTGCTCCACCAGGCTGAACTGTCATCTTTTTTATCGGTTGATACTGTAAGCGGGTCGATACGAACAACCGGAACAGGGCGAACGCCCCCGACATTATCCGCTGACACGACAGGAACGGGCGGCGGGCGAATGCCAATGTTCTGGTTAGCAGCTATATCTGTGACATACCCAGGCAGGCCGTAGCTCATCGGTTTTGGCATTTCAATAGAACGGGGTTTATTCCACCATGCCTTGATTTCGTCCCAGGCATCCAGTGCGCCAGGCTGCGCTCGCATTGAATCCTGTAGCCGTTCGGTCTCGTTCGCATACTGATTCGTAGACAAACGCTGGCGAGCCTGGCTATCACCGCGCTCAACCTGCACCAGTGGTGCATCTTGCGTTGCTTGATAGACTGCAAGGGGAGTCAACACTTTCCCAGCCACGCGCCCAACGCGCCCCAGCAGATTAGGCATACGTGTGCCAGGGGGCGTCACTGTCGGCGCGTTAGTGCCTGGCGGAACGGGAGTAACCGACGGCGGATTTATCCCGTTACCTGAGAGTAATTTCCATGCAGCAAGAACGCCTCCGGCGGTTACTGCACCGGCCCCTAGCGCTTTGATACCTATTGTTGCCCCTGCAATAGCTGTTGTCAGTCCAGGGTATTCATTTGCATAACCAGTCAGCAGATCAGACAAGCGCCCGATCACATCAGATAGTGGTTTAATTGAATCTACTTGCCCAAAATCAGCCGTATTCTTCATCTGCTCGGCTTTGAAATCGTTAGTCTCGGCAATAAGCTGATAGTTAATATCGCCAGCAGTCTTTCCAGCCTCTAAATCACGCTGTTCGTTCGCCCCTTTGACAACGTCACGGGCATACTGTCGATTACTGCGATAGCCGATTAATGCCATCAGTGCTTGCCTATCCGCAATCACTTGCCCAACGGCAGAACCTTCAAGGATTTTAGCCTGGGACTGCATAATTTGACGTCGTTCATCCCCCTTAGCTGTAGCCAGCTTCGCATCCAGTTTTTTATATGCCGGATTGGTTGCAACAACCTTGTCTATAATGGCAACAAAAGCATCTAAGGAGTTCATTCCCTTGCCTTGTGCATTGGCTAAACTTCCTGGTAAATCGATGCCTTTGCCGTTTACTTTTATTCTGGATGCCGCATTTGCAGCATCTTGACTGGTAATTTTTCCTAAAAGGTTGACAACATTATTGCCCGCTTCGTCGCTATTGCCTGCTGTTATTGCCGCGCTTTGATTGAGTCCCAACAGTACCGCAAAATCATTTAAGCCTTTCATCCCGTTATTACTGGCTGCGGCAAGTTGTTGTGGCAACCACTTCGCCATATCAGCGAGTTCAAATGAACCAGCTTGCCCCGCAGAAATAGCCATATTGAGTGCCTTACTGACATCTTTATCCTCGATACCAAATGTTTGCTTTAATCGAATGGCTATCTGGGCTAAGTCTGTGGGTGCGGCTCCGGTCGCGGTTGAATAACGCTGTAGTTGCGGCAATAAGGTATCGGCAGATTTCATATCGACAGCGCCGGAAGCCAGCAACGCATCAAGCGTATCCGCTGCGGATTCTTTAGTCCCACCACCTTCTTTGACAGAACGGCGGATCAACGCATCCATACTCGCCATGCCAGCCTTTCTGCCATCAACGCCTTGCTCCGCGTAAGCGGTATTCGCCATTGACGCTAGTCGCCGTTCATAACTCATCTGGTTACGCACAGGCTGCGCGACAACAGCCGTCATGGCCGCCGCGCCACCCGCAATGGCCATCGCTCCAGCGCCACCGGCACGCAGCTTGTCCATGCGGCTCATCGAGTGAGCTGCACCACTTAACTCAGTACGTAACCGGCTGACGCGGTCCGTCATCGCACTGAATGCCCGTGATTGCTCGCTAGCTGACATCACACCCATGCGGGTCAGGCGACTATAAGCGGCGATGGTCTGCTGGATCTCTCGCTGGATCTCGCGCTCGGAACGGATACCGAGCGTTGAGCGGGCGCTGTTGGCACGTTTAAACTCTTCGCTCAATGTGCGGGATGCTCGGATGCCTTGCTGACTGTTCTGCTGCTGGGATTTCGCCAATTCATCACCGGCTTTTTCTGCCGCTTTGGTCTGTGCGACGGCATCCTGCATTGCTTTGCGCAGAACCTTTGAGCCAGTATCTCGGGCCGACAGCGTCAGGGCCAGTTGCAGATTGCGAGCCATTGCTTACTTTCTCCCTTTCTTGGTGGGTTTTCTCGGGCGTTTCTGGCGCAGTGACTTCACGCGGCGGGTTGACCGTTCCCCGGCTGACAGGTTTTTACCGTGCAACCGGGCCAGTGCCTGGATGTAGCCGTCCAGCTCTGAACGGCTCATCGCTTCTATTTGCTGTCGGGTGATACCATATTTTCCGAGGGCAAGGACGACGCTGCGGTATCCGGCGAGGGCGGTCTCAATGCCGTCAGCTTTTTTTTAAGTGCTGAGACCTGCGCGTCGATGAGATCAAAACCATCGTCGGACAACTGGTTAAGCAACAGTTCTGTCGTCACGTTCTCTGCATCAATACCCTCAATCGTCACCACACGCGCCAGAATGCCGACGCGGTAATGCATCCCTGCTGCGGCACCTTCCGTAGTGCCTTTTTCATCCTGAGTTTCTTCCAAAGCCGCGATGGTATCCCCAACCACCGGCAGGCGAACTGAGAACGTAAAATAACGCTTACCATCCAGCTCAACGCCATACAGTAATGAACCTTGTTCAGTCACCATTATTCCTATTCCTCCACCCGACGCAGCGCCTGAAACGTGATATCCCGTTTGGCTTCGTTATCAACTGTATACTGCGCACCGACTTGAGTAGTGTACGCATCCAAAAACGACACCTTTTTACCGCCACTGCCGGAGAGCGGGTATTGCGTGATTTTCACGCCCTCCATGCCCTCCCAGTCCAGATCGCCGCTCAGGGGGATCACTACCGAGGCCGTGACCTGATATTCCCGGATACCGCGTGAAAACCCTTTCGAACGCCCGGTCTTGTTCATCGTCTTGACCGGTTTACGCCCGGTCTGCGTGTCTTCTTTCAGGTCGGTGCACTCGATTTCCTGTCCGTTGATCTCGAGGATGATGGCACCGACATACTCTTCTAAGGCCATGCTATGGGCTCCTTTACAGCAACAGGTCGATACGACCGGCGAAAATATGCAACCCGTTCACTACGTCCGCCGGGATGCGGCCATTAAGTCGGTTGCTATCCTGCGAATCACGCTCGATGATGAGCGCCGCTTTGTTCGCGTCCACCTCTTCGATGATCTCCAACTCTTCGAGCTTGTAGAGCACATCCAGCAACTCGCTGCGTACCCGGTCTGGGGTACGGGAACTCAGCTTGTCGCGCGGAAAACGCAACGAGATACGCTCACGACACGCCTTGCGCACATAGTCGAGTGTACGAATGGTGGTGATATCCAGCAGCGACACGTCATCAACACCGTCGGCATTCTTGGTGTAGGTACTGATCGCGCGGACAATCTGCACCGCGTCACCGGGGCCGACTTCAAACGGCGTCAGGCCGTTATACAAGGCGCTCTCCTGCTCATTACGCCCTGGGCGATCAGCAAGCGCGGTCACATCCAGCGTACTCATTGCAAGCGTGTTTAACGGGCGGGCAGGATCTTCTTCACTAGCGATAATGGCGGCATACGCTGCCGCAATCTGCGCCGGGGTCTTCACCGAGCCGTTATGCCAACCAACGGTAATGCGTCCGCTGTTGATGCTGGCCGTCATCGTCGTCCCGGTTGACAGCGATTTAGGCCAGCCCGCTACGCCGATTGCGCCGCGCTGTTCCATCGGGCCGCTCGCTTTGTCCAGGTGTGTGCGCAGGGTGCGCAACGCGTCAGACGTGGCAAACGGGCTGACGATAATGTTATGACCCGCCGCGAATACAGCCGCCAGTGCCAGCGCGATATCAGGATCGATTTCTCCGCCGGTCATAGCCGTTGCCGCCACCGTGACACCGACCGCTGTCGTGCTGGCGCGGAGCTGGATGTCGTTACCCGCCGCGCCCTTATTTTTGGCTGTCAGCGTGACTACGCCAGCCGCAGCCGTGGCCGTGACTGGCAACACTGCTTTCTGCGCGATAGCCGCAGCCAGCGCCAGCGCGATATCAGCGGCGGTATCGTCAGCAGATACCGCAACGTCAACGCGTGTCGAACCAATCCATACGCTCAACGTTCCCGCCGTCGTAGCCGCGCCAGTCACCGTAAATGTTCCGGTTGCAGCTACGGCGGCACTGTCGTCGCTGATACCGATGATTTGCAACTGCAAATAGCTGTTGCTGCCGATAGCCTCGACGGCCATCATGTGCGCCATTGATCCACGACCGAACAGCATCGCTGCCTCATCGTCAGAGAACACACTGACCGCCTGCAGCGGCTCCGCCGTGCCGGTATCTAACATCTGTGCCAACATCAGGACGGTCTGCTGGTTGCCGGGCAGCGTACGCACGGCCAACCTAGTATTAAATTCAAAATATTTACCCGGTTTGCGAATGCTGCTGCCGATGTCGTAAAACTCAATGTTAGGACTGGCCACTATTCACCTCCGTTTTGTCCTTTTTGCCCGCCACTTTTAGCGGCTCGACGGTAACGTCAATCAAATCGCCATCAGCAATACGACGCAGGTAGTACGCTGTGCGCTCCACCTCAACCAGCGTATCGCTGGTGATATAGCGACGGGCGTTATCCTCGCGCGGCACACTAACGCCGGGCAGCGCTTTAACCTTGATTTTGTTCATGATTAATCATGTCCTCTGCATCCGGGCTGGCCGGAGTTTGCGGAATGTCATAACTAAGACGGGTACGTAACCAGGCCGGATCATCGGGACTGGTTTCACCGTGATAGCCGTTAAAAATGCTGTCAGGGTGGAAGGCTGACGGGCCGTCAAGCGGGTATTTGCCGTTTTCCAATGCGGTTTCAAACCACTTGGTGTCGAACTCGCAGGCGAAAACTGACAGCGCCTGATGTTCCAGGCTGGTGTTAAACAACGAGCGCACCCGGCCAGGCATCAGAAAATCGACCTTCAGCCCGAACTCGGCCAGGTCTTGCCCGGACAACAACCGGCGCACCGCACTGACCAGACGATAAGTGCCCACCTCATTGAGGTTTGCACCGCCGTGGCGTGAGGCTTCTTCGCTGCGGACACTGTACTCACCGACAATCACCACAAACCGCCCGACAACCTCATACTTGCGTTTGCCGATATTGGCATTTTTGGTGTTCTGGATACCGCCGAACGTCACCCAAACGGCAGGTAAAGCGCGGGCAACGTCTCCCGGTTCGCCGTCCAGTTCGCCGCCGTAAGAGCACACGTTCGCGGCCATACGGCCCATGCCTTTTTTAAGACGCGCGATCATGGAATTTTCAATATCGCGGATAATCAAAATGCACCTCCCCCGGTGGCGTCCCGGTCAAACGCGCGACCCGATGACTGAAAACGTGCGCCAGAGCTGGTCTGCTGAATCACCTGGCCGTCAGGCATTTTGCCCAGCGAGACTTTCCCAGCGGCGACTTGCTCCAGATAACGCACTGCATCCTCATAGCGCGCCCGGATTTGCTCTGTCGATTGCACGCTTGCGCCACACAGGAAGTAACGGGCCATATCACAGCAACGACCAACCAGCACGCCGGGTGTATCCGGCCACGGCACCGGATAGCGACCGACAAGATAGCTGTCGATTTCGGCACTGGCGCGGGTCAACGCGCCAGAAATCACCTCATCATCAATGTCCCCGGTGTACTTACGGTCAGTGAGCGAAACACATTCCTTCTCACCGAACGCGTGCACCATATCGTCACGGGTCGCGTACATTATTTTTTCGCCTTCGCCGCGTCAGTCGCGGCCAACTGCGCCTGAAGCGCATCACGCTCAGAGGTCAGCGCCGTGTTGCTTTCTTTCAGCGCATGGCATTCACCGGAGAGGGCATCGAGGCGTTCGTTAAGCGATGTGATCTGCTCGACGTACTTCAGTTCATTGGCCTCAAGCGTTGCAATGCAGCCGCGTGCCTTAGCCAGCACGGCTTCGGCGTCAACATCATCCACGGCATCACCACTGACGCGAACGACGATCAACTGCGGCTCGCGCTCCAGCATCGCCAGCTCTGCGGCGGTAAAACGGTCATCGGGGTAGGTCTGGGTTTTGGCGCTGTGCGCCATGCCGCAGCGACGGAAACCGTCAGCACGGGCAGTGATTTGGATCGGCATTATGCAGCCTCCCCGGTGGAGCCATAGGCCATCTGCCAGAACGCGTAGCCGCCGTTGGCACGGGCTTCTGCACCAAAACGGAACTTCTTACGCATAAAGACGTTGTCGTTGTTGTAGTCCGTCTGTTCAACGAAATCCGGCTTTTTACGCTCCTGGTAGATAATGGGTTTCACCGGCTTGCTGATATCGAACAGGAACCACTCGGTATCGGTTTTCAGCTCAGGAACGACCAGCACTTCCGCCGTGCCTTTGTACGGGTTCGGTGTGTTATCCGGGAAGCGGTCGGCAGTCATCAGATAGTTGGCTTCATCCTCCAGGGCCGGAGGAACAACCAGCAGACCGGGCAGGATTTTGAGTGACGCGCCTTCTTCATCCTTCATGCTGCGCAGGGCTTTACGTGCCGCACCATAGCTGGCCTGTGCGGCGGCAAGACTGGCCGTGGACAGCTTTTTCGTGCCTTTGTTCGACACAGACTTCCCTTTGACGGGGTGGTCAGTATCAAAGAACGGCTGGCCGTCATAACACAGGTTGGTAAAGCCATCGCTGACCAGCGCAAACACAATGTCGGCGGGCAGCTCTGCGGCAGACTGGCCCGCCGACTGCGCCTGGATGGCATAGCCCATCAATTGATCGTCTTCGATATCGTTGCGATCCACTTCGACGGTGGCTTCCCAGTCCTTGTTGCGGATGGTGTAATTAAACGCGGCAAGCGATTTAATGACCTTGTCGCCCACCCATTCACGCATTTTGGGAAAGCGCGACAACCAGGAATAATCGTTTTCTTTACCCGTTGATGGCACGACCATTGCCACCTTTTTCCAGTCAGACGGCGTTTGGGTAAACGCATTCTGAAAGGTGGTTTTCAGGTTAACGAAAATCGCTTTAACAACTTTTACATTCACTAACACGGTATTTCTCCTTAAATCAAAACCCAGACGCCATCGCTGCCAACGGCCTGAACTTTTCCGGCAACCGGGCGGGCATCGGCGTTGCTGGTCTTGGCGACGGTCTGACTGTCAACGACATAGCAGTCTTTGCCGATGTCAGCCTGCGTCACTGCGTCTGCGCCATGATTGGCAAACTGCCATGCCCGGCCACGTCGCAGCAGTGCATCCACGCCGCCATTGGCGCCCGCGTGGTTATCCACCCAGCCATCACTGACGCCGAGGGTGATTTGAGCCGCAGTGGCTGTCGCGGGAACGGCATATCCGCCTGCATTGGCGGCGATGATATGCCCGCCAAAAATCTCCGTTGCCGCCGCGACAGGAACGGGGAACAGCAGCCCATCGCGGTGAGGCGTATTGCGATCACTCATTGCCTTCTCCTTTTATGAATTTGGTAACGTCAGCCGGATCAACACCCATCATGTTGCAGAGGGCGACATTAACTTCACCGTCATCCTCGGGGGTATCAGTTTTGGGTTTAACGCCAGCGGGCGGCTGGCCCCCGGTCTGAGTGGTGGTCAGCGCGGCAATTTTGGGCGCACTGTCCAGAAACGCTTTCAGACTGTCCGGGGAAGATTGCGCCAGGGATTCCGCCCAGGCTTTTTGTGCCGGGAGCAAACGGCCATCCGACAACGCAGCGGTGATAAGCTCGGCACTCTGCTGCTGCGCCAGTGCCGCCACGTTGTTGTTTGCGGTTTCCAGCGCCTGGGTGACAGATTGCTGCATTACCTCAACCGGCACCCATTTTGCCGGGTCGGGGGTGGCAACCTGAGCGGTGAGTGCGGCAACGTTTGCAGCATCCGCCGTCAGTTTTTCAATCAGATTGAACGGGGTGGCCGACAGCGTCTGAAAGGATGCTGCTGCCGTTCCGGCGCTCGCCGATGCCAGTTGGTCAATGAGCTTGTTTAGCTCGGCGGTAATGTCTTCTGCCGTTGCCGTGATCGGCAAATTCAGCATCCAGCGCAGACGCTCCAGTAATTCGTCCATAGTGTCCTCTTGGGTTGATGATGTGACGGCCAGGAGTGAGGCAGCGGCAAGCATGACCTCATCCATGCCGTCAACAGCGGGGGTGTTGGTGAGCGCGGCGTGCAGGAGCTGCAAGACGCGGCCTGATTTGTCGTAAGAAAAAACAGGGGAAATAAAACGGTAGGCGCCTTCGGCGATCATCTTCGCGGCGCTGTCTGTCCAGATAACATCGACCGCAAACAGACCGTCACCCTCACGCCATTCCAGCGTTTTGAACCACCCGGCCGCAGGCGCAGGCAAACCATTCTTGGCCGCCCGTAGGGTCTGGTGTTCAAAGTCGATAACGAAAGGGGTTTGCTGTGCGTTAGCCGCTGCGATCAATGTCTGCGCGACCTCGGCGGTCATTATCCAGGCGGCGCATTCTGTTGGACGACCATCACGCGCCCGGAACTCACCAGCGGGGAACAACTGGATGATGCCGAGAGAGGCTTTATTGATTTCTGCCGACAGAGCGGCGACAAGCGGTTTTAGTTTCATGCCGCCAGATTACGAGCGACGGCGACAGGCGATCAGTGGAAGGGGTTCAGTGGGTAATAAAGCGGCTTGTTTTTATCTTGCCACGCCAAACGGGGTGATGACAATCGGTGTAACCCCTTTTAAACCCCGTTTAAATCGTGTTGTAAGCCCCTTAATGATATAAGGGGCTGCAACGCTATAGACTTCACAAAAAATCACGGCTGAGACGTTTGACGTAGGTCTGTGTTAGCCGATGTGAATTTTCGTGTGTGCTGCATCAGACACGGATAGGAACAGACGATCAAGTTTACCAGGGGCAATAGAGGTTATAATGGTGGTGATTACCTCTGCAAACTTATCTTTCGCTTTATCTATCTCTTTCTCCAGGTCCGTATAGCGATCATCGAATGTGATTCTTTTTTGCCCTGCGTAAAAATTGTAGGGTAGTGCATCCTCTTCAATATTCGTGTCTCTGCTATAACCTTCAGCTTCAATAGCCTGCTCTATTTGTTTATAGACACTCTTATCATCAGCAGTGCCCGTTAAATCGAAAGTTACATAATAAATCAGCGTTGCTTCTTGTTTATGAAACGCATCGTCAAGGACTTATCTTAATCGACTCATAGTGGTTCCCATAGGTAGTGTAGTCATGAACCCAGCACTTGCCGCAAATACTCCTGTGCCGTGTTCTCCATTCCCTCAACATCCGATTCAGTAAGATGCAAAAACGGACGCGCAGGAATAGTTATCTTATACTCCCCCATAGTGTTCCACTGCGAGAAGTTCGATTTGGATTTTTTCACGAACCGATGACCAACGCTGCCGTCTTTGTGCTGTTTGTAGTAAGCCCGCTGACTGCGGGCGGGCATATTGATGGTGCCGCCCTCCTGGTGGATACGGGCATACACCACATTGGTGCCCACGGTGGCGCTGTCGTTGTCGTGATACTCGCTAATGCTGCTGGCTAATCGCCCTGATTTTTGCAGAATTTTACCGCCCCGGCGTTTTGCCCAGTAAGCGTTGCTTTTCCACCCCGCCCATGAAGGGCGACCTTCCTGGGCGAAATTCTCCTCGACCGCTTCATGCATGGCCGCTGTCAGTTCGCGCATTAGCGGCTGGCGTTGTTCCAGGCGGTTAATCAGTTCGCCCAGGCCTTTCTCAAAGTCGCTAATGTCATATTTGATTTCGTAACTACCGCTCATAAATTACCCGGTGTATACTGAAAGTGCGGTGGATGGAGAGTTGTTTCCAATGGGTAACGGTTGCTGCTACGCCTTGAGCGTTTGAGCATGATCCGGTTCGAGTCCGGCGCTGTTCATCCCACCGCCTAATCAAGACTGCCCCACAGCACTTCGTTAATCCCTTTGTTTTTCAGTGATTCATCATTCGCCAGGATTTTTCCTGTTCGTATCAGATTGGTTTTTATCCGTTCTTTCCCCCCCCCTCTGGCGGTCGGGCCTTTAGCTCGCGATCAATGAACACAACCAGCTTGCCGGACATATCGGGTAAATCCAGCACATAGGTTAAGGCTGCATCCACTTTCTGCGTGTTATAGAGAATGGCTCTGGGGTTCAGGATGAACTCAGGCAGACGCTGCCAGAGTGGGGCCGGAAGTTGCGCGTCTTTGCTGTCACGTATGGCGTGTAACAGGTTTTCATCAGTCAGGGTGATCACCGCCGATTCCACCGCCACGCCTTTCTCGGAAAGCCGATCCACCACCTGCGGCGGCAGTGCGCCAACGTGCCGGAGCTGGCCGCGTGCCTGTTTGTTCAGCAGCGTGTTATTGACGAACGCGTTAACGTCGGTTGAAACGGCCTTTAACAGCGTCTCGTTACCCAGCGTCTGGCGAACGGCCAGCGATGCCAACTGCGGTTCGGCGACGGCAGAACGCTCAAGCAGCCGCTGACCGAGGGCGGCAAGATATCCCTCGCCGGGGTTGTGACCAAAACCCGCATCCGGCGTATATAACTGGCCGTTCCACTTAATCGCACTGACCATGCGTGAATCATTCGGCCCCCAGGCTTGTTCGACCTCGACGATTTCGCTGTGCTGGATTGTGATGTTCAGGCGTTCAACATCGGCCTGGGAACGCGCCCGGATACGGCAACGGCACCCATAACCATCTGGTGGGTACATAAACTGCCAGACCGGATCATCAATCCTTGCGGTGTAGCCATGTAACGCGGCGTGGCTTGGGCGGATATGGGTATCCATGATCCCCACGCGCTGCAAGTAGGGACGAAACTCTGCGTTAGCGAGCTGCTCCTCGTAACGGCCAGCGTTATACGCCGCCTGCATATTGGTTTCAAAAATGGTTTTCAGACGGCGCGGGGTAAGTTTTTTCCCTTCAAGCACGCCGTCTTCATCGGCTTTCAGCCCCGTACCCAGCCAACCCTTTTGCGCAAGAACGGGATGTAACCGACGCCTGAACTGCTCCAGCGTTTCGCCATTTTTCAGCGCGGTATTGAGACCGCCCCGGATATCCTCTAACACATCCTGCTTGAGAACACCGGCGACAGTGAAGGCGGTGGCGTGCGCACGGGCTTCGACGTCATGCCAGTTAAAACCAATGGCGTACCCCTTCGACTCAAAATAGCGGATCGCTTCTTCGGGTTTCAGACCAATGGCATACGCCAGATTGACGTCGCTGGAGTTAGCTGTCGGCATTCAGTCGCCCCCACACATCCGCGACAAACAGCGCCTGTTTCAGCAACTGCTGGAGCTGTGCGTCATCAAGCAAAGGATAGCTGGCCGCGATGGTATCCAGCGCATCATCCGGCGTTTGTCCCTGCTGCAACGCCGCGACCAGTGGCACAATCAGCGCCTGCATGGCATCGTTTATCGCTTCCGGCGTTGAGCGGGCGCTGTCGAGTGCCACCTGTGCCGGGTCGCTGATTTCTTCCGGCACCGTACTGAGTGCGGCAAAGGCGCGGTACGGGGAAACGGATAATCCGGCCATCGGTGTCGGTGCGCCTTCGAGCACCGGCTCGTCATTCTGCGGCACAGGGATACCGACTTTTTTGTGTACCCATGAGGTCGGGATGGTTTTCAATCCGGCCTGGACGAGCGTAGACACACCGGTAGAGAACGAACCGATATCCTCTAGTTCGCTGGTATCAAACACGAACTTGGGCAACCGGCGGCGGCTGACCTGATAGCCGTTAATGGATAACAGCATGTGAATCATGCCCTGGAAGAAGCCGTGCAACTGCTTCGCATCGGCGACCAGAATGTCGTGGCGCACTTCATTGTGGACATTTCCCAGGGCGTTGGTTGAGGTTTTGCCGTCTGCCTGGCTGGTGAGTGTTCCCCCGAGTACCGCTTTTGAGACCGTCCGTTCGCACCAGTCGATCATCGCCATGAAGGGGTCGGACTGCCCCTCTGCTGCCGCTTCAAACGAAATTTCACTCCCCATCGGGATAATACCGGCGGCGTTGTGGCCGAGTGTCACCAGAGCGTGCAACAGCGCGTTTTTTTGTTCGTCAGATGAGCCTTCCATGTACTTGCCAACGCGGGCGGGCAAGCCGTAAATCTCCAGAAACTCGGCAAAATCACGCACGCTGTAATTCTTAAACAGGTACGGCCATACCAGCACGCGGTATAACCCGGACTGCGCCACATAGCCCGATTTGGCATTGTGGGTATGCACCAGCCAGCCGAACGGCCACAGCTCGGCACCGTTCATGCTGCCATCTGACAGGCGCACCGTGTCGTCAATCTCGGGGTTAGTACAGAACCAACGGTGCGGGCGCAGCGTGATTTTGTCAGGCAACCAGACATTCTCCTCAAACTCCCAATGTTCAATCTCCTGCGCCGAGAAACCGTGGCCGATAGCTTCCGCTGCGTTGAGGATAATATCTTCAAAATTGGCAATATCATCCATCCACTCGCGGATCATCGCCGTGAGGTTTTTCTCTTCGGCTGTCGCGTTGCGCGGCGGTTCGATACTCCAGTCCAGCCCCAGTAGGGCATTTTTGCGTTTGGACATCTCCGAAAAGATATGCCCGTCCTTCTCAATCATGTCCTCAAACAAATCCGCCTGAGCGGATAAATCCCCGCGCTCTGCGGCCTCAAGGATACGCGGCAGACGACGGATCGACAGGCCGCGCGAGGGATGTTCGGGAAAGTGCCGGGTTATCTGTGCGACACGCGCGGTCTGCGGGTTTTTCAGTACCTCGCGGTTAAGTGGGCGACCGTGTAGATCCACAATCTGAGCCATAAACTACCAGCCTCCAGAGCCAAAACGACTGCCCCGGTCATCAGAATCAGAATGACGGGGCGCAGGGGTAAATGAAAATGCACCAAATCCAGACACGGCCAGCGCCCACAGCATATGTAAGGCATCCGGGCCGTCGTCATGGTCAGCCATCGGGAAGTGTCGTAACTGGTCAATCAATGTAGATTGGCTCGGATGTAATCGAATTAATCCGTTTGCCATATGTGGCTGCAAGGACTCGATGCGCAGCAACTTATCGCTGTTTGGTGTTACCGGACGGGCTGGAACGGGGATGCCCAATATAGCACTACGTTTTACCAGTTCTGCGCGGAGGAACTCCTGGAACTGGACTGCTTCAAACGACCATACCAAACAGCAATAGACTTTCTGAAACTCGACAATGTCGGAAATGATTTTGTCAGGAACGCGCTTACGGATAGAGGCTTCCACAACATCTAAGATGCCGGTGTGGCGGTTAAAACCGCCGACCAGTATTGCGGCTGGGTCACGTTTTTTCCCATGCAACCCCAGACTGGGGTCACATGAACCAAAGAAAAGCCACTCGTTAAGCCTGTTTACCCAGAATGTAATGCAGTTAGCAAAGGGGGCATCTTCGCCGCTGACCGGGTCATTCTGGTACTCGGAATCAAAGGTACTGTGACCGTCGCGTGCGCGGATCAACATCAGCGTCAGTATCGGACGGGCAGACCAGGACACCACTGCGCCCTCGTCCATTTCGAGCTTGTGGTTCTGGTAAAACGCGTTCGCCATCCATTCGCCGTTACTGTCGTTATTACGCAGGATCTCTTCCCATTCGTCCCACAACGACATATTGACCGGCCATTGAATAACGGCTTTAAAGCGTGCCGATTTCCACAGGGGATTTTTCAGGGTGCGCGACAGGACTGAATCGTAATGCAGGATGGTGCCGATATAGATAACGTCGAACTTCGCGCCCGCGCCACCGAGCGGCAGGATGGTTTTTTTCAGCCAGTTATCCAGCTTGTCGCGCTGTTCCGGGCTGCGCACCTGCTCGTCGTTTTCGATATCATCCAACACCACTAAATCAGGGCGGTACGGGCCGTGGCGCAGGCCACGCAGCTTTTTACCGCTGCCCGCTACCTGCACCTTGATATCGTTGTGCGTGACGATGGTTCCGGCCTGCCAGACACGGCCACCGCCTGCCACCTCGGGGAAATCCATATCAATGCGGGGGTTAAACGCCAGTTCGGCCTTGATGGCTTCAAGCATCGGATAGGCCTGATCAATGGAGTCCATCACGATGACCAGGTAATGTTTAAAGCCACAGATGATGCACCACAGCGAGAACAACTGGCTGACCAACGTTGATTTAGCCTCGCCACGCGGTGCGGCTATGGCATCATTTTCGCCTTTGGTACTGGCGATAATCTCCGGCAGGCGCGTAAACAAGTATTTATGCAGCTCGCTTTTATCGGTGTGGCGCACATAGTGCGGGAAGTAGTGCTCAACAAAATAGTCATACCCGCTGACCGGATCGAATACGCAGGCGCGTCGCTCAGCAATGGCCGCCGCTGACGGATCAAAGCCGACACATTCGGCCTCGATAGTCCGGCGTAGCGTTGCCGCCAGTTCTTCAAGCTCTTTGGCAAAGTCTTTGGCGGTCAGCTTGTTGGATTTACGCGCCATTTAATCCCCACTTAATGCCGCGTTAATCTCATTGATAATGCGCGTCTCGGCCTGATAGCAGGCTTCGCCGTAGCCCGGTAGCAGAGTGTGTTTTACGCCATCGGCCCAGACGAAAACATCGCCGTAGCAGCCCCGCTCTATACGGGTTATCTGACTTGCCATTACGGCGTTTTCATTGTTAATGCGAATTAATTTGTCAGCCATAACGTTTTCCTATCTCTTCACCAAAGCCATCAAGGATGCTGACGAACGCCTCCAGGTGTTTGGGGTGACGCTCACGGATGAACGTTGACAGCAACTGGATAACCTCAAGCGCGACGGACAGCTCACTGGTTTCCGGCAGGATCTTCTTGCTGGCCGACGTTGCCTTGTTAAAAGCATCTGCCAGGCTTGCCAGCAGTTCGACGCGCTCACGCGCTGGGATACCTGCCTCGCCGTTGAGCATTTCAAGCGTGGTCTGGTACTGCGTTACCAGCCCGGTTAAGACCGCGCGGCCAATATCTTCAAGACCACCGCCCGCCATCACATGAGCCGCCCGCAGCTTGTCCCAGTCATCGCCCGCATCCTGCGCCTCTTTCTTCCAGCGCCGCGCCGTTCCGAACGCAACGCCCGATTGCGCGGCGGCAATCTCAAGGGACATCTGCCCGAAAATATAGGCCCGTCGCAGCTTGTCGCGGATTTCCTGCGGGTGTGCCATTACAGCCCCATTCGTGCTTTGATTAATAAAATTGTGGTGGTGATAAGCCCACCGGCGACACCGCCCGCGACGCCACCGGCAATCGCACCCTGGCGAACGGCGGCGGCTTCGATGCTGTCCATGCGATGCTCAATGCGATCAAGCTGACCGGCGATCGCCGAGAGGTCAGATGCTGGAAATGTCTGAGCTTGTAGCGCCGCCAGGCGGTTTTTAATGGTGTTCAGGGTTTGGGTATCAATGCCTTCGACTACCGCACTGACGCGGCGCACACGGCGTTTTTGCCTTGCCTTCATTTATCTGCTTTCCTGTCCAGTTTGTTATCGATACGTTCAATCGTTTTTTTCAGGTCGCGCAAGGCGTCCATGACGGAATCCTGATCGCGCCGTGCATCCTCACGACGCTGGTAATCGTTTTTGATGCGCTCAACGTCGGCCCGCAGCGATTTCAGTGTCTCGCTGAGGCCGCGCACTACCAGGCCAAACAGCATTGAGATCAAGGTCATTGCGACACCGAGCGTCCATTCAGGGCTCACTTGCTGCGCTCCTTGTTGTCGTTATAAAACTTGTTGAGTTGCTCAAGCTTGCCGCGTAGCGTCAGGCACCATTCGCCGTAGTCGCCGCTGTGGCCGAGGAGTCCGGCTGGGGAGAGTCCGCCTCGGGTGCGGGTGGCATCGGCGGAATATAAAGCAGCTCCGCCGGGGGCTTGTCCGGTGCCGGACAAGCTGTAATCGGTATAGCCGAGGTTGGCACGGTAGAGGCGCAGGCTGTCAGGGCCAATGCCGGTAAAAGCATGACCATCATTTTTAATTGCATGGGGGATGTCCTTTTTACGCTGTTCATTGGCCTGGGAAAGTTCAGCCTGGGTTTGCAGCAGTTCAGCGGCGAGTTGGTCTGCGCGTGCTCGCTGTGCCGCCGTATCCTCCTTGGCTTTTTGCAAGGCGGCAGCGTGTTGCTCGGCAGCCTGGCGCTTGTCCTGCTCATACGCCAGAATCTGCGCGGTTTTCTTATCGATGCTATCCCGCAGGGTTTTGATGGTTGCTTGCAGATCGGCTTGCTGGGCGTGTTTGCCCACGTCATGTCCGAATTTGTAGCCAAATGCGGTGACGGCGGCGAGTATCAGCAGGTGCGGCCAGTAGGTTTTAAATAGCGCTATCACAGCTACGGCCTCCCCAGGTTAGGTAACGCGGGGCTAACTCATGCAAAATGCGCTGCGGATAGTGGCGATTCTCGCGCCAGTTGGCCGCAGTTCGTCCGGCGTTAACCGTGGCGACATGACCAAACCAGCGCTGACGGTCTAACCCTCTCTGTGCTGCCAGTGCCTGATCGCGCTGCACCCAACCCAATCCGCCGTTGTATGACGCTAAAGTCATTGCCATTCGCTCACACTCGTTGCGAGCACTGACACGCTCCCACAGCCAGCGGTCATAACGCGTTAAGGCTCGAATAGCCCAGGCGGGATTAAACGGTTGGTTCGTCTTTAACTCAGGGATGATGCGGCTGAACCAATCGGAGGTGGCGGGCATAAACTGCGCCAGTCCCTGAGCACCCACAGGGGAGACGGCACGAGGATTCCAGCCGCTTTCTTGATGAAACTGGGCGGCAAAATCAGCAACCGGGGCATTGATACCCCAATCCAACCGTGCGCTGCGGATCACATCATTACGGTACTGTTGAGCGGTGGTAGGAGGCTGTGCGGCGTGGGCATGACCGAAAAAACCGCCAGCCCACATCAGCCATGCAATCACAAACCAGGTAATTTGCGGCCAGCCCATGATTACAGCCCCATTGCCACAGCCAGGCAAACAGCAGCAACGATGATTGCACGTCGAATGAGTGCAGCGGCAAAGACCCGCTCGCAACCTGATTTAACCGGATAGATAGCGGTTTTCATTAGTTCGGGGTTGTGTTCCAGATATTGCGCTAACCCGGCCTTCGGGAACAACGAACGATCAAGCCAGTAGCCCAGCACTGCCGCTAATGTGATGAGTGAGATTTTGTAAATGACAACGGGAAGTTGCTGCGGTGAAACCAGGCCGATCAGAACCAGCAGCAGAACGGCCGTCAACTGCCAGCCCAGCAGGCGTTTAAGACGGGCAATACGAAAGATTTTGTTATTGAAAATGTTCATGAAACCACCTCGTTATGTGAGGTGGTCAGTATTGAATTACGCGGGGAGGTGAGTCAGTGGAAGGGGTTCAGTGGTAAGGTTGTTATTACTTGTTCATTTTTTGTAAGATGCCGAAAACCAGTGACCAAACGTCCTTATTTTCTGTCGGATGGACATTCTTGCAGTCAATAGATTCATTGCTGTAATCGTTATCATCGATTTTGTCCGTATTGGTAAGCAAGATTATTTTGCGCCACGCACAAGCATGAATAGGGCTTTTTGGGAAAAAATCAACATCACCTTTCGCCCCCCATCCGTTGCTGTAGCTAAAGGCTAAATTTCGCTGAGTCTGATAGTCACCAGTTAATGCTTTGTTTACAGTTTCCAATTGGCTCATGTCGTTAGCTGACGCAGTGAAACCAATGCACATCAGAAGTATAAAAAGTGATTTTCTCATTATTTTTTCTCAAAAAAGATTTTGTTGTGAGTGTGTTACCGCCGTTTTACTTTCCCGCACCAATTTCCACGCGAACCGGTCAGAAAACCCGTATTTGGGGCAGAGCTGCGTCATAACCATCAGGGATGATGTACCACCGTTCCGCAGTTCTGCGAACTCAGTAAGAAAGCGCTGGTTACGCAGTTCGCGCAAAGCACGGTCGCAACGCGGGAGATAAAGCACTTCACCGCCAAAATTCTTAACCAGCAGCAAGGCATTATCTTCACCAACCGTATCACGCAGTAGCTCCGCACGATGTGCGCCCAGCGCCCGCAACCCTTTTCCGATAGGGAACGTCGTACCGCCGAATTTCTCCAAAAGCTGGGCGGTTGCCGGAAAACCGATGAGGTCGGCTATTTGCAGGACTACATCGGGCAGCAGCCCGGCAACACGTTCCAGTTCCATGATTAACCCTCGGTTTTGTCTCGACGTTTGGCGTCGATGATCAACGCCTGCATGAGTTTGGTTAACTGCTGTATATCCAGCCAGTCAACATATCGTACACCAAACATATGCTGCGCCATAGTCTCGGCATACTGCCACGGGCGCTTAGCATCAGCCAACAGCGCCTCAATTTTGCTGAGTACGTTTTTTTTGCTGGCAGGAACGCTCGGCTTGCGACCACGCTTTTTCGCCTTACGTGGGTAGCCCTGCTGGTGCATATACTCCTTAACCTGCTCCAGTTCTGTTATTGTGCAAATGGTCGATGAGGACTTGCCCGTCAAGCGAGCTAACACGCTACGGTAGGTCACATCATCCCACCCGAGCGCGGCTTGACCCGCTTTAATCGCGCCAATCATGCGGCGTTGCTGAATATTCATAACTGTTGCTCCCCACACTCATCACTTAATTGTGCGTGACCGGTCACACCTGTTAGATTCAAACGCCGAAAATCACGCGTAAACCAACATGCCGCTTCGCCCTTGAACAATCTATTACAGCCCGCAGGCAGTGTCTCATGACAACGTGGACAAACGCCCAGTGCGGCTTCCTGCCGCGCCAGACGCTCGTTATCGCAAAGTATCAGCAGAGAGACATAATCGGCTTTACTGTAAGGCTCCCGGCCCGGATTACGGCGATTGCAGTTCTCTTCCAGCATCTGCCACTCGCTATCCGACAATTGAAGCTCTAGCCGATGCTGGCCGAACAGTGAAGACTGACGGGCGCGTTGGCGGCGCTTACGCGCCGCTGCCTGCTGCTGGATTGCACTTGTCATGCGTCACCGTCCTTACGTACTAGATGAAGCATTGCGGTGCGATAGGCATTCCAGCCGTCAGTTTTCCCCTTATTGTAGGCATCGATCTCTGCGTCTTCGTCTGGTGTTTCTAGCATCTCATCCGGCACCACGTAAGGCTGGCTTGCAACTGATGGAACGGGGCGGCAAAACAACTCAACAACGGAATAAAGAGGATCGCCATCTTCCAGATCGTCATTTAGCCTTGCTACTTCATCACCCATCAAGCCCGCATCGCCGACACAGCACTCATCAAAATATGCATTACCATCTGGATCTGCGATTCCGTACATAAATACATCTTGCCCTCGCAGCTCTGCCAATTGTGTGCGCAGTGATATCAATTCACGCGCCATTTCTCGCTGTTCGTCCACGCCGGCAGGAACTGAACCAAAGCCAATTACTTCCAGCCGTGTATCATTAATGGTTTTCATTCTGTCAGCGCCTCCAATCGTTGTTCTGTAACAGCATCAATCCGGGCAGCAAGGCCGAGGCGCATTAGCCAGTCAGAGAGCTTAAACAGTGCACCCGCGGGGGATTCAGTATCGGGGAATTCATCCAGGGCAATAACAGCCTGCCAACGGCCACAATGTGCGGTCAACGTGACATCCTGCTCCAGAACTTGACCATCCAGCGTGTGGTGCAAGGTTAGCGTGAGGGTTTCATTATCCCCACTCAACTCATACCGATTGATGAAACAGCCCACGGACTGATTGCCGACATGGCCGAGAATCTGTTGGTCAGGATTGGGACTTTGCTTACGCAGATCCAGCAGCTCGTCACGACAATTAGCCAACATATCCAGAAACCGATCACCCAAATCGGGGTTATGGGCAATAAAACCATCCAGCAAATGTAAATCAGCGCGAACATTATTCATGACACTCTCCAAAATTTTTTATGACGTTCAATGGCCTGTTTCATTTCCCGCTGTGTCGCAGGTTTGTAAATGCGATTGCCGCGTGCGTCGTAAAACTCAAAACGGGACTTCCCAGGTAGTGCTGGACGCTCTTTTACGAGCGTGCCATCGTTCAGGCGGTAAAGGCGCTTTGCGCCGTTTTCCAGATATTCACAACTGTTAACGATTGCCATATCACACCCCACCTTCCGCGCAGCGGCTGCACAAATCACTCTCAACCCAATGGCAGCCGCCTTCACATGCGTGCTCAAACACGCAGTTGCACACTCGGCAAGATTGGTAGGGGTCAGGGGAAATAATGAAATGGCCTTTTTCATTAAAAGATGCTGGTTTTATTTGCGCAACAATCAGCTTTTGCGGGTTGCCGAACAGCTTTTTACCGACGCTATTTACAGCAACTTCGGCGCTGTATGTACATGATGCAGTTTTGCCGTTTGCCCTGGCGAAATACGCGCCGCTGGTATATCTAACGGAAACATTAATTGAGACGGACATTATTCAACCCTCCCACCTAATACGAGCGTAATGCCATCACGTTTCGCGACTTTGTGGGGGGCGCACCATTTCAACCATGTTTCTAAGGCCTTAATAGCCGCATCCCCATCGGGGGCCTCTGGCACACCAGGAACCAGCAATTTCCCCTCGCTGGCTCCTTTGCCATGCCGCGCGACGACATTAAGGAACATTTCCAATGCATACTTAGGCCCGGTGGCGATCAGAATGGCTCCAGAATCATCAACAGGTGATGTATCACCGATTTCAATCAGGCCGCTTGCCCAACACCATGCAAAGTTCGGTGTTGAATCGTAATAGCTTTTGCAGCCACAGCGCGGGCAGGTCGAATTATATGTGATGAAATATTTAGCCTTGGGGTCGAATACATCTACCCGTTCAGATTTCAGATGGTTATTTCTGCAACGAGTGCATTTCACCTGCATATCTTGTTTATCTGACATAATTCAATTCTCCTGATTTTGGCGTAAGCCAACCCTGGCGGGTTTACGCCATTTTTAAAGAAGTTTTAATTTCGGTTTAAATCAGCTTGCGGGTTTTAACGTATTAATTTTGACGAAATAAGGCTCAAGATTAATTTCAACAATCGCACCGCAATTAAAAGTCACGCGCGATATCGACCGTTTTAACCATTCGTCCTGGGCGTAGAGGAGGGGCGCGATGAAAAAACGCCGTCACAACCTTATGCTTTTTATTAAACTCGCCAGCGTTCACATCACACCCCTGCGATATCTAACGAAATAGGTTGATACTGGTCAGAGTCGCCGATCCGCTCATAGACGCGAATATAAGAACGACTACCAACGACTTGTACCGCTTCGCCGATTGCATCCATCGCCCGATTCCAGCGCTCGTCCGCAATCTCAAGTCGACGCAAGGCCAGCACCGCACCGGTGTTAACCTCACCTGATTTCTCAGACTGAAACGCGCGATTGATAATGGCATGAACCTCTGGACGTGCACCTTCTACCCAATCCGCCAGACACTCATCAATCAACGCTTTAGCAGCTTGTAGGCGCTCATCAAAATCAATGCGATCTTGCATAGCTCGCTGAATCTTGTAACGGCCATCGTAGCTATACAGAGTGACATTGCCTTTTTTTCCACCCAAGTTAACGCCGTACTCATCGCCAGAAAGCGCTACGAACGCGGCGATATCAGCAAAGCCAGACAACTTAAACTCAGTCAGCGCTTTATTGACAACCAACGCACGACCAATAAGTTCCGCAACCAGCGCATCACGCGCAGTATCAATCGGTTTAATCAAATGCTCTGGCGTTAATACGCCCTTAGCATCAACCCAGTACCCCTCCGGGGCTGCGGTTTCGGTGAATTGTTTGTTTTTAATGGACATTGACTTTCCCCTTACGTGATTTGGATTTTTTCACTACTGCTTCAACTTTCGCTAGTACGTGTCCGACCAGACCTGCCGCAACCTTTTCGGCAGCACGCTGCGACAGTTCACTATCGCTAGGCTCAAGCTCGACCTTGCAATCAACCATTAGCCCGCGCGATCGGTCACGCAAATACACAATGACTTTTGCCATCAACTACCTCCAGATAATGTGAGCGCCACGCCAGCGCGTCATTTTTACAATTTGCCGCACACCGTTACGGGTTTCAGTAATATCCACTGCTCCGGCTTCCCACGCTTTGAGTGGACGATCAACTTCAATCACAGGGCGTTTAAAATTTAAATTTACATTGACGACATTAATACCAGACTGAATCAGCCGATTAATTGGCCTCATTAATTCAGGATTGTTAATTGGCAATTTGCACATCATTAATACCTCATTAATTAACTAATCAGCATTTCTGCAAATTTACGTACCGCGCCCGCGCTAATAGCATTACCGCTAATATCGCTATGACGGCTGACACCTCGTACCAACTTAAACAGTCGCCGAGCATTACCACGGCAGGCTTTAAACAGCGCCCCCGCTATGTCGGCGTTCTGCGCATCAGGCAGCATATGGGTAGCGATAATGTTGATATCGTCCTCTGGCAACACATCACCAATGAACAGGGCAAATCCGACGCGGCTATATAACTGTCGGTACTCACCACGCTTGCCTTTCAGGTTGATGATCAGGCGCGGCATTCCGGCCAATACCAGCCCGATCCCCGCTTTATCGTGAATACGGCGCAGTGTTTCGAGGGCGCGATACGGCAAGTTTTCCGCTTCGTCGATCATCACAATACGGCCCGACTCACGCAGCGCTGCAATGCACGCCTCGCTCAGTTCGTGCATATTGCCGCGCTTGCTGAGACCGAGACGACTGCACAGTTCCTCAAGTACCACACGAGCGGTGTAGCCTGGGTCGGCTTCAATCAGTATGGCGTCACGATGACGTGCAGCGTATTCCTGTAACATCATGGTCTTACCCAGCCCGGCCTCGCCGTAAATCACATTGATATCGCCGTCCAGATGCGCCATTCGAATAACCTCAATACCGCGTGCAGACGTCATCGTTTTGACGTATTCAGCCGTAATGCGCTGACCTTTGTCCTTCTCACGCTCACGCGCAATGAATCCCTCGATCAGTTTATTAATGCCGTCTACATCACCAGCATATTTACCCTGTAAATACTGGTTAATGACCGCAGGACTCTTACCGATAGCCCGCGCTGCTTGCGCTTGCGACCAGCCTTTACTGGTAATCAATTCGTTTAATTCAGCTTGTAAACTCATATCAGCCTCTCTTTATTTACCGCTGCGCGGCTTTCTTTCTTAAATATTCATCGCGGTCGGTTTGCAGGAAGAAATACGGCTCGTCTTCCGGCTCCGGTCGCTCTGCGGGGATGAAACTGCCAAAATCAAATGTCTGACCAGGCAACGCTGGATTAAGCTCAGCGTTTATTTCCTCAGCTTTCTTGTTATTCAGCGCCATCCTGCGGCTGTGACGGTCTTTGCGAACCTTCTCGATGTAATCGACAGGGAACGCGGCGCGGGTGTTGCCGTTGACGATGGCCGTGCAGACCAGCGAACCATCCAGACGACGAACGGTTACGCTCGTTGCATCGTGAATATCGAACGCGACCAGCACTTCCTCGCCGTCAACCTGAATCAGTTCCTCGGCAAAATACTGATTGTTGAAAATGGACAACCAGCCGCGCTGCGCGGTGCGCTTGACTTGAGGACGGAACATTTCGCGCAGCTCTGCCTCAGACAAGCGATCGATCTCAGCGTCAGCCAGCAACTCGGCGCGATACTCTGCAGGCGTGTAATGCCCACCCGCTTTACGCAGTGGTAACTCGCTATGCCGGTGTTGTGTGTTATATGCAGTGACTTCATCTTCAATCGCATCAATCAACTGATTCCAGCTTGGTAACTTGGCAATCGCAGACTGTTGCACTGGATTTAGCGTTTTATTCTGATTCAGGGCATTCACGGCAGAATCAATCGCGCGGCTGGTAATACGTGCAGTTTCTTTATCCGCCGACTTACCGTTATAGGTGGCGAACTTACGGGCGATACGTGCTGGAATTTCCCTATTCAGACGCTCGATGATGCCGCGTGCTTGCGGGTTCCCCGGAATACCTGTGGGGTGTTCGATCCCCAGACGCGGCAGGATACCGGTGATATCCGCATCCAGCATTTTCCCGGTTTCACCTGCACCATTATCGGAGTAGTAAAGTAATGGAACGCCGTGGCGTTCAATGCCGTGACGCAGTGCGTCAGCAACGGCCAGCGTGTTTTCTGACAGCGCCAGGCTCCAGCCGACCACATAGCGAGTACGACCATCAATCACCAGTGTTAACTCTGGCGTGAATGGGCGTCCGTGGTCAGGATGCGAGACTTTCATCTTCATGCTGTGACCGTCACCAATCCAGACGCCGTTAACTGGCATCACTGACCAGTCGCGTTTAACGTAGGTCTGCAATGCAGTCATGGCAGAGCCGGTGACGCGGCCGCGTTGGCGAACGATGCGAGGCATTTTGTCAAGCGCCCGATAAACCGCATGGACAGAAGGAACTGCATCGCGCATCGCAGGCTGATCGGCATACCGTTGATGCCACTCGGCGCAAAAATCCTTGTAGGCCTCAGCGACAGAAGGGCCGTTCGGGTTGCGATAGTGCGCCATAAACATAGGCACCCATGAAAGCTGCTCTGGCTTCTTGGCTTTTTTATGACCGGGTGCTAAAAGGGCGAGGCGTTCCGCGCTGTTTTTGGCTCTCAGATAGTCAACAACCCACTGGTTGAGCGCACGAACGCTGACGCCGACTCGCTGGCCTTTTCGGGCATTAGCGAGATCAACGTACTTTTGCAGGTGTTCAGGTAAATCGCCGGAGCGTGACCGGTCACAGATAAAATTAATCGACTTAATACGTGACAGGCCGGTATCTTCTAGACGCAGCACTTCGACGGCCAGCACCATACGAGCGTCGGCAATATCGCGCTGCTTTTGTGTTAGCTCTGCTGTTTTCTGGTCGAGCACCGCAGGGCATTGACGCACGATTTCGAGCAATTGACTGGATGACGCAGAAGTCTTCGCCACCGTCGGAGCCTTAACAGGCTGCTGTTGCAACAAAGTGTTGTAGTAATGCTCACGGATCTTGTTTTGGATATCAGACGGCATTGAGCCTAAAGCAAACTCATTACCCCCGCCCATGCCTTTCCGCTTACGAGTGCCCCAATTTTCTTTTTTTGCTCGTTCGCGTATGTTTCGTGAAGTGCCAGGTAGCTCAGACAACTGCATTTGAGCCAATTCTTCGGCGCTGTAGTGAGTTTTCAGGTTCATAAGAATAGTCTCACTCACTTAAATCAATTGTGTACATGAGCAAAAGAGCGGTTAGAATCACCGTTGTATCGGCTAGGCCAGATAGTCTGAGGTGAGATACCAATCGCATCAGCAATGATTCGTTGCCCTTTCGGCCACTTTCTATCTAAGGCATTGTTTAGTGCCGTTGGCGTTTTGTAACCGTGATGTTTAGAGAGCGCCCTCAAAGACCACCCTCTTTTATGGAGAGCAGCAACAATATCGGCACGGTGCCAGTCGCTTTGAAGCTGAAGATTATTTTTTTTGATCATCTTTTCTGCTCATTTACTGAAAACATGAACAAACGATATACGCAAAAAAGGCAATAATCAACTCGGATAAGTCAATTAATTAACCTCATCCGAGTTAACCATCCAACTCAAAAAAGAAAAAATAACGGATTTATCTTATGAATCATAGTAATAAAGCAAATATGGACGAAAAAGAAAGGCCACAATCAACTCATCCGAGTCAGTCAACATCACTCGGATGCGTCGGTTTTCACGATAGACTGAGAAGCCTATTGACTAAGTTTAAAAGTGTTAATGCGTTTGCTACATCTGCTGGGGTTTCAGTATCAGGGCTAAATCGCCTCTTAGAAGGGGGATATCCGACATTACCTATATTGATCTCTGTCGCTAATGCTGGAGGGGTAAGTGTACAGTGGCTGGCAACGGGGGAAGATACTGGTAAAGCTGTGTTAAACAATGCATTCGATCAGCAGTATAAAAATACTCAAGACGTTCTAGGTAATCCTGTTGATGTCGAAGAGTTTTCATTTATTCCCCGTTATGATGTGAGGGCTGCTGCGGGCTATGGCGCACTGAATGAAACAGAAACACCGAAGTTTTCTATGGCATTCCGTAAATATTGGATAAAGAATTTTCTCAATGCAGACCCACATCATCTATTCGTTATCACCGTGGACGGTTCGTCGCTTGAGGGAACTCTGAATGATGGTGATAACATCCTCGTAAATGGCGCGGACACAGACCCAAAGGAAGGGATTTACGTGTTGCGCGTAGATGGTCATCTGTTGGTTAAGTTAGTTCAGCGTGTTCCTGGTGGGCTATTGAAGGTATCAAGTACAAATACAGCGTATGAGCCGTTTACGGTAGACATGAACAACCAGCCTTCCGATTTTGCAATCATTGGTCGTGTTGTGTGGTTTGGCAGGACAATTAAATAGTGGTTTAAATGCCGATTAAACAGGATCAACCGGCGCTCGAAACTATGCAGTTTTAAATACAAAAAAGTCGACTTTTGCCCATTTCTTTCTGGGTTATGCAAAATCTCTGAAATTCCACGAAAGCCGCGCCATTAAAGGCATCGCGCTATCCCAGACTCTCTCCCTTAGCTATGCAGAAATGATCACTCCCCCACACGAGGAAGCGTAATAACCGCAAGTCGGCACGCAGTTTTTCTCCCAATCCTGGGCGCTGTATCTTTACAACCACTTCGGTGCCGTCTGTGAGTCGGGCCCGATGAATTTGCCCTATTGACGCTGCCGCGAGTGGCTGGGGATCCAGCCAGGAAAAAACCGCATCAGGATTGTTATCCAGCGCATGGTGTATCACCGCTTCGGCATCTTGCCAGGGAATGGGGGAGGAATGGCTGTGTAAGCGCCCTAATGCGGTCGTCCATTCCGGGCCGAGGAGATCGCTACGCGATGCCAATATCTGACCTAATTTCACAAACGTCGGCCCTAGCGCTTCAAGCGCGGCGCACAATCGTTCGGGTAGCGATGCGTTTGGCGAGAAAGTCTGCCGCACGGTAGGAGGAGCAACCTGCGTCAGGCCAAGAAAATGGATGATGTCCCGCAGACCGTGACGAATTAAAACGGTAATGATCTCCGCAAGGCGTTTTCTATCGCGGGCGGTAACCATGATGAGTTTCAACATACCGTTATTGCTCCTTATACCTGACGATTCCCCAAGTATGGTGGAGTTTTTCCCCTTCGTGAGCAAAGCGATGATTTTTATCGGCCATCGGGAGGAATTCGGCCATGAGACGTAGGGAAACGGGAGGCGGGGACGCGATCGCCTCCCCGGTCGAGAGGCGAAATATGGCTGGTTCACACCACGCGCGGTCGGCTATCAACGGCGGCGGCGACAGGACATTACTCGTCTATATACGTTAATTGCGCGCGCGAGGTGAGACGCGTAATCAGTTCGTAGGCACTGACTCCAGTATGCGCTGCAATACGTTCAACCGGTAGTGCTGGCCCCCAGAGAATCGTGTCATCGCCGACCTTGTCTTGCGCTTCCGGCCCTAAATCCACCGTTATCATATCCATTGATACCCGGCCGGAAAGCGGCACTTCACGCCCATTGATCAATACCGGTGTCCCGACTGGCGCACAGCGCGGGTAGCCGTCGCCGTAGCCAACGGCCACGACGCCTAAACGCGTGTTGCGCGGGCTAGTCCAGATCCCGCCATAGCCAACGGCTTCACCCGCCCGGTGTTCACGCACGGCGATCAGATGGGAGGTAAAGGTCATGGCAGGCTGCAAGCCGAAATGTGCGGCGTCTTCGTTGTCCAACGGTGACACGCCATAGAGGAGAATACCGGGACGAACGCGATCGCGATGTGCCTGCGGCCACAGTAGAATGCCACCGGAAGCGGCGATAGACTGCGCGCCCGGCTTACCTTGTGTAAAAGCATCAAAGCAGGCCAATTGGCGTTCGGTGGTGCCAGCGTCGGGCTCGTCGGCGCGGCAAAAATGGCTCATGACATTCACAGGCTGCGCCACGTTGCGGCATTCGGTTAGGCGTTGCCAAAATGCCTCGGCGTGTTCCGGTAGCACGCCGAGGCGGTGCATACCTGTATCGAGCTTCATCCACACGCGGATCGGCTGCGATAACGTGGCCTGTTCCAGCGCGGCAAGCTGTTCAGGGCTATGAACGGCGGTTTCAAGCTGATGCTCGGCCAGTAACGGCAGTTCATCGGCGGAGAAAAAACCTTCCAGCAGCACAATTGGCTTAGTGATGCCCGAGGCCCGCAGCGCCAGCGCTTCGGAGAGTCGTGCGACGCCGTAGCCATCGGCGTCACTGAGAGTATGCGCACATTCAAGCATGCCGTGACCATAGGCATTGGCTTTCACGATGGCAACGACCTGACTATGTGGTGTGAGCTGGCGGATGCGTTGCAGGTTGTGGCGCAAAGCACGCCGGTTAATGACGGCGGTTGCCGTTTTCATTTTTGTTCCTTAGCGCCGTGTTGTCATTGCTGAGCGCTGCATTATTCATCGTTGTATTGTGGCCCGGCATAATTATCAAAGCGCGACCACTGCCCGTTGAAGGTCAAACGCACGGAGCCAATCGGGCCGTTACGTTGTTTTCCCAGAATGATTTCAGCGATGCCTTTCAGGTCGCTGTTCTCGTGATAAACCTCATCACGATAGATAAACATAATCAGGTCTGCGTCCTGTTCGATAGAGCCGGATTCGCGCAGATCTGAGTTAACCGGGCGCTTATCGGCGCGCTGCTCCAGACTACGGTTAAGCTGCGACAGCGCGACCACGGGAACCTGCAATTCTTTCGCTAATGCCTTGAGAGAGCGGGATATTTCTGCGATTTCCAATGTGCGGTTGTCGGACAGCGACGGCACGCGCATCAATTGCAAGTAGTCGATCATAATCAGGCTCAGACCGTCGTGCTCGCGGAACACGCGGCGGGCGCGGGATCGTAATTCGGTCGGCGTCAGGCCGGACGAGTCATCGATGTACATATTGCGCTTTTCCAGCAGAAGCCCCATGGTGCTGGAAATACGCGCCCAGTCTTCATCATCGAGTTGGCCGGTACGAATGCGGGTCTGATCGACGCGCGACAGAGAGGCAAGCATACGCATCATGAGCTGTTCACCGGGCATTTCCAGACTGAAAATCAGTACCGGTTTATCCTGCATCATGGCCGCGTTTTCGCACAGGTTCATGGCGAAAGTGGTTTTCCCCATTGAGGGGCGCGCCGCCACGATGATCAGATCCGATTTCTGCAAGCCCGCGGTCTTTTTGTCCAGATCCTGATAACCGGTAGAGACACCGGTGACGCCATCATGCGGGCGCTGATACAGTTGTTCGATACGCGAAACGGTATCTTCCAGAATGCGGTCAATACTTTTGGGGCCATCATCTTTACTGGCGCGATTTTCGGCGATCTGAAAGACGCGGGATTCCGCCAGATCGAGCAGATCTTCACTGCTGCGGCCTTGTGGATCGTAGCCCGCATCGGCGATTTCATTGGCAACCGAGATCATTTCGCGCACCACGGCGCGCTCGCGCACGATATCCGCATAAGCACCGATATTGGCGGCGCTGGGAGTATTTTTGGCCAACTCGGCCAGATAGGCGAAGCCCCCGACGGAGTCCAACGTGCCCTGGAGTTCAAGCGATTCAGACAGGGTAATCAGGTCGATCGGCTTGTTCATTTCGAGCAAGCGCTGCATCTCGGTGAAGATCAGACGGTGGGCGCGATTATAAAAATCGTTCGCGACAACGCGCTCGGCGACATTATCCCAGCGTTCATTGTCGAGCATCAGGCCACCCAATACCGATTGCTCCGCCTCCAGCGAATGGGGTGGAAGTTTCAGACCTTCCATCTGGCGGTCACGGGGTTCATTCGATTTAGCGGTAGGTCTTTTCTCAGCCATGAAACGGGTTCTTTACCGGTTGATTTGCCATTGGATTAGGAGGCATTGTATATATCACACGTTCGAAATAACACTATCCAATACCTATCAGGGGAATGAACCCGTCACGATTGAGGAGATAGCATGGCAAAACGTATTCAGTTCAGCGCTCATGGTGGCCCGGAGGTTCTGCAATATGTGGATTTCACGCCATCCGACCCCGCAGCAGGAGAGGTTCAGGTTGAGAACCGCGCTATCGGCATTAATTTTATCGACACCTATATTCGTAGTGGGTTGTATCCGGTGCCTGCGTTACCTTCCGGGCTGGGGACGGAAGCCGCTGGCATCGTAACGAAAGTCGGGGAGGGCGTCAGCGAGCTGAACGTTGGCGATCGCGTCGTCTATGCGCAATCTGGATTGGGGGCGTACAGCGACGTACATAATGTGGCGGCACAGAAAGTGGCGCGATTGCCGGATGCGATCGGTTTTGAGCAGGCAGCGGCTTCCTTTCTGAAAGGGCTAACGGTTTACTATCTGCTGCGTCAGACATACGAAATCAAGCCAAATGAGGTCTTCTTATTCCACGCAGCGGCGGGCGGCGTTGGGTTAATCGCTTGCCAGTGGGCCAAAGCGCTGGGTGCCAAACTGATCGGGACGGTAGGCTCCGATGAGAAAGCGGAACGTGCGAAACAAGCGGGTGCCTGGGCGACGATCAATTACCGTACCGAGAATATCGCCCAACGCGTCGCGGAGCTAACCGATGGGCAGAAGGTCAACGTTGTGTATGACTCTGTCGGTAAAGATACCTGGGAAGCCTCGCTTGATAGCCTACGCCGTCGCGGATTGATGGTCAGTTTCGGTAATGCGTCCGGCCCGGTCACGGGCGTCAATCTGGGCATTCTGAACCAGAAAGGGTCGCTGTACGTCACGCGTCCGTCTTTATTTGGCTATATAACCAACCGTGCTGAACTGGAACAGGCCAGCAATGAGTTGTTCTCGCTGATCGCTAGCGGCGCGATTGCGGTTGATGTACCGCAAAGCCAGAAATTCGCGCTGGCGGAGGCGCAAGCGGCCCATCGAGCGCTGGAAAGCCGCAGTACGCAGGGGTCATGCCTGCTACTTCCCTGATATAGGGCTAAAAAGCAAGAGGCCTCCCAAGGGAGACCTCTGCCGTGATGCGTATTTCATCAAACCGTATGTAGGGTACAGCGTAGTCATCGTCACGGGCGCGTCGCTGTGCGGCTGTTATGTACCTGACGACGATGAAGATGAAATAATAGAAGCCATCTTAGCACGCGCATCAAGGGAAAAATATTTGCTGGCGCACACTTTAAAATTAACGTGAAAAGTAATACGCCGGGATTAAAGCCTGAGCGAAAGATGGCGATGAGGCTGCGCGGTGTTATTTTCATTGATGTTCCCGTCCTTCAAGTTCTCTGTGTGTCAAGCTGATATCGCCCTACTGGGCATTACCACCCGTTCTTATTACGCTGGCGGTAGGCGTATTTTCGATAGGTAAAGCGATGCGTGTCGTAGACGGGTCTCCCGCTATATTTGCGCCACAGCCATACTGCCAGTACAGCGAGAATTAGCCACGGCAACACCTTGATAGCCAAGGTAAACACACCGCCAATCAGCATGAAAATGGACGCCGCAAACAGGGCCGCGATCACGCCCAGCAGTGACACGCCCGTCAACATCAGCATGATAAAAAAACCAACAACGAAGAAAATTTCCAACATGGTGCGCTCCTATAGCGTTGAATCGCAGTGAAGATATCGCTGCGTGCTACATAAGCAATTACAAGAATCGTGCCAACAAGCATCGCTGATAACTGATTGATTTATCAGCGACGTCAGAAATACAAACAGCCTGGGATGATGAAAAGTGCTAACTGTTGGTATTTTTTATACCAATTTCACTAACGACAGCGCGTGTTCCACCACTGCCGTATCGGCACCGGGTTTGTGGGCATTTTCGCTCAGATAGCGCCGCCACTGGCGCGCGCCGGGGATGCCCTGAAACAGGCCAAGCATATGACGCGTGATGTGGTTTAACGCGCCGCCGCCAGAGAGTTCGCGCTCAATGTAGGGATACATCGCGCGCACCACCCCGGCCAGATCCGGCGAAGCTGCATCGATACCAAATAGCTCACGGTCGACCTGTGCCAAAATGCCAGGGTTTTGATAGGCTTCGCGCCCCATCATCACGCCATCAAGATAGTGTAAATGCGTTTTGGCTTCTTCCAATGTTTTGACGCCGCCGTTAAGGGCAATGGTCAGCGCGGGGAAATCGCGTTTTAGCTGATAAACGCGTGGGTAATCCAGAGGCGGAATTTCCCGATTCTCTTTTGGGCTCAGGCCCGATAGCCAGGCTTTACGTGCATGAACGATAAAGGTCTTGCATTCGCCGCGTTCGGCTACGGTTTGGATAAATTCGCACAGGAATTCATAGCTGTCTCGATCGTCGATGCCGATGCGCGTTTTCACCGTAATTGGGAGTGAGGTACTGTCACTCATCGCTTTGATACAGTCTGCCACCAGTGTGGCTTCAGCCATTAAGCAGGCGCCGAAACGCCCATTTTGCACCCTGTCAGACGGGCAACCGACGTTCAGGTTAACTTCATCATAGCCGCGCTGTTCCGCCAGTTTGGCACACTGCGCTAGCGCATGCGGATCGCTACCGCCGAGTTGCAGCGCCAGCGGATGCTCTTGTTCGCTATAAGCCAGATAATCGCCTTTGCCGTGAAGAATCGCCCCTGTTGTCACCATCTCCGTGTACAGCAGGGTTTGGCCTGTGAGTTGGCGCAGGAAGTAACGACAATGGCGATCGGTCCAGTCCAGCATCGGCGCAACGGAGAAGCGGTTGAGGCGGGACGCGCGGGAGTCGGCGGGTACGGTATCGCTTTGGGTTGCTTTTAGATCGGTCATAATTTGTCCGTCATCGTTTTGTGTGTCGGTGTGGTCGGTGTGTATCGGCGTTCGTTGTCTGGCGTAGTTATCTTGATAAACCAGTCGGGTATTGACTGGCTCAGGCCGCCTATCCTAAATTTCCGCTTAGTTTACGGTGGAAATCACTACTGCGATTATCCAGCCCTTTTATTACCACCTCGATACCCCGTTTTTCATACCGATACTGAATGCCGTCCAGCGCGGCAACGCTTGATGCATCCCAGATCGGCGCATGGGTAAGATCGATTACCACCTTTTTCGGATCGTGAGCATAATCAAAATGTTCGAATAGGTCATTGCTGCTGGCAAAGAAAAGCGGGCCATGAACGTCATAATGTGCAATTGATCCGTCATGACTGAGCGTCCTTTCGGCTTGAATGACATGAGCAATACGACGGGCAAACAGAATCATTGCCGTGATAACGCCAGCAAGAACCCCTAAAGCCAGGTTGCTCGTCCACACGGTTACGGCAATGGTGAGCACCATCACAAAGGTTTCTGACCAGGGCATACGCTTCAGCGTGGCGCCTTGCAGACTATGCCAATTCACTGTTTTAGCCGCGACGACCACCATTATTCCGGCCAGCACGACCATCGGCATCATAGCCATGATTTCGCTCAGGACAGTGACCAGAACCAGTAATGTTAGACCGGCTGCGACGGTGGAAACCCGACTTCGCGCCTTTCCTATCTCAACATTCATGACCGTCTGGCCAATCATGGCGCAACCAGCGATACCGCCATAGAGACCGGCGAGAATGTTTCCCACCCCTAGTCCCAGAGACTCCCGACGTTTGCTCGACGGCGTGTCGGTCAAATCATCTACCAGCTTTGCCGTCAGCAAAGATTCCATCAGTCCGACAAAGGCCACGCTCAGCGCGACAGGCCATACAATATTTAGGGTGGCTAAATTTAGCGGCACGGTGAGTTCAGTAAAGCCAGGAAGCCCTGGGGTCATCGAGCCCTCATCGCCAACAGTTGGCACCCTCAATCCCATGGCGAGTGCAATGCCGGTGATGACAATAATGGCGATCAGCGGGGAGGGAATACTTTTACATACGCGCGGCGCTAGCAACACGATTATCAGCGTTGCCGCAAACATGACCCAGACCAGGTTCCCCTGTCCCCAGATATGCGGGACTTGAGCAAAGAATATCAGTATCCCCAGCGCATTGACGAAGCCAATCATGACTGAACGCGGTATGTAGCGCATCATGCGTGAAAGCCCGGTAAGACCAAAGAGAATTTGTATCACGCCGCCAAGAAGAACGGCGGGCAGGATATATCCGACACCGTGAACGTGAACCATGGGGCCAATGACTAAGGCGATAGAGCCAGCGGCGGCAGAGACCATAGCGGGACGGCCGCCCAGAACAGAAAGCGTCAGACAAAGCACCACGGAAGCAATAAGGCTGACCTTAGGATCGACACCGGCAATCACGGAGAACGAGATGACTTCAGGGATTAATGCTAGCGCGGTAACTACACCAGCGAGACATTCTCGTGTTAACAATGTGGGTGACGCCAGAACATGTGAAACACGCATCTGTATCTCAGGCGGCACATTTTGAGGTTGCATAGTTAGACCTTATTGGTGAGCGCATATGCGCGACAGAATGCAGCATGACAGGCGCGCGCAGAAACCGTCGGGCAGCCGCGATGCAACACAACCGCTCCGGCGGGGCGATTAAAGGCGCGCTGAGATTGACTCAGTACGCTAAAGAGGGAACACACTCAGGGTGGAGTAAGGCGCATTGCGGCAAAGAGATCCTGTATAGATTATGAGTTCACGAGGCGATCGGGACGGCGAGTATCATGCCGATCGCGATGGTAAGCCATAGCGAACGGGCTGCATCACCCGATCGGCCGATACTTTACACATTTAACTGGGAGGATCAACATCAACGGCATGAGCGATCGACTCCCTGTAAGGTTTGATGAGAATGCTTATGCCGTCGCGTGGTTGACCATCTGCTTAAGCATGTTGCGCCAGGCGTCAACCTGACCGAGGTAGTTTGCCGCGGGAATTTGCTGGAAATTCCCGTGGTTATCTTCGAGCGCAAAGGTGGGGAAGCCTTGACCGCGCACTTTCGCCAGTAATTCCCGACTGGCGTTGATGTGCTGTGATAGCGTTTCAGCGCGGATAAATGCGAATTCCGTGCAGAAGGCGTCGCCATCCAGCCCGATGGCTTCGGCGCACTGGCGCAATACGGCGGTGTTGACGATCTTAAGGCCGGAGACATAGTGTGCCTGCTCAATCTGGTACAGCATCATCATGCCTTTGTCAGCCATCGCTTGCGCCGCGAGTACGGCCGCCGTCGGTGGTGCGGAGTCCAGCACCACACTGGTGTCGCGTAGCAATCCTTCATAATACCGCTCACCGAAGGGTTGCCCGCTTAACTGCGCAATGCGGCGATCGTGGGGGAGCACATAATCGTGCCATTCCGGGGTAATGGTGCGACGATTGTTCCCCGTCATCATCCCACCGCCGTGGAGAATCAGATCCAGCCCGTCGATCTCCTGCGCCGCTAACGCGAGTGGGGCGGCACCGTAGCACCAGCCACACAAGGGATCGTAAATGTAATGGAGTTTTACTGTGGCCACTTCATTTCACCTTTTAAGACTTTGGCGCTTAATTCGAGACTCGATTCGTCCTTCAGCGTCGGATAGTGTTTTTTCATTGCGGCAATCAGCTCGGCAGAATCTTTACTTTTTGCCAGCGCTTTTTCCACCGTATTCAGATATTGCAGCGTGAACGTCACGTTCTTCAAGGTGTAATCGGTTGGCGCGAGAAAGTGGCCTGGCACCACGGTGGTTGGCTTCAAGGCTTCAATGGATTTCAGCGTTTCACGCCAGTGAACGCGTGATTCTGGCGTTTGGGTATCGGCTAGCCAGACATGGATATTGGCAGACACCGGAATACCGCCGACTACGGCTTTCAGCGACGGGATCCAGACGTAAGTGCGATCCGGCGTCGGCCCTTTCAGCCCCTTCACTTCCAGTTTTTGACCGTCGATGGTGAAGCTGTCGCCTTGCAGCGGTTGAGGAACCACGATCGTTTTCGGCGCGTTCTCTTTCAAAACAGGCCCCCAATGCGCCACTTTGCCATCTTTACTCGCATTAATGGCATCGATGGTGGCTTGGGTTGCCACAATTTTTGCATCCGGGAATGCGGCTTTAATCACATCCAGACCGAAATAGTAGTCAGGGTCGGAATGGCTAATATAGACGGTGGTCAGCTTTTTTCCGGTGGCCTTGATGCGATCAACCAACGTTTGTGCATCATTACGCTGGAATTGGGCATCGATCAGGGCGACCTCTTTATCGCCGCTGATAATTTCAGAGGAAACGGGGAATACGCTGGCTTCTCCCGGATTAAATACATCGATTTTTAATTCGGCGGCGTTAACCGTAGAGGCCAGGCCTAGAGAGGCGACGAGCAAGGATAAAGTAAAAGTGATCGAGGTCGACATGATGAGACTCCACAGGTATGACGGAATGTGGGTTCATGTTATGTTGCATTAATCGTATTAAAAACCGCAAATAAGGCAATTATTTGTTGCATAAAACGGACTAATATATGGATCGCATTACGGCGGCTGAAGTATTTGTGGCAATAGTTGAGCGCGGTAGCATGATCGCGGCGGCGGAGAGGCTGGACATGTCGCGCGCGATGGTGACGCGCTATCTGGCGGAGATGGAGGCGTGGGCCGGGGCGCGCTTATTGCACCGCACAACGCGCAAGCTGAGTTTGACGGATGCCGGGGAAAAAACCTTGGCGCGCTGTCGGGAGATGCTGGCGTTGACGGCGGATATGCGCGTCGAGGCCGCTACCGATGATGCCGTGTTGAGCGGCTTGCTGCGCCTCAGTTGTTCACAATCATTGGCACAGGGCGTGCTTGGCATGGCGATCGCCACGTTTCTGCGGCGTCATCCTCGCGTTGCCATTGATTTACAGATGAATAATCGGGTGGTGAACTTGGTCGAAGAGCGTATCGATCTGGCGCTGCGCATCACCAACGCTTTGGATCCGAATCTGATCGCGCGTCCACTGGCGCACTGTGAGTCGATACTGTGTGCATCGCCCTCTTATCTCAACGAACGCGGTATTCCACGACAGCTTACCGACCTCTCTATTCATAACTGCCTGACCTACACCTATTTTGGCAAGAGCCTGTGGCATTTTTCTCGCCATGATGAAACATTTTCCATTCCTGTCAGCGGTAATCTGAGCGGCAATGAATCGCTGGTACTGCTGGCAGGGGCATTGGAAGGAGCGGGGATCACGCTGCAACCCCGCTATTCTGTCGTGCCGTATCTCGCTAATGGGCAGTTGGTGGCATTGTTACCGGAATATCGTCCTCAGGCGATGGGGATTTACGGTATCTATACCTCGCGCCGTCAGATGCCCGCCGCACTGCGTGCGCTGCTGGATTTTCTGGTGGACTGGTTTGCTCACGATCCACGCTGGCGGGCGTTGACGCAGTGACCGGTTAAAGGGAACGAATCAACCCCATCAGGATGACTGCCGCAAGACCTGCTCCAGACGTGAAGGCACATCAGCGGCGTATTGTCTGAGTTGTGCAATGACGGTATCGACCAGCGCAGAAGCAGGGCGATGCCGTGGGCGAATCAGGCTGACGGTAAAAGGCACCTCGATGCTAAAAGGGCGCACTACTACGCCGGAGGCGGAGTAATCCAACGCGGTGAGCGGGTTGACGATGGACAGACCGATGCCCGCTCGCACCATTGCGCATACCGATGCCGCGCTGTGGGTTTCCAGCACCATCCGGCGCGACACGCCCGCTTCCTGAAATAGCGCGTCCAGCAACTGGCGATAGCTATCGGCACTCGACAGGCTAATAAAGGGTTCGTTGGCGAAATCTTGTGGCGTAAGCACCGCTTTTTGCGCTAATGGGTGCCCGCAAGGCAGCACGCACACTTCATTAAGTAACATCAACGTTTGTCGTTCTGTACCGGCTGGCGTCAGGCTGTTTTCCGTTAAACCCAAATCGTGACGTTGCGCCGATAGCCACTCTTCCAATAACGGTGACTCTTGGGGGACGACGTTCAGGGTCAATTGAGGATAACGCGCTAACAGCGTTTTGCAGGCTTCGGGCAGCAGTGATTGGGAGAACACGGGCAGGCAGGCGATGGAAAGCTGTGCCTGTTGAAAACGGCGGATGTTGCTGGCGGCGTTGATAATCCGCTCCAGCCCATAATAGGAACGCTGTACTTCTTCGAAGAGCTGTAACCCTTGCGCGGTGGGGTAGAGCCTGCCACGCAATCGTTCGAATAGCGTGAGTTGAACCAGTTTCTCGAAGCGTGCCAGTTCGCGGCTTACGGTGGGCTGCGAGGTATTCAGCAGCGCGGCCGCTTCCGTCAGATTCCCGGTGGTCATGACCGCATGGAAAATCTCAATGTGCCGTAAGGATATTGCCATCATCTTTCCCCCTATCCATATCATAGATGAATAGATTGCGCTAAAAACGATATTTGTTTACCAGAATGGTAATTTTTATAGTGCTTCTCAACCATAATTGACCCGTATTTGGTAATGATTAATGCCTCACGATCTGAATGACGTAACACATGCTCTGAACGCGCAAAGTCTGCGTGAATTGCCCTCTCGTTTTGGTTGCCCGGTTTGGGCTTATGACGCCCAGACCATCATTAAGCGCATCGCGCAACTGCGTCAGTTCGATACTATTCGCTTCGCGCAGAAGGCGTGTTCGAACACGCATATTTTGCGCCTGATGCGTGAGCAGGGCGTGAAAGTGGATTCGGTATCGCTGGGTGAGATCGAGCGCGCGTTGGTGGCCGGTTTTGTGCCGGGCACCGACGCGCATGAGATCGTCTTTACCGCCGATCTGCTGGATCGTCCGACGCTGCAACGCGTTGCTGAACTGAACATTCCGGTGAACGCCGGTTCGGTCGATATGCTGGAACAGCTTGGGCAGCGGTCGCCGGGGCACCCGGTGTGGCTGCGCGTGAATCCGGGCTTTGGTCATGGTCATAGCCAGAAGACCAACACCGGCGGCGAGAACAGCAAGCATGGCATCTGGCACGGCGATGTGCCATTGGCGCTGGCACACATTCAGCGTTATGACTTAAAGCTGGTGGGTATCCACATGCATATTGGTTCCGGCGTCGATTACGCCCATTTGGAACGGGTGTGCGAAGCCATGGTGCAGCAGGTGATTGCGCTGGGTCAGGATATTGAAGCGATTTCCGCGGGCGGCGGGCTATCAATCCCCTACCGTTACGGTGAGGAAGCGATTAATACCGAAAACTACTACGCGTTGTGGCATGCGGCGCGTGAGAAAATTGCCGCGCATCTCGGCCATCCGGTCACGCTGGAAATCGAGCCGGGGCGTTTCTTAGTGGCGGAGTCCGGCGTGCTAGTGGCGGAAGTGAGGGCGGTCAAATCCATGGGAAGCCGCCACTTTGTGCTGGTCGATGCCGGGTTTAACGATCTGATGCGCCCGGCGATGTATGGCAGCTATCACCACATTTCTCTGCTGCCGGGGGATGGCCGCGATATTAGCCAAGCCACACTGCGCGATAGTGTCATCGGCGGGCCGCTGTGCGAATCCGGTGACGTGTTTACGCAACAGGCGGGCGGCGGCATAGAAACCGTTCCGCTGCCGGAGGCGCAGGTAGGCGACTATCTGGTCTTCCACGATACCGGCGCGTATGGCGCATCGATGTCCTCGAACTACAATAGCCGTCCACTACTGCCGGAAGTGCTGTTTGAAAACGGCGAGCCGCGCCTGATTCGCCGCCGCCAGACGTTGGACGCGTTGCTGGCATTGGAAGCGTGTTAAGCGACCCAATTCGGTGGTGTTGGGGAAAGGCATTCTGCTTTTCCCCTGAAGGTTGTCGATGCTGAAAATGCGGTAGAGAATAGAGCCAGAGAACTCTCCCAATTTGGATTCATCACAAACGGTAATCACCTATGAAAAAGACGACTTATGCTCCTTTAGCCACGACGGCAGTAGTCAATAAGCGTTGGGTATTAGCCAATGACTGGGGAACGTTAACCAAGTATGACATCACCCATATGCGTTCAGACGGCACGGAACAGCGCCTGATCCGCGAAGCCTATGATCGGGGGCACGGCGCTACCATTTTGCTCTACAATTCTGATTCTCGTACGGTTATCCTCACCAGCCAATTTCGTCTGCCCGCGTTTCTCGTGGGCCATCATTACGAGTTGATTGAAGCATGTGCTGGTTTGCTGGACGATCGCGATCCCATTCAAGCCATTAGAAAAGAAGCGGAAGAAGAAACCGGTTTTAAACTCGGTGACGTCACAAAAATTGGCGAAATATTCATGAGTCCGGGTTCTGTTACCGAACGCTTGCACTTTTTTATCGCGCCTTATACGCACGCGATGCGAATCCATGATGGTGGTGGCCTTAAAGAAGAGGGCGAGGATATTAAGGTTATGGAAATTCCGCTTAAGGACGCGCTTCAGATGATTGATGATGGGCAAATTATCGATGCGAAAACCATTATTTTGCTTCAACACGTGGTGATTAAAAATATTTGTAAACCCTAAGATCCCTCATTAGCTCGTGTAATGTGCCCCGATGGGCTGGTTCGTCGAGTAACCAACTCGTGTTGCCAGCCACCTTTTTAAGGGGCATCGTCTCGCTTGGCACGGGCTCATTGCTCCCCTGAGAATAGGATTACGGGAAGCGATGAGCGCATGCTGGCATCAGAACGATGTCCATTCTCCTTCAGCCGCTGGAGCACCGTTTTTGTGCGGCGCGACCAACGCCGGTTGAAGCGCCAATGGCGGCGTAGCGGCGGGCGTTCTGACGTTCCGATCGCGGTTATCCAACTGGAACTGGCTAACTGTCTCGGCCAATTGTGCCGCCTGCTGCTGTAGCGATTGCGTCGCCGCCGAGGCTTCATTGACCAGCGAGGCATTCTGCTGGGTCGTCACTTCCATCTGGTTTACCGCAACGTTAACCTGCTCGATACCCATTGTTTGCTCATCGCTGGCGGAGCTTATCTCACCAACCAAATCGCTCACCTTGCGCACGCCGTTGACGATATCCTGTATTGAAGCCCCCGCTTGTGCGACCAGCCGATTGCCGATCTCCACGGTCTGAACAGAATGGTCGATGAGATCTTTGATCTCTTTGGCGGCAGAGGCGCTACGCTGGGCGAGGCTACGAACCTCACTGGCGACGACGGCGAAACCGCGTCCCTGTTCCCCCGCCCGCGCGGCCTCTACGGCGGCATTCAGCGCCAGAATGTTAGTTTGAAAGGCGATACTGTCGATAACACCGATGATATCGACGATTTTCTTTGATGAAGCATCGATTGCCCCCATCGTATCAACCACTTCTGTCACCAGTTGCCCACCCGACTGCGCCTGTTGCGTGGTTGATAATGCCAGTTGGTTGGCCTGACGCGCGTTATCGGCATTCTGTCTGACTGTCGCACTTAGCTGTTCAATAGAAGCCGCCGTTTCTTGTAGTGCGCTAGCTTGCTCTTCTGTGCGGCTGGAGAGATCGATATTGCCTGCGGCAAGTTGTGAAGAGGCGCCAGCGATGGACTCCGATCCCTGACGAACCTCGCCAACAATGGTGCGCAGACTCACTGTCATGTCCTGCAACGCGTGCAATAGCTGAGCTGCTTCATCGCGGCCTTCCGGTTGTACATTGTGCGTCAGATTGCCTGCGGCAACGGCTTGAGTCGCTCGGACGGCGCGTGCTAATGGTTGCACAATACTGCGGGTGAGCGCCCAGGCGATCAGCAGGCCGATGACTGCGCTCAATGCCCCCGTTACCGCGAGGATAAGATCGCCCCGGTGCGCGCCAGCGTTAATATCTTGTCCCATCTGGTCGATACTGGCGCGTTGATGGTTGCGCAATGCCTCCACACTGGCCAGATAGCCGTTTGCTGCCGGAACAAATTCGTTATCGAAAAGCGTTCTGGCGAGATCAAAATTACCGGCGCCTTTTTCCTTAACTATCGTATCGCGCTTATTAAGGTAGGCCTGACGGTATTCGCCCACCTTGTCGAATAGGGTTTTTTCTTCCGGCGTCGAGATCAGGTTAGCAAAATCCTGCTGCCGCTTACCGCTCTCTTTACTGGCGCGGGCATTTTCCGCCGCGAAAAGCTCCACCAGAGAATCATCTTGGCTGCGTGCTACCGCCATACTGCGTTGGACGCCAGCGACGAGTGCCGCGTGCCAGTCCGTCGCCAACCGCTCTTTACGTAGCGGCTCTTGCATCATCTGTTGTGTGTTGCTGGCTACCTGGTTAAGTTGATAAATCCCGTTGGTCAGCATGACCAACGAAAGCAGAATAAGCAGACCAAAGCCGCCGGCCAGCCGGGTACCTATTTTGTAGTTCTTCATTATTCGTTACACACACCTGGTTAAATTCAGCGTCTGCCCAATGCAGACTCTGCGATCCTACGCTTTACCCCCTAGTTGATTCTGTTGAAGAAGTAGGCGAAATGCGCTGTGTTCCAGACGTTATTTCCCCATAAAAAGTCAGGATATGTGATCGACCCATGAAAAGGCGAAAAACAGGGAATGGAGTGAAAAAGAATATTTAAGGGGAAATCACGATAATGATGCGGTGAAATAATCTTAATGAGGCGTTCAACTTACAGGATCAACTAGAAATTTACAGTTAGTTGCATTTATAGCATAACTCTTTCGATTCATCGCTGGAGAAGATAAGTGGCGATCTCTAGAGTAGGTAGTCCCAGAGGTATTGATTGGTGATGTATCGATGTGCTCTGTGCATTGAAACCATTTGATTACACCAACCTACGCGGATGCGTAGGTTTTTTTTTGCCAATTTTCCGCGTTCATCTGTTTTCTCCTCCGACGGTTATGCTGGTGATGGTGCCGAAGTGATGCTTTACGCTATGCTGTTTTATGGTCACTTGAAGTCTGATGTGTATATAGTATTTTGGCGTATCGCTAGGGCATTCTGCGCGTTGCAGGTTGCTCGTTTATCTGTCATTGGGAGAAGACATGATTTATACCCTGTTACGTTGGGTGTTCCAGCATCTGTACCGCATCCGGATTGAAGGCGACAGAAGCCAGTTTCAACACGCTAAATTACTCATCACGCCCAACCATGTTTCTTTTCTGGATGGCGTCTTGCTGGCATTGTTCTTGCCGATAAAACCGGTGTTCGCCGTGTACTCGTCCATTTCCGATCGCTGGTTTATGCGCTGGTTGAAACCCTATATCGATTTTGTACCGTTGGATCCCACCAAGCCTTTGGCGATTAAAGCGTTGATTAAAATGATCGAGCGGGGTCAGCCTGTCGTGGTGTTTCCGGAAGGGCGTATCAGCGTCACCGGATCGCTGATGAAGATTTACAGCGGCGCGGCGTTTGTCGCGGCGAAATCCGGGGCGACGATTATCCCGGTGCGCATTGACGGCGCGGAATTTACGCTATTTGGTCGGCTGGCGGGCATCGTTAAACGTCGCTGTTTTCCCCCGATATCCATCGCTTTTTTGCCCCCGACGACGTTGCCGATGCCACAAGCCGACAGCGCCAGAGCGCGGCGGGAGCTGGCCGGCGAGCGGTTACGCCAGATAATGATGAAGGCGCGGATGGATACCCGTCCGTCACATACGTTGTATCAGGCATTTCTGGCGGCGAGAGCCCGCTACGGGCGGCATTCTGCCAGCATTGCCGATGTTTCATTCAACGAAGACAGCTATCAAGGCTTATTGAAAAAATCGCTCGGCGTGTCGCGCATTTTGCAGCGTTTTACCCGTGCCGATGAACATGTCGGCATGCTTTTGCCCAATGCTACGATTACCGCGGCGTCCATTCTGGGCGCCTCGCTGCGTAACCGCGTTCCCGCCATGCTGAACTACACCGCAGGCGCGAAAGGCTTACAAAGCGCAATGAAAGCGGCAGGGATTAAAACGATCGTGACATCCCGTCAGTTCCTTGAAAAGGGTAAATTGACCGATTTGCCAAAACAGGTGAGCGAGGCTAACTGGGTCTATCTCGAAGATCTGAAAGATACCGTGACGCTGGCGGATAAGCTGTGGATCCTGTTTCATCTCCTGTTTCCAGCCCGCGCGATGCTGCCGCAGAAGCCTGATGATGCCGCTATCATCCTCTTTACCTCCGGTTCTGAGGGGCATCCGAAAGGCGTGGTGCATTCCCATGACAGCCTGCTGGCGAATGTCGAGCAAATTCGCACCGTAGCGGATTTTACGCCGCGCGATCGTTTTATGTCCGCGCTACCCTTGTTTCATGCCTTCGGTCTGACGGTTGGGCTGATCACGCCACTGATGACCGGCGCTCGTGTATTCCTTTACCCCAGTCCGCTACATTATCGCATCGTGCCGGAGTTGGTTTACGACCAAAACTGCACCGTGCTGTTTGGCACCTCGACGTTTTTAGGCAACTACGCGCGCTTTGCGCACCCGTATGATTTCGCTCGATTGCGCTATGTGGTGGCCGGGGCGGAGAAACTGTCTGAGGCGACGCGTCAGATCTGGCAGGATAAATTTGGCATTCGTATCCTCGAAGGCTATGGCGTGACCGAGTGTGCCCCCGTGGTGGCGATCAACGTGCCGATGGCGACGAAAATCCATTCGGTCGGTCAGTTGTTGCCGGAAATAGAATCGCGGCTGATCGCCGTGCCGGGCATTACGCACGGGGGACGCCTGCAACTGCGTGGGCCGAATATCATGAAAGGCTACTTGCGGGTAGAAAACCCCGGCGTGCTGGAAGCGCCAGCGGCAGAAAACGCGCAGGGGGAATTACAACCCGGTTGGTATGACACCGGCGACATTGTCGAACTGGATGACAACGGGTTTTGTACCATCATTGGCCGCGTTAAACGTTTTGCCAAGCTGGCTGGGGAGATGGTTTCGCTCGAAACGGTGGAACAGTTGGCGGTGAAGGTTTCGCCGCAGGCGCAGCACGCCTCCAGCGCCAAAAGCGATGCCAGCAAGGGCGAAGCCTTAGTGCTGTTTACCACCGACGGCCAGCTAACCCGCGATAAGTTGCTGGCTGAGGCCAGGCGGAGCGGCATGCCGGAACTGGCGGTGCCGCGTGATATTCGCCATGTGAAAGCCTTACCGTTACTCGGCAGCGGCAAGCCTGACTTTGTTACGCTGCGCCAGATGGCGGAGCAGCCTACCGCCCACGTATCGGAGCCGAGCGCATGACCTCACAGACCGAACCTACCACGCCGTTGCTCTCGCGCAGTATGAGCGCGGTCATCATCGCGCAGTTCTTCTCCGCGTTTGGCGATAATGCGCTGCTGTTTGCCACGTTAGCGCTCATCAAACAACTGGTGTATCCCGACTGGAGCCAACCCGTTTTACAGATGGGGTTCGTGGCGGCATATATCATTCTGGCGCCGTTTGTCGGGCAAATTGCGGATAGCTTCGCCAAAGGGCGGGTGATGATGTTCGCCAATACGTTGAAACTCGCGGGGGCGCTAGTGATTTGCCTGGGCGGAAATCCGTTTATGGGGTACACGCTGGTAGGAATGGGCGCCGCAGCCTATTCTCCCGCCAAGTACGGCATTTTGGGGGAGATTACCCGCGGCGATCAACTTGTCAAAGCCAATGGACTGATGGAGGCATCGACCATCGCCGCCATTCTGACCGGTTCAGTCGCGGGTGGCGTACTGGCAGACTGGAACATCTATGGGGCGCTGTTGGTTTGCGCGGTGGCTTACGGCATCGCGCTGGGGGCGAACCTGCTAATCCCGCGCCTGAGCGCGGCACGTCCGGGGCAGCCGTGGCATCCGGCGCTGATGGCGGGCAGCTTCTTTTCCGCCTGTCGGGTGCTATGGCGCGATGGCGATGCCCGACTCTCGCTGGTTGGCACCAGCCTGTTCTGGGGCGCGGGCGTGACGCTGCGTTTTCTACTGGTGCTGTGGGTGCCGCAGGCGCTGGGGATTACGGACAATGCGACGCCGACATTGCTTAACGCGATGGTGGCCGTGGGCATCGTAGTGGGCGCGGGTGCCGCCGGGCGGCTGGTGACGCTCGATAGCGTGCGGCGTTGTTTGCCCGCCGGTTTTTTGATCGGTGTGGTGGTGGTGATTTTCACGCTTCAACATAATCTGATCGGCGCCTATTGTCTGCTGGTTCTGCTTGGTGCCCTCGGCGGTTTTTTCATCGTTCCGCTGAATGCGCTGTTACAGGAACGCGGGAAAGCCAGTGTCGGTGCCGGGAATGCGATTGCGGTGCAGAATCTGGGCGAGAACGGCGCGATGCTGTTAATGCTGGGGCTGTATTCTCTGGTCGTGAAGCTGGGCGTCTCGGTGATCGGCATTGGTATCGGTTTTGGCGCGTTGTTTGCGTTGGCGATTGCGCTACTGTGGGGTTGGCTGCTTTGGACTCAGCGCCGCGCCAATGCGACGGGAAAAGTATAAACGAATAGGGCTGGGGAATGATGAGTCTGATATGGCATGACTGGGATGTGGCAGATCTTAATGTGTATTCACTGCATGACATATTGTCGCTACGCGCTCAGGTCTTTGTGGTTGAGCAAAAGTGCCCTTATCTGGATATTGATGGCCGTGATTTGGTGGAGGGTAATCGCCATATTGCTGCCTATCAGGATGGCAAACTGGTCGCGTACGCCCGCCTACTCGCGCCTCGCCCGCACCATGATGTCGTAACGATTGGCCGCGTGATCGTTGCGCCTCCTGTCAGAGGGCAACATCTGGGGCATCACCTGATGGAACACGCGCTCATCGCCTGCGCCCGCCACTGGCCGCAAAAGCCGCGTTTTTTGTCGGCTCAGGCGCATTTACAGGCGTTCTATGGCGCGTTCGATTTTGTGGCGACCGGCGAGGAATACGACGAAGATGGCATTCCGCATATTGATATGCTGTTGACGCGCTGAGGGGGGATTGCGTGTGCATCGCAAGGAATAGATGCTACTGCGCAAATTTAGCCGGTTTTTTGTTGCTTTGTGATGAGTTAGCCGGCTGCTTGAGAAATTTTGCTACCCAGTTTCTGTACATCAATGTGATGAAACAAATAGCGACGCTTGCTGCGCAGGCGGAACGGCGAAGTCACGCTGCATTCGTTTCACCTCCTCTGCGGGTGGCAAACCAAACAGGCGTTTGAACTCGCGATTAAATTGCGACGGACTTTCATAGCCGACGGCATAACTCGCGGCGGCGGCAGTGGTCTGCTGACGCACCATCAGCATCCGCGCCTGGTGCAGACGTACCGATTTGACATATTGCATCGGCGGCATCTGGGTTATCGCCTTAAAATGGCTGTGAAACGTCGGCACACTCATTCCGGATTCCATCGCAAGTTGCTTCAGCGTTAACGGCTCAGCGTAAGTGGCATGGATGCGCTGTAGCACTTTGCCGATTTTGCCAAACTGCCCCCGCAAGGTCAGCGCGGCGCGCATTGCATTGCCCTGTGCGCCCGTTAATACGCGGAAATAAAGCTCACGCACCCGCGCAGGACCGAGGATCGCCGCTTCAAGCGGATTATTCAGGACTTCGAGCAAGCGTAGTACGGTCGTTTTTATCGCGTCGTCCATTGGGCTCGACATCATACTTTGCGGCGCGGCAGGAGGATGTCGGTTGCCGTGCTGTTCAATCTGCAACATCAGTTCAGCGGCCAACTGAAAATCCAGATGCATATAAATCGCCAGCAACGGATGTTCTGCGGACGCATCGGTTTCCATCACAAACGGCACCGGCACCGAGACCGCCAGGTAGTGCTGTTCATCATATAAATAGGTCTGCTGACCAAAATAGCCACGTTTGCTGCCCTGACAGACAATTACAATCCCTGGATCATAAAGCACAGGCGTTTTGGCAAGGGGACGATCGGATCGCAAAATGCGCACATCAGGCAACGCAGTAAGGTTGTATCCCTCCTGCACCGCAAGTGCTTTAACTAAGTTAATCATCTCGGACATCACAGTACCTCATAAAATCAGGCAATAAAAAGAGAAGATTCGGCCTAAAAATGTGGCGGTTCATAGAATACCATGCAACCTCACTGTTCAATGGAGTTCTTTTTATGACATCTGCAAAAACGATTTTAATCACCGGCGTCAGCAGCGGCTTTGGTCGCGCACTGGCACAGGAAGCTCTCGCCACAGGCCATCGGGTCATTGGTACCGTGCGCAACCGCGAAGCACTGCAGGCTTTCGAGGCACTTAATGCGCAACGGGCTTTCGGTCGCCTGCTTGATATCACGGACTTTGAGCATATTAATGAGGTGGTTGCGGAGATTGAGTCTACCGTCGGTCCGGTTGATGTGCTGGTGAACAATGCCGGTTACGGCCATGAAGGCATAATGGAAGAATCCTCGCTCGCAGAGATGCGCCGCCAGTTTGACGTCAATGTGTTTGGCGCAGTGGCGATGATCAAAGCCGTGCTACCGGGTATGCGCCAGCGTCGTCACGGTCATATTATTAATATTACCTCGATGGGCGGTTTCATTACCATGCCGGGTATCAGCTATTACTGCGGCAGCAAATTTGCACTGGAAGGGATATCAGAAACGTTAAGCAAAGAACTTGCCCCGTTCAACATCCACGTGACCGCCGTAGCACCAGGCTCGTTTCGCACCGACTGGGCCGGACGATCGATGGTACGCAGCGCTCGCAGCATTCCAGACTACGACGCTTTATTTGAGCCGATTCGTCAGGCTCGTGAAGAAAAAAGCGGTAAGCAACTCGGCGATCCCGTTAAGGCCGCACACGCCATGTTGGCAATGATTGAGAGTCAAAACCCACCAAAGCATTTATTGTTAGGCAGTGATGCATTAAGTTTAGTACGGCAAAAGCTCACGGAATTAGGTAAGGAAATAGAACAATGGGAAGACGTAACACGTTCAACGGATGGCTAATCCGCTGCCGAGACTGAACGCGGAGCGGTGAAGCCAACTTCCGCCCCCCGCTCATGCCTTCGGTACTCAGATGTAAGATTTGTTCTTATCAGAAAGAAGCCTGTGGCGTACTTAACGATGACATCGTCGTTCCGCACAAGGAAAAAGGATTTTCACGCCGCGGGCAAACGGCGCGTGATGGAAAAGGGATGCGGCTCGACATAAGCGCTGTAAGCGTTGCAAAAGGAGAGATAGGGTGGGACGTAATGGGCAGGTTTTCTGTGATAAACCCGCCCACAGAATGATTATGCTTCTTCCGCCAGAAACAGCTCCAGCAGGGAATTGAGAAACAGTTTCCCGTGTTCGGTGATTTGCCAGTGCGTAGCGGTTTCCGTCAGATAGCCTTGCGCCAGCGCCTGATCTAACTGCGGACGGATGCCGTGTTCTTCCAGACCGGTGTACGCCGTGAAATCCGCGCGTGGCGCGGCTTCCAGCAGACGAAAGCGGTTCATGAAGAACTCAAAAGGCCGATCGTGGTTAGCAACGTTGTGCTGTCTATCCAGATAGGTGCCGCGCATATAGCCGCGCGGATGGCGGACTTTCACCGTGCGTAGGATGCGGCCGTCACGAAAGGTCAGCTTGCCGTGCGCCCCGCAGCCAATCCCCAGATAATCGCCGAAGCGCCAGTAATTCAGGTTGTGCTGACACTGATAGCCCGGTTTGGCATAGGCGGAGGTTTCGTATTGCTGGTAACCGGCGGCGCTCAGTAGCGCGTGGCCCTGCTCGTAGATGTCCCACAGCGCGTCGTCATCCGGCAGCGTCGGCGGACGTGAACTAAACAGCGTATTGGGTTCGATGGTGAGCTGATACCACGATAAATGCGGTGGATCGAGCGCAATGGCCTGGCGCAAATCATCCAGCGCGTTGTCCAGCGATTGATCCGGCAGACCGTGCATCAAGTCCAGATTAAAACTGCGCAATTGTAGTCCGCTGGCCAACTGTGCCGCGCGTCTGGCCTCGTCCAGGCCGTGAATCCGTCCTAAACGCGTCAGCTTTTGTGGATCGAAACTCTGCACGCCGATGGATATACGGTTAATGCCTGCACGTTGATAGCCGCTGAAACGATCGGCTTCAACCGTACCGGGATTGGCTTCCATCGTCATTTCGGCATCCGGCGTTAGCGGAATTCTTGCCCGAACGCCGTCGAGCAGCGCCTGCATGGCTTCCGCGCTCAACAGGCTGGGCGTGCCGCCACCGATAAAGATCGAGTGCAGGGCACGATCGCTCGCCAGCGGTAAATCGGCATCCAGATCCGCCAATAGATGATCGACATATTCCTGATGCGGCACGTCGCCTTTTAGCGCGTGAGAGTTAAAATCGCAGTACGGACATTTCTGTACGCACCACGGAATATGGATGTACAGGCTGAGCGGGGGCAGCTTAAGCATTGCGTAGCGCGTCCAGCAGCAAACGTAGCGCCCGACCGCGATGGGAGTGCGCGTTCTTCTCTTCTCGCGTTAGTTCTGCCGCCGTTTTACCCAGCTCAGGCACGAAGAAGATAGGATCATAGCCGAAGCCGCCGCTGCCCGCTGCTTCATGCGTCAGCACGCCCTGCCAGCTACCGTGGCAGACAATCGGCGTTGGGTCTTGCGCATGGCGCAGATACACCAGAACGCAGTGGAAGCTGGCACGGCGTTGTTCATCCGGTATGTCTTTTAGAGTCTGCAACAGCTTATCCAGATTTTGCTGGTCGCTGGCATCCGCGCCCGCGTAGCGTGCGGAATAAATGCCCGGCGCGCCGTCCAGCGCATCGACAGCCAGACCAGAATCATCGGCTATTGCCGGTAGCCCGGTGATTTGCGCCGCATGGCGGGCTTTCAGGATGGCGTTTTCGATGAAGGTCAGGCCGGTTTCGTCGGCAGAATCCACGCCCAGTTCGGTCTGCGCCACAATATCCAGACCGAAATCGGCCAGCAAGCTGGCGAGCTCACGCACTTTACCGGGGTTTCCGGTAGCCAAAACCACTTTTTGCATCGTCATATCCTGCGTGTTTATTCAATGAGGTCCGCGACGTCAGCCGGGATGTGTTGCGGATGGGTGATTCTAATCTGCTTATGCCGTCCGAGTTCGCCTTTTTCAATCACGACCAGGCTTTTGGCGACCCGAAACTGTTTAGCGAGAAATTTGGTCAGATGGGCATTAGCCTGACCGTCCACCGGCGGAGCGGTAATGGCGACTTTTAGCTCGTCGCCATGCAGGCCCACGATCTGATCCCGGCTGGCCTTCGGCTGAATATACAGCCGAATCACCAGCGCGTCGCCGTGGCGGGTAATGGCACTCACAGCAGGAACCATAGCCCCGGAAACAGATCCATGCCCAAATAGTTGAGCATATACAGAATCAGGATGACGGCCATCGCCGAAAAATCAATCCCGCCCATCACCGGAATAATACGACGGATCGGCGCCATGAGCGGTTCGGTCAACTGATGCAGCAGATATTCGATGGGGCTACGGCCCTGACTAACCCAGCTCATGATGGAGCGGATGATGATGACCCAGAAGACTAAATAGCCGGCGGATTTAATCAGCGAAATGAAACCGACTAGCAGGTTCATCGGGCTCAGGGAAATCGCACCCACCTGAATCAACAACAGTAACGGGTATTTAATCGTGGTGAGGATAAAGGCCAGCAACAGCGACGCGCTGTCAATCGGCCCTAGCGAGGGCAGAATGCGGCGCAATGGCCCCACAATCGGCTGGGTGATCTTGACCACGAACTGCGACAGCGGATTATAGAAATCACTGCGAGACCACTGCATCCAGATACGTAGCAGCAGCACCATTACGTAGAGGTCGATCAGCGTTTTGACCAGAAAAGTCAGGGTGAGCATAAGTACGTCTTTTCCTTATATGATAAAAAGGTGAACCTGAGTGCGTTAAAAAAGCGTTTCCATTTCCTGTGCGCGGGTAATCGCTGCCTGCATGGCTTCGGCTACGGTTTGCGTCAACTGACGTTCATTAAATACCCGCAGCGCTTCCGCCGTGGTGCCGCCTTTGGACGTGACATTTTCTCGCAGGGTCGACAGCGGCGTACCGGGATTGGCCTCCACCAACGCGGCAGCGCCCGACGCGGCCTGTTGCACCAGCAGGCGCGCCGTTGCCTCATCAACTCCCTGACGAATCGCTTCTTGCTGCATGGCTTCCATGAACAGGAAGAAATAGGCCGGTGCACTGCCTGCCGCCGCAATCACATTATTAATCCCGGATTCGCTTTCCACCCAGCAAGTTTTACCTACGCTCTGCATTAACTGAGCGGTGAAATCTTTATCTGCCTGGCTGACGGACGGCGGAGCATACAGGCCGCTCATGCCTTTTCCCACCAGGGAAGGTGTGTTGGGCATAATGCGTACGATATTGAGCGGTTCGCCTAGCAGCGCCTGAAAACGCGCGATGTTAACGCCCGCGGCAATCGACAGCACCAGTTTACCGGAGAAGTCGACGTGCTCACGGAGGGGCGCGCAAACCGTTGCCATCATCTGGGGTTTTACGGCTAAAACAATAACATCAGCTTCCTGCGCGTTGCGGACATTGTCCGCGCTGCCGATCACGCCGTATTGTGCAGCCAGCGCATCACGGTTTTTATTTGAAGGCGCGCAGACGCTAATGTGGGTAGCGGGGTAACCGCCGTTAACTAATCCGGCGATAATGGCCTGGGCCATGTTTCCGGCACCAATAAACGCTATTTTACGTTGCTGCATCTGCATCCTCGTTGCTCATCGGGTTATCAAATATGTGGCACCGCTCACTGAGTACTGTGCTGTTTTACCTATTCACGGATTATTGAGACGCGTTTGCCGCATAGTCCCGCGCGCCGAAGATTGCCGTACCGATACGTACCAGTGTACTACCTGCGGTAATCGCCGCGCGCATGTCGTCCGTCATCCCCATAGAGAGTGTATCAATATGCGGATAAGTTGCGGACAGTGTTTGGAACAATGCCGCCATTTTTCTGAAAACCGCAAGCTGCTGTGCAAAGTCGGTTTCCGGCGCAGGAATAGCCATTAATCCGCGCAGGCGTAAATTGGGCAAGACGGCGACGCTGGCGGCCAGTTCCGAGAGTTCTTCAGCCTTAATGCCTGATTTACTCGCTTCGTTGCTGATATTAATTTGCAATAGCACATTCAAGGGCGACAAGTGGGGCGGGCGCTGCTCGCTCAAACGCTGGGCAATACGCAGGCGATCTACGGTGTGGAACCAGTCAAAGTTTTCCGCCACCAGACGACTTTTATTCGACTGTAATGGGCCGATAAAGTGCCATTCCAACCGCATATCCGGGTGATGCGCCCGGAAATAATGGATCTTCTCCACGCCTTCCTGAACATAATTCTCGCCGAACGCACGTTGCCCTGCCGCGATGGCTTCTTCGATCGCGCTCACCGGTTTGGTTTTACTGACTGCAAGTAGCCTAATGTCTTCTGGTGCCCGCGCGCAATGTGCTGCGGCGGTAGCGATTTGTTGTCGAATGTCCTGTAGATTCTGCTGGATTGTCGTCATGGTTATTCAGGAGGTTAATCTATGGAGTTGGATGAATGGGTGGCCCGTAGTGTAAAGCATAATGCCTCGGATCTGCACCTTTGTAGCGGTCACCCGCCAGTGATACGTGTCGATGGGCGGCTACAGCCGGAAAATACCTTACCACGTTTAACGTCGGAACAGGTGACACAATGGTGTCACGCCTGGCTCGAACCGACGCAGAGGGAACAACTGCGGCAGTCTGGTCAGGTTGATGGCGCACTGATGCTGCCCGATGGGCAACGGTTGCGGGTGAATGTATTTCGCCAGCGGGAAGGGCTGTCCGCGGCGCTGCGCATCATTCCGTCCGTTCAACCGTCACTGGATGCGCTGCATGCGCCACGGGTTCTGTCATCGCTATTGGAGAAACCGAACGGCTTGATTTTGATTACCGGTGCGACGGGGAGTGGTAAATCCACAACGCTGGCGGCCATGATCGGAGCGTTAAACGACAGTCACGATCGCCATGTGATCACGCTGGAGGATCCGATCGAGTTTATGCATGAGAGTCGACGCTGCCTGATTCAGCAGCGCGAGATGGGTACGCACAGCGTATCGTTTGCACAGGCGCTACGGGCGGCACTAAGGGAAGATCCTGATGTCATTCTGTTAGGTGAACTGCGTGATAAGGAAACGATCCGGTTAGCATTAACGGCGGCGGAGACGGGCCACTTAGTGCTATCGACGCTGCATACCCGCAGCGCAGCGCAGGCGATCGACCGCCTGATTGACGTTTTCCCCGGTGAAGAAAAAGGCTATGTTCGCAGCCAGTTGGCCTCCGGCTTACAGGCAGTGGTCACGCAAAAACTCTTGCCGATGGCGCAGGGCGGCCGAATCGCACTTTATGAAGTGCTGACGACAACGGTGGCCGTCAGCAACTTGATTCGAGAGGGGAAAACGCATCAACTTCCCGCCCTGATTCAGACCGGCGCGGCTGCGGGCATGCAAACGTTCGAACAGAGCTACCAGCAACGGTGCCAGTGTGGGCTATTACCGTAAGTAAAAAAGAAACCTGCCGTCCGATAACCGCCGCGTGAATGACGCAATATCGGCGAGCCGCACCAGTATTGACCGCGTCAACGCAGCCATACTCGTGGCTAGATAGCGTTTATCAATCCGCCATCCACTCTGATTACCGCGCCGGTAATATAGCTGGCCGGCTGGCTTGCCAAAAATGCAGCGACGGCGCCGTACTCCTGCGGTTCACCATAGCGCCCGGCCGGAATGCTCTGACGACTCTTTTCAGCGACCGCTTCCGCACTGCTGTTTTCCCGTTCCGCCTTGAGAGCATCCAAGTGACCGACGCGCTCCGTAGCGATGCGCCCCGGCACCATCACATTCACCGTCACGCCGTCGGCTGCCACTTCGCTGGCCAGGGTTTTTGACCAGCCGAGCAGGCTCATGCGCAGCGCATTCGACAGCGCCAGATTAGGAATGGGCGCGATCACGCCAGATGACGTGGTGGTGATAATGCGTCCCCAACCACGGCGGCGCATAGCGGGCAGCAGTTTATCGGTGAGGTGAATCAACGAGGCGACCATCACGGAAAATTGCTGTTGCCAGAGGGCGATATCCGTTCCCTGTGCCGTGGCAGGCGGTGGGCCACCGGAATTGTTCACCAAAATATCGATGTCGCCCCAGTGCTGGCGAATAGCATTAATCACGTTATCAAACTGCTCTGGGGCTGCCAGGTCGAGTTGCCAGGCGTGGGCTGAGCCACCCAGTTGGGTGATGCGTTCCACCGTGTGCGCCAGTTTTTCCGCGTTGCGGCCCGTGACCGCCACCTTCACCCCTTCCTGCGCCAGCGAAAGGGCAATCGCCTGCCCTAGACCACTACCGGCACCGCAGACCAGTGCCACACGTTGTTGTATCTGAAAATCCATAAGCGCTCCTGATTGTATTTTCAGAAGCAATATGTGCAAGAACGATGCCAGCTATCGGCGGGCGTTTTTAACATTGACCTGGTTAAACGCGCATTGCAGATGTGTTCTCATCAATTCCGCCGCCTGTTCCTGCTTATTTTCTCGCAGGGCATCGATGATAGCGACATGCTCTTCACACCACTCTTTTACCCGACGCTTATTGTGATAGCTACCAAACTCCAGTAGACGGCGCAGTCGATTTTGCTGCTGAATAGCCTGCAATACAAACAGGTTACCGCTGGCGTCTGCCAGTAACTCGTGGAAGGCCGCGTCGGTTTCGAAAATCTCTTTTGCCGGAACCCGCGTAATGTCCGGATGGGCGATGAGCCGCAGATGCTGGGCGCGCAGGCGCTTAAGCATCTGCCTGTCTACATGCAGGTTGGGCGTCAATAGTGCCGCCGGTTCAATCATCAGGCGAAAACCGTAGCTGTTACGCAGCGCCACATCGGAGTTTAGGGTTTGCAGGAAGCGCCAGCCGTGCCCCGCATTACGGGCAATCAGACCATCCTCCGATAGCTTCACCAGCGTGCGAGTCAGCACGCCGCGATCCACATCGTAGCGCTGGCTGATCTCGGTCTGGGTAAACGACTCTGGCAGCACGCCCGCAATACGGTCATGCACCAGTTGCTCATACAGCTTCTGGTCATTGCTCTTGGATTGCTCAATTTCCAACTGATCTAGCTCATCGCTACGTTTGAGCAAGAAAAAACCCTGATTAGGACGCGCTTCAACCGCCCCCAGACGGGTCAATTCTTTTAGTCCGGCCCGCACCGGCGTGCGCGAAACACCCAATGCATCGGCAAGATGTTGTTCACGTAAATGATAACCTGGATCGAATCTTGCTTCAGATATCAGGTCGAGTATTTGCCGGGCGATCCGGCGACTACTCGCAGTGGAGTCAGGCTGCATGGAAAAGGGTTCCCTGAAATGCATTATTGTGGTCGAAAGATACAATAGCACGGGCAACAAAACGCAGCAAAACAAAGCAAGGACTGCACGGTTAACGAGCAATACGCACCAATATGAGACATTTTTTTACATGTTAAATTGTATTTATTGACTCATTAAATTCAATTTGTGCCTTAACCAGGAGACGACAATGTCCAGCTATTCTTTACTGTTTCGCCACGTGCGCACCCTGATGTTCGCGCTGACCGCCCTCCCATTGGTAAGCCAGGCGGCGGTGGAAACCATCGCCCCCGGCAAACTGACCTACGGTACGGCGGCTACCTTTATGCCGTTTGAATTTGTGAAAGAGGGTAAGCTCACCGGCTTTGATATCGATCTGATTAACGCCTTGAGTAAGGAAGTCAATCTGACGCCTGTACCGATGCCAATGGAATTTAAAGGGCTCATTCCAGCATTACAGGGTAAACGTCTCGATATCATCAACTCCGCGATGTATGTCAACGCTACCCGTGCCGCACAGGTCGATTTTGTGCCCTACCTGAAAATCGGTAGTCGTGTGGTGGTGAAAAAAGGCAATCCGCAAAAAATCACCGGACGTGACCTGAGCCTGTGCGGCAAAAATATCGCCGTGACGCTGGGCGGGATCGAAGAAAGTCAGGCCCGGGCAGACAACCAGCGCTGTCTGGACGCCAAAAAACCGGCCATTAACGTGATGACCTTCCCGGCCGCCACCGACTCAGCCGTCGCCGTCGCTCAGGGCCGAGCGGATGCCGAGTTCCTTTCCACGCCGGGCACCGTCGCCCTGTTAACCGAAAAAGCAGGCATATTCGAAGCCGTAGGGGAGGAGTTCGAGGCCGATACCCACATCGCGTTTGCCGTGCGTAAAGGCGATACCGCTACCCACGCCCTGCTGGAGAAAGGTCTCCAGAGCCTCGTCAAAAATGGCACCTACCAGCAACTGATTGAGAAATGGAACTTCCCTGACTCCGTTGCCCTTTTCTAACCCGTTTTGCCATTAACCGGAGAAAGCTATGTCGATCGAATTAATGTGGCAGTACTTCCTCTCGCCTGGATTCATCCACGGGGCGTGGATGACGCTGCTTATTACGCTCTGCTCACTGTTGTGTGGCGTGGTACTGGGTCTGGTATTGGCGCTGTTGCAGGAAGCGCCATTCCGCGCCGGGAAGGGGCTGGCCTTTTTCTATCTGTGGTTGTTTCGCGGAACGCCAGTGTTATTCCAGATAATCTTTGTCTACAACGTGCTGCCAAGCTTCGGCTTACGTTTCTCCGCGTTTACCTGTGCCGTGTTGGCGCTTTCGCTCAATGAAGGCGCCTACATGGCGGAAATACTGCGCTCTGGCTTGCAGGCGGTGAAAAGCGGCCAGCGCACTGCCGGTATGGCGCTCGGCATGACCAACGGGCAGATCATGCGCAAGATCGTGCTGCCTCAGGCCGCGCGCATCGTGCTGCCGCCGATGGGTAACCAGATGATCAGCATGCTGAAATCGAGCGCGCTGGTCTCGGTGATCGCCGTTCAGGAACTGCTGCTGGTCGCCAACCAAACCGCCAGCGCCAGCTTCCGCTATTTCGAGGCGCTGTGCGCCGCGGGCATCTATTACCTGCTGCTCACGACGCTGTTCATGATTTTCCAGTCCTGGCTGGAAAGCGCGCTGGATCCCAAACAGCGTCGCGGCAAGGGCCAGATGCGACTGAGCCGCCTGTTTAAATTACCGAAAACCGCCCGGGAGGCACCATGAGCGAGAAACCGTTGCTGGAGATGATCGGCATTGATAAGACCTTTGGTCGCCAGACCGTGCTCAAGAATTGCTCTCTTGAGGTGCAAAAGGGTGAAACCGTGGTGCTGATTGGCCCCTCCGGTTCGGGCAAATCCACCCTGTTGCGCTGCGTCAACATGCTCTCGCCAGCCGACAGCGGCGACGTGTTCTTCGCCAGCCAGCACATCAGCCGGGGCGAAGTGCCGGTGCACAAACTACGTCAGCGCATTGGTATGGTGTTCCAAAACTACGAGCTGTTTTCGCACCTGACGGCGGCGGAAAACATCATGCTGGCCCCGATGACGGTGCTGGGAATGAACCGCATTGAGGCCCGCAAGCTGGCGGACAACCTGCTGGCGAAAGTGCGCATCAACGAACGCGCAGACCACTTTCCAGATGAACTTTCCGGCGGTCAGCAGCAGCGCGTGGCGATTGCCCGCGCCTTGGCGATGAAGCCCGAACTGATGCTCTACGACGAACCCACATCGGCGCTTGACCCGGAGATGATCCGCGAAGTGCTGGAAGTAATGGCAGAGCTCAGTGCAGAAGGGATGACCAGTATGGTGGTGACCCACGAGATGGGCTTCGCCCGCCGGGCCGCCAACAAAATTCTGTTTATGGAAGACGGCGAAATTATCGATCGCGCCAACACCAGTGATTTCTTCGCTGGCAATGTCAGTGAGCGCGCACAGCGCTTCCTGACGCAAATATTACATTAATCACGGAGTTCCTATGTCCAGTTACCAGGTTGACAGCGCACGCATGAAAAAGGACTTAGCGACGCTGGTTGCCATCAATACAGAAAACCCACCGGGCCATGAGCGGGAAGCCGCCGAGTGTCTGGAAGGCTGGCTGCTTACCGCCGGGTTCGATCTCTCTTTTAGCGAATACGCACCGGGGCGTACCAACGTTATCGCTGTCCTGCATAACGGGCCGGGGCCGTGTTTCGCCTTTAACACCCATATCGATACCGTGCCGGCGGGCAGCGGCTGGGCCAGCGATCCCTTTACGCTCACCGAACGCGATGGCCGCTTGTATGGGCGCGGCGCCTGCGATGCCAAAGGCCCGCTGGTGGCGATGGTGGAAGCCCTGCGCTGGCTGGCCGCTAACCGTCAGCGGTGGTCCGGCACCCTGATGGGGGTGTTCACCGCCGATGAAGAGGTCGCCAGCGAAGGGGCGAAATACTATGTGCGTGATAACCCACCGGCGATTGATTTCGCGGTGATTGGCGAGCCGACCTCGAATGCCACCTTCTCCGCCCATAAAGGCAGCCTGCGTCCGCGCGTGCGGGTCAAAGGCGTCACCGCGCACTCTGGCACGCCGGAGCTGGGGGTCAACGCGATTTACCAGTCCGCGCGTCTGCTGGGGCTGATCGAAGAGGCCCACTACCAGCAGGTGCGCTGTCGCTGCCACGAGCTGGTGGGCAACGCCAGCCTGACGGTGACGCGTATCCACGGCGGTCACGCGGACAACGTAGTGCCGGATAGCTGTGAACTGCTGCTCGACCGCCGCATGGTGCCGGGCGAAGACGAAGCGGTGGTTAAAGCCGAACTGCAACAGCTGCTCGACCATGCGCACGCTCACGCAGGTGTGGAAGCCGAAATTATCGCCTGGCAGCCTACCACCGGCGGCGCAACGCAAACCGACAGCAGCGAAGCCATTGTCGAGCAAAGCCTCGCCGCCTGCCGCCGGCACGGGCAGAGCGAACCCGGTCCGTTTGGTTTTCAGGGCGGCTGCGACCTGGTGCATTTCCGTTCGCTGGGTGCCAAAGGCGTGGTGATTGGCCCCGGTTCGCTGGCGGTGGCCCACAAACCGGACGAGTTTGTCCCCATTGATGAGTTTCTCGCCGCGGCGCATATCTACATTGATATTGCCCTCGCCATGTTGTCGCCGGAGTCTGGGTTATGAAAGCGCAGCTCTTTCGCGGCGACCTGCACTACGCCGGGGTGACGCTGCATACCGCCGCGTCTGGCGCGGTGACGGCGCTCGACACCCTCTGGCTGCGCCTGGAGGACCGGAGCGTGACGGGGATCGGCGAAGTGCGGCTCAACATTCGCTACCTGCATGGTTATAGCGAAGAGCAGGTGCTGCACAACCTGCTGGACATACTCACTAGCTGGGACTGGCATCAGGAACCTGCCGCACTGCTGGAGCGGGTGCATGCCCCTGACAGCACGCTGCTGGCCCCGTCGCGCATGGTGCTGGATATGGCGTTGCACGATCTTCTGTCCCGTCAGGAGGGGGTGAGCGTTGCCGCCTGGCTGGGAGCGCAAGTTGGCTTGCCCGCCTGGCACACTAATCAGACCCTGTTCTGGGGCAGCGAGACGCAGATGCTGGAACAGGCGCAGCGCTATGTTGACAGAGGTTTCACCCAGTTGAAGTTACGCACGGGGGTGGCGGATTTCGCCACCGACCTGGCTCGCTTGCAAAAATTGCGTCAGCGGTTTAGTCAGCAGATTTCGCTGGCGATTGACGTCAACGGCCAGTGGTCGCTGGCCCAAGCCCACGCGGCGTTTCCCCGTCTGCGCGAGCTGGACCTGAGCTATATCGAGCAGCCGCTTAGCCCGGCGAACGACAGCCAGCTGGCACAACTGTACGACTACGGCATCCCGGTCATGCTCGACGAAAGCCTTAACAGCGAGGCCGCCATTACCCGGCTGATCGCCGCCAACGGTGCGCTGTGGGGGCATCTCAAGCTGGTGAAGCTAGGCGGGATCGCCCCCACGCTCGCGGCAGCACAACGACTCAAAGCCGCAAGCGTGCCCTTTATGGTCGGCCAGATGAATGAAGGGCATGCTGCCACCGCCGCCGCGCTCCAGTTGTGCCGTGTGGTGCAACCGGCGTTTGCCGAACTGTATGGCGCCGATGGATTAACTGACGATCCGGTCAGCGGGCTGGAATACCGCAATGGTCGGGTCGCCGTCAACGATTCTCCCGGTCTGGGCGTGCAGTTCAATGCCGCGCGGGCCACCTTACTCCAGGAGTTTAGTGATGCAAGATGTTAACAATGTGATTCAGGGCAGTGAGTCCGCCTTTAGCGCCGACGAATATGCTCAACGCATGCGACGTACCCGTGAACGCTTAAGCAGCGCGGGCGTGGACGTCATGATTGTTACCGGGCCGGAAAATATCTTCTGGCTTACCGGTCAGCAAACACCGGGCTATTACACCTTTCAGGCGCTGTTACTGCCCGTAGAAGGGGAGCCGGTGTTTGTGATTCGCCAACTCGAATATTTTAACTTTATCGCCAACACCTTTATTTCTGACGCCGCCATCTACCAGGATGGCGACAACCCGGTGGATTTCCTGGTGGGCATGCTGCAACAGCGCGGCTGGCTCCACAAACGCATCGGGCTGGACAAACGCGGCTGGTTCCTGCCGATTGCCGTATATGAAGCCTTGCAGTCAAAACTCGGCGCGATTGCCGATACGGCAGGCGTCATTGAACCGCTGCGTGCGGTGAAATCGGCCGCTGAGGTGGAAAAAATCGCCACCGCCGCACGCTATGTGGATGCGGGGATGCGCGCTGGCATCACGGCGATTCGCTGCGGCGCGGACGAAAACGCGTTGGTTTCTGCGATGATGGGAGCCGCCATTGCCGCGGGTTCTGAGTATGTCGGCATGGAACCGCTGGTCTCCACCGGCCCGCGCAGCGGTGTGCCGCACGGCACCTGGCGCCGTCGAGTGATGCAGGATAACGATCCGGTATTTCTGGAGATGTCTGCCGCCCATGATCGCTACCACGCGGCCATGATGCGCTCCGCCTGGCTGGGCCGCCCGCCCGCTATCGCCATCGAAATGGAGAAAGTATGTCAGGAAGCCCTACAGGCCGCCCTCGACGCCATTCGTCCGGGCGCTACCTGCGAAGCGCCGCATCTGGCTTGCCAGAAGGTGATCGATCGCGCCGGGTTCACGGAAAATTTCAAAAAACGCACCGGCTACTCCATCGGCGTCGCCTTTGCGCCGGACTGGGGCGAAGGCGGCATTCTCAGCCTGTACAGCGGCGTCACCACCGAGCTGCAACCGGGCATGACTTTCCATATTCCCCCAGCCCTGCGCATTTACGGTCAATTCACCGTCGGCGTCAGTGAAACCGTGGTGGTGACTGAAACCGGATATCGCCAGTTAGGTTCCCTGGCTCGCCCATTAACCCTGCTGTAAGGAAAGAAAGATGAAAGATATCAATGAGTGCCGTGAACGCCTGCGGGGCATTTTCAATATCACCGTGACCCCATTTAACGCCAGCGGTGCGATCGACTTCCCGGCCCTGCGTGAAAACATTGAACGCGTGATTGGCTTAGGGTATGACGGCCTGCTGATTGGCGGCACCTACGGCGAGTTCCCAGTGATGACCGTCGAAGAGCGCCGCGAGCTGTTTCATGAAGTGATGGCCTGCGTGGATGACCGCGTGGCGGTGATGCTGTGCAGCGCCAGCGCCGACCCGCGCGATGCTCGCGAGCTGACCATTCTGGCAAGCGATCTGGGCGGCCTGCCGATGGTCACCGCGCCCTTTGTTAGCGAAATCACTGATGAGCAAATCGTCAGCTATTTCAAAGAGATGGCCCCATTATCCCAAACCGGCATCCTGGTGTATAACGCGCCGGGCATCGGTATTACGCTCTCCCCGGCGCTGCTGGAACGGCTGGCAGAGATCCCGAATGTGGTCGGCATCAAGCAGGGCGATCTCAACCCTACCGCCATCGACCAGATTGCCAACCGCCTGCGCGGGCGTCTGCGCCTGTTCTGTGCCTCGGATCTGGCGTTCCTTGGGCCGATGATGGCCGGGTTTGACGGCATCAGCACCACCAACAGCGGCGCGCTGCCGGAGTTGATCATCAATACTTTCCGCGCCGTGGAACAGGGCGATGCCGCTACTGCCCGCGATTTGCATCAGTTGTGGTACGACTACCGGGCGCTGGCACGCAAACACGGGCAACCGCAACTGGTGAAAGCGGCGATGGCGCTGCGTGGCTTTAACGGCGGTACCGTACGCGCCCCGTTAAAACCGATCGGCGACGCGGCGCTGGCAGAGTTAACCCGCGTGATGCAGGCGCTTGCCAGCGACCGTCGCAGCGGCGTTACGCTGGCGCGTTAAGCGCCGCCTGTAAAAACGCGACAAACAGCGGATGGGGCGCATCTGGGCGGGACATCAGTTCCGGATGCCCCTGAACCCCATGCCAGAACGGCAGGCCCGGCCGGGAAATGGCTTCCACGATATCGTCGGTTTGCGCACTCACCCTGACCCCGCTGGAATACAGCTCTGGCAGTAAGTCGGTGTTAAAGCAGTAGCGATGGTTGTAGTGCATTTCGCGGATATCGCCGGGGATAAGTCTGGAGGAAAAGGGGAAGACGCCACAGCGATGGCGGCCATCGGCAAAGGGAACAAAGCTGTGCAGGGCTGCATCCGGAGCGACTTCCGCTGGAATAGCCGATTCAAAACCCGGACGCTGGCGCACGGCGGCGGTCATCATGCTCTGCATGCCCAGGCACAGCCCCAGCGTAGGCTGACCGGTCGCGATCGTCTCTTCCGCCACGCGGATTTGCCCGTTGACGGCCGCCATCGAGGAACCACCCGGCAGCACCACGCCTTGGAAGCCGTGAACGTCACGCAACCCGGCGGACAGGCTGGCCGGTGCCAGGAAATGGACACTTAGGTTCAGCCCCAGCGACGTGGCGGCATCACCCAGTGAGCCGAGTGTGGCGGGATAGACCAGACGGTGGTCCGCCTCGCGGCCAATCAGCGCGATGCGCAAGGATGACCCGGTGGACGGCGGTGCTTTGGCATCCCAACGGCCATAGCGGTCGGCGCTGAGGTCCAACAAGGTCTGTTGCCCGTCGCTGAGCGTCAGACGGTGGTTGCTGTCGTCGCTGTAAAGTCGTTGGCCGGGCAGATCGGCAATAAGCGGCGCTTGTGAAGACGCCAGCACGATGACGGCGTCCGATTCAGGCAGGCTGGCGATATCGCGCACCTCTTCACGCAGCGTATCACTGCGCCAGAGGCCGCTGGTGACGCAATACCCCGCACGAATCACGTGCTGGTGACTGTCGGGGACATCCCCGGCGAAGTCGGGGCGAAGGCTCCAGAGGGGCAACCCAAGACGATTGGCCCACAGGCTGGCGGTAATGCCGTAGCGGGCGGGCACAGCGGTATTATCGAGAATAAAGATCGGTGACACGGCGAGTTTCCTGCTGATGCTGGGTGCCTAATTGTATTAATTGAATCATTAGATACAAAAGAGGATTTATGAATAACAGTCACATCGCCCGTCGGATGCAATCCGTACGCCCTTCACCGACAGCGGCAATTTCTGATCAGGTACGGACACTGGAAGCCGCAGGCAAGCAGGTCATCAACCTGGGCGAAGGGGAACTGGATTTTGCTACCCCGGCCCATATTAGCTATGCGGGCATTGAAGCTATCGTGCAGCACCAGACTAAGTATACCGCCGTTTCCGGCACCGCAGCGTTGAAGTCGGCCATTGCGGCCAAGTTCGCCCGCGACAACCAGTTGCACTATCGCCCGAATGAGATCATCGCTGGGAGTGGCGCCAAACAGCTTATTTTCAATGCCTTTCTGGCTACCCTGGACGCCGGGCAGCAGGTGATTATTCCCGCGCCCTACTGGGTCTCCTACCCCGATATGGTGCGGTTGGCCGATGGCGAACCGGTGATAGTGCCTTGTGATGAGCAAAACGGCTGGAAGCTGACGCCAGAACAACTGACCGCCGCGCTCACCCCATCAACGCGCTGGTTGATCCTGAACTCGCCGGGCAACCCGACCGGGGCAATCTACAGCGAGCAGGAGCTACGCGCACTGGCAACAGTATTGGCGGATTACCCACAGGTGCTGGTGCTGGCCGATGACATTTATGAGCCGCTGCGCTACGACAACACGCCGTTCACCACCTTTGCCCAGGCCGCGCCGCAGCTAGTCGCGCGCACCTTGACGGTGAATGGTGTCTCCAAAAGTCACGCCATGACCGGCTGGCGTCTGGGCTATGCGGGCGGCCCGCAATGGCTGATCGCCGCCATGCAGATCCTGCAATCGCAAAGCACTTCCAATCCCAGCAGCATTTCGCAGGCGGCAGCGGTCGCGGCCCTTAGCCATGCGGCGGATTTCTTCGACGGCTGGCTGCGCACGTTGGATAAACGCCGCCAGCAGGTGCTGGAAATGATTGCCGCCACCGATGGCCTGAGCGCCAGCACCCCGCAAGGGGCGTTTTATGTGTTTGCCAACTGCCAGAAGCTCATGGGGCGCGTGACGCCCACCGGCGAGACCCTTCTCGACGACAGCGGGCTGGCGAACTGGCTGTTGGAACAAACTCAGGTGGCTGTATTACACGGTTCCGCATTTGGGATGCCGGGCTATTTGCGTATCGCCTATGCGGTAGATGATGGGTTGCTGACGCAAGCCTGCCAGCGTATTTCTGAAGCTTGCTCCCTATTACGCGAAGAACGGTGTACACGACGTGAGGCGCGGCTGTCGGTATCGCCTGACAACGCGCAATAGGCTGGAGGCTGAGACCGGCGCTGACTCCGGAAATGACATGGGGAAAACGTGTTTTCCCCATGCTGGGAGGTCGATAAGCTCCCCACGGATTGACCAAGGGAGCAGCGGCATTTAGGCCGGATAATGCAACTGTTCCGGCGTGCGGCGTAGGATGACCTTACCGTGGCGAATCGATAGGCGGGCTTTGGCCTGACGGCGTATCACTTCATAATCGTTTTCTGCATCCAGTATCACCAGATTCGCCGGGCGACCGATGGCGATGCCGTATCCTTCGCCTAAGTTCATCGCTTTGGCGCTGTTATCCGTAACGAAATCCAGGCTGCGTTGCAGGTCCTCATAGCCCATCATGTGGCAGATATGCAGCCCGGCATCCAGTACGCGCAAAATGTTGCCATTGCCGAGTGGATACCATGGGTCTTTTATGGAATCTTGTCCGAAACAGACATTCATCCCCGCGCGATCGAGTTCAGCCACGCGCGTCACGCCGCGCCGTTTGGGGTACGAATCAAAGCGCCCTTGTAGATGGATGCTTTCCGTTGGGCAGGAAACGAAACTGATCCCCGACATTTTGAGCAGGCGGAAAAGCTTGTAGCAATACGCATCATCGTAAGACCCCATCGCGACCGTATGGCTGGCGGTGACCAAGTGCCCCATCTCGCGCACCCGCGCTTCTTCTGCTAACACTTCGAGAAAGCGGGATTGCGCATCGTCGGTTTCGTCACAGTGCACATCAACCAGACAGCCAGTGCGTTCTGCCAGATCCATCAGGAATTTGATAGAACTGACGCCCTGATCGCGGGTGTTCTCAAAATGGGGAATGCCGCCGACAACGTCAGCGCCCAGTTCGATCGCTTGCGTCATCAACTGGCGCCCGTTGGCAAAAGATTCAATGCCTTCCTGCGGGAACGCGACAATTTGTAAGTCGATCAGGTGGCGTGCTTCCTGCTTGACTTCCAGCATGGCGTGGAGAGCGGCCAGGCTGGCATCGGTGACATCAATGTGTGTGCGAACGTGCTGAATGCCGTGATCGCGCAGCATGCCAATGGTGGTGTGCGCTCGCCGTTTGGTGTCTTCATGCGTGATGGTGGCTTTACGCTGCCCCCAGCGTTCAATGCCTTCAAACAGCGTCCCACTCATATTCCATTCGGGTTCACCGGCGGTCAGCGTGGCATCCAAATGAATATGCGGTTCAACCAGCGGCGGAATGACTAACTGACGCTGGGCGTCGATCACATCGTCGCTTTCCTGCGCTATTACGGGTTCAGGCTGCGCGTCAATCGCCGTAATTAAGCCGTCATTGATGCTGATGGAGAAAAGCCCCGATTGGCGACGAAGCGCGGCATTAATAATTTTCATAAAAACTCCTGCTGTTGCGCATTAGACATGCGCCAGATAAGTAAGGCGACAGTCGCGTTGAGACGAAATTGAGGATCGCTTATTGACTGCCCTGATTGTTGTTCAATTCGCTGTAATCGGAGGTTGAGCGTGTTGCGGTGAATGCCCAGCCGTTCCGCGGCTTTAATGAGATTGCCATTTTCCTGCAATACCGCATCCAGCGTTTCCAGTAGCTGTGTTGGTTTTTTGCGGCGAGCCTCGAATAAATGCCCCAGAGTCTCTTTCATAAACTGTGTGACCAGATTTTGATCGGGAATCGCCGTGAGCAGTTTGAGCACGCCGAGTTCGTTATAATCACAGATACCTTTATCGGGGCGCATACTTTCGGCAACATCAAGCGCTCGGCGAGCCTCACTGAGTGCGGATCGATAGTGTGGCGCCGCGCTCACAATGGATGAGATACCGCTAAATAGCGTCAAGGGACGCAGTGGGGCGCCCAGTGCGGATTGCACGTTTTGCAGCCATTTTTTGCCGTGGTGAAACGGCATCGTGTCGTTAGGTAACAGGAGAATAAACATGTCGCCAAGCATCACCAGCGGCAGGGTATCGCCTAATTTTGCTAACTGCTCTTCCAGACGTTGCTGTACCAATTGTCGCGCTGACTGTAATTGCGCTTCGGCAGCGGTTGGGGGGTGAGTCTCAAATAGCGCCTTGATAGCGGAAAGACGCATCGCCACCACCCGGTGCGGGCGATCGAGCATTAACTGGAGGTGGCTGGCGCGCTGGCTGGCGATATCCAGACTAGGATAATCGCCAGTCAATAACTGCGATAAAATATCCCGTTGTGAACGTAATGTTGTTTCACGCTGGGCCAGCGCGATGCCAATGCGCTGAGTCACAATGATCATTTTGAGTAAATAGGGTTGTTCAATCAATGGAATACCGAGCCGGTCGGCTAATGTCACCACGGAGGGCGGAATGGCATGAATGAAAGGGCCGCCGGTTAAAATCACTAAACCGGCAATGCCGCTTTGATGGCCTTCTCGCACCAGTTGCAACAGATTGTTTTCATCTCTGGGATGGTTAATGCCGGTAACAAAAACCAGTTCGCCCCCCATCACCCAATCGGCAATGCCTTCATTCTCCGCAACGTAATACCAGCGTACCGGACGATGGAGGCGTTCTGCTCCTGACCGTAGCGTTAAGTCCTCCAGTCCGGGCAACGCAAGGATTTCACTCACGGTCAGGCTCATGGTTACTCTCCCTGAACGGCGACATTGGGTCGCATGCGTTTAGCGATCTCATAGAGCACGACATAGCTTGCCGCTGAAGCGGCGATCCCAACCAATGGAGCAATCCAAGGTGAAAAGTAGGCCAGTAGCGCGCCGATGGCATAGGCGCCGAGGCCTATGGTATTAAATCGGGGTAGGGCGGTGTGCTGTATCGCCGGATACGCGCCGCGATAGCGGAACCAGTAATCGGCCATGATCACCCCGCCAATTGGCGGAATAATGGAACCGAGCAAGATCAGAAAGGGGATCAGCATTTCATACATGCCGCCGATGGCCAATACGATCCCCGTCACCGCGCCTATCAATGTTAATGTACGGCGCCGTTTGCTACGCAGTAAATGACAAGCGGCAGCGGAGACGTTGTAAATGGTTGGCCCCTGGATCGTCCACAGGTTGAGGCACAGCATAATCACGGCGGCAATCGATAATCCTTGCAGCATCATGACGCCGACGATGTCCGCCTGCTTGTAAACGATCGCGCAATAGGCGCCCGCTATGATCATCAACCCATTGCCGCCAAGAAAGCTCAGGAAACTGGCGGAAACGGCGATGCGGCCGCTGCGCGCTAAACGCGTCCAGTTCGTGGCCTGCGTTGCGCCGCTGGCGAATGTGCCGAACACCATGGTAATCGCGGCGGAGAAGGTCATGGTTTGCGACGGTTCAATGGCCTTTAGCCCCTGCCAACCGCCGATGTCATGCGTGGCAATCCACATTGACACAATGAGTAAAACGAACATCAGCGGGACGGAGACGCGGGACAACACATCCAGGCCTTTGTAGCCGATCAACGCCGTGATGGAAAAGCCCAGCCCGAATAGAACCATCAGCGGGAGGGTGACACCGTCGGGTAAGTCCAGTAGTTTGACCAGCGAGATGGAAAGCGTTGCGGTGCCCCATGCATACCAACCTAGCTCGGCAAAACCCAGCAGAAAATCCGAGAGACGGCTACCTATTTCACCAAAGCAAAAGCGCCCCATTAGTACCGAGTTTAGACCGCTACGCGCGGCAATTAGCGCGAGTGACGCGGCATAGATCGCCAATAACAGGTTGCCTATAACCGCCACCCACAGCATATCGACGATGGTAAATGCAACGCCGATCTTCCCGCCAGCAAACATCGTACCGGTAAAAAAGGTAAAGCTGAATAAAACCATGGAGATAGACAGTAATCCTTTGCGCCCCTCTTTGGGAGCTTCACTGAGTGGGAACTCACCTTGCTCTGACATATGACTTTCCTCTGGAATAAAAATGGGCGTTTTGCTGAAAATAAAAAGTGATGAGATGGGGTATCTCAACGCCAGAAAACACCACTGGACGAGCAGTTAATAGCAATAACCGTGCCTGATTTTGTACCGAGTAAATCGATAAGTTACGTTGCAAAGGATACGTCGTTATATGTGCATGTTGCACAATTACGTTTGCACTAAAAACCATGCTGCACCATAAGTGTGCTAAGCATGGTGCAATGCACTAAAAGTGAGACGGGGGTGATGATGTCTTCATTATTATGCTGTGTTTGTTTAACGCCTTAATGCGGGGTAATAACTAAATCATTAGCCGCGGTGTTTAGGGCTGGTTTATTATCTGTTTGGTTTATACGCTATGAGTAGGGCATTTTGCTTTTTGAGCCAGTTTCAGGCAATTTGTCGTTCAGCGTTTTACCTTTATTTTTGGAGACGGTTTCAATCCGTCAAGCGATGATACCCAGAGGTATCCGAGGTTTATGTGCAGTTAACAAGTTTCACGGATTATGGCTTGCGGGCGCTGATTTACATGGCGTCATTGCCGAACGGGAAAATGACCAGCATTTCGGAAGTGACGGAAGTGTATGGCGTTTCCCGCAATCATATGGTCAAAATTATCAATCAACTTAGTCGTGCCGGGTTGGTTATGGCCGTGCGCGGCAAGAACGGCGGTATCCGCCTTGGTAAACCGGCGGAAACTATTCGCATCGGTGATGTCGTTCGCGAACTGGAACCGCTCACGTTGGTCAACTGTAACCATGACTTTTGCCACATTACGCCAGCCTGCCGTTTGAAGCCGGTGCTGCAAAAAGCGGTACAAAATTTCCTGTATGAGCTGGATCAATACACGCTGGCTGATATGGTCAAAGAAAATTCACCGCTCTATAAATTATTGTTGGTTGAATGAGTTTTGTTCAGCCTCCTGCTGATGACAACGGAGGAACCGCAATGTCACAAGATCCATTTCTGGAACGAGAAGCAGAAAAATACGAATCACCTATCCCCAGCCGCGAATATATTTTGGCGCACATCGCCAAGCGCGACACCCCAATTAGCCGAGAAGAATTAGCCGCCGATCTGCAACTTACCAGCGAGGAACATCTCGAAGCGCTGCGCCGCCGCCTGCGGGCTATGGAGCGCGACGGCCAACTTATTTTTACCCGCCGCCAGTGCTATGCGCTGCCGGAAAAACTCGACCTGCTGCGAGGAACGGTTATCGGCCACCGCGATGGTTATGGTTTTCTGCGCGTGGAAGGGCGTAAAGACGATCTTTACTTGTCCGCTGAAGAAATGAAGCGCGCAATTCACGGTGACGTGGTGTTGGCACAACCGCTGGGTGCCGATCGTAAAGGGCGTCGTGAAGCGCGCATTGTGCGCGTGCTTGAGCCGCGTACCGGCCAAATCGTCGGTCGTTATTTTGTCGATGCTGGCGTCGGGTTTGTCGTACCGGACGACAGCCGTTTGAGTTTCGATATTCTGATTCCGAAAGAAGAAATTAACGGCGCGCGTATGGGCTTCGTCGTGGTGGTTGAGTTGACGCAGCGCGCGACCCGCCGTACGAAGGCGGTCGGCAAAATTGTTGAGATCCTCGGTGACAATATGGGCACCGGGCTGGCGGTGGATATTGCCCTGCGCACCCATGATATTCCGCATACCTGGCCACCGAAAGTGGAAGAGCAGGTGAAAGATCTGTCCGAAACCGTGCCGGAATCCGCCAAGCAAGGTCGCGTCGATCTGCGTAAGTTGCCGCTGGTCACTATTGACGGCGAAGATGCCCGCGATTTCGATGACGCGGTGTACTGTGAACCGAAACGCGGCGGCGGCTGGCGCTTGTGGGTGGCGATAGCGGATGTGAGCTATTACGTTCGCCCCAATACGCCGCTAGACCATGAAGCGCGGGCGCGTGGCACCTCGGTGTATTTTCCGTCGCAGGTGGTACCGATGCTGCCTGAAGTATTATCCAACGGACTCTGTTCGCTCAATCCGCAGGTCGATCGCCTGTGTATGGTGTGTGAAATGACCGTTTCGGCGCAGGGGAAACTATCGTCTTATAAGTTTTATGAAGCCGTGATGAGTTCACATGCGCGCCTGACTTACACCAAAGTGTGGAATATTCTGCAAGGCGACGCTGAACTGCGCGAGCAGTATAAGCCGCTGGTGCGGGGGCTGGAAGAATTACACCGTATGTATAAGGTGTTGGAGCATGCGCGTGAACTGCGTGGTGGTATCGCCTTTGAAACCGACGAAGCGAAGTTTATTTTTAACGCCGAGCGTCGTATCGAGCGGGTCGAAGCCGTGGTGCGCAATGATGCGCACAAACTCATCGAAGAATGCATGATTCTGGCAAATATCTCTGCTGCGAAGTTCGTCGAGAAAAACCAGGAGCCCGCGTTATTCCGCGTACACGATCGGCCGAGTGAAGACCATGTATTAGCGTTGCGCAGCGTGCTAGGCGAGTTGGGGTTGACGCTAAAAGGCGGCATGAAACCACAGCCGAAAGATTATGCGGAATTGATGAATGAGGTGGCGGAACGCCCCGATCGAGAAATGCTGCAAACCATGCTGCTGCGTTCAATGAAGCAGGCAGTCTACGACCCGGAAAATCGCGGGCATTTCGGTCTGGCTTTGACGTCCTATGGCCATTTCACCTCGCCGATCCGCCGTTACCCTGATTTGTCGCTACATCGTGCGATTAAATATTTGTTGAGCGATCGCCAGGAGCGTTGGACGCCCACGGGCGGCTGGCATAGCGACATTAACGAGATGCTACAGTTAGGTATGCACTGTTCGATGACAGAACGTCGTGCCGATGAGGCCACGCGTGATGTCGCGGATTGGCTGAAGTGCGATTTTATGCAGGATCATGTGGGGGAAGTTTTTACCGGAATTATCGCCAGCGTAACGGGTTTTGGCTTCTTCGTGCGCCTGAAGGATCTGTTTATTGATGGATTAGTACACGTTTCCACGCTGGATAATGACTATTACCGCTACGATAACATTGGTCAGCGGTTGATTGGCGAATCACGCGGTCAGGTTTATCGCCTGGGTGATGAAGTGGAAATCCGTGTTGAGGCGGTGCATATGGATGAGCGCAACATCGATTTTGCGCTGATTTCCAGCAAACGTAAGGTGCGGGGAGAAGGAAAAACCGCCCGCGACCGCGCGAAGAAGCCGGAATTGCGTGAGGATAGGCCGAACCGTCGTCGCCGCAGCGCGGGTAAACCAGCGGCGAATTTTGAGCCCGATGCCGCGTTCCGTAAAGAGAGCGATCGCAAAGCAAAAGCGGAAAATCCCAAAGCCAAACCCAAAAAGAACCGCGACAAAAAGCAAACGAATGCCGATAAAACGCGGAAAATTGCTGCCGCAACTAAGGCAAAGCGCGCCAATAAAAAGTCCGCAGAGTAAAATGGGTGGCTCAACGTGCCGCGTGCAAATGCGGTGTGCCAGGGACATATCTACTAAACAGGCTCCGCCTGTAATGGTTAAGTTGAAAAGTATTAATGAGCGAAATTATTTACGGTATTCATGCAGTTAAGGCGTTGCTTGAGCGCGATCCGCAACGTTTTCAGGAAGTCTTCGTTCTCAAAGGACGCGACGATCGTCGCCTGCAACCGGTTATTGCCGCGCTGGAAGCACAAGGTATCGTTATTCAGGTGGCAAATCGCCAATGGCTGGATAAACAAGCTGAAGATGCGGTGCATCAGGGGATCGTGGCGAAGGTCAAAGAAGGGCGGAAATATCAGGAAAATGACTTGCCAGCGCTGTTAGATAAGCTGGATTCGCCGCCTTTTTTACTGATATTAGACGGCGTGACCGACCCACATAACTTGGGCGCCTGTCTGCGTAATGCGGATGGTGCGGGGGTACACGCGGTGATCGTGCCGCGCGATCGCTCTGCGCAACTCAATGCGACGGTAAAGAAAGTGGCCTGCGGCGCCGCAGAAACGGTTCCCGTGATTAGCGTGACCAATCTGGCGCGGACGATGCGCCAGTTGCAAGAGCGTAATATCTGGATCGTCGGAACGGCGGGGGAGGCGGATCATACGTTATATCAAAGTAAGCTCACCGGGCCGCTGGCGCTGGTGATGGGCGCGGAAGGGGATGGCATGCGCCGCCTGACGCGCGAGCACTGTGATGAATTAATCAGCATCCCAATGGCGGGCAGCGTGTCTTCGCTCAACGTGTCTGTAGCCACGGGCGTATGTTTGTTCGAAGCCGTCCGCCAGCGTGGCGGATGAACCCTTTATTCATTAAGAGGAATTTATGTTAATCATCAATGCCCTGCTAGCGTTTGCATCTTATTTTTTTATTGGGTTCGCCATGGTGTTGGCTTTTCTTTTCATTTACACCCGTGTGACGCCGCATGATGAATGGACGCTGATTAAAGAAAACAATGCGACGGCAGCCATTGGATTTGGTGGCGCGTTAATCGGTTATGTGATTCCACTTTCCAGTGCGGCGATTAATTCAGTGAGTCTGGTGGATTACATTACCTGGGGTGTGGTGGCGTTGGTGGTGCAATTACTGATCTATTTCGTGGTGCGTTTATATATGCCGCGTCTTAGCCAGCATATCCAGGATAACGATGTTGCCTCCGGCGCATTTCTCTGTGCCGCCTCGCTCAGTGGCGGGATGCTGAATGCGGCGTGTATGTCGTATTAATTTGCCGTTGTATGGCAATACCGGGAATCTGCCCGGTATTTTTTCGTCCGCTACCCTCGCCAACCATGTTTTGACAACCAGTCTCGCTGATTCAGCGGTACAGCACCGCGCGCGCGAACCACATACCGGGGAATCTTGTGGCCTCAGATTTGCGTGTAATCACATAATAGTGTGCGCCGGAGGCATCGGCTTTCTGTTGAAGGGCGCGATCGACATCATCTGCGTTTCCGCGCATGCTCACAGAAATCGCCCCTATTTTTTCTAATTGGCCGGTTTGCGCGTAGCGAATTTCAAGCGCTTTCTCCGCGGGCGGCGGTGCCGCTACAGGCTTACCTTGTATGATTTGGCAGCCGGACAGCACCAGTATTAAGGGTAAGAAAAGTATCCGTACGATGTTCATCGTTTCAGCCCGACAGGAGTAGATAGCGGGAGTGTAGCGCTATCATCAGGCTGATGGCACGCTCTTTAACAGGGAAAACTTACAGGCGGGCACGGCGACGTGACCAGCGTGAAATCGTCGCCTTTGAAGACTTTTACCAGATTGCCGCTGTGATTTTATCCGCCTTTATCCGATGGAACAGCGTCGCCATACAAATATAGATACTTTACTGATGGTTAACTTACTGATGATTAAATACGGAATACGCCAACCAGTTCGCTGAGATGGTGGCCTTTTTGACGCAGATTTTGCGCCGTGTTTTCCGAGTTGTTGACCAGAAGCGTGTTTTCCTGCGTGGCTTGACTAATCTGCACCATCGCGGTGTTCACCTGATCGATACCGGCGGACTGTTCACGCGAGGCGATATCAATATCGTTAACGATGGTGCTGACCTGCAAGATGCGGTTGCGCACGTCGTCCATGACCGCCTGCGTCTTCTCTGAGAAATGGTATCCCGCTTCGATTTTTTCCAGTGATTCATTAATTAGGGTTTCAATTTCTTTTACCGCGGTCGCGCTGCGTTGCGCCAGCGCGCGGACTTCGGCGGCAACCACGGCAAAGCCTCTGCCGTGTTCACCCGCACGCGCCGCTTCAACCGCCGCATTCAGCGCTAATATGTTGGTCTGAAAGGCGATAGATTCGATCACGGTTGTGATATCGGCAATACGTTGCGATGAGTTTTTAATGTCGCTCATGGTGGAAACAGAATCGGTGACGGTCTGGCTACCATTACGTGCCGCCATCGCGCTCTGCTCCGCCAATGCCTTGGCGGCAGAGACGTTATCGGCGTTTTGTTTCACACTGGCAGAAAGCTGCTCCATGCTAGCGGAAGTCTCTTCGACGCTACTGGCCTGACGAGCAATCTGCCCGCTGATATTTTCGCTATCGGCCGCCAGTGCATCGGTGCTGGCACTGATTTCTTCGGACGCGGATCTCACCTGCGATACGATCGTCGTAAGCCCCTGACCGATACCATTCATCGCATTAATCAGTCGGCCCACTTCGTCGGTACGGTCAGTAGACAGCGTTGCCGTCAGATTCCCCGCAGAGAATTGTTCCGCCACCCTGACAATTTTTTCCAGTGGTTGGCTCAGCCATTTGCGCGTCAGCGTGAAAAAGAACGCGGCGAAAAGCACGACCAAAATGATCCCGCCCGCTAAGAATAGATTGCGGGTATGGTTAACCGCCGACAGCAGGCTATTTTTGCTGATCGTACCGACAATCACCCAGTTCCACTGCGGAATGCTGCGATAAACCATTACCTGTGTTCGTTGTGTTTCTGGTAAGGCATTGTCGTCATATTCCAGCGTACCGCTGGCGGTAGTCAGCACCTGTTCCAGCGCCCCCTCAGACCAATTGGGCTGCTGATTAACGAGAGCCTTCTTATTCAGCGTGTCGTTATGAAATAGATAACGACCTCTTTCTTCCCCCGGCTTGCTGCTAATGACGAAGAAGTGGCCGTTTTCACCGATTTTCTTTGCCAAAATTCGCTGCTGCATAAGGGTGAACTGCTTAGTGATATCGACACCGACGAACATAATGCCGATAACCGTATTATTGCTATCACGTATCGGCTGATATTGCGTGATGTACTGCTTGCCGAATAGCGTCGCCAACCCGCTATAGGTCTGACCTTTTATCATGAGCGCGTAGGCCGGGCTTGCGCGATCGAGTTGGGTTCCCAACGCGCGTGTTCCATCCTCTTTTCTCAGCGAGGTCGTAATACGCGTGAAATCATCGCCATCTCGCACAAAAATCGTTGAAAGTGCCTGGGTACGGCTCAGGAAGTCATCCGGCACGATGGTGTTGAGGTTTAATACCGTGTCGCCCGCTTTAAGCGTTGGGTGCGAGGTTTGGTCGAAAGGCGTGCGGTTAACGGTATCCAGATAAAACCGTGTCGGCAGAAAACTCGCCATTAACCGCGTATAATTACTGACCTCTGCCTGTAACCCGGTGTCGTACATGTTAACCATATCGGCAACCCCACTCACCTGACTCTGCATGTCGTTGAGCGTGAGGGTGTTGAGTTGATGACCGGCGGAACGGGTGAGAGATAAGGTGAATGCAATAAAAAGTATCGCCACACTGAGCGAAGCGATGATGGACAGTTTTATACCCAGACCCCAGTGTTTAAAAGATAATCCCAACATTCACGTGTCTCTTATAATAAGGTTGTTTTTAGCCCCTATCCCATTAGGGCTATTTTGCTTGCCATTTTGGCCCAGGGCCGTGCTCGAAATCCTTACGTACTCCGTGTACGCTCCGGTTTCTGCGCGCTGTCCGTGACCAAACTGACTGCGCCAATGACGCCTACTGGGATCGGCTCTTAGTCTCGCTTTACATGCTTTAACGGCAGTGAATGGAAAAAACTTAACCACGGAGTGTAAATATCCATTACGCGAATGGGGTTCGCCTCTCGGTGTTATTTATAGTCACTTGTCGCGTCATCGGGTTAATGATCGGGGGAAGGAGAGCCATATGGTTGAAATGTTAGTGGAAACACTCGACAGCGGCATTGATGTGATTCATGCGGTGCCAGCGGGATGCAGAAAGCATGCTCTGCCGACGATTTTTTTCTTTCATGGGTATTGCTCATCAAAAGAAGTGTATTCGTATTTCGGTTATGCGTTGGCAGAGGCAGGGTTCAGGGTAATTTTGCCCGATGCCGCGATGCACGGCGCGCGTTATAACGGCGATGAAGCGCAACGGTTGCGCCATTTCTGGGATATCCTGCAAACTAACATTGAGGAACTTCCTGGCTATGTAGCGGAGTATCGCCAGCGTGGCCTAATCGACGGCGAACGCATTGGTGTTTGCGGCGCGTCGCTAGGAGGTATGAGTACCCTCGGGTGCATGGCCCGCTACCCGTGGATTACTGCGGCCGCGGCGTTTATGGGGTCTGGCTATTTTTCTACTTTATCGTCCGTGCTGTTTCCTCCGGTGCTGGCCGATAGCGAAAAAAATCAGGCCGTATTGCAGGCGCTGGCGGCCAAACTGGCAGATTATGATGTCAGCACGCGTCTGGATGCGCTGGCTAATAGGCCGCTACTGGTGTGGCATGGCGACGCCGATGACGTGGTGCCGGCGACAGAAAGCGTTCGTCTTTATCAGGATTTACAGGTGCGAGATAAATTAACCAACCTGACTTATCTGATCGAACCGGGTGTGGGGCACCGTATTACACCGACGGCGCTTCGGGCTGGCGCTGATTTTTTCCAGCGGGCGCTGTAATGTCGGCCCCATTGTATGCATCACGCCGTGTTGAAAAATGCATAGGCTTCTTCCTTGTGTTCTTTCCGGTCGGGCACTATACTGACGCGTCATTTTTTCAGCCGCACACATACACGTTCCTTGCCTCCACGGGCCGCGGTTGACCCAGACAGGAGGCTGAATAATCCGTAAGGAGCAATTCGATGCGTCATTACGAAATCGTATTTATGGTTCATCCTGACCAGAGCGAACAGGTTCCTGGCATGATCGAGCGCTATACTGCTGCTATTACTGGCGCGCAGGGCACGATCCATCGTCTGGAAGACTGGGGCCGTCGTCAGTTGGCTTACCCGATCAACAAACTGCATAAAGCACATTATGTTCTGATGAACGTTGAAGCGCCGCAGGATGTGATCGATGAGCTGGAAACAAACTTCCGCTTTAACGATGCCGTTATCCGCAGCATGGTTATGCGCGTTAAGCACGCGGTAACCGAAGCATCTCCAATGGTGAAAGCGAAAGACGAACGCCGTGAGCGTCGTGAAGATTTCGCTGAAGCTGGCGATGATGTGGATGCAGGGGATTCTGAAGAGTAATTGCTGTGGTGACGGCGAATCGTCTGGTGTTGTCCGGCAGCGTATGCAAGACGCCCACGCGTAGAGTCAGTCCGTCAGGCATTCCTCACTGTCAGTTTGTGCTTGAGCACCGCTCGACGCGCGAGGAAGCTGGATTAAATCGGCAAGCATGGTGTCGTATGCCCGTGGTTGTCAGCGGATTTTCGTCACAAGCAGTTACCCACAGTATAACGGTCGGCACGCAACTTACCGTGCACGGGTTCATTAGTTGCCATCAAGGGCGCAATGGTCTGAGCAAGATAGTGTTACATGCCGAGCAGATTGAATTGATAGATTCTGGAGACTAGCCATATGGCACGTTATTTCCGTCGTCGCAAATTCTGCCGTTTCACCGCGGAAGGCGTTGTAGAGATTGATTATAAAGATATCGCTACGCTGAAAAATTATATTACTGAAAGCGGCAAGATTGTTCCGAGCCGTATCACCGGTACTCGTGCAAAATACCAGCGTCAGCTGGCCCGCGCTATCAAGCGTGCGCGTTACTTGTCTTTGTTGCCGTACACTGACCGTCATCAGTAATCGGCCACTGTCCATTAACGAGACTTTGAGAGGATAAAGTAATGCAAGTTATTCTGCTTGATAAAGTAGCAAACCTGGGCAGCCTGGGTGATCAGGTAAACGTTAAAGCGGGCTATGCTCGTAACTTCTTGGTTCCGCAGGGCAAAGCTGTGCCAGCAACCAAGAAAAACGTTGAGTTCTTTGAAGCACGCCGTGCTGAACTGGAAGCCAAATTGGCCGACGTTCTGGCTGCTGCCGAAGCGCGCGCTGCCAAGATCAAAGAACTGGGTAGCGTTACCATCGCGTCCAAAGCAGGCGACGAAGGTAAACTGTTTGGTTCCATCGGTACTCGCGATATCGCTGATGCGGTAACGGCTGCTGGTGTTGACGTTGCGAAGAGCGAAGTTCGCTTGCCGAACGGCGTTCTGCGTACTCTGGGTGAGCACATTGTGAGCTTCCAGGTACACAGCGATGTATTTGCTGAACTGAATGTGATTGTTGTTGCTGAAGCGTAATTCGCGTTTATCGTTGAATTCATGCTTTAGTTAACGAGTAAAACGCTGGCCTTTGTGCCAGCGTTTTGCATTTGTGGGGCAGGGAAATGCTCTATCATGATCGTCATATCTTAAAATGGAGGCCGCATGTCTGACTTAATCCATCTTGTGCGTGTCTATGACGCGCACGCGCCTTTTGCTTCACCCGCTTTTCTCGTTGATCGCCTGTGGCCACGTGGTATAAGCAAAGCGCGTCTGGAGGGCGTTGAGTGGTTGAAGGACATTGCGCCGAGCAACGAATTACGACAATGGTTCCATGCTGATCCTCACCGCTGGGAAGCATTTGTGGAGTATTATCGTCACGAGCTGGCGCAAGGAACGGCGTGCGACAGGCTGTTGACGTTACTGAAACAGGATACGGCAATTACGCTGCTTTATGGTAGTAAAGACGCACAGCATAATCATGCAATTGTTCTGAGAGATTTTTTATTGGCGCAACGGACCTTTTAGGCCCTATCCCATTAGGGCTATGGATAGGCTCTTAGTCTGAGCGGGTGAATGAGCCATCAGCGCTACGCGTGAAACGGATTGTTTGATTCGCCGTGGTTTCAATTTCCAGTGTAGCAACCATCCCTTGTGCATTTAACCGCAATTTAACTTCCTGACCCGCCCGTAAATTGCTTAGCGGCTTATCCCGCCCCTCTACCTGCGCCATAGCGAACACATCGCTAACAGGTAGGTTATTATCGCGGAAAAGCTGAGCTAATGTTTGTCCCGAGGCGATCTCATAGTGGCGCCATGGCATCGATGATGGTGCTGGCGATGCGGCAACCGTAGACGGCTGTGATATTGACGGCGAGTTTTCAATAATAACTGCCTGCATGGCAGCCTGGTTATCCGCCGAAGTCAGCGGTACCGGTGTTGATGGGGCGAGTTGTGGCTGCGGCACACTATAAGGCCAGAGCAAGACGACCAGCAGCAGGGCTATAGCGATTAAAATCCAACGGCGGTGGAGAAGGGGGAGCGGTTCCATCCAATGATAATTGTCGGGCTGATGCCAGATTTTTTGCAAGATCGCGCTCAGGCGCTTATGCAGCGGAGGATTTAGGGTTTGATCCTTATCTTTCGCGTCACGATCAACGGCTACTGTAGATGAGGATGGCCGCAGGAGGATTTGCTGGCAGAAACGTGCTAGCGTTTGATAATCCCAGGTGGTTTTCCGCTTCCTGGGCGCAATTCTGCCCATGGTGACCTCTCTTACGACAATTCAGTATGATAATACGATTCAGTTTAAAAACGGCGTCAACATAACAGCATCAGGACAACCACCTAGTCCAGTATACCGATAATCTGCATACACTGACCAGTTAACAAATTGATATCCAGGTCAGGCGGCGTAACACTTTCAGTATAGGTTAACTTCTCACTATAACCTGCCTGATGTGAGGTTTGCGTGATGATCTGCACACAAGATTTTACCCCAAACCCGGTCACTGCTATGCTGCGGATTCAATTTTTTATAGATGAAAAGGAACATGCATGACAACCCCTTCTTTTGACAGCGTCGAAGCGCAGGCAAGCTACGGTATCGGCTTACAAGTGGGCCAACAGTTACAGGAATCAGGTCTTGAAGGTCTGCTCCCGGAAGCCCTGCTTGCAGGTCTACGCGATGCGCTGGAAGGTAATGCACCTGCGGTGCCGGTGGATGTAGTGCATCGTGCGCTGCGTGAAGTTCATGAACGTGCCGATGCGGTACGTCGTGAACGTCAACAGGCGCTGGCAGTAGAAGGTCAGCAGTTTCTGGCCGATAACGCGCAGAAAGAGGGGGTGAACAGTACTGAATCCGGTCTGCAATTCCGCGTGTTGACTCAGGGGGAGGGGGCGATCCCCGCGCGTCAGGATCGTGTTCGAGTTCACTACACTGGCCGACTGATCGATGGTAGCGTGTTTGACAGCTCTGTACAGCGTGGACAACCGGCTGAATTCCCGGTAAGTGGCGTAATACCAGGTTGGATCGAGGCATTGACGCTGATGCCAGTAGGGTCAAAATGGGAGCTCTACATTCCCCATGATCTGGCGTATGGAGAACGTGGCGCAGGCGCTTCTATTCCGCCGTTTAGCGCGCTGATTTTTGAAGTGGAACTGCTGGAAATTCTGTAATCTCCAGACAAAAGAAAGGCGCTCATTGAGCGCCTTTCTTGTTTCTACTGCAAGGGTTCTACTGCTTTTTATTTAAACGACATTACTCGCCGCGTAACGCGCGTGGAAACAGCAAATTGTTCTCTAGATGGATGTGCTCCATCAGATCGGTAATGAATTCGTTGATACCCGCGTACAGCGCACGCCAGGTATTGCAGGCATACTCAGGCGCTACGACGTCATTGGTCAGCGTTTTGACCGCGTCTACCTCACGCCCCGTGTCATCGTGCTCATGCTCCATTACTGAGATTGGCGCGGCGGCATTTACGCCCATCCCTTGTTTGATCATCGGGAAGAGGATTCTCTCTTCTTTCATCATATGCTGAGATAGTTCGTTATAGATGGCAGTCAACCGTGTTGTCAGACCGTGCGGACAGTCTGCTTTATCGCGATGCACTCGCTCGACTTTTTCTGCCATCAGGATGAGCTCAGGCAGTTGTTCACGATGGCGGTCGTGAAAGCGGGGAATGATGTAGTCGATGATGTCGGCCAATGGCGCTTCGCGCCAGTCTCGTAAATCTGAAGGTTCTGTCGCTAATTTTTCTAACTGTGCTTCCAGCTCATCGATATTCAGTTCTTTTTTGCCAGCGGCGCGGCTTAACGTTTGCTTCCCACCGCAACAGAAATCCAGATTAAGTTCACGAAAGAGTTTGGTTGCGCGCGGAATCGCGACGGCCAATTCACCTAGAGATTGATCGCGGTATGCCATGATAATGCCTCTCAACGAATGCTATTTATAAGGTGTATATTAAATACATCTTTATTCGTTGAACATACCGCTTACGAGGTAAGCGGTATAACATTATGTCGTGCTAGCTCATGCTATTGCGGGTTTCAAGTGATTGAGTGATAGTTTGCAAGAGCGGGGGAATATCCATTTTCGGCAGTACGACTTCAATAAATGCCAGGCAAGATTCTGAATTGATTTGCTCAAGCAGTTGCGCGAGGGCTTGTGATGAGCGCGCCTGCTTGCAGAGTATCTCATTTTCGTTCGCACCTAACGCAGAGGGGAGCCGCGTCCAGTTCCAAAGGGCAATATCGTTATAGCGCTGGTCTGCGCCGTGAATAGCGCGTTCAACGGTATACCCCTCGTTATTCAGCACCAAAATAACCATCTTCAAACGATCACGGATGATAGAACCGAGTTCTTGTGCGGAAAGTTGAAATGAGCCATCGCCGATCAACAGTACTACGCGTCGCGCTGGTTCGGCTGTCTGGGCGCCAAACGCGGCGGGCAAAGAATAACCTATCGACCCCCATAGTGATTGCACGATGAAATGACAGTCCTCTGGAAGGCGTAGCGTAGCCGCGCCAAAACACGAAGTCCCTTGGTCAGTCACCAGGGTATCTCCAGGGCGGAGAAAATGCTGTATCTGTTGCCAAAATTCGCGTTGGCTGAGCGCGCTTTCCGGTGCCGATTTTGATTGCGGTAAAGCCGGTGACGTAATCGCGTTGTGGTTCCAATGGGCAGAGAGTGTTTCAGTAATTTTTTCCAGTGTGGCGATGGCGTCTGACATCGGAATGGAGGGAAATACCTGATTTCCTACTCGGGACAATGTTGGCTGAATATCGATGTTCTTTTCGCGTGGGATCCGGTGACTGAAACCCGTAGTAATTGTATCGATATAGCGGACGCCGATGCTAATGATGGTATCCGCATTCTCGATGTACGCGCGTAGTGTTTCGTGGCTACCGCCACCTGAATAGGTCCCGGTAAAGCAACGATTTTGTTCGTTTAGCATGCCTTTACCCATCAACAAGGTCGCATGCGGGAGCGGTATTTTATCAAGCCAGCGTTGGATTTGCTCCGTAACGTTATAGCGTTCGGCTAGAAAATCGGCGAGCAACGACACCGATTTCGCTTTACCTAACATTTCGGCGGCTGCGGTGGCAAAGGCGAGTAAAGCGCCATCAGATCGGGGTAGTTGAGGAAGAATGAAGGGATACGGACGTGTACTGACGGGGGCCGCCGCGACGTCCAATGGTAGAAATAAGTACACGGGTTTGCGCTGAGAAAGTGCTTCTCCCACAACCCTATCGATCTCTGCCGCCGCGTTCTCGGCGGTAAGGCGCGCCTGTGCTACAGTGACCTCAGCCGCCATTCGGAAAAAATGGCCGAAGTCGCCATCGCCAAGTGTGTGATGGAGTAACTCTGCGTTATGCTGTGATCTCAGGCTGGGTACAACGGCGATGTGAATGACAGGCACGTATTCCGCGTAGCTGCCAGCCATGCCGTTAATGGCGCTGAGTTCGCCAACGCCGAAGGTGGTTAACAGCGCCGCCGCCGGGCGACATCGCGCATAGCCATCGGCAGCATAAGCGGCGTTTAATTCATTCGCGCAGCCTACCCAGGTGATTTTAGGGTGGCTAATAACATGATCGAGAAAATGCAGGTTGTAATCGCCGGGTACGCCGAAGAGGTGCTCAATACCACTCTGCGTAAGCCGATCCAGTAAATAATCTCCTACGGTATAGTTTTCGTTCATTATTGATTCCCTTTTGAAATGACGAATATCTCAGGGAAAGTATTAACGATAAGATGAATATTTCTAATATTTATTCCCTATGGTTATCCTGTTATTCGGTTATTTATGCTCTTATATAAAGATAAAATATTAAGCTTATTAATGTATGTAACGCTAACATCTGTGAATACAATGATAAGCGCGGCGGTGTTAGGGTTGTGAGTTGCCAGATATCGGGGCTTGTATCGGGTTGTCGGTACGCACCACATCAATGTTATCGATTGGTGTATTCTTGTGGTAATCGACATTTATATATTGCTGTGTGGGTTGAAGATGATGTCGATAATCGTAGATGACGTCACTGCGGCATCATGAATGACAGAAATGAAATTTACGTTACGCGTAACCGAGAACAACGAGGTTGATTATGTTAGATACGGTTTGCCAACTGGCTCGCGATGCCGGTGCTGCCATTATGCAGGTTTATGAGGGGCAACGTCCTGTGGACATTGTGCGCAAAAAAGATGATTCGCCCGTGACCGCCGCCGATCTTGCAGCGCATCGGGTTATTAAAGCGGGGCTGGCCGCGGCGTTCCCTGATATTCCGTTGCTATCGGAAGAAGATCCGCCTGAGTGGGAAACCCGCCGATACTGGCAGCGTTATTGGCTGGTTGATCCGCTGGACGGTACTAAAGAGTTCCTCAGCCGCAATGGTGAATTCACGGTGAATATTGCGCTGATCGAGAACGGTCAGGCCGTGCTGGGCGTGGTATATGTGCCGGTCACGGGCGTGATGTATTCGGCGGCAGACGGTAAGGCCTGGAAGGAGGAGGAGGGGCAGCGCCGACAAATTACGGTGAAGCAAGCTTTACCGCCGCTGGTCGTTGTCAGCCGCTCGCATGCCGATCGGGAACTCAAAGACTATCTTAGCCAATTGGGCGAGCACCAAACGGTGGCGATTGGTTCATCGCTGAAATTTTGCCTGGTGGCTGAGGGCAAAGCGCAGCTTTACCCCCGATTCGGGCCGACGAACATTTGGGATACGGCGGCGGGGCATGCGGTGGCGGTGGCGGCTGGGGCGCAGATCCACGATTGGCAGGGGCAACCATTGTCTTACACACCGCGCGAATCCTTTCTCAATCCCGGTTTTCGTGTCGCATTATTTTAATCCCCTTTGACTCCCGCGAACGGGTGCGGCAGGAAATACCTGCTGCATTGTCTCCTTCTTGCCGCTCTCAAACGGCTTACCGCGTGTCGTCGTTTGGTCATAATCGTATGGTAGGTTTGTCGCCCGTAGTGTGCAGGCTCGGTACGTGGTGCGTTTTTACTCATCAGTAACGAGATTTGTCGTTGAAGACACAAAACCTTTATCTTTGAAGGTTTATACTGGTAATTGAGATTTTATATAAACCCCTCGCTGTAAAAATGTGTAAGAACAGTTAAAAATACTGTATGGCGGGGAACTAAACACGATTCTACAGCACTAATTAGTCGTATCCGTTATCTCATTACGTGCTCCAGAATCTTAGCCATATTGGTGAAACGGAGCGCGCGGAACATAAAACGGGAGAGTAAAATGATGAGGATCTTCGAACGTTACAATCCTTTTAAAGTCGCTAAGTATGTGAAAACTCTGTTTCGTGGGCGGCTATATATAAAAGGGATTGGCGCTTTTGAATTTGATCACGGCAAAATTCTGTTGCCCAAGAAACAGGATAAACAGCATCTTTCGGTAATGTCTGAAGTCAATCGTCAGGTAATCCGGCTTCAGGCCGAGATGGGATGATTAACATAGGGGGCAGCCGTTCTTGTGAACTGCGCCCTATCTCGATCAATCCATTACTCATTCAGAGGCGATAAGCGCGATTCAACGCAGGTGTGCGATCGCGTCAGGACTATCTTCAAAAATAAATGGGTTGAGGAACACGCGCCCCCACAGGAAGTTGCGATCCACTTCGCTCAATGAAGCCTCACGACATACCTCCGCCCAGTTTTCGCGAACCGTCCGGATACAGTGCGTGATAACTTCAATGGCTTCTTGCTTGTTCAGCAGAAATTTCGCTGCCGCCGACAGACAAACCGCAAGATTGCTCATTCGGTTTTCACCAATAATTAGCATTGCCTGCGTGGCTTCATTACCAGAACGGCCTTGAGGACAAATATCATAAGCGGGTGTCAGGCTCAGTTTTTTACCATCCCAAAATGCTGCATGATTTCTGGCGTGATCGTCAGTGTTGCCACAAATAATATTAAAAACCAGACGGCCGAACAGTTCCCGTAAAGTCTCTTTAGGCGCAGCGAAGCGCTGGCGAATAATATCCGTTAAATCCTCATAGCTCGCATATCTTGCCATCATCTCATCGAGGCCAAAAATGGTCAGCGCAGAGACTATCAGGCGGCGCTGCCATCCTGCATGGCTTAGTGTGCGGTCAAAGCGTTCAATAAGTATGACTCTTTACCTGCGGTATGGCGAAGAAGGACAGGTGCAACATTTAACCCAGCATAGGCAGCCAGTCGCATAGCGATATATTCTGCTTTAACAACATTATAAGTATCCGTGGAGGAGGAGAACTTTGCGATAAATTTTCGGGCCTCGGACTCTATCATAGCCTTTGGTCGCGCACCGCCTAATGAACTACCATGAAAAAGCGCTTGCTCTAATTCCGGGGTTAACGGCATGCCATTTTCCACCATTGATGCAGCTTGCATCAACTCTTCAAGTGATGCACTTTGGGACGCACGCGGTACATAGTCCGTTGCGGAGCGCTGGAAGTCGAGCCCTCCAATTCTGTCTGAGCCAGACTCAAGCAAATACGTCAGTTCGTCCAGTTTGTTAGGGTCAGTGTCTCTGCCTTGAGCCCCCATCAGCCGATTCAGAATAACACGACGCCCCCAGGAATCCGGCGCAGCATCACGTATTGCACTCGCCTGCCGTAGTCCTGGTACGGGAAAAATCGCCCCTCGGACCAACGGGAGTTCCGGTTCATAAATAGAAATCGCATCTTTCCGTTCCAGGTAACTGCGCCCATAGTTGAAGATGAACCTGTCGCCATCACGAGTTAGCGCCCCCGCGACAACTGGCTGAGTTGTGCCAGGCAACCAGATCCATACATATGCCCGGTCGGGATTTTTATCAGAAGTCATCATCTATCGTCTTTTTGGCGCGATACACCTGCCCGTTCAGCCAGCTCTTCAACGGTTAATTTACGTTCAATACGCGCAGTACGAATCATTAGCCCCAGCAGTCGTGCAGCATCACGGCTATAGCGAGAGTAGGTTCGAGTAGATGGTTTTGCCATTACGCGCCTCTTTGTTCTATAAATAGAGCATGTTATGAAACTATATCCTTTTTATAGAACAATTAAAATCATGTGTCTTAAAGCTGATTCGGTTTGTTCCATAAACAGATCATTAAAACATCTTACGATCTATTAATGGAACATGAAATCTCACGATCTTGATGCCCGCTATTGGGTAGTGCGGTTGACATTCGGCCATTTGATATTAGCTAACCTTGTTATCGAGATAGTCAGCAGTTCTTGTGAACTGCGCCCCTCCTACATTACCCAGCATGAGAGGCGCAATGGCAGTTGCTGTTTCTGGCATTGAATATGCGACCGTTTGCCGGGGTAGCCTTTGCGAGTTAATCGGCGTTATCGACTTTGGCGCTGGATGAGGCGGGCGGGCGTTCTTCCAGCCTCGTGACGAGCAATTGATCGATTTTATAGCTGTCGATATCCACCACTTCAAACTTGTAGCCGGAAAAGCGCACTGCATCGGTACGTTTTGGGATTTTCCTTAGCGTATACATCATGAAGCCGCCGATGGTTTCATAGTTGCCGGAGTGCGGGAAGTCATCGATATTCAGCGCGCGCATCACGTCTTCTATCGGTGTACCGCCTTCCACCAGCCATGAATTTTCATCACGCGCGACAATCTGTTCTTCCAGTCCCTGGCCAACGAGATCGCCCATGAGCGTGGTCATAACATCGTTAAGGGTAATGATGCCGACCACCAACGCGTATTCATTCAGAATAACGGCGAAGTCTTCTCCTGCCGTTTTAAAACTTTCCAATGCTTCGGACAGCGTTAGCGTATCCGGCACGATCAACGCCGGACGAATCTGCACGCCGCTACTCAGCGTCAGGCTCTGGTTTCCCAGAACCCGAATCAGCAGGTCTTTAGAATCCACATAGCCGACGATCTGATCGATCGTGCCATCACACACTAAAAATTTGGAATGCGGCTGTTGGGCGATCTTTTCCTTGATGCTGTCTTCCTGCTCGTGCAGATCGAAGTAGACCACACTTTCACGCGATGTCATTGATGACGGCACCGTGCGGGATTCCAGCTCAAACACATTCTCGATAAGCTCATGTTCCTGTTTGCGCAGTACACCAGCCAGCGCGCCTGCCTCCACGACGGCATAGATATCATCGGATGTAATGTCATCTTTGCGTACCATCGGTAATTTAAGCAGACGGAAAATCGCGTTGGCCAGACCGTTAAATATCCACACCAGAGGACGGAACAAGAACAGGCAGAAGCGCATGGGGTTGATGATGCGGACCGCCACGGCTTCCGGTGCAATCATACCAATGCGTTTCGGGGTAAGATCGCCAAACAGGATGAACAGGCTGGTGACGAGCACGAAGGAACAGATAAAGCTGACCTTATCTGCGGTTTCAGGCGACATGAAGCGTTCAAACAGCATGGAAAAGGTTGGGGAAAATGCGGCATCGCCGATGATACCGGCGAGGATCGCCACGGCATTGACGCCAATTTGGATCACAGTAAAGAAGATGCCTGGCGTTTCCTGAAACTTGAGCACCATATCGGCGTTGAGGTTCCCCTCATCGGCCATCAGTTTAAGCTTAATTTTACGTGATGCCGCCAGCGATATTTCGGAGAGAGCGAAAAACGCACTGATGGCAATAAGAAAAAAAATCAATAATAGGTTGTTTAACATAGTTTGTACTTTCGGTCAGTTTTTCGCATGGGCCGAGATTGACACAGCGATCCTCAGAACGGTGACATGTTTTGATGGTATTGAAGGCTAAAACCGGGCGAGGATTGGCCCGGTTCCGGCGCATTATAGCAGGCGCGGTGAAATTACCGCCAGCGGTCAGCGCTGAGGGGGAAGACAGACGCCGATGCCGCCTAAGCCGCAGTAGCCGTCTGGATTTTTATAGAGGTATTGCTGGTGTTCGTCTTCTGCATAATAAAACGGGCCCGCAGGTTCAATTTCTGTACTAATCGCCCGGAGGTCGCCATTTTCTTTCATCGCCTGCTGAAAACGCTGAAGGCTTGCTCGTGCAGCCTGCTCCTGTTCGGGCGTAAGCGTAAAGATCGCTGAACGATACTGGCTGCCTATATCGCCCCCCTGACGCATCCCTTGCGCCGGGTCATGATTCTCCCAAAACAGTTGCAGCAATTGCTCGTAGCTGATAACAGCCGGATCGAAAACGACACGTACCGCTTCGGCATGATCGGTCAATCCGCTGCATACTTCACGGTAGGTAGGGTTGGGCGTGTAACCGCCGGTATATCCTGCTGCTGTGCTGTACACCCCAGGTTGCTGCCAGAACAAACGTTCCGCGCCCCAGAAGCAACCCATAGCGAAGATAGCCACGGACATAGATTCCGGCACATGCGTCATGGAATGTGCATGAACGGCATGCAACCTGGCTACCGGCATGGGGGTAGAGCGCCCCGGTAGCGCATCGGATTGTGTAATCCGCTGCGTTTTATCACTCGACTTCATCACGGTGTTGACTCCAACTGGACTGGGTTAAAACCCGACTCATATAAAGCATAACGAAGAAGCATTGCACTGTCTTTATATCTTCAATGGGCGGTGATGTTAATATCTTGTTTATTAAACGATCTGCATCTTGATGTTTTTAGTCGAAAAATCTATTTTTAAGAGGAAATATTCGTATTTATCACTACTATCATGCAAGGTTGGCAGGAAATTTCAAAACGATGCGGGGTTTATCCGCTAGGCGGATAGCAGCGGTGGGATAAGTGATAAAAGCCGTGCTATAGATTTTAGGCGACAGACTGACTTTTTCAGGGAGCCCTGTGACGAGTTTTATTTTAAAGGAATGTTTTATGTCAAAAAAACGTTCCACCTTAAAAAAAGGCTTCATTGAAGCAAAGCGCGTTCCCAAGAAAGGAAATGACTCCACTGTTCGTGGCATGTCTCAATATCGATTTCTTGGGCTGATCGCGGCGCTGCTTATGTTTGCGCCTGAGGGCTGGGCGGCGAATGTGCGTCTGCAACTCATGGGGTTAGAAGGGGCGTTACAAAAAAATGTTCGTGCGCGCTTATCGACTATTTCGGCCGATGAGGTGAGCGCGGACGGTCGTTTTCGTTCACGCGTTGATGAAGCGGTTCGCCAGGGGCTGCGTGCGCTAGGTTATTACGATCCCCAGATCGATTTTGAATTCCGACCCGCCGTGAATGGGGGGCGGCCAGTATTGATTGCTACCGTCACGCCCGGAGAGCCGGTGAAAATCGCCGGTGTTAATATCGCGTTGCGCGGTGGAGCCCGTGATGATAAAGACTACCAAAAGCTAGTTAAAGATGATCGACCTAAAATTGGGTCGGTGCTAAACCATGGTGATTATGACCGCTTTAAGAGTGGGCTAAACGGACTGTCATTACGTAAAGGCTATTTCGATGCCCGCTTCCTGCAAAGTCAGCTTGGCGTGATGCGTGAAGAGAAAGCGGCGTTTTGGGATATCGACTTTGATAGCGGAGAGCGCTATCGCTTCGGTGCCGTGCGCTTTCAAGGTTCACAAATCCGTGAGGATTATCTGCAAAATCTGGTGCCGTTTCATGAAGGTGATGTTTATACCAGTGACGATCTTGGTGAATTAAATCGCCGCCTTTCTGCCACCGGATGGTTTAATTCCGTTGTGGTTTCGCCCGATTTTGCCCAATCGCAACACACCAAGGTACTGCCGTTGGACGCGGTCTTGACGCCGCGAACCCGTAATCGTGTTGAAACTGGTATAGGTTATGCCACCGATGTCGGCCCCCGTTTTAAAACCACTTGGAATAAGCCCTGGATCAATTCGCGAGGGCACAGCCTGGAAAGCAGCCTGAGCGTGTCTGCGCCGGAACAGTTACTTGATCTTAGCTATAAAATCCCTTTATTGAAAAATCCGCTGGAGCAGTATTACCTGTTGCAAGGCGGCTTCAAGCGTGAGGATCTCAACGACACCAAGTCCGATGGAACAACATTGAATGTCGCACGCTACTGGGATCTTTCTAGCGGCTGGCAGCGGGCAATCAACCTGCGCTGGAGCCTCGACCATTTTACCCAAGGCAACGTTACGGATACCACCATGCTGCTCTATCCGGGCGTTAGCATTAACCGCACGCGTCAGCGTGGTGGGTTGATGCCGACATGGGGCGATACCCAGCGCTATTCTGTCGATATTTCTAATACCACGTGGGGGTCTGATATCGATTTTGCTGTGGTACAGGCACAAAACGTCTGGATTCGCACATTGGCGGATAAACATCGTTTTGTCGTGCGTGGCAATCTGGGATGGATCGAAACTAATAATTTCTCTCGTGTTCCACCTTCGTTACGTTTCTTTGCCGGCGGCGATCGTAGTATCCGCGGGTATAAATACAAATCTATTTCACCGCGCGACAGCGAGGATAAATTGATCGGTGCTTCCAAGTTGGCGACGGGGTCGCTCGAATATCAATACAACGTCACGGGAAAATGGTGGGGGGCGGCGTTTGTTGATTCAGGGGAAGCCGTTAATGATATCAAAAACAGCAACTTTAAAACCGGCGCAGGCGTCGGCGTGCGCTGGGCTTCGCCGATTGGCCCGGTGAAACTCGATATCGCTATGCCGATTGATGACGCAGAGAAGAAAAATGATGTGCAGTTCTATATCGCGCTGGGGCCTGAATTATGATGGATGAAAAGAACATGCAAGGGCCGGCGGCGGAAGAAAACGGCAGTCGCGATAACGCGGCGACGAAGCCGCCGCGGAAAGGGCGCTGGTGGAAAAAGGTAGGCGTTGGGATTGGTGTTTTCTTATTGTTACTTATCGTTGGCGTCGGGCTGCTGGTAGGCACTACGCCGGGTCTGCATTTATTACTCAATACCGCCGCCCGTGTGGTGCCGGGGTTAGATATTGCCAGTGTGAAAGGCGGATGGCGCGACCTGACGCTAAACCAGGTCAGCTACCATATGCCGGGCGTGACGGTAAAGAGCGATGAACTTCATCTGTCGCTTGCGCTGGGTTGTCTGGGTAAAAGTCAATTATGTATCAACGATCTTTCGGCGAGCCGCGTTAATGTGGCTATCGATACCGCTGCCTTGCCCGCGGCGGAAGAGCCGCCGCCTTCGACGCCGCTTACGGAAATGACGGCGCCATTCCCCATTTCGCTGCGTCAGCTAACGCTAAGCCATGTTCAGGTAACCGTGGATGATACGGCAATCTCGTTGGGTGAATTCCGCACGGGAATGCAGTGGGAAGGGCGTGCGTTAACGCTGTTGCCGACCAAAATCAGCGCGTTGCTGGTGGCGTTGCCGAAAACACCGGTTGGCATGCTGGAGGCCAGCAATGCGGCGGCGGAAACGATGGCGTCGGCCATCAGAGAAACGGCGGAAAACGTGCGCGATGCGGTGGAACAAGGCACCTCGCAAACACGCCATATCGATTGGCACCCGAAAACCGATAATGCGTCAGAGAGGGGGGATAGCGCCGGGCCGGCCACGACGACAGGTGTGCCGATAGTGGCAACGACCAAAACCGACCGCGTCGCAGACAAGCCTGAGGTTTCAGAGCAACCCCTGGGCGAGCGTCTTAACGCACTGTTCGCCAAACCATTATTACCTGATTTATCTCAGTTCACGCTGCCGCTGGACTTGCATATTACCGAAATCCACGGTGAGCAATGGCGTCTGACGGGCGACAACGACATCCTCATTAACGATCTGATCGTGCAGGCGTCGACGCAACAACAGCATGTACGCTTGGATAAGTTGATCGTGCGGTCGCCGCAAGGCGGCCTGAATGTGCGCGGCGAGGCGACGCTCAGTGATAATTGGCCCGTCGCTCTGACGGCGAATGGCGTTCTGAATAGCGATCCGCTCAAAGGTGAAACGCTAAAACTAACGGTCAATGGCGGCCTGCGTGAACAACTGAATGTCGCGCTGAATCTTTCGGGGCCGCAGCGTGCGCAATTGGATCTGCAAACCCGACTGGCGGAAGCTGGACTTCCTCTGGCTCTAACGTTGCAAACCGAGCGTGTACGCTGGCCATTGACGGGAACTACGCAGTATCAGGCTAGTAATGTGAGGTTGCGTCTTAACGGCAAAGCCACCGGCTACGCCTTGTCGTTGCGCGGCGATGTCAGCGGCGCTGAGATCCCCCCGGCGACGCTGTTGCTGGACGGTAACGGCAATGAACAACAGTTTACATTAAGCCGACTGCGGTTGGCGGCGTTACAGGGCAACGCCGATCTGAGCGGGCTTATCGACTGGAGTAAAGCGATAAGCTGGCGCGGCGAGCTTATGCTGAATGGTATTAACACGGCAAAACAGTGGCCTGAATGGCCAGCGAAAATCGACGGCAAGCTGACGACGCGCGGTAGTGTTTATGGTGGCAGTTGGCAATTGCAGGTACCGGAGCTGCGTCTGGACGGCAACGTGAAAGCCAACAGACTCAGGGTCAGGGGGGAACTACGCGGAAATGCTGCCGGGCAGTGGACAATACCCGCGCTCAACGTGGCGTTAGGTCGTAATCAGATCAACGTCAACGGCGAGCTGAATGATAAATGGCAGTTAGATGCGACCATTAATGCCCCATCGCTGGATGGCGTGTTGCCAGGGTTGGCGGGGCGCGTCATCGGCGAACTTAAACTCCGAGGCCATCTGCGCGAACCACAGGTGCTGGCGAATATCACGGCGTCCAGGTTGCGTTGGCAGGCGATGACGATTGGTCAGGTGAATGTAGAAGCCGATGTACGATCCGAACAGCAGATCCAGGGCAAGCTTGGGGTGCGTCTTGAAGGTTTAAAGCAAGATGATCTGAGTATCCGTCTGTTGACGTTGGATGCTAGCGGCGATGAGCAGCAGCACCACTTGCGGCTGGCGATGCAAGGGGAGCCAGTTTCGGGGCAACTTATGCTTTCCGGCAGCTTCGCGCGTCAAGAACAGCGTTGGCGCGGTACGTTGAGCGACACCCGCTTTAATACGCCTGTCGGCGAATGGCGTCTGTCACAAAACGTGGCCCTGGATTACGCGAATACCCAGCAGAAGATGACCATTGGCACGCACTGTTGGCGTAACCCGAACGCGGAACTTTGTGTACCGCAAGCGATCGAAGTCGGGCCGAGCGGGCAGGCGAGCCTTCGCCTCAACCGTTTCGATCTCGCGATGTTAACGCCATTTTTGACGGAGGATACGGTGCTCGCCGGAACATTTACCGGTGAGGCCGATGTCAGTTGGCAGGCAGGCCAGGGCTTACCACAGGCGAAAGTGTCGTTAGTGGGTAACGGCGTCAGCGTTCGTCAGCGAATGCAGGGCAACATGTTACCGATTGATTTCACGGCATTTACGCTTAATGCCGCGCTCGATCGCGGGCGGGCGCAGCTTGGCTGGCTGATGGCTATTCGTGAAAACGGACGCTTCAGCGGAAATGTTCAGGTCACCGATCCGCAGGGGCGCCGTAATCTTGGCGGTAACGTTACTATCGACACGATTTCGCTGGCGCTACTCAACCCGGCATTAAGTAAAGGCGAAAAAGCGGCGGGGATACTGAACGCGAATCTGCGTTTGGCAGGCGATGCCGCGCGTCCTCAACTTTTCGGGCAGATGGTGTTGGATCGATTGGACATTGATGGTAACTGGATGCCCGTCGATCTCACCTATGGGCGGTTGGCGCTGTACTTCAGCGGGATGTCATCAACCTTACAAGGTTTCTTAAAAACGGATAATGGGCAGTTGAACCTGGGCGGGACCGCCGACTGGTCGCAGACAGACGCCTGGCGTGCGCGGATCGCGGTGAAAGGCCAGAGATTACGGTTGACTATCCCTCCCATGGCGCGTCTGGATGTCTCTCCGGATATTGTTTTCGAGGCCACGCCTCAGCTATTTGCGCTCAATGGGTCGGTCAGTATTCCGTGGGCACGTATTGTGGTTAAGGAGATGCCAGAAAGCGCGGTGTCGGTGTCTTCGGATGAGGTCATGCTAGACGCACAGCACCGACCGCTGAAAAAAACCGATGCGGCGATCCCGATTAACAGCAATCTGACGATCCGCGTTGGGAATGATGTCCGGTTGGATGCATTTGGTCTGGCTGCCCGCCTACAGGGCGATCTGAAAATGGTACAGGATGAGCGCGGATTGGGACTGAATGGGCAGATTAATATTCCTGTCGGCCGATTCAAGGCGTATGGACAGGATCTATTTGTCCGTAAAGGGATTATTCTATTCTCCGGCCCGCCGGATCAGCCAATGCTGAATATCGAGGCGATTCGTAACCCGGACAATACGGAAGATGACGTGATTGCCGGCGTGCGAGTTATCGGAATGGCTGATGCACCGAAGCTGGAAGTATTTTCCGATCCGGCGCTGTCCCAGCAGGAAGCGCTCTCTTATTTGTTGCGTGGTCAGGGTTTGGACAGCAGCGGTACGGATGGCGCAGCGATGACCTCAATGTTAGTGGGTTTAGGGGTTGCACAAAGTGGGCAAGTTGTGGGTAAAATCGGCGAGGCCTTTGGCGTAAGTAATTTAGCTCTGGATACACAGGGTGTTGGCGATAATTCCCAGGTCGTCGTCAGCGGTTACGTCCTCCCGGGCCTGCAAGTGAAATACGGTGTTGGCATATTCGATTCTTTGGCAACGTTAACGCTGCGCTATCGACTGATGCCAAGGCTATACTTGGAAGCGGTGTCTGGCATGAGTCAGGCATTAGATCTGCTCTATCAGTTTGAGTTTTAGTGATGCGAATTATTGTTTACGGCAGTTTACGACGCAAACAGGGAAACAGTCATTGGATGACAAATGCGCAATGGCTGGGGGATTGTCTGCTTGAAGGGTATGAGCTGTACAACCTTGGCCATTATCCGGCAGTAGTACCCGGTAATGGGGTAATCCATTGTGAGGTTTATCGTATTAGCTCGTCGATTTTGGCGGAGTTGGATGCGTTAAAACGAGATGGTCACGAGTACCGACGTGAATTGATTGACACTCCCCTTGGCAATGCCTGGATCTACCTGTACAAACACCCGGTGACAGGGTTGCCGCGTATTGTCAGCGGCGATTGGCTAAAACGTGATGAACATGTAGGAGAGGTTTGATACACGCTATAGATCACGCCAGGACGCCATAAATAAAAACACCGCGTTAAGCGGTGTTTTTAATCGATCGGTATTGAAGCGGGCAATATGCGGGCTTACTGCTTTTTCGCGCGCTCAAAGGAGGCCACGATCTCGGCTTTGGCCGCTGCCGCGTCGTCCCAACCTTCAACTTTCACCCACTTGCCTTTTTCCAGATCTTTATAATGTTCGAAGAAGTGGCCGATCTGCGCACGTAGCAGCTCAGGCAGGTCGTTAACGTCTTTAATATGATCGTACTCTTTCGTAAGCTTGCTGTGCGGCACAGCAACCAGTTTGGCGTCTTCACCGGCTTCATCGGTCATTTTCAGTGCGCCAACGGGACGGCAGCGAATGACAGAGCCAGGCTGCAACGGATACGGCGTGGGAACTAGCACGTCAACCGGGTCGCCATCCAGGGACAGCGTGTGATTGATATAGCCGTAGTTGCAAGGGTAGAACATGGCAGTAGACATAAAACGGTCTACAAACAGCGCACCGGTCTCCTTATCAATTTCATATTTGATAGGATCGGCATTCGCGGGGATTTCAATCACTACATAGATATCTTCTGGCAGATCTTTACCCGCCGGAACATCGTTCAGACTCATGTCGGTTTCCTTCTTTTAAACCTGAAATAGCGTGGTCGCCATTATAGCCAAAAAGCGTTTAATGTCCCCGATTTTGCTTATCATTTTCTTCTCTGAGATACACCACGCGCATCCGGCGTTATCAAAACAGCCTGACTTATCTTGCCTCACGCTTTCGGGGGCTTCTTGCGTAGCTTATGCCAGATCTTACCTTCCTGCCCGCGCCATAGGCGTTGAATATTATCGTGATGGCGCATCAATATCAGACAAGAGAGCATGGCGACAGGGAAAGTAAACTGCGGTTTGAACCACCAAACGTAAAATGGCGCAATGAGGGCGCTCACGATCGCGCCAAGCGAGGAATAGCCGCTTAACAGTACGGTCAGCAGCCAGGTGCCGGTCATCAGCCCTGTCAGATCCCAGCCAATGGGGGCAATAGCGCCAAAAGCCGTCGCTACCCCTTTCCCGCCGCGGAAATGGAAAAAGATCGGATAAATATGCCCGAGGCAGGCGGCGATGGCGGTCAACCCGAGATATAAAGGAGCCACGCCTAACGCGTAGGCGGCCCAGACCGGCAGCATGCCTTTAAGAATATCAAAAACTAATACGGCGGCAGCCGCCGCCTTACCGCCAATACGCAGTACGTTAGTGGCGCCCGGATTCCCCGAACCCTGCTGACGCGGGTCGGGTAGCCCAGTCATTTTGCAAAACAAAATCGCACTGAATACAGAGCCACACAGATACGCGATTAACATCATACCGAGCGCGGTAACACTCATAACGCCATTCCGTTTAATAAGGGTCGTATTACTCTTCTCATCTATGGATAATACGCATATTCCGTCGGAAGTGGTATCCGACAGCGGCAAAAACAGAGAATGGCGTGATGGATATCGTATTTATCGAAGAATTGACGGTCATCACCACGATTGGTGTCTATGACTGGGAACAGACTATTCAACAGAAACTGGTGTTCGATATTGAAATGGGCTGGGATAACCGTCAGGCAGCCGCCAGTGACGATGTCAATGACTGCCTAAGCTATGCTGATGTCAGCGATGCCGTTATCGCGTATGTGGCAAACCAGCGCTTTGCGCTGGTGGAGCGCGTAGCAGAAGAAGTAGCGCAGATGTTGATGCTGCGCTTCCCCATTCCCTGGTTGCGGATCAAACTGAGCAAGCCGGGCGCGGTGGCACAGGCACGTCAGGTTGGGGTCATTATTGAGCGTGGCGCACGATAAATCTGATTTAACAGAAAAATACTGTTTTATGTGCCACTAAATCGTAATCTAAGCAGGTTATAAGCCAGTTATAGCGGCGCACGGAAATACGTGGCCGCTTTTTTATGGGCGGCATTAATTTTTTTAGAGACAAGGATTTTAGATGACTGACCTGCATTCGCTGCTAATCGCATTTATTCTTGGCGTGGTTGAGGGGCTGACCGAATTTTTGCCCGTCTCGTCCACGGGACACATGATTATTGTGGGTCACTGGTTGGGGTTTGTTGATGAGAAAGCCAAGACATTCGAAGTCATTATCCAGCTTGGCTCGATTCTGGCGGTCGTCGTCATGTTCTGGCGCCGTCTCTTTGGCTTGATTGGTATTCATTTCGGCGAAGTGCCACATGAGGGGCATACGGCCGGACGGCTGAAACTGACGCATATCTTGCTGGCCATGATCCCCGCTGTCGTACTCGGTCTGGTTTTCCATGATGTAATTAAGTCTTTGTTTTACCCAAATAATGTGATGTATGCGCTGGTTGTTGGCGGGTTTCTGCTGCTGGCGGCGGAATGGCTTAAACCTAAAAAACCGAGCGCAGTGGGGCTGGACGATATCACGCATCGTCAGGCGTTTATGATTGGTTGTTTTCAGTGTCTGGCGCTGTGGCCCGGGTTTTCCCGTTCCGGCGCGACTATTTCCGGCGGGATGTTGATGGGGGTCAGTCGCTATGCGGCTTCTGAGTTCTCCTTTATTCTGGCGGTGCCCATGATGATTGGCGCGACTGTCTTGGATCTGTATAAAAGCTGGCATTTCTTGTCGCTCTCCGATGTCCCGATGTTTGCTGTTGGCTTCGTGACGGCATTTATCGTGGCATTGATTGCGATTAAAACCTTCCTGAAAATAATCAAACGCATTTCTTTTGTACCGTTCGCGATTTACCGTTTCATCGTCGCGGGCGCTGTTTACATGGTGTTTATGTAAGTCAGCGTTAGGTATCGCATGGGAAAAGGCCGCGCTTATGCGTGGCCTGATGCTTTCAGGCGTCGGGTGTTCCAGATTGTTGTGCTTTCCAGTCTGTTAATGTCCGAATTCGGCGCCGGGCCAGTTCGTGGCGCACCTCAATGCCTTTAAATCCATCCGCCACGACGTCCGCACTGCTAACCTGGTTGGCAATGTGGAAGGCTTCACGCAGGAAATCGCCTTGCGGATAAGGATTCTCTTCAAAGCCAGCACGACCTCTGGCGTCTGCCTCGCTAGTGAGCGCCAACTGCTCCAGACGTTGCGGTTTGCGCCATACGTCAATCGCATCAAATAATTTCAGCAGCGTTTTGGGTTGTAGTATCTGCACGGTGTGGACCAGATCATGGTATTCCGCAACTAATTTAGCCAGATCGCGCATGGGGTTAGGTACGCGCAGACGTTGGCACAGCGCTTCAACCAGTTTAACCCCTGCCGGGCCATGCCCGTGATGTCGAGGCCACAGTTCGGGCGGCGTCAACCCTTTCCCTACATCGTGACACAGCGCTGCAAATCGCACATCAATCTCAGGCGTCAAACGGGCAGCCATTGCCAGCGTCATCATGGTATGAATACCGGTGTCGATTTCCGGGTGCCATTGCGCGGGAGCCGGTACGCCGTATAAATTATCGATCTCAGGAAATAGCACCGCCAGCGCCCCGCAGTCGCGAAGTACCTGAAAATAAATATTCGGCGATGTGGTGCCGAGCGCTTTCTCCGTTTCTTTCCAGACACGTTCAGGCGTCAGGTAAGCGAGCTCGCCCTCGTTGGTCATTTTTTTCATCAACGTTATCGTTTCCTCGGCAATTTGGAAACCGAGATGCGCAAAACGCGCGGCAAAACGGGCGACGCGCAGTACCCGTAGCGGGTCTTCGCTAAATGCTTCAGAAACATGGCGCAGAATGCGGTTTTCGAGATCGAGACGGCCTTGGAAAGGGTCGATCAACTCGCCGGTTTCTGTACGCGCAATTGCGTTGATCGTCAAATCACGACGCAGCAAATCCTGTTCTAACGTGACATCGGGAGCGGCATGACAGACAAAACCGCGATAGCCTTTACCGGATTTACGTTCGGTACGCGCGAGCGCGTACTCATCGCGGCTTACGGGGTGTAAAAAAACGGGAAAATCCTTTCCCACCTGCTGGTAACCCTGCGCAAGCAGTAGCGATGGCGTCGCACCAACGACGACCCAATCTCTCTCGGTGACGGGTAAACCTAGCAGGCTGTCGCGAACAGCGCCGCCGACAAGGTAGATCTTCAACATCGGGCTCCTGAATCAGTCATTAATACCGCAAACATACTATCATCCTGGCGATGTTGCCTGTGCCATAGAGAAAAATGCCCGCATTAAGCAGGCATTGGGGTTAGTTCATCCAGCGGTCGTTTTTCTTTTTACGCGGAATAATGTGCGGCAGCAGCAAGCCTAGCAGCAAACCGATGCCGGCAACGCCGCCCCCATACATAAACCACTGTAAGATAATCGTACGCTGCTTATCGTCAAGCTGGACATTCGCCGCGCTGACTTTCTTCTGCGCGACAATAAGCTGATTTTTCAGATCCTGATTTTCCTGGCGTAACCCGCTGATAATACTGTCGCTGGCGGCTACCTTTTGCTGCATATCGGCGGTACGCTGCTTCCAGGTCTGGTCAATATTATTCAATTTTTCAGTCAGGTCGTTAACCTGACTTTCCAGTGCGGGCACACGCGTGCGCAGGCTTGGCGTAGTGCTAAGCTGGTTGAGTGGGAGCCAGGCGCTACGGTTTTTATCATCGCGAATCTGCGCGTATCCCGTGCTTTCATTAACGCTAAGTAACGTGACCTCAGCGCCCGCATTCAGTGTACCGACAATACGATACTGATTACCCGGCCCGCTGTGGATATACGTCAATAACTCATCGGAAATGTAGCGTTTTTCATCTGCCTGTGCGGTACAGCTCAGCGTGAGAGAAAATAAAGTAAAGCAAAGTAAGCCTAATTTCTGCATAAGATCATCATGTTGCATTAATAGTATCTCGATAGTAGAGGTTTCAGTCTGACGAGGCAACGTGCAAACCGAAATGAGAACAGTCTCAGAACCGATTGATTAGCGCTATTCTATTTGTTCCTGAGAGCCGAGGCGAATTCATACACGTGCAATGTGTTTGCCGGCCCGATAACGTGCCCGGTAACCGGCTGCATTAGCGTGGCTGGTTTGCATGAAAAATGCGCGCTCGTCCGCAAGTGAAAACGTACGAATGCGGTAGGGGTGGTCAGCCGAAGCAAAATGCTATTTACTGGCACAATAATGAACACGGTATTGGTATTGTGATGCTATGAGTGAAGAGATCGAGTTGAAACTTATTGTTCATCCTGACAGCGTTGAATCGCTGCGGACGCAGTTAGCTGAGTGGGAAAGTGATTATAGCCAGTATGAGCACCTGCAAGCTCAGCGTTTGAGCAATACCTATTATGAAACCAAGGATAATTATCTACGCCGTCATGGTATCGGTTTGCGCATTCGTGGCGAGAACGAGCGCTATGAAATGACGGTGAAGACGGCGGGACGTGTGATTGGCGGGCTGCACCAGCATCCGGAGTATAACATTGCGTTGGATAAGGACGCGCTGGATCTCAGCCTGTTGCCAGCGGAAATATGGCCGGAAGATTGTGATATTGACGCATTGCAAGCGTCGCTCGCCCCGCTGTTTACCACGGATTTTACCCGTGAAAAGTGGTTATTTACTTACCACCAAAGTGTGATTGAGGTGGCGCTAGATCGCGGTGAAATCCGTGCCGGGGATGTCACCGAACCGTTATGTGAGTTGGAGATGGAACTCAAATTGGGGCAAACGGCTCATCTGCTGGCGCTGGCACAGGAAATTGCAGAATTTGGCGGTCTACGCCAGGGGAGCCTCAGTAAAGCGGCACGCGGATACCACTTGGCCAAGGGGAATCCGGTTCGCGAACGGCTTGCGCTTAATCGATTAGAAATGGCTGAGAAAAGTAATATCGATCAGGCGATCCGGGCTGCGCTGGAACTGGCGTTGAGCCACTGGCAATACCATGAAGAGCTCTGGGTGCGAGGTGACGCCTCCGCGCGCGGCGCGCTGACAGAGGCCAGCGCGTTGATGCGTGAAATGCTGGTGCTGGTAAGTGGTGTTGTACTGCGCAAAGTTACGACGCTTTTCCGCGCCGCACTAACTAGCCTGGAAGCCCGGATAGATGGCCCCGGTGGGGCGGAAATGTGCTACAGCATTGATTATCTGAAAAATAAGTTGGTACTCACTTCCTGGTTAATTGAGTCTGGTTGGCGTGAACATATGGACAATAAAGATCGCCTTAAGCTTCAGGGATCGTTCAAACGTTTTGCCGATATTATGCTCAGTCGTAGTACGGCGGAACTGAAAAGCGTTTTTGCTTCACCATTGACTGAATCCCAATACCAACAGCAACGTCCTCGTCTGCAACGTAATATTTATGCCTTTCTTCTTTTATCCGGCGCCTATCCGGCGGAACAGGTGGATGCTTATGTTGCACACTGGCGCACGCTGCTTCGGGAAATTGAGCGATGCACCGCCGATCGCGCGCCGTCTGTGAATTTGGAAGCCGCGCGTAAAAAGGTACTTACCCTGACGCCGTTCTGGTTGCATAGCGGCGGATTATCACAGTAACCGGTACTGCCGCCTCTCCATGAGAGGCGGCACATCAAAGGAACGAACCTCTATGTCGATACCTCCTTTACCCGTACTGCTGTCAGAGCACGCTCAGCGCGCGATCGCGCGTTTGCAGGAAGCCGCGCCCGATGAACCTATCACAGACAGTGATGCGTCGGTGTTGGCATTGAGTGATTTTGTCTGTGATGCGCTTGCATTGCATCCTGAATGGTGGCGAGGCATTCACCAGCAGCCGCCGCAGCCTGACGAGTGGCGATACTATGCCGACTGGTTAGATAATGCGCTGGCCGATGTGGGTGATGAACATGCGCTGATGGCGGCACTGCGTCGTTTTCGCCGCCATATGCTTACGCGAATAGCGTGGTCGCAGGTGCTGCAAACCAGTACCACGGAACAGACGCTACGCCAACTGAGCATATTGGCCGAGGTCCTCATTGTCGCAGCCAGAGGCTGGCTATATCAGGCCTGCTGTCGTGAGTGGGGGACGCCCTGCAATGCGCAAGGCGTGTCTCAGCCTTTATTAATTCTCGGAATGGGGAAATTGGGGGGAGAAGAGCTTAACTTTTCTTCGGATATCGACCTGATTTTCGTGTATCCCGAAAATGGCCATACGCAGGGCGGACGGCGCGAACTGGACAATGCGCAGTTCTTCACGCGTCTGGGGCAGCGGCTTATTAAGGTGCTGGATCAGCAGACCGTCGAGGGGTTTGTTTATCGGGTCGATATGCGCCTACGCCCTTTTGGTGACAGCGGGCCGCTGGTCCTTAGCTTTGTGGCCATGGAAGATTATTATCAGGAGCAGGGCCGCGACTGGGAACGCTACGCGATGGTCAAGGCGCGTCTGATGGGGGGAATGGACGACGCCTATAGCCAGGAATTGCGCAGTATGCTGAAACCCTTCGTCTTTCGCCGTTATATCGATTTCAGTGTTATCCAGTCGTTGCGCAATATGAAAAGTATGATTGCTCGCGAAGTTCGTCGCCGAGATCTGCGCAACAACATTAAATTAGGCGCTGGCGGGATTCGCGAAATTGAATTTATCACGCAGGTTTTTCAACTGATTCGCGGTGGACGCGAACCGGCGCTACAGGGGCGATCGTTGTTGCCTACGCTTCAGCATGTCGGCGCTTTGGGGCTATTAACGGCGCAGCAGGTGCATGACCTTAGTACCGCCTATCGGTTTTTGCGTCGTCTTGAAAACCTGTTGCAGGCGATTGCCGATGAGCAAACGCAAACGCTGCCAGGTGATGCCTTAAACCAGCAGCGACTGGCGTGGGGAATGGGGTTTGAGCACTGGGATGCGCTGCAATCGATGCTGATACAGCATATGCGGGCGGTGCGCCGGGTATTCGACGATCTGATTGGTGACGATGCGCCGGACAACCATGATATTCCCGAACACAGCCGCTATAGCAGCTTATGGCATGACACGCTGGATGACGGTGAACTGGCGCCGTTGACGCCGCATCTCACGGAGACGGTGCGTGAAAGGCTGATGCGCGTGATTGTGGAGTTTCGCCACGATGTGGCGAAACGCACGATAGGGCCGCGCGGGCGCGATGTCCTCGATCAGCTTATGCCGTGCTTACTGTCCGAAGTCTGTGCGCGGCAGGAAGCGGATACGGTTCTGTCCCGCCTGACGCCGCTGTTATTGGGGATTGTCACGCGCACCACCTATCTTGAACTATTACTGGAGTCGCGTGCTGCGTTGTCTCAGCTAGTGCGCTTGTGTGCGGCTTCGCCGATGGTCGCCAGTCAACTGGCGCGTTACCCCCTTTTGCTCGATGAACTACTCGATGCGTCTACGCTATACCAGCCGACGGAACCGAGCGCTTACGCCGATGAACTGCGCCAGTATCTGATGCGTGTACCGGAGGACGATGAAGAGCAGCAACTGGAGGCCGTGCGCCAATTCAAGCAGGCGCAGCAGCTCCGCATCGCCGCAGGAGACATTGCAGGCATCTTGCCGGTAATGAAAGTAAGCGATCACTTAACGTATTTAGCCGAGGCGATTATCGCCGCCGTCATTCAGCAGGCGTGGGGGCAGATGGTGGCGCGTTACGGTCAACCATCCCATTTACAGCACCGAGAGGGGTATGGTTTTGCGGTGATTGCCTATGGCAAGTTGGGTGGCTGGGAACTGGGATACAGCTCCGATTTGGATCTGGTCTTCTTATTGGATTGCCCCTCAGATGTCATGACTGACGGCGCACGTAGCATTGATGGTCGCCAGTTTTATTTGCGCCTCGCGCAACGTGTAATGCACTTATTTAGCACGCGAACCTCTTCCGGGATTCTGTATGAAGTCGATGCGCGCCTGCGGCCTTCTGGCGCGGCGGGCATGTTGGTGAGTACAGTGGAGGCGTTTGATGAATATCAACGCAAGGAAGCGTGGACATGGGAGCATCAAGCGTTGGTGCGCGCGCGTATGGTGTATGGCGAAAGCGGCGTGCAACAGGCCTTTGAATCTATTCGTCGCAATATTCTCTGTATGCCGCGTGATGCGGATACGCTGCGAACCGAAGTGCGCGAAATGCGGGAAAAAATGCGCCAGCATTTGGCCAACAAAGATAAAACGCGCTTTGACATTAAAACGGATGCGGGCGGCATCACAGATATCGAATTTATTGTCCAGTATCTGGTGTTACGCTACGCGGCTCAAGAGCCCCGTCTGACCCGCTGGTCAGACAATGTGCGTATTCTGGAACTGATGGCGCAATATGGCGTGATGACGGAGGACGAAGCCAATGCGCTCAAGCAGGCTTATGTCGCCATGCGCAACGAGTTACACCATCTGGCACTACAGGAACAGTCTGGTCGTGTCAGCAAGGATCGATTTATCGCGGAACGAGAGCAGGTGCTGGCGAGCTGGAAAACGTGGTTAGAGGAGGCGTAGGTTCCTGCTCTTTCTGCGAGCAACGTGTCGATCGGCGACGCGCCGAGATAACGTGTAGCGATCGCGCCTATGATATTATTACGCCTATTATGCCAAAAGCTGGAGTTGAGGATGAAAGTGACGCTGCCTGATTTTCGTCAAGCGGGTGTATTAGTGGTCGGCGATGTCATGCTAGATCGCTACTGGTATGGGCCGACCAGCCGTATTTCCCCAGAGGCGCCTGTACCTGTGGTCAAGGTCGATGCTGTCGAAGAGCGACCCGGTGGCGCGGCAAACGTCGCGATGAACATTGCCGCATTAGGCGCGGGCTCGCGTCTGGTCGGGTTAACGGGCATTGATGATGCCGCTCGCGTACTCAATGCCAAACTGGGTGAAGTCAACGTGACATGTGACTTTGTTTCCGTACCGACGCACCCAACAATTACCAAGCTGCGCGTTTTGTCGCGAAATCAGCAGTTAATTCGGTTGGATTTTGAGGAAGGTTTTGAGGATATTGATCCTCAGCCGATTGTCGAGCGTATTCAACTGGCGCTGCCAAAAATGGGGGCGCTGGTGCTGTCTGATTATGCAAAAGGCGCATTGGCGCAGGTGCAAATCATGATCCAGACGGCAAAAGAGGCGGGCGTTCCGGTGCTGATCGACCCGAAAGGTACGGATTTTTCCCGCTACCGTGGCGCCACGCTGCTGACGCCGAACCTGTCTGAGTTCGAAGCGGTCGCAGGGCGTTGCAAAACGGAAGAGGAACTGGTTGAGCGAGGAGAGCGACTGATTGCGGAGTATGATTTATCCGCACTGCTGATAACCCGTTCCGAGCAGGGGATGACGCTGCTACAGCCGGGCAAAGATCCGCTGCACTTGCCGACGCAAGCGCAGGAAGTTTACGACGTGACCGGTGCGGGCGATACCGTTATTGGCGTGTTGGCTGCGGCGCTGGCTGCGGGGAATCCACTGGAAGACGCTTGTTTCCTGGCGAATGCCGCCGCTGGCGTCGTCGTTGGCAAACTGGGGACGTCAACGGTTACGCCGATTGAATTGGAAAATGCGATCCGCGGGCGTGCCGACACCGGGTTTGGCGTGATGACCGAAGAACAACTGAAACAGGCCGTGGAACTCGCTCGCCAGCGAGGAGAAAAGATTGTGATGACCAATGGTTGCTTCGATATTCTGCATGCCGGACATGTTTCTTACCTGGCAAATGCCCGTAAACTCGGCGATCGATTAATCGTAGCGATCAACAGCGATGCTTCAACCTCGCGTTTAAAAGGGCCGACACGGCCCGTCAACCCGCTAACGCAGCGAATGATCGTTGTAGGCGCATTGGAAGCGGTCGATTGGGTTGTGCCGTTTGAAGAAGATACGCCGCAGCGCCTGATTGCTGGCATTCTGCCGGATATTTTGGTGAAAGGCGGGGATTACCAGCCGCATGACATCGCCGGTAGTAAAGAGGTCTGGGATAATGGCGGAGAGGTTAAGGTCCTGAATTTTGAGGACGGCTGCTCTACGACAAACATTATCAACGCGATAAAGGCCCGCTCGCCTCAATCTTAATAGCGTCATTGGCGGTATCTACGCCGTGCAAACTATTGCCTCTCGTTCTGGTTTAACCTGGGCGAGAGCCATAAACATAGTGGCGTCGATCGAGCCATACATCAGATAGAACAGGTATGAAACCAGTGAAGAAAGCACCATCCGAAGTGGATGCAGCCGCACAGCGAGCAGCGACGTTGCGTCGGGTCTTACGTCATCACGAATACCAATACCACGTTGAAGATGCGCCCGAAATTCCTGATGTCGAATACGACAAACTCATGCAGGAACTAAAGGCATTGGAAACCGATTACCCGGAACTGGTGACCAGCGATTCTCCTACGCAGCGCGTAGGCGCGGCACCGTTGGCGGCATTTGAACCGGTGCGCCATGAAGTGCCGATGTTATCGCTGGATAATGTCTTCGATGAAGAAAGCTATCTGGCGTTCAGTAAACGGATTAGCGACAGGCTAAAAAATGAAGGGGAACTGACATTTTGTTGTGAACTCAAGCTGGATGGCTTGGCGGTCAGTTTACTTTATGAAGACGGGATTCTGGTGCAGGCGGCTACGCGTGGCGATGGCGCAACCGGGGAGAACATCACCAGTAATATTCGCACCGTGGGAGCGATCCCGTTGCGTCTGGAAGGCGACAACATTCCCCGCCGCATTGAAGTGCGTGGCGAAGTGTTTATGAAGCACAGCGGCTTTGAAAAGCTGAATGAAGAAGCCCGTCGAACGGGCGGTAAAGTCTTTGCTAATCCCCGCAACGCTGCGGCGGGATCGCTGCGCCAGCTTGATCCGCGAATTACGGCTAAACGCCCGCTAACATTTTTCTGCTATGGCGTTGGTCTGGTGGAGGGGGGCGAATTGCCAGCCAGCCACTGGGAACGACTGATGCTGTTCAAAGCATGGGGGTTGCCAGTGAGCGATAAAATTCAACGATGCACCGGTTCGGACGAGGTCCTGGCGTTTTACCGCCATATTGAACAGACTCGCAGTTCGTTAGGCTTTGATATTGATGGCGTCGTCGTCAAAGTAGATTCTCTGGCATTACAGGAAAGATTAGGGTTTGTTGCCCGTGCGCCGCGTTGGGCGGTGGCCTTTAAATTCCCCGCGCAGGAACAACTGACGTGGCTGCGTGATGTGGAATTTCAGGTTGGGCGAACCGGCGCGATTACCCCGGTCGCGCGTCTGGAACCCGTGGCCGTGGCGGGGGTTATTGTCAGTAATGCTACGCTGCATAACGCGGACGAAATTGAGCGACTCGGTTTGCAAATAGGCGATCGCGTCATTGTGCGTCGGGCAGGGGATGTGATCCCGCAAATTGTTGGTGTGGTAGTCGCCGAACGGCCCGAAACGGCGCAGCCGATTGTGTTCCCTTCTACCTGCCCCGTGTGCGGCGCGGATGTTGAACGCGTAGAAGGGGAAGCCGTCACGCGTTGCACTGGTGGTTTGATCTGTGGCGCCCAACGTAAAGAGGCGTTGAAGCATTTTGTGTCTCGCCGCGCCTTAGACGTGGAAGGTATGGGCGATAAGATTATCGACCAATTGGTGGAAAAAGAGTATGTCAAAACGCCAGCCGATCTGTTTCGTCTGAACGTCGAAATACTGACGAAATTGGAGCGTATGGGGCCGAAATCTGCGCTAAATCTGGTAAATGCCCTGGAAAAGGCAAAAGTGACCACGCTAGCGCGCTTCTTGTATGCGTTGGGGATCCGTGACGTTGGCGAAGCGACGGCAGCTAATCTGGCCGCGCATTTTGGCTCACTGGAAGCGCTTTTCGCCGCCGACGAAGAAGCACTACTCGCCGTGCCGGATGTCGGTAAGGTCGTTGCCGCACATGTGCGGCATTTCCTGGAGGAGGCGCATAACCGAATCGTGATTCATGAATTGACCGACCCAGCAGGGATCAATATTCACTGGCCAGAGGTTCAGGTCGTCAACGCTGAGACGATCGACAGTCCCTTTGCCGGGAAAACAGTGGTGTTGACAGGATCGCTGAGTGTCCTATCTCGTGATGAAGCTAAGGATCGTCTCGCCGCATTGGGCGCTAAAGTCAGTGGCAGCGTCTCGAAAAAAACCGATATGGTGATTGCGGGTGAAGCCGCAGGATCTAAGCTGGCAAAGGCGCAGGAATTGGGGATTCCCGTGATCGATGAAGCGGAGATGATCCGATTATTGGGAGACTAAACCGGTGGAAAAAGCGGATTTGCTAGAGATTGCGACGATGCGGATGCCTTTTGGTAAATACCAGGGGCGCGTACTGATTGATTTACCGGAAGAGTATCTGCTGTGGTTTTCTCGTAAAGGCGAGTTTCCCCGTGGTCGTTTAGGGGAACTGATGCAAATAACGCTGGCCATCAAGGTAGAAGGGCTGCAAGGGTTGGTGACGCCGCTGAAGCGGCCTCGCTCATGAGTTTCCCTTCCCTGAGGTCGCTTCAATGAAGCGACCTTGCGCATTCAGTGGCGTAATCGGGCGTATCGCGTGCGTTGGCGTAAAACTCATTCGGCATATCCAGAAGAGTTTAACGACCATAGACGTTAATGGCGCTATTCAGTCGCGTAGCCTGAAGATTCAATCCCTCAGCGGCTTCCGTTGAATGTGACACCATATCGGTATTGCGCTGTGTCATTTGTTCTATCTGTGCAATCGAGGTGTTGATCAGGCTTAATGCTGCGGTCTGTTCACGCGTTGCATTGCTTATTTCTTTGATCATGCTAGAAACCTGCAACACTTCGTCAACGATATCGCTGATATGTTTGCCTGCGTTTTCCACCATTGAGCTTCCTTGTTTCACATTGGCAACGTTGGCATCGATCAGCGTTTTAATCTCTTTGGCTGCCGAGGCGGAGTGCTGCGCTAAATTACGCACTTCAGCTGCAACCACGGCAAACCCTTTCCCTTGAACGCCAGCACGTGCCGCTTCAACCGCGGCATTCAGCGCGAGAATGTTGGTCTGAAAAGCGATACTGTCAATTACGCCGATAATATCCACGATTTTATCGCTGGCGCTGGAGATAGAATCCATCATACCGATGGTTTCCTTCATAATCGCGCCGCCTTTTAGCGCGGTATCGCTCGCGGCTGCAGCCATTGTGGTAGCCTGCGCCGACGTTTCTGCACTCTGCTGTACGGCAACGGTAATTTCTTCAATGGCGGCGGCGGTCTGTTGCAGATTTGCCGATGTTTCCTCTGTGCGCATATTCAGGTCGACATTATTTTTTGCCAGTTTATGACTGACATCGGTAATACCGCCCACCTGCGTGCTGACGTCATCAACCAGCGAATGCAGATTCAGACCGAATTGGTTAACGGAACGCAGTAGCAGGCCGATTTCGTCTACCCGATTTAGGCAGATGTGTTTAACTTTGCGACCTGAAACCACATGCTGAGCCTGTTTTAGAATGATGCTAATCGGTTGTGCAATTTGTTTTTGCAAAAAGCAATCCGCGGCGATGATGACGAGCAACGCCAGTGGCAGTAGCCACAGCGGGTTTAACCCACAGAAGGCAAACAGTACCGGGATAAGCCCCGCCGCGAGTACGGCCAAACGGAGGCGCCAGCGGACAGACAGTTTTTGCAAGATCGACAGTGGAGAAAGGAGCCCCGTGCGCACGACCAACCCTTTATAAAACTTGCGGTTACCGGCCTGCTTTTGCTGCATCGCGCTATACAGTTTTTCGGCCTGTTTGATCTCTTCGGCGCTGGGCGTATTACGAACGGAAATATAACCGATGAGCTTTTCGTGCTGGTAAACCGGCGTGACATTAGCGCGGACCCAATAGTGGTCGCCGTTATTGCGGCGATTCTTAATGATACCTGTCCAGCTATCGCCCTGCTGCAATGTAAACCACATGTCCGCATAGGCTTCAACGGGCATGTCGGGATGGCGCACAATATTATGCGGCTGACTAATAAGTTGCTCTTCAGAAAAACCACTGACCTTAATGAAGGCCGAATTGGCATACGTAATATGGCTGTGAATATCTGTTGTGGACATCAATATGGTGTCCATATCTAACAAATACTCCTGCTGTGTAACAGGTGTATTGACTCTCATTATAAACCCCGGTGTCCGTATCCCGTTCAGTTTCCAGACCGCCGCGCTGATTGCCGGCCATATCTCAGCCGCTCCGATTATTACTGGTGCTGAAATAGAGGTGAGCGATAGGCGATGCGTTGCGTGAAATCTGTCCGGTGTTTTGCTGTGTAAATGTTCAAGTTATTCAAACAGATCGACTGAATTTTTAGTGGCCTATTCATTTATATGAAACGTGATCTACTCATTTATCATGAGAGTGCGAATAGCCCCACATTGTGCAAGATAACCAACGTATTACAGTAATGCTGTAACACGCTGGTCATCAATATTAGTGCAATTTTTCAGTATGCATAAATCTATGATGGGGATGATTCGCTGTCAATTGATTCATTTTGCTTGCACTAAATAATCAGTAATAAATGTGTAAGTATAATTAAAAGATATAAGGTATTTTTAGGGATTATTCTTAATGAGTTTTTTTAGTAAAATAAAATCGGAGGGGCTTTCGATTGTTTGTTAATTTTTTGTTTTATTTATTTGCGGGAATGAAATGAAATATTCTCATTTGGACGTTTATCCGTTAATTATTATCCTTTGTTGATTGTTAATTATGGCTAAATTTATTGTAGATCAAATAACGCCATCCGCAGGCCGGATGGGAACACCGGCCTGCGAAATAGATAATCAAGTTACCGGGGCTGGATTGAAAACTGCCAATGCATTATGGATACCCCACTGATCGGACCAGGTTTTTTTCTTGCCGCTGGCGATGTCCAGAATGAAATGGAAGAGTTGCCAGCCTACATCTTCGATGGTGGCCTCTCCGGTCGCGATTGTGCCAGCATTGATATCCATCAGGTCGTGCCAGCGGTTCGCTAATGCGGTACGGGTCGCCATTTTGATCACCGGGACAGCAAGCAGGCCATAGGGCGTACCGCGCCCGGTGGTGAAGACCTGAACGGTAATGCCGGAAGCGAGCTGCTGTGTTCCGCACACAAAGTCACTGGCTGGCGTTGCTGCATAAATCAGCCCGCGTTTAGTAGGACGCTGGCCAGGAGACAGGACTTCAACAATCGCGCTGGTGCCAGATTTGGCAATAGAGCCGAGCGCCTTTTCTACCACATTGGCCAGCCCGCCTTTTTTGTTTCCTGGAGAGGGGTTGGCGCTGCGGTCAGTGTGACCGCTGTCGAGGTAGTTATCGTACCAGGCCATCTCTTCCAGCAGACGCTTGCCGACGTCTTCGTTGATCGCGCGCGGTGTCAACAGATGTATCGCATCGCGCACTTCGGTCACTTCCGAGAACATGACGGTAGCGCCGCAACGAACCAGCAGGTCGGAGGCAAAACCGACGGCTGGGTTAGCGGTAACGCCAGAAAAGGCATCGCTACCGCCACATTGCATCCCGACAACCAGTTCTGAGGCCGGACAGGTTTCACGCTGACGCTGGTTCAAGCGTTGCAGATGTTTGTCCGCCATCGCCAGGATGTCATCCACCATCGATCGGAAACCGACGTGTTGTTCATCCTGCAAGCGAACAATGCTGGTGTCATCCAACGAAATTGCTTGTACATCTGGCGTACCTTCCAGCAGGCGTTCCGGCTGTAATTTTTCACAGCCCAGGCCGACGACCAGCACTTCGCCGCCGAAATTAGGATTGAGCGCCAGATTGTGAAGCGTGCGGATAGGCACGACCGCGGCGGGGGCGTTGATAGCCACACCGCAGCCGTAGAGGTGATTTAATGCGACGACGCCATCCACATTCGGGTACTTGGGTAAGAGATCCCGCTCGATGAGTTTGACGACATAATCCACCACGCCGGCGACACAATGTACGCTGGTCGTAATCGCTAACAGGTTTTTCGTTCCGACGCTGCCGTCGGCATTGCGGTAGCCTTCAAAAGTATATCCTTCCAACGGCGGCAGCGCGGGCGGAACTTTGGTCGCCAGTGGCAGGGTTTCCAATGCCGGGGCCTTAGGCAACTCGACTAAAGATTCGTCAATCCAGCTACCTTTCGCAATATCGCGCAGGGCATAGCCAATAATTTCACCGTAGCGAATGATTGGGCCTGATTTGGCGATATCTTCGAGGGCAACTTTATGACCTTGTGGCACATGTTCAATTAATTCTAATCCAGTATCGAATCGAGTGCCTGCACGTAAACCATTATCATTAACAATAATAGCTACGTTATCATCGTCATGAACTTTTATATAAAATGCTTTGACGACATTCTGCTCGTTCTGTGACATAGCGTCTCCAGTTAATCTCTAATTTTCACAATTGATAATTCTCGTTGCTTTTTATTTAAGTAATGCGGATTTTATAAATATAATATCTGATTTTTTATAACACATAACTGTGCAATTGAATAATATTTACTGATTTTTAATCCTTTATGGTTTGGCAAGTATCTAACTTAATGTGATCTGTATCTCTTTTGCCTTTATTACCTATCTAATTGGAAATCACAGTGTGATGTTAGTCGCAATGTTCTGTGCGTAACGCCAAAAATTACAGTATATTGTTAATCATTGTTGGGCATTGTGACAATGCTATTCCATGATGTAATTTTTATACTTAATACCGTCTTATAACTGTTCGTAGCGTGAACGGATAGTGCAAATTTTTTATAAACGATGTTTTTCCATAAACTGATTGACGTTAAATTTCAAAGCTAACCACTCTGGAAATAGGTTGAGCTAGTCGAGTTGGTTACGATGATGCTTATAATGATAATCGAGGCGATTTTATGAATTCCGATGCGGTTCTTATAAAAAGAAAAACCTATGTTCGCTACATAATATTGTTAATTATATTTACAGTAACTGCGATAAATTATGCAGATCGTGCAACATTATCTATTGCGGGGACTGCGGTAGCGGAAGAATTACAACTAGATGCAGTACATATGGGGTATATTTTTTCTGCGTTTGGTTGGTCATATTTAGTGATGCAGATCCCTGGCGGTTGGCTGCTTGACCGCTTTGGTTCTAAAAAAGTTTACGCCTATAGCATATTCTTTTGGTCTCTATTTACTTTCCTGCAAGGGTTTGTTGATTGGGTTCCATTAGTCTGGGCGCCTGTAACACTGTTTGTATTACGTTTTATGCTGGGTTTTTCTGAAGCACCGTCCTTCCCCGCAAACGCTCGCATCACCGCGGCATGGTTTCCAACCAAAGAGCGTGGTACGGCATCAGCCATTTTTAACTCTGCGCAATATTTTTCACTGGCAATTTTCTCACCTATTCTAGGTTGGCTGACTTATCAATGGGGTTGGGAACACGTGTTCATCGTGATGGGGGGAATAGGGTTTATTCTCACTATTGTATGGGTTAAATTCATTCATAATCCAACTGATCACCCTGGTATCAGTAAGCAAGAATTAGAATATATTTCTAAAGGCGGCGCGGTTGTTGATATGGACCATAAAAAAGGTGATGGTAAGGAAAATAGTGGCCCGAAGTGGGATTATATAAAACAATTGCTCACTAACCGCATGATGCTGGGTGTATTTCTGGGTCAGTATTTTATCAATAGTATCACCTGGTTTTTTCTCACATGGTTTCCCATTTACCTGGTACAGGAAAAGGGAATGTCTATTCTGAAAGTCGGTTTGATCGCAGCAATCCCCGCAATATGTGGCTTTATTGGTGGGGTGTCGGGAGGGGTCGTATCCGATATGTTGTTGAAGCGTGGTTTTTCGCTAACCGCCGCCCGTAAAATCCCTATCGTTTTAGGTATGTTATTGGCTTCTAGTATTATTCTTTGTAATTATACCGATAGCAATGTTTTAGTAGTGACACTGATGGCGCTGGCTTTCTTTGGTAAAGGATTTGGGGCGTTGGGATGGCCTGTTATTTCGGATACGGCGCCTAAGGAAATTGTCGGTCTATGTGGCGGTGTATTTAATGTATTCGGTAACGTTGCCTCTATTGTGACACCATTGGTTATTGGTTACCTGGTTAAAGAATTACATTCTTTTAATAGTGCTCTGATTTTTGTCGGTGTTTCAGCAATAATGGCAATGTTATGCTACCTGATCGTCGTGGGTGAAATTAAACGTATGGAATTGAAAAAGAGTTAAGTTAATAGGCGACAATTATTAAGTTACTTATTGGTTGCCGTAAACATGAATTAATAGAAGGTTATTATGAGTAATACGATATTACCTAACCGTTTTCGCCAAGATTTACAGCAGGGGAAAACGTTGATTGGCTGTTGGTGTGCGCTGGGCAACCCAATTTCGACTGAAGTACTGGGGTTGGCGGGATTCGACTGGCTGGTGTTGGATGGAGAGCATGCGCCAAACGATGTCATGACGTTTATTCCCCAACTTATGGCGTTAAAGGGCAGCCACAGTGCGCCTGTTGTCCGTCCCCCGTGCAACGAGCCGGTTATTATCAAGCGGTTGCTGGATATTGGGTTTAATAATTTCCTGATTCCTTTTGTGGAAACGGCCGAGGCGGCGTCGCGGGCTGTGGCCTCAACGCGTTATCCGCCCGCAGGTATCCGTGGGGTTTCTGTGGCGCATCGTAGCAACAGTTATGGCACCGAGCCGGACTATTTCGCCAAGATTAACGACAACATTACCATTATGGTGCAGATCGAAAGCCAAAAAGGGTTGGACAATCTGGATGCGATTATTGCGGTAGAGGGCGTAGATGGGGTGTTTGTCGGCCCAAGTGACCTGTCTGCGGCACTAGGCTATCTCGGTCAGCCTAACCACCCTGATGTGCAGAAAGCGATTCGGCACATTTTCGATCGCGCGGCCGCCCACAATAAACCTTGCGGCATTTTGGCGCCGGTCGAGGCTGACGCGCGCCGCTATATGGAATGGGGAGCGAGTTTTGTCGCGGTCGGTAGCGATCTGGGCGTGTTCCGCGGCGCTACACAGGCGCTGAGCGACAAATATAAAAAGTAATTCTGTAGTTGCGAGTCGAATCCGCCATGAGGCGGATTGACCGTCAATTGAGTGATATCCACATCAGACAATGAGGTTAGAGCGATGAAAATTGGTTTTATTGGACTGGGCATCATGGGAAAACCGATGAGTAAAAATCTGCTGAAAGCAGGTTACTCCTTAGTCGTGATGGACAGAAATCAGGATGCGGTCGCGGAAGTGGTCGCCGCGGGCGCAACGGCGGCGGAAACGCCGAAACAGGTCGCCGAGCAGTGCGAAGTGATTATCACCATGTTGCCTAACTCTCCGCACGTTAAAGAAGTCGTGCTGGGGGAAAACGGCGTTATCGAAGGCGCGCGGGCGGGAAGCATCGTGGTGGATATGAGTTCGATCGCACCGCTGGCCAGTCGTGAAATCGCAACGGCGCTGGCGGCGAAAGAGATCGCCATGCTGGATGCGCCGGTCAGCGGTGGTGAACCTAAAGCAATCGACGGCACATTATCCGTCATGGTGGGCGGAGATAAGGCTCAGTTTGACCGCTGTTTTGAGATCCTGAAATCGATGGCGGGTTCCGTGGTCCATACTGGTGATATCGGGGCGGGTAACGTGACCAAACTGGCCAATCAGGTAATTGTGGCGCTGAATATTGCAGCGATGTCGGAAGCGCTGGTGTTGGCAACGAAGGCGGGGGTTAACCCTGACTTAGTTTATCAGGCGATCCGCGGTGGGCTGGCGGGTAGCACCGTGCTAGATGCTAAAGCTCCCATGGTTATGGATCGTAACTTTAAGCCGGGGTTCCGTATTGATTTGCATATTAAAGACCTGGCGAACGCGCTCGATACTTCACACGGTGTCGGTGCACAGTTGCCGTTAACCGCGGTAGTAATGGAAATGATGCAGGCGCTGAAAGCGGACGATCTGGGATCGGCTGACCACAGTGCCCTGGCTCGTTACTACGAAAAACTGGCTAAAGTCGAAGTGACTCGTTAAGCCAATGATCGTCACGAGGCTGGCATGGGATGCCAGCCGACTGACCGATAGTCATTCAGATCTCCTTACCGAGTTTCAGGATCTGCTGCCCTGGACGTTGGCAGGTATAAGCGCCGTTTCATGAGCGCGCGGATTATTGATGCAATCGGAACGTTGATGAAATCGGATCGTTTATGAAAATAGTGATCGCACCGGATTCTTATAAAGAAAGTTTGTCTGCACAAGAAGTTGCCACGCAGATTGAAAAAGGATTTCGTGAAATTTTTCCTGATGCCTGCTATGTCAAACTGCCTGTAGCAGACGGGGGGGAAGGCACCGTTGAAGCCATGGTTGCGGCGACCAACGGTAAGATTGTCAATGTTGAGGTGACAGGGCCGTTGGGCGATCGGATTGATGCCTTTTTTGGCCTGTCGGGCGATGAGAAAACGGCGTTTATTGAGATGGCGGCGGCAAGTGGCCTGGAGCGTGTGCCTTCTCAGCGTAGAAACCCGTTAAAGACAACCAGCTATGGCACCGGCGAATTGATCCGTTGCGCGTTAGATCACGGCGTTCGCCACTGTATTATCGGCATTGGCGGGAGCGCGACTAATGACGGTGGAGCAGGTATGGTACAGGCGCTGGGGGTAAAGTTGCTGGATAAGCAAGGCGAGCCGATCGGTTTTGGTGGGGGAGCGCTTGAGCATCTCGATCGTATTGATATCAGCGAGTTAGATGACCGTATTCAAGGTTGCCGTTTTGAAGTCGCCTGCGATGTCACTAACCCGTTGACGGGAAAACAAGGTGCTTCGGCGATTTTCGGCCCGCAGAAAGGGGCGACGCCAGCAATGATTGAACAGTTGGATCGTGCCCTGAAACATTATGCGGCGGTGATCCGACACGACCTGGATATGGACGTGGAACACGTCCCCGGTGCTGGCGCGGCTGGGGGAATGGGCGCGGCGTTACAGGCTTTTTGCCGCGCTGAATTGCGTCAGGGAATTGAGATTGTTACGGAAGCATTAGGATTGGATGAACTGGTGCGAGATGCCACGCTGGTGGTGACCGGTGAAGGGCGTATCGATAGCCAGACGATCCACGGCAAAGTCCCCATTGGTGTGGCGCGGGTCGCCAAAAAATACAATAAGCCGGTGATTGGCATCGCGGGTAGCCTGACAGCGGATGTTGGCGTGGTGCATGAACATGGGTTGGATGCCGTATTCAGCGTACTTTACACTATCTGTTCGCTTGAGGATGCACTGGAGCATGCGGCAGACAATGTGCGAATGACGGCGCGTAATATCGCCGCTACGATTCGGCTGGCGCAGTCAATGTCGCGCTGAATGCCGTTGCGATCCAATCGTATGTTTGTCGGTCTCTTTCTGGGATAGTTATTATTGGGGTGTTACAGCAGGCGTCGACATTACGCCTGCTTTTGGACGCAATGACATTATCACGCTTTGATATAGGGCTGAGCAGCCTGATTTACGTTGTCGATTTCATCTAACAACTCCAGCCATTCGGGTTCTAAATCGCGGGCGGGCGCACCATTACGCAACTGTTGCTCCAGATAACGACAGAGGCGTTTCAGGCGTGGAACGCCGCTGTAGCTGCAACTACCGTGCAGTTTATGAATCAGTTCGGCGATGTCGTCATCCGTTTCTCCTTCCAGGATGCGCACTATTCTTTGCCGCACTTCCGGTAAAAAATCCAACAACATTTTCAGTAAATCTCGCGCTAACGCTGGTTTGTTGGCCGCCTGCTGTTGTGCCAGGCCCCAGTCGAGAGACAACGGCTTATCGTCGCGATCGTCCAGTAAATCTGGCATCACGTTCTGAGCGTGTTGGCGAGGATCGTTGCGCGCATGATGCGACAACACCTCTTTCAGCATCTGTTCGTCTATCGGTTTAGCCAGATAGTCATCCATCCCCGACTGCAGCAAATGCTCGCGTTCACCCGCTAACGCTTGCGCGGTTACGGCGATAATAGGCGTCGCGCTATGGTGAGGGATCTGGCGGATCAATTTGCTGGCGCAGATGCCGTCCATTCCCGGCATTTGAATGTCCATGAAAATCATATCGCATGGGTGCAGCTTCGCCTGCGCGATGGCGTCCTGCCCGCTTCCACACAGGATGACCGTCTCGACCCGTTCTTCTAACAGCGTACCGATCAGTTTCAGATTCGCCGGGTTATCATCTACCGCCATTACGCTCAGCGGCAAACGGGCGGAATGGCGTGCGACTTCTTGGGGGGATGAGGTATTGTCCGACAGAAGCGGGGCGCTGCCTTGAAGCAAGGGCAACAGGCGCGCGGCGGAGAGCGGTTTACTTAGGCAGGCATGGATACCTAGGGCTTTCAACTGTTCGGCATCCATTAGCGCCAGACTGGGCAGCGCCAGGATTACGCAAGGCGCGCGACGGCACAGATCGCGCAGTGTGGGCGCGTAGTCGAGTAGCGTATTACGGTATTGCACTGGCGTACCGAGCAATAGCATATCAAATTCGCCTTCAGGTAATTGCTCAATGGTTGGACTGTAGCTGACGATTAGCGGCGTCTGACTTAGCATATCCAGCGTGGCTTGTGCGGCAATGGGGTGGGATTCAACGTAGGCTAGATGTTTTCCTTGTAGGCCCGCGTAGTCCGGCTTTGTTGGTGTGGCATGAGGATTGAGCGGCAGCATAATGTTGAACCAGAACGTTGATCCCTTATTGGGCTGGCTATAAAAACTGATGTCGCCGCCCATCTCTTTGATCAGACGTTGAGTAATGACCAACCCTAGCCCCGTACCGCCATAGCGCCGAGAAATACTGGTATCGGCCTGACGGAAAGCCTGGAACAATTGCGTCTGCTGTGCTTCGGCAATGCCGATACCGGTATCGCGTATCTGGACCTCTAGCTGAACCTGATGATGTTCCTGCCGACGCTTTTCTATCCGGATATCGATGTTGCCCTGTTCAGTAAACTTAATCGCATTACCCAGCAGGTTCGTGATGATTTGCTGTATTCGCAGCGGATCGCCAATAAACTGCTCGGGTACGTCATTCTGAATACTCAGCGTTAACTCCAGCCCTTTTTCATGCGCCGTGTGTGCGAGCAGCATGACCACATCATCCACCGTGTTGTGCAGTGAGAAGGGAATATCCTCCAGCGTAAGTTTTCCGGCCTCAAGTTTTGAGAAATCGAGTACATCATTAATGATAGTTAACAGATTATTGGCGGAACGTTCGATGGTGAGCAGATAGTCAGTTTGTGTGGGGTTGAGCGGCGTTTTCAATGTTTGGCGAGTAAAGCCGATCACGCCATTCAGCGGCGTTCTGAGTTCATGCGACATATTTGCCAGAAACTCTGACTTGATGCGCGCGGCTTCTTGCGCCCGCTTTTTGGCCAGATCCAGCTCGACATTCTGGATCTCCATTTGCTCCAGCGTTTCCCGCAGATCGTAGGTCGCCTGATCGATATTCTGCTGCATCTCTTCATGGTAAGCGGTTAGCGACATGGCCATAGAATTAATGCCATTTTTTAGCATATTCAGTTCGCCAAGCATCGCCCCTTCCACACGACTATCCAATTGCCCACGGCGAATGCGATCGACGGTATCAACCATATTGCGAATTGGCGTCGTGACATCCCGCATCAGACGGTAGGCAAAAAGGATAGCGACGCTCAACGATAACAGCAGCAGGAGGGCGGCGATGAAGATTTCCTGATACTGCTGAAGCCGAATGGTGCTGGCGTCCAGTTCAATGCGCAGATAGCCGAGAGGGGCGACGATAGTGGACAACGCGGGTTTCGTCCCGGTAGGCAGGAATTCACCATCATTAACAATAGGCATATGCAGAATCAGCGCGTCACTGGTGTGGAGCAGGTGCAGTTTATTATCGGGGTGCATTTCATTACTAGGAGGTGCAAAGACGTTAGTGTTACGTATGTTGGTCGTCGCCAATAGCTGGTTGTGCGCGTCAAACACGCTAATGGTGCGAATAATCGCAGAGTGGCGGCGGTGTAGCGTATTGATTAAGGACGGAATCGTATCCATCTGGCGATGGGTAATCGCGTAAGCGCAGATGGTCGCCAGCGGTTCAATGATGCTGGTGCCAGAGTTTGCCAATTGTGACTGCAACTGGTTGTAACGGTGGATGACAAAAAATGTACTAAGTAGCAGCCCGATCATGAGCGTCGGCGCCAAAATCAGTATCAACATCCGTGCACGAAGACTGTATTTGGTCATGAGGTTCCAATGTGGGAGAATTAGCGTATGCAGCGCCCCCTGTTAGTGATACTGCTTTTATCAGGTGCGGCTGTCCAACTTAAGAGATAATCGATCGTATTATGGCGCAATTCTACTCTCCGAACCGGCGTGTGACGACCCGGAAAACGGTTCCAGCTAAAAACCTCACAGTTACCGTGTCGTCACTCGATCCATTTGGGCAAGGCGTTGCGCGTCATGAGGGAAAGACGGTGTTTGTCACCGGGGTCCTACCAGGGGAGCAGGCTGAAGTCCAACTTACGGAAGAAAAACGCCAGTTTGCGCAGGCAAAACTTCACTCTCTGCTGACAGTGAGCCCACAGCGCGTTGAACCCCGATGTCCACATTTTACCCACTGCGGCGGCTGCCAGCAGCAACATGCCGATATTGCGCTGCAACAACACAGTAAAATGGCGGCCTTAGCGCGTCTGATGACGAGAGAAACGGGTGTCGATTTACCCGACGTTTCACTGATTTCCGGTACACCTTATGGTTATCGGCGACGTGCGCGCCTTGCGTTATACTTTCAAGCGAAAGCGCAACGGTTGCTGATGGGCTATCGGCGGACCTATTCTCACGATCTCGTGGACATCGACGCCTGTCCGGTGTTGCGCCCCGAACTTGACGCGTTGTTGCAACCCTTGCGCGCTTGCCTAAGCCGATTAAGGGCAGTGAGGCGTCTGGGGCATGTGGAATTGGTACTGGCGGATAATGCGCCATTGCTGGTATTGCGGCACCTTGATTCACTGCATTCTTCCGATGAGCAGGCGCTGCGTGATTTTGCTTTGCAGCAGGGTGTCTCTGTTTATCTGGCGCCGGATGCCGACACGTTGACGTGTTTGTACGGGGATGCGCCTATTTATCGCGTGGATGGGCTGACGCTGGCCTTTAGCCCGCGTGATTTCATTCAGGTCAATGACGCGGTGAACCAGCAGATGGTTGCGCAGGCGCTGGCATGGCTCGATGTGCAGCCGCAGGACAGCGTTCTGGATTTATTTTGCGGCATGGGGAATTTCACGCTGCCGCTGGCTCAACGCGCCGCCAGCGTCGTTGGCGTCGAAGGCGTGCCCGCGCTCGTTGCGAAAGGGCGAGAGAATGCTCGTCGTAATGCCTTGAGCAATGTCACATTTTATCACCAAAATCTTGATGATGACGTCACGCAGCAGCCGTGGGCCGCGCAGGGTTTTGATAAGATATTACTCGACCCAGCGCGTGCAGGCGCGGCTGGCGTTATGGCGCAGATAGTCCGGCTGGCGCCGAAGCGAGTGGTGTATGTTTCCTGCAACGCCACGACGCTAGCACGCGACAGCAAAGTCTTGTTAGCGGCAGGTTTTCGGTTGGCGAATGTCGCGATGTTGGATATGTTTCCACATACCGGGCACCTCGAATCGATGGCACTGTTTTTGCACGATAGCGCTACGCGAAAGGCGTGATGAACAGCGGGGACGCATCGTTTGCAAGGTGAAGGTAACGTAGGGAGAAATTATGGTTGCGGTAAGAAGTGCGCATTTGAATACGGCAGGTGAATTCGTCCCTGATGCGTGGATTGCTTCACTCGGCATCGCTAATCAGCAATCGTGTGAGCGTTTAGCTGAAACCTGGCGTTACTGTGAACAGCAAACGCACGATCACGCCGATGCAGCATTGCTACTGTGGCGTGGTATTGAGATGGTGGAAATTTTGTCCACGTTAAGTATGGACAATGACAGCATGCGCGCGGCGTTGCTTTTTCCTCTGGCGGACGCGCGCGTCGTCGATGAGGCGACGCTGGAAGCGACGTTTGGGAAAAACATCGTCGATTTGGTGCATGGCGTGCGCGATATGGATGCAATCCGCCAGCTTAAAGCGACACAGCATGACTCCGTAGCATCCGAGCAGGTCGATAATATTCGCCGTATGCTGTTGGCAATGGTGGAAGATTTCCGCTGCGTGGTGATCAAACTTGCCGAGCGCATCGCCCATTTGCGTGAAGTGAAGGACGCCCCGGAAGAAGAACGGGTGCTGGCGGCGAAAGAGTGTACCAATATTTATGCGCCGCTGGCGAATCGCCTCGGTATCGGTCAGTTGAAGTGGGAACTGGAAGATTTTTGCTTCCGCTATCTGCACCCTGATGAATATAAAAAAATTGCCAAGCTGCTGCATGAGCGACGCATCGACCGGGCGCAGTATATTGATGATTTTGTTAAAACGCTGCGCAATGCGATGGACGAAGCAGGTGTTCAAGCAGAGATTTATGGCCGACCTAAGCATATTTACAGTATCTGGCGCAAGATGCAGAAAAAATCATTGGCGTTCGACGAACTGTTCGATGTGCGAGCGGTGCGCATCGTCGTTGAACGGTTGCAGGACTGCTATGGAGCGCTTGGTATCGTACATACCCACTATCGTCATTTACCCGATGAATTTGATGATTATGTCGCCAACCCCAAACCGAACGGTTATCAATCTATTCATACCGTGGTGTTAGGGCCGGGGGGGAAAACGCTTGAAATTCAGATTCGTACGCGTCAGATGCATGAAGACGCCGAGCTAGGCGTCGCGGCACACTGGAAATATAAAGAAGGCACCGTCGCGGGCGGGCGCTCCGGTTACGAAGGCCGCATCGCCTGGCTGCGCAAGCTGCTGGCCTGGCAGGAAGAGGTGGCGGATTCGAATGATGTGCTGGATGAAGTTCGCAGTCAGGTGTTCGACGATCGCGTCTATGTCTTTACCCCGAAAGGCGATGTTGTGGATCTTCCGGCGGGTTCCACGCCGTTGGATTTTGCCTATCATATTCACAGCGATATCGGACATCGCTGCATTGGCGCGAAAATTGGTGGGCGCATTGTGCCGTTTACCTATCAGTTGCAAATGGGCGATCAGATCGAAATTATCACTCAGAAGCAGCCGAATCCCAGCCGCGACTGGTTGAACCCGAATCTGGGATACATCACTACCAGCCGTGGGCGTTCCAAGATTCAGAACTGGTTCCGCAAGCAAGATCGCGACAAGAATATTCTGGCTGGGCGACAGATTCTGGATGATGAACTGGCGCATTTGGGCATCAGCCTGAAGGCGGCGGAGAAGTTGCTGCTGCCGCGCTACAACGTGAATTCGCTTGATGAATTGTTAGCCGCGATTGGCGGCGGCGATGTTCGCTTGAATCAGATGGTGAATTACCTGCAATCACAGTTAAAACAGCCGAGTGCGGAAGAACTGGATCGCGAGGCATTGCGCCAGCTGAAACAAAAATCGCATCAACCTCCGACACGCAGCAGTAACAAGGACAACGGCCGCGTAGTGGTTGAAGGCGTCGGCAATCTGATGCACCACATTGCCCGATGCTGCCAGCCCATTCCCGGCGATGAGATTACCGGTTTTATCACGCGAGGGCGTGGAATTTCGATTCATCGCGCGGATTGTGAGCAGTTGGACGAACTACGAGCCAGTTCGCCGGAACGTATCGTCGATGCGGTGTGGGGGGAAAGCTACTCCAGCGGTTACTCATTGGTGGTGCGAGTTATCGCCAACGATCGTAGCGGACTGCTGCGTGATATTACTACCATTCTGGCGAATGAGAAGGTTAATGTTCTGGGCGTCGCCAGCCGCAGCGACACCAAGCAGCAACTGGCAACGATCGATATGGAGATTGAGATCTACAACCTGCAAGTGCTGGGCCGCATTTTGGCGAAGCTCAACCAACTGCCGGATGTCATTGACGCGCGGCGCCAGCAGGGAGCGTAAATGATGTTTTCACCATCAGCCAGTTGAAAACTTTGTACGAGTGTGGTGAAAAGTTTCGTGCGTAGTTAGCAATTGTGTTCTTTGTAGCACCATTGCCACGCCCGACTGAGGGATGCTCAGGTGCCGCATCCCTCAGAACCCTGGCTTTTGGCGATAATTGTGCCGCGTTGCGGTTCCTTCGATGCAAATGTCCGCTGTCGAGCCACCTGTGACGCGTTCCCTACGCGGCACAGGTTTTCGTCGCCGCATCCCTGCGGCTCACTCGGCGGTCATGTGCATCTCAGCACAATTTTTTACGCCGTTGAAATGAAAATAGTGATGCCTTTGTGCTTTTTAGTCGAAGTTGGTTGCCATTATTTTTATACAAAATTTTTCAGGAATATTATGACCGTATCTTTGACGAATCGATCTTCCCTCGAGCGCCTGCTCGCCATCATGCAAACCCTGCGCGACCCCGAAAAGGGTTGCCCGTGGGATAAGAAACAGACATTTGACACGATCGCACCTTATACGCTGGAAGAAACCTACGAAGTACTGGATGCCATCAGCCGTCAGGATTTTGACGATCTGCGCGGTGAACTGGGCGATTTGCTGTTTCAGGTGGTGTTCTATGCGCAAATGGCACAGGAAAAGGGCTTGTTCGATTTCTCCGATGTGTGTAACGCCATCAGCGACAAGCTGGAACGTCGCCATCCGCATATTTTCGGGGAACAGACGCTAGCGGATAGCGATGCCGTTTTGGCTAATTGGGAACAGACAAAAGCGCAGGAGCGAGCACAGAAAGATCGTCTTTCTCCTCTGGATGATATTCCAGATATATTGCCAGCCTTGATGAAAGCGCAAAAAATTCAGCAGCGTTGTGCATCAGTTGGCTTCGATTGGGATAGCCTGGGTCCGGTACTCGATAAAGTGTATGAAGAGATTGATGAGGTGATGGTTGAGGCGCGCCAGGCCGTAGTCGATGAAGATAAATTAGGTGAAGAGATTGGTGATTTATTGTTTGCTACCGTTAATCTTTCTCGCCATTTAGGGCATAAGGCCGAAAATGCATTACAGGCGGCGAATCGTAAGTTCGAACGTCGTTTTCGCCAGGTAGAACAACTCGTTATTGCATCAGGAAAAACGTTGGAACAGGCGACACTGGACGAAATGGAAGCCGCATGGCAGCAGGTAAAAAAGCAAGAAATAGGGCATTAATGTGTATTCATTATTATAATCCTTATTTGTTGATTTAAATCTTTCTATTGTTTTGTTTTTTAATGTTATTACGGGTTTTGATATCGGCAGTTTTAATCTGTCTACCGGTGTGTGGTGATCGCCATACTGTATAAAACGAACATTTGTGGCGATCATTAGGTTCAGGTATACTACTTTCCCGTCTTGGTACTTCCATCGTCCTTAAACCTAAACTCTCAGGTTCAGCATGACAACTAATTATATTTTTGTGACCGGCGGGGTCGTTTCCTCTCTGGGTAAAGGCATTGCCGCAGCCTCCCTGGCGGCTATTCTCGAAGCCCGTGGCCTCAACGTTACCATCATGAAACTGGACCCGTATATCAATGTGGATCCGGGCACGATGAGTCCGACGCAGCATGGCGAAGTGTTTGTCACCGAAGACGGCGCTGAAACCGATCTGGACTTGGGGCACTATGAACGGTTCATTCGCACCAAAATGTCGCGCCGTAATAATTTCACCACAGGGCGAATTTACTCCGATGTGCTGCGCAAAGAGCGCCGTGGCGACTATTTAGGCGCGACCATTCAGGTGATTCCACATATCACCAACGCGATCAAAGAGCGCATCATTGAAGGTGGCGAAGGTCATGATGTCGTGCTGGTCGAAATCGGCGGAACGGTTGGTGATATCGAATCCTTGCCCTTTCTTGAAGCGATTCGGCAGATGGCAGTACAAGTCGGTCGTGAGCACACCTTGTTTATGCATCTGACGCTGGTGCCGTATCTGGCAGCGGCAGGTGAAGTGAAAACCAAGCCGACGCAGCATTCCGTAAAAGAGCTCCTTTCTATTGGTATTCAGCCCGACGTGCTGATTTGTCGTTCCGATCGTACTGTGCCTGCCAACGAGCGTGCAAAAATTGCTTTATTCTGTAATGTGCCGGAAAAAGCAGTAATATCCCTTAAAGACATTGATTCGATTTATAAAATCCCGGCGCTATTGAAATCGCAGGGGTTGGACGATTATATTTGTAAACGATTCAGCTTGGATTGCCCCGAAGCGAATCTGTCGGAGTGGGAACAGGTTGTGTACGAAGAGGCCAATCCGGGCGGCGAAGTGACAATCGGTATGGTCGGCAAATATGTTGCGTTACCCGATGCCTACAAATCCGTGATTGAAGCGCTGAAACACGGCGGGTTGAAGAACCGTCTAACGGTGAATATTCGGCTTATCGATTCACAGGATGTTGAAACCCGCGGAGTCGAAGTCTTGAAAGATTTGGACGCCATTCTGGTTCCGGGCGGTTTTGGCTACCGTGGCGTCGAAGGTAAGGTCATGTCGGCGCGCTACGCCCGTGAGAACAATATCCCTTATCTGGGCATTTGCCTGGGGATGCAGGTCGCATTAATGGAATTTGCCCGTAACGTTGTCGGGATGGAAGGGGCAAACTCCACAGAGTTCGTGCCAGACTGTAAGTACCCCGTCGTTGCGTTGATTACAGAGTGGCGTGATGAGAACGGTAATGTTGAAGTTCGTGATGAAGCCAGCGATCTGGGCGGGACTATGCGCGTTGGTGGTCAACAATGCCATCTGACCGAAGGTAGTCTGGTGCGTCAGATGTATGGTGAGCCGACGATTATCGAACGTCATCGCCATCGTTACGAAGTTAACAATATGTTGTTGAAACAGATTGAAGCGGCGGGATTACGGGTTGCTGGTCTTTCCGCCGACCGCAAACTGGTGGAGATTGTCGAGTTACCCGATCATCCCTGGTTCGTTGCCTGTCAATTCCACCCGGAATTCACATCAACGCCGCGCGATGGACACCCCTTGTTTGCCGGCTTTATTAAAGCCGCTGGCGCGTACCAGAAGCGCCAGATGAAGTAAGCATTATATCAGCAACGCGCGATCGCTCATCGCGCGTTGCTCGTCTAGGGTTTTAGTTCTGTCTAAAGTTTAACTTGTACTGAGGAAAATCTAATGTCCAAAATTGTTAAAGTCATTGGTCGCGAAATCATCGACTCACGCGGAAACCCGACTGTTGAAGCTGAAGTCCATCTGGAAGGCGGGTTTGTCGGGTTGGCCGCTGCGCCATCAGGGGCATCTACCGGCTCTCGCGAAGCGCTGGAACTGCGTGACGGTGATAAATCCCGTTTTCTGGGCAAAGGCGTAACCAAAGCCGTTGCTGCGGTTAACGGCCCGATTGCTCAGGCTGTACTGGGTAAAGATGCGAAAGATCAGGCGAACATCGATAAAATCATGATCGACCTGGATGGCACAGAAAATAAATCTAAGTTCGGCGCTAACGCCATTCTGGCGGTGTCTCTGGCGACGGCTAAAGCAGCCGCTGCATCAAAAGGTTTGCCGTTGTACGCGCACATTGCTGAACTGAATGGCACGCCGGGCAAATATTCTATGCCATTGCCGATGATGAATATCATCAACGGCGGCGAACATGCGGACAACAACGTTGATATTCAGGAATTCATGATTCAGCCTGTTGGCGCAAAAACGCTGAAAGAAGCCGTTCGTATCGGCTCTGAAGTGTTCCATAATCTGGCTAAAGTGCTGAAGGCTAAAGGCATGAACACGGCAGTCGGTGATGAAGGCGGCTATGCGCCGAACCTGGAGTCCAACGCTGCCGCACTCGCCGCGATCAAGGAAGCCGTTGAAAAAGCCGGTTACGTCCTGGGTAAAGACGTCACGCTGGCGATGGACTGCGCCGCTTCTGAGTTCTACAACAAAGAAACCGGTAATTACGAGCTGAAAGGGGAAGGAAAAACCTTTACCTCTCAAGAATTCACCCATTACCTGGAAGAGCTGACTAAGCAGTATCCGATCGTTTCTATCGAAGATGGCCTGAACGAATCTGACTGGGATGGTTTTGCTTACCAGACCAAAGTGCTGGGCGACAAGATCCAGTTGGTTGGCGACGACCTGTTCGTCACCAATACCAAGATCCTGAAAGAAGGCATCGAGAAAGGCATCGCGAACTCCATTCTGATCAAATTTAACCAGATCGGTTCTCTGACCGAAACGCTGGCGGCTATCAAGATGGCGAAAGATGCGGGCTACACGGCGATCATTTCTCACCGTTCTGGCGAAACCGAAGATGCGACTATCGCTGACCTGGCCGTCGGTACGGCCGCGGGTCAGATCAAAACCGGTTCTATGAGTCGTTCTGACCGTGTTGCAAAATATAACCAACTGATTCGTATCGAAGAAGCGCTAGGTAGTGCTGCTCCGTTCAACGGTCTGAAAGAAGTTAAAGGCCAGTAATTCTGGTGTCTTCAGGCCACTGAGAGCGTCGCCTGAGATAGGCCAGCATGATGACTATAAAAATCCAGAAGCGTGAAAGCGTTTCTGGATTTTTTTATGGCGACTATTCCTGTCTGTCACTCTGGCGGAGGAAACTCTTACCGAAATGATAGAAAACACGCCGCTTATTCGTGACTTATGGTGATTATCCCTTCGGGATATCGTGTTTCGTACTACTCTTTTTCTGGCATTCCACCCCCATCCTCATCCTGTGATCGCCTTAAACGAACTATGGGTTTTATTCAGTTAAAATAGCTTTTTATAAAATCTTTGAAGCAGATCGCGCCAATCTTCTCTGTGTTGCCAGCATGGCGTCTGGGGTGGCAAAAGTGGAAAGGTTTTCCACCTCATCGGGCGCTAACGTAACCGCGTGACACCTTCATAACTAAAAATGTACGGGGAAGGATGGCGATGAAAACACGTAAGATCGGGTTGGCTAACTATTTAGCTTACGGTTCAGGGGATTTTCTTGGGGCAGGTACCACCGCGCTGACGGCGGCCTGGTTACTCTACTTTTACACCACGTTCTGTGGTTTAACGCCGATAGAGGCAACGTTTATTTTTGCCATGGCGCGCGTGCTGGACGCCGTCGTTAGCCCGCTCATGGGCTTCCTGACCGATAATTTCGGCTCCACCTGGCTGGGTAAGCGTTTTGGCCGTCGTAAATTCTTTATTCTACTTGGTATTCCCTGTGTCTTCAGCTACAGCTTTATGTGGGTTGGCGATATGGGTTATTGGTACTATTTGCTGACGTACCTGCTGTTCGATGTCGTTTACACCATGGTGCTGGTGCCGTATGAAACGCTGGTGCCGGAAATGACCGATGATTTCAAACAGAAAACCAAGTTTTCCGGTGCGCGTATCGCGCTGGCGCAACTCTCTGCGATTCTGGCCGCCTTCTTGCCGGGTATCCTGTTAGGTTACTTTGGTAAAGACAATGCCGTCTCCTTCTTCTATTCGAGTCTGGTGTTCTCCATCATCTGCGCATTGGTGCTGACGCTGGTCTATTGCTTTACCTGGGAACGGCCACGCGAAGAGATGTCGGAGGCGTCGTTACGTGCGGAAAAAGAGCGCCAGTCTCTGACGTTGGGACAAAGCCTGAAGCGGTTGAATACTGAACTGGTCTCCACGCTGCGTATTCGTATTTTCCGTCAGCATCTCGGCATGTATCTGGGCGGGTATATTGCTCAAGACGTGTTTAACGCCGTGTTTACGTACTACGTGGTGTTTGTGCTGATGCAAAGCCCGACGGTGGCGTCTAACCTGATGGGGACAATGGCGATTATGCAATTTATCGCGGTCATTGGCATGATCCCCTTATGTATTCGCTTCGGGCCAGCGCCGTCCTACCGTCTCGTTGTGTGCTTGTTTGGCCTGAGTGCGCTTTCCTACGCCGCGTTGTGGTACAGCGGCATGCACGACACCTTCTCTCTGTTGCTATTAATTTCTGCGCTGGCCGGTATTGGACGCGGGGGCATCAACTATGTGCCGTGGAATACTTACACCTACATTGCCGATGTGGATGAAGTGATCACCGCACAGCGTCGTGAAGGGATTTTCGCCGGGATTATGACATTGACGCGCAAAGCCTCTCAGGCAGGCGCAGTGATGTTGGTGGGTATCGTGTTGCAGCTATCCGGTTTTGTGTCCGGGCAAAGCGAACAGGCGCCAGGCGTGAGTCACACCATTCTGATGATTTTAAGCTTCGGCACCGTCGGGGTGCTGGCACTTGGCTTCCTGGTGTCGCTGCGCTTTAAACTCAATCTGCAAACGCACGGCGTGCTGCGTGAAGAAACGCAGAAAATGCGTGAAGCCGGGCGTCCGGTGCCAGAAAAGATTACGCCGCAGGCGCGGGCAACGGTCGAAATGCTGGCGGGTATGCCATATGAATCGCTGTGGGGCAACAATAACATTGGCTACCTGAACCGCCATAATGGTGATAAGTCAACGAATCACGTCACGCAACCGTAACTGTATTAATCGCTAACTGATAATTTAATTGGATAAATGACTATGACCGTATTCAGTGTAAAACATAGCCCGCTTTTACGTCAGCCGGAACGCTTCATTTCTCGTGAGGATCTGAAGGCGCTGATTTGCCGTATCACCAATAACCTGGTGAATATTGAAGATAAAACCGGTGAATTCTTATTACGACTGGACGATGGTCGGGTAATCGACACTAAAGGCTGGGCCGGCTGGGAATGGACGCATGGTATTGGGCTGTACGGGATTTATCAGTATTACCAGCAGACTGGCGATGATCAAATGCGTGCCATCATTGATGACTGGTTTACTGAACGTTTGGCTGAAGGTACGCCGACGAAGAACGTGAACACCGTGTGCCCGTTCCTGACGCTGGCTTATCGCTATGAGGAAACGGGTGATGCGCGCTGGTTACCCTATATTGAACGCTGGGCGGAGTGGGTAATGTATGAAATGCCGCGCACGGACAGGCAGGGGCTGCAACACATCGTTTATAACAACGAAAACCATCAGCAGTTGTGGGATGACACGCTGATGATGAGTGTGCTGCCGCTGGCGAAAATCGGCAAGCTGTTAAATCGTCCGGAGTTTGTGGAAGAGGCGACGTATCAGTTTCTGCTGCACGTACAATATTTGATGGATCGCGAAAGCGGGCTATGGTTCCACGGGTGGACATTTGAGGGTAAACACAACTACGCCAAAGCACGTTGGGCGCGCGGTAATAGCTGGTTGACCATTGTCATTCCAGAATTTATCGAACTGCTGGATCTGCCGGAACACAATGCCACGCGTCGTTTCCTGTTGCAGGTGTTAGAAAGTCAGATCGAAGCATTGGCGAAATATCAGGATGACAGCGGCCTGTGGCATACGCTGATTGACGATCCCACTTCCTATCTTGAAAGCTCTGCAACCGCAGGCTTTGCCTATGGCATCCTGAAAGCGGTGCGTAAGCGCTATGTCGATAAGCGCTACGCGGAGGTCGCCGAGAAAGCGATCCGTGGCGTGATTAACCACGTTAATGATGACGGCGAATTGACGCAGGTGTCCTTCGGTACGGCGATGGGCAACGATCTGGATTTCTATCGCAATATCGCATTAACCTCTATGCCGTATGGTCAGGCGATGGCGATTCTTTGTCTGGCGGAATATCTGCGCGTGTATCTGTAACAGAGGAACGGCGTCAACGTGTAGTCAGGGCCTCTTGATCGCAGCTATTATGTCGGTTTAGAGGCCATTTCGTACATGATGTCACCGTGATTCTGTCATTTAGTTTTTAGCCCGGCCAAACTGTAATTCGCTGGCAGCCAGCGATAGCCGTCGGTGGTGCCGTTACGTTCCAAACGTGTACCGACGTGGCCGATACCTGGGAAGGGCAGGTGAGCCCCGGCGATCCAATAGCCTTGCTCCGCGGCGTCGGCCAGCGCTTGATTACGGGATGCCGTCGCCTGATCCATATTTGTGTCAAAGCTGATGGTGGTGGCTGGTAAGCTCATTTGTACCGCTTCAGCGTGAATAATGTCTCCCCATACCAGCAATTTTTGCCCCTCGTTCTCGATCATAAACGACGTATGTCCAGGGGTATGACCAGGACTGGGTATCGCGGTCACGCCGGGCAGCAGTATTGTCTGCTGAGCCGGGAACGTTTTCAGCTTGTGCTCTTTCTTAATGGTATCAAAGAGAGTTTGCACACGTTGAAATGCCGCCTTTCCGTTCTCTGGCGCGCTTTTCAGGTTATCCGGGCTGAGCCAGAAGTCGGTTTCTGGCTGGCTGACATACACGGTCGCATTCGGATAGTTCAGTTTGCTGTCCTGTACCAGACCACCAAAATGGTCACCGTGCAGGTGGGTCATCAATATGGTATCGACCTGTTGAGGTTTGTAGCCCGCCGCAATCAGGTTCGGCAGCACTTTTCCGACCGTAGGATTGCTCTGCTTACCGTTCCCAGTATCGATTAGAATCAGGTGTTTGCCGGTATTGACCAAATAGGCGTTGATGGAGGTTTCCACCTGCGGCTTCAGTGCTTTTTCTGCCAGCAGTTCGGTAATTCTTTCCGGTGGTGTCCGCTGTAACAGTTTATCCATTGGCATGATATTGGTGCCGTCGGACAGTGCCGTGATTTCGAATTGCCCCAACATCATGCGGTAATAACCCGGCTGCGTTTTAACCTGGGCGATATCCTGCGCCTGCGAGAGCGTCGGTACAAATGCACAAGAGGCGAGTAGTAACGTTAACGGTTGCAATAATTTCATTTATTTTTCCTTGTTAATCATAGAACGTAATAAAGCAGGTGAAATTGCAACAATATGATGATTATTGACGCATGCGCCGAATTACTCAACTGTCTGCGGTGGCTGAGGTATGGGAGTATGGCATCGGTGCTGTCCTGCAACGCAAATGATTTAGGGTATAATGCCCTTTTGAGCGAAAGAGACCGTGAAAACATGCAGTACCCAATTAATGAAATATTCCAGACGTTACAGGGAGAAGGCTATTTCACTGGTGTACCAGCGGTATTTGTGCGTCTGCAAGGCTGTCCGGTAGGCTGTAGCTGGTGCGATACCAAGCACACCTGGGACAAACTGGCAGAGCGGAAAACCTCATTGGATCAGGTACTGGCAAAAACGCAAGAAAACGATGCCTGGGGCGCGGCGACTGCGGACGATATTTTGACGCTGATGACGCAGCAGGGTTACACGGCACGCCACATCGTGATCACTGGCGGTGAGCCGTGCATTCACGATTTGACACCGCTGACGCTGCAGTTGGAAAAGCAGGGCTTTAGTTGCCAGATTGAAACCAGCGGCACTCACGATGTGCGCTGTTCGCCTAAAACCTGGGTAACGGTATCGCCGAAGGTGAATATGCGCGGCGGCATGAAGGTGCTCGATCAGGCTCTGCAACGGGCGGACGAGATCAAACATCCGGTGGCGCGTGAACGCGATATTGAAGCGCTGGATGCGCTACTGGCGCGGCTTGATGATGATAAACCGCGCATCATAGCGCTACAGCCGATCAGCCAGAAAGACGAAGCGACCAAATTGTGTATTACGACCTGTATCGCGCGTAACTGGCGGCTTTCAATGCAGACACATAAATACCTGAATATTGCCTGATTATTTGTGGTTCTTCATGGCTGTTTATGATTTTTCAAATAGCTTTCATGGGCCGCTGAAATAACAGTTTTGGCGGCATTGACGTCTTCAAATCCTTTTAACTCAACCACTTTTCTTCCCGCTGGCAGCTGTTTATAGACCCGAAAGAACGCCTGTAGCCTTTCCTGTTCGATTGGCGGCAGGTCAGCAATCGTTTTGATGTTGTCATAGGTCGGATCGATTTTGCTGGTCGGTACGGCGACGATCTTGTCATCGACTTCTCCCGCGTCGATCATTTTCAGAATGCCAATCGGACGCAGTTTAATCAGTGAACCAGGGATTAGAGGTGCGCGAGTATAAAAAATGACATCCAGAGGATCGTTATCGCCGCCTAATGATTGAGTGAGAGAGCCGTAGTTGGCTGGGTAAGCCACTGGCATTGATTGAAAGCGGTCAGCAATAATAAAACCGGTGTCGGCGTCGGTTTCATATTTAATCATGCTGCCCGCAGGGATTTCTGTTACTGCGTAAATTTCATCGGGGGTGCTCTTCGGCTGTGGAAAATCGAGAATATTGATCGGCGCAGCCGTAGCGCAGAGTGAGAAAAATGAGAGCGCGATGGCTAATTTTTTGACGGAAAACAACATGGAGATCCCCTGTTCATTAACGTTGTAGTGAATATATCTAGCGCAGAGAATGACAGGGAGATGTTACAGAAAGATGTAGTTAGCCGACTACTCTCCCTTATAGATGCAACCGGCAGTACAGGTTTCTTTTACCATGACGGCGCTCAATTGCGGTAATGATGGCTTTAATCGGCTCCAGATCCAATGCGCCAGCACTTCACTTGTCGGGTTTTCCAGACCGGGAATGTCATTGAGATAATGATGATCCAACTGCTCCCAGGTAGCTTGGAAGGCGGCTTTCAGTTCAGCAAAATCGATCACCCAACCTGTATGTGGATCGACTTCGCCCGTCACTTCTAAGCGCACCATGAAAGAATGTCCATGCAGACGCCCGCATTTATGACCCTCGGGGACGTGAGGCAAGCGATGTGCGGCCTCAAACTGAAAATCTTTAAACAGCGTAGTAACCATAGCGATGATCCTGGTATCGTTCTGAAAAAGGCTTCCAGAACAGAGTATGCAAAAAACCGTCGCATACTAACCGAAAGTGCTACTTGAATCACCCATTCTTCCAGATGCACCCTCGTTGCATCAAGACGCCTACTCTAAAAGCCCCATTAGAAGCCTTCGAGCAGTCGTAATTGGCTGTAGGTTAATGGGCGATAAAAGATGTACCCTTGGATACCAATCGGATGGTATTTATTTAACCAGTTTAAATCAGTGGCTTTTTCAACGCCTTCGCAGATGATGTTTACCCCAAGTGGCCTAAGTCTATTCAATAACATCTTGAGTTTCTGCGATTTTACTTCTTCTTTCCCGATGCCATCAATAATGGAACGATCGATTTTTATCGTGTCAAAATTAAACAGGCTCAAACTCTCTATTTGCAAACATCCGGCGCCAAAATCATCTAATGAAATCATAAAACCATATGTTTTAGCCTGGTTTAGAAATGACATTCCCTCAATTAATTGTAGTTGGGTTGTTTTTTCGCTGATTTCTATTTCTATATTTCTCGGGTTTATTTTATGCCTAACACAAGCCTGATATAATTTATCCAGATATGGCCTGTTGTTAAAAAGTAAGTGTGAGAGATTGAATGAAATTGTCAGGCTGCTTTTGTTTTTTATTATCAGGCAGACAACGTCGAACATAAAATCTGTCACTTTATCAATGGCATTGTATTTTTCTATTTTATCTATAGTTTGCTGCGTTGGCATTAATAAACCGTCAGAGCTATAGAATCTAGCGAGCGCTTCATAACGGAATATTTTATTTTCCGGGAGATGGATGATGGGCTGAAACTCGGCGGATAACCTAAGAATATTTCCATCGATATTTAATATTGTTGTATTCATTTACTGATTATTCACCCTCTCCATAAAATAGCAATGCCACAGCATGGCCAGTTAGGATTCTACACAGTAATATGGATTATTTGAAAATTGTTTTAAATGATCAATAATTCCCTTTCGATAGTTGCAGGCTATTGTTTGAAAACTAACGATCGTTTAAATCTATGTTTGTTCTGGAGTTAAACTCTAATTTTTTGTTTTTAGTAAAATATAATTTTTTTTTAAAATAAATATTAGGTTTTTATATTTATTTGTATGTATTTTAAACAATAATGCCCGCGGGGTTGACCATTGTGGCAGTGGGGTATCCTTGTTAGGATGATAAGCAATGCGAAAATCATCATGGTTCAGCGCATCGTGGCGATAAAATACTCATAATCTTTAATGAGTTGATATCTTTCTCTATTAAATGGGCATTTGAGCTCATTAAGAATCTATAAAAATTTGTTTTTCATAAAGAATATAAATCCTTTCTGAGGGTTTTGGGTATATCACCGGCGGTTAGTTAATAGGTAAATCTTATCGTGGAACACTTCTCTCCTCCTCCTGCTAAATTGATTAGCGCGTTGTTGAAGCACACCTATGTGATGTCTATCTATGCTAAGGATATGCTATATGCCTTGAACGCAGATGTTATGGAACTGGATATTGAAAAGAATCGCATTGTATTGGCGGTAGAATATCCAGGATCGAATATTGAAAGGTATCTTGCCGATGGCGGGTTAAATGTTGATCTGGAAGTGCTCAAGGGTACTGAGGACATTGAACGTGAAACTTACAGCCTTTGTCATATTCCTACTCAATTATTTAAGACGGACAGCATGTTTTACCGCCTTGAATGCCATTTACCAGAGTCCATTTTTGTTACTGAAAATAAAGGGGCGATCCGTATTCCTTTCATACAGGGTATGCAAGCCCGAGCCCGTATAGATATCTACATGCACACGTTGAGTGTACCGGGAAGAGTGCGCAACCTTTCAACCGGTGGGTGTATGGTCGAAATCGATCTGGTAGAGAGTATTGCCATTGAAATGGATCAGGACATCCCCGGAATCAAGCTTGAATTCCCTAATGGAGAAAGTTTTTATGCTGAAGGGAAGATTCGCCATATACGGCCTTTCGGGAATCATGGTTATGCGGCGGTAGGTATTCAATTTATCAATTTATCGTCATCCCAGACGGAGGCCCTGCTTCGTTTTACGAATGAGTCAGAAAGAGAGGCGGCATATCGAACCGGCGCGACAGGTACGATGGTGTACCCCTCGCCACTCTTCATACCGGGTACTAAGGAGAAAAACCTATTGCTGCGAGAAAGTCAGGAACGTGAAAAACGCACTCGCCAATCGCCCATGGAACGAGGCGTGATGGAAATTGCTCATCGGCTCCAGATTGGCCTGATGTACGTAAAAATACGTCACCAGCTGCCCGTTGAGATTTTTTATGATTGCGCCGATACCCTGATCTATATGGTTAAAAAGGAGAGGAAAGCGTTCCTCTACGCACTGTCGTTCTTGCGAGAAGAGGCGGACTGGGTCAGGCATGCCGTGCAAGTAGCGGGTAAATTGGCTGACATGTTGCTCATTGCCGATCCCCACAATCCTCAGTTGCGCGAAGCGGTGCTAGGCGCATTGCTTCATACAATGGGTAAGCCGCTCTTGGTCAATGCCAGCCTGCCATCACTGAAAGTCAATATGAATCCGGCACAGAAAGCGATACTCAGCGGTCATGTGGCGACGCTGTGCGCAAAATTCCGAGAGTTAGGCTGGTCGATGAGTCCGACTTGCCGCGATGTGATTGAGAATGCTAACGAGCGTTTGGACGGCAGTGGTTATCCGCAAGGTAAAAGCGCCGAGCAGCTATCTTCATTGGTCCGCTTGGTTTCTGTGATTAAGGCCATTAATAAGCTCAGGTATGCACGTAATGGTGTTTCTCCCCGTACGCCTTTGGCGGCGTATCGTAAGATTTATGAGGCGAATACCGCCTATGATAAAACGGTGTTGATTAAATACGTCCAAACTTATGGCCTTTATCCAATTGGCAGCCTGGCAAAATATTCAGGTGGTTTTCTGGGGTGGGTGATGGATATTGATAAAAAAGGCATTCCTGTTACCGTGCGCCTGGTTAAGAATCTTCGTTTCCCGGATACCAACATTAGCAGTGTCGTTTCTAAAGGCGATTTGCAGCAAGTTGGGCAACTTGAAGGTATCGTTAATCCTGACGACTTTGGCATACATGTCCTGAAAATTTAGCCGAAATCGATGTGTGGCAGGGCCGCGTAGCGGCCCACCTTCCAGATTGAGCATTCCAGATGCGGCATTCGTCCCCGAACATGCGCTATAACACTTTAAGCAATAAGGTTAATCAGAAAAACCATTTAGTCATTTTGGTTATTTAATATTTCCATCATTTCTTTAATTGTTAAGATGCAGGCCGTTACCCTTATCCTCTAATTATCTTTTTACTCTCTATTTTGGCATTAGCGTCGTTGGCTAACAGCACAGAGACAAGGAAACAGAACGCATAATGACTACTCCGGTTTCCCCCATTTCGCCGCTCCCGCTGAGTGCGGAGCAATTAACACGCTTACAGGCGGCAACGGGTGATTTTTCACCAACGCAGCTTGCCTGGCTATCCGGCTATTTCTGGGGGCTGGTTCAGCAGCCTGATAGCGTAGCGGGCGCCATCGCCGCCACGACGACAGCAGCGTCAGCGGTAACGGCGCCTGTCCCCACGATTACGTTACTCTCCGCCTCGCAGACCGGTAATGCGCGCCGGGTAGCAGAACAGTTACGCGACGATTTGCTGGCTGCGAAGCTGCCCGTCAATCTGGTCAATGCAGGGGATTACAAGTTCAAGCAAATCGCGCAGGAAAAACTACTGCTGGTTGTGACATCGACGCAGGGGGAAGGCGAGCCGCCGGAAGAGGCCGTGGCGCTGCATAAATTCCTGATGTCTAAAAAAGCCCCGCAGCTAAAAGACACCGCGTTTGCCGTATTTGGCCTGGGTGATACCTCTTATGAATTTTTCAGTAAGGCGGGTAAAGATTTCGATAACCGCCTCGCGGAGTTAGGCGCAGAGCGTTTGCTGGAGCGTGTGGATGCCGATGTGGATTATCAGGCGCTTGCTGAGCAGTGGCGACGCCAACTGGTTGATATCCTACAAGCACGAGTGCCAGTTCAGGGGAATGCGGCGGTACAGATTGCCGCTCAGGGCGCAAGGGATGAATTATCCAGTAGCCCATATAGCAAATCCTCGCCGTTGCATGCCACGTTAGCGGTAAACCAGAAAATTACCGGGCGCAACTCCGAAAAAGATGTACGCCATATCGAGATCGATCTAGGGGATTCCGGTTTACGTTACCAACCGGGAGATGCGCTGGGTGTGTGGTTTGAGAACGATCCCGCGCTCGTGCAGGAACTGTTAGAACTTCTGTGGCTGAAAGGCGATGAGTCCGTCAGTATTGGCGGCAAGACATTATCACTATCGCAGGCGCTGACAAGTCAGTTTGAGTTAACGCAGAACACGGCACTCATCGTCGAAAAGTATGCGACGCTATCGCGCAATGAATCGTTGTTGTCGCTGTTGGCCGATAAGCCTGCGCTCCAGCAATTTGCACAACGGACGCCGTTGGTGGATATGGTGCGTCAAGCGCCCGCTGAGCTAACGGCTGATCAACTATTGGGCCTGCTGCGCCCATTGACGCCGCGGCTTTATTCTATCGCTTCTTCACAAGCGGAAGTGGACAATGAAGTGCATATCACCGTTGGTGTAGTGCGCTATGAATATGAAGGCCGTGCACGGGCTGGTGGCGCATCCAGCTATCTGGCCGACAGGCTGAGTGAAGACGATCAGGTCCGTATCTTTATCGAACACAACGATAATTTTCGCCTGCCTGCGGATCCAAGCACCCCGATCATCATGATTGGGCCAGGCACCGGGGTTGCGCCGTTCCGCGCGTTTATGCAGCAGCGCGATGCCGAAGGCGCCGCAGGGAAAAACTGGCTGTTCTTTGGCAACCCCCATTTTACCGAAGATTTTCTGTATCAGGTCGAGTGGCAGCGCTATGTCAAAGAAGGGTTATTAACCCATATCGATCTGGCCTGGTCGCGCGATCAGGCACATAAAATCTATGTACAAGATAAATTGCGCGAAAAGGGCGCGGAAGTTTGGCGCTGGATTCAGGACGGCGCGCACCTTTATGTGTGTGGTGACGCAAACCGTATGGCGAAAGACGTCGAGCAGGCGTTACTGGATGTGATAGTTGAACATGGCGGCATGGATCGTGAGCAGGCCGATGAATATTTAAGCGATCTGCGCCTCGATCGCCGTTATCAGCGAGATGTGTACTAATGAGCGAAAAATACGTTTTCAGTGAAAAGCACCCCGGCCCCCTGGTTGTAGAAGGGAAACTCGCTGATGCTGAGCGCATGAAACGAGAGAGCAACTTTTTGCGCGGCACGATTGCCGAGGATTTGAACGATGGTCTGACCGGCGGCTTCAAAGGCGATAATTTTCTCTTAATCCGCTTTCACGGCATGTATCAGCAGGATGACCGCGATATTCGTGCCGAACGCGCCGAGCAAAAGCTGGAACCGCGTCATGCGATGATGCTGCGTTGTCGTTTACCCGGTGGCGTGATGACGCCGCAACAGTGGCTGGGAATCGATAAATTTGCCAGTGAAAGTACGATTTACGGCAGCATTCGTCTCACGAACCGTCAGACTTTTCAATTTCATGGCATCCTCAAGCCAAACGTGAAACCGGTGCATCAGTTGCTGAATCGCCTGGGTTTGGATGGGTTAGCGACGGCAAACGATGTAAACCGTAACGTACTTTGTACCTCCAACCCGGTAGAATCGGAGTTGCATCAACAGGCGTATGCATGGGCAAAAAAGATTTCTGAACATCTGCTACCACGCACGCGTGCTTATGCTGAGATCTGGTTGGATCAAGAAAAGGTCGCGACGACGGATGAAGAACCGATTCTAGGCCCGAGTTATCTGCCGCGTAAATTCAAAACCACAATCGTCATCCCACCGCAAAATGATGTCGATCTGCATGCCAACGATCTCAATTTTGTTGCGATTGCTGATAACGGTCGTCTGGTCGGTTTTAACGTGCTGGTAGGCGGGGGATTATCTATCGCGCATGGCGATAAGGCGACCTATCCGCGTACCGCCAGTGAACTGGGGTACATCGCCGTTGAACATACGCTGGCTATCGCGGAAGCGGTGGTGACCACGCAACGTGATTGGGGTAACCGCACTAACCGGAAAAACGCCAAAACCAAATATACGCTGGAACGCGTAGGTATCGATAACTTCAAGCGGGAAGTGGAAACGCGCGCGGGGGTGAAATTTGAAGCCGTGCGGCCGTATGAATTTACCCGTCGTGGCGATCGTATTGGTTGGGTAAAAGGTATTGATAATAAATGGCACCTGACGCTGTTTATCGAAAATGGTCGTATCCTCGATTATCCAGGGCGTCCGTTAAAAACCGGTTTGGCGGAAATTGCTAAAATACATAAAGGCGACTTCCGCTTAACGGCAAATCAGAATTTGATTGTCGCGGGCGTTCCTGCGCGAAGTAAAGCGAAGATTGAGGCGCTAGCGCGTGAACACGGCCTGATTGACGACAGCATTACCGAGCAGCGCAAAAATTCAATGGCCTGCGTGTCGTTCCCTACTTGTCCCTTGGCGATGGCGGAAGCGGAACGTTTCCTGCCTACGTTCGTGACGAAAGTGGAAGCCATCATGCAGCGGCACGGCGTGGGTGATGAATACATTGTGCTACGCGTTACGGGCTGCCCGAATGGTTGCGGACGCTCACTGCTGGCGGAAATCGGTCTGGTCGGTAAAGCAGTAGGGCGTTATAACCTGCATCTGGGAGGGAATCGAGAAGGAACCCGCATTCCCCGAATGTATCGCGAAAATATTACGGACACTGAGATTCTGGCGGAAATCGACAGGCTAATTGAGCTATGGGCGCGAGATCGTTTACCCAATGAAGGCTTCGGTGATTTTGCCATTCGTACCAACATCATTAAGCCAGTGTTGGATCCTGCCCACGATTTTTATGATTAACAGGAGAGCCTAATGGCTGAATTTACCCTTGAAGCGCTCAATGCATTATCGAAAACGGAGCAAGTGGCGATATTGGCTGACGCTAATGCTCAGCTTGAGGCATTGTCTGCGCAGGAAAGAGTGGGCTGGGCGCTGGAGAACCTGCCGGGTAATTTTGTCTTGTCATCCAGTTTTGGCATTCAGGCGGCGGTCTCCCTGCATCTGGTGACGCAACAGCGGCCCGATATTCCGGTTATCCTCACGGATACCGGCTATCTGTTCCCCGAAACGTATCAGTTTATTGATGCCTTAACGAAGCAGTTGCAACTGAACCTGAAAGTATACCGCGCCATCGAATCCCCGGCCTGGCAGGAGGCGCGCTACGGTAAGCTATGGGAGCAGGGCATCGAAGGTATTGAACGTTACAATCAGATAAATAAAGTAGAACCAATGAATCGGGCGCTAGGCGAACTACAGGCTGGAACCTGGTTTGCAGGCTTGCGCCGCGAACAATCCGGTAGCCGGGGTGAATTGCCGGTCTTGGCGATTCAACGTGGCGTTTTCAAATTCTTACCGATTATCGACTGGGATAACCGCGCGGTATATCAATATTTGAAGGAAAACGGCCTGAGTTACCATCCGCTGTGGGAGCAGGGCTATCTGTCAGTCGGCGATACGCACACCACTCGAAAATGGGAACCGGGCATGAGTGAAGAGGAAACCCGCTTCTTCGGCCTGAAACGCGAGTGCGGGCTGCACGAAGGGTAAAAGCGTCTGACGACATTGCCGTTTGCCTGCCATGTTGCTCTTAGCCCTATTTTTATGCAGATGAGGAGACGGTTTCGTGCGCTACAGTATTGTCATTCCATGCTAATTCGCAGCACACGCCCGACACGGGGCGGCTCAATCGCCGCTCGCCCCGTGACCCCTAGGCTTTCAGCGTAAATTATGTCGCTGACGCGCTGCCTTCGGCGATAGCGAGCTTTGTCGCCCGCTATCGCCGCGTCCCATCCCATCCCATCCTAAGCCCGCTACTCCTTAGCATAATTTTTACGCCGGAGAATAACAAAACCTGCCAAGCCTGTAGATTTGTATAAGCAACAACCGTTGTTAGAAGGAGAACCCACCCAATCTCAGTGGTAAACGTGGTGTTATTCCATTACGGAACTTGTCATTCCAATTCGGCATTTCATAAGTGTTCTGTCCTCACCGTATAGTCGCATTATCTAATTTTTTGCTTAGTTAAGGCGATTGTGAACTATCTCCCTATATTTGCCGATCTACGTCAACGCCCCGTCTTGGTTGTCGGTGGCGGCGAGGTGGCTACACGCAAAATTCACCTGCTGCAACGTGCGGGGGCGGAGGTGAAAATTGTCGCACAGGTGCTGGCTGCTCCGTTGGCTGAGCAGCATCAGGCCGGGCAACTTGAATGGCTGGCACAGTCTTTTACGCCGGAACTACTATCCGGCGTTTTTCTGGTGATTGCCGCCACGGATGACGCTGAGTTGAACGCAGCAGTATATGAGGCGGCAAATCAGCGTCATTTGCTGGTGAATGTGGTGGACGATCAGCCAAAGTGCTCGTTTATTTTCCCCTCGATTGTCGATCGCTCTCCGTTGGTGGTGGCGATTTCTTCTGGTGGTCAAGCCCCGGTGCTGGCGCGACTATTGCGTGAAAAACTGGAATCGTTGCTACCCACCAGTTTGGGGACGATGGCGGATATCGCTGGAAGCTGGCGCGACAGGATTAAAACCCGGCTGCATTCGATGTCGGCACGTCGGCGCTTTTGGGAACGGCTGTTTGTCGGGCGTTTTGCTTCACTGGTTTCGACAGGGCAGCTCGCGCAGGCCGAAGACGAGCTACAACAGCAATTAGTGAAGGAGCATGCCGAGCAGCACCTGCCCGCGTCAGCCCGCGGTGAAGTGGCGCTGGTTGGCGCAGGCCCCGGCGATGCCGGGTTGCTCACTCTGCGTGGATTGCAGGTGATGCAGCAGGCGGATGTGGTGCTGTATGACCATCTGGTGAGCGCTGATGTACTGGATCTGGTGCGCCGTGATGCCGAACGTATCTGCGTCGGTAAACGCGCCAGTGCACATTCCTTACCGCAGAGTGAGATTAATCAGTTACTGGTAAAACTTGCTCGGGAAGGTAAACGGGTGGTACGCCTGAAAGGCGGCGATCCCTTTATTTTTGGTCGCGGAGGGGAAGAGTTGCAGGCGGTGGCGCAGGCAGGCATCACGTTTCAGGTTGTGCCGGGCGTGACGGCCGCGGCAGGTGTAACGGCCTATGCCGGGATTCCGCTAACTCACCGTGATTACGCACAGAGCGTGCTTTTTATTACCGGCCATTGTCGCTCGGATGGCGATGCGTTGGACTGGTCAACGCTGGCGCGTGGACGTCAGACGCTGGCGATTTACATGGGAACCATACAGGCAGCGGAGATTTCACAACAGCTTATCGCGCATGGTCGTTCCGCACAGACGCCAGTCGCGGTAATTAGTCGTGGAACCCGCCACGATCAGCAGGTGCAAATCGGCACGCTGCAAACGTTAGCACATTTGGCACGGCAGGCACCGACACCGGCGCTGCTGGTGATTGGCGAGGTGGTGCATTTGCATCACCAGATTGCCTGGTTTGGTCAGACAACGCCGACGGCACCGCAAAAAAGCCGCTCAGCGGTAGTAAACTTGGCTTAAGGAAAGGGTATGGACGAGAAACGACTCACGCATTTACGGCAGCTTGAAGCCGAAAGCATTTACATTATCCGCGAAGTAGCCGCCGAATTCAGTAACCCGGTGATGATGTATTCCATCGGCAAAGACTCTTCGGTGATGTTGCATTTGGCACGCAAGGCATTCTTTCCAGGATCGCTGCCCTTCCCACTGTTACATGTCGACACCGGTTGGAAATTTCGCGAAATGTACGAATTCCGCGATCGCACGGCGAAGGCCTACGGATGCGAACTGCTGGTGCATCGTAACCCGCAGGGCGAAGCGCTGGGGATTAACCCCTTCGTGCACGGCAGCGCCAAACACACCGACATCATGAAAACGGAAGGGTTAAAGCAGGCGCTGGATAAATACGGTTTTGATGCTGCATTTGGTGGGGCGCGCCGCGATGAAGAGAAATCGCGTGCTAAAGAGCGAATTTACTCCTTCCGTGACCGTTTCCACCGTTGGGATCCGAAGAACCAGCGACCAGAATTGTGGCACAACTACAACGGTCAGATTAACAAAGGCGAGAGTATCCGCGTTTTCCCACTTTCCAACTGGACCGAGTTGGATATCTGGCAATATATCTATCTGGAAAATATCGAGATTGTCCCACTTTATCTGGCCGCGATGCGACCGGTGCTGGAACGCGACGGCATGTTGTTGATGGTGGATGACGATCGCATCGATCTACAACCCGGTGAGAAGATCGAGCAGCGCATGGTGCGCTTCCGCACGCTGGGTTGCTGGCCGCTGACGGGCGCCGTGGCATCGCATGCGCAAACATTACCGGAAATCATTGAAGAAATGCTGGTTTCTACGACCAGTGAGCGTCAGGGAAGGGTAATTGACCGCGATCAGGCCGGTTCAATGGAGCTGAAAAAGCGTCAAGGGTATTTCTGAGGAATCGTCTAATGAGCCAAATTTCGTTAAAAGACACCGTTGCAGAAAATGCGACGGAGCAAGATGCCGTGGTTATCAATAACGCGATAGCGCAGCAGATCGCGGCACAGGGCGGTGTGGAAGCCTATTTACACGCGCAACAGAATAAAACGCTGCTACGTTTCCTGACCTGCGGCAGCGTTGATGATGGGAAAAGTACACTGATTGGTCGGTTGCTGCATGATACGCGCCAGATTTATGAAGATCAGCTCAATACGCTGCATAACGATAGTAAACGATTAGGGACGCAGGGCGAAAAATTGGATCTGGCGCTACTGGTCGATGGACTTCAGGCCGAGCGCGAACAGGGCATCACGATTGATGTCGCCTATCGCTATTTTTCGACGGAAAAACGTAAATTCATCATCGCTGATACACCGGGGCACGAGCAGTACACGCGTAACATGGCGACGGGCGCATCAACCTGTGAGTTGGCGATCCTGCTGATCGATGCCCGTAAAGGCGTGCTGGATCAAACTCGCCGTCACAGCTTTATTGCCACCTTGCTGGGAATTCGCCATCTGGTGGTGGCGGTGAACAAAATGGATCTGGTGAATTATCAGCAAACGATATTTGAACAATTTAAGCAGGATTATCTGGATTTTGCTCAACAGTTGCCTGCCGATCTGAATATCACCTTTGTGCCAATTTCCGCGCTGGATGGTGACAATGTTGCGACCGCAAGCACGGCGATGAATTGGTATACCGGGCCGACGCTACTAGACGTACTGGAAACGGTTAATGTGGCGCAACACACGCTGGAACAGCCAATGCGCTTCCCGGTGCAATATGTCAACCGCCCGAATCTGGATTTCCGCGGCTATGCGGGCACGTTGGCTTCCGGCATTATCCGCGTCGGACAGCGGATTAAAGTGTTACCCTCAGGCGTAGAGTCCACTGTCAGCCGCATTGTGACTTTTGACGGCGATTTACCGCAGGCGCAGGCGGGCGAAGCGATTACGCTGGTACTGGCGGATGAGGTTGATATCAGCCGTGGCGACCTGTTGGTCGATAGCGGCGAATCGCTGAAAGCGGTGCAACATGCGCTGGTGGATGTCGTCTGGATGGCGGAACAGCCGCTGGTGCCAGGCCAGAGCTATGACATCAAGATCGGCGGTAAGAAAACGCGTGCTAGAGTCGAAAATATCCAGTATCAGGTTGAGATCAATACGTTAACACAGCGCGTTACGGAAAATTTGCCGCTGAATGGCATTGGATCGGTTGAGCTGGCTTTCGATGAGCCGCTGGTACTGGAAAGCTATCAGCGTAACGCGGTGACGGGGGGGATGATCTTTATCGATCGTCTAAGTAACGTCACGGTGGGAGCCGGGCTGGTACGAGAACCGATTGAGCCGGTATACCAGGAGGCTGGAGCTTATAGCGCCTTTGAACTGGAACTGAATGCGTTGGTACGTCGTCACTTCCCGCATTGGGGTGCGCGCGATCTGCTGGGAGGCAAATAACATGTCTTTACGCGATGAACCGACTGACGAAAATGTCGTCTGGCATGCGCATACTGTCACCCGTGAGTCACGTGAGAAGTTGCATGGTCATCAGGGCGTAGTTATTTGGTTTACCGGGCTGTCTGGGTCCGGTAAGTCCACGTTGGCGGGGGCGCTGGAACAGGCGCTACACCAGCGTGGCGTTAGCACCTACCTGCTAGACGGTGACAATGTCCGGCACGGTTTGTGTCGCGATTTGGGGTTCAGCGACGACGATCGGCGTGAGAATATCCGCCGCGTGGGGGAAGTGGCCAAACTGATGGTTGATGCCGGCCTGGTAGTATTGACTGCCTTTATCTCGCCGCACCGCGCCGAGCGTAAAATGGTGCAGGATTTGCTGGGCGAAGGGCAGTTTATCGAAGTCTTCGTCGATACGCCGTTAGCCACCTGTGAAGCGCGCGATCCTAAAGGGCTGTATAAAAAAGCGCGTGAAGGGAAGTTGCCTAACTTTACAGGAATTGACGCGATTTATGAGGCACCGGAGGCGCCGGATTGTCATCTGAATGGTGAACAATTAGTAACACATTTAACCGGGCAATTGTTAGATCTGCTTGGCGAGCGAGCTATTATCACACTCTGATATCCTCGCTTTTGTCACCGTACGATTGGGTGATGCAGGCAAGAGTGGGAAAGATTATGCAAAATGCCACGCAGTTAACGATGAATAAGACTCGGTCAGTGCAAGATGAAGACGATGGCGTTTCCTACCTGTTTATGGGGGCGGTGACGGGGTTCTCCTTTTATTGGCTGGCTTTTAGCCTCCCATTCTGGGTATACGGCTCCAATACCACCTTTTTCTTCATGCTTTACACCTGGCCGTTCTTTTTGGCGTTGATGCCGTTTTCGGTGCTTGTTGGCGTCGGGGTTAGCTTTTTGTTGAGAGGCTATCTTTTTTATACGCTTTTTATGACTGGTTTAGCCGTAATCTGTCTGTTCTGGCTGCTATTTTCCTGTCTTACGGGATGGTGATATCGCGCAAATTTTGCGCCTGTTCGCCCTATTTGCTGGCTTTTCCTCTTCATCATCGGTGAATCTTCCCTCTCTCCTGCCAGACACAGTGGAGTCAAAACAAAAGTTATGGGATGATTAGGCGGTTTTCAGGGGGCGGGATGGGAAAGCTTACGCTGTTATTATTGATATTGCTTGGCTGGCTTCAGTATTCACTGTGGCTTGGCAAGAATGGCATCCATGATTATTTGCGGGTGAGAGATGATGTTGTTGCCCAGCAGGGGAACAATGCCAAATTAAAAGCCCGTAATGAACAACTGTTTGCCGAAATTGACGATCTCAATGGCGGACAGGAAGCGATTGAAGAACGTGCACGCAACGAACTGGGGATGATTAAACCCGGCGAAAGCTTCTATCGTTTGGTGCCTGAATCGAGTCATCGTAACACCAATACACCGTCATCTACTCATATTTCACCCGACACCGCACCACGTTAACGTATGCAGACTACTCACCCCACCTCGCCGGAAATTGTTGCCGTGTTGCCAGCCGCAGGTAACGGTAGCCGGATGCAGAATGTACGCCCTAAGCAATATCTGACGATTGGCAATGACGCCATCGGACATAAGACGATTCTCGAACATACGATTGATGCGCTTTTTCGCCATTCGCGAGTACAGCGCATAGTTGTCGTTATTAGCCCGCATGATACCTTTTTTCATACCTTGAACGTTGCCAACGACCCGCGTATTTGCACGGTGACAGGGGGCGCTCAGCGAGCCGATTCCGTGTTAGCCGGGCTGGCCGTTGTTGCTGATAACGCATGGGCGCTGGTGCATGATGCGGCGCGACCGTGCCTGCATCAGGACGATCTGTCCCACTTGCTAGCGATCGCGGGGCAGAGCGAAGTTGGGGGCATTCTGGCCGCGCCCGTTCGTGATACCATGAAACGTAGCGTGGACGGCGTTATCGATCGCACGATAGAGCGTAACGATTTGTGGCATGCGCTGACGCCACAGCTTTTTCCGGCGGCGTTGTTGAAGCAGTGCCTGCGGCATGCGCTTCAGGATGGCGTTGTCGTTACCGATGAGGCCTCTGCGTTGGAATATTGCGGTTATCGCCCACATATTATTAGCGGACGTTCAGATAATATAAAAATTACACGTCCAGAGGATTTGGCATTAGCCGAGTTCTATTTAACACATTTGTAATCACCTCATTATATTCGCTAAATAGCTAAGGAGAATGCGCAATGCGTATTGGTCACGGTTTTGATGTCCATAAGTTTGGTGGCGAAGGCCCGCTCGTGATCGGTGGCGTGCGCATCCCTTATACTCAGGGGTTGTTGGCGCATTCTGATGGCGATGTGGTGCTACATGCGGTAACCGATGCATTATTAGGCGCCGCCGCGTTGGGTGATATCGGCAAATTATTCCCTGATACCGATCCGGCTTTCAAAGGCGCCGATAGCCGTGGTTTGTTAAGCGAGGCCTGGCGCCGTATCAATGAAAAGGGGTATCGATTAGGTAATCTGGATGTCACGATTATTGCGCAGGCACCGAAAATGGCACCGCATATTCCACAAATGCGTGTGAATCTAGCGGAAGATTTGCAATGCCATATGGACGACATCAATGTAAAAGCGACGACGACAGAGCAACTCGGGTTTACCGGGCGTGGAGAAGGTATTGCCTGCGAAGCCGTTGCCTTGTTGGTGAAAAAAGATGCGAGTGAGATTGTTGCATGGTAAGTGAAGGCTTCATATTCGCTATGTCATTGCGAATGGAAGACTGACAGTATGAAAATCAATCACATTATCGTGCGTCATTCGGTCATGTATCTATAGGTTAACCATGGAAAATAGCGAACAGCTCGTCTGGTTACACGGCGAACCACAGGCTAAAGGGACAGTGAAGTCTACGCCAGACGATTTTGAGGTGATAGAAGATTTGGGGTTCCAGCCAGATGGTGACGGCGAACAGGTCTTGGTGCGCGTGCGCAAATGCGGCTGTAACACGCAGTTTGTGGCTGAGATGTTGGCGAAATTTGTTCGCCTACCTCTACGATCCGTTAGCTATGCGGGCCTGAAAGATCGCCATGCTGTCACCGAGCAGTGGTTCTGCCTGCACATGCCGGGAAAAGCCACACCGGATTTCTCCTCGTTGGAACTGGAAGGTTGTGATGTGCTTGAGGTCACCCGCCATCGCCGTAAGCTGCGAATCGGTACGTTGCGGGGCAACTATTTTTCTCTGGTATTACGCCAGATCAGCGATCGAAGCGAGGTGGATGCGCGTTTGTCGTTGATTGCAGCGCGTGGCGTTCCTAATTATTTTGGTAGCCAGCGTTTTGGTCGCAACGGCAATAATCTTGAGCAGGCACGTCTGTGGGCTAATAACGAGATTCGGGTAAAAGAGCGCAATAAGCGGAGTTTTTATCTTTCCGCCAGCCGCAGTGCGATGTTTAACCAAGTTGCCAGCGCGCGTCTGGCGAGGCAATTGGCAACGACTATCCTGAATGGTGATGCATTGCAGCTAACAGGGCGCGGCAGTTGGTTTATTGCTCAACCGGATGAATGGGAAACCTTGCAGGCTCGTCTGGATGCTGGCGAACTTCAGATTACTGCGCCATTGCCTGGTGACGGTGAACTCGGTACGCAGGGTGAAGCCCGGTTATTTGAAGAACAGGCGCTATCCCAACAAGAGACACTATGGTCTTTGGTCAAACGCGAGCGGGTAGAACCCGCTCGGCGCGCGGTATTGCTGTATCCGCAACAGATGCAATGGCAATGGCAAGATAATATGACGGTGAATGTGAGATTTTGGTTACCGGCTGGAAGTTTCGCAACCAGCGTGGTGCGTGAAGTGTTGCAGTCACAGTTGGAGCTGGAGGTCAGCGCTTGATGGGCAATTGCGCTTTTCGGGTAATATCGAGGCTGGCAACCGTGCGATATAAAGGCTGTCGCTTTTTGTACAGGGAATTCCTATTGGTGACGAGGTTAACCTGAGCTGGGGTCGGGGGGAATGGTAAATAAGCGTATAGAAACGTTGCTGGCGCAGCTGCGCCAGCAGGGCATTCAGGACGAGCGCCTCCTGAAGGCAATAGAGTCCGTACCCAGAGAACGCTTTGTTGACGAGGCTTTCGAACATAAAGCATATGAAAACATTGCTCTGCCTATTGGTTCCGGTCAGACTATTTCGCAGCCTTATATGGTGGCAAAGATGACGGAATTGCTCTGCTTAACGCCGATATCTCGTGTGCTGGAAATAGGCACTGGGTCGGGTTACCAAACGGCAATTTTAGCGCATTTGGTGCAGCATGTTTGCTCGGTTGAGCGCATCAAGGGGCTGCAATGGCAAGCGAAGCGTCGCTTAAAACAGCTTGATCTACACAATATTTCTACCCGCCACGGTGACGGATGGCAGGGGTGGGCGTCACGTGGGCCGTTTGATGCCATTATTGTTACCGCAGCACCGCCGGAAATTCCTCGAGCGTTACTGGAACAGCTTGATGAAGGGGGCGTGATGGTGCTGCCTGTGGGAGAGTTATCGCAATATTTACAAGTTGTTAAACGTCATGCTGGTGAATTCATTATTCAAACGGTTGAGGCGGTCCGGTTTGTTCCTCTGGTCAGAGGAGAATTGGCCTGATACTGTGGCCGCCGAGTTGTAATTATTGTCATTCTTTAAAATTTCGACATTACGATAGTGTCATGCGAACTTATTGATATTGTTAGCTTCTAACCACAGTGGTCTCTCTCGTACTGCTCATGCACTTGCGATAGTTAAAATGCGATCTCGCTCGTTCCAATTAACGAATAAACCACCGGGTTTCTTTATGCTATGGCATGTTGAGCGGTCGCGCAGAGGTGAGATTGATATCTGGTTTGTGTTCCTAGTATTACTTTTTTTGAACGTGCTATACCCTAAACAATGTAAGTTGCTCGTCGTCGGCAATGGAAGACGTTTCTGGACATTGACATCAGTGACAGCCGGGCGGGGTTGAATGGCGTGTCTTGGCCTTCATAGGGGCTTGCGATGGGCCGCGTATTTTAAGATGTCAGCGGATATGTGGCTTGATGAATGACGGGTATCGTTACTTTTTTGAATGTTATTGTGATTAGGGGAGTAAGGCGCATGGGAAGCCGAATGATTAATTTGCGTCACATCGCTGCTTGTACGGTGATTGTCTTCGGTGTGGCTGGATGTACCAACAATAATTCCAAATCGGCGCCGATCAGCAGCGTTGACGGAAATACGGGCAATCGAGGGGGAATGCTATCTGCGTCACCATCACGTATTTCAACTACGGGCGATAGCGTGGCAACGACGCCGGATGGTCGAATCGTTTATAACCGTAGCTACGGTAATATTCCGAAAGGCAGCTATAACGGCGGCGATACTTATACCGTAAAACGGGGAGATACCCTGTTTTATATTGCCTGGATTACCGGCAATGATTACCGTGATCTGGCACAGCGTAATAACATTCCTGAGCCATATAGCCTGAATGTTGGGCAGTCATTGAATTTGGGCAATGGCTCAAGCAGCAGTGCCTCGCGCAGCGGCGGTATGTTGGCAACGACCGATGCTACCCGAGGTGGCGTCCCCACACCGCCATCTAGCGCTCAAATACAAACTACATCGGTTGATTCTCGGTCAACTAATGCGTATTCTGGTAACCAGGGTAAACAGAATGTAGGTGGAATGTTACCTACGACAGGGGCTGCAACTACTGCTCCTGTTTCCGCACCAGCGGCTGTTGCCAGCAGCAATACTGCTGCTGTCGGCAGTTGGCGTTGGCCTACCGATGGGAAAGTCATAGATAGTTTCTCCGCTTCCGAAGGGGGAAATAAAGGGATTGATATCGCCGGCTCACGTGGGCAGCCGATCATCGCAACCGCCAGTGGGCGTGTGGTGTATGCCGGCAACGCGCTACGTGGTTACGGAAATCTGATAATCATCAAGCATAATGATGACTACCTCAGTGCCTATGCTCATAACGATACGATGCTGGTCCGTGAACAACAGGATGTCACGGCTGGTCAAAAAATCGCTACGATGGGCAGTACGGGCACAAGCTCAGTTCGCTTGCACTTTGAAATTCGTTACAAGGGGAAATCCGTAAACCCGCTGCGTTTTTTACCGCAGCGATAAATCGGGCAGAGTATTTCGGTATTCTGCCATGGGATCACGGGTAGGAGCCACTTATGAGCCAAAGTACGCTGAAAGTTAACGAGTTACATGAAGATTCCGATTTCGACGAAAATGGGCTTGATGTTTTCGATGATAAAGCGCTGGCAGATGAGGATACCAATGATAATGACTTGGCGGAAGACGAGCTATTATCGCAAGGTGTTCCACAGCGCGTTATGGATGCGACGCAACTTTATTTAGGAGAAATTGGCTATTCGCCGCTTTTAACCGCAGAAGAAGAAGTTTATTTTGCCCGGCGCGCGTTACGTGGTGATATTCCATCGCGCCGTCGGATGATCGAAAGTAATCTTCGATTGGTAGTAAAAATTGCCCGCCGTTACAACAATCGTGGTCTGGCATTGCTAGATCTGATTGAAGAAGGAAATTTGGGGTTGATTCGTGCGGTTGAAAAATTCGATCCTGAAAAAGGGTTTCGTTTTTCAACCTATGCAACCTGGTGGATTCGACAGACGATTGAGCGAGCCATCATGAATCAAACCCGTACCATTCGTTTACCCATCCATATTGTTAAAGAACTCAACGTCTATTTGCGCACTGCCCGCGAATTGTCTCATAAACTGGATCATGAGCCGAGCGCGGAAGAAATCGCCGAACAACTCGATAGGCCTGTTGATGACGTTAACCGTATGTTGCGCCTGAATGAACGTATAACCTCCGTGGATACTCCGCTGGGTGGTGATTCGGAGAAAGCGTTGCTGGATATTTTGGCAGACGAAAAAGACAATGGGCCAGAAGACACCACTCAGAATAACGATATGAAACAGAATATCGTTAAATGGTTGTTTGAGCTTAATGCTAAACAGCGGGAGGTGCTGGCGCGTCGTTTTGGACTGCTAGGGTATGAAGCGGCTACGTTGGAGGATGTGGGGCGCGAAATTGGTTTAACGCGTGAACGTGTTCGTCAGATTCAGGTTGAAGGCTTACGCCGTCTGCGGGAAATCTTGCAGGTACAGGGGCTGAGCATTGAAGAGCTGTTCCGCGAATAACCCGCATCAACACTGATATTTTGATGAAAAAGTGGTGGGGTAGCCCACCATTTTTTATGGGGTTATTGCCCTTTCGTACGAAAGGGCGTCTGACGGAAATTAGCGTACAATATTTGCCAGTAGGAAATCGACGATTTCACCGGTTTTAATCATGCGTTTTTCACCAATCCTACGATGTTTATACTCAATTTCTTCACTGTCCAGATTACGATCGCCAATAACGATGGTATGAGGTACGCCAATTAATTCCATATCAGCGAACATTACGCCCGGGCGCTCTTTACGGTCATCTAGTAGAACGTCGATGCCCTTGGCACGCAGTTGCTGGTAAATATCCTCAGCGACTTCCTTCACGCGGAAAGATTTGTGCATATTCATGGGCAAAATAGCAACCTGAAAAGGTGCAATCGCGTCTGGCCAGATAATGCCGCGTTCGTCATGGTTTTGCTCAATTGCCGCCGCGACAACGCGCGTTACCCCAATACCGTAACAACCCATCGTTAGCGTCTGGTTGCGGCCATCCTCACCCTGTACGGTTGCTTTTAATGCTTCGGAATATTTACTACCCAATTGAAAAATATGGCCCACTTCAATACCGCGTTTGATTTGCAGTGTACCTTTGCCATCAGGACTGATGTCACCTTCAACGACATTACGGATATCGGCAACCTCGGGTAGGGGAACATCGCGCTCCCAGTTAATGCCAAAATAGTGTTTGCCATCAATGTTCGCGCCCGCGCTAAAATCGCTCATCGCGGCAACGGTACGATCGACGACGACAGGGATGGTGAGGTTGACTGGGCCGAGTGAGCCAGGGCCGGCACCGATAGTGGCGCGAATTTCTTCTTCAGTTGCGAAAGTGAGCGGGCTGGCTACCTGCGCAATTTTTTCTGCTTTGATTTCGTTTAATTCATGGTCGCCGCGAACCAATAGTGCAACCAGCTTGTAGCCGCTTTCTTCCGTTGCTTTGACCAAAAGCGTTTTTACCGTTTTTTCTATCGGCAGTGCAAACTGCTCAACTAATTCGGCAATGGTTTTCGCATTCGGTGTATCCACCAGGCGCAGTTCTTCCGTCGCTTCCGCGCGGCCTAATTGAGGCGCAACGGCTTCTGCCAACTCTATATTCGCGGCGTAGTCGGATTCCGTTGAAAAAACGATATCGTCTTCGCCACTGGCCGCCAGTACCTGGAACTCGTGAGATGCATTCCCTCCGATAGAGCCAGTGTCCGCTTGAACGGCCCTGAAATCCAGATCCATACGGCTGAAGATTTTGCTATAAGCAGCGTACATCGCGTCGTAGGTGATCTGTAAAGATTCCTGAGAAGTATGGAACGAGTAGGCGTCTTTCATCAGGAACTCGCGTGAGCGCATTACGCCAAAACGTGGGCGTACCTCATCACGGAATTTAGTTTGAATCTGGAAGAAATTCAGCGGCAATTGCTTATAAGAGCTAATCTCATTACGGATCAAGTCGGTAATGACCTCTTCGTGCGTTGGGCCAAGCACAAATGGGCGTTCACCACGATCGACAAAACGCAGTAATTCGGGGCCATATTGTTCCCAACGACCACTTTCTACCCATAAATCAGCGGGCTGAACGACCGGCATCGAAATTTCAATTGCGCCAGCGTTGTTCATTTCTTCGCGCACGATGGTTTCAACTTTTCGCAAAACACGTAAACCGGTCGGTAACCAGGTGTAAAGGCCCGAGGCCAGTTTACGAATCATTCCTGCCCGGAGCATCAACTGATGGCTGATGACTTCGGCATCGGCTGGTGTCTCCTTGAGAGTGGAGAGCATGTATTGGCTGGTACGCATGGGGTTTTAGTTCCGTTAGAACGAGAATTAGCATAGGGCTGCCACGCAGCCGAAAGCACATAAAAAGTGGCTTAGTTTACCAGTGTGCGCGGCGCGTCAAAAGAGAGTCAGGACAATTTTGGCAGATATTGCCATAGCCCATACCTTAAGGATTGTGAGTATGGTCGAGGCTCAACACTTCAGTTTTTTCTTCGCAGACGCGCCATCGGACATTGAATTCAAGTAGTGATACGGCATATTCCCGTAAGATATCTTCCCCTTTACGGTAGGCTGGGCGCGGATCCTGAGCCAAAACCTGTGAGATAAAGCGTTTTAAATGGGGATACTTCTTTTGATGTTCCGCGATTTGCTTTTCCGCAAATGAGGAAAAAAATACTGGCATAGTGGCATCGGGTGCCATTTGGGCAAATCCCGCTCGCGCCTGAGGATAACTTTCAGCAAAAGGTAGATAGGGCTTGATATCGACGACCGGCGTGCCATCAACGAGATCGAGGCTACCTAATTCGAGTGTAATGGTATCACCTATTGTGTGGATCCCTTTTAATTCGACCAATGACATCCCAATAGGATTGGGGCGGAAAGGAGAACGTGTAGCAAAAACGCCCGTGCGTGCGTTTCCTCCTAGACGCGGCGGCCGAACCGTCGGATGCCATCCGTTTTCCATTGTTTGGTGGAAAATGAACAATATCCAGATATGACTGAAATTCTCTAGCCCGCGCACACACTCGGCCTGAGTGTACGGTGGCAAGAGCTGAAGTGCTCCTCCACCGTCTTCAACCAGACCGGGTTGACGCGGAATAGCAAATTTTTCTTTATATGGTGAGCGGATCACTCCGATCTGATTAAAAATAAATTGACTCATTGTGCAGAGACTTTCAACGCAGTGCCTTGACAAACGATCTGACTATAGCAACCAGCTACGCCACTGACGGTTTGGCATTCATGTAGTAAAACCGCATTAGCTTTCAATGCGGTCGCACGGTTCTGCATTCTTCTGCGTGCACTTGCCGCGCTGGGGGGGGAATCCTGAGCACTGGACTGGCATGAGGAACCAGAAACTTCACCCATATCACGGAAAGGTTTACCAACTAATTGTTCTGCACTTTGATACAACACCGCAGGAGCTGGGCGAGCCGCTGGTTTTGGTTTCGGTGCAGGTTTTTTGGTTTGGGTTTCGATAACAGGTTGAGGAACAGGTGCCAAAGGTTTCTGAAATAAGGAACAACCTGTCAGCGACATCGCCAACAATATATAGGGAACAGCACGCATTAAGGATTCCTCTACTTTTTTTCAAAGAGCGAGTATTGAAGCAAGCAATTGCACAAATAACAAGACGGGCCGTAGCCCGTCTTAGCGATTAGTTAAGTGAAATACTATAGCGGTGGATCACCAACCTTTCACTGCTCCACCATTAAAGATTTTATTTGCGGCATCGCTCACTTCATCAGATTGATAAGCCTGAACAAATTTCTTCACATTTTCAGCATCTTTGTTGTCTTCGCGTGCAACAAGCAAGTTCACATACGGAGAGTCTTTCTCTTCAACAAACAGGCCATCTTTAGTTGGCGTCAGGTTAATCTGGCTGGCATAAGTGGTATTGATGATAGCCAACGCGATTTGAGCGTCATCTAAAGAACGAGGTAACTGTGGCGCCTCAAGTTCAACCAGTTTGATATTTTTCGGATTTTCGGTCACATCCAGTACGGTTGGTAACAGTCCAACATTGTCTTTCAGTTTAATTAAACCAACTTTCTGTAGCAGCAGTAGAGAACGACCCAAATTAGTTGGATCGTTTGGCAGCGCAATTTGTGCGCCATCTTGCAGCTCACTTAGCGATTTGATTTTCTTCGAATAACCGGCGATGGGGTAAACAAAGCTATTGCCGACAGATACCAATTTATAGCCACGATCTTTAATTTGTTGGTCCAGATAGGGCTTGTGCTGGAAAGCATTCAGATCGATATCGCCTTTGCTCAGTGCCTCATTAGGCAAAACGTAGTCATTGAACGTCACCAATTCAACGTCTAATCCGTATTTGTCTTTAGCGACTTTTTGCGCAACTTCCGCAACCTGCTGCTCCGCGCCAACAATAACACCGACTTTAATGTGATTAGGATCCTTTTCTTCCTGGCCGCATCCCGCCAACGCCAATACACCTAGGAGTGCGCCAATAGTCGCAATCGATTTGAATTTAATTGTCATATTCTTACCCCGTAATTAACGCGTAATTTGCCAAATGCTGCAGGCAAATGCGCATTGTGATGATTACTTATGTGTGACAGATTTTACAACTCTTTCGCCGCAGAATTGAATTAGATAAACCAAAACAACCAATAGTATTAATACCGTATTCATGACCATCGCGTTATAACCAATATAACCGTACTGATAACCAATTTGACCTAAGCCACCTGCACCTACGGCCCCCCCCATGGCAGAATAGCCCACCAGCGTAATCAACGTGATGGTTGCAGCATTAATAAGCCCGGGTAAGGCCTCAGGCAGCAATATCTTTCTGATTATTTGCATCGGCGTTGCCCCCATTGCTCGGGCTGCTTCAATGAGCCCCGTCGGAATTTCGAGCAGTGCGTTTTCTACCATTCGAGCGATAAATGGCGCGGCGCCAACGGTGAGCGGAACGATCGCTGCCTGCAAACCAATTGAGGTGCCGACAATGATACGGGTAAAGGGAATCATCCATACCAGTAAAATAATGAATGGAATCGAACGGAAAATATTGACCAGTGCAGAAACGGTACGATAGATTTTTGGATTAGCAATAATCTGCCCTGGACGCGTAATATATAATAAAACGCCTACGGGTAAACCGAGCACAAAACCAAAGAAACCAGAAACAAACGTCATTGCGACGGTTTCCCATACTCCCTTTGCCATTAGCCATATCATTGCTTCAGACATAACCCAAAACCTCAATAGTAACGTAACTTTCCTGTAAAAATTGGATTGCGGCTTTAACATCCGCCTCTTTGCCGTGCATTTCTGTCAGCATAATGCCGAATTTAACACCTCCGGCGTAATCCATCTGGGCGCTGATGATATTGTTATTAATGTTAAAGCGTCGAGCGACCTCTGATAACAAAGGGGCATCAACCGACTGACCGGTAAATTCCATCCGTAATAACGGCGTGGCATTTAGGCGAAAATCCGAGGATAAGCGGGTAAGGTAATCCTCTGGAATATCCAAATGTAGCGTAGACTGAATGAATTTCTGGGCCAGCGGCGTTTTAGGGTGTGAAAAAACCTCGCTAACCGTGTCCTGCTCAATGAGCCTTCCCCCGCTGATGACCGCCACCCGATCGCAAATTCGTTTCACCACATCCATTTCGTGCGTAATAAGAAGAATAGTAAGGCCGAGGCGACGGTTGATGTCCTTTAATAATTTGAGGATTGAACGCGTCGTTGCAGGGTCTAACGCGCTAGTCGCTTCGTCACACAGCAAAACTTTGGGATTGCTCGCTAGGGCTCGCGCAATAGCAACTCGCTGTTTTTGCCCGCCGGATAAGTTGGCTGGATATACGTCGTGTTTGTCTGCCAAACCTACCAAATCCAACAGTTCATTGACTCGTTTAACGATGTCAGCCTTTGGCATGTTATCTAATTCCAACGGCAGTGCAATATTGCCAAAAACAGTACGTGACGCTAGCAGGTTAAAGTGTTGAAAAATCATGCCTATTTGACGGCGTGCGCGGGTCAATTCTCTGTCAGAAAGTTGAGTGAGTTCTTGCCCATCTACCAGCACTTTTCCTTCTGTCGGCCGTTCTAATAAATTGACGCAGCGAATTAATGTGCTTTTACCTGCGCCTGAGGCGCCGATGACACCATAGATCTGCCCGGCAGGAACATGGAGGCTGACGTCATCAAGCGCGGTGACGGCTCGTCCATTTTGCTGGAAAACCTTAGTAATATTAGAAAGTTTGATCATATATATTTATCTTGGTGCCTATGACGGGATAAATCAGTGACTGAATGACACAAAATATGGAATGGATGTTAGGGCGTCTAGACGTCTAAGTCAACGGGATTGTTATTAGCATACCTTCTCTCCATAAGAGAAAACATGCGATACTAGCATGCAATTTACACCATTTAGGAGCAAAGTCAGTGGCTCAATGCGTTCCAGCAATTTTCCTCGATCGTGATGGTACGATTAATGTCGATCACGGTTATGTTCATGATATTGACCATTTCCAATTTATTGATGGTGTGATTGACGCTATGCGAGAATTAAAGGACATGGGATTCGTTTTAGTCATGGTAACTAATCAGTCCGGCATCGCTCGCGGTAAGTTTACAGAAGATCAGTTCCTGCAACTGACGGAGTGGATGGATTGGTCGTTAGCAGACCGTGGTGTAGATCTGGATGGTATCTACTTTTGTCCGCATCATCCTGAGGCCAGTGAAGATCGATATCGGCAGGTTTGTGACTGTCGCAAGCCTGAGCCAGGTATGTTGCTTTCTGCGCAGAGCGATCTCCACATCGATATGGCGGCATCTTATATGGTGGGTGACAAACTAGAGGATATGCAGGCTGCAAATGGTGCAGGGGTAGGAACCAAACTGTTAGTGCGCACGGGTAAGCCTGTTACCGAGCAAGGAGAAATGCTGGCTGATGGTGTTTTGGAAAGCCTCGCAGACCTCCCTAATTGGATAAAAACGCGCACTTAACCAGCATAATGAATGAAAGATATGCAAACGAAAAAAAGTTCATTATATTTGCTTGCGCTTCTGAATCAGTTCCCTATAATGCGCCACCACTGACACGGCAACAGCGACACGCGGTTGTGGTGGAAAGGGAAAAGATTCAACGAAGGCAGTCAGTCATGACTTGACTTCACAGCGGAAACGCATAACATATGCGCCCGCGCCGCAGTACGCTGCGGTACTGCTCTTTAACAATTCAATCAGACAATCTGTGTGGGCACTCACAAGACCGTATCTTAACGATATAAAAAGTCTTGAAGAGTGAACAACGGTAAATTCATTACGAATAAACAGTTTTAATTCTTTGAGCATCGCTGACGAGTTCAGCAAATCAAACAAATCTTAAATTGAAGAGTTTGATCATGGCTCAGATTGAACGCTGGCGGCAGGCCTAACACATGCAAGTCGAGCGGTAACACAGAGAGCTTGCTCTCGGGTGACGAGCGGCGGACGGGTGAGTAATGTCTGGGAAACTGCCTGATGGAGGGGGATAACTACTGGAAACGGTAGCTAATACCGCATAATGTCGCAAGACCAAAGAGGGGGACCTTCGGGCCTCTTGCCATCGGATGTGCCCAGATGGGATTAGCTAGTAGGTGAGGTAAAGGCTCACCTAGGCGACGATCCCTAGCTGGTCTGAGAGGATGACCAGCCACACTGGAACTGAGACACGGTCCAGACTCCTACGGGAGGCAGCAGTGGGGAATATTGCACAATGGGCGCAAGCCTGATGCAGCCATGCCGCGTGTGTGAAGAAGGCCTTCGGGTTGTAAAGCACTTTCAGCGGGGAGGAAGGCGTGAGAGCGAATACCTTTCATGATTGACGTTACCCGCAGAAGAAGCACCGGCTAACTCCGTGCCAGCAGCCGCGGTAATACGGAGGGTGCAAGCGTTAATCGGAATGACTGGGCGTAAAGCGCACGCAGGCGGTTTGTTAAGTTGGATGTGAAATCCCCGGGCTTAACCTGGGAACTGCATTCAAAACTGACAGGCTAGAGTCTTGTAGAGGGGGGTAGAATTCCAGGTGTAGCGGTGAAATGCGTAGAGATCTGGAGGAATACCGGTGGCGAAGGCGGCCCCCTGGACAAAGACTGACGCTCAGGTGCGAAAGCGTGGGGAGCAAACAGGATTAGATACCCTGGTAGTCCACGCTGTAAACGATGTCGACTTGGAGGTTGTGCCCTAGAGGCGTGGCTTCCGGAGCTAACGCGTTAAGTCGACCGCCTGGGGAGTACGGCCGCAAGGTTAAAACTCAAATGAATTGACGGGGGCCCGCACAAGCGGTGGAGCATGTGGTTTAATTCGATGCAACGCGAAGAACCTTACCTACTCTTGACATCCACAGAATTTGGTAGAGATACCTTAGTGCCTTCGGGAACTGTGAGACAGGTGCTGCATGGCTGTCGTCAGCTCGTGTTGTGAAATGTTGGGTTAAGTCCCGCAACGAGCGCAACCCTTATCCTTTGTTGCCAGCGATTAGGTCGGGAACTCAAAGGAGACTGCCGGTGATAAACCGGAGGAAGGTGGGGATGACGTCAAGTCATCATGGCCCTTACGAGTAGGGCTACACACGTGCTACAATGGCGTATACAAAGAGAAGCGAGCCTGCGAGGGTGAGCGGACCTCATAAAGTACGTCGTAGTCCGGATTGGAGTCTGCAACTCGACTCCATGAAGTCGGAATCGCTAGTAATCGTAGATCAGAATGCTACGGTGAATACGTTCCCGGGCCTTGTACACACCGCCCGTCACACCATGGGAGTGGGTTGCAAAAGAAGTAGGTAGCTTAACCTTCGGGGGGGCGCTTACCACTTTGTGATTCATGACTGGGGTGAAGTCGTAACAAGGTAACCGTAGGGGAACCTGCGGTTGGATCACCTCCTTACCAAGAAAGATGTGCGTTGAGTGAAGTGCTCACACAGATTGTCTGATGAAAAAAATGAGCAAGCGCACCTGTTGATGTAATGAGTGTTAACTCATGCTGATGCGAGCGTGCCGGATGTCTGATTCGGTACGGAGTTTTCGTGTCCCCATCGTCTAGAGGCCTAGGACACCGCCCTTTCACGGCGGTAACAGGGGTTCGAATCCCCTTGGGGACGCCAATCCGATAATGAGTGAAAGACATTATCCTGAATATCGTAAAGATGACTTTGATAAGTCGTGTTTACGATATTGCTCTTTAACAATCTGGAACAAGCTGAAAATTGAAACATGACAGCGGAATAATCGTGAATACCTTGGCTATTTATGGGTAAACACGGTGAATTTGTCTGTCAATGAGTCTCTCAAATAATCACAGCGCGATGATGACTTTGGTTTATCAAAGACACCTTCGGGTTGTGAGGTTAAGCGACTAAGCGTACACGGTGGATGCCTAGGCAGTCAGAGGCGATGAAGGGCGTGCTAATCTGCGAAAAGCGTCGGTAAGCTGATATGAAGCGTTATACCCGACGATACCCGAATGGGGAAACCCAGTGTGTTTAGACACACTATCATGACATGAATCCATAGTGTCATGAGGCGAACCGGGGGAACTGAAACATCTCAGTACCCCGAGGAAAAGAAATCAACCGAGATTCCCCCAGTAGCGGCGAGCGAACGGGGAAGAGCCCAGAACCTGAATCAGTGTGTGTATTAGTGGAAGCGTCTGGAAAGTCGCACAGTAAAGGGTGATAGTCCCGTACACAAAAATGCACAGGCTGTGAGTTCGATGAGTAGGGCGGGACACGTGATATCCTGTCTGAAGATGGGGGGACCATCCTCCAAGGCTAAATACTCCTGACTGACCGATAGTGAACCAGTACCGTGAGGGAAAGGCGAAAAGAACCCCGGCGAGGGGAGTGAAATAGAACCTGAAACCGTGTACGTACAAGCAGTGGAAGCCCACTAGTTGGGTGACTGCGTACCTTTTGTATAATGGGTCAGCGACTTATATTCTGTAGCAAGGTTAACCGAATAGGGGAGCCGGAGGGAAACCGAGTCTTAACTGGGCGTTAAGTTGCAGGGTATAGACCCGAAACCCGGTGATCTAGCCATGGGCAGGTTGAAGGTTGGGTAACACTAACTGGAGGACCGAACCGACTAATGTTGAAAAATTAGCGGATGACTTGTGGCTGGGGGTGAAAGGCCAATCAAACCGGGAGATAGCTGGTTCTCCCCGAAAGCTATTTAGGTAGCGCCTCGTGAATTCATCTTGGGGGGTAGAGCACTGTTTCGGCTAGGGGGTCATCCCGACTTACCAACCCGATGCAAACTACGAATACCGAAGAATGTTATCACGGGAGACACACGGCGGGTGCTAACGTTCGTCGTGAAGAGGGAAACAACCCAGACCGCCAGCTAAGGTCCCAAAGTCATGGTTAAGTGGGAAACGATGTGGGAAGGCCTAGACAGCCAGGATGTTGGCTTAGAAGCAGCCATCATTTAAAGAAAGCGTAATAGCTCACTGGTCGAGTCGGCCTGCGCGGAAGATGTAACGGGGCTAAACCATGCACCGAAGCTGCGGCAGCGACACTAAGGTGTTGTTGGGTAGGGGAGCGTTCTGTAAGCCTGCGAAGGTGGCCTGTGAGGGCTGCTGGAGGTATCAGAAGTGCGAATGCTGACATAAGTAACGATAATGCGGGTGAAAAACCCGCACGCCGGAAGACCAAGGGTTCCTGTCCAACGTTAATCGGGGCAGGGTGAGTCGACCCCTAAGGCGAGGCCGAAAGGCGTAGTCGATGGGAAACAGGTTAATATTCCTGTACTGGGTGTGACTGCGAAGGGGGGACGGAGAAAGCTAGGTTATCCGGGCGACGGTTGTCCCGGTTTAAGCGTGAAGGTGGATGACTTAGGAAAATCCGGGTCATTGTTAACACTGAGGCGTGATGACGAGTCACTACGGTGATGAAGTAACCGATGCTACGCTTCCAGGAAAAGCCTCTAAGCACCAGGTCACATCGAATCGTACCCCAAACCGACACAGGTGGTCAGGTAGAGAATACTCAGGCGCTTGAGAGAACTCGGGTGAAGGAACTAGGCAAAATGGTGCCGTAACTTCGGGAGAAGGCACGCTGGAGTTGGTGAAGTCCCTGGCGGATGGAGCTAAGACCAGTCGAAGATACCAGCTGGCTGCAACTGTTTATTAAAAACACAGCACTGTGCAAACACGAAAGTGGACGTATACGGTGTGACGCCTGCCCGGTGCCGGAAGGTTAATTGATGGGGTAAGCTGTAAGGCGAAGCTCTTGATCGAAGCCCCGGTAAACGGCGGCCGTAACTATAACGGTCCTAAGGTAGCGAAATTCCTTGTCGGGTAAGTTCCGACCTGCACGAATGGCGTAATGATGGCCAGGCTGTCTCCACCCGAGACTCAGTGAAATTGAACTCGCTGTGAAGATGCAGTGTACCCGCGGCAAGACGGAAAGACCCCGTGAACCTTTACTATAGCTTGACACTGAACCTTGAGCCTTGATGTGTAGGATAGGTGGGAGGCTTTGAAGCGTGGACGCCAGTCTGCGTGGAGCCAACCTTGAAATACCACCCTTTAATGTTTGATGTTCTAACGTGGGCCCCTGAGCGGGGTTGCGGACAGTGTCTGGTGGGTAGTTTGACTGGGGCGGTCTCCTCCCAAAGCGTAACGGAGGAGCACGAAGGTTAGCTAATCCTGGTCGGACATCAGGAGGTTAGTGCAAAGGCATAAGCTAGCTTGACTGCGAGAGTGACAGCTCGAGCAGGTGCGAAAGCAGGTCTTAGTGATCCGGTGGTTCTGAATGGAAGGGCCATCGCTCAACGGATAAAAGGTACTCCGGGGATAACAGGCTGATACCGCCCAAGAGTTCATATCGACGGCGGTGTTTGGCACCTCGATGTCGGCTCATCACATCCTGGGGCTGAAGTAGGTCCCAAGGGTATGGCTGTTCGCCATTTAAAGTGGTACGCGAGCTGGGTTTAGAACGTCGTGAGACAGTTCGGTCCCTATCTGCCGTGGGCGTAGGAAGATTGAGAGGGGTTGCTCCTAGTACGAGAGGACCGGAGTGAACGCACCGCTGGTGTACGGGTTGTGATGCCAATTGCATTGCCCGGTAGCTACGTGCGGAAGAGATAACCGCTGAAAGCATCTAAGCGGGAAACTTGCCTCGAGATGAGTCTTCCCTGGGCACAAGATGCCCCTGAAGGGCCGTTGAAGACGACGACGTAGATAGGCTGGGTGTGTAAGCGTAGCGATACGTTGAGCTGACCAGTACTAATGACCCGAGAGGCTTAACCTTACAACACCGAAGGTGTTTTGAGAGATGAAAGACGCATAGAGAACGATATTCAGCTTGTTCGAAGATTGAAGATTAAATGTTTACGCGATGGCGTGGACATAAAACAGCGCGGAGCGCTGGCCTGAGAAGGGAGGAGACAAAATCGTCGGGAACGATTTTGTACGTTGCAGAGCGACGACCCGAAGGGCGAGTCTCAGGAAGAGACGAGAAATTTGCCTGGCGGCGATAGCGCGGTGGTCCCACCTGACCCCATGCCGAACTCAGAAGTGAAACGCCGTAGCGCCGATGGTAGTGTGGGGTCTCCCCATGTGAGAGTAGGGAACTGCCAGGCATCAAATTAAGCAGTGAGCCGGAGCAATCTGGTGATTGTAGAGAAATTCGGTGGAGCGGTAGTTCAGTTGGTTAGAATACCTGCCTGTCACGCAGGGGGTCGCGGGTTCGAGCCCCGTCCGTTCCGCCACTTATTATGCAAAAAGCCCTAAGTTGACGCTTAGGGCTTTTTTCGCATGCAAATATTAAATTTTTAAATGAATTGATCTCTTTTTCTTTGCTCACCACTGCATTTTTCCCTTCCCGATCTTCAAGCGTACATTGCAAGTCTGCGATAAAATTCTTATAACAGAAGGTCGACCTTTTTTGATAGGGTATTAAGTGTATTAAAACTGATAGTGGATAAGGCGTGCGGAAAAAAACCTATGCAATGAGGTATGTTGCTGGCCAACCAGCTGAGCGTATCTTTCCTCCCGGGGAAATGAATTATCCGGGGCAATCGCTACCGACAGGCTCATTGTTGCTTGAGGGAGATGTTTTACGTGTAATGGTGTGGAACATTTTTAAGCAACAACGAATGAACTGGCTTTCTGTTTTACAGAATTTCGGCAAAGATACTCAGCTAGTCCTGTTGCAGGAGGCGCAAAGTACGCCAGATCTTATCCATTTTGCAACCAGTAACTACCTCTCTGCCGATCAGGTACCCGCCATTATTCTTCCACAACATCCATCTGGTGTGATGACGCTATCAGCCGCTCAGCCAGTGTATTGCTGTCCTTTGCGCGAGAGGGAGCCTTTGCTGCGTTTAGCCAAATCATCTTTGGTGACGGTCTATGCGCTTCAGAATGGGCAGAGATTGATGGTCATCAATATCCATGCAGTTAACTTTAGTTTTGGTGTTGAAGTGTATACGAAGCAGTTGTCTGCCATTGGGGAACAGCTTCTACATCATCAGGGGCCGGCGATTATGGCGGGAGATTTTAATGCATGGAGTCAGCAACGTATTAATGCACTTAATCATTTTGCGACAAAAATGGGGTTGAAAGAGGTATATTTCGTTGATGATCAGCGACGCAAGGCGTTTGGTCGGCCGCTAGATTTTGTTTTTTATCGTGAACTGACCGTAAATCAGTCCTCTGTATTGGTGACCCAAGCTTCAGATCATAACCCACTACTCGTCGAATTTAGCCTGATTTAATCGCCATAAAAAAACAGCCCTCTACATCTACAGGAGGGCTGTTTCTTATTACTGATTCCGATGTGACGTTAAGAATCTGGCTTTAAATTACTACTAACATAGAGCGTAATACGATCGCCTGGCTGCAAGTTCGCGTTCTTATTGATAACCGTATTCCAGCGCATAACATCGTCAATGTTTACGCCGTGGCGTTTAGCAATACTTGCCAGAGAATCGCCTTTCTGCACTCTATAGGTGATTGAACCCTTGTTACTTGGAACTTTGGCTACGAGTAATGTCTGACCCACTTTGAGTGCATTGGCGTTTCGTAGATTGTTCCAACGCTGTAACTCTTTAGTGCTGACATTGAGGCGTGCTGCAATTGCTGATAAAGAATCACCTGGTCGCACCCGATATTGCTGTTGCGTCGGCTTAGATTGTGCGAGTCGTGTTGGCTGGATTGCCACGATATCGCCATCAGCTAATGAGTCTTTCAACTGCTCAACATGAGCTTTAGGAACCATAATATAATGAGGCCCATTAGGAGCCGTTACATTACGCTTATAGCCCGAGTTGTAGATCTTTAGCTTATCCAATGACAAGCCAGCCATCTCTGCCGCTTGTGTCAGTTCTACTTGTTGCCCCAGATCAACTTTTGCTAACGCTCGGTTCTCATTGGGGCGTGGCAAACTTACGCCGTATTTCTTGCTGTTTTTGAGAATGTCGCTCAGAGCCAGCATCTTAGGAACATAAATTGACGTCTCACGTGGCAATGATAGCGCCCAAAAGTTAGTCGGTTTCCCTTTTGCCTTATTGGCTTTCATTGCCTGCATGACGCGACCTTCGCCACTATTATATGCTGCAACGGTTAATAACCAATCGCCATTAAACATAGTGTTGAGACGCTGCATCATATCCAGAGCCGCCGTCGTAGATGCAATTACGTCACGGCGCCCGTCGTACCACTGATTTTGTTTTAACCCATAATTACGCCCTGTCCCAGGGATGATCTGCCATAGCCCAGCGGCATTAGCAGATGATGTAGCTGTTGGATCAAAAGCGCTCTCCACTATGGGTAGCAGTACTAGTTCCATCGGCATCTTACGTTGCTCAATTTGCTCGACTATCCAGTACATGTACGGCTCTGCCCGTAATGTTACATCGTGGAGATAGCTCTTATTTTTCAAATAACGCATTTTTTGCTCGCGGATCCGGGCGTTATCCGGAACCTCCATCTTCAGCTCGTCGCTAATGAAGTCCCACAGGTTTGACTGCGCGAGGCTACTGTTATCCAGCCATCGCGCAGTGGTCTCTCGACCATCTGCGTACTTTCTTGCTTCACCTTGACTTGCGGAAGACAAACTCTGTACATGCGGCATCGATTGCGACGTATCGTGTGGAGATACATGACAACCTGCCAGCAAGACCGAGGCGATGATCATCGCTCTAGCCTTCATATGTTGGTCAATAGTTGCTTAAAAGACGAGCAAGGATACTTTGATTAAAGGAATTGCACAACCTAAACCTTTAGAAGTGGTCTTTCTTGCTGCGTAGTCGCTCAAAAGCTTGCCAGTCCTCTATATTCTCAGGTCCAATTGATAATTTTCTTTTTAAATCATATTCATGACAGCGAAGGAATAGATTGATTTTTCTCTCCAGTCCTAGTGTTGTAGGTAAGCTAGGCTGTGATTTTTCTCTTATCTGACTGATTTTATGGAGGTAAGCTGAGATAGATGGATCTTCAGGCCATATTGCATTAGAAAATTTTAAGTTTGATAGCGTATATTCATGAGCGCAGCATATGACGGTATCATCTGGCAATTTCGCTATTTTTTGAATAGAATCAAATAATTGTTTTGCAGTGCCTTCAAATGTTCTGCCGCATCCTGCTGAGAATAATGTATCGCCACAGAATAAAAATGGTGCATTGTAGTAAGCAACATGTCCCAATGTGTGACCTGGCACCGCGATTACAGAAAATTCCGAATTTAACAATGGAACGATATCTCCTTCCCCAATCAGTTCTGTCGCACCGCATTTAGCGGTTTCTTTTGGACCAAATATGGGTAAGTAAGGGTAATGCTTAAGTATTTTACCTATTCCCCCAACATGGTCGCTATGGTGGTGAGTGAGCAAAATGGCTTCAGGCGTCAATGAGTGTTGTTCGAGTGCATTAAGCACCGGAACGCCTTCCCCAGGGTCGACGATGACACAGCGATTATCTTTATTACAAAGCAGCCAAATGTAGTTGTCCTGGAGTGCGGGGATACTGATAAGATTCATTCATCACCTCTTTTATTCATAGCCTGAGGACGAGAACAGAAAATGAAATCGGCACGCATCCCTCAGACCAATATTGCACCTGATTCATGGAATGATATCACTGGTGGGCAGTTTTATCGCGAGTCGCTTGAGTTAATGCTGTTACCATGGTGGCCGAAAATCTTTGGTTTTCATCTCATCAAGGTTGGCGCGTTGAGTGCGGAAATTCGCGTGACAGAATGTACGATCGCGCATCAGGTAAATGTTGCGCCACGTGGGGAAAATCTACAGGTAATCGCCGATGCGCATCAACTACCGTTTTCTGAAAAGTCCATTGATGCTTGTCTTCTTGCGCAAACGCTATCTTATGCCTCTGATCCACACCGGGTTTTACGTGAAGTAGACCGTGTATTGATCGATGATGGCTGGTTAATTTTGAGTTCATTTAACCCGATCAGCTTGGTTGGGCTAGGCAAACTGCTTCCCTGGCTAAATAAAAAGCATCCTTATTGTAGCCGTATGTTTACACAAATGCGTATCATGGATTGGTTAGGGCTTCTAAACTACGAAGTTGTTCATCACACTCATTTTCATGTTACGCCATGGCGAAGAAATAAGGGGAAGCTAAATAAGCATATTCCGATGTTGGGATGCCTGACGTTGATTATCGCGCGTAAGCGCACCATCCCACTGACATTTACCCCGATGAGAGCGCGTTTGCGTAATGCCTCAGTACGCCGTCCAGTCGGTGCAACAAAGATATTTCGGCAGAGGTGATTTACTCTGCTTGTGTTTGATAACCGATATCATCGAGTGTGGGGGAATTCGCAGCGGCGCGAGCGAGTTCATCACAGCGTTCATTTTCCGGATGGCCAGCGTGCCCTTTCACCCATTCCCAGCGTACGGAATGGCGTTGAATCGCAGTATCTAGCCTTTTCCAGAGATCGACATTTTTAACGGTTTTTTTATCTGTGGTTTTCCAGCCACGCTTTTTCCAGTTATGGATCCAACTTGTGATTCCCTGGCGAACATATTGGCTATCTGTGCTAAGTATGACATCGCAGTCACTGGTAAGAGATTCAAGTGCTACGATAGCGGCCATGAGTTCCATCCTGTTATTGGTCGTAAGACGATAGCCTGCACTTAGTGTTTTTTCATGCTGCCTATAACGTAGCAGGACGCCGTAGCCGCCGGGGCCGGGGTTCCCGAGGCAGGATCCATCGGTGAAAATTTCTACCTGTTTGCGCATCTCTGGTAGACTCTCCCTTATGATAAAACGATAAGTCTGACATAAACGAAAACGATGAGCACTGAAATTACACGACAAATCGTCCTGGATACAGAAACCACCGGTATGAATAAACTGGGGGTTCACTACGAAGGGCATAAAATTATCGAAATCGGTGCGGTTGAAGTGATTAACCGCCGTCTGACAGGTCGTCATTTTCATGTTTATATCAAACCCGATCGTTTGGTCGATCCTGAAGCCTATAACGTGCACGGTATCAGCGATGAATTTCTCGCCGATAAGCCGACTTACGCGGAGATTGCGGATGATTTTCTCGACTTCATCCGTGGTGCCGAGCTTGTCATTCATAATGCGATGTTTGATATCGGCTTTATGGATTATGAATTTCGCTTGTTGAATCGGGATATCCCCAAGACCGAGACATTCTGTAAAATTACCGACAGCCTGCTGATGGCGAGAAGGCTCTTTCCCGGCAAACGAAACAGTTTGGATGCGCTCTGCGATCGTTATCAGATAGACAACAGTAAGCGTACGCTGCATGGCGCATTGCTCGATGCTGAGATACTGGCGGAAGTTTATCTGGCAATGACGGGCGGTCAAACGTCCCTGGCTTTTTCGATGGAAGGTGAACCACAACAGAAGAATGAGAATATCGAAACGATCCAGAGAGTTGCTCGTCCGCAATCGGCGTTAAAGGTGATTTACGCAAATCAGGAGGAGCTACTCGCACATGAACAACGTCTGGATTTGATTGCTAAAAAAGGCGGTAGTTGCCTATGGCGTGCTGATTAGTTTACATTTCGCGTATTATTTGACGACACGTCGAATCCGAGTAGGCATCGGGTAATAAAAAAACAGTCAGTCGAAATTGTAAGCAAACAGAAACGGTTAGTTATAAAAAGCATTGACCTAATAGTAACATCATCTTAGTATTCATCCGCCCGTTAGGGATGAGTGGAGCGGTAGTTCAGTTGGTTAGAATACCTGCCTGTCACGCAGGGGGTCGCGGGTTCGAGTCCCGTCCGTTCCGCCACTTATTATGAAGGCCCTGAATCAGAAATGGTTCAGGGTTTTTTCATTTCTGAGTTTATCGAAAAAAAGCGGTAGAAAATGCGGCCACCCGGAAAACAGTGGCCGTTTTTTTAGAAATCCCAATCTTCATCTTCAGTATTAACGGCTTTACCAATGACATAAGAGGAACCGGAGCCGGAAAAGAAATCGTGGTTCTCATCCGCGTTTGGCGATAGCGCCGAGAGAATAGCGGGATTCACATCCGTCATACTGGCAGGGAACAGCGCTTCATAGCCCAGATTCATCAGTGCTTTGTTCGCGTTATAGTGGAGGAATTTTTTCACATCTTCCGTCCAGCCAACGCCGTCATAGAGTTCCTGCGTGTATAACACCTCGTTGTCGTACAAATCCTGTAGCAGATCGTAGGCAAAATTTTTCACCTGCTGCTGACGAGCAGGATCGGCTTTCGCCAGTCCGCGCTGGAATTTGTAGCCAATGTAGTAACCGTGTACCGCCTCGTCGCGGATGATTAGCCGGATTAAATCCGCCGTGTTGGTCAGTTTGGCGCGGCTTGACCAGTACATCGGCAGGTAGAACCCAGAGTAGAACAGAAACGACTCCAGAAACACGCTGGCGACTTTCTTCATCAGCGGATCGTCACTGCGGTAGTGCGACAGAATAATGTCGGATTTCTTTTGTAGCGCCGGGTTCTCTTCGCTCCAGCGATAGGCATCATCCACTTCGCTGGTGAGACACAGCGTCGAGAAAATAGAGCTGTACGAGCGGGCATGAACGGCCTCCATGAAACTAATGTTCGATAGCACGGCTTCTTCATGCGGCGTCACGGCATCCGGCATGAGCGTTGGTGCGCCCAGCGTATTTTGGATGGTGTCCAGCAGCGTCAAACCGGTGAATACACGAATCGTCAACTGACGCTCGCGGGCATTCAACGTACTCCACGATGGAATATCGTTAGAGAGCGGCACCTTTTCGGGTAGCCAGAAATTTGAGGTTAGTCGGTTCCAGACTTCCAAATCTTTGTCGTCTTCAATTTTGTTCCAGTTAATCGCCTGGATGCGAGTGAGTGCGGTCATGCTTCGATTTCCTTCCGCGCTGGCTTAGAGCGCACAGGACACACAGCCCTGAACTTCGGTGCCTTCCAGCGCCATCTGCCGTATGCGAATGTAATAAATAGTCTTTATGCCTTTTGTCCAGGCGTAGATCTGCGCTTTATTGATGTCACGCGTGGTGGCGGTATCACGGAAAAACAGCGTCAGCGACAGCCCCTGATCGACGTGCTGCGTGGCGGCGGCATAGGTGTCGATTATCTTCTGCGGCCCAATTTCATAGGCATCCTGGTAATACTCCAGATTGTCATTGTTCATGTAAGGCGCGGGGTAGTAAACGCGACCAATCTTACCTTCTTTACGAATTTCAATACGTGACACAATTGGGTGGATGCTGGACGTCGAGTGGTTGATATACGAAATTGAACCGGTCGGTGGAACAGCCTGTAAATTCTGGTTATAGATGCCATGCGTCATAACGGATTCGCGCAGCGTTATCCAGTCCTGCTGAGTCGGTATGTGAATGCCGGCTTGTACAAACAGTTCACGGGCGCGCTCGGTTGTAGGTTCCCAGCGCTGTTCGATATATTTGTCGAAATATTCGCCCGTGGCGTATTTGGAGAGTTCAAAACCGGAGAAACGCTGGTTCCGCTCCATGGCTAACATATTCGATGCCCGAATCGCGTGGAAAGCGACGGTGTAAAAATAGAGATTGGTAAAATCGATGGCTTCTTCCGTACCGTAAAAAATACGCTCTTTCGCCAGATAACCGTGCAGGTTCATTTGTCCTAAACCAATCGCATGGGATTCGTCGTTGCCTTTTTCGATGGATGGCACGGAACGGATGTGGCTCATATCGGAGACCGCGGTCAGGGCGCGAATTGCTATTTCAACGGTTTTTCCGAAATCGGGCGAAGCCATCGCGTTGGCAATATTCATCGAACCGAGGTTACAGGAGATGTCTTTGCCAATGTGGCGATAGCTGAGATCGTCATCGTACAGGCTGGCGTCGTTGACCTGCAAAATCTCAGAGCACAGGTTACTCATATTGATGCGTCCGTGAATCGGATTCGCGCGATTCACCGTATCCTCAAACATCATGTAGGGATAACCGGACTCGAACTGGATCTCGGCAAGGATCTGGAAGAATTCACGCGCCTTGATTTGGGATTTGCGGATGCGCTTGTCGTTAACCATCTCGTGGTATTTCTCGGTAACGCTGATTTCCGACAGCGGCACGCCATAAACCTGTTCGACATCATAAGGCGAGAATAGATACATCACCTGATTATGCTTAGCCAGTTGGAACGTGATATCGGGAATGACCACCCCTAAAGACAGCGTTTTGATACGAATTTTCTCATCGGCATTTTCCCGCTTGGTATCGAGAAAACGTAGAATATCCGGATGATGCGCATGCAGGTAAACCGCGCCAGCACCCTGACGGGCACCGAGCTGGTTGGCGTAGGAGAACGCGTCTTCGAGCATTTTCATGATCGGAATAATGCCGGACGACTGGTTTTCGATACGCTTGATCGGCGCACCGGTTTCGCGGATGTTAGTGAGCATAAACGCCACGCCGCCGCCGCGTTTGGAGAGCTGAAGCGCGGAATTAATTGCTCGTCCAATCGACTCCATATTGTCTTCAATGCGCAGCAGGAAGCAGGAAACCAGTTCGCCGCGCTGCTTTTTACCGCAGTTGAGGAACGTAGGCGTGGCAGGCTGGAAGCGTCCGCTAATAATCTCGTCAACTAACGCGCTCGCCAATGCCGTGTCACCTTTAGCGAGGGTTAGCGCCACAAGGCAGACGCGATCTTCGTAGCGCTCCAGATAACGCTTGCCGTCAAAGGTTTTAAGCGTGTAGCCGGTATAGTATTTGAAAGCGCCCAGAAACGTTTGGAAACGGAATTTGTGAGCATAGGCCTGTTTGAAAAGGCGCTTGATGAAATCGAAGCTGTATTGATCCAGCACTTCCGCTTCGTAGTAGCCTTCTTCAACTAAATAACGCAGTTTTTCTTCCAGATTGTGGAAGAACACGGTGTTCTGGTTGACGTGTTGTAGGAAATAACGGCGTGCCGCGAGCTTATCCATTTCGAACTGGATGTTCCCCTCTGCATCAAAGAGGTTCAGCATCGCGTTTAGCGCATGATAATCGAGCGCATGGATCTCCGCGTCGGTCTTGATTGTCTGCGCACTTATGTGGTCTGTTGTTGCCAAAATTCAATGACTCCCCTACGCACGTTTGCAACGTCTTCCGCCGTGCCGAGCAATTCAAAGCGGTACAGGTAAGGCACCTGGCATTTCTGCGCAATGATGTCGCCGGCGATGCAATACGCTGCACCGAAATTAGTATTGCCTGCGGCAATCACACCGCGCAGATAAGCGCGATTGTGCGGATCGTTGAGAAAGATGATGACCTGGCGCGGCACGGCCCCTTTGGTGCTGCCTCCGCCATAGCTGGGGACAACCAGAATATAGGGGCGATCAACTTTCAATGCAGGCTGTTCTGTCGCTATCGGGATTCTCAGGGCTGGCAAGCCAACCCTGGAAATGAAGCGATGCGTGTTTTCCGACTGGCTGGAGAAATAGACCAGCGGGTTCATATTGCCCCCTTACTGCAATTGCAAGGCAGCGTTCAACGTACTGATCTTATCCGGGCGGAATCCGCTCCAATGGTCGTCGGCCGTCATCACGACGGGCACCTGCTGATAGCCCAACGCTCTTACCTGCTGTAACGCCTGTTCATCTTCAGTTAAGTCAACCAGTTGATAGTGAATGCCTTGCTTATCCAGCGCACGACATGTGGCGTTGCATTGAACACAATCTGGCTTAGTGAAAATAGTAATACGCATGATTCGTATTTACCCTTTGGCGTGAAAGAAGTATGTCGGAGCGGCTATCCTCAGGGTAGGCGTACCCGAGCCGATCCACTTGGTAGCGACGCATTACGCGAGCGCCACACAAAGAATACTAGATGTAGGTGTTTTAAATTTCAACCACACAAGATATATGATTTTTAGTTGACCTTAGACGAATTGATGCAAACCCAGATGCCGCAAGGCTGGCAGAAAATGCAAGTAAAAAATGCAGAAAGAAATAAATGTGATGCGCATCATTTTTGACGAAATAGTGTGCGACGAAATGAAGGGTAATGTGGGAATGACAAAAGCCAACATGACTAATCCAGCTTTCCTTTGGTAAAAGCTGGCTTCTTAGTAACGCTTTTTATGCCGAATAAGAGATAGTTTCGTGCGCAATGATACCGTCATTTTCATGCTACTTCATAGCATGCGCCCGACGCAGGGCGCTCAGTCGCCGCCGCCCTGCGAACCCAGGCTTCCGGCTAAATTATGCCGCTACGCGGTTCCAGCGGTGTCCATGCCCGCTTTTCGAGCCGCCAGCGACATGCTCCCGGCATGGCGCTGGCTTTCGCGACGTCCTGTCGCTCACTCGGCGGTCAAGCGCACCGCTGCATAATTTTTACGCCGGATAACGGCAAAATCCTCGATGCCCCTTATATTTGTGACTAAGAGACAGCCCTGTGAGGTGAGAGGTATCGATTAGATCACGGGCAGGTTTCTGCCGTAATAAATTTCCTGCATTTCGTGATACAGCAGATCGGTAATCCTTTTCCGTTCAGCCGCGCTGAGTTCTTCGGGGTTGACGTTGAACAAGTAATGCTTGAGGTCGAAATCTTTTAATAGCATCTTGGTATGGAAAATATTTTCCTGATACACATTGACGTCCATCATGTGATAGAGCGCTTTCATGTCCTCGGACATGAAGTTTTGAATTGAATTGATCTGATGGTCAATAAAATGTTTTATGCCATTGACATCACGTGTGAATCCTCGCACACGGTAGTCGATAGTCACAATATCGGATTCAAGCTGGTGGATAAGATAGTTCAGCGCCTTTAGCGGTGAAATCACGCCACAGGTAGACACTTCGATATCCGCGCGGAAAGTACAGAGCCCGCCCTCTGGATGGCTTTCTGGATAGGTATGAACACAAATATGGCTTTTATCCAGATGGGCAACGACGGAGTTGGGCAGTGGCCCTGGGTGCTCCGAGGTATCAACATCTCGTGGGTCAATGGGTTCTTCGCTGACCAGAATGGTCACGCTAGCGCCTTGTGGTTCATAGTCCTGACGCGCGATGTTAAGGATGTTGGCGCCGATAATTGAGCAGGTTTCAGTGAGGATTTCTGTTAAACGGTTAGCGTTATACTGTTCGTCGATATAAGCGATGTAACCTTCGCGATCGTCGGCCGTTTTGGTGTAACAGATATCATAGATACAAAAACTCAGGCTTTTCGTCAGGTTGTTAAAGCCGTGTAGTTTCAGCTTGTGCAATTTACGTCACCCCCTTGTGGTTATGCGATCACCTTAAGTGATGGATTATTGCGCATTCTGTAGCGCGCTTAACAGATACTGTGGCAGGGCAAAACTGCCAATATGAACATCAGGCGTGTAATAGCGACAGGTAATCCCTGACTGCGCAAAGCGTTGGCGCAGTGTAGTGGCGTCTATCTGGCGCAGTGCCGGGTTATTGCTGGCCCAGGCGAACGTCATAATACCGCCGTAGTACGTCGGGATCGCCGCCTGATAAAAGCTGACATCGTTGAAATAGTGGCTGAGCTTTTTATGGCTGCCGATGGCTTCATCCTGTTGCAGAAAACATACGCCATTTTGCGCGACGAAAATTCCGCCTTCATTCAGGCAGCGGGCGCAACCCTGATAAAAATCGGAGGTGAACAGGCTTTCGCCGGGGCCGATGGGGTCGGTGCAATCGGAAATGATGACGTCAAACTTGTCGCGGCACTGTCTGACGAAGTTAACGCCGTCATCAATCACCAGATTAAAACGCGGGTCGTCATAGCTACCGGCGCTGTGATCGGGCAGATACTGGCGGCAGAATTCCACCACGCCAGCATCGATCTCCACCATTGTGATATGTTCGACGCTACGATGGCGGCAGACTTCACGCAGCATACCGCCATCGCCGCCGCCGATAATCAGGACGCGTTTAGCGTTACCGTGTGACAGTAGCGGAACGTGGGTGAGCATTTCATGATAGATAAATTCATCGCGCTCGGTGGTTTGTACCACGCCGTCAAGCGCCATTACACGGCCTAATGCGCTATTTTCGAAGATGATAAGATCTTGATGTTCGGTCTGCTCGTGATACAGCACGCGATCGATCGAAAAATATTGGCCAAAGTTGGCATGTAGCGTTTCATACCAAATTTCTTTTTGGGACATGTTAGGGCTTCCTCCGCGATAACAGCCATGAAAATTGGCGCGCCATCATAGCCGACTCTTTTGCTGCTTGCACGGTCAAATTTCAGTCAGCGCGGAGGAAGAAGATAAAAAAAGGGAAATTACTGTGCGTAGGAGAGTAAACCGAGCGAATTACGCGCCAAAGACTGGCATTTTTTCGGTGTTGGGATAGCGATTTTACTGAGATCGCGATAGCTGTCTTCACCCAGCGCCGTCATATCGTAAGCGTTGTAATTGCTGAGATCCCAGCGATTTTGTTGAGCAAAAGCGATCAACGTCCGACGAATCTGTTCATTCGGTAGATCTTGATAGCCGCAGTGATTTTTCAGATAAACAAAGATCGCGGTCAGATCGGCCAGATCTTCCGCTTCAAATTCATTCAACGCCTTGCTGGCGGAGGAGAAGCTCATCAGGCTTAGCAGAAGCAGAGCCAGCGCGGGGGTTTTCATGGTTAAACCTGTTCCAGATATCGTCAGATGACGTTATCACAGATACCCCATAAGGTTCCAAATTTTCTTGTGGGAAACATCCGATGATGATAAGAAACCCGCAAAGGAAATAGGGGAAACTAATAAAAATAATTATTTGATATATATGGCATTTGTTTTTCTGATTACGAATGATAACGATCATCTCGCGTTAATCACAAGATTAACGCGCATTTATCGCGGTTTGATAAAGTGACGCCGCCGTCAGGCTCTGTTATTAATAACAGCGATCTCATCTAATATAGTTTCTAATCTATGATTTCCGGTGCATGGCGTGTCAGTAGCGGGTTGTTGGCGGGGCTATTACTGCTTCCTTTAGTCGCGGTCTTTTATCAGGCCTTTTTTGCCGATGGGCAGGGGTTTGCTCAACTATGGCAAACCGGGTTACCCACCTACCTGATACATTCTGCGACGATTATGTTGGCAACACTCTTCTTCAGCCTGCTGTTTGGTGCGCCTTCGGCCTGGTTTATCGCGCTGTACCGTTTTCCCGGTCATCGCGTGTTGCAGTGGGCGCTTTGCCTACCGTTCGCTATGCCTGCATTCCTGCTCGCTTATCTTTATATCGATGCCTTACGTGAAGGCGGGATACTAATCGATTTATCACGACAGGAATCTACTATTACCGCGCAGCCGGTTTTACTTCTTTACGCGAGCCTGATACTCGCGCTCGTGTGGTATCCCTACATTTACCTGTTGGTGCGCGATACGTTGTTGAAACTGCCCGCCAGCATGATTCATTCGGCGCATCTGCTGAACCAGACGCGCGCTCAGGTTCTCCGCCGTGTGTGCATGCCGATAGCGCTGCCGGCGCTGGCTTGCGGTGGCGCGCTGGTGGTGATTGAAGCTTTAGGCGATTATGGGGCGGCGGCTTATCTTGGCATTCCAACCATAACAACGCAGGTGCTGGATACCTGGCAGATGCAGGGCGACCTCGGGGCCTCGGCACGGCTTAGTGTGCTGATTTTACCTACAACTGTTCTCCTGGTCTTTCTGGTCAATCGCTGGCGCCGCCAGCAACGTATATATCACGCTCAACTAACGTCCTCCCCGGTGGCGCCACCCGTGTTAAGCGGGTGGCGCGGCAGGATGGTGTGTGGTTACTGCTGGAGCCTTGTTTGCCTGTCGTTCCTGTTCCCTATTCTGTATCTATTATTTGTGGCGATGCGCCATACCAAAACAGTATGGGATAGCACATTCCTCCAGGCGGCAATGAATAGTCTGATCGTGTCCTCCATCGCTACGGCTACCATTGCGCTGATGTCGCTGTCATTTATCTTTTACAGGCGTACGGCGGGCGCATTTGCCAATCAAACGTCGGTTCGGTTAATTAACCTGAGCGTTGCATTACCCGGTGTGGTGATAGCTGTTGGGATGTGTATTCTACTGTCGGCGATAACGAACGGGATTAACTTAATTGTTCACGCTATCGGGGAACCTGTTACGGCGGCCTCGCCAGCGGTGCCGCTGCTAATTCTCGTGTTGGCTTATTGCGCTAAGTTTGGGCGTCTGATGTTAGAGAGTCTTGAGCGCAGCATGGACGCCATTCCACGGTCGTTAGACGGCACAAGCCTTGTACTGGGCGCATCTCCCTTCAGCCGCTGGTCACGCGTGCATATTCCGCTGCTGCGTCGCAGCCTCTTTATCGGGGCGCTGCTGATCTTTACGGAAAGCATGAAAGAGCTGAATATTTCGCTATTGTTGCGTCCTTTTGGGATTGATACGTTGGCCACGGCAGTTTTTCGCTTAACGACGAGTGAGCAGATCGCGTCATTTGCTTTTTCTGCACTGGGGCTGGTAGCGGTGGGGCTTATTCCTGTTTTTTGGCTGAATCGTGCACTAAATATAAAAGGATAATCATATGGCCACGTCGAGAGATATTCTCAGCGTGCAGTCGGTAAGCTGTACGTTGCAGCAATCCCCTGTGTTGGAGAACATCTCATTTGCCGTACGCGCCGATGAGACAATCTGCCTGTTAGGCAGAAACGGCTGCGGTAACACCTTACTATTGCACGCGATCGCTGGTTTGATGCCGATTACCCAAGGCAAGATTTTGCTGGAAGGGGAACCCATCAGTTCACCGCAAGAATATGTTTTACCCGAATTGCGCCAGATTGGCCTGATTTTTCATGATTATGCCCTTTTTCCGCATTTGACGGTGGAAGGCAACATCGCGTTTGGACTCTATGGGCGTCCGGAAAATGAGGTGCAGTCAATCTGCGCGGAGATGCTGTTACTGTTGCAACTGGATGCTGTCGCCGCGCGTTATCCGCATGAACTCTCTAATGAGCGGCAACAGCGTTTGGCTATTGCCCGCGCGCTGGCTTGTGACCCGAAGCTATTATTGCTGGACGAACCTTTTTCAGGTTTAGACAGCCAGACCCGTTATCGCCTCATTACCGAATTACGACAAATTCTCAAACAGCGCCATGTCGCGGCGATTTTTGCCACACATCGTCGGGAAGAAGCCTTTGCCTGCGCCGACCATTTGATCCTGCTGGATGAAGGGAAAATTATGCAGCAGGGTTATCCCTATGAGCTATATCATCGCCCGAATAGCCGCTTTGTGGCTGATTTTATGGGAAATACCAATTATCTTCCCGTGAAGATCATGAGTGACCATCAGTGGCGGAGCCCATTGGGCGATCACCATGCGACCCATCCGCTCAATCAGCCGATAGATTTGCCGTGCGATTGGATGGTACGCCCGGCAGACGTGGCGCTGGCGCTCGACCCCGATGGGCCTGCATCGATCGAAGATCGACTGTTCATGGGGACATCAAACTTGTATCGGGTGAAGCTGGGAGAATTGATGCTGCTGGTGCAGACAAGCAACTGGTTTGAGCCGGGGCAGCAGGTACGTCTAAGTATTAAGACGGATCCCCCAGTCTTGTACCCGACATTGTTGCCGACAGCATCAAGCTCATGATCCGCCTCATTGCGTGGTTTCTGCTATACTGCGCGCGCTTGGGCGTGTCTCAAACCGAATCATTCACCCCTATTTTTTAACATCAGCATGGGCGCATCATCGATAATGAGTCTGTGATATTGTCGATGGTGCTGAATACCTTACTTCAAAGAGTTATCAGTATGATGAAACATACCGTGGACGTCATGATTTCTGAGCAGGAAGTGATGGCGCGGGTTACCGAACTGGGGCAACAGATCAGCGAACACTACCGTGAGAGCGGCAGCGATATGGTGTTGGTGGGGCTACTACGCGGATCGTTTATCTTTATGGCTGATTTATGCCGGGCGATCGATGTCCCCCATGAAGTGGATTTCATGACGGCATCCAGCTATGGCAGCGGTATGAGCAGTACGCGTGACGTAAAGATTTTGAAAGATCTGGATGAAGATATTCGTGGTAAAGATGTATTGATCGTCGAAGATATTATCGACTCGGGTAATACGCTGAGCAAAGTGCGGGAAATTTTGCAACTGCGTGGGCCGAAATCGTTGGCGATTTGTACGCTGCTGGATAAACCCGAGCGCCGTGAAGTCGCCGTGAATGTGGAGTGGGTTGGTTTCTCGATCCCTGATGAGTTTGTTGTGGGTTACGGCATTGATTATGCCCAACACTATCGCCATTTACCCTATGTCGGCAAGGTTATACCGCAGGAATAGCGAACCCGATCGGGCTGATGGCGTAAGCGACGCCCCGCAAGTGGGCGCCAGCTAGCGAATCAAGACAGCGTGGAAATCGCGCGGCGATAGCGTTGTTCCAGCGTTTCCCGGTTGGTTGCCGTTACTTCCAGGTCGCGTAAGCGGCCATCCTGAATACCATACACCCAACCGTGGATCATGACCTTCTGTCCCCGCTTCCAGGCAGATTGCATAATGGTGGAGTGACCCAGGTTATACACCTGCTCGACGACGTTGATTTCACAGAGCGTATCCAGCCGCTGTTCGGGGGGTAATTCTCCCAGCAGCGAGCTATGCTTGTACCACAAATCGCGAATATGCAGCAGCCAGTTGTTGATCAACCCCAGCTCTGGGTTTTCCACCGCCGCCTGAACGCCGCCGCAGCCGTAGTGACCACAGATGATAATATGTTCAACTTCAAGTACTTCGACAGCATATTGTACAACAGATAAGCAATTGAGATCGGTGTGGATAACCAGATTGGCGACATTGCGGTGAACAAAGAGTTCACCCGGCGCAAGGCTAGTGAGGCTTTCCGCAGGTACGCGACTATCCGAACATCCAATCCATAGAAAACGGGGCCGTTGTGCCTGCGCCAGTCGTTCAAAATAGCCAGGATCCTCTTCCACCATCGTTTTAGACCAAAGCTTGTTGTTGGCGATGAGCGTTTCGATTTCTTTCATGAAAGTAAATGACCTGTAACAAACAAGGAGCAGTGGAGAGTAATATAAGGCAACATACGTCGTTTGAAAAACGATAGTTTATACTCGTCGTAACTTCGAATCTGTAGAACTCACTGATAATAAGGCAATCCATTTCTTATGACATATGCACTGGAACTGGCGCAGTTAACCAAAACCTATCCGGGAGGCGTCGAGGCGTTACGAGGAATCAACCTAAACGTAGACGCGGGGGATTTCTACGCGCTGCTGGGGCCCAATGGGGCGGGAAAATCCACCACAATTGGGATTGTCAGCTCGCTGGTGAATAAAACCGCAGGCAACGTTCGTGTTTTTGGCTACGACCTTGAGTTAGATAAGGTGAATGCTAAACGCCAGTTAGGGCTGGTTCCGCAGGAATTTAACTTCAACCCGTTCGAAACGGTATTACAGATTGTGGTCAATCAGGCGGGCTATTATGGCGTGAAACGGCAGGATGCCTTGCAAAGAGCCGAAAAGTATCTGAAACAGTTGGATTTGTGGAGTAAACGCAACGAAAAGGCGATGATGTTGTCTGGCGGAATGAAGCGCCGCCTGATGATTGCCCGTGCGTTAATGCATGAGCCGAAACTGCTGATTCTGGACGAACCAACGGCGGGTGTGGATATTGAACTCCGCCGCTCCATGTGGGGTTTTCTAAAAGAACTGAACGCACAAGGCACCACGATTATCCTGACGACACACTATCTGGAAGAGGCGGAAATGCTGTGCCGTAATATCGGGATCATCCAGCGGGGAGAGCTGGTGGAAAATACCTCTATGAAGCAGCTGCTTGCTCAACTGAAGTCCGAGACATTTATTTTTGATTTAGCGCCGAAAAGCCCGCTACCGCAGCTCGAAGGTTACGCTTTCCGCCTGATAGATACGTCAACGTTGGAAGTGGATGTGATGCGCGAACAAGGCTTAAACGCATTATTTAGTCAGCTTAGCGCACAGGGGATAACGATATTAAGCATGCGCAATAAAGCGAACCGGCTGGAAGAGTTGTTTGTCACATTAGTGAACGGGAACGGGGTGAATCGTAAGGGAGAAAAAGCATGATACAGTTGTATTGGGTGGCGCTACAAAGTATCTGGGTTAAAGAAATCACCCGATTCGGCCGGATCTGGATCCAGACGCTGGTGCCGCCTGTGATCACCATGACGTTGTATTTTATTATTTTTGGTAATCTGATAGGGTCGCGTATTGGTGAAATGCACGGTTTTAGTTACATGCAATTTATTGTGCCTGGTCTAATCATGATGGCGGTGATTACTAACGCTTATGCCAATGTTGCCTCCTCTTTTTTCAGCGCCAAGTTTCAACACAATATTGAAGAATTGCTGGTTGCCCCAGTACCAACACACGTGATCATTATGGGTTATATCGGAGGCGGGATCGCGCGCGGTGTGTGCGTTGGCGTACTGGTCACGGCCATATCCTTATTTTTCGTTCCGTTACATGTTCACGCCTGGTGGATTATTGTCCTAACGCTACTATTGACGGCGATGCTATTTTCTCTGGCGGGGTTACTGAATGCGGTCTTCGCCAAGACCTTTGATGATATTAGCCTGATCCCGACGTTTGTGTTGACGCCGCTGACCTATCTGGGCGGGGTGTTTTACTCGCTGACGCTATTGCCGCCATTCTGGCAGGATGTCTCTAAACTGAATCCGGTGGTGTATATGATCAGCGGCTTTCGTTACGGCTTTCTTGGGGTTCAAGACGTCCCGCTGCTGTTTACGATGTCGGTGTTGATCGCCTTTATTGTGGTATTTTATCTGTTGGTGTGGTGGTTGATCGAACGCGGACGCGGGCTGCGGACGTAGCTGTCGGCGTTGTATTCATATAGGCGGTGGTAACACCGCCTTTTGCTTATTAGCGATTAGGCTACCTGAACCGGAATGGCTTTTGCCTTGCGTTGCAACTCGTTATCGCCAGAAAAATAGGCTACTTTGGGGTGATGTTCTCTGGCCTGTTCGTCGGGCATCTGTACGTAGGAACAGATAATCAGCTTGTCGCCGACACAGGCGCAGCGCGCAGCGGCGCCGTTCACCGAGATAATCCGTGAACCCCTTTCGCCAGCAATGGCATAAGTTGAGAAACGCTGACCGTTATCAACGTTGTAGATATCAATCGCTTCATATTCCAGAATGCCTGCTGCTTCCAGAAAATCCTGATCGATGGCGCAAGAGCCTTCATAATTCAAGTCAGCCTGAGTGACTTTGACCCGGTGCAGCTTGCCTTGCAGCATAGTGCGTATCATTCTTTATTACCTCGATTTATACAGTCAAATCAACCTGGTGGTTATCAATCAATCTAGCCTTGCCTAACCAGGCAGCCATCAAGATCACGGCACGCGTACTGGCGGCGCTCAATGGTTGCAGCGTATCTGCATCGCGGATAAACAGTTCATCAGGCGTAAAGCCTGCTTCGCGTAGCTTTTCTGCTGTCTGTTCCAGCAAGGTATCTATCTGGCGATCGCCTTCTTTTAATTGTGCCGACAGCGCCATCATCAGTTTATATAGCGTCGGTGCACGCTGACGCTCTTCGGCACTGAGATAGCCATTGCGTGAACTCAGAGCCAAACCGTCTTTCGCCCGCACGATAGGGACGCCAATAATATCAATGTCATACCCCATATCACGGACAAGCTGCCGAATCAGCGCTAGCTGTTGGTAATCCTTTTCACCGAAGCAAGCGACGTCCGGCTGTACCAAATTAAAGAGCTTGCTGACGATAGTAGCAACACCGCGAAAGTGACCGGGGCGGCTGGCGCCTTCCAACATAGAAGACAGGCCCGGCACATCGACAAAGGTTTGCGACGCCAGGCCATTTGGGTATATCACATCTGGGCTGGGAGCGAAAACCAGATCGGCGCCACGGCGATTCAATTTCTCGCAGTCTTCTTGCAACGTTCGCGGGTAACTGGCCAAATCATCGGGTCGCTCAAACTGCATGGGATTAACAAACACGCTGACAACAACGATATCAGCGCGCGCCCTTGCCTCATCAACTAGCGTCATATGCCCATCATGCAGATTCCCCATGGTGGGAACTAACGCAATACGTTTTCCTTCCTGTCGCCAACGACGAATTTCACGGCGCAACAGTAGAGGAGTTTCGATAATTAACACGCCCGTACTCCTTACAACAGATTGATTATGGAATGAATATCGATCGTTTAAGACCGAAATACCGGGGGCTACTGCGTTTCAGTCACCTACATGAGTTAATGAAACGAATGCGCGTCGGCCGGATAAATACCTTGTTCTACTTCTTGTACATATAACCGCACTGCGGTGCGAATATCACCACTCTGCGCCAAAAAGTTCTTGGCGAACGTGGGGGTATTGTCACCGGTAATACCTAAGGCATCGTGCATCACCAAAATCTGACCGTCGGTAACATTGCCAGCGCCAATACCGATCACCGGAATCGACAGCGCATCTGTGACGCGTTTAGCCAATGCGACGGGAACGCATTCCAGCACCAGCAACTGGGCGCCTGCGGCTTCAAGCGCGCGCGCATCGGCCAGCAATTGATTGGCATCATCTTCATTGCGCCCCTGGATTTTGTAACCACCGAAGATATTGACGGACTGCGGCGTCAGCCCTAAATGACCACACACGGGCACGGCGCGTTCCGTGAGCATGCTCACTGTCGGCGCAAGCCAGCTTCCGCCTTCCAGCTTCACCATATTGGCACCGGCGCGCATCAGTTCTGCGGCCTGACTGAAGGTTTGTTCTGGCGTGGCATAGGTCATAAAAGGCATGTCGGAGAGGACTAAGGCCTGCGGTGCGCCGCGACGGACGCACTGCGTATGATAAACAATATCGCATGTCGTCACGGGCAATGTAGAACCGTGACCCTGTACCGTCATACCCAAAGAATCACCGACCAGCATCACGCGGATGCCCTGTTCAAAAAACAGGCGAGAAAAACTGGCGTCGTAAGCGGTGATCGTGGCGAATTTCCGTTTCTCTTGTTTCCATTGGCGCAAATGGGAAATAGTCGTCGGTTTCATGACGGTCTTCCTATGTCAATAGGGTAAAACATTAAGAGAAACATTCTAATGTAAGCAGACGTGTAACGATACCTCCGTCGTATGGCAAGTAACAGAGGCGATAATGTTGGGTGAAGATTTTCCCAGACGGCCTCTTGTTATTCTACGACCGATTGTCCCATAGCGTTAATCCATTGCGATCGACTTGAGTTAACCGCTGGGCGAGTGTTTCTCCGTCGGGAAAGCGTAGATCAGGGGCGATCTCCGCGAGCGGATAGAGCATGAATTCGCGATTCTTCATATCATAATGCGGAACGGTCAGGCGTTCGGTTCGAATGATCAAATTGTCGAACAGCAGAATATCTAGATCCAAGGTGCGTGGTCCCCAGCGATGTTCTTTGCGTTCTCGACCTTGGTCTTGCTCAATTGCCTGAGTGTGGTCGAGCAGCGATTCTGCCGCTAAGGTGGTCTCTAGTTCAACGACCGCATTGAGATAATCCGGTTGATCTTGTGGGCCAAGCGGGCGGCTACGATAAAAAGAGGAACAGCAAACGACGCGGGTATGAGGGATGGAATCCAGAGCAGACAAGGCCGCGCGCACCTGTAACAACGGCTGGGCAAGATTACTGCCCAGCGCTACATAGACACGCGCCATCAGGCTTGATCCCGGCGCGCCACTGCTGGTTTGCGTGGTCGACGAGGGCGAGAACGACGGTGGGGTAGCGGGCCGTCATCCAGAGATCTCAGCATGGCTTGCTGACGTGGCGGTGGGGCAACCTGAAATTCTCCCCACCATTGGGCCAAACGCAGCAGTTCCTGATGATTTTCGATTTCGGCACGTAAGCATAGTAGATCATACGCGGCGCGGAATTTTGGATGTTCCATCAGTTTATAGGCGCGTTTACCATGACGACGAGACAGGCGGGTTTGTAGCTGCCAAATATCTCGCACTAAGGACGTAATACGCTTAGGTATCGCCAGAGAACGGCACTGTTCATCCAGAATGTCGTTCATCGCGAGTGAAAAAGCATCGAAATAGGCGAGGCCGCCTTCCTGAGCCAATTTCTGCGCGTGTTCAACCAGCGGATACCACAGCATGGCAGAGAACAAAAATGCCGGATTGACGCGCATGTTATTTTGCAAGCGTTGGTCGGTGTTTTTGAGAACCTGCTTGATCATACGCTCTAACGTAGAGTCGCCTTCAGGCGTGAAATGGCGACTTAGCAGTGGGAAAAGCGGTTGGAACAGCTGATATTCACACAGCAATTTGTAAGTCGCATAACCATAACCCGATTGGAGCAGCTTCAGCGCTTCTTCAAACATCCGAGCCGCAGGAATGTCGTGCAATAGCGGAGATAAACGAGGAATGGGTTCGGCGGTTTCTGGACTGATCGTCATGTTTAATTTGGCGGCGAAACGGACAGCGCGCAGCATTCGCACCGGATCTTCACGATAGCGCGTCTCAGGATCGCCAATCATACGAATGACGCCTTGACGCAGATCGTTCAGGCCACCGGTATAGTCGTGAACGCTGAAATCAGAGATGTTGTAATAGAGGCTATTGATCGAAAAATCGCGGCGTTGAGCGTCTTCTTCAACCGACCCGAAAACATTGTCGCGTAATAGCATACCGCTCTGCGCTTGCTGAGAGGAATTCTTAACTTCCTGTTGTTCCTGATGCTGATCGTGATGGCCGCGGAACGTGGCGACCTCAATGACCTCAGGCCCAAACATAATATGAGCAAGGCGGAAACGACGACCGACCAAACGGCAATTGCGGAATAACTTGCGCACCTGGTCCGGCGTAGCGTTGGTGGTGATATCGAAATCTTTTGGCTTTTTGCCTAACAGCAGATCGCGCACGCCGCCGCCAACCAGATAAGCCTCGTAGCCCGCTTTGTTCAGGCGATAAAGTACTTTCAGCGCATTATCGCTGATATCGCTGCGTGAAATAGTATGTTGATCACGCGGGATCACCGTCAGAGGGCGAGGCGGCTCCTGTGGTTCAACGCTTTCGTTCTCACGATTCAATACTTTACGGCAAAAATTAGCAACTCGGGAAAAGATAATACACCTCGATAGTCATGGATAATCAGTGGCACAGCTAACAACGACCGGAATCTCTTTTCAACATTGTCCCGGTAACGGCCCACGAGCGTGATAGCGTCAAAAACGTATCACTAAAAATAGCGGCTAATCATAGCTCACCAATTCCCCTTTGAGAATGCTGATGTGATCGCGGACGCGTTTATTGCCGCCTCTAACGGGACGCGTTCCAGAGACCAGTGCGCGATAGCCCAGGCAATAAGGGCTGAAAGCGACATATCTTGCCCATTTTCCGGCAGCGGCTGGTGCAAAAATTGTAGCGCGGCAAGTAGCACGGGACGCGGATCGCCGTGTGGCAGCGCCGGTGCATGATTCTGTTTGGAAAGTTTGTTTCCCTCTTCATTTAGAACCAGCGGCAGATGCACATAGGTTGGGATCGCATAGCCGAGTTGTTGGTAGAGCGAAAGTTGCCTGACGGTAGGTTCGATAAGATCGGCGCCGCGCACGATCTCCGTGACGCCCTGATCGTTATCGTCGATCACCACGGCCAGATTATAGGCGAACAGTCCGTCACGACGGCGAATAATAAAATCTTCCTGAGCGAGCGCCGCGTCAGCATATAGCTCGCCACGTAGCCTGTCGTGGAAGTGAAATACCGGCATTGTCTGACGCAAGCGTAGTGCGGCGTTTTTGTCAGGCAAATTGAGGGTGCGACAATGTCCGTCATAGCGCCCGCCTAATTGTTGAATGCGGCTACGCGTACAGGTGCAGTAATAGCTCATTCCCTGTTGCTGTAGCTGCTGAAGGATTTCGTGGTAACGCGCATGGCGCTGAGACTGGTACATGACATCGCCATCCCAGTATAGGCCATAGTGTTCTAACTGCTGGAGGATGCGAGACGCTGCGCCGGGAATTTCCCGTGGTGGGTCGATGTCTTCAATACGTACCAGCCAGCGCCCTTGCTGAGAACGCGCCTGTAGATAACTACCGAGTGCGGCAATGAGCGAGCCAAAATGCAGGTCGCCAGAAGGGGAGGGGGCAAAGCGTCCGACATAGCGGTCGGATTGAGTAAAACCAACGGTTTCGGACATAAGAAATGGGTGCTATCTCGTCAACCTATCATCCAGACAGAAGATAGGGAAAAGAACATCATTCAACCACAATCAATATTCCGGTTTCGGCTGCTGCCTGTGGCAGAAGCCGAAACCGGATAGGAAGGTTACCCCGCCATTTGTTTTTCGCGTATCTCCGCCAGTGTCTTACAGTCGATACACAGATCGGCAGTTGGACGAGCCTCCAAACGGCGGATGCCAATCTCGACGCCACAGGATTCGCAGAATCCGAAATCCTCATCCTCGATCTTTTGTAGCGTTTTCGCGATCTTTTTGATCAATTTGCGCTCACGGTCACGGTTACGTAGCTCCAGACTGAACTCTTCTTCCTGCGCGGCGCGATCCACGGGGTCGGGAAAATTAGCGGCCTCATCGCGCATGTGCGAGACAGTACGATCCACTTCATTCATGAGTTGGTTGCGCCATGCTTCAAGAATACGCTTGAAATGAGCTAGCTGAGCGTCATTCATATACTCTTCGCCCGGCTTCTCCTGGTACGGCTCTACTCCGGCAATTGCGAGAATGCTCAGAGAAGATGTCTTACGGTTTTGCCCTTCTTGCATGTTGCTTCTCCTACATAACACGACACGCATAATACCCGTTTATGTCGTGAAGTTGCGGTGTTACTAAGCAAAACTTCAACGATCTGGGTATATCGGCCCCAAATGGGGGAAAAAACAGGCCGCTATAAATAGCAGATGAAGATGGGGTTGGCAATGCTTCCTGACACCGACCTGATAAAGTGTGAGGAACAACCTTCCTACATTAAATAATAAACAATGTGTTACGCCTTTGGCGGTCTATCTGGCGTGTTATGCAATGCTTATGCCTCATCCCAACAACGGTAGTCTATGTGTTAATGAAATACCATCGGGGCACAATGTGGCGCCGTAACATATAATTTCAACCCCCGCTCGCTGTGCGGCGGTAAATAATTCCGCATAGCGTGAATCAATATGTCGGGCGGGTGAAACCTGATGGATTCCGGAATGGAGCACGGCGAAAAAGAGTACTGCACGCTTTCCATTGGAAACCATCTGATGGAGTTCACGCAGATGCTTCTGCCCTCTGAGTGTCACTGCATCAGGAAAGTAACCACATCCATGTTGCAACAATGTGACAGATTTCACCTCAATATAGCAGTCAATCCTATCCGGTGCCTGTAAAAGTAAGTCTATGCGGCTATTTTCTGAACCATATCTGACTTCCTTTTTTACCACCGAGTAGCCTGACAATTCCGCAATGCGATTGTCCATTAATGCTTCGGATAATAATGTGTTGGCACGCAAAGTATTGACGCAAATCCAGTGGTGTTGCGATGTTTCTGTCAGCTCCCAACTATGCGGATATTTACGCTTAGGGTTATCGGAAGTCGTATACCAAACGGTATCGCCGGGTGTCGCACAGCCCGTCATCGCCCCCGTATTAGCGCAATGGAGAGTGAGTTGCCTCCCCTCTGGGGTGACAATATCGGCTAAAAAACGTTTGTAACGTTTAATCAATCGAGCAGGTTGTAAACGTGGGGTATAGTCCATTTTTCTCCTGTTTATTACTAGGGGGGCATCCTGCGGATTGTGGATTCCATCTAAGGCGATATTTGTCCAGATGCTACAATGTGCGTCGCTAAAAGTTAACCTTATGGGGAGAGGGTTGTGATTTTACCGCCTGTCAGCGCCGTGCTGGACGATGTGATTACCGCGCTGCATACCGCGCCTCAGGTGCTGCTCAATGCCCCAACCGGGGCGGGGAAATCAACCTGGCTACCGTTACAATTACTGCAACAGGGTAAATTACCAGGGCGAATCATCATGCTGGAGCCGCGTCGCCTGGCCGCCAAAAGCGTCGCCTGGCGATTGGCACAACAGTTAGGGGAAGAACCGGGGCAAACGATCGGTTATCGCATGCGTGCGGAGAGCCGCGTAAGCGACGCCACAAGATTGGAAGTGGTGACTGAAGGCATGTTGACCCGTTTATTGCAACAGGATGCGGCGCTGCAAGGCGTGGCGCTGATTATCCTTGATGAATTCCATGAGCGTAGCGTGCAGGGGGATGTGGCCTTGGCGCTGCTACTGGATGTACAGCAGGGGCTGCGCGAGGATTTAAAACTGCTGATTATGTCTGCGACGCTCGATAATACGCGATTGGCGGCGCTGTTACCGCAGGCCCTCTGCGTCGTTTCCGAAGGCCGCAGTCATCCGGTTACGCGATATTACGTTCCTCTGAACCATCAGGAGCGTTTGGAAGAGGGGGTGGCGCGACAGGTACGACGATTGCTCAGTGTAGAAGAGGGTTCACTGTTGCTTTTTTTGCCCGGCGTGGCGGAGATCCATCGTGTGCAAGCGCTACTGGCGAATAGCATATCGAGCGAGACGGATCTCTGTCCCTTGTATGGCGCATTGACGCTGGCGGAGCAGCAAAAGGCGATCCTGCCTGCGAATCCAGGTCGTCGCAAAGTGGTGTTGGCCACCAATATTGCTGAAACCAGTCTGACCATTGAAGGGATCCGGCTAGTCGTCGACAGCGGTCTTGAACGTGTCGCAATCTTTGATGTGAAAAGCGGTATCACGCGACTCGTGACACAGCGAATCAGCCAGGCTTCCATGGTGCAGCGTGCCGGACGTGCCGGGCGTTTAAGCCCCGGTATTTGCTGGCATCTGTGCTCTCGCGAACAGGCAGAACGCGCCGCGGCGCAAAGCGAAGCGGAGATATTGCATAGTGATTTAACCAGCGTTTGGTTGGACTTATTACAGTGGGGATGCACCGATGTGACGCAGTTAACCTGGTTGGATATTCCCCCAGCGCCTGCGCTCCACGCCGCCCGTCGCCTGCTGCATCAGCTCGGCATTATCGATGAGAAGCAGCGGTTAAGCGCCGAAGGGCGGAAGATCGCGGCGCTAGGCTGCGACGCGCGTCTGGCGACGATGCTGTTTGCCGCCTCACAGCAAAGCCCTGACGTGTTAGCCACCGCGGGGTGTTTAGCGGCGATACTCGAAGAGCCGCCGCGAAACGGGTCGATCAATCTGGCCGATTGGCTGCATCGTCCTTTACCGCATTGGCTGCAACGGGCAAAACAGTTAACGCGTCGTTTGTCGGCAAGGTCGGGACGTACCCTTGACGTCGGACGGATTGATAGCCGTGTCGCTGATGAATTATTGGCACTGGCTTTCCCCGATCGTATCGCCCGGCGGCGTAGTCAGGATGGGCGTTACCTACTGGCTAACGGAAGTGGCGCGATGATGTCGGCTGATGACGCGCTGTCGGGTACGGAGTGGTTGCTGACTCCGGCGCTCTTACAGAATAATCAAAGCGCGGATGCGCGGATACTGCTGGCGTTGCCGCTAGATATTGAACGGCTGGAACGACGGCTGCCCAGATTAATAAATGAACATAATGTGGTGCGCTGGGACGAAGAAAAGGGTACGCTGCGCGCCAGTCAGCGCGACCAGATAGGTTGTTTGACGCTACGTTCACGCCCATTGAGCAAGCCTTCCGATGAGGCATTACAGCAAGCGCTGTTACTCTGGATTCGTGATCGCGGGCTACAGGCACTAAACTGGGATGCGTCAGCGTTACAGTTACGCGCCCGGCTACAATGCGCACGCCAGTGGATGCCTGAAGTTGACTGGCCGCCAGTAGATGACGACACGCTGGTGGCTACGCTGGAAACCTGGTTACAGCCGTCGCTGTCCGGCGTGCGGGATTTACGTGCGCTACGCCAAATTAATTTGAGTGAGGCGCTGCTGCGGTTGTTGGACTGGCCACAGCGCCAGCGGTTGGATAATGCGCTGCCCACACACTATACGGCGCCGGGCGGCAGTCGTTTGCCGATTGCTTATTATGACGATAAGCCACCAGTATTATCCGTGCGCATGCAGGAGATGTTCGGCGAGCAGCAAAGTCCGCGGTTGGCGGAAGGGCGTGTGGCGCTGGTATTAGAACTGTTGTCGCCAGCGCAGCGACCACTGCAAATTACGCGCGATTTGGCCGCATTTTGGCAAGGCGCTTACCGAGAAGTACAAAAAGAAATGAAAGGACGGTATCCCAAGCATCTCTGGCCGGACGATCCGGCGAACACGGTACCGACGAGACGCACTCGAAAGTATCAAAATCACTAATTTCAGACGTTTCCGCTTCCTCAGAAAAGGGGCTGGAAACAGAGTAGGCGGCTTAAGCGTAACGTTGATGGCCGCACACAACCGGATGGAGAAGTTATTGTAATGTCTCGGGACGACCGCGAACCAATCGGACGCATAGGGAAAGCGCCAAAACGTAAGCTGGAACGCAAATCCACTACACGACGTCGTAGGGATGACGACGATGACTATGAAGAGGACGACGAGGATGGTGATGACGCGATGACGCGAAAACCACAACGAAAACGGCGTTTGCTGGGGCTAATGATAAAGCTGTTTCTGATCTTCGCCGTAGCGATGGCGATCTATGGCGTATATCTCGACAGCCTGATCCGTAGCCGCATTGACGGTAAAGTCTGGCAACTCCCCGCCGCCGTTTATGGCCGTATGGTCAACCTTGAACCCGGAATGGCGTATAGCCAGAAGGAGATGATCAGCCTGCTGGAAGGCATGCAATACAGGCAGGTAAGCCGTATTACTCGTCCAGGGGAATTTAGCGTGCGTGGCAATAGCATCGATATGCTGCGCCGTCCGTTTGATTTCCCTGATGGGAAAGAGGGGCAAATCCAGGCGCGACTAACCTTTGTCAACGATCGCCTGTCGCAGATTAAGAATATGGACAACCAGCGGAATTTCGGTTTTTTTCGCCTCGATCCCAGGCTGATCACCATGATGCAATCGCCGAATGGCGAACAGCGTTTGTTCGTGCCGCGTAACGGTTTCCCCGATTTATTGGTGGATACGCTGGTGGCGACGGAAGACCGTCATTTCTATGAACATGATGGCATCAGCCTGCTCTCCATTGGGCGGGCGTTTTTAGCCAATATCACCGCGGGACGCGCCGTACAGGGCGGCAGTACGTTAACTCAGCAGTTAGTCAAGAATTTGTTTCTGACGAATGAACGTTCGCTGTGGCGTAAAGCCAATGAAGCCTATATGGCGCTGATCATGGATTATCGCTACAGCAAGGATCGCATTCTTGAGCTGTATTTGAACGAAGTGTATCTCGGTCAGAGCGGTAGCGATCAGATTCGCGGGTTCCCGCTCGCCAGCCTGTACTATTTCGGTCGTCCAGTAAATGAATTGAGTCTTGACCAGCAGGCGCTATTGGTAGGCATGGTCAAAGGCGCGTCACTGTATAACCCGTGGCGCAACCCAAAGATTACCTTAGAGCGACGTAATCTGGTTTTGCGTCTGTTGCAAAATCAGCAGGTAATTGATGAAGATCTGTATAACATGCTGAGTGCGCGCCCGTTGGGCGTGCAGCCGAAAGGCGGTGTTATCAGCCCGCAACCGGCCTTTATTCAACTGGTGCGTCAGGAATTACAACAGCGGTTAGGTGACAAGGTTAACGATCTCTCTGGCGTGAAGATCTTTACCACACTCGATCCGGTCTCGCAGGATGCGGCGGAAAAAGCGGTGGAAGTCGGAATACCGGCATTGCGTGCTGCGCGCAACGTTAGCGATTTGGAAGCGGCGATGGTTATCGTCGATCGTTTCAGTGGCGAAGTTCGCGCGATGGTTGGCGGTGCTCAAACCCAATATGCCGGGTTTAACCGTGCGCTACAGGCACGCCGACCTGTCGGATCGCTGGCAAAGCCGCCGACCTATCTGACCGCGCTCAGCCAGCCGGATAAGTATCGTCTGAATACGTTATTGGCGGATGAGCCGTTATCGATCAAGCAGCCTAACGGACAACTGTGGCAGCCAAAGAACTACGATCGTCAATTCCGTGGGCGTGTGATGCTGGTCGATGCGTTGGCGCACTCGCTTAACGTGCCGACCGTTAATCTGGGAATAGCCGTAGGATTAGACCAGGTATCGGCAACGTTGAAACGTTTAGGTATTCCGGAAAATGTGATCGAGCCAGTTCCAGCGATGCTACTGGGGGCGATCAGCTTGACGCCAATGGAAGTGGCGCAAGAATATCAGACGATCGCCAGCGGCGGTAATCGTGCGCCGCTTTCCTCGCTGCGCTCGGTGATTGCGGAAGATGGCACGGTACTGTATCAGAGTTTTCCACAGGCTGAGCGAGCGGTGCCAGCGCAAGCCGCTTATTTAACGCTGTATGGCATGCAGCAGGTTGTTGCACGCGGTACGTCACGGTCGCTGGCGGTGAAATTCCCGAATTATCACCTTGCGGCGAAAACCGGTACTACCAATGATCTTCGCGATAGCTGGTTTGCCGGAATCGACGGTAAAGAAGTGGCGATTGCCTGGGTAGGGCGTGATAACAACGGACCGGCGAAACTGACCGGAGCGAACGGTGCGCTGACGATCTATCGTCGCTATCTGGAAAATCAGACGCCATTACCGCTGATGCTGACGCCACCGGAAGGTATTACCACGATGACGGTGGATGCCAGCGGCAACGTTATTTGCGATGGTAGCAGCGGCGGGCGTGTATTGCCCGTTTGGACCGATAATCCACAGGCGCTCTGCCAGCCCAGCGCAGCGCCATCTTCTGTGCAACAGGAACAACCAAGTGATGATGTTCCTGGGTGGATCAAACAAATGTTTGGACAATAGTCTCTCCGCATTGCCCCGGTTAATCCGGGGTATTTTTTGTTCCTTTCTTACGCTGCCAATACTCCGTCAGATAGCGCTTTCTCTGTCGTATCATGCTGGCGGTGGCGGGTAAAAGTCTTGCGGTTGGCATTCCGTTACGCCTATTATGCTGCCTTTATCGTAATCATTATCGTTCTCTTTTAGCTCGATCGGTATGAATGCCGTTTGATAATGACAGGAATGGCGATCGCCGTTTACTCCTTTTCTATCCGTGACACTAACAAGCAAAAGCGCTATGCAAAATCAAACTGTACTGCCTGACACCCCCTTCAGACTGGATGACGTCAGCTTTGCCGTCGCCGGGCGCACGCTGTTACATCCGCTTTCCATCACCTTTCCTGTCGGAAAGGTGTGCGGACTGATCGGACACAATGGTTCAGGCAAATCGACGTTGTTGAAAATTCTGGGGCGTCATCAACCCGCTAGCGGCGGCACCGCCTATTTGGGAGAACGGGCTATCGCAAGCTGGGACAGCAAGACATTTGCCCGTCAGGTCGCGTATCTACCACAGCAGCTACCTGCTGCCGAAGGGATGACGGTGCGTGAGTTGGTTGCTGTAGGGCGTTACCCCTGGCATGGCGCATTAGGCCGTTTTGGTCTTGTCGATCGGGAAAAGGTCGAAGAAGCCATTACGCTGGTAGGACTAAAGCCTTTCGCTAATCGTCTGGTGGATAGCCTGTCAGGCGGCGAACGGCAGCGGGCCTGGCTAGCAATGACGGTGGCGCAGGATAGCCGCTGCCTATTACTCGATGAACCCACTTCCGCGCTGGATATTGCGCATCAGGTTGAGGTGCTGGAGCTGATCCAGCGCATGAGCCGCGAACGAGGCATTACCGTGATTGCGGTGCTGCATGATATCAATATGGCGGCCCGTTACTGCGATCGTCTGGTGGCATTGCGTGGGGGAAAAATGGTGGCACAGGGCGAGCCTGTCGCGCTGATGCAAGGGGACGTGCTGGAAGCCATCTACGGCATTCCGATGGGCACCCTACCTCATCCGGCAGGCGGCGCGCCGGTCAGCTTTGTTTATTAACAGGGTTCCCGCTAATGATGCCTGAACATTTTATCGCTTCTTCTCATCACGATATAGGCCGACGCCGCTTATTGACGGCGCTGCTGTTATCGCCGCTGATTTATTCAGCGGCAAGTCGATCTGCCACCACAGCCATCGATGTAAACCGCATTGTCGCGCTGGAATGGTTGCCAATTGAGTTGCTTCTGGCGCTGGGCATCGTACCTTTTGCGATCGCCGATAAGCGCAATTACGGCCTCTGGGTGAAAGAACCCACGTTGCCTGCGTCAGTGATCGATGTCGGGTTGCGTACCGAGCCGAATCTGGAGTTGCTGACGCAAATTCGTCCGTCGCTGATCCTTTATTCAGAAGGTTACGGGCCGTCGGCGGCGAAAATGTCACGGATTGCCCCACTGCTGGGTTTTAGTTTCAGCAATGCGGAGAGAAAGCCGCTGACGTCGGCGCAGGCCTCAGTGATGAAACTGGCCGATGCGCTAAATATGCAAGCAGCCGGAGAACGGCACCTGGTGGAGCTGGCGCAGTTTCTCCGGCAAGAAAAGATTGCATTACAACCGTATACCGAGCGACCTCTTTTACTTATCACGCTGGTCGATAGCCGACACGTACTGGTCATCGCCAAAAACAGCCTTTTTCAGGAAGTGATGGATCATATTGGGATAGATAACGCCTGGCAGGGTGAAACCAGCTTTTGGGGGAGCACTATGGTGGGTATTGAACGCCTGGCGGAAATTGAGGACGCCAACGTGCTTTGCTTCGAACATGGTGATAGCGCCATTAGCGCACAGCTTGAGAGTAATCCGCTCTGGCAGGCGATGCCCTTTGTGCGTCAACGGCGTTTACAGCGCGTGCCTGCCGTCTGGCTATATGGTGGAACGCTCTCGGCGATGCGTTTTTGCCGCATCCTGAGTCAGGCAATGGAGGTGAGAAATCATGTCTAATCCTCTGTCTGTCGATTCCCCTCATGCGCACCAGCGCGTGGGCCGTCCGTTCATGTTACCGGCGGCGGTAATCGGTTTTTTGCTGATCGTGATGCTAGGCATGAGCGGCTACAATTTGCAGCAGCAGTTACCGATGGCACAGTGGTTCACTAGCGCGGTGCAGCCTGCTCCGAATAACATGCCGCAGCTTTTGTTTCACCACAGTCTGTTACCGCGTATGGTGCTGGCGCTGCTGGTTGGCGCCGGCCTGGGGCTGTGCGGGGTATTGTTCCAGCAGGTCTTGCGTAACCCACTGGCCGAACCGTCAACGCTGGGGATTGCTACGGGCGCGCAGCTAGGAATCACACTGGTGACGCTGTGGGCGCTACCTGACAGCGCGGGCCTCCAACAGGCGGCGGCAATGATCGGCGCGCTGGTGGTTGGCGTGCTGGTGTTTGGCATCGCCTGGGGGAAGCGTTTATCGCCCGTTACCCTGATACTGGCAGGGTTGGTGCTGAGTTTCTACTGTAGCGCGGTGAACCAACTACTGATGCTCTTTTATCATGAACAACTTCAGAGCGTGTTTCTCTGGAGCAGTGGCGTGTTGAATCAGCAGGACTGGCGTAATGTGCAATTTGTTTTCCCGCGTCTCGTGGTCTGTTTTTGTCTGGCTTTTTTCCTGATTCGACCACTGACGTTATTGGGGCTGGATGATAGTATCGCACGCAATCTGGGGCTTGGGCTGTCGCTGGCGCGCTTGAGTGCGCTTGGGTTAGGGATTTTTCTGTGCGCGCAACTGGTCAATGCGGCGGGCATCATCGGATTTATCGGCCTGTTTGCGCCGCTGCTGGCGAAAATGCTGGGTGCGCGGCGTTTGCTGCATCGCCTCTTAGTCGCGCCGCTGCTGGGGGCGCTACTGCTTGGTATCGCCGATCAGGGCGTTATCTGGTTGAGCCGGGGGTGGGTTGAGATCCCGACGGGGGCGGCGACGGCGCTAATTGGCGCGCCGCTGTTGCTATGGCTGCTGCCGCGTCTACGCAATGGCGCGCAGCCTGTGATAATCGACAGTAGCAGCACGTCGACGCGTGAACGTCGTCTATGGGGAAAATGGTTGGTGCTTGGTTTCGTATTGTTGAGCATGGTCGTTATCACCGCGCTAATGCTGGGGAAAGATGCGCAGGGCTGGCAGTGGGGCGGGGGGGATGTCTTTGCGCAGTTGCTTTCATGGCGCTGGCCTCGGGTTTTGGCGGCGCTGACGGCCGGGATTATGCTGGCCGTGGCGGGAACGCTAATACAGAAATTAACGGGTAACCCGATGGGAAGCCCGGAAGTGTTGGGGATTAGCTCCGGTGCTGCGTTTGGCGTCATTATTTTGTTGTTCTTTATTCCGGGCAACGCGTTTATGTGGCTGCTTCCGGCCGGGAGCGCAGGGGCTGCGTTAACGCTATTGATCATGGTCATTATCGCCAGTCGTGGCGGTTTCTCTACGCAACGTATGCTACTGGCGGGGATCGCGCTGAGTATGGCGTTTTCCACGGTGGTCGCACTGCTGCTGGCGAGTGGCGATCCGCGCATGGGAACGGTACTGACCTGGTTATCGGGGTCGACTTATGCGGTGGAACCGGTCGGTGCGATACGCACGGCTGTCATCGCCATCCTGCTTTTGTCGATCGTTCCGCTGTGTCAGCGTTGGCTGCGGATCCTGCCGCTTGGCACGACGACGGCCAGAGCGCTTGGCGTGGCCGTCACGCCGGTTCGCTTGCTGGTTTTATTACTGGCATCGGTACTGACAGCGCTGTCCACACTGATGGTCGGGCCAATGAGTTTTGTCGGCCTGATGGCACCGCACATGGCGCGGATGCTGGGCTTTAACCGCGTGTTGCCGCAAATCGTCAGTTCGGCATTGATTGGTGGCGCGCTGATGGTTATTGCGGACTGGTGTGGCCGCATGATCCTCTTTCCGGCACAGGTTCCGGCGGGGCTCCTTGCGACGTTTATCGGTGCGCCCTATTTTGTTTACCTGTTGCGTAAGCAGGTGAAATAACTCGCGTGAATGAATAACGTTGCAGGCACCTCAGCGGGATAAATCCCCGCTGAGGTGCCTCACGCCGTGGTAGCCCCGGTATCTTCACCTTTAAACGCATCGGCATTTCGCCGATGCAATGTACTTACAGGCGAGAGAAGCTACGCCGCGCCGCTTCAACGGTACGTTCGATATCCTGTGGCGTATGTGCCAGCGACATAAAGCCCGCTTCAAAAGCAGACGGCGCGAGATAAACCCCTTCCTCCAGCATCAGGTGGAAGAACCGCTTAAAGCGCTCGACATCGCACTGCATCACATCCTGATAACAGGTGACGCTCTCGGCATCCGTAAAGAATAAACCAAACATACCGCCCGCCTGATTCACCACCAGCGGAATATTTTCGGCTGTCGCGGCAGCCAGCAGGCCCTCTGCCAACTGTTGGGTCAACGCGGTGAGTTTTTCATGTACACCGGGTTGCGCGACTTCCGTCAAACAGGCAAAGCCTGCCGCCATAGCAATCGGGTTGCCGGACAGTGTTCCCGCCTGGTAAACCGGGCCGGTTGGCGCGAGTGCTTGCATAACCTCGCGTTTTCCGCCGAAAGCGCCGACGGGCATGCCGCCGCCGATGATTTTCCCCAGACAGGTCAGATCCGGCACCACACCGTAGTACGACTGCGCCCCCGCCAACGCAACGCGGAAGCCGGTCATCACCTCATCGATGATGAACAGCGCGCCGAACTCATCGCACAGGGTGCGTAAGCCAGGCAGAAAATCGGGTAACGGCGGCACGCAGTTCATGTTGCCCGCGACGGGCTCAACGATAATCGCGGCGATCTCATTGGGGTAGCGTTCGAATACAGTGCGTACCGATGAAAGATCGTTATAAATACAGGTTAGCGTATGGCGAGCGAAATCGGCCGGAACGCCGGGAGAATTCGGCTGGCCAAGCGTGAGTGCACCCGAACCCGCCTTCACCAGCAGGCAATCGGCATGACCATGGTAACAGCCTTCAAATTTGATGATTTTGTCGCGGCCGGTATAACCTCGCGCCAGACGAATGGCACTCATGGTCGCTTCCGTACCGGAATTAACCATTCGGACCATATCCATGCTGGGAACCAGAGAGGTTACTAGCCGCGCCATCTCGACTTCCATTTCGGTCGGTGCGCCAAAACTCAGGCCGCGCTCTGCCGCCGCGATCACGGCGTTACGAATTGCAGGATGATTGTGGCCTAACACCATTGGACCCCACGATCCCACATAATCAATGTACGCTTTTCCGTCAACATCGTAGAGATAAGCGCCATCAGCCCGCTCAATGAACAGCGGAACACCGCCGACGCCGTTAAAAGCCCGGACGGGCGAGTTGACACCGCCGGGAATAAGTTGCTGTGCAGCCGCATACAGGCTTTCGGATTGGTTCATTACGCAGTCCTGACTGGTCTTGGTCGTAAAATGTGAAGGTATTCTAATTAACCGATCGTCGTTAGGAAATCACTGAGTGGCAGAGGATCGATTTTTATCTTCAGTCACCGGTCGAATAGGCAGTTTTATCCTTAAGGGGTAACATAGTCTCTCTTACTTTTTTTCTTTGGTTATGACTGTCATGAGCAGACTTTCCGCATCCGTTTCTTCTCCGGCTGAGCGTCGTGCTGCTATTGCCCAATTTGTTCGACGTGATAAAACGCCCGTGTTGATTCTTCTACTCGCCGCCATCGTAGGGACGATAACCGGGCTGGTCGGTGTTGCTTTTGAACGCACGGTGAATTGGGTGATACAGCAGCGTATCGCACTCCAGGAACTCTTACCGGACAGTGAATTGCGTTGGCTTTTTGCCGCCGCGATCTCGGCCGTGCTGGCGGTCTGGGGGTATTTTTTGGTGCGGCGTTTTGCCCCTGAGGCTGGTGGGTCGGGGATTCCCGAAATTGAAGGCGCATTAGAAGAACTCAGGCCAGTACGCTGGTGGCGGGTATTACCCGTTAAGTTTTTTGGTGGTATTGGCACACTCGGTTCGGGCATGGTGCTGGGGCGTGAAGGGCCGACGGTGCAATTGGGGGGAAATATCGGTGGCATGATTGCGGATATTTTGCCGAAGCGGCAGCAGGATGGCCGTCACTCATTGCTTGCCACCGGTGCGGCGGCCGGGCTTTCGGCGGCCTTTAATGCGCCATTGGCCGGAATACTCTTTATCATTGAGGAAATGCGACCGCAGTTTCGTTATAGCCTCATCTCGATCAAAGCGGTATTCATTGGCGTCATTATGTCGAGCATTGTCTTTCGCTTTTTCAACGGCGAACAGGCCGTGATCAATGTTGGGCAACTGCCATCCGCGCCGCTCAATACGCTGTGGCTATATTTGGTGCTTGGTCTTATTTTTGGCGTCGTCGGCGTGATGTTTAATGCTTTAGTCCTGCGGACACAGTCGCTGTTTCTCGCTTTCCATGGTAAGCGGATGTCGCGCTTCCTGTTGGTTGGCGCGCTGGCGGGGGGGCTTTGTGGCATGCTATCCGTCGTCTTTCAGGAGGCCACCGGTGGCGGATTTGCGCTTATCCCTCTTGCGGCGGCGGAACATTACAGTATTGGCATGCTGTTTGGCATCTTTCTGATCCGCGTTTTTATGACGCTGCTTTGTTTCGGCTCTGGCGCGCCTGGCGGCATTTTCGCGCCGATGCTGGCGTTAGGGACGCTGCTTGGGGCTGCGTGTGGTATGGCCGCCGGCCAGATTTTTCCTGATTATGACATTGGCGCGAGTACGTTCGCGGTGGCGGGGATGGGGGCGCTGTTCGCGGCATCGGTTCGCGCACCACTGACGGGTATCGTGCTGGTGTTGGAAATGACTGACAATTATCAATTAATTTTGCCTATGATCGTGACATGTCTTGGGGCGACACTACTGGCGCAATTCCTGGGAGGCAAGCCGCTTTACTCTTCTATTTTGGCTCGGACGCTGCAGCGTCAGGCGCAGGCCGAGCAGGAACAGCAGATTAAGGCGGCAATCTCTGTCAAATCTTGAACGTTTTCTCATCCTGCCGGATAATGAGGCGATGAATGTGGCGCTATCACCTGATAAGCCCTGAGTTGGGAGTAAAAATATGAGCGACGATACGGTAGCACTGCCTCTGCAATTTACCGATGCAGCGGCAAGTAAGGTGAAAAGCCTGATTGCTGATGAAGAAAATCCGGAGCTGAAACTGCGCGTGTATATCACGGGCGGCGGTTGTAGCGGTTTCCAGTATGGCTTTACCTTTGACGATAAAATTAACGACGGCGACATGACCATTGAGAAACAAGGTGTGGCGCTGGTTGTGGATCCGATGAGCCTGCAATATCTGGTGGGCGGTTCGGTGGATTATACCGAAGGGCTGGAAGGTTCCCGCTTCATTGTGACCAATCCCAATGCAAAAACCACCTGCGGTTGCGGTTCTTCTTTCAGTATTTGATTTGAGTGGCGATCTTCGCCGCCGAAACGCTAACACCGTGTCTTGTTGATGAGACACGGTGTTTTTTTATCGTGCTGATGACGCGGCGGACGTCAGTGTGGCTAACTGAGCACAAATCTGTCGGGCGGCCAACAGTAAACGCGGCCCGCTGCGGCTAAACCAGTCTTCATTGACGGTAATGACGGGAACCACTAATTGCGGTTGCCAAAACGCGCGTATAGGGTCGATTTTATCTGGCGCGCCGCTGACAATAATGGCTTGCGGTTGGCGTCTTAACACTTGCTCACGGCTGACCTGCGGCCAGGGCACCGGGCTGTCGGCAAAGATATTGACTGCACCGCACAACGAAACAATCTGACTTTGCAGCGTCGGCTTTGACGAGGTAAACAGCGGTTGAGCGCCGAATTGAATAAAGACTCGCAAGGGCGCGGCGCGTGCCGCCTGATGTTTCTTCCCCGCTGGCTGTTGTAGCGCGCGCATCTGTCGCTGAAAATCTATCGCCGCCTGTTTTGCTTGTTCTGGAAAGCGACTATATGTCGCTAATTGACGCAATAATGCGGGAATATCCTCTAACGTCTTGGCGTCCAGATAGATAATAGGAATCGAGAAGTTCGCGAGCTGTTCCAGTGGGCGCTGCGGATTACCCTCACGCCAGGCGAGAATCAGATCCGGCTTAAGGGCAAGGATCCGTTCAACATTAATGCCTTGCCAGGACGCCACCTGCTCGAGTTTTTTCGCTTCAGGCGGATAATCTGACCAGGCGCTAACCGCAATCAACTGCTGACCCATGCCTGCCGCATAGGCCATTTCCGTAGCGTGCGGCGCGAGACTGATGATACGCTGAGGAATGGCGTAAGCGGTAGTACAAAGCAGTAACCCGATCAGCCAGAGGTGTCGAAAGATCATGACTTAGCGACCGCTAAGTTTGGTCAGCATTGCTTCCACCATCCGCGTTGATTGCTGTGCCGCAACGCTTAAGAACTCATCAAAACTCAGGTGTGATGCTTTATCGGCAACATCAGAAATGGCACGCACAACCACAAACGGGACGGCGAACTGATGGCAGACATGAGCGATCGCCGTCGCTTCCATTTCCACTGCGATTGCTTTCGGGAAGGTCGCGCGGATGCGTGCTAATGGTTCCGCGCCATTGATGAAGGCATCGCCGCTGACAACTAGACCGCGTACGGCGTTTAATTGCAAATCGGCAATCGCTTCCTGTGCCAGCGCGATAAGTTTTTCATCGGCAGGGAATGCGGCAGGGCAACCTGCCATTTGGCCGGGTTCATAGCCAAAGGCGGTAACGTCGGCATCGTGGTAGCGTACTTCATCGGAAACGACGATATCACCCACGTTCAGCGTCGGGGCCAGTCCGCCAGCGGAACCTGTATTGATGACGACATCGGGTTGGCAGTGTTCCAGCAGCAGCGTGGTGCCCAGCGCAGCAGAGACTTTGCCGATACCGGATTTCAGCAAGGCGACGTCCATGCCATTGAGTCGACCGCTATAGATTTCGCACCCCGCACGCTGAAAGGTTTGACGGTTTTCAATCCGATCGCGTAGCAGCGTTACTTCTTGTTCCATCGCACCGATAATCCCGACTGTCATAAGGTTCTCCGCAAATTCTGTTATAGATAAAATGAAAGGTATATACCGCGGACATTAGTCTATCATGGCTGGCAGGATGAGAGGATGTACGCATTACCGCGCCGACGTGGGATGACAGGGATAACCGTATGACTGATATCGATTTCGCCAAAAAAATGAGCTTTCAACGACATTTCAGCCGCCCTAAAGTGGCTGAAGATGCCTATTCCATTGTGCGCCAGTTTGAGAGCGATCGCGGGCGCATTATCAACTCCGCCGCCATTCGCCGTTTGCAGCAAAAAACGCAGGTCTTTCCTTTGGAACGTAATGCAGCCGTCCGTTCCCGTCTGACACATTCGCTGGAAGTACAGCAGGTCGGGCGCTATATCGCCAAAGAAATTTTACACCGTTTGCACGGTGACGGACGACTGGCGGCGCTGGGGCTTGAAAACAGACAAACGCCGTTTGAAAGCATGGTCGAAATGGCATGCCTGATGCACGACATCGGCAATCCACCGTTTGGTCATTTTGGTGAATCGGCGATTAATCAATGGTTCAGAACATTGCTGGATAGCCATTATCTGGACAGCAACTCCCCTGCGCGTACCGATAGCTGTAAAGTCGCGGTATTACGGATGCAGCAAGATGGGCAAGATGCTTTGCGCGGCCAAATCCGACAGGATCTGAGCCATTTCGAGGGTAATGCTCAGGCGATCCGGCTGGTACATACATTACTGAAACTGAATCTGACCTACGGGCAAGTCGCCTGTATTTTGAAATATACCCGTCCCGCGTATTGGCACGGTGAGCTTCCGCCAGACTACAGCTATTTAATGAAGAAGCCGGGGTACTATCTGGCGGAAGAAGCGTTCGTTATTAAACTGCGTGAAGCGTTGGCAATGGATGAATTTCATCGTCACCCGTTAAGCTACATTATGGAAGCGGCCGATGACGTTTCGTACTGTATCGCGGATTTGGAAGACGCCGTTGAGAAAGATATTCTCACGATCGACACGCTGTATACGCATCTGCGAGAGAATTGGGGGGCGGGAGAGCAGAAAGACATCTTCGATAAGACGATTGAACGCGCCTACAGAGAACGCGAGCGTTTTAAATGGCGTAGCCATGACGATCAGTTCTTCATGAACCTGCGTGTCTATACCGTCGGGCAAATGGTGCCGCATGCGGCACAGCGTTTTATCGACAATCTGCCAGAAGTGTATGCCGGTTCGTTCAATCAGGCGCTGCTTGAGGATGACAGCCCGCAGAATCGCCTGTTAGGTATTTTCAAACATGTCGCGTTAAAACAGGTGTTTAATCATCATGAGGTTGAGCAACTGGAGTTACAGGGCGACCGTGTGATTCGCGGTTTATTGGATATTTATAGTCCGCTACTTCGGATGCCTTATGCGGATTTTAGCCAGTTAGTGCGCGACGATACCCACAGGCATTACCCGATTGAAACCCGGTTATATCATAAGCTGTCCAGCAAGCATTGCCTGGCTTATTGCGAGGCCGTTGCGGCGCTGGAGGCATTACCCGAAACCGAACGCGTTATCCGCGAATATTATTATCGGGCGCGATTGATTCAGGATTACATCAGCGGTATGACGGATTTGTATGCCTACGATGAATACCGCAAGTTGATGGCGGCGGAGTAGCGACGAACGTCGGCAATCGTACGAACGGCTTTTGTAAAGCCGTTCAATATTTCCTTACGCTTCACACTCTTCCCCTCGGGAACCATGTTGGTCCATATTTATCTCATACATCACGACCGCGGCGTGTATCCAGGATCGGGTACGCCGGTCGTGAGACTCGCGTGTTGATTACTATGAGATAAATTCCTATGAAAAGAAAATCACTGGTTCTAAGTGCGTTAGCGTTAAGTCTGGCAATGACGATGGGCGTGACGACGGCGAACGCCGCCCAATCAGCCGCGTCTTCCGCCTCTGCGGGTCAATTACCCAGCCTGGCGCCCATGCTGGAAAAAGTTATGCCTTCCGTGGTAAGCATCTACGTGGAAGGGCACACAACGAATACGGAAAGAGACACGATTCCACAGCAGCTTCAGCCGTTTTTTGGTGAAAACTCGCCTTTCTGTCAGGACGGATCGCCATTCCAGTCCTCACCGATGTGTCAGGAAGGCGATGATGACGATCGGACGCCTCAGCAGGAGAATTTCCGTGCGCTAGGCGCGGGCGTAGTGATCAATGCCGAGAAAGGCTACGTAGTGACTAACAACCATGTGGTGGAACATGCTGATAAAATACAGGTTCGCCTTAGTGATGGTCGCAAGTATGACGCCAAATTGATTGGCAAAGATCCGCGATCGGATATTGCGCTGGTGCAGTTGAAAAACTTCAAGAATCTCACCGCCATCAAGGTCGCGGATTCTGATCAATTGCGTGTCGGTGATTACACGGTCGCGATAGGTAACCCCTATGGTCTGGGGGAAACGGCGACATCGGGTATCGTTTCCGCGCTGGGGCGTAGTGGCTTAAATATTGAAAACTACGAAAACTTTATTCAGACCGACGCGGCGATTAACCGTGGGAATTCCGGTGGTGCGCTGGTGAACCTACAGGGGGAATTGATTGGCCTGAATACCGCAATCCTTGCGCCAGATGGCGGCAATATCGGGATTGGGTTTGCTATCCCCAGTAATATGGTGAAAAGCGTTGTGGCGCAAATTATCGAATTTGGCGAAGTGAAGCGCGGAGAACTTGGTATCACCGGGACAGAACTGAATTCCGATCTGGCGCAGGCGATGAAAGTTGATGCACAGCGCGGGGCGTTCGTGAGCCAGGTGAAACCGAAATCGGCGGCCGATAAAGCTGGCATTAAGGCCGGTGATGTCATTGTTACGCTGAATGGTAAAGCAATCAGCAGTTTCTCTGCGCTGCGTGCGCAGGTCGGCTCGTTGCCTGTTGGCAGCAAAGTGGCGTTGGGGCTGCTGCGCGATGGTAAGCCGCTGACCGTTGAGGTGACGCTGCAACAGAGCAATCAGGCGCAGGTGGCTTCTGGTAATCTCTACGCTGGTATTGAAGGTGCCGAATTAAGTAATACGCAAGTCGACGGGGAAAAAGGCGTTAAAGTCGATAATGTCAAACCCGGCACCGCAGCCGCGAGGATTGGCCTGAAGAAAGGGGATATTATTCTCGGCGTTAACCAGCAGACCGTACAGAATATTGGTGAGTTGCGTAAAATCTTGGACAGCAAACCATCAGTATTAGCGTTGAACGTGCTGCGCGGCGGCAGCTCGATCTACTTGCTGGCGCAGTGATCGCGTGGAGTGACGTGCAAGCGAATCATTGCCAGTTAAGATGGTAAATGACCTTGATTATCCCGCCGGGCATCTAGGTGCCCGGCATAGCCACACTTTTCTTTAAAAGCGCTTTTGTGAGTTCTCCCACAGATTTCATCTAATTCCCCGCTCTTTGTAAGTTTGCACAATGTGTAGCGCGTCGTGTGGCGGTATGCTGGTGCAATTGTCAATGTTCCCCTTTGAGGTAAAAATGGCGTCTTATCATCTCAATGCCAAGATGGCGCAGGACATCGTCGCGCGAACCATGCAGATTATTGATAGTAATATCAATGTGATGGACGCGCGCGGTAAAATTATTGGCAGTGGCGATCAGGAACGATTAGGGGAACTGCACGAAGGGGCGCTGCTGGCACTCTCGCAAGGGCGCGTTGTCGACATTGATGATGCCGTGGCTCGCCACCTGCACGGGGTACGTCCGGGCATCAATTTACCCCTGCGCATTGATGGTGAAATTGTCGGTGTTATCGGCTTGACCGGGAACCCGGGCCAACTGCGACAATACGGAGAGCTGGTCTGTATGACGGCGGAAATGATGCTGGAACAGGCGCGACTGCTGCATATGCTAGCCCAAGATAGCCGTTTGCGAGAAGAGTTGGTGTTAAACCTGATTCGTACCGATGAGCTCTCTCCCGCGCTCATGGAGTGGGCGCAGCGTTTAGGCATCGATCTGAATAAGCCCCGCGTCGCAGCGGTGATCGAAGTTGACAGTGGACAGCTTGGCGTAGACTCCGCCATGGCCGAGCTACAGCAGTTGCAGACGTTGCTAACGACGCCGGAGCGTGACAATCTGATCGCCATCGTATCTCTGACAGAAATGGTGGTGCTGAAACCGGCGCTGAACAGCCATGGTCGTTGGGACGCAGAGGAACACCGGCGTCGCGTGGACACCTTGATGTCGCGTATGGCGGAAAGCAGTCGGCTACGGGTGAGGTTAGCGCTGGGGAACTATTTTGTCGGTTCTGGCAGCATCGCGCGTTCTTACCGCACGGCGCGAACCACGATGAGCGTGGGTAAACAACGTATGCCTGCCCAGCGCTGTTATTACTACCAGGATTTGATGTTGCCCGTATTGCTGGACAGCCTGCGCGGCGGTTGGCAGGCAAACGAGCTGGTGCGCCCGCTGGCAAAACTTAAGGCGATGGACAGCAACGGGCTGTTGCGCCGGACGTTGGGTGCCTGGTTTCGCCATAACGTACAACCCGGAGTAACGGCAAAAGCGTTGTTTATTCATCGTAATACGCTGGAATATCGGCTCAATCGCATTTCAGAGTTAACGGGGCTAGATCTGGGGAATTTCGACGATCGCCTGCTGCTGTACATCGCTTTGCAACTGGATGAAGAAGACTAGGTCGGTGGATTAATCCCACCGTCTTGTTGTTCCCTTCATTTCTCCCCGATACCGTTTGGCGCCGAGCCGTTTGTTTCAGGTAATAAATACGTATCGGCATCAGAATTGCTTAGACTGAAAACGATAACATAATCATTAACAATATAACGCGATTGCATAAATTATCGCGAAACAATATTTTTGCGCCTTTCCCATATCCACTATTGTCACTCTCATGTTGTCAGCCTGATATACCCATCATACTTCAAGCTGCATGTGCGCTGGCTTTCCTCGCTTACCCCAGTCACTCACTGACGTTAGCTTCTGGGGCTTTGTTGTGTCGCCGCCTTCTTGCAGCTCGGATTATTTAGGGTATCGCCGTACAAAAGGCGTCAGTCGGCCACATTCATCGAAATACTTTCAAGCAAGCATTAAGGTTAGGGAGTGATAAGAATGTCAATACGTCGTCTGGGGTTATCTGTCGCTACGGCGGCACTATTATTTTCGGGTATGGCCTCGGCGGCTACCGAATTATTAAACGTGTCTTACGATCCGACGCGAGAGCTGTATCAGCAATACAATGCGGCGTTTATCAAACATTGGAAAGAGACGACCGGAGAAGATATCACCATCAAAAATTCGCATGGTGGATCGGGAAAACAGGCGCGCTCGGTCATTGATGGTCTGCAGGCCGATGTCGTTACGCTGGCGCTAGCTGGCGACATTGATGCATTAAACCTGAACCAACCCTTGATCGACCCCAAATGGCAGGCGCGTTTGCCTGATAACAGCACACCTTATACCTCTACCATTGTTTTTCTGGTACGCAAAGGGAATCCGAAAAATATCAAGGATTGGGATGATTTGGTGAAGCCTGGGGTTGAAGTGATCACGCCTAACCCGAAGACCTCTGGCGGCGCGCGCTGGAATTTCCTGGCTGCATGGGCTTACGCCAAGGCACAGTCGGGTGGTAATGATGAAACCGCACAGAAATTTGTCACCGAACTCTACCGCCACGCGCCGGTACTGGACACTGGCGCACGTGGGGCAACCATCAGCTTTGTACAACGTCAATTGGGTGATGTGCTGCTGGCTTGGGAAAATGAAGCGTATTTATCCCTGAAAGAGCAGGGCGGCGATCAGCTTGAGATCGTTACACCGTCGCTGTCGATTCTGGCTGAGCCACCTGTGGCCGTCGTTGATAAAGTTGTTGAGCGCAAAGGGACGCAGAAACAGGCCGAGGCTTATCTGCAATATCTCTACAGCGATGAAGCGCAGCGAATTATTGGCAAAAACTTTTATCGCCCTCGTAACGCCAAAATTGCAGAAGAGTTCAAAGATCAGTTTGCCCCAGTAAATCTGGTCACGATCGATAAGGATTTCGGCGGTTGGAAAACCGCACAAGCCAGGTTCTTTAACGATGGTGGCGTGTTTGACACCATATTTAAAGAGATTAACCAATAAGTTGGCAACGTCTGACGAATTATGGCCGCTATCGCTTTAGCGGCTTTTTCAGGTAAATCGGCAGGCTGCGTCGTTGCCGATCTCTTTCGTCAAGTAGAGTGTGTCAGCAAGTCGTTGTTGGCTGGATAGCGAGTATAAAAATTAAAGGCACGGTATGTCACAGCGTTCTTCTTCAGTGATCCCCGGTTTCGGGCTAACGTTAGGGTTTAGCCTAAGCTATTTAGGATTAATTGTTCTTATCCCATTGGCTGGGATGTTTTTATATGCCAGCCAACTCACGCTTGGTCAATTTTGGGATTTGATCACCAGTCGTCAGGTATTGTTTTCTCTGCGGCTTTCATTTGGCACAGCGCTGGCTGCGGCCTTTATTAACGGTATTCTCGGGACGTTACTGGCGTGGGTGCTGGTGCGTTATACCTTCCCCGGTCGTAAAATAATTGATGCCATGATCGATATGCCTTTCGCGCTGCCAACCGCCGTAGCGGGGATTGCATTGACGGCGCTATATGCGCCAAATGGTCTGATAGGCTCGCTGTTTCCTTTCAAAATCGCTTACACCGGCATCGGTATCACGTTGGCGCTTATTTTTGTCACTTTGCCCTTCGTCGTCAGAACACTGCAACCGGTGCTGGCGGATATTCCTAAAGAAGTGGAAGAAGCGGCTGCCTGCCTTGGCGCACGTCCGCTTCAAATTTTCCGCCATGTATTACTTCCGGCACTTTTACCTGCGTGGCTAACGGGTTTTGCTTTGGCTTTTGCCCGCGGCGTAGGGGAATACGGTTCAGTGGTGTTTATCGCCGGGAATATCCCCTTTAAAACCGAAATTCTCCCGCTACTGATTGTGTCTAAACTCGATCAGTATGACTACAAAGGCGCAACCGGAATTGGCGTATTTATGCTGCTGGTTTCTTTCATTATGCTGCTACTGATTAACGTATTGCAGCGCCGCATTCAACCAAAACTGTAAGGGCGGGTTGTTATGGAACAGGTTATTTCCGCTCAGGCTAGCGCGGCAAAAAGAAAAAAACAGCCGGCAGCCTATTACATTCTGGTTTCGCTGGCGTGGGTCATCTTTTTCCTGATTTTGGTATTACCGTTGATGATGGTGGTAACTCAGGGTTTGGATAAAGGGGTTGGCGCATTTTGGGCGGCGATTAGCGAACCCGATGCGATCGCGGCGCTTAAGCTAACGTTACTTGCAACCGTCATTTCCGTGCCGTTAAACGTTGTGTTTGGGTTGGCGACAGCATGGTGCGTGACGAAGTTCGAATTTCGCGGTAAGAGCTTTCTGTTGGCGTTGATCGACTTGCCGTTTTCCGTCTCCCCCGTGGTTGCGGGGCTGGTGTATGTGCTGCTGTTTGGCGCGCAAAGCCAGATTTATCCCTTCCTGCTCGAACACGATCTGCAAATCGTTTACGCCGTACCGGGCATCGTACTGGCAACGATTTTCGTCACGCTGCCTTATGTGGCGCGTGAGCTGATTCCGTTGATGGAAGAACAGGGTTCTCAGGAAGAAGAAGCGGCAAGGTTGCTAGGGGCGAACGGTTGGCAAATGTTCTGGCACATCACCTTGCCGAATGTGAAGTGGGCGCTGATTTACGGCGTCGTGTTGTGTACTGCGCGTGCGATGGGGGAATTCGGCGCGGTTTCCGTCATTTCCGGTCATATTCGCGGTCTGACGAATACGCTGCCGTTGCATATCGAAATTCTTTATAACGAGTACAACATCGTTGCAGCCTTCAGTGTGGCGATTCTGCTGCTCATGATGTCGCTGGTGGTGCTGCTACTGCGGCAGTGGAGTGAAAGTAGATTGACGAAGCAAATACAGAAACAACAGGAGTTGGCCAAAGATGAGCATTGAAATTCGCAACATTAATAAACAATTTGGCCAGTTTCGGGCACTAAACGACATTAATCTCTCGATCCAAAGCGGTGAACTGGTGGCGTTGCTCGGTCCATCGGGCTGTGGCAAGACGACGTTGCTGCGTATTATCGCCGGGCTGGAACACCCGGATAGCGGCAGTATCATTTTTCACGGAAAAGATGTGTCCGTTCATGATGTGCGTAAACGCAACGTCGGGTTTGTCTTTCAGCATTATGCCCTGTTTCGACACATGACCGTGTTCGATAATGTCGCGTTTGGTCTACGAATGAAGCCGAAAAATATCCGCCCATCGAAGCGAGATATCGAAAAGCGAGTGCATGAATTGTTGGAGTTGGTTCAACTGGACTGGCTGGGGGATCGTTATCCCGAACAGCTTTCTGGCGGGCAACGGCAGCGAATTGCATTGGCGCGCGCGTTGATCGTCGAGCCGAGCATTTTACTGCTGGATGAGCCCTTCGGTGCGCTGGATGCCAAGGTGCGTAAGGAGTTGCGCCGCTGGTTGTCCCAACTGCATGAAAATATCGATCTGACATCGGTATTCGTGACGCACGATCAGGAGGAGGCAATGGAAGTCGCCGATCGTATTGTCCTGATGAACAAGGGAGTGATTGAACAAATTGGTACGCCAGCAGAGGTGTATGATAACCCGGCCAGTGAGTTTGTTTACCACTTCCTTGGTGACAGTAACCGACTGAAAGTGGCGCAAACGGAAGAAACGATTCTATTTCGTCCCCATGAAGTCGCGTTGTCTGTTCAGGCTCAGGATGGTTATCAGGCGGTGACGGTGCGCGATATTCGTCCGCTCGGCGCCTTAACTCGCTTGTCGTTAAAATTGGGTGAACAAGCGGAATTGATTGAAGCGGAAGTCGCAAAAGACGATGTGAGTCTGCAAGGCTTACAGAAAGGGGATGTCATTCAATTTAAGCCCAAACGTTATAACCACGATTGGGAAATCTAACCGCTAACCTCAGAGATAAAAAACCCGCCAAGGCGCGGGTTTTTTTAGTGTTAATACTTATCGTTAAAAAAATATTAACGATAAGCAGGATTTGAGGCAACAGAGTAACGGCCACTGCCAACTAGCATGATAATAATGCCGGTAAAGAAATAGAAAGCTTCAATCTCCAGCGCCCAGGCACCTACCTCGGTCAGGGTAAAGAATTTCCCCATGCCAACCATCAGCGTCGCAACGACCAGCGTTAGTGAAGCAATCAAGCCAGCAATACGGGTGAATACGCCCAAAATAATCAGGATTGGCGCAACAACTTCACCGATATAAACACCATAGGCGATGAAGCCTGGCAGACCGGCGCCCTGTAGCATCTGGATGATCCAACCTACGCCGTGCTCAACCTTTGCCACGCCGTGAAACAGTAGCAGAATACCCACGGTTAAACGCAGTAAAAGTTTGCCTGCGTCGGGATGATCGGTTAAACGTGTGAACCATTGATTCAACTGAGAAATCATAATAGCTAACCTCATGAATGAGCAAAACGCCTGTTTACACTGCTTGTTGACGATACGCAGCAGTGTCGTCTATTTGTGTGGAGAATAGAAACCAATAAATTTGACATTTTTTGTCAAAAAATTACGGTAAGACTGTTAACGCTGATGAACATAACGTCATGATTGCTAACCGCCTTCAGTCGATAGGATATTCTGATATTTTATCGCTGTGAGACGTTTCCTGCCGCGAGGTTGGCGGTAACAACTACTTTAGCTGGAATGATATTGCGTTTTTTAATAAACGGTACGTACTGGGCGCGTTGTTCCGGCGCGCGAGGGTAGGATTTGCCCGGCATGTGCCGGGCAAAATGGCATTAGAACAGAACTGAATAGTTCAGACCAAAGGTGCGGCCGCGGCCTTTGTAGTTATACAAGGAAGCTGGGCCGTAACCTGGGCTGTAGTACATCGGTGCGCGCTGCCCCCATACGGTGGAGTAGTCGCGGTCGAAGAGGTTTTCAACGCTGAAGCTAAGTTTACCTACCGGGAGCTGGTAGCTGCCGAGCAAATCGACGGTGGTATAGCCGTCAATACTGTTTCCCTTCGCGTCGCTCACATTGAAGGAGGTGGTGCTCTGTACGCGCAGGCTCCACGGATCCGGCGCCCAACCAATATAGGCTGTTGCTTTCGATGGGCTTGCCACTTTTACGTCATGTTTTTCCCAACTACCGTTCACTTTCGTCTCGGTTTTCAGTACGTTAAAGTTCGTGCCGATACTCCAGTCGCTATCCGGTATGAAGTAGTCCACCGCGCCTTCCACGCCGTAAATGCGGCGTTTGTCATCTAATACGCTGATGGTCAGATCCTTATTCGCCTCCACGCTCTTATCCGAAATTGAGTAATAGGCCGCGATTTGAGTATGCAGGTTGTCGCCGATATAGCGCCAGCCCAGTTCGTAAGAATCGACCTTCACGCCTTCCAACTTGCTATCGTCAACGTTTACGCTGTTGGTTAGAGGGAGGTGGCCGTTCAGCGCTGCGCCATAAGTGCCGCGACCGTAGTATTTACCCGGATCGGGCAGTTCTACGCCCTGAGAGAAGTTGAACCATGCTTGTTGGCGGTCGGTGAGGTGCATCAGTAGACCGGCGTTGAACAGGAAGTTGTCGTAATCGACCGAGCCGCCAGGAATAGCGTCGGCGGATGTCGCTCTTCCGGCAGCAATCTGCTGTTGCTGTGTATAGCCGATGAAATCATCAATCTTGTTCTCCGTGTACTGATAACGCACGCCGCCGCTGAGCGTAAAAGTCTCGTTGATGTCATAGCTCGATTGCAGGAGTGCAGCCAGGTTGGTGATGTCATACGCGGGATAACGCCCGGTGGTGTAAATCCTCTGGTTGTTCAGGCCGCCAGAAGCGCTTGCCTGGGCTAAATCGAAGAACATTTGGTTGGAGGTAAAACGCTCATGGTCGGCATCCAGCCCGTAGGTGATTTGCCAGCCGTCCAGCGGTTTGCTGTTCAGGGTCAATTTCATGCCGTACTGGTCAGTGTCCTGCTGTGACGAGGAGAAAGCCGTCGCCTGTTTGTTCGCATTGACGGTCGGGAACGGGTAAAACAGCAGTGACTCATCGCGGTAGTAAACCTGGCCGACCAGTTCCTGACCAAAGAAATCATTGTTGGAATACTGCAGACTGATCAGATGACGCTCGGTGCCGGGAATACGGTCAGAATTCAGTCCCTTACTGACATATGGTGTGCTGCCCCTGCTAATGGCGGAGAAATCTTTCCCGAGATTCAACCCGTAATCGTCATCGCCCTGGCTTTTATAATACTGCGTGATCAACTGAAGCTGCTGGGTTTCATCAATGTTCAGCGTACCGGTGCCCATGATGTCCAGACGATCGGAATACTGCAGGCCGGTCTGGGTATTATCGAGCAGAGTGGCATCGCCGTTACCGTCAAACCAGCCGCCAAACTTCTGGTAGGCTACGGAAACACGCCCGGAAATATGGTCATTACCGCCGGAGATGGCGCTGGCGATGCGTTCATCATGGTCTTTACTGCTGTTAAAGCCGCTTTTGCTGCCGGCCTCAAACTCTATCTGGGTTTCTGGTTGACCTTTTTTGGTCACGATATTGATCAGACCACCGGTACTGCCGCCGCCGAAGAGTGCCGTCGCGCCGGAGATCACTTCTACATGGTCAATATTGAAAGGGTCGATAGAGTCCAGTTGTCGGCTGTCGGTGCGTGAAGAGTTGAGACGCACGCCGTCAACCAACACGACTAGCGGCCGACCACGCACGTTCATGCCGTAGTTGGTGCGGCTCTGGCTACTGACGTCAAGGCCAGGAATCAACTGAGCCAATGCATCTTTTAGCTCTTTGCCGCCTCGAATCTGTTGCTCTAATTCGGCGCTTTCAATAACCCAGGTGGTTTGCGCCATTTCTGCCACGGTACGGTTGCTGCGGTTGGCTGACACCACGAGCGTCTCACCATCAGATTGTTGAGCGACGGCTGGCGTCATCATAGCGAGAAGCAGTGGGTTAAGAGCCCAAAGTGCATACTTTTTATTTATCATCATTATTCCCTCATGCGTGAAATATTAGTCCAAAGAGGCGGTGTAACGGGTTAAAGAAGCAGCCTTTGGCTGCGGTTTTTCTTGGCTGCTGCTGCGCCACTGAATCAGGGCGGGCGGCGTGCTGAGATCGAATAAGTCACGTCCTAGCGCGCGATTAAGAATACGGGCGGAGCGCCAGGCCATCAGGCTGAGCTGTGGCTCGGCGATGCCATGGGTTTGCATACTGGCGTTGACGGCGAAGATACTGTTCTCTTGTGGGCCGTTCCATTCCAGGGTGAAGTCGTCACGTACTCTGAAGTTGCACTCATCGCGCATGGCGATTCGCGACATCAACGGTGAGAGTATCTGCGGTAGCGCGGAACGGTAACCGGTGGCGAAGATCACCACGTCGCTTTCCAGGCTGTCATAACCATTATCAAGATGATGTTCTAGCTGCAGTAGCCAGCCCCTACTGCGGCTTTCAAGGCCGGTGGCCGAGCGGCTTGGTAGCAGACGGGCATTACGTGGTTGCCTTAGCACTTCGAAGCGGTGATACAACTCGCGATAGATAGCGAGTAACGAGTCGGCCGTAATACCGTCAGAGGTCATTTTCTGCTCATTGAGCATCTTCAGGCGTGTGCTTTCATCCAGGCCGACGAAGTCTGACACGTATTCAGGTGTGAAGTATTCGTTGGCGAATGCCGCCTCATCTAACGCGTTAAAGTTATTGCGGCGGGTGACCCAATTGATCTCCGCAACGTCGCCCCATTCTCCGCGCAGCGCATTGAGGAACAGATCGGCGCCGCTTTGTCCGCCGCCAACCACGGTAACCCGTTTGCCGCCGAGATCCGGCTGGCGCAGGCTCATTTCACTGGCGTGGAAGCAGGTTTGCGTTGTCTCTTTTACGCAAGGCGGCAGGTACGGGCGCTTGCCAATGCCAAGGCAGATATTGCGGGCAAAATGTTCTCCCTGGCTGGTCTGCGTCACAAAGCGCTGGTGTTTTTCGTCGAAGTCAATGCTCTCAACAGTATGATTGAAATGCAGATTGTTCATGCCCTCGGCGGCCCAACGCAGGTAGTCGGAAAACTCATCGCGAGAAACGGTACGTAACTCGGTAGTCAGGAAACGGTAGAATTTTTTGCGTTTCACCAGATAGTTAACGAAGCTGAATGGGCTGGTAGGCGCTACGGCACTCACCAGATCTTTCAGGAACATGGTCTGCATATGGCAGTCCGGCACCAGCATGCCGGGGTGCCAGGAAAAATGCGAGTGGCCGTCAAAGAAACGGCTGCTTAATCCCTTAGCCTCATGAGACAGCGCCGCGATGCTCAGGTTGAAAGGGCCGATGCCCACGCCAATAAAATCTACAGTGTTTGTCATGAATTAGTCCTTTGTTACCAGCCACAGCGGGTTTTGCAGATCTTCACGGTAATTCGGCAACATACGGTTGCCGCTGTCCTGGTCAGGCCAGGTCAGTTTTACCGGATTCAACACTACGCGAATGATTTGCGGCTTGAAGAGTGAGAAGATCGCAAAGCGCGCTGACATTTGTGGATGTTCCTGCATGTAGTCACTCAACACTGCTGCCAGCAGTTGATAAAAACGTTGCTCCGGTACGCCAAGGCGAGCCATCAGCGGCGAAACAAAGCGCAGCACCGTCACGAAGTGGCCAGTCTGCAAATCGTGAATTAAGTAGTCGGCGCTCAGGCGAGCGGTGACATCACGCACCTCCTGAGGCAGGGAGTCCATCTCCGGGAACGCATCCTGCACCAGTCGCATATCACCCTGGAAGTCTTTCAACAGCACGCGCTGCGGTACGCCCTCTTTCATGGCGAGCGTGATATTTTGTCCGTGGGCGATAAGCGCGACGCCGTAGCGACAAAGCAGGTGATACAGCGGGACCACTACCACCCTGAACAGTTGTGTGAGCCAGGTTTCCGCGTCCAGCCCAGAGCGGTCGATATAGGCGCCTATCAGCGGCTGATTGTTTTCATCGCACTCCATCAGTGTCGCCATCAGAATCGGACTTTCGTCCGGCTTCAGCCAGCGACACGGATTCTCACGCCAGATAACGCCGAGCATCTCCTGGTAGCGGTAGGGGGCCTGGGCAAGCGCGGCATAGCCTTCATGGGACACATAGCCTGCCGCCGGTTCACCGAGGATCACCGCGCCGCTTTGCTTAAGCGTGGCGTCAGTCGCAAAAACCTGTTGCAGCCAGCGTGAGGCCAGCGGCCCGGCGGCGATGTATTTGCCCGGAATCCCCCGGTAGCAGGAGGTGTTGTAGATGGTCAGCGGCAGCTTAATATCCAGCCCGCCCTGGCGACTGGCGTTGGTCAGGGTGCGCAGCGACTGCTGCGCGAGCCACAAGTCGCCAAACTCGCCGAGCGAAACCATCCTGCCTTCGGCAAGATCGGCGATGAAGTCGAGGGCGATTTTTTGCTGCCACTGCCACGGATGTACCGGTAGCGGCAGCCAGTCGTTATCCAGCCCGTTTTCCTGCCAAACCTGATTGAAGCGGGCAAACTCCTGCGGGTCCATCGCGGCCGTCAACAACTGCTGAATATCCAGCCCACTGTCGCAGCGCCAGACCATATGCTCACGTTTTACCGCCAGCCAGTGCAGTCTGAAGGTGTTGGCGTACTCTGGCGCATATCGCTCCAGCGCCTCTTTGCCCCAGCCGCGGCGGCCTTTATTAAAAGCGAATTTAGGATGGCCGCTTAGCAGGCATTGCAGGCGGTCGGCATCAAGATCAATCAGGTCACGGGCGCTCAGCCCGCGACGAGCCTTCAGCAATTGCAGGTCGCCCAGCAGCGTGGCATACAAATCCTGCATATGCTCGGCAACGGTGGCATCGCTCATCGACAGCACCGGCTTTAGCTGGATAAGTAGCGTTTGTGCCAGAACGGGTTCGTCCGCGCAGCGCAACGTTTGAGCATCAATCCACAGCCAGCCCCAGATGCCGCGTTCAGCGCTGAAGCGCCATTTTGCACCCGGCAGATTAATGCAGTAGCGACCATCTCCCTGGGATTGCGCGTGGAAAACCTGCTCATACTCCAGCTCGGCCAGCATCTTCGCCACCAACTGGCGGTTAACAAAATCCCAATCCTTGTGATTCATTACAGACCGACCTCCGTAAAGAAGTGATGGCGATCCGCCATGACCATGCGCGAGCGTTTGTGTGGGAAGTCGAACTCTTTTATTGTCCGGTATCCCGCAGGTTCAAGGTGGCGGAACAGGCGCTGGTTATCGGCGCGTGGCTCAAGTACGGTGCGCTGCGTGCGAGGCTCATCCAGCAGCAGGTAATGCGTCAGCCCGCGTAGCCAGCTTTGCACGTAGTGGGCTCCGCGCCATTGCTGTTCACCAACCAGCAGATGCAGGCCGCGGTCGAAGGGTTGCCACAAATAGTGGCGACCAATGCGGTCTTCCGCCGCCCAGTAAATTTCGAAATAGCTAAACGGCCGATCGTCGAAGCAGCCGATCAGCGGGAATGCATGACTACTGGTAAGCTGGCGCTCAAGATAGGCGATTTGCACCTCCAGCGAGCCGCTTTGCTCCCAGAAATACGCTACGCGCGGGTCGTTCATCCAGCGGGTAAAACACTCAGCATCAAGAACGGGATCGGCAACGCGGAAACTCAGTGTCTTGCGAACGCGTGGATCGTAACGGCGATAAACTTCGCCCTGCGGACGGGGCGGGCGCTGTGGGAAATAAATCTCACGTTCTGTATCAAAAACCATTTCGCCGCAGGCTCGGTTTGCCGGATAACCCAACCATAGCGGTAACTGCCAGAAGGCGGCGCGATGGACGATGTCGCTTTTTGCCTGTCCGAAAAGCGTCAGCGCCTGTGGCTCCTCGCGCCATTCTACATAGGGCAGAACGACCGCTGAAAGTTGCGGCGCCGCGATAAATATCTGATCCAACGCGTCGCGCAGCCACCCTGTCGGCAATGGTCCCGGCCAGTGCAGCACCGCGCTATTATCCAGCCCCCAGCTAAGATCCAGTGGCTTGGCGAGTTTTTCACAACGCAGTCCATATCCGCTGTGAACGATGTTTGCCTGAGACATTCAGCCCTCCTGAGCCAGCAGCGGGTTAGCGAAATCGAAGTAGATCACCGAGGGATCGACGATAGTGTTCTCGTTATGGTCGTTCAGATAACAGAAAAAGTTACCTTTTACGTTCCAGTACGGACTTTCCAGCACATAGTTGAGACAGGTTTTATGTGTCACCTGGTCACGCACTTCAGCCAGCAAAGCACGTACGCGACCCATTAGATTTTCTTCACTATCCAGCCCGGCGGCGCCCAGCGCGGCGGTCACGGCAAAAGTAGAGTTAACCAGCAGGTAATAAGGGAAGTAGCGCAGCAACTGCTCACGAGTGAAGACGTTTTCCGCTTGCGCTTCGCCAATAGTGTCGAGCCAGCCTGCCGCGTGAGGCATAAACGCGCTGCCCTGACAGTCCCGGTAGATAAGACCGACCGGTAGATCCCCAAGCATCTGGACCAAAATATTTTGCTGATGCGCTAGCAGCACCAGGCCGTAATCCGCTTCAGCCGTAAATAGCGGCCTTAGTACCTGCTGACAGTAAGCATCGACCCAGGCGTGGGCGGCCTGTTGCGCAGTGATGCCTAGGCGAGTGCTCAGGCGTTTTACCGCCGCAACCAGCAGCGAATCACCGCCATCCGGTGCGGCCTGCGTCAGGGATACCAGTACGTTAGTCTGACTTTGCGGCTGATCCACCAGCAGGTTTTCACGCAGGGCAAACAGGCTTTCCTGCATGATGTTGCCGTGGAGATCGCGCAGCCCGGCCCAGCCGTCCTCTTGCATCACACGGAACGTCGGGAAACGAGCCTGTAGCGTCCGCCAGTTATCGGTTTGCGCCAGGCGAGCCAGGCGCATTCCACGCTTCACTTCTTTCACTGACAGGGTACGGACGGAGTTGGTCAGGCGCACGCTCAGGGAGAATTTGATCATGTCGCGGCTGGTGGCGCAGTAGAGCGAGCGGGAAGAGGTGGTCGGTAGCCACGGCGTACCGGCCTCGCCTAAATCTTTAATCAGCCCGTTAGCGACAAGCTCCTGGCACCACACCTGCTGCAACAGATACTCCCCCTGCCACGGATGCAGCGGGAATAGCCATTGATTGTCGCTTAATTGGTTGAGTAACTGCGGCGCATTCTCTGCGGCAAATCGCGTCAACCGCTGTTGCAGGTTGAGATGCAGGCTTTCACCGGCGATCTGCGTTTTGTCCACGACAAACCACCGCAGCGGGAAGTGGGGCGCGAAGTCCGGCAGGTAGCGTTCGGCCTCCTGCTGGTTGAACGGTTCATGAGACTTGGGCGCCGGGTGAAAGGCGTGCCCGACCAACAGAGCCTGCTCGGCCTCGCCAAAGTTCAACGCCTTTTCACGCAGGGCTGCCCAGTCATGGCGGGCATCAATTGCCTGCTGCGTATGGGCGTGGCTTTCCATCACGCGCTGGTGGAAGGTTTCGCAACTGGCTGCGGGCAGCAAGAGTTGACGTTGGAGCTTATCAACAATAAGCCGTGAGAGGGTGGCGAAATCGACGGGATGACTGCCGGACGCCGTAACCAGACGAGCCGGGAATTCAAAGCGGTGATGTTGGGTTGGGGAGAAATAAACTACGCTGAAATGCAACGCCTGCTGTTCGTCCAGCGGGATAATTAATTCGGTTGGTTGGTATTCAGTCAGCCGCCAGTTTTTGATTTCACGAACCAGGGAATTCAGGAAGCACTGTGCAGCCACATCCAAGGCTGGCGCTTTAGTTGGCAAAGTCATAATCAAACAGATCCCACTCGTAACGATAATGTGAATTTTGCCGATAATGTTTCTCATTATCAATATCAATTGTTAGAATTGGTAAAATTAATTTCACAAATAAGCACATTTAATACATGGAATTGCAACGTTGTGACATCTCTTGAGATCGCGGAAACGCCGCAAAAACCATTGTCTTGCTGGCCACTAGCGTTCAGTGCGGGGCTACTCGGTGTTGGGCAAAACGGCCTGCTGGTCGCGATTCCCGTACTGGTAATTCAGACAAAACTGAGCCTGGCAGTCTGGGCGGCTTTGTTGATGCTTGGCTCAATGCTGTTTCTACCGTCTTCCCCGTGGTGGGGAAAGCAAATTGCTCGTGTAGGTAGTAAGCCTGTGGTGCTGTGGGCACTGGGAGGATATGGCGCAAGCTTTACCCTGCTTGGGCTGGGAAGTGTGCTGATGGCGACCGGCGCCGTAACAACAGCAATGGGGCTGGGAATATTAATCATTGCGCGGATCGTCTACGGGCTTACCGTGTCGGCGATGGTGCCAGCCTGTCAGGTCTGGGCATTACAGAGAGCGGGGCAAGGGAATCGCATGATCGCTCTGGCGACCATTAGCTCTGGCTTGAGCTGCGGGAGGCTATTCGGGCCGCTGTGCGCGGCGGCGATGCTGGCAATTCACCCTTTGGCACCGATGGCGTTGCTGATGGTTGCGCCATTACTGGCGTTGGTGATGCTATTGCGGTTGCCAGGCACGCCACCGCAACCCTTAGCGGAACGCAAAAGCGCCAACCTGAGGCTGGATTGCCTGCCTTATCTGCTTTGCGCGCTCCTATTAGCCGCGGCGGTGAGCATGATGCAGCTTGGCCTTTCGCCCGCGCTTACTCGCCAGTTCGCCAGCGATACCGCCGCCATTAGCCACCAGGTGGCGTGGCTGTTAGGGCTGGCCGCAGTTGCCGCGCTTATCGCACAGTTTGGGGTGCTGCGCCCGCAGCGCCTAACGCCGATGGCGCTGCTATTGAGTGCCGGGGCACTGATGATGTGTGGTCTGGCGCTGATGCTCGCCGAACAGTTATGGTTGTTTTACCTCGGCTGTGCAGTGCTGTCGTTTGGAGCGGCTCTGGCAACACCCGCTTATCAGCTTTTACTGAATGATAGGCTGACAGACGGCGCGGGCGCGGGCTGGATCGCGACCAGCCACACGCTCGGCTATGGGCTCTGCACATCGCTGGTGCCGCTGGTGTCAAAAACCGGGGCCGCAGCGGCGCTGATTGCGGCGGCCTTTATCGTTGCGATGTTATTTACTGTAGTGTCTGGTTTTATCTGGCACAGTCGTTACCGTTCACGTCGTTCCGCAATTTAGCTAAAAGAAAAAGTGATTACCGGAACTGAGGCGCGAATATTCTAATGTCTCGGTGCGCATACAGAGGTGTAAGATCGGTATAGCATCCTGGACGCGGGAGCCACTTAATGCTCGATCACGTTTTCTGAAAATAGCATTCTATTTTTAATGGCAGAAATATGAATATTTCTGCAATATATGCTGATGTGTAATTATTAAAATACCTGTTCTATAATGAACTGTTTTTTAACTTAACTCCCAAGGGCTATGATTAGAATTAATAAATGAAATGAGAGATTTTAATGATATATCAACCATATCTCTTACTGCCTGATCGGTGTAAAAAGACGCATGGGGCGAAAATAATTGCATTAGGAAATGCCCTTAACACAGACAGTTGACGATTGGTAAGAATGTTGCAGCGATGATCTTTGTGAAAGATATCAAGCTCATTTTCAATTACGTCCAGTCCGATAGCACCGACTTTCCCTGATTCTATACCTCCAACGAGAGCATCAGTATCAATTAACTGACCGCGGCCACAATTTATTATAATTACCCCATCTTTCATTTCATTGATCGTCTCTTTATTAATAAGATGATGGCTTTTTTTATCAAGAGGAAGGTGTAAGGTAATAACATCACTCTTAGTTAATAATTCATCAAGTGAAACGTATTCAATGAATTCGGATAAAGAATCCTTGGGAAATAAATCATAAGCTATTATTTTACTTCCAAAACCAGATAGATTTTTTGCAACAATTTCTCCTATTTTCCCTGTGCCGATAATGCCAACGGTTAAATTCTTCATTTCCTTACCCTGAAGGCCCGTTAGCGTGTAATCCTGTATGTTGTTTCTCAATATAATTTGTTTTATTTTTCTGACGCTCATTAAAATTAACATGACAGTGTAATCAGCAACACTATTTGGCGAGTAACTGACGTTAGAAATGCGTATACCATATTTACGAGCAGCATCGATATCAATATTATTATATCCTGCACTCCTGACAGAGAGGTATTTAATGCCGATTTGACTCAGCGACAGCAATGCGTCGTGATTAACAATGTTATTACCAGCAACCGAAACAGCTAATGTACCCTCTGCGAGATACGCTGTTTCCGCAGAGAGTTTCTCAGGAATGCTTACGATTTCAAATTTTATTTCTTCCTGAAGTTCCTCTAATATCGTTTTTTCGTCATTTCGTGCATCAAAAAAAGCTATCTTAGCCATATTAATCCCCCCTCGTATTGTGAATAAACATGATATCGCTAGATTAAATACTGTTACCAATAGCACGCCACCGATTCTATGCGAGATGACGGAGGCTGTATTAAACGCATTCATTCATATCACAAGATAATTCTATTTATGGATTCCCTGCTTTTTCCGTGGCTATCGAAACCCTCACATACTCCGTGTATGCTCCGGTTTCTGCGCGTGGCCCATACCAAACTAACTATACCTATTACGCTTGCTGGGAGTGGCTCTACGTTTTTATTTCACACTGTTTTTATTTTTGATGAAGCGAGTCCACTAATTGTCATTATGATAGCAACTACTGATAGGAAAACAAAACCGGTCATCCAACTTCCAGTCGCAGTATGCAAATAGCCAAGTACAACTGCGCTTAATGAAGATATGCAATATCCTATGCCCTGAACAAAAGACGATATTTTTCTGTTATCTTCGAGATTGATTGCACGCGTTATAACCTGCATAAATATTACGGCAAAACCGCCGCCGCTGCCGATTCCACCGAAGATAACCCATATTAACCATAAATTTGGGTATACTAATAATCCCGCTGGAGTAAGAAACCAAGATATTCCCACAATCAGAAAGAGTGCCGCTGGTGTAAAACGCAGTGTTGAGCTAAGCCATGGAATACCAAAACATCCTAATAAGCCGAAAATCTGAAAGAGAGAAGCGGCTCCACCAGCTTCTGTCTTGGTCATAATCCCTGATTGCACGAGATAATCCGGCAACCATGCGATTATGCCATAAAAGAGAAAACTATGGGCAGCAAATGATAATGATAGTAGTAACGCCAGTGGACGCTGCCAGACCGGCTTTATTTTTGTATTTAACTCTGTCGGATTAGAATGAGATGGAGGGGTTTCTTTGGGTGTGGAAATAGCTCCTTTTTGTTATTATTGACTTTCGCCCACAAGACAATTCCTAATAATGCAAGAATGCTCCAACAGGACAATGCAATTTGCCAACCTAATATCGATGCCAATGGCGCAGTTAATGCTGAAGTTAACGTAGCACCAATACTCATTGCCATCACGTAGATGCCTGTCATTAAACCCGAATTATGTCTAAAATCTCGCGCAATCACCATTAAGCTGACGATATTTCCAAGGGATAATGCCCCTCCTAATAACAATGTTCCAACCCAAATTGTCGTAAAGTCACCGAAAGAGCGTAGTAATGTTCCTAAAATGACGCCTAATAATACAATAAAAATGGCTCGCTCAATACTTACTCTTTTTAAAATAATAGAGGCCAGCGGCACCAATAATCCAAAGCATAGTACCGGTATTGTCGTTAATGTCCCCGCCAAAACAGAATCTATATGGAGATCACTTCTAATATCATCTATCACTGCCGGCAAAGCCGTTAGCGGTGCACGTAGGTTGGCAGATAGAACAATAAACGCTGCAATTAATATTATATATTCGGAAGAAATTTTCCTTTTTCTGAAATATTTTCTCACTCTCTTTCCCCTTTGAATAATATTAAATGTATTGTCGTGACATGGATGCCAGATTTTCACCTTTGAAATTAATTTTTTGTAATAGTAAATTGATGTATTATAGGTGATTATCTTAGTTAAGAATACTAACGCCACTGTTTTCTGTTTTCAATGTCATTTTAATGAAAACTCTATTGCAGAAAATGCAATAATCTTTCTATTTTTTTATGTCATGTTTTGCGTAAATTTAAATGTTGAAGATAAATGGTTAATAGGATTTGGAGATAAAAGGATGGACAAATGAGTGGCTAAAATAGTAGGACGTATCTATATTAAAAGTATAATAGATCATGTTCTATTTTTTTAGGCAGTTCTTCACTAATAAAACGGTTCCAAGTCGATGTCGCTTCATTAATAAAACTGCCCGATGGGGTGATTTGATAAATATTAACATGATTTGATTCCCATGTTGGTAATATCCTAATTAACTTGCCATTTCTAAAAGCATCAACAACTGTGTAAAATGGTAAGAGAGCAATGCCAAGGTTATTTAATACACTTTTGTAAATCAACTCTGGGTTGGTGGATGTGAGTATATTTTGGGGGTGAATCTTAAGAGACTGACTACCGGAATATAGTTGCCAGTAAGAAAAAGATGTTGAATTATTTATACTCAATAATGGATGTCTTTTCAGACATTCAGGTGATGTAATTGGATTATGCATATTTATGTACTCATGCGTGGCACAAATAATTGAGAATGCCTCGCCTATCTTTTTCGCTTTTAATGATGAGTCTGGAAGAGATTTATCAATAAAAATACCTGAGTCGATGCCTTTCCTGACGATTTCAGGGAATTCATTAGATTCGCTGTAATCGATAATAATCTCAGGATGCTTTTTCTGAAATTCAATTATTAGTGAATAAAGATAATGCGATCCAAAGTTATTCATAGAACTCACCTTTACTCTTCCTTTTGGATTAGATGCAGAAAATGCTATGCTTTGTTCTGCTTGCAGTGTGAGATCTAATATGTTCTTGCATTGTTCTGAATACCATTTACCAATATCAGTAACTGACAGGTTTCTTGTGGATCGGTATAATAAACGTGTACTTAATCGTTCTTCGAGATCTTTTATTGCTCTGGAGACTTGGCTAGTTGTAAGATTACATTGTTGAGCGGCGGTAGTAAAACTACCACTGTTTACAACACAAAGAAATATCTTCATTGCGCGAAAGAGGCCGCTTTCTAATTTTAATTTTTTATTTTTATCCATTCCCATAGCTATTTTTTATAACGAAATGCTACTTTAATCTCGTAGTTATTTTATGGCAAGCGCCTAATGACTTTTCAAGAAAGTCCAGCTGAGCAATGTGTTATGGTGATGATGCGGGTTTTCGATCGGACTGATTTTATGATTATTATATATGATGTGTAATAGGTGGGGCGCAGAGGTTATTAACGACTCATTTATACTGTACTCATCAGTACACGGAAAGGAATATAAAAAAGCTGTACCACTGTTGGCAGTGATACGGCTTTTTTACTTCTCCGGACTCTATGCAGCGCCCCAAGAAGATAATTTGGTGGGTCGTGCAGGATTCGAACCTGCGACCAATTGATTAAAAGTCAACTGCTCTACCAACTGAGCTAACGACCCGCAGAAGTGGTGGGTGATGACGGGATCGAACCGCCGACCCCCTCCTTGTAAGGGAGGTGCTCTCCCAGCTGAGCTAATCACCCACTGCTTTACTACGTCTACTTCTACTTGCGTTAAGAAAAGTCGCTGGAATGAGAATGGTGGGTGATGACGGGATCGAACCGCCGACCCCCTCCTTGTAAGGGAGGTGCTCTCCCAGCTGAGCTAATCACCCAATCTCAAATTCTCTTAACGCTACACAACGGAACACCGATATCAATAACAAAATATGGTGGGTGATGACGGGATCGAACCGCCGACCCCCTCCTTGTAAGGGAGGTGCTCTCCCAGCTGAGCTAATCACCCCCGCTGTGTGGAGTCGCATTATAGGGATACTTGAAGGTGAGTCAACGCTTTTTAAAACTAAAATGGTTGTTCGTTGCAAAATTAGGCAAGCCGTTGTCATTGTCGCCGTTGGCCCCATATCGTGGCACTATTTAGCCTACTGCTTATCTTTCCTGCCAGAATAAAAGCTGCGGCCTATGTTACGCCGTTGAGGATTCGAAGCAGAGTGATAGAATGTTGCCCACTCTTGTTCTTTTGAGCTTATGTCGGTCTGTGCCGACAGCCGTTGCGTAATAAGGCTATGATGCTAAATGAAAATTAAAACCCGTTTTGCCCCAAGTCCTACTGGATATCTTCACGTTGGTGGCGCGCGAACTGCGCTTTATTCCTGGCTGTTCGCTCGCCATCAGGGCGGCGAATTCGTTTTACGTATTGAAGATACCGATCTTGAGCGCTCAACCCAGGACGCGATTGATGCCATCATGGATGGGATGAACTGGCTAGGTCTTAACTGGGATGAAGGTCCGTATTACCAAACTAAACGTTTTGATCGTTATAACACGGTTATCGACCAGATGTTAGAAAACGGAACGGCTTATAAATGTTATTGCTCGAAAGAGCGCCTAGAAGCGCTGCGTGAACAGCAGATGGCAAATGGCGAAAAACCACGCTACGACGGCCATTGCCGGGGTTCTCACGAACATCATGCTGATAGCGAGCCACATGTTGTTCGTTTCCTTAACCCTCAGGAAGGGTCTGTCATCTTTAACGATCGCATCCGTGGGCCGATCGAATTCAGCAACCAGGAACTTGACGATTTGATCATCCGCCGTACCGACGGCTCTCCGACCTATAACTTCTGTGTCGTTATTGATGATTGGGATATGGCCATTACGCATGTGATTCGTGGTGAAGATCATATAAATAACACGCCGCGCCAGATCAACATTCTTAAAGCGCTGGGCGCACCCGTGCCAGAATATGCGCATGTGTCGATGATTCTGGGTGATGATGGTAAGAAATTGTCTAAACGCCACGGTGCGGTTGGGGTAATGCAATACCGTGATGATGGTTATCTACCGGAGGCGTTGCTGAATTATCTGGTGCGTTTGGGGTGGTCTTCTGGCGATCGGGAAATTCTCTCTATTGATGAGATGACGTCTTTATTTTCACTGGAAGCCGTTAGTAAGTCGGCAAGTGCCTTCAATACCGAGAAGCTGCAATGGCTAAACCACTATTATATTAACCACTTACCAGCAGATTACGTGGCGACGCATTTGTCATGGCATATCGAGCAAGCAGGAATCGATACCCGCACCGGGCCGCAATTGAGCGAATTGGTCGGCCTGTTGGGGGAACGATGCAAGACATTGAAAGAAATAGCGAATTCTTGTCGTTATTTCTATGAGGATTTTGCTACGTTTGACGCTGATGCGGCCAAGAAACACCTGCGTCCTGTCGCACGCCAACCACTAGAACGCGTACGTGAGAAGCTGGCGGCAATCACTGATTGGACGGCGGAGAATATCCATCACGCCATTCAGAGTACGGCGGACGAATTAGGGCAAGGGATGGGCAAAGTCGGTATGCCGTTGCGTGTCGCGGTGACCGGGGCGGGGCAATCTCCTGGCGTTGATGTCACTGTACAGGCTATTGGTCAGCAACGTTCGTTAACGCGTATAGATAAAGCGCTGGAATTTATCGCTGAGCGAGAAGCTCAAAAGTAAAAGCGGTATACAAAAAACCGGCTTGGTGGTTAATGTCGTTCGTTTAAAGGCGGGATACCGGGGGGCGACCACGGTGTGAGGCATCTCTGCGGGAACCTCATCATCGTGTTTCCCCCTGAATCCATACCTAAGCGGCCTGCATTCGCCTGGTGGTCGGTTTTTTTGTGCTTGATTCCCTTTATTCTCGTCCTGCGATAGCGACGGCTTTACCAATGGCATCCGGGATCACGTCGCCATGGCCTTTGCCCGGGAACACAATAAATGCGGTGTTTGCGCCTTGTTCCTTGAGCTGTGTCGCGAGCGTTTTAGCCCTTTCTACCATCTTTCTTTGTCTGAGTCTTTCTGCCTGTTTTTCATCAATGGGGTTGTTCGACGGCGTTGTCGTCATCGCCGCCTCATTCGCGCCTACGGTAATGGTTATTGATAACGGTGGCGTCGGGAGTAGCGGCGTTCTATCAGGAATCACTACGCCATTTCCCCACCAAATAGATGGGCTGGCGGCAACGTAGTGTTGGAACGATGGGGTATGATTGAAAAGCGTGTACAGCGTAAATAAACCGCCGAAAGAGTGCCCGGCAAGTGTTTGTTTTTGTGTGTTGACGGCGTAGTGTGCTTCAATCCAAGGCTTTACCGTAGTTTGTAGGAATTGGTAAAACGTCTCGGCTTCGCCTCCGGCGGCAAAGTCCGGGTCGGAAATGGTGGTCGGCGGCGTGTAGTCGCGCGTGCGTGCGGGTACGTCGTAAGGTTTCTCGGTTGGATAACCGATAGCGACAATGAGCGGCGGCGGGCCGTTTTTGACATTATAGCTATTTATGGCAACAGGAAATTGGGCGTTACCGTCCAGCATATAGAGTATCGGATAGCCGCCGTCTGGCGCAGGTTGGCGTGGTTGGGCAATGAAAATACGATAAGCGTGTTGTGCATGACTTTTCATCTTAACGCGCCTAACTTCAAATTGGGACTTCGCTTGTTCGGTTATCGCGGGGACGGTGGGTTGCGCATGAACAGGCAAACTCCCAGACACGGATATCATCAAAGAAAATAAAATCATAGAACAATGGCGCATATGATGAGCTTAATACCTGGTCAGAAGCGGGATGTGACTTAATGATAATAAATCGTGTTATCGTTAGCAGCATTTATTGTGCTTGGGATACGATTACAACGATGTTGTGGTCTGATTTTTTCACCGTTGACGTCTTTTTCAGCGGTTAATCGGATAACCAGATTTAGCCGTTGACACTGCTAGACGGGTCTCATATTATGCGACGCGTTCAAGCATTACTTGCCTATGTGGTAATGCTGTAAGATAGGGGCTATAGCTCAGCTGGGAGAGCGCTTGCATGGCATGCAAGAGGTCAGCGGTTCGATCCCGCTTAGCTCCACCAAACACTCCCTTTGTTTGGTTAATTATCGTGAACATTCCGCGTTTCGTGGGGCTATAGCTCAGCTGGGAGAGCGCTTGCATGGCATGCAAGAGGTCAGCGGTTCGATCCCGCTTAGCTCCACCATATTTTCCCTTAGCACTTCCTTCTTCGCCATCCTATTCCATAAAATCGTGTGCCTGTTTCAGAATGGGGACTGTGACCTTTGGCGAACGGTTGTTGGTCGCCCTTGTATTTTAAAGACAACCAATCCGTGATTGTTTAAGCGTTTTCCTGAAGTTTGGGTGTCCAGTCTATGGGGGATAACCCCTGCTGTTCAAGAAACTGGTTAGCCTGCGAGAAATGTTTGCAGCCAAAGAAACCGCGGTGCGCAGAGAGTGGGGAGGGATGCGGCGATTTCAGGACATGATGGCGCCGTTGATCAATAATGCTGCCCTTCTTTTGGGCATGTGAACCCCAAAGCAGAAAGACCAAGCCTTCCCGCTGTTCATTCAAGGCTGCAATGACGCGATCGGTAAAGGTCTCCCAACCCAAATTAGCATGTGAATGCGCCCGCCCGGCTTCTACAGTTAATACCGTATTGAGCAGCAATACCCCTTGCTCCGCCCAACTTTGTAAAAAGCCATGACGCGGAATTTCAAACCCAGGAATATCGCTCGCCAGCTCTTTATAGATGTTGACCAGAGAAGGCGGCGCGGGCACACCTGGACGCACTGAAAATGACAGCCCGTGCGCCTGATTTGGGCCGTGGTAGGGATCTTGTCCCAGAATAACGACCTTAACCTGGTGTAGTTCGGTAAAGCGAAATGCGTTGAACACATCCTTTTGCGGCGGATAAATTATTTTACCTGCGGCTCGTTCTTTTTTAATAAATTCAAGGGTATTAATAAAATAAGGCTGTAGCTTTTCTTGTGCCAACACGTCGTGCCAAGTGAGAGAAGTCGCCATCATGCACTCTTTCTTACAGGTTAAATGGTGTTACGGTAGCTTACCGATCTATTGTGCCGAGGTAAAACCACAACCATGATTATCAGAATGAAAATGCTTTAAAAAATTGAAAATTTACAAAAAAATTTGCACTTCCGCATCGCGGCAAAATTGATGTAAAACAAGAAATTAACCTACCGAGACGAAATGAGTCGGATTTTAAATTGATTTAAGTCAAGATTGTCTGGTTATTAGGCTGGTATATAAGAAGACAGATATAGGCGGTTTTATACGATCGTTACGTTTTTTGGCATGTTTTGCCAATAGCGATTTTAAACAAATCAGTTTTAATTAAGACAATAACACGCCGTTATACGGAGGCAATTATGGTTACTGGTATTCAAATCACCAAGGCTAACGACAGCGCGCTGATCAACTCCTTCTGGTTGCTGGATGAAGAAAAATCACAAGCACGTTGTGTATGTGCTAAATCAGGTTACAGCGAAGATCAAGTCATTCCCGTAAGCGATCTGGGGCAGTTCGAATATCGTGAAATTCCGTTGGAAGTTAAGCCGGAAGTGCGCGTAGAAGGTGGTCAGCACCTGAACGTGAATGTATTGCGCCGCGAGACGCTGGAAGATGCTGTGAAGCATCCAGAGAAATATCCACAGTTAACGATCCGCGTATCCGGTTACGCTGTGCGTTTTAACTCTTTGACGCCAGAACAACAGCGCGACGTTATTACGCGTACTTTTACCGAAAGCCTGTAATGTAAGTTGTAAACGTATGCACTAATAAGAGGGAGCGAAAGCTCCCTTTTTTTACCTTGTCATTTTGTATGTTTACGATCAAATTTTATTGATTCGATGAGGTGTCTGCTTTCTGCGCGGGTTGGCGGCGCTTGCCAATGTTTTTACGATCGCGCTGGCGAACCTTAACTTTAACCTTTTCTTTTTCCTTCTGTTTTTTCTCTTTTCGCATCGCAAGCACTTTTTTCGACGGTTTACCTGTTGTGCTGGCTTTCGGTGCTTTGGTCGTTGGACGGAGCTCCTCAATGATGCGGGGTTTTAGCGGTTCATTCAGGTAACGGCTGATCTTCCCTAATAATAAATGGTCGTGCGCTTCAACGAAGGATATCGCACAGCCTTTACGGCCCGCGCGACCGGTGCGCCCAATACGGTGAAGGTAAGTATCCGCCGTGCGCGGTAAATCGAAATTAAAAACGTGACTCACATCATCGATATCAATGCCGCGTGCCGCAATATCTGTGGCTACCAGCACGTTAACGCGACCCTCGCTCAGACGTTTGATCGCTTCATTACGTTTGGCCTGTACCATTTCACCTTCGAGGTAGCAGGCGTGTATTCCCGCTTCATGCAACCAGGCTACCAGCTCGTGCACACGTTCACGTTTACGTACGAACACAATAGAACGTGTAACGTCCGGCTGTTTTAACTGGTGGCAGAGCAGCGCCGTTTTATGCGTGACATCGTCAGCGCGGTAATACCATTGCAGAATCTTTTTGCGTTCCCGTCGTGATGGATCGGCTTCAATTTCAACCGGTTCGTTCAGTAGGCGCTCGGCGAAATCTTTGATCGCATTTCCTTCTAGCGTTGCAGAAAACAGCAACGTTTGCTTGCGCCAGCGGGTCTCCCCTGCGATATGTTCAATATCCTGCGCGAAGCCCATGTCCAACATTCTGTCCGCTTCATCCAGAATTAGCGTCTCGACCGCGCGGCAATCGAAGTTTTCTTCTTTAATGTATTGCAGCAAACGGCCTGTCGTCGCAACAACGACATCCTGATTTTCGCTGAACACCTCAGCGTGGTTCATATAGGCGACACCGCCGGTGATGGTAGCAATATCCAGGTGCGTATGTGCGGCGAACGCTCGCGCCTGATCGGCGACCTGCATGGCAAGCTCTCTCGTTGGTGTCAGGATCAGAATACGGGGTGGACCCGATTTTTTACGAGGGAAATCGATAAGATGCTGCAAAACTGGCAGCAGGTAGGCAGCGGTTTTACCGGTGCCCGTTGGCGCTGAGCCGAGTACGTCACGGCCTTCCATCGCTGGAGGAATGGCTTCTGCCTGGATCGCGGTTGGACGTTCATAACCCATATCACGTAGGACGTCTAACAGGCTTTCATCAAGATCGAGCTCGGAAAAATTGGTTACAGTCATGGTCTACCTCTATTTGAGGCGCCGATTATAGACGGATCGCCCGGTTTCTTCATCTGTTTAAGTAGACTGCCTCACTTTCCCTACAGGGATATTTCGCCTATGCTGCTGTGGTTTGTCTGCGGAATCTTATTTTCATGAGCTATCAGTCTGATAATAAACTGACATTGCGTCGAGATGGATTTACCTTCAAACAATTCTTCGTGGCGCACGATCGTTGTGCGATGAAGGTTGGCACTGACGCTATTTTGCTCGGCTCCTGGACCCCGATATCTTCCGCTACGCGGATATTGGATATCGGCAGCGGTTCCGGTCTTCTCGCGTTGATGCTTGCGCAACGGACTGAATCGCATATTAAAATTGATGCCGTCGAACTGGACTACGCCGCCAGCCAGCAGGCAAAAGAAAATATCATCGCTTCGCCCTGGGCCGACAGAATAACGGTTTATGCTGAGGATATTGCGAGTTTCGCTGCGCTACGCACCGCTGATTACTCATTGATTGTGTGTAACCCGCCTTATTTCCCGCCGGGGGTCGCGTGCGAATCTACGGCGCGTGATCAAGCTCGCCACACCCTCACCTTGACGCATGAAACGCTATTACGTTGTGCTCATCAACTACTGATACCTGAAGGTCTTTTCTGCGTGGTGCTCCCCATACAGGTAGCGGATTATTTTATTCCACTGGCGCGTCAACAGCGTTGGTTCGTTCAGCAACAGCTTCGCGTAGCGGAATATAAAGAGAAACCCGCTCATCGCGTTTTATTGGCGCTGTCTCGGCAGGAAAGACAAAGTACACACTCCACACTTTTGGCAATCCGTGATGCGGAAAAGCGTTATTCGGCAGAATTTCAGCAGTTGACGAAAGATTTTTATCTCTTTATGTGAGTGGCAGACGCATGATCGCCGCGCCTGCCATGTTTCTACCATTTAAGGCACCAGAATGGTTGGTTTCGGCGTGGTTAATTTTTCTGGGTAGTCCAGCGTGTAATGCAGCCCGCGGCTTTCTTTTCTGTCTAGCGCGCAGCGGACGATAAGCTCGGCGACCTGCACCAGATTACGCAGCTCCAGCAAATTATTAGAGATACGGAAGTGGGCGTAGTATTCGTTGATTTCCTGTTGAAGCAGATGGATGCGGTGCTGCGCTCGTTCTAGTCGCTTAGTCGTTCGCACGATCCCAACGTAATCCCACATAAACAAACGCAATTCATGCCAATTATGTTGGATTACCACCTGTTCATCGGAGTTGTCGACCTGGCTCTCATCCCACTCTGGCAATTTTTTCACCGCGTTGATGTGCGGCAAGCGCTGCAAAATGTCCTCGGCGGCTGACCAACCATAAACCAGACACTCAAGTAATGAGTTAGATGCCATGCGATTTGCGCCATGCAAACCGGTATAGCTGACTTCACCAATTGCATAGAGACCGTCCAGATCGGTACGTCCGTGTCTATCGACCAACACGCCGCCGCAGGTATAGTGCGCGGCAGGGACGATAGGGATCGGTTCTTGTGTAAGATCGATACCGAGAGAACGCAGTTTCTCATCAATGGTAGGGAAATGCTGTTTGATGAATGCTTCGGGTTTATGGCTGATATCCAGATACATACAATCAGCGCCAAGGCGTTTCATTTCATGATCGATGGCTCTGGCGACAACATCACGTGGCGCTAATTCGCCTCTGGCATCAAAATCGGGCATAAAGCGTGAGCCATCGGGACGTTTAAGATAGGCGCCTTCACCACGCAGCGCTTCCGTTAGCAGAAAATTTCGCGCCTGTGGGTGAAACAGACAGGTCGGGTGAAACTGGTTGAATTCCAGGTTCGCTACCCGGCAACCTGCGCGCCAGGCCATAGCGATGCCATCGCCGGAGGAAATATCGGGGTTGGTGGTATATTGATAAACTTTAGAGGCACCGCCCGTCGCCAGAACCACGGTTTTGGCCTGGCACGCTTCTACACGCTCTTGCTCTCGGTTCCAGATATAAGCGCCGACAACGCGACGCGTTCCAGGTAGACCCAATTTATTAGACGTGATCAAATCGACGGCGTTACAGCGTTCCATAATGCGAATATTCGGGTGGGATAGCGCCTTTTGCACCAGCGTGTTTTCCACTTCTTTTCCGGTCGCATCAGCGGCATGCAGAATGCGTCGATGACTATGCCCGCCTTCACGTGTGAGGTGATAGCGTTCCTTGCCAGTACTACTGGTTTCGGTATCAAATAGCACGCCTTGTTCGATAAGCCATTGCACACAATGCTTGGCATTGCTGGCGATAAATTCAACGGCATCGCGATCGCACAGGCCGTCACCGGCGATGAGGGTATCTTCGATATGTGAGTCAATCGTATCGGTTTCGTCAAAAACGGCGGCGATGCCGCCCTGTGCATAAAACGTCGCACCTTCGTTAAGCGGACCTTTGCTTAACACGGTTACGTTGGCCTGAGAAGCCAGACGCAGAGCCAGTGAAAGCCCGGCAGCGCCGCTGCCAATGATTAAAACATCACAGATGTATTCAGTGGTCTTTTGCATGGTCAAGTCGTGGATGAGAAAGAAGAGGAATTCCGATGGTAGCATTCAATGATGGATTGCTGTATGGGTTTTTGCCCCTAAGCGTGGTGATAAATAAGTGATTGAAGAGGTTGGGGGATCGTGCGAATACCGAGGATTTATCGTATTATCCTCGGAAAATCGTTGAGGCTCAGATGAAGGCGTAGACTCTCAGAAAAACGATGCGATGGCGCATATCGCAGAGATGAGTTGCCGTGTTGAGCGAAAGAACAACGCTAATCCGGAACTTTATCAGACATTTTAGCTCTAACTGGGAGCTTGCTCTAAATATGACTTATATAGCTGGCCGTACTATTTTGCGTGTGGAGAACGATTTGAGTAGAGATTACCGCGGATGAGCGAGCAACTGGCAGATCGAATTCTGGTCGAGCGAGTCCAAAAAGGCGATCAAAAATCGTTTAACTTGTTGGTCGTTCGTTATCAGCATAAAGTGGCGAATCTGGTATCGAGATATGTTCCCCCCGGGGATGTAGCGGATGTGGTACAAGAATCGTTTATTAAAGCTTATCGTGCGTTAGAGTCATTCCGCGGCGATAGTGCATTTTATACATGGCTGTATCGTATCGCGGTGAATACGGCTAAGAATTATCTGGTCGCTCAGGGGCGCCGCCCGCCCTCCAGCGACATCGACGCCAATGATGCGGAAAACTATGAAAATGCCGGGGCGCTGAAAGAAATATCGAACCCCGAGAATTTAATGCTGTCAGAGGAATTACGAAACATTGTCTTCCGCACTATTGAGTCCTTGCCGGAAGATTTGCGTTTAGCGATTACGCTGCGTGAATTGGATGGTTTAAGTTACGAAGAGATCGCCGCGATCATGGATTGTCCCGTTGGTACAGTGCGTTCTCGTATCTTTAGGGCGCGGGAAGCTATTGATAATAAAGTACAACCGCTTATTCAGCGCTAGCAGTGTTTTCAGCTATCCGCATGACTAATGATGGATTTGACAAGGTAAGGGTGTCGGTATGCAGAGAGAGAAACTTTCCGCTTTAATGGATGGCGAGGCTGTAGATTCCGAACTATTAAACGTGCTGTCTCGGGATGACGCGTTGCAGCAAAGTTGGCAAAGTTATCATCTAATTCGTGATACATTGCGCGGGGATGTCAGTGAACAAGTGCTTCATCTGGATATCGCGTCGCGTGTTGCCGCTGCCATCGAAAAAGAACCTGTACGCCTGGTTCCTCAAGCGCAACCTGAATCCCAGCCTCGGCCCACTGAGTGGATGAAAATGCCGTTTTGGCACAGAATTCGTCCATGGGGTAGTCAGCTAACGCAAATTGGGGTCGCTGCTTGCGTCTCTTTAGCGGTGATTGTCGGCGTGCAAAATTACCAGCAGGGCGATGCCCCTGAAGAACATACGATGGAATCCGGTATATTCAGTACGTTACCCGCCATGGGGACGGCTTCTCCGGTAAGCTTGGGGGTGCCGTCAGAAAATGCTGCCCCTCACAATGGTCAACAGAGATTCGATATCCAACGTAGTCGCCTTAACGCGATTTTGCAGGACTATGAACTACAGCGGCGACTACATGTGGAACACACTTTGCCGCAAAGCGATCAGCAGGCGGCAATCCAGGTTCCCGGTACGCAATCATTAGGAACTCAGCCCCAATAATGAAGCGTGTCTGGTCTGTTGTCTGTTTGCTCATTAGTGGCCTATTTTATTCTACGTTTGTTCCGGCTCAGGATGTAGAGCCGGAAGTTTTGTTACGAGAGATGAGTAGCGCCGTGCGTTCTCTTAATTACGAAATTTCATTTATCAATATTACCCCGCAGGGATTTGAGTCGGTGCGCTATCGCCATGCGCAGGTTAACCATCGCTCTCTGGCGCAGTTACTCTTTATGGATGGCCCCCGGCGCGAAATTGTTCAACGTGGTAATGAGGTCAGCTATTTCGACCCAGGGTTTGAGCCGTTTACGCTTGCCAGCGATCATATCGTCGATTCTCTTCCTTCTTTGGCCTTTGCTGATTTCGAAAAACTGTCACCCTATTATGACTTTATCCCTGCTGATGGACGGGTGCGCATTGCCGATCGTTTGGCGTCCGGTATCCGGGTAATTTCGCGCGATGGTTCCCGTTACAGCTACACCGTATGGATCGATGCGGAATCAAGACTTCCCTTACGTATTGATTTACAAGATAGAAATGGCGACAAACGGTTAGAGCAATTTTTAGCGACCTCGTTGATTGTTGACGATGATATAGTCAACGTGATGCGCCCGCTAGAAGCGAGTAGACTCCCTCCCGTATTACCGAGTCCGGTCGTTGAAAAACAGGAATTTACCTGGGAACCAAAATGGTTGCCTGCAGGAATGAAGGTGGTTTCATCCAGCAAAAAAACGTTGCCAGGTTCAGCGACTCCGATTGAAACACGCCTGTATAGCGATGGTTTATTCAGCTTTTCCATTAATGTCAGTCCCTCTACCGATGTGAGTCAGGAGCAATCTTTGCTCACCGGGCGACGCGCTATTTATACTGCCGTGAGAGCTAATCGCGAGATTACCGTCGTTGGCGATATTCCCCCGGCTACCGCTAAACGCGTAGCGGATAGCCTTGTTTTCAAGGAGCAGCCATGATCAAAGAATGGGCAACAGTAGTGTCATGGCAGGATGGTGTCGCGGAGCTACGCTGCGAACCAAGCGCAGGTTGCGGCACCTGTAAATCTCGCTCATCGTGCGGCACCGGCTTGTTAAGCCAGCTTGGGCTTTCTGCTGAAAATACGCTGTATGTTTCTTATGATCGGCCCTTAGACGCAGGGCAAAAAGTGGAATTGGGTATTTCTGAAGGGCGGTTATTGTTTTCCGCTGTTCTGGTTTATATTGTTCCGCTTATCGGAATGTTGCTTGGCGCAGTGATGTGTCAAATGTTTTTCGCCACCGATTTGGCTGCCGTTGTGGGGGCGCTGCTCGGCGGCGGGTTGGCGTTTATTGGCGTGCAGCGTTGGGCGAAACAATTGAGTAAACACAAGCGCTACGAGCCCGTTATCCTGCAAATTGCCTTGCCTGGTACATTCTTGCAAAATTGACCCATTTATCTGTCGTGACATCGTGTGATATCGCAATTTTTTCCGCGAGTTTGTTATTTTTCGTTACGATGTCCACCACGTAATGACACTTTATTCTCTGCTTTCCCTTTGTTGTTCTGTTATTCCCAGTAAAACCGTCATAATCAAAGGGAATGCATTGGACATGACTAGGTTTTCAGGCCTCTCGCATGTAGAATGCTGCGACTCAGGTGGAATAACATCGCGAGTGTTTTCACCCATGCGCATCCCCATCGGCAAGAATTTCAGGAATATCAAGGTAGAAAAATTTTTATAATGAAGCATATACGAAATTTCTCCATTATTGCCCATATCGACCATGGTAAATCGACGTTGTCGGACCGAATCATCCAGATTTGCGGTGGCTTAACCGAACGTGAAATGGCGGCGCAAGTGCTGGATTCCATGGATCTGGAGCGTGAGCGAGGGATCACGATTAAAGCGCAGAGCGTGACGTTGGATTATCATGCGCAGGACGGTAAAACCTACCAGTTAAATTTCATTGATACGCCTGGGCACGTTGATTTCTCTTATGAAGTTTCCCGCTCGCTTGCTGCCTGTGAAGGGGCGTTGCTGGTTGTGGATGCCGGGCAGGGGGTTGAGGCTCAAACGCTGGCTAACTGCTATACCGCGCTGGATATGAATCTGGAAGTGGTGCCCGTTCTGAATAAAATTGATTTGCCTGCCGCCGATCCAGATCGTGTTGCTCAGGAAATTGAAGACATTGTAGGAATTGACGCTACCGATGCCGTGCGGTGTTCCGCGAAAACCGGGATCGGCGTGCCGGATGTTCTGGAACGGCTGGTGCGAGATATTCCACCACCGGAAGGTAATCCCGATGCGCCACTACAGGCGCTGATTATCGACTCCTGGTTTGATAATTACCTCGGCGTGGTGTCGTTGGTGCGCATAAAGAACGGTACTATGCGTAAAGGCGACAAAATAAAAGTGATGAGCACAGGGCAGGTGTATAACGCTGACCGCCTCGGGATTTTTACCCCAAAGCGGATAGACCGTGATGTGTTGCAATGTGGGGAAGTTGGCTGGCTGGTTTGCGCCATCAAAGATATTTTGGGCGCCCCGGTAGGGGATACGCTGACGCTGGCGCGTCAACCGGCTGAAAAGGCGTTGCCGGGCTTTAAAAAAGTCAAACCGCAGGTGTATGCCGGATTGTTCCCGATTAGCTCCGATGACTACGAGGCCTTTCGCGATGCGTTGGGTAAACTCAGTCTTAATGACGCTTCGCTATTTTATGAACCTGAAAGCTCTACCGCGCTGGGCTTTGGCTTCCGCTGTGGTTTCCTGGGGTTGTTGCACATGGAGATCATCCAGGAACGTCTTGAGCGTGAGTACGATCTGGAACTGATCACAACGGCGCCGACGGTGGTGTATGAAATAGAAACAACGGCGAAAGAGATCATTTATGTTGATAGCCCGTCTAAGTTGCCGCCTCTGAATAATATTCAGGAATTGCGCGAACCGATTGCCGAATGTCATATGCTGCTGCCGCAGGAATATTTGGGTAATGTGATTACCCTATGTATCGAGAAGCGCGGGGTGCAAACGAACATGGTGTATCACGGTAACCAGGTCGCGTTGACGTATGAGATCCCAATGGCTGAAGTGGTACTCGATTTCTTCGATCGACTGAAATCGACATCTCGCGGCTATGCCTCGTTAGATTACAGTTTCAAACGCTTTCAGGCATCGGACATGGTGCGAGTCGATGTGTTAATCAATAATGAGCGCGTCGATGCCTTGGCGCTGATCACACACCGTGACAATTCACAATATCGGGGTCGGGAGTTCGTTGAGAAAATGAAAGAACTGATCCCGCGTCAGCAATTTGATATCGCTATTCAGGCAGCGATCGGCAACCACATTATTGCGCGTTCTACGGTCAAGCAATTGCGTAAAAACGTGCTGGCGAAGTGTTATGGCGGTGACGTTAGCCGCAAAAAGAAACTGTTGCAGAAACAGAAAGAAGGTAAGAAACGGATGAAGCAGGTGGGTAACGTTGAGCTACCGCAAGAAGCGTTTCTGGCGATTTTACACGTCGGCAAAGACAGTAAATAAATTCTGAGGAGTTGGCATGGCCAATATGTTTGCCGTAATTCTGGCAGTGGTGACATTAGTCACGGGGATCGTCTGGTGTTTAGAACGCTTTGTCTGGGCACCGGCACGCCGCGAAAAATTTGCCGCAACACGCGGTAACGAGCTGGCTGACGGCGCCGTTTCTTCGAAAGCGCCTGAGCAACCTGGCTGGATTGAAACCGTGGCTTCCATATTCCCCGTCGTTGCGTTGGTATTGGTCGTGCGCTCATTTATTTATGAGCCGTTTCAAATTCCCTCCGGCTCGATGATGCCGACACTATTGATCGGTGATTTTATCCTGGTGGAAAAATTTGCCTATGGCATTAAAGAGCCCTTCACACAAAAAACGCTGATTGAAACCGGTCATCCGAAACGAGGCGATGTGGCGGTGTTTAAATACCCCTCCGACCCTAAGGTGGACTTCATCAAGCGCGTTGTTGGGCTACCGGGCGACCGAATCAGCTATAACCCGATGACCAAGCAGGTGACAATTTATCCATCCTGTCAGGGCCAACAGGATTGCGATACGGCACTGCCCGTTACCTATAGTGATGTTCAGCCTAGTGATTTTGTCCAGACCTTTAACCAGCCAGGATTAGGGTCGCACAGTGGTTTTTATCAGGTGCCTGCTAATGATAATAGTGTAGAGGGTGTTCGGCTGGATACGCGTAAAGAATCATTAGGTTCGGTCACACACAACATTCTCTTAGTTCCGGGGCAACAGGATCAGCTTGGCAGTTATTATTCACAGCCTCAGCAGCAGCTTGCGACATGGGTGGTTCCTGCCGGGAACTACTTTATGATGGGCGATAACCGTGACAACAGCCTGGATAGCCGCTATTGGGGCTTTGTACCAGAGAGAAACCTGGTCGGTAAAGCCACGGCAATCTGGATGAGTTTTGAGAAGCAGGAAGGTGAATGGCCAACCGGTGTCCGGTTGAGTCGCATTGGCGGTATTCATTAATTACGCAAGATCCCGCAGCATTATAGCGTGGTCCGTTGTAGAATATTTCAGAGTGGTTTTTTTGAAAGAATGAGCCCAAATAATCAGGGTTGCGGAACACAACGTGTGGTTTGCACAATGCTAACCAGCGGGCAACGCGACGTATGGCGGGTTGAAAGGCAGGCTCCCGTGTGGGAGCCAGTGCAAACGAAACAGTTTTGTCTGAATTGAGTAAGCAGGGCTGTCCCGTATGCTGCTGTTTTTGACGCATTGTTGATCTATTGGTAACACATGAACCCCATCTTAATAAATCGGTTACAAAAAAAACTGGGCTATACTTTTCAGCAGTATGAGCTTTTGTTACAGGCATTGACGCACCGTAGCGCTAGCAGCAAACACAATGAACGGCTTGAATTTCTGGGTGACTCTATCCTGAGCTTTGTTATCGCCAACGCGCTTTATCATCGCTTCCCTAAGGTGGATGAAGGCGATATGAGCCGGATGCGAGCGACTCTCGTTCGTGGGAATACGCTGGCGGAAATGGCGCGAGAGTTCGAGCTTGGCGAGTGTCTGCGTCTGGGCCCTGGAGAATTAAAAAGCGGTGGTTTCCGCCGTGAATCTATCTTGGCGGATACGGTTGAAGCGCTGATCGGTGGCATTTTTTTAGACAGCGATATCCAGACGATCGAGCGTTTGATTCTGAACTGGTATCAGACGCGTTTGGCGGAAATCAGCCCCGGTGATAAGCAAAAAGATCCAAAAACGCGGTTGCAGGAATTCCTGCAAGGGCGTCACCTGCCGTTACCGACTTATCTTGTGGTACAGGTGCGCGGAGAAGCGCACGATCAGGAATTTACTATTCACTGTCAGGTGAGCGGGTTTAGCGAGTCGGTCGTCGGGACAGGATCGAGCCGCCGGAAGGCTGAACAGGCCGCCGCCGAACAAGCGTTGAAAAAACTGGAGCTTGAATGAGCGAAGTACAAACACACTGCGGTTTTATCGCGATTGTCGGTCGACCAAATGTGGGTAAATCCACGTTGCTGAATCAATTGCTGGGGCAGAAGATTTCCATTACCTCACGTAAGCCCCAGACGACGCGGCACCGTATTATGGGCATTCACACGGAAGGGCCGTATCAGGCCATTTATGTGGATACGCCGGGGTTACATATTGAAGAAAAACGGGCGATTAACCGCTTGATGAACCGTGCGGCCAGCAGTTCAATCGGTGACGTTGAATTGATCATTTTCGTTGTCGAAGGAACGCACTGGAACGACGATGACGAAATGGTGCTTAACAAGCTGCGCGACCAGAAACTCCCGGTGCTGCTGGCGATCAATAAAGTTGATAATGTCACGGACAAAACCAAATTACTGCCGCATATCCAGTTCCTTAGCCAGCAGATGGACTTCCTTGACGTCGTTCCGATTTCCGCGGAGAAAGGCACGAATGTGGATACGATAGCGGGTATCGTGCGTAAACACTTACCGCAGGCAATACATCATTTCCCGGAAGACTACATTACCGATCGCTCACAGCGCTTTATGGCATCGGAAATTATTCGTGAAAAATTGATGCGTTTTCTCGGTGAAGAATTGCCCTATTCGGTGACGGTTGAAATTGAACGGTTTGTGACAAATGAACGCGGCGGCTATGATATCAATGGCTTGATTCTGGTCGAGCGTGAAGGTCAGAAGAAAATGGTTATCGGCAACAAAGGCGCCAAAATTAAAACGATTGGTATTGAGTCTCGTCAGGATATGGAAGAGATGTTCGAAGCCAAAGTGCACCTTGAGCTGTGGGTAAAAGTGAAATCCGGTTGGGCAGATGATGAACGCGCCCTGCGTAGCCTGGGTTATAGTGAAGACCTGTAAGGTTCATGCCGATGGAGGGCTGGCAACGCGCCTTTGTCTTACACGGACGACCTTATAGTGAAACGAGTCTCTTGCTGGATTTATTTAGCGAAAGCGATGGACGGGTTCGCGTACTGGCTAAAGGCGCGCGAGCTCGTCGCTCCAGTCTGAAAGGCTGTTTACAGCCTTTTACGCCATTGCTGGTACGTTGGAGCGGGCGGGGAGACGTGAAAACGTTACGTAGCGCCGAGCCGGTTTCCCTCGCGTTGCCGTTAACGGGCTCGATGCTCTACAGCGGTTTATACGTGAATGAACTGCTGTCTCGCGTGTTGGAGCATGAAACCAATTATTCCGCGCTTTTCTTCGATTATCTCCATTGTTTACAACAGCTTGCTGTGCAGGGGGCTTCTCCTGAACCCGCATTGCGGCGTTTTGAATTAGCGTTGCTGGGTTATTTAGGATACGGCGTTGATTTTTTGCATTGTGCCGGAAGTGGTGAACCGATTGCCGATACCATGACCTACCAATATCGGGAAGAAAGAGGGTTTATTGCCAGTCTGGTGGTCGATAATAAAAGCTTTACCGGTCATGAGTTACGCTCGCTGGCGTCGCGTGAATTTCCTGATAGCGGTACGCTGAAGGCGGCAAAGCGTTTTACACGCATCGCGTTAAAGCCATATCTCGGTGGGAAACCGTTGAAAAGCCGCGAACTGTTTCGCCAGTTCGTTCCTGCGGCTAATTTATTCAAACCTACGTCTTCTGATGAATAATCCCCGACTGTCTGTACCCTCGCGTAGCGACATCAGTGTAAACTGCCACGTAATATGCATAACCTTATCGAGGATTTATTATGGCTGAACTGCTGCTTGGCATTAACATCGATCATATTGCCACGCTGCGCAACGCGCGTGGAACGGCATATCCCGATCCTGTTCAAGCGGCGTTTATCGCTGAACAGGCCGGGGCAGATGGTATTACCGTACATTTACGTGAAGATCGCCGTCACATCACGGATCGTGATGTCAGGATCCTAAGAGAAACGCTACAAACTCGTATGAATCTGGAAATGGCTGTCACGGAAGAAATGCTGAATATCGCCTGTGCGGTGCAGCCGCACTTTTGTTGTCTGGTACCGGAAAAACGCCAGGAGGTGACAACCGAAGGGGGGCTGGATGTGGCAGGGCAGCAGGAAAAAATCAACAGCGCGGTGGCCCGGCTCCGTCAGGCTAACATCCTGGTTTCACTCTTCATTGATGCAGATAAACGGCAAATAGATGCCGCTGTTGCCAGTGGCGCCCCCTTTATAGAAATTCATACTGGGGCGTATGCCGATGCGCCTGATGATGAAACGCGTCAACAGGAGTTCGAGCGCATTCGCGATGCGGCGACTTATGCCGCGTCGCAAGGGCTCAAGGTTAATGCGGGCCATGGGTTGACATATCATAATGTTCAGCCGATCGCCGCGCTGCCGGAGATGCACGAATTAAATATCGGGCATGCGATTATGGGATATGCGGTGATGCATGGGCTAAAAGAGGCGGTTGCCGAAATGAAGCGTTTGATGCGGGAAGCACGTCGCTGATGGCGATTCTCGGTATAGGCACGGATATTGTCGAGATCGCCCGCATTGATGCGATCATTGAGCGTTCAGGCGAACGGCTAGCGCGCCGCATTCTGACGGATGATGAATGGGCGCATTATCGGCGTCATCCGCATCCCGCCCGTTTCCTCGCCAAGCGTTTTGCTGTGAAAGAGGCAGCCGCGAAAGCATTTGGTACGGGGATGCGTAACGGCCTTGGCTTCAACCAGCTTGAGGTCTTTAATGATGCGCTGGGGAAACCACATTTGCGCTTTATTGCAAAGGCAGCAGAGTTGGCTGAACAAATCGGTGTCAGACATGTCCATGTGACGCTGGCTGACGAAAGGCTTTACGCCTGTGCGACAGTGATTATCGAAAACTGAATGCCAGTACTTGCCTATTTAAATCTGGTCGGCGTGGTGTATCAGCACATATTTTTCCCACAATTGCTCATTACCTTCAACGTGGTTTGGATCTTTGACGATCGTGTTGTCGATCGGACAGACTTTCTGGCACGTTGGGGTGTCATAGTGACCAACACACTCGGTGCAGCGTGTAGTGTCAATTTCATAAATGTCGATACCCATAGAGATGGCCTGATTAGGACACTCGGGTTCACACATATCGCAGTTGATACATTTATGGGTGATGAGTAACGCCATGATGTTTTTCTACCTTACAAACCGGGCGCCGATTATACCTATTAGGACAAATTTAAACACGTATAACTCTTTATCGATGATGAAGATATCGCCAACTATTCTGATATACCGTATCTGGAACGGTGTGTGTAATGGTTAACACGTCGCCTTAGGGCATCTTTCCGTCATGCGTCGATAGCATAAATAGCAGAGTTAAAAGGTAAAATTATCATCTGTTCGTTAAATTGCTTTCACGAGTATGCTTTAGACTGCTTTGGTCGGTTACTACGGCGGTGTTTGGTTGTATAGAGAATTCATTGTGAAGTTTAACCACCCGTTTTGTAACATCACTGAGCATGGACATAGCCGGTGTTACGGATAAAGGTGGCATAGGGAGGCAACGGCGATGTATCCCCTTATAACGTCATTGCTCATAATGTCAGTGTAATGGCGGAACGCATCGTGCAACGGAAAAGTCATCTTAATCAGGCTGGTGCAGGGACACCCCAACAGGGACATGAGGAACCATCGGGCGTTGATAACTGGCGCCTTTGCCAACGAAAATATACCTTTCAGCCCATTTATAGAACCTCCGGCCGATTAATGGCTATTGAGTTATTGACCGCCGTTTCTTCCCCTACTGTCCCACCTACGCTTATCTCACCAGAAAAATATTTTGCCAATATTGATGTTGAAACCCGTTTGTCAATCATTGTCGAACAACTGCAACTACTGTCTAAGTGGCAGTGTCGATTTGTCCGCGACGATCTTCTTGCATCACTTAATATTGATGGTAAGACGCTATTGGCGCTACAAGATTGCCTTGAAGCCAAACGGTTGATTGCAACCATGCCGTGGGTCCGTTTTGAAATAGTCGAAAACCTGGGTGGGTTGTCCAAGGAAGTACTAACCGGGCTTCCAGAGGCGCAAATACTATGGTTAGATGACTTTGGCTGCGGTATGGCGAATTTTTCATCACTGATGCTGGTTCAGTATGATTGCATCAAAATCGCGCGCGAGCTGTTTATTCTTCTGCAACAAAGTGGTGAAGGACAGGCGGTGTTTCATTCGTTAATTGGCCTGTTATCCCGTTTTTGCAATTTTGTGGTGATTGAAGGGATAGAAACAGAGGAAGAGTGGGCCATTGTTCAGGCGTCAAAAGCTTATGCCGCCCAAGGATACTACCTCTCTCGGCCTCAACCATTTGAAAATTTTGATGCGCTGAAACTCGATTTATAAGCGATAACGTATTGTTTAAGCTGTTATAAGCATTGATTCACTGACGAATTACCTCTCCTGCTTTTATACTCATTCATTATAATCTCTAAAGTGTTGTATCACATAGGAACAGCGATATCACTATAGGATAGTCTTCTAAAATTATTTTTTCGATATTTCATACTTTGTTTTTATTGATTATTGTTTTTTTATGATGATAAAAATAAATTTTGTGGTTAATTATTTCAAAATAATGGTGAAAAATACAGCGCATCATGTGGCATCATCCAATGCGCGATATAATCGCGCGCTAAATTTATCGATGCTTTTTTTTTATTATTAATTGTTTGATTTTTAATGATAAAAAAATATAATGTTTGCCGCTAGCGATCAAAAATCATTTTTTGATAGGTTTCAATGATTAAAACAATGATACTTATTGGTATAATTGATTTGCTTACAAAAAATTGATGTTCAGAATATATCGCTATGTATCCTTAGGAATATTATCTAATTCTATTAGATAAGCTTATAACTAAAACCATTACTACTATTACATTAAGTTAGCCATTTGAATTGTTTGTTTTAATCTACGCACAGCTATATGCGAGGGCTTTATGCTGACGTTGTTATGTTGCTAAATACGCCATGTTTCATGGAGCATTTTTTCTTTTATCCTTTCTGCTCTCCGGAAATGCATCATCCCCAAAAATCGACGGGAAGAGGGTTGTGACCGGGATTTTTTGTCATCAGCGTTGTGATTTGCACGATCAGGACCATTTGGGCCTGAGGAGAGTGTTATTGTGTATGAAATAATAATAACTGCACTGTTGATATTGTTATTTTTTTCTGCTGTAAGAAATAGAAAAATCAAACAAAAATTTAAAAATGAACAGAAAAAACAAGATTTCCTAAAAATGATTTTCTATGCGATGGAATATAGTCCTGCCTCAATTATCATCGCTGATGAAAATTGTGAAATCATCTATGTTAATCGTCAGTTTATTGTCATGTCTGGCTATACGCGAGATGAAGTTATTGGTAAAAAAACCAATATATTTAACTCAGGTATGACCAACGCCAGCGTCTACGAAGATCTCTGGTCGACCATAAATAAAGGTGATATCTGGAGTGGCGAGTTCGTCAACCGCCGCAAGGATGGTCAACTGTATTGGGAAGAAGCCAATATTGTTAAGATATTTAACAAAACCAGTAATGCGACCCAATATATCGGGATAAAGTTGGATATTACGGAAAGAAAATCCAAAGAACATTACGATAATTCGTATAATCGCGCTTTAGAACTGTTGTCAAGTGGCGCACCGTTAAAAGACATCCTTGATGCCATTATTTTCAGCATTGAGGAAAAGAATCCAGGAGGGATCGTCTGTTCCGTCCTGCTCGTTGATAAAGATAATAAATGTTTGACGCTTGGTTCAGCGCCGAGCCTGCCGGGTTTTTATAAAAATGCAATACATAATGTGAAAATTGCCGATGGCGTTGCTTCTTATGGTACGGCGGCCTATACCGGAAAGCGCGTTATTACTAATGATATTTCCGTTCATCCGCATTGGGCATTACATAAAGGGTTAGCATTATATGCCGGGCTGCGCTCCTGCTGGTCTGAACCTATCATTGGACAGAATAAAGAAATTGTCGGCGTACTTAGTGTTTACCACCGTAAAGTACATTCGCCGACTGAAGCAGAAATTTTTTCAATTGAAAAATCGGCGCAGCTGATCGCAATTGCGATAGAGCGCTATCACGCGATTGATATGTTACGGCGTAGCGAAGAGCACTACCGGCAGTTGGCGCACTATGATTCATTAACATCATTGGCAAATGGTTTGACGTTTGCTGAACAGATGGAACAGGCGATCCAATCATCCAAACAAACCGGTAGAAAGATTGCGCTAATGTTTCTTGATCTTGACAAGTTTAAACAGATAAATGATTCATTTGGCCATGCCGTTGGTGATTTACTTCTCAAAGAGGCGGCGGCGCGTATGCGCGGTGCCGTTCGGGATACCGATACCGTCTATCGCCGTAGTGGGGATGAATTTATTATATTGCTTCAGGGCATTAAAGAAGTTAGCAATACCCTCTATGTCGCGGAGAAGATCCACAAAGCTATGACCAAACCTTTTGAAATCGACGGCAAAACGTTGGACATCTCTTGCAGTATCGGCATTGCGCTGTATCCGGAACATGGCACCGATTCTCTGACATTGGCCATTAATGCCGATTTTGCCATGTACCAGGCTAAAGCTGCTGGTCGAAGTCAGACAAAAATTTATCACAACCTGGACATCGCTGATATGTGAAACGGTAGCACCCTAATGAGCGCCTGGTTGTCTACCGTTCCCGCAGCGCTTCTGCTTTTGCTCGAATAATTGGCTTTAACAAATAGCTGAGAATCGTTTTCTTCCCCGTGATGATATCAACGGAGGCCACCATTCCCGGAATAATAAGTAGCGGTTTTTCGGCAGTGCCTAAATAATTCTTATCAGTGCGTAAGCGAATAATATAAAAGCTGTTGCCTTCCTTATCGGTGACGGTATCCGGGCTAATTTGTACCAACTGGCCTTTAAGGCCACCGTAAATAGTGTAGTCATAGGCGGTTAATTTTATGATGGCATTCTGGCCTGGGTGTAAAAAGGCGATATCTTTAGGCCGAATCTTGGCTTCAACCAAAAGTTTGTCATCCAGCGGAACAATCTCGACCAGATCGCTACCCGGCTGGATCACGCCGCCGATGGTGTTCACCAGAACCTGCTGCACAATACCGCGAACCGGTGAAACCACTAACGTTCGGTTCACCCGGTCTTCCAATGCCTTACCCGTTGCTTCAATTTTATTCAGGTTAGTCTGTGCTTCACTCAGTTGGGCTAACGCCTCGCTTTTGTAACGGCTACGGGTTTCCTCAATCTTATTCTCGATCTCTTTAATGGCAGATTCTGCTCGGGGAATTGAGAGCTTAATAGAATCAAGTTGGCCGCGTGTTTCGACCTCAGCACGGCGCAAGCGTAAAACTTCTACTTTAGAAATGGCGCCTTCGGCAATCAACGGTTCAGACATTCTGATTTCTTGCTGGAGCAACCCCAGACTATTACGGAATTGAATTTCCTTCGCGTTGAAATCTCTTAATTCCTGACGGCGCTGAATCAACTGTTCTTCCAGGCCGGATATCTCATTATGAAGTTGCTGGCGACGGCTGTTAAAAAGTTCTTTCTCTCCTAAGGCGATTTTCGGCGCTTTTGAGGTAATTTCTTCCGAGAGCACCAGATCCCGATCGTTAATTTCAGCGTTCAGGCGTTCAATACGTGACAATAATGAAAGTCGATCGGCTTCCGTTTCCCCTACATTTGAGGCAAAGCGAGTATCATCAAGGCGCATTAAAGGATCGCCAGCATTGACGACTTGTCCCTCATGAATAAAGACTTCCGTGATAATCCCCCCCTCTAGGTTTTGAACTTTCTGCAACCGGGAAGAGGGGATAGCCTTACCCTCGCCGTGAGTGACTTCATCAATATTGGCAAACGCCGCCCACAGAAAGAAAAACAGAAAGAATGCGCCAATAGCCCACAGCGTGATACGAACAATTTTGGGGGAATCCTCGATCATCGCACGGCTGACTTCGGGCATCGTTTGCAGACTATCGCGCGAATCATCCCCGACAAAATAGCGTTGGATGCGTTTAACAATGTTAGCGAGACGCATTGATTTGCCCCTTCTTCAAGGCATCCATCACGATGGCTTTTGGCCCATCGGCAATAATCCGGCCTTTATCAAAAATAACCAAACGATCGACTAACGCCAGCATGGATACCCGATGGGTCACCAATAACAGGGTTTTATTGGCGATGACGGGCGCTAAGGTACGTTTGAGAAGGTCCTCACTGGTGTTATCCATGGAACTGGTGGGTTCATCAAATACGAGAATTGGAGGGTCGAGCAATAGTGCTCTGGCGAGTGCCACCGCCTGACGCTGACCGCCGGAAAGTTGCTGACCGCGTTCACCGACTTGGAGATTATAACCATCCGGGTGGAGGCGGGCGAATTCATTTACTCCGGCAATCTCTGCTGCCCGCAACATGGCTTCATCTTCGACGTAGCGTGCGCCGCTGATGAGATTATCGCGCAATGTCCCGCTGAACAATTGAATATCTTGTGGCACGTAGCCGATGCTGTGGCGTAAATCACTAACGTCCAACTGCCGCGCATCGACGCCATCAATCAACAGATTGCCGGTTGAAGGCTGGTATAGGTTAACGATCAACTTTTGCAGCGAACTTTTGCCCGAACCGCTGCGGCCGATAATGCCAATTTTCTCGCCGGGAGCGATCGTGAGATTGATACCTCGCAGCGAGCTGTTTTTCTGATCGGGATAGTTGAAGGTCACATCACGAAACTCAATGCTGCCACGGATACTTTCACGTTTAAGCGGGCGTTCATTATCGCTGCGCTCTTGCGGCAATTGCATCATGTGTTCGGTGGTATCCATCGTCAGACGCGCCTGCTGGTAACGGTTTACCAGCCCCGACAATTGACCTAATGGCATCAGCGCCCGGCCATTTAACATATAGCAGGCGATCAATCCGCCCATACTAAGCTCACCGTTAATCAACAGATAAACGCCGGCGACGATCATGGCGACTCCGGCAAATTGCTGAAGCCATAATGTCAGGTTGACGGCTAAAGAGGACAGCGCCTTGACGCGCAATTCTAAGCGGCTCAGGCTACCAATTGTCTGTTCCCACAGATGCTGGCGTTCGCTTTCCGCGTTGTTTACTTTTATTGCATCCAAACCGCTAAGCGTTTCAATCAATGTTGCCTGGCGTTCGCTGGCAAGGTGCATCGTTTTTTCAATGGTGGCAGAGAGCGGTTTCTGCAAGGCCCAACTGGCTAATAACGCGATAGGGTAGGCGAGTATGGAAATCCACACTAACGGGCCGCCGATGATCCCGATGACTAATAAAAGTAATAGCGTGAAAGGAATATCGATTAGCGTGGCCAGCGTTAAGGAAGAAAGGAAGTCTCTGAGCGATTGGAATTCATGAATATTTTGTGCAAAGCTGCCGACACGAGCGGGCCTGGCTTTCATCGACATGCCGGTAATCCGCTCAAATAAGGTCGCGGAAATAATCAGGTCCGTTTTTTTCCCCGCCATATCCAAACAGAGGCCACGCAGGGATTTCAGTATCAGATCAAAGATGAACGCTCCAGTGATACCAATGGCCAGCACCCATAATGTTGCCGTGGCCTGATTAGGCACGACACGGTCATATACGTTCATGACAAATAACGGTGTCGCCAGCGCAATGATATTAATCAGCAAACTGGCGAGCACGGCATCAAGATATAAAAAGCGTGAGAGCTTTAGTGTATCTTTAAACCAGGATTTAGTTCTGGGAATCAACGAGTTATGTTGAATGTCAAACTGATGACGGGGCTGGGCAAACATCACCAGCCCGAGATAATGCTGCTGTAATGTATTGTATTCGACGGTAATTTCCCCGCCTTCCGTCTCGCTAGGCATAATACGAGCACTGCCATCGTCATTCCAGCCTAGTAAAATAGCCGCTCTCCCTTCACGTAATAACAGCATTGCGGGCAGCGATAGCGTTGGAATTTTATTCAGTGGGCGCCTTAGCACGCGGCCTTGTAAACCGGCGCGAGCCGCTGCTCTGGGCAGCAACTTCACTGGAAGGCGTTGATTGGCGAGCGGGAGCCCAGCGGTTAACGTGGTGCGACTGGCGGGTTTACCCTGTAATGTACAAAGAATGAGGAGACTATCTAATAATGGATCGTCATGGCGACTGCGGGGATCGCTGTTTTCAGGGATAATAGGATCGCTTTCTACGGCTTCGCCAGGACGACGCGTCTCATCCTGCACAGAATGTAACTTCATTTAGCTAGACTTTCCCTTACGCCAGAGAATGAACGCCGCCATTCTCTGACGATATCAATGAACAACAGCGTACTTTAAGATAACGCTTATCAATGAAGAAACACGTTATTCGTCGTTCTTTATGTATCACCATCAATTTAATGACGGTAATTCTGCCTTCGTTGTAACATTATCAAGACTTTGTGCCGCAGCGGGGTTTTGAATCGCGAGGCTACGCAGCAAATCCCCAATTCGCGCCATGATTCTGTATTTGCTAAAGCGTTCAATAAATTGAATTTCAACCAGACGGCGTTGCGCCGTCAACAATTCATTCTCACTATCTAACACATCAAGTAGCGTTCTTTCACCGATGCTGAATTGCTTCTGGTATGCGGTGCGGACTTTCATACTGCGATCGGCATATTCAGCCGCAATAGGGATCTGTTTACGCGCATTATTCAGAGCCGACCAGGCCAGGCCCAGTTCTTCATTTAACTGCCGTAATGCATTATTACGCACTTCCTGTGCTTCTTTAATCTGATAGGCTTTCGCTTCGGCATTCGCCTTGTTGCTACCACCTTCATATAAGTTATAGCGCATTCTGACCATCGCCTGCCATTCATTATTATGACCGCGCGCGGCATCCAGATTATTGCCCATGCTACGTGCTAACTCTACATCTACTCTGGGGTAAAAAGTGGACTTCGCTGCCTGATACTGGTGTTCTGTCGCGTTGATATCCGCCTCAGCAGATTTCAACGCGGGGTTATTCGCCAGCATAATACGCCGCGCTTCTTTTTGTGATGCAGGCAGTGCCAATATAGAAGTATCTGGTAAGGACAGATTCTCAGGTTCGGTACCGGTGACACTAAAATAATTCGTTCTGGCATCATCAAGGTTGGTTTGCTCGGTGAGCAGATTATTGCGTGCCTGAGCCAGACGAGCTTCCGCCTGTTCTAAATCGGCGAGACGCCCAACGCCTTGCGCGCTACGGAGTTTGATCTGGTCATAAATACGTTCATGATTAGCGAGATTGCTCTCAGCCAGTTTGACGAATTCCTGCCGTTGCAACACATCCAAATAGACCTGAACCGTCTCCAAGGCGACGGCCTCAGCCGTGTTAAGTACTTTGAAGGCGCGTGAATTAACGGTCGCACGCTGCCGTCCTACTTCACTGGACGTCGCAAACCCATCAAACACCATTTGCTGTAAGTTAATACTGGATTCACTACGGTGTAGCCCCACTTTATGGTTACCACTGGCGCGCGTTGAAGGGCTATCCGTTTGTTCATGCCCCGTGCCTGCATTTAATGTCACGGAAGGCAAATAGCCGCCTTTGGCCGCGCGTAAATCGTAATCGGCGGATAAACGGCTATTTACTGCGGCATTCACTTCAGGGTGTGTCGTAATGGAATGCTTAATGGTGTCTTCTAATGTTGCCGCCGTGACAATAGCGTTAGGAGCGATGAAAAATCCCAAAGGGATAAGAATGGAACGATATACGGGGGTCATAATGTTAATTTCCTTTACGATACGCCAGTGGTTTCTGTGAATATTCTTAATCATAGATATATTTCTGTGATTATTCTTAATTTATTTTTTTATCAATTAACGCTGTGTTGCCTTCGAAAACAAAATAAAAGTTTTTATAAATCATATTATTACTTATTTTTGTTGTGATGATTTACTCAATGGCAATATTTGTTCTGGTTTTATAATATTCTTTATGGCAAGAATAGTCCGAATTCTTTATTATATTCCTCAGCGAGTCAAGCGATTGGCGTTTAGATACGGTGATTTTTGGCTGCATACCTATCCGTTTCCAACGGACACATAATTGAAACCTTATTCATCAGGATGATGAACGTTCCTCCCATAGCGCTTTTAATGAATAAAAAACAAACAGATATCAAGGGGCAGTTACATGAATAACGTGGTCGGTATCATCAAATTTGTTATCGGACAGGTCTTCGTTATATCTCTGGACGGTGTGCAGCGATTGTTAATGGTCGGCGATAAAATTTATCGCGGAGAAGAGATTGTCACCGGAGGAGATGGTGCGGTAACCATCACATTACCGGATGGTCGTTCGTTGGATGTGGGGAGAAACAGCCAATGGAGCGACAACGGAGACATCACGCCGCAGGAAACGCCTCAAGGCGCAGATGAAGTGGCTGCCTTGCAAGAAGCGATCTTACAAGGTGCTGACCCGACCCAAATACTGGAAGCCACGGCGGCGGGCAATACTGATGTCGGTGAAGCCGGCGACGGTGGCGGAAGCCATGCGGCGGTTGTACTGGATTTGACCGGGCAAATCGTGGATCCAACCGTTGGTTACCCCACGGCGGGGATTGGTTTCGCGACGGATAACCTGGTGGAAACGGACGGTTTTGATACACAGTCGTTGGCCTTCCCGCTGCCAGCAGAAAACAATGACACCATTACGTTAAGTTCGGATGATCGCGTCACTGAAGGCGGCAAAATTACCGTGACGGCAACGGTAAATAATCCGGTGACAGGCAGCGATCTGGTCATTGGGCTGACGGATGGTTCAATGATTACTATTCCGGTGGGCGAAACCACCGGACAAGTTGAGATTGGCACTCGTCCCGATGATGCCTATCGGCAGGATGACGAAGTCGTTCAAATTGGCATAGGCGGCACGCAGGGCGGCAGTTATACCAATCTGGACACATCGAGCAGCACCAGCACGACGGTAGTGGACGACAGTGATGCGACAAAGATCACGCTGACGGCGCCGGAGACGGTGACTGAAGGCGGCACCTATCAGGTAACGGCTACGGTCGACAATCCGGTCACGCAGTCAGATCTGGTGATCACACTGACCAACGGCGCGACCGTCACCATTCCGGTGGGCGCGACGAGCGGCACCAGCGAGCCGATCGCGACGCGGCCGGATGACGCCTACCAGCAGGGCGACGAGCCGCTGAACATCGGCATCGACACCACCACGGGGGGCAACTTCGAGGCGCTGAATAAAGACGCCACGACGACCGTCAAGGTGGTGGACGACAGTGACGCGGTCAATGTCACCATCGAGGCCAACGGCGACGTAACCGAAGCGGAAGACGCGGTGTTCACCATCAGGGTCGATACCCAACTGCCGGACGATCTGCTGGTGACGCTGAAGAATGGCGACCAGATCACCATCAAAGCGGGCGAGCAAAGCGCGGAATACCGCGTACCGGCACAGGGCGATGACGTCTATATCGACGCGGGCGACGTCACTGCAGGGATTAGCTCGGCGGTCGTTGAGGGCAAAACCTTTGAAAACCTGGTCATTGGTGGCGATGCCACGGCTCAGATCAGCGACACGATTGACAAGGTGACGGCAGAGTTGAGCGTGAACCCGAACCCGGTGGTTGAGGGTAACGAGGTCGAATACACCATCACGCTGAAAGGCCCGGAAGGTACGAACCTGGACCTGAGCAAGCACGATGGCCTGACGATCACGCTGGACAACGGCAAGACGATCACGATTGCGGCGGGCGAGACCAGCGGTTCGGTGAAGGAAACCATTGCGGACGACGTGTTCGTGGGCGGCAAGACGCAGACGGTTGGCATCGAGTCCATCACGGAAAAGGCCACGGAAGGCAGCGGCAAGCAGTTCGAGAGCCTGGTCAAGGGCGAGGATGTGACGCTGGCGATCACCGACGAACCGGGTACGCCGGGCAATCCGGGCGAGCCGGGCACGCCGAATGCCGGGGATGCGATCACGGTGAGCATCACGGCGGACAAGGCATCGTTTGCGGAAAACGAGGAACAGACCTTCACGGTGAGCCTGGACAAGGCGGTGGATCGCGACGTGGTGGTCACGCTGGATGGCGGCAAGACGGTCACGATAGCCAAAGGCACGACATCGGTAGCCTATCAGCGTCCAGAACAAGGCGAAGACGTCTACAAGGATAGCGAAACCATCAGTGTGGCGCTGGAAGACGCGAAGGCGGCGGATGGTGCTACGTTCGAAAACCTGACGCTGGGCGATGCGGCGACGATCCAGGTGGTCGATACCGAAAGCCCGGTGACGGCGACCCTGACGGCCAATGCGACGAGCGTGGCCGAAGGCGGGGAGATCACCTACACGGTGACGCTGACCGGGCCGGCGTTTGCGGACTTCACGAAGCACGATGGGGTGAAATTCGAGCTGGCCAATGGCGAGGTGGTCGAGATTGCGGCCGGCCAGACCAGCGGGTCGGTGACGATCACCGCGCCGGACGATGTATTTGTGGGCGGCCAGCCGGCGATCGAGAATCACATCAAGGGCGTGCTGGACAACAGCGACAGCGAATTCGAGCAGCTGAATACCACGGGGACGACGCGGGTCGCGGTGACGGACGAACCCGGCACGCCGGGCAATCCGGGCGAGCCGGGCACGCCGAATGCCGGGGATGCGATCACGGTAAGCATCACGGCGGACAAGGCATCGTTTGCGGAAAACGAGGAACAGACCTTTACGGTCAGCCTGGACAAGGCGGTGGATCGCGACGTGGTGGTCACACTGGATGGTGGCAAGACGGTCACGATCGCCAAAGGCACGACATCGGTAGCCTATCAGCGTCCAGAACAAGGCGAAGACGTCTACAAGGATAGCGAAACCATCAGTGTGGCGCTGGAAGGCGCGAAGGCGGCGGATGGTACTGCGTTCGAGAACCTGACGCTGGGCGATGCGGCGACGATCCAGGTGGTCGATACCGAAAGCCCGGTGACGGCGACCCTGACGGCCAATGCGACGAGCGTGGCCGAAGGCGGGGAGATCACCTACACGGTGACGCTGACCGGGCCGGCGTTTGCGGACTTCACGAAGCACGATGGGGTGAAATTCGAGCTGGCCAATGGCGAGGTGGTCGAGATTGCGGCCGGCCAGACCAGCGGGTCGGTGACGATCACCGCGCCGGACGATGTATTTGTGGGCGGCCAGCCGGCGATCGAGAACCACATCAAGGGCGTGCTGGACAACAGCGACAGCGAATTCGAGCAGCTGAATACCACGGGGACGACGCGGGTCGCGGTGACGGACGAGCCGGGCACGCCGGGCAATCCGGGCGAGCCGGGCACGCCGAATGCCGGGGATGCGATCACGGTGAGCATCACGGCGGACAAGGCATCGTTTGCGGAGAACGAAGCACAGACGTTTACGGTGAGTCTGGACAAGGCGGTGGATCGCGACGTGGTGGTCACGCTGGATGGCGGCAAGACGGTTACGATAGCCAAAGGCACGACATCGGTAGCCTATCAGCGTCCAGAACAAGGCGAAGACGTCTACAAGGATGGAGAAACTATCCGTGTGGCGCTGGAAGGCGCGAAGGGCGCAGATAACGCAGTCTTCGAGAACCTGACGCTGGGCGATGCGGCGACGATCCAGGTGGTCGATACCGAAAGCCCGGTGACGGCGACGCTGACGGCCAATGCGACGAGCGTGGCCGAAGGCGGGGAGATCACCTACACGGTGACGCTGACCGGGCCGGCGTTTGCGGACTTCACGAAGCACGATGGCGTGAAATTCGAGCTGGCCAATGGCGAGGTGGTCGAGATTGCGGCCGGCCAGACCAGCGGGTCGGTGACGATCACCGCGCCGGACGATGTATTTGTGGGCGGCCAGCCGGCGATCGAGAATCACATCAAGGGCGTGCTGGACAACAGCGACAGCGAATTCGAGCAGCTGAATACCACGGGGACGACGCGGGTCGCGGTGACGGACGAACCCGGCACGCCGGGCAATCCGGGCGAGCCGGGCACGCCGAATGCCGGGGATGCGATCACGGTGAGCATCACGGCGGACAAGGCATCGTTTGCGGAAAACGAGGAACAGACCTTTACGGTCAGCCTGGACAAGGCGGTGGATCGCGACGTGGTGGTCACACTGGATGGTGGCAAGACGGTCACGATCGCCAAAGGCACGACATCGGTAGCCTATCAGCGTCCAGAACAAGGCGAAGACGTCTACAAGGATAGCGAAACCATCAGTGTGGCGCTGGAAGGCGCGAAGGCGGCGGATGGTACTGCGTTCGAGAACCTGACGCTGGGCGATGCGGCGACGATCCAGGTGGTCGATACCGAAAGCCCGGTGACGGCGACCCTGACGGCCAATGCGACGAGCGTGGCCGAAGGCGGGGAGATCACCTACACGGTGACGCTGACCGGGCCGGCGTTTGCGGACTTCACGAAGCACGATGGCGTGAAATTCGAGCTGGCCAATGGCGAGGTGGTCGAGATTGCGGCCGGCCAGACCAGCGGGTCGGTGACGATCACCGCGCCGGACGATGTATTTGTGGGCGGCCAGCCGGCGATCGAGAATCACATCAAGGGCGTGCTGGACAACAGCGACAGCGAATTCGAGCAGCTGAATACCACGGGGACGACGCGGGTCGCGGTGACGGACGAACCCGGCACGCCGGGCAATCCGGGCGAGCCGGGCACGCCGAATGCCGGGGATGCGATCACGGTAAGCATCACGGCGGACAAGGCATCGTTTGCGGAAAACGAGGAACAGACCTTTACGGTCAGCCTGGACAAGGCGGTGGATCGCGACGTGGTGGTCACACTGGATGGTGGCAAGACGGTCACGATCGCCAAAGGCACGACATCGGTAGCCTATCAGCGTCCAGAACAAGGCGAAGACGTCTACAAGGATAGCGAAACCATCAGTGTGGCGCTGGAAGGCGCGAAGGCGGCGGATGGTACTGCGTTCGAGAACCTGACGCTGGGCGATGCGGCGACGATCCAGGTGGTCGATACCGAAAGCCCGGTGACGGCGACCCTGACGGCCAATGCGACGAGCGTGGCCGAAGGCGGGGAGATCACCTACACGGTGACGCTGACCGGGCCGGCGTTTGCGGACTTCACGAAGCACGATGGGGTGAAATTCGAGCTGGCCAATGGCGAGGTGGTCGAGATTGCGGCCGGCCAGACCAGCGGGTCGGTGACGATCACCGCGCCGGACGATGTATTTGTGGGCGGCCAGCCGGCGATCGAGAACCACATCAAGGGCGTGCTGGACAACAGCGACAGCGAATTCGAGCAGCTGAATACCACGGGGACGACGCGGGTCGCGGTGACGGACGAACCCGGCACGCCGGGCAATCCGGGCGAGCCGGGCACGCCGAATGCCGGGGATGCGATCACGGTGAGCATCACGGCGGACAAGGCATCGTTTGCGGAAAACGAGGAACAGACCTTTACGGTGAGCCTGGACAAGGCGGTGGATCGCGACGTGGTGGTGACGCTCGACGGTGGCGAGACGGTCACGATCGCCAAAGGCACGACGGAAGTCGCTTATGCGCGCCCCGCACAGGGCGAAGACGTTTACAAGGATAGCGAAACCATCAATGTGGCGCTGGAAGACGCGAAGGCGGCGGATGGTGCTGCGTTCGAAAACCTGACGCTGGGCGATGCGGCGACGATCCAGGTGGTCGATACCGAAAGCCCGGTGACGGCGACGCTGACGGCCAATGCGACGAGCGTGGCCGAAGGCGGGGAGATCACCTACACGGTGACGCTGACCGGGCCGGCGTTTGCGGACTTCACGAAGCACGATGGGGTGAAATTCGAGCTGGCCAATGGCGAGGTGGTCGAGATTGCGGCCGGCCAGACCAGCGGGTCGGTGACGATCACCGCGCCGGACGATGTATTTGTGGGCGGCCAGCCGGCGATCGAGAATCACATCAAGGGCGTGCTGGACAACAGCGACAGCGAATTCGAGCAGCTGAATACCACGGGGACGACGCGGGTCGCGGTGACGGACGAACCCGGCACGCCGGGCAATCCGGGCGAGCCGGGCACGCCGAATGCCGGGGATGCGATCACGGTGAGCATCACGGCGGACAAGGCATCGTTTGCGGAAAACGAGGAACAGACCTTTACGGTGAGCCTGGACAAGGCGGTGGATCGCGACGTGGTGGTGACGCTCGACGGTGGCGAGACGGTCACGATCGCCAAAGGCACGACGGAAGTCGCTTATGCGCGCCCCGCACAGGGCGAAGACGTTTACAAGGATAGCGAAACCATCAATGTGGCGCTGGAAGACGCGAAGGCGGCGGATGGTGCTGCGTTCGAAAACCTGACGCTGGGCGATGCGGCGACGATCCAGGTGGTCGATACCGAAAGCCCGGTGACGGCGACGCTGACGGCCAATGCGACGAGCGTGGCCGAAGGCGGGGAGATCACCTACACGGTGACGCTGACCGGGCCGGCGTTTGCGGACTTCACGAAGCACGATGGGGTGAAATTCGAGCTGGCCAATGGCGAGGTGGTCGAGATTGCGGCCGGCCAGACCAGCGGGTCGGTGACGATCACCGCGCCGGACGATGTATTTGTGGGCGGCCAGCCGGCGATCGAGAATCACATCAAGGGCGTGCTGGACAACAGCGACAGCGAATTCGAGCAGCTGAATACCACGGGGACGACGCGGGTCGCGGTGACGGACGAACCCGGCACGCCGGGCAATCCGGGCGAGCCGGGCACGCCGAATGCCGGGGATGCGATCACGGTGAGCATCACGGCGGACAAGGCATCGTTTGCGGAAAACGAGGAACAGACCTTCACGGTGAGCCTGGACAAGGCGGTGGATCGCGACGTGGTGGTCACGCTGGATGGTGGCAAGACGGTCACGATAGCCAAAGGCACGACATCGGTAGCCTATCAGCGTCCAGAACAAGGCGAAGACGTCTACAAGGATAGCGAAACCATCAATGTGGCGCTGGAAGACGCGAAGGCGGCGGATGGTGCTGCGTTCGAAAACCTGACGCTGGGCGATGCGGCGACGATCCAGGTGGTCGATACCGAAAGCCCGGTGACGGCGACGCTGACGGCCAATGCGACGAGCGTGGCCGAAGGCGGGGAGATCACCTACACGGTGACGCTGACCGGGCCGGCGTTTGCGGACTTCAGCCAGCACGATGGGGTGAAATTCGAGCTGGCCAATGGCGAGGTGGTCGAGATTGCGGCCGGCCAGACCAGCGGGTCGGTGACGATCACCGCGCCGGACGATGTATTTGTGGGCGGCCAGCCGGCGATCGAGAATCACATCAAGGGCGTGCTGGACAACAGCGACAGCGAATTCGAGCAGCTGAATACCACGGGGACGACGCGGGTCGCGGTGACGGACGAACCCGGCACGCCGGGCAATCCGGGCGAGCCGGGCACGCCGAATGCCGGGGATGCGATCACGGTGAGCATCACGGCGGACAAGGCATCGTTTGCGGAAAACGAGGAACAGACCTTCACGGTGAGCCTGGACAAGGCGGTGGATCGCGACGTGGTGGTCACGCTGGATGGTGGCAAGACGGTCACGATAGCCAAAGGCACGACATCGGTAGCCTATCAGCGTCCAGAACAAGGCGAAGACGTCTACAAGGATAGCGAAACCATCAATGTGGCGCTGGAAGACGCGAAGGCGGCGGATGGTGCTGCGTTCGAAAACCTGACGCTGGGCGATGCGGCGACGATCCAGGTGGTCGATACCGAAAGCCCGGTGACGGCGACGCTGACGGCCAATGCGACGAGCGTGGCCGAAGGCGGGGAGATCACCTACACGGTGACGCTGACCGGGCCGGCGTTTGCGGACTTCAGCCAGCACGATGGGGTGAAATTCGAGCTGGCCAATGGCGAGGTGGTCGAGATTGCGGCCGGCCAGACCAGCGGGTCGGTGACGATCACCGCGCCGGACGATGTATTTGTGGGCGGCCAGCCGGCGATCGAGAATCACATCAAGGGCGTGCTGGACAACAGCGACAGCGAATTCGAGCAGCTGAATACCACGGGGACGACGCGGGTCGCGGTGACGGACGAACCCGGCACGCCGGGCAATCCGGGCGAGCCGGGCACGCCGAATGCCGGGGATGCGATCACGGTGAGCATCACGGCGGACAAGGCATCGTTTGCGGAAAACGAGGAACAGACCTTTACGGTCAGCCTGGACAAGGCGGTGGATCGCGACGTGGTGGTCACACTGGATGGTGGCAAGACGGTCACGATCGCCAAAGGCACGACATCGGTAGCCTATCAGCGTCCAGAACAAGGCGAAGACGTCTACAAGGATAGCGAAACCATCAGTGTGGCGCTGGAAGGCGCGAAGGCGGCGGATGGTACTGCGTTCGAGAACCTGACGCTGGGCGATGCGGCGACGATCCAGGTGGTCGATACCGAAAGCCCGGTGACGGCGACCCTGACGGCCAATGCGACGAGCGTGGCCGAAGGCGGGGAGATCACCTACACGGTGACGCTGACCGGGCCGGCGTTTGCGGACTTCACGAAGCACGATGGGGTGAAATTCGAGCTGGCCAATGGCGAGGTGGTCGAGATTGCGGCCGGCCAGACCAGCGGGTCGGTGACGATCACCGCGCCGGACGATGTATTTGTGGGCGGCCAGCCGGCGATCGAGAACCACATCAAGGGCGTGCTGGACAACAGCGACAGCGAATTCGAGCAGCTGAATACCACGGGGACGACGCGGGTCGCGGTGACGGACGAACCCGGTACGCCGGGCAATCCGGGCGAGCCGGGCACGCCGAATGCCGGGGATGCGATCACGGTGAGCATCACGGCGGACAAGGCATCGTTTGCGGAAAACGAGGAACAGACCTTTACGGTGAGCCTGGACAAGGCGGTGGATCGCGACGTGGTGGTGACGCTCGACGGTGGCGAGACGGTCACGATCGCCAAAGGCACGACGGAAGTCGCTTATGCGCGCCCCGCACAGGGCGAAGACGTTTACAAGGATAGCGAAACCATCAATGTGGCGCTGGAAGACGCGAAGGCGGCGGATGGTGCTGCGTTCGAAAACCTGACGCTGGGCGATGCGGCGACGATCCAGGTGGTCGATACCGAAAGCCCGGTGACGGCGACGCTGACGGCCAATGCGACGAGCGTGGCCGAAGGCGGGGAGATCACCTACACGGTGACGCTGACCGGGCCGGCGTTTGCGGACTTCAGCCAGCACGATGGGGTGAAATTCGAGCTGGCCAATGGCGAGGTGGTCGAGATTGCGGCCGGCCAGACCAGCGGGTCGGTGACGATCACCGCGCCGGACGATGTATTTGTGGGCGGCCAGCCGGCGATCGAGAATCACATCAAGGGCGTGCTGGACAACAGCGACAGCGAATTCGAGCAGCTGAATACCACGGGGACGACGCGGGTCGCGGTGACGGACGAACCCGGCACGCCGGGCAATCCGGGCGAGCCGGGCACGCCGAATGCCGGGGATGCGATCACGGTGAGCATCACGGCGGACAAGGCATCGTTTGCGGAAAACGAGGAACAGACCTTCACGGTGAGCCTGGACAAGGCGGTGGATCGCGACGTGGTGGTCACGCTGGATGGCGGCAAGACGGTCACGATAGCCAAAGGCACGACATCGGTAGCCTATCAGCGTCCAGAACAAGGCGAAGACGTCTACAAGGATAGCGAAACCATCAGTGTGGCGCTGGAAGACGCGAAGGCGGCGGATGGTGCTACGTTCGAAAACCTGACGCTGGGCGATGCGGCGACGATCCAGGTGGTCGATACCGAAAGCCCGGTGACGGCGACCCTGACGGCCAATGCGACGAGCGTGGCCGAAGGCGGGGAGATCACCTACACGGTGACGCTGACCGGGCCGGCGTTTGCGGACTTCACGAAGCACGATGGGGTGAAATTCGAGCTGGCCAATGGCGAGGTGGTCGAGATTGCGGCCGGCCAGACCAGCGGGTCGGTGACGATCACCGCGCCGGACGATGTATTTGTGGGCGGCCAGCCGGCGATCGAGAACCACATCAAGGGCGTGCTGGACAACAGCGACAGCGAATTCGAGCAGCTGAATACCACGGGGACGACGCGGGTCGCGGTGACGGACGAACCCGGTACGCCGGGCAATCCGGGCGAGCCGGGCACGCCGAATGCAGGCGACAAGGTGACGCTGACGCTGGATGACGTGACTGTCAATGAAGGCACGGGACAAACCACGATCGCCGGCAGTCTGGATCATGCGCCGCAAACGGCGTTGACGGTGACGCTGAGCAACGGGGCGACAATCACGTTCGGTCCGGATTATGTGGCGGGCACGAAGGTCAGCTCCACGCCGTTTGACATCAACAACGGCGAGGACGTGTACAAGGACGCCAGCAGTTTCGAGCTGTCGGTGACCGACGCGACCGGGGGCAACTTCGAGAACCTGGATACCAGCGACAAGGCGGTGGTGACGGTTGCAGACACCATTAATGAGGTAACGGCGGAACTGAGCGTCTCGCCGAACCCGGTGGTGGAAGGCAACGAGGTGGAATACACCATCACGCTGAAAGGCCCGGAAGGGGCAGACCTGAGCAAGCACGATGGCCTGACGATCACGCTGGACAACGGCAAGACGATCACGATTGCGGCGGGCGAGACCAGTGGTTCGGTGAAGGAAACCATTGCCGACGACGTGTTCGTGGGCGGCAAGTCGCAGGATGTCAGCATCCAGACCATCACGGAGCGCGCCACGGTCGACAGCGGCAAACAGTTTGAAAGCCTGGTTGCGGGTGAGAAGGTCACGCTGGCGATCACCGACGAGCCGGGTACGCCGGGCAATCCGGGCGAGCCGGGCACGCCGAATGCAGGCGACAAGGTGACGCTGACGCTGGATGACGTGACCGTCAATGAAGGCACGGGACAAACCACGATCGCCGGCAGTCTGGATCATGCGCCGCAAACGGCGTTGACGGTGACGCTGAGCAACGGGGCGACAATCACGTTCGGTCCGGATTATGTGGCGGGCACGAAGGTCAGCTCCACGCCGTTTGACATCAACAACGGCGAGGACGTGTACAAGGACGCCAGCAGTTTCGAGCTGTCGGTGACCGACGCGAGCGGGGGCAACTTCGAGAACCTAGATACCAGCGACAAGGCGGTGGTGACGGTTGCGGACACCATTAATGAGGTAACGGCGGAACTGAGCGTCTCGCCGAACCCGGTGGTGGAAGGCAACGAGGTGGAATACACCGTCACGCTGACGGGCCCGGAAGGGGCAGACCTGAGCAAGCACGACGGCCTGACAATCGCACTGAGCAACGGCAAGACGATAGAGATTGCGGCGGGCCAGACAACGGGTTCGGTGAAGGAAACGATCGCCGACGACGCGTTCGTGGGCGGCAAGTCGCAGGATGTCAGCATCCAGACCATCACGGAGCGCGCCACGGTCGACAGCGGCAAACAGTTTGAAAGCCTGGTTGCGGGTGAGAAGGTCACGCTGGCGATCACCGACGAGCCGGGTACGCCGGGCAATCCGGGCGAGCCGGGCACGCCGAATGCAGGCGACAAGGTGACGCTGACGCTGGATGACGTGACTGTCAATGAAGGCACGGGACAAACCACGATCGCCGGCAGTCTGGATCATGCGCCGCAAACGGCGTTGACGGTGACGCTGAGCAACGGGGCGACAATCACGTTCGGTCCGGATTATGTGGCGGGCACGAAGGTCAGCTCCACGCCGTTTGACATCAACAACGGCGAGGACGTGTACAAGGACGCCAGCAGTTTCGAGCTGTCGGTGACCGACGCGACCGGGGGCAACTTCGAGAACCTAGATACCAGCGACAAGGCGGTGGTGACGGTTGCAGACACCATTAATGAGGTAACGGCCACTCTTTCTGCAATTGGACAACCTAAACTTGGCGGTACAATTACCTATCAAGTCGAATTGAGCAACAAGGATAACTTGCCGATCGACCGTCATGGAGAGATTACCGTGACGCTGGAAAGCGGCAAGACCATCACTATTGAAGCCGGTAAGACGCTGGGTGAAATCACTGTCACACTGGAGCAAAGTGGTCAAGTAGTTGACAAGATTGTGTCGATTACTGTTGACGGCGATACACAATTCGAAGCCGAATTGATCAAGGCAGGTGAAATCAACCTGAGTGTCACCAATATTGCTCCTGTGGTAGGTACTGGGACGGCAGTGGTTTCCGAAGAAGGCTTGTCGGGAGGCATCAAGGATGACAAGGGCACTTCGGATACGACAGACTCGGCCAGCGCATCAGGCAAACTGGATATCCATGATCCGGACAGCAGCAGCTTGACCGTCAGCCTGGTGGCTCCGCAAGATGGTGCGCTCCAGTCCGGCGGTATCGATGTGAAATGGACAGTGGCTGACGATGGCAAGGCCCTGACCGGTAAAGCAGGCGATGTCGAAGTCATGCGGGTCAAGATCGATGATGCAGGCGAATACACCGTCGATCTCAAGGCTCCGGTGGATCACCCAGTCAAGGGTGTCGAGGATACGCTGAGCTTTGATATCGGTGTGCAGGTGTCGGATGAGAGTTCGACGGTCAATTCGAAGATTGCAGTCGTGGTTGAGGATGATTCCCCTGAAGCACAAGATACAGAGCAGGTTCTAAATGTGCCAGTCAGTGACATTGTCCTCACCGATCTACAAGGCGGGTTTGCCAATGTAAATTATGCACGGGGTGCCAACGGCGATTCACGCAACACCGACAGTGATCCTTATTATGAGACTTTACGTTGGGGAGGGGATACAGGGTATGGTCGATCGGGATACGATTATTATGACAACGAAGCGTACCGGGAGAATACGGATAATCTGCTGGGCTCAACCTTCAAGCTGGGTTCTTTCTCGCACATCAATTTCCCAGTGACGGGTGCGACATTGGATACCACGGATTTGGTGGTCAAGTTCAATGTGACGATCGATGGGGTATCGCATGAAATCGAACATACGATCAAGTTGAAGCACACCGAAACACCTAACTCAGAGAGTGTCTGGGTACCCGGTAATTGGTGGTCCCCTGGACATTGGGTGACGCGACCTCTTCCTTTGGAAGATCAGCGCGACATTGTCGAAATCGATCAGGCGACATTGACGAAAACCTTCACCGTGGGCGATCGTACTTTTGAATTCACAATCGATGGGTTCAAAAATAACGAGTATGGTGATCCTGTGTCGAAGGTGTACACCTGGGAAGATGCTGTTAATAAATTCGATCTCTACGCCACGATTTCGGCTGTGGATGATATGCCAAGAATCGAAGGGAAACTAGACGGCGATCTCTATGGTTTTGGTGCCGATGGTGCCGGTGACGAAAAAGGCATTGTTTGGGAAAATGCTGAAAAGCAACCCGATGGCAGCTACAAGATTGTCAATGAATACGGCACATTTATTGGCAAGGCGGATGGTTCATACACATTTGAGATGAGCCGTGAAGCACGTGACAATATGACCGTGAATGAGCAGGACGATATTCGGTTTACTTATTCAGTGATTGACGCTGATGGCGATGGTGCATCGGCTGATTTGGTTCTGGTCTTGAAGGGCACACCTAATAATATGCCTGAGCAGAAGGCACCAGAGGTCGAGTTGACGCTGACGGCGGAAACGGAAGAAATCACTTTGCCCGGCGGCGGCTTTGATGGCGATGACCAAAATCCATTGGGCGGGGCTTGGAAGGTTGTGCAAGGCCCGGTAAGCACGAATGATGCAGACAAAGGTCTATTGACAGTTGATGACAATAATATCTCTCGAGATAAACCAGTGCGTGTCGAATCAACAGCAACCGTAGATATAGGCAAGCTTCCTGACAATACAACAGTTGAATTAGATATTGGTTGGAATAACGGTATTACAGGTGATAGTGGGCCAAATGGTGCTCCAATGCAGGCTATTATCTATTTTAATGGAGTAGCTTTGCTGCAGATAACGACACCCGATGAGGTTCCCTATGATTGGCAAGCACCAGGAAATTACGAAGATGAGAATGGGGATTGGATTGCACCTTTTCCTGAGGGAGCTCGTAATGCTGCCGTTGAAGTGCTTCGGCCAGGTACCTCATTTGTGTTAAATGGTGTTGAATACTCATATGGGGAACAGGCTGATTTGTTGACTTGGGCGAAAAACTATCTAGAAACTGGCCGTCGGAACGATCCTGATTATTTGGATGATAAGCTTAGTCATATATCAATTAAGCTCCCAGACGATGCGCTGACAAAAGATGGAGATGGGAAGCTCGCAGTGGAGTACTGGACACCAAAAACGACTGGAGTGGCCGACGACATCCAAATCGGCTCCTTCAAGCTGGTGGTGCCGGACAATAGCGGCGATCAGCCCGGCGAAGGTGTTAAGACCACCTTCAAGGCGGCCGTGGTGATTACCGACGATGATTCGACCATGCTAAGTCATGCAGAAATCAAAGTTAACGGTTTCACCAAAGATGATGTGTTGAAGCTGTACGGTGATAACACGTTCCATGTCGATCGCGGTGACAATGGCACGCTGATGGTGAGCGCCGATAAACCACAACATATTGATGCCTGGAATAAATTCCTTTCGCATCTGGAGTTTACGACCACGGATACTGCGGGCAAGGCGATCAGCATCACGGTGACGGATGCCGAAGGCAACGCGAGCAAGCCGGCGACGGAGTCGTTATCTGCCGAGCCTGCGGCGGCATTGGCCGCCCAGCGTTTCAGCGCCGTGGAACATGTGGATGATAGTACGTTGGATGCGTCGCAGCCTCATGATGATCTGGCCGCTGCGCACCGCGTTTCAACGTTGCTTGATGAACATGGCAGCGCGTCTTCTACTGAAGGGGCGGTTAGGTCGCTCATTGGCGGTGATGGCGATGATATCCTGATCGCGGGAAGTGGCGATACGATACTGACTGGCGGTAAAGGGGCGGATACCTTTACGTGGCAGAAAGGGGATTTTGGGCATGATATCGTCAAGGATTTCAATCCGGACGAAGGCGATAAGCTCGATCTGAGTGGTTTACTGAATGAACTGAATGGTACGGCGGATATCGCCAGCTATATTCGTACCAACATGGTTGACGGATCTCAGGTGATTGAGGTGAGTACCAAAGGGGACTTCACTGGTGAGCAGGCGGCGAAAGGAGGAACCGTCGATGTGTCTATCACGCTGGAAGGTTATACCGGCGATGTGATGGACCATCTGATCGCTAAGCCTGAAAACCACGTGTAAAAACCACCGCTCTGACTGGCGACTGGGAAGGCATTTGCATCCCAGCGCCAGTTTTTTTATAGAATAAGTACCCTATCGATAGCCTCGTGGGTTAAAAACCCTTTTGGCGCCTTTTTTGGAGGTTTGAGCGATGTTGTACATTCAACGTAACAGCGAGGGTCGTTTGATTCGGGCGGAAGAAACGCCTTTTCCTGAGATGACCGAAGAGCTGCCGCTGGATTCTCCAGAAGCAATAGCATGGCAACAAGGGCTTCAGCAACTACGCCAGAGCGATCTGGAGATGGTTCGCGTCCTTGAGGATTTGATTCAGGTACTGATGCACAAAGGCTTGATTACGATCACTGATTTCCCGCCCGCGGCGCAACTCAAACTGATGGGGCGTGCTCAGGCGCGTGAGGCGCTAAATGGGGGGTTAAATAAGCTGATTGGCGATGATGAAGAGACGATGCTGTAACGGCAGCTATTTTTGCCCATGGTCTTGGTGACCCATGCGGTACTTTTCTGCTATGCCGCGACGGCCAATGAGGCAGCCGCGACAGCCAAGCTAAACATGTTGCTTGATGGTGGCTACGCTTCAGGCGCGTGTCGCCGGTTGCGGTTCGCCTAGCAACCGACCCATGGCACCCTGTAACCCCATCTCCTGTAGTACTGTCAATTCCCCTTCGGTTTCAACGCGTTCGGCAATGAGCGGCAGAGCGATGCTGTTCGTAGCACGATATAGCGCTTCGATAAACATCTTTTTATCGTCTTCACGATCGATATTACGGATGTAACTACCATCGACTTTCAGGTACGCCAGCCCCCATTGAGACAGGTTGCCGATGAGGCTAAAGCGTCCGCCGAAATGTTGAATCCCCAGCGCACAGCCATGCGCATTTAATAGCTTGACTAGCGCATCCAGTTGGGTGCTCTCCGGCAATTGATTCTCGTCCAGCTCCAGAATCAGACGGTTGGCAATCTCGGGCTGTGATTTTAGCGGCGCCAGAAGATCGGCCAGTTGCTGTAGATCCTGAACGGTCGCGCCAGACAAGCTCAGTGCCAGCTTGCCCTCGTGCTGACGCAGATAGGTGAGTACCTCATGCAGCATGGCTTGATCCAGCCGCGTGTCCCAGCCAAAGCGTTGAATCCACGGCAGGAAGCGACCCGCGGCGATAAGGTTCCCTTGTTCATCCTGAATACGCGCCAGGACTTTATGATGCAGTATGTGATGGGGAGCGCTACATGCTACGACGGGTTGTAAGAAAAGCAGCAAGCGCCGTTGTTCAAGTAATGGATCGAGCAGGCTAAACCAGCGGTGACGGTCGTTGTCGCGCGATTCGTCATGATCAGGCGACGGGGCGAAAGGCGCGGCGGTATCGCTATGGCTTTCGGCTTGTGTCAGCGCCTGATCGCCCTGACTAAACAGAGATTGCGCGCTATCGCCGGGGTGGAAAGGCACCATTCCCAACTGCGCAACCGGAGAAACGTCGGTTTCTCCGGTCAGGTGTAACGTTTCGAGGTTACGCCGCAGTTCGTTCGCCAGCGCGTTGGCTTCTTTATCAACCAGCCCAGGGCAGAAGAGGGCAAATTCCCCGCCGCGAATACGTGCCAGCAGGCTTTTCGCATCGGTATGTTGGGTTTGCGCTTTACGCAGGATATGCCCGACGGCGGCTAACAGCGCGTCGGTACGTTGACCGCCCAGACGCTGGTTCATACCGGCCAGATCCTGTACACGGATCAGGATGAGGAAGCCGGGCGCGGTTTCTTCATCGGCTAATTTATCGCTGAGCTGCATATCGAACGCGCGACGGTTGAGCAAACCGGTTTGCGGATCCTGATAGGCATCCTGGCGTAAACGTTCACTGCGTTCCGCCTCTTCTGCGAACAGCGTCTTAAGCTGGCTGACCATCAGATTCATGGCCTGCACCACGCGGCGGAATTCCGGTGTGGCGGGAAGGGCGGGCTGGCTAAGGAACTCACGTCGGGTAATCGCTAATGATTGTTCGACAATATAATCGAGCGGGCGTAGTTGGCGGCGCAGGAGCCACGCGCCGATGATCACGCCCAGCGCGCCGCAGCCCAGTAGCCAGAGGAACGTCGCCGTACTGCTGCGCCAAAGTCGGGTTATCGCAAACATCGGATGGCTGACGACATCGACTCTGGCGGCCTGTTCCCAACCGCGCATGACGATGGCTTCGCCTGCGCCGGGTTGTAGCTTAACCAGCCGGACAAACCAGCCCGGTACGTCAGGAATATCCGGCGACGCGGTGCGTTCCAGCAGCACGTTGCCGGTGCTGATATCCCGCACGCGAATGCTGGAATAATAGCCGCTGTCGAAAATCGAACTGACCATCAGTTCCACCATCGCCGGATCGTCAATATTTGGCGTTAGGGAGAGCCCCAGCGCGGTGGCGGCATCCTGCGCATGGGCGTGAAGCTGGTTATTATACTGTTCGCGCGAATTCTCCAGACTGACGACAAAACTTCCGGTGAAAATAATCAGCACAAACACGCAGATGGCTATCAGTAATTGCTTATAGAGAGACATAGCCTAACCTTTACTCCTCAATGGCGAACCCTTCGGCTCGCATTTTGATTAAGACATCCTGCCAGCGTGAAAGCCGTTTACTGTCACTCACGCGTTTGTTGCCGCCGCTGGCGCCAGGCAACCAAAGTCCACCGCCATTAAACGCGTAGACCGGCACCAGATCTTTCCGCGCCGTCGCGGGTTGGATCTTGTCAGTCAAATTATCCAGCACCAGCGGAATAGCGGTCGGCGTAGAATAATAGGTCAGCACCATATGCGCTTTGTTGAGTCGCAGCGCTTTAACATAGGTAATACGTAATTTATCCGCAGGCACGCCTAAATGACGCAGCGTGAAATACTTGGCGAGCGCGTAGTCTTCACAGTCTCCGGCTCCTTTGCGCAGTGATTCAATTGGCGTTGCCCAATAATCTTCCTGATTCCACACGATGATATCATCGCGAAACGCCATACGGTCATTGAAAAACTGGTTCACGCTGCGTAGTTGCGTCTTCTCCTGCTGCTGACGGGAACGGCTTAATAGCGTCTGCCATTCCGCTATCCGACGATGTGCTTCCGGCGTGGCCGGGCCATAAAGCCGATCGCTGCGTTGATTGATGGTAATAAAATCCCATTCCGCGTGCAGAGAAGCCGTCAGCAGTAACAGCAGACAGCTAACGATGACGATCCTATAACGGGAGAGGCTCAACCCGACGCGTTGCACTGAGTTTTCTCTGTTGGCTCTGCTAAGCAGGTGATGCGTGAATATGATGCAGAATAGCTTACTTTCATGGTGCCCAAAAGCAGTATAGTAGTGAAAAAGCGGTTTATCGGCGGCGCGTCGACGCGTTAGCACCGAGCATGGGGTAGCACAATGAATACCGACGAGACGAATAAAGATACCTTGAATTTATGGAAACTGGTTTCCGAAAAAAGAAATCCGGCAACGATGACATTGGATCAGTTGACTACACTGGAAATGATGCAGGTCTTTAATCGAGAAGATCGGAAAGTGCCTGAAGCAATCGCGCAGGTTTTACCCGCGATTGCTGAGGCGGTCGACGTAGCGACGGCGGCGATGAAAGCGGGCGGGCGGCTTATTTATGTCGGCGCGGGGACCAGCGGTCGCCTGGGCGTGCTGGACGCCTCAGAGTGTCCGCCGACGTTTGGTGTGCCGCACGGGTTGATCATCGGCCTGATTGCCGGTGGGCCGGGCGCGTTGCTGAAGGCCGTTGAGGGGGCGGAAGATGATCCCGCGTTGGGCGCGTCTGATTTGCACGCGCTGGGGTTAACGGCGGCGGATATGGTGATTGGTCTGGCGGCCTCAGGTCGGACGCCGTATGTGATCGGCGCATTGCGCTACGCGCGTGATATCGGGTGCCGCACGGCGGCAATTTCCTGCAACCCGGATTCACCTATCGCTCAGGTGGCGCAGGTGGCGATTTCTCCCGTGGTCGGCCCCGAAGCGTTAACCGGTTCGACGCGGCTGAAGTCGGGGACGGCGCAAAAACTTGTCCTGAATATGATCTCTACCGGCGTCATGGTGAAGTTGGGCAAGGTGTACCAGAATCTCATGGTGGATGTGAAGGCGACCAATGTGAAGCTGCTGGATCGTGCGTGTCGTATCGTTGTTGAAGCGACGGGGGTTGCGCGTGACAGGGCGGAATGGGCGCTGGCGCAGGCGGATAATGATGTAAAGTCGGCAATTCTGATGCTGTTGGCTAATATTGACGCAGCGACGGCGCGTGAACGCCTGCAACAGCACCACGGCTACCTGCGAGAGGCGCTGATTAGCGGTTAAATTTGTCCATGTCTACGGCGGGAGAAACGTTTTGGGTGACAAGCGAGAACGGCGCATTGTTTTTTTTGATTTAGATGGCACGTTGCATCGACAAGACCTGTTTGGCAGTTTTTTACGGTTTTTATTGCGACGATTACCGCTAAACGTTGTTCTTGTTATCCCGCTATTGCCGGTGATTGGACTCGGATTATTGCTGCGCGGTCGAGCTGCCCGCGCGCCGATGAGTTGGCTGCTGTGGGCGATCACTTTCGGGCACGACGAAGACAAGCTGGTTCAGCTAGAAAAACAGTTCGTTGACGCATTTCGCCACGCTGTCATTCCGTTCCCGCAGGTTCAGCAGCGGCTGGCAACCTATTTGGCTGATAGCGATACGCAGGTCTGGCTGGTGACAGGTTCGCCGCAGCGTCTGGTGGAACAGGTTTACCATGATTCGTCTTTTCTGCCATGTGTGCGTTTGATGGGGAGCCAAATCACACGCCGCTATGGCGGTTGGGTATTGACGCTACGCTGTCTGGGGCGTGAAAAAGTCGTACAGATGGAACAACGTCTGGGCACGCCGCTTAAACTCTACAGCGGGTATAGCGACAGCAAACAGGACAACCCACTGCTCTATTTCTGCCAACACCGCTGGCGAGTAACCCCCGAAGGCCGCTTGCAACAACTGGAGTGATTGCGCCATCGCGGTATAATGCGCCGCCAAATAAAACAGCGATAATGAAGCGAGGGTGTGTGAGTAGCCTGCATAACGATGAATACTGGATGCGCTATGCATTGGCGCTGGCTCGGCGTGCCCAAGATGAAGGCGAAGTGCCGGTTGGCGCGGTGTTGGTGCTGGGGGATGAGGTTATTGGTGAGGGGTGGAACCGGCCAATAGGCCATCACGATCCAACCGCACATGCTGAGATTATGGCGCTACGACAAGGGGGGGCGGTGCTACAAAATTACCGTCTGCTGGAGACGACGCTGTATGTCACGCTGGAACCGTGCATTATGTGCGCAGGCGCAATGATACATAGTCGTATCAGCCGTCTGGTATACGGCGCGTCGGATGAGAAAACGGGCGCGGCGGGTTCGTTGGTAGACATCTTACGCCATCCCGGTATGAATCATCAGGTTGCGATTGAATCCGGCATTCTGGCGGGGGAATGCGCTGAGATGTTGAGCACGTTTTTTCGTCTGCGCCGAGAACAGCATAAAGCGCGTCGCGCGGCTGAGAAAGAAGCAGCACGGCGATAGCGTTAGCCACTGAGGTTGACGGCGAGAGCGTAAAGCGAAGCGGTTTATTCTGGCAGATCGGGGAACGGGACGGCCGGATAGCCTTGCGCAATGTGGTTCTGCTGTTGTGCTTTGGCGTCTTTTTCTTTCAGATAACCTTCCAGACTCACCCAATAACGTCGGATGTTTTCCACATAATCATAAGCTTCGTGTCCGCGCGCGTAGCCATAAGTGGTTTGGGTGTAATAACGCTTTTGGCTTAGCATGGGCAGCCGCATTTTGACATCCGCCCAACTGTCGGGGTTCCCTTTTTGTTTTTCGGTCAATTTACGCGCATCAAGCAGATGCGCGTACCCCATATTATAGGACGCCAACGCAAACCAAATTTTCTCATCATCCGGGATGGTGTCCGGCATCTTTTGCATCATATGCATGAGGTATTGCGCCCCGCCGCGAATGCTTTGCTCCGGGTCGATGCGATCGGTCACATTCAGACTTTCAGCGGTATTGCGGGTGAGCATCATGAGTCCACGCACGCCGGTCGGTGAGGTCGCTAACGGGTTCCAGTGTGATTCCTGATAAGAGATGGCGGCCAGCAACTTCCAGTCGATGTCGATGGCGTATTTTTTAAACAATGGGCGCAGATCCGGCAGCGTTTCATCAATGGCTTTCAGGAACGTCGTGGTATCGACATAGTCAAATTCACCGACGTGGCCGAGATATTTCTCCTCCAAGCGCGCAAGCGTACCGTCTTCGACAATTTGGCTGAAGAAATCTAACAGCGCCGCTGATAAGCTGTCATCGTGTGAACGACGCATATACCAGGTCACCGGTTCTTCATCACTAAGATCGAAGGCGACGGCAAGCTGCGGATGAATACGCTGCATCAAGCCAATGGTGACCGAATCGCCCAGCGTGTAATCCAGTTTGCCATCGGCAACGTGTTTCAGTAGTTCCTGCGTGCTCTGATCGGAGGCCGATTCCCACATTAATTGCGGATATTTCTTGGCTTTAAGATCGCGCAAGGTCGCCGCATGAGCGGAACCTGAAGTGACAACGAGTCGACCTTGCAGGTTATCCAGCGTTTTCGGGCGCGGCGCGCCGAGGCGGTAGACTATCTGTTGCGAAATGGAATAGTAGGTCGGGCCAGCGCGGAAGCGCCCCATACGCTCATGATTATAAATCAATCCGGCGGCGAGCAAGTCTGCCTCGTCGCTATCCAGATCGTCGAACAATTCGTCAAGATTTTTACGCGACGACACCACCAGCTTGACGCCGAGATAATCAGCGAAACGTTTAGCCAGTTCATAATCCAGTCCGGTCGGGGACCCATTACTTATTGTGTACGTTAGCGGTGAGTTTACCGTGCTGATACGCAACTCACCGCGTGAGAGGATCTGCCTGAGGTGGACATCCTGATTGCTGCGCCAGGGAATATTAGGCCATAGCGCCAACGCCAGTAGTAACGTGATAATCCCGATGAAAAAATAATTTAATTTTAAAGGTTTCAAATAGTTATCTCTCGGTGGCCGGGCGGCCAGGCTGTCTGTAACGGCAGTTTTTTATGTATCATTTCCCAGAGTTGAGGCATTTTGCTTAACAAACCGCCAGTGTGCAACTTTTATTGATTTGCTCACCGATTCACCATCCACCGCATGCGAAATGAAATTAACGCCGCGCAAACGGTTTCGTCCGTGGGAAGGATTCTCTATAATGTGCGCGTTCCCACCCCTGTTGCGCCCTATGGCTGTATCGCAGCTACTGTATCGAAGACGAGAGAACTTGAAATTATGGAAATACTGCGTGGTTCACCTGCTTTATCGGCATTCCGTATTAATAAACTGCTGGCCCGCTGTAAAGAGCATGTTTTGCCCGTCAGCGATATCTATGCTGAATACGTCCATTTCGCCGATGTTAGCGCCCCGCTGACCAATGATGAACAGGCGAAACTGACGCGTTTATTGAAGTATGGCCCCTCTCTCGTTGAACACGAACCGCAAGGGCGTCTGATATTGGTCACGCCGCGTCCCGGTACGATTTCTCCGTGGTCTTCCAAAGCCACCGATATTGCCCATAACTGTGGATTAAGCAAAGTGCTGCGTCTGGAGCGCGGTCTGGCTTTCTATATTCATGCGCCAACGCTATGTGAAGAACAGTGGCAGCAGCTAGGGGCACTGCTGCATGACCGCATGATGGAAAGCGTATTTAGTGAGATGAGTCAGGCTGAGGCGCTGTTCTCTCAGCATCAACCCACGCCACTTACCTGCATCGACATTCTGCAGCAGGGCCGTCAGGCGCTGGAAGAGGCCAACCTGCGTCTCGGGCTGGCACTGGCGGATGATGAAATTGATTATCTGCTCGACGCTTTCACCAAACTGGGGCGTAATCCCAACGATATCGAACTGTATATGTTCGCACAGGCGAATTCTGAGCACTGTCGCCACAAAATTTTTAATGCGGATTGGGTGATTGATGGCGTAACGCAGCCAAAATCGCTGTTTAAAATGATCAAGAATACGTTTGAACATACGCCCGATCACGTTCTCTCTGCGTATAAAGACAATGCGGCGGTGATGGAAGGTTCCACCGTGGGGCGTTTTTATACCAATGCCGATGGGCACTATGCCTACCATCAGGAAGACGCGCATATTCTGATGAAGGTTGAAACGCATAACCATCCAACCGCTATTTCGCCGTGGCCGGGTGCGGCAACGGGATCCGGTGGTGAAATTCGTGATGAAGGCGCGACGGGGCGTGGCTCTAAACCGAAAGCCGGTTTGGTGGGCTTTTCTGTATCGAACCTGCGCATTCCTGGCTTTATTCAGCCATGGGAAGAAGAATTCGGTAAACCCGATCGGATTGTCTCTGCGCTGGATATCATGACTGATGGTCCACTGGGCGGCGCGGCGTTCAACAACGAATTTGGCCGTCCCGCACTGACCGGCTATTTTCGGACTTATGAAGAGCGTGTCGATAGCCACAATGGTATAGAACTGCGTGGCTACCATAAGCCGATCATGCTGGCGGGCGGCATCGGTAATATTCGTGCCGATCACGTCAAAAAAGGTGAAATCAGCGTTGGGGCGAAACTGATTGTGTTGGGCGGCCCGTCGATGAATATCGGATTAGGCGGCGGCGCAGCTTCGTCTATGGCATCCGGTCAGTCCGATGCGGATCTGGATTTTGCCTCGGTACAGCGCGATAACCCGGAAATGGAGCGACGTTGTCAGGAAGTGATTGACCGTTGTTGGCAGTTGGGTGAAGCCAACCCGATTTTGTTTATTCACGATGTCGGCGCGGGCGGTTTGTCGAATGCCATGCCGGAACTGGTGAGCGACGGTGGCCGCGGTGGGCGTTTTGAACTACGCGACATTCTGAATGACGAACCGGGCATGAGCCCGCTCGAGGTCTGGTGTAACGAATCGCAGGAACGTTACGTTCTGGCCGTGGCGCCAGAACAACTGGCTCTGTTTGATGACATTTGCCGCCGTGAACGCGCGCCTTACGCGGTGATTGGGGAAGCGACGGAAGAACTGCATCTGACGATGAACGATCGCCACTTCAACAATAAGCCCATCGATCTACCGCTGGATGTGCTGCTGGGTAAAACGCCGAAGATGCTGCGTGACGTTGAACGTAAGCAGGTTGAGGGGACGCCGTTACAACGCGACGATATCTATCTGGCAGAGGCAGTCGAGCGCGTGCTGCACCTGCCTGTGGTCGCCGAAAAAACCTTCCTGATCACGATTGGCGACCGTTCGGTTACCGGCATGGTGGCGCGCGATCAAATGGTTGGGCCGTGGCAGGTGCCGGTGGCCGACTGCGCGGTGACCACCGCTAGCCTCGACAGCTATTACGGCGAGGCGATGTCTATCGGCGAACGTGCGCCAGTCGCATTGCGTAATTTTGCGGCCTCCGCCCGGCTGGCCGTGGGCGAGGCGCTGACGAATATTGCCGCGACGCACATTGGTCCGCTAACTCGCGTGAAGCTGTCAGCGAACTGGATGGCGGCGGCCGGGCACCCAGGTGAAGATGCCGGGCTGTACGATGCGGTGAAAGCGGTGGGCGAGGAGTTGTGTCCGGCGCTGGGTTTGACGATCCCGGTAGGGAAAGACTCCATGTCGATGAAAACCCGTTGGCAGGAAGACGGCGAAGATCGCAGTGTCACCTCGCCGCTGTCGTTGGTGATTTCTGCCTTTGCCCGGGTGGAAGATGTGCGTAACACGGTCACACCGCAATTGCGTACCGGGCAAGATAATGCGCTGCTATTGATCGACCTGGGCGCGGGAAATAAAGCGCTGGGTGCAACGGCGCTGGCGCAGGTCTATCGTCAATTAGGGCGCAAGACGGCAGATGTGCGTAGCCCAGAACAGTTGGCGGGGTTCTTTAATGCGATGCAGGAGTTGGTCGCCGCCAAGGCGCTTCTGGCCTACCATGACCGTTCAGACGGCGGCCTGCTGGTCACGCTGGCAGAAATGGCTTTTGCCGGCCATTGCGGCGTTACCGTCGATATCGCATCTCAAGGTGAAGATACGCTGGCGACGCTGTTTAATGAAGAGCTGGGTGCCGTGATCCAGATTACGGCTGAGCGCCGTGCCGAAGTGGAAGCGATTCTGGCGCTGCATGGTTTAGCAGACTGTGTACATTATCTCGGTTACGCTGAAGAAGGTTCGCGTTTCACTATCAACAAAGGGGCTGAAGCCGTCTATCAGGAAAGCCGGTCAACGCTACGTCGTTGGTGGGGGGAAACCAGCTGGCAGATGCAGCGTCTGCGTGATAACCCGCAGTGTGCCGATCAGGAACATATCGCCAGACAGGATGATAATGACCCCGGCCTGAACGTATCGCTGACCTTCGATCCACAGGAAGATGTTGCCGCGCCTTATATAGCCAAAAATAGTCGGCCAAAAGTGGCCGTCCTGCGTGAGCAGGGCGTTAACTCCCACGTAGAAATGGCGGCGGCATTCCACCGTGCGGGCTTTGACGCCATTGATATTCACATGAGTGATCTGCTGGAAAACCGCCGTAACTTGCAGGATTTCCAGGCGCTAGTGGCCTGTGGCGGCTTCTCTTATGGTGATGTGCTCGGTGCGGGTGAAGGATGGGCTAAATCCATTCTGTTTAATGCCCGCGTACGAGATGAATTTGCTGAATTCTTCCTGCGTCCTCAGACGTTGGCATTAGGGGTATGTAACGGTTGCCAGATGATGTCGAATTTGCGTGAGCTGATACCGGGCGCCGATCTCTGGCCGCGTTTCGTGCGTAACAAATCCGATCGTTTTGAGGCGCGTTTCAGTTTGGTCGAAGTGGAGAAAAGCCCGTCATTGTTTATGAACGATATGGCGGGGTCGCACATGCCTATCGTGGTTTCGCATGGCGAGGGCCGGGTTGAGGTCCGCGATGATGCGCATTTAGCTGCGCTTGAAGAACAGGGGTTGGTCGCACTTCGTTATATCAGCCACTATGGTCAGATAACCGAAAACTATCCGGCGAATCCAAATGGATCGCCAAACGGGATTACGGCCGTCACCAGCACCAACGGGCGTGTGACGATTATGATGCCGCATCCTGAGCGCGTATTTCGTACCGTGAGCCATTCCTGGCATCCTGAAGAATGGGGTGAAGATGGCCCATGGATGCGTATGTTCCGCAATGCGCGTCGACAACTGGGTTGAGTTAAGGTGCATTACAAAAAGGAGCTTCGGCTCCTTTTTTTGGGGCATTTTTCAATTTGTCGTTTTTTCGCGACGTAGTGGGTTTTTAATGTCTCCAATAAGAGACACTTAACATATTGATTTTACTTAATGATGTTCCATTCTCGTAAAGCTGTCTGCTTTTAGCGACAAAAGTCCTCTCTTTTTCGCGTATAGCCGTGGCTAATCCTGTTGAAGAGAGATTACGCGGTAAGAACATGACTAAAATTTCTTAATAATCATGTGATTATTTTATTTCTTAAAAGTTGGCATAATAAATGCTTAATATTGGGCGTTGCTCATTCAACTGGTTATGATTGCATTGCTTATTAGCAAATATTTTCGCTCATAACACCTGGAATGACGCCGAAAGAAAGGGTGCCTACCGTCCACCAGATAGATAACAGTACACGCAAGTGGCTTTATCAAGCATCGGGCGACACGTTGAGTGAGGCACCGCCTATTCAGTTACGCGGCCAGAGAGAACAAGGCTTTTGGCCGCGTAGCGTTTTAGCCTATTGATAATCCCCTTTTGTGATAATTCTCCGCTTCATGCTTTTTACGCCTCGTCATTTTCCAACCGAACCCATCTGAATGCAGAGATTGGCATGACTCGCCATTGCTGCCAAATTGCGAAGCGTTGCGCAGGTTGCAAGGGAAAACGTTGAACTTTTACCAGACTCGGTTAGCATCAATACGGATTCGATTGGCGATGAGATAATTTCTTTGAAACGATGGCGTTTATTTCCGCGTTCCTTACGGCAATTAGTCATTATGGCGTTTTTGTTGGTGCTATTGCCGTTGTTAGTGCTCGCCTATCAGGCCTATCAAAGCCTGAATATGTTGAGCGACCAGGCCGCGGAGATCAACCGCACCACGCTGACGGATGCCCGCCGTAGTGAGGCGATGACCAGCGTTGCGCTGGCGATGGAGCGTAGCTATCGGCAATACTGCGTATTAGACGATCGCACGCTGGCGACGCTTTATCAGAACCAACGTAAACAGTATACGCAAATGCTGGACGCTCATGCGCAGGTGCTGCCCGATCCTCATTATTATCAAACTCTGCGACAATACCTGACGCAGCTAAGCGAAATACGCTGTCATAACAGCAACCCGGAACAAACGGCCGATGACCAGTTGAAAGGTTTTTCACGGGCGAACGAGCAACTGGTACAAGTGACACGCGATGTCGTTTTTTCCCGTGGACAACAGCTACAGCAGGCTATTTCCGAACGTGGCCAGTTCTTTGGCTGGCAGGCGTTACTGCTATTTTTGGTGAGTGTGCTGTTGGTGATGCTCTTTACACGGATGATCATTGGTCCGGTTAATGGCGTCGAGCGAATGATTAATCGTCTTGGCGAAGGCCGCTCTCTGGGCAATATCAGTACGTTTAAAGGGCCGCGAGAGATCCGGACGCTGGCGCAGCGCATTATCTGGCTGAGTGAACGACTGTCATGGCTGGAGTCGCAGCGACATGAGTTCTTGCGCCATATTTCCCATGAGTTAAAAACGCCGTTGGCGAGTTTGCGAGAAGGAACTGAACTGCTGGCGGATGAGGTCGTGGGGCCGCTGACCGCTGACCAGAAGGAAGTCGTTGGCATCCTCGATAGCAGTAGCCGCCATCTGTTGCAGTTGATCGATCAACTGCTGGAGTATAATCGTAAGCTGGCCGATACGCCTATAGAACGGGAACGTGTTGAAATAGAAGACGTCGTCGACATTGTCGTGTCGTCTCATAGCCTGCCAGCCCGCGCCAAAAAGATGCATACCGATGTGTTATTGGCCGCTGACCACTGTTGGGCCGAAACCACGCTGCTGATGCGTGTGATTGATAATCTCTATTCCAATGCGGTGCACTACGGCAAGGAATCCGGTAACATTTGGATTTACAGTCGTCTGAGTGGTAACCGCGTTCAGATCGATGTCGCCAACACTGGTACGCCCATCCCCGATGCTGAACGAATCCTGATCTTTGAGCCCTTTTATCAGGGCAGCCATCAGCGCCGTGGGGCGGTGAAAGGGAGTGGATTAGGGTTGAGCATAGCGCGTGATTGTATTCGTCGTCTACGCGGTGAGCTGAGTCTGATTCGTGTGGACTATGCTGATGTTTGTTTCCGCATTGAGTTGCCGTTACTTTCTGAAAATGAAGAAACGTTGAGAATCAACAGATAATGAATGCAGGATTATTAAAGGGATGGCTTGCCAATAGCGTTTTTCCTCGCGTTTTGACTGCGGTGCTAGTCTCGTCGCCATTTATTTTGGCGGCATGTCATAGTCATGCGCAATACGGTACTACGCTGTCGGGGACAGGCGCTGCCGCGCCACAAGAGCAGGTCGCTGATTTTCGTATCGCGCCATGCGACCATCTGTGGCAGATAGACGATAGTGAATCGATGAACAACGCACTTTACTGGCTGCGTGCGATGGCGTGTGCAGGGCGGCTCACGCCATTCCATGCCCGCGAGCAAGCGCGTCAGGTCGCAGGCAATGGCTGGGAACATGTGTTTAAGCAAGGCATCCTGCTGGATAATGCAGGAATTACGCAGGCCGAACGGCATCAAGTTTTGGAACAGATTAATGTATACCGTCATGCCTTTCCCGCAGCGTTGCGCCCGCTGGTGGATACCTGGAGCGATAGACAAACGCTATTTCTCGCGCTATCGGATGAACGACTGCGCTATAAACGTTTACAAGAGTCCAGCGACAAACAGCTAGAGGCGTTACGTATTCAGCAAGATCATTTGCAAGACCAATTGGAAAAGACCACGCGGAAACTGGAAAATCTGACGGATATTGAACGTCAACTGTCGTCGCGTAAATCCATGTCAGGAGAATTGCCGGAGGATGCTAATGAACGTCACACTGGTGCTAATACGCCGGGCGCCGACGTGAAGAGAAGCGATCCAGGTGGTTCAGCGACAAGTTCAAGCAACATCCCCGTAGATGCGGAAAGTGTCACTCTCCCTGAGCCGGATAAATCGGCGACGAAGAAGGAATCGACAAGACCATGACGGCCCGAAAAACGGCGAGTTTGTTGCTCGTGGATGACGACCCCAGCCTGCTAAAACTCTTGGGTATGCGGTTGACCAGCGAAGGGTTTAGCGTTAACACGGCGCAAAGTGGTCAGGAGGCGCTACGGCTGTTAACGCGCGAGACGTTCGATCTGGTGATCAGCGATCTTCGGATGGATGAAATGGATGGCATGGCGCTGTTTGCCGAAATTCAACGCTATCAACCGGGGATGCCAGTGATCATTTTAACCGCACACGGTTCTATCCCCGATGCTGTCGCCGCGACACAGCAAGGCGTATTCAGCTTTCTGACAAAGCCCGTTGACCGCGATGCGCTTTACAAGGCGATAGATGACGCGTTGGCATTGTCCGCACCGACGAGTGATGAAACATGGCGCGAAGCCATCGTCACACGCAGCCCTATCATGTTGCGTCTGTTGGAACAGGCCAGAATGGTCGCACAATCGGACGTCAGCGTACTGATTAATGGTCAGAGCGGAACCGGGAAAGAGGTGTTAGCTCGGGCAATTCATGCAGCGAGTCCGCGAGCGAAAAACGCCTTTATCGCTATTAACTGTGGCGCACTGCCGGAACCACTATTGGAGTCGGAGTTGTTTGGTCACGCGAAAGGCGCTTTTACCGGGGCGGTCAGTAGTCGCGAGGGGCTCTTTCAGGCTGCGGAAGGCGGTACGCTATTTTTAGATGAAATTGGCGATATGCCGCTGTCGTTGCAGGTTAAGCTGCTGCGTGTTTTGCAGGAACGAAAAGTTCGCCCGCTGGGTAGCAACCGCGATCTGGACATTGATGTCAGGATAATCTCTGCCACGCACCGTGATTTGCCGAAGGCGATGGCGCGCAATGAATTTCGCGAGGATCTGTATTATCGGCTCAATGTGGTAAATATAAAGTTGCCGGCGCTGCATGAACGCGCCGAAGATATTCCACTGTTGGCGAATCATTTGCTGCGTGAATCGGCCAATCGCCATAAGCCTTTTGTCCGCGCCTTTTCAACCGATGCGCTAAAACGCTTGATGACGGCAAGCTGGCCGGGTAACGTGCGTCAACTGGTCAATGTCATCGAACAGTGTGTGGCATTGACCAGCGCGCCGGTGATTAGCGATGCGCTGGTTGAACAAGCGCTCGAAGGTGAAAATACCGCGTTGCCGACCTTTGTCGAGGCTCGCCATCAGTTTGAACTTAACTATTTGCGAAAATTATTGCAGATCGCTAAAGGTAATGTCACGCAGGCGGCCCGAATGGCCGGGCGTAATCGAACTGAATTTTATAAACTGTTGGGGCGTCATGAATTGGACGCCAACGATTTTAAAGATTAGCGCGGCGGAATTGGCGACTACCCGCTATGTAGTTCGCGGAGTGTAGATTGTCTGGTCGCGTTCTGACATGCTATTCATTTGCTAATGCTCGGCTTTGGCCGCAAACATTGATAACACGAAGGTTCCTCATGAAGAAAATTGATGCGATTATTAAGCCGTTCAAACTGGATGATGTACGTGAAGCGTTAGCTGAAGTGGGCATTACAGGGATGACGGTAACGGAAGTGAAGGGCTTTGGTCGTCAGAAAGGCCATACTGAGTTGTATCGCGGCGCAGAATATATGGTCGATTTTCTGCCGAAAGTGAAAATCGAAATTGTTGTATCTGATGATATCGTTGACACCTGCGTGGAAACTATCACGCAAACCGCGCAGACGGGTAAAATTGGTGATGGTAAAATCTTTGTCTTTGATGTGGCGCGCGTTGTTCGTATCCGTACCGGTGAAGAAGATGAGGAAGCGATTTAATCGTTCCGCCTGGCGTTGTTCCTTTTTAGAAGCCAGCCTGATGAGGGCTGGCTTCCGCACATCTACATCTACATCTACATCTACATCTACTTCTACTTCTACTTCTACTTCTACTTCTACTTCTACTTCTACTTCTACTTCTACTTCTACTTCTACTTCTACTTCTACTTCTACTTCTACTTCTACTTCTACTTCTACTTCTACTTCTACTTCTACTTCTACTTCTACTTCTACTTCTACTTCACTTTAGGCGCCGTCGGCACCCAACCCGCCAACACATTTTCTGCCGTGTATTCTGCGGCTTCCGCATCGCTTAACTGACGGCGTTGATCGGTTTTTTCCGCGCCTGGCCCGCTGGATTTATATTCAAAAAAGCGTGAATCCTGCGGATAGAACCAGATTTTCTCGGCTTGTTTATCTTTGCCTGACATTTTGTCCCAGCCATAGATATGATCGTCCATAAAGGTGTTCAGGAAAACCGCCTGACCGATCGCATTTGGGTTGGCATAGCGTCCATCCTCAAAGGTGGTCGTTGGGTGCCAGGGGCGGCCAAGCGCATAACTTTTAGCGGGGACGCCTTCCTCCTTAATCACGCGACTGTGGGTGAAAACCAAACCGTATTTTTGCGTAATGTCGGTGCTCGGGGCGGTGAGATAGCCGAGTGGTTGACCTTTCACGTCGGTGCGGTTACGTGCAACGATATCGCAATGGTCGAAAAGCGCCGTACCATTACCAAAGATAAAATCAACCGTGCCGCTGATCCGACACTGTGAGAAGAAGCTGCGCCCGCCTTTGACATATAATGTGTCCTGGTAGCCGGTTAGGCTGACATTGTGAAACCAGGCTCGATCGCTCTTCTCGGCCACCAGCAACGCCACAGCCTGAGAATCTTTTATTCTGGTTGGATCATCGCTGGCTTTAGCCTGATTGGCTGGATAATCAAAATCATTGCTGATGGTTAACGAACGGGCGCTGAAATCTGGAGCACTAACATTTACCGTGCTGCTACCGTAGGTTCCCCACTTTTTTCCATCGGGTTTGAGCATGCCAGCGGCAGTTGTTGCCGTAATAATGGTTCCGTCACGGCTCTCGCCCTGCAGATGAATGTTTGGACGCGTAATTGTCAGGCGCTCATGATAGACGCCATTCTTTATATAGATAACAAATGGAGATCCGTCAGCCGGAGCACTGGCGATAGCTTCAGCGATAGATTTGTAGGCGTTGCCATTCGCGTTACTGGAAACCAGTGCATTGTAGTTGGCGGCCAGTGCTAACGAGCAGGGAGAAGAGACTAACATGGCCAAGGCCAGCGTTTTACAGAAGGTTGAGGTAGTTATCATGCCCAAAGTCCTTTCATTTTGGTAAGGAAAAGTTTGTCCCGCGCACGACGTCATGCCTGCGCGGTTTAGTTTTATGGTGTTGTCTGACTCATTTTTACTTGTGTTTGCGGATCAATTTTTTTGCCAACGGGGCTAATGCAGGTTCCTGTCGAATGGCATCGGCGACAATCTCCGCGACGGCAATCGCCCCTTTTTTCTGAAAATGCGTCGTATCCGGTTTGCTTAGGCTACCGGGTTGATTACGATAAAAAGGGTATTTCTTCGGATCGACCACCAGCCAGTATTGTTTCCAGTGATTGCGGTTGCCCTGATTGGCCAGTGCGATAGTGGCAGGCTCAATGTCCAGTAAAATCGTCTGATTATCTGCTGCCGTGTTTTTAATGGTCTGACTGTAATCGCCAATAAATGCGTAGCCATTTTCAGCATTTTGTTTGGTGAAGTGGGTGTGTACCGCTGGCGTACCGTCTTTCCCTTCAGCCGTCTTCACGCGGGTGGTCGGCGTAAGCAGCACCGGTGTGAGCTTGTGTTGGCGGGCAAACGTAATATAGCGCTCCAATGATGTCTGGAATGACATATCGTCTTTTCCCTGCGGCGCCTGCTTTTTCCCGGTAGCGTCGTTGGGATAAGTACAAAGGTTTGCTACATCGGCGGGGCCGCGTACCGCTTTTGCGCTGTTGCAATTTTGATCGTTATGGCCCATCTGAATGAACAAGAAATCGCCTTCTTTCATCAGCGGCCGCATCTGGCGGAACCAGCCTTCGTAAAAATAGTCGCGTGAACTGCGGCCTGCGCGTGCGCCATTCACCACCTTGATGCCGCTCTTTTTGCTGAACTGTTGTTCAAAAACCTGTCCCCATCCCATACGGGGAAAGCGCCCTTTTTCATAGTTCGCCGCCGTTGAATCACCGACGATGAAGATACGCGTTTGCGCATTCTTAATCGCATCCAGATTCTGGCGGGCAGAACGATAATCCAAGGGTTCATAACGACCTTGATTATTCAGGCCGACAATGGGATGAAATGCGCTATCAGTCAGCACCGTATGACCGGAGTAGCCAGTATTGTTGTGGTAATTACGATTGTGATTAATGACGTCGACGATTTTAGTCACGGTTTCCTGCTGGCCCGCAGGATAAGTCAGAGGATCGAAGTGTGCGGGTGCCTTGATGCCCGCCTGTTTCAAGGCGTTATTAAAACCAACGTGAAAATTAGCATAGGCTCTTTTCCATGCGGCGGAATCCAGCTTTGGCGAGGCTGTGTCGTCGGTAAATTGCTGAGGGCCTATATAACCTGCCGCGACTGCGACATCTGAGGTAATACGGTCAGTCAATGGGTTGATATTAGCAATATTCTCTTTGCCGCTATGTAATGACGGGGCCACAGCGGATAGGCAAATGGCGCGGGGGATGTTATTCAGTAAACAGTTATTGCCGCCGGACTCAATAGCTAAAAGACGCAGTGGTGGGGTAAGGCCTGAAATATCAAGATGATATTTTCCTTGCTCGTCGGTTTGTGTCTGCCGCTTCTTGCCACGCTGATCTCTGATAATGATGGTGGCGGGAAAGTGGATATCCCGTACGGTGACCGCACCAGATAACCCTGTTTTTTCATCTAGCACGGCACCCGACAGTTGTTGCGTTTTATCCTGAGCAATCGTTTGAGGCGTCGTAGCGGGATGCTTAGCGTAAACCAGCGTTAAAGGTGCGAAAAGCATCAATGTTAAAGCGACACTACCTGAAAAACATTTTGCCATGGTCAGACATATCCCTTGTTAATTAATGAGAGACGGTGGGTTATTGCGTCCTGTGTTATCCAAGAAAGGCCCCCGATTTCTTGTCATACTTGTCGCGGCATTTCACGATAACGTGAACGCTTTTATTGTGCGCGCAATGTAGCTCAAGGGCGATGCCTAAACGCCAATTTCACTGATGAAACATGTATTTATTAAAAATGAAATGTTATTTCAAAGCGTCGGTTTTTTTTGTGACTTACGTCTTTTTTAGCGGATGATTACGGGGACAAGATAGCAATTTGTGATCGACAAAGTATTTTATGGACAGTGGTATATGAGGGTAAAAAGGCCGCAAAGCGCGGCCCAAGTGTTCGGTTCATAATCAGCGAGGGTTAGACAATTTTATGCGGACCAAAACATTCGTAATGCAACTGCTCAGTAGAGACCCCCATAGCCAGCAGTTGCTGGGCGACAAATTGCATGAAAACAACAGGGCCACACAAGTAATAGTGCATGCCCGGCGTCGTTAATGCCGTTTTTAACGCGTCTAGCTGCATCAGTCCGCGATGATGGTAATCCTCGCCTGGGCGATCGGCCTGAAGCGGTTCTCGATACCAGATGTGCTGCTGGAACTGTGGCAGCGACAGCCCTGTTTGTTTAATTTCATCCGCAAACGCATGCGTCGCGCCGTTTTCTGCCGCATGCAGCCAGATGACCTGCGCCTGGTGGTCCTGCTGTTTGAGCGCGTGCAACATGCTCAACATCGGCGTTTGCCCCACGCCGCCGGAAATTAGGGCAACCGGCGTGTCGGTTGAAATATCAAGAAAGAAATCACCGTGCGGCGCAGCGAGATAAATGACATCGCCTTCGCGGGCAATGTCATGTAAGTAGCCGGAAACCGTGCCCAGATCTTCGCGTTTGACCGCAATTCGATAGCATTTTCCGTTTGGCGCGTGAGTCAGCGAGTACTGGCGAATTTCCTGATTGGCGAACCCATCATGTCTGATATACACCGCCAAATATTGGCCCGGTTGAAAATCAGCAATAGGCTGGCCGTCGATAGGTTCCAACGTGAAACTGGTAATCACGGTGCTTTGCGGTTGCTTACTTACTATGCGGAAAGGCCGTACGCCGCGCCAGCCGCCCTCTTTCGCTTCAGTGCTACGGTAGATATCGCTCTCGCGTTGGGTGAAGACGTTGGCCAGTACGCCATAGGCTTTACCCCAGGCATCCAGCACCTCCTGTCCAGGACTAAACATTTCGTCCAGCGTAGCCAGCAAATGGCGGCCTACGATCTGATATTGGTCGGCTTGAATATTAAAGCTGGCGTGCTTCTGGGCGATGCGTTCAACCGCAGGCAGCAGCGCGGGCAGGTTTTCTATATTCGTCGCATAAGCGCAGATGGCATCGAACAGCGCTTCCCGCTGATCGCCATTGCGCTGGTTGCTCATGTTAAAAATATCTTTTAGTTCGGGATTATGGGTAAACATGCGATCGTAAAAATGCGCGGTCAGTTTAGGGCCGGTCTCCGCTAACAAGGGGATGGTAGATTTGACGATGGCGATAGTTTGGCTATCCAGCATGGTGGCTCCTTATTATTGGTGTGATTTATAAGATGTATTTAATATGAATCTTATTGGGTTTGCCTGTCGCTGTAAATAACCTTTTAGGCCTTAGGGATGTTTAGTCGGAGGTAATGGAAAGTGACATGAAGAATTAACAAGTGACGAATGAACAAAAATCCGGTTGTTGTGGGGCAACCTATTCTTGCTAAAGCCTTGTGCTGCCTGGAGCTAATCGTTTGCGTAAAAACCTCTGCCAAGAGCTATCTTCGCGAGGGAAAAACGGTTTACACTATATACTATTCCTCTAAAGGGTAGCCCGATTTCTATATGGGTCATTAATGCCCAGTCTATATTATGTTAGCTGAGTCAGGAGATGCGGATGTTAAAGCGTGAAATGAACATTGCCGATTATGATGCCGACCTGTGGCAGGCAATGCAGCAAGAAGTGGTGCGTCAGGAAGAGCACATTGAGCTGATTGCGTCAGAAAATTACACCAGCCCACGCGTAATGCAGGCTCAAGGGTCTCAGTTAACCAACAAGTATGCCGAAGGTTATCCTGGCAAACGTTACTACGGCGGCTGTGAGTATGTTGACGTGGTTGAGCAACTGGCGATCGATCGAGCGAAGGCCTTGTTCGGCGCTGATTATGCCAATGTGCAGCCGCATTCTGGCTCGCAGGCTAACTTTGCTGTGTATACCGCGTTGCTGCAACCGGGAGACACCATTCTGGGTATGAATCTGGCGCACGGTGGTCACCTGACGCACGGTTCCCCTGTTAACCTGTCGGGCAAACTGTATAACGTCATTCCTTACGGTATCGACGAAAGTGGCAAAATTGACTACGACGAAATGGCTGAACTGGCGCGCAAACACCAGCCAAAGATGATCGTTGGCGGTTTCTCTGCTTATTCTGGCGTGGTTGACTGGGCGAAAATGCGTGAAATCGCAGATAGCATCGGCGCCTACCTGTTTGTTGATATGGCGCACGTGGCGGGTCTGGTCGCCGCAGAGGTTTATCCAAACCCAGTTCCTCATGCTCACATCGTAACCACAACGACGCATAAAACGTTGGCTGGCCCGCGCGGTGGCCTGATTTTGGCGAAGGGCGGCGATGAAGATCTCTACAAAAAGCTGAATTCGGCGGTTTTCCCTGGCGGTCAGGGCGGCCCGTTGATGCATGTTATTGCAGGCAAAGCGGTTGCACTGAAAGAAGCGATGGAGCCGGAATTCAAAGTTTATCAGCAGCAGGTGGCAAAAAATGCCAAAGCGATGGTGGAGGTCTTTCTGGCGCGTGGCTTCAACGTGGTTTCCGGCGCCACCAGCAATCACCTGTTCCTGTTAGATCTGGTGAGTAAGAATCTGACGGGGAAAGAAGCCGATGCCGCGTTGGGTCGTGCCAACATCACCGTGAACAAAAACAGCGTGCCCAACGATCCGAAGAGCCCGTTTGTCACGTCCGGTATTCGTATCGGTACGCCCGCCGCAACCCGCCGCGGTTTTAAAGAAGCGGAAGTGCGCGAGTTGGCCGGGTGGATCTGTGATGTGTTAGACAACATCAACGACGAAGCCACCATTGAACGCGTAAAACAGAAAGTGCTGGATCTTTGCGCCCGCTTCCCGGTTTACGCTTAATTAGGCTTTTTCACTGAAATTGCGTTCAGACGCCTATCCAAACGCCAGCTTTTACGCTGGCGTTTTTTGTGTCTGGCATCTCGGTGCCAGCATCGCGATTATTCGGTAGTAAAACAGAGAATGTGGTGTAACCCAAGGTGGTAAAACAAATGTTACATTATAACGTTTTCAAATGGGGTGGGGGACGGCTAAAGTGGCTACTATTAGGTCTGACATTTTGCCAGCCGGTTTTCGCTCACCCACACAGTTTTATTGATATGCAAACGACGATTGAGAGTCACAACGATCACATCACCGGTTTACGCATGCAGTGGACGATGGATCCCATTACGTCCGCCGATTTGTTATACGATGCCGGAAAGGCAAAGCCGGATTCTGAAGTCTGGAAAAAGCTGGCGGCAGAAGTCATGGCTAATGTGTTGGGGCAACACTATTTCACCGATATTTACCGTGATGACCAGCCTGTTAAATATGCGCCGGTGCCAACCGAATACCATCTTTCGCGCAAAGGTAATCAAGTTGTTCTGGCATTCGTATTGCCGTTGGCGCATCCACAACCGATAGCGGGAAAACCTTTTCTGATTTCTACTTATGACCCGACCTATTTTGTCGATATGTCTTATCAAAACGATAAAGCGATAACACTTTCGTCGGCATTGGCGCCACGTTGTAACACGACGCTCTTTACGCCGAAACCCAACGCCGAACTGCAATCGTATGCGTTGTCATTGGATAAAAATACGGCGCCGGATGAAGATATCGCGCTAGGAAAACAGTTTGCTCAACGGGTGACGTTACAATGCCAGTAAACTTCATCGCACGACCACGCCGACGGTCAACGCTGCGTAGACTGCGCGACCTATGGCCGTTGTGGCTTTTTTTGACGTTACTGGTTTCGACATTGTATTACGTTGTGGCGTACTGGCCGCAAATCGTACTGCAAAGTGCAATTTGGCAGAAAGCACTGCACCAGCAAATGTCGCATCTGCTGCAAATGGTCGAGCGGCAACCACATCAGGCAGGATTAAGCCTACTGTTATTCAGTCTGGCCTATGGCGTGCTCCACGCGGTAGGGCCGGGACATGGTAAGGTCGTTATCATGACTTATTTGGCCACACATCCATCGAAGTTGAAGAGCAGCCTGAAGTTAACACTGGCTGCCTCACTGGTTCAGGGAATGGTGGCTGTGGCGCTAGTGAGTGTTGTCTTGGGGATCTTGCAGTTGTCGAGTCGAACGCTACATCACAGCAGCTTCTGGATGGAAAAGGGCAGCTTTGTGTTGGTGGCGGGACTGGGCGCGTTACTCTCTTTGCGGGCGCTGAAACAACTCTATGTCACTCTCATAAGGCAACCTGCCCCGGTGACCATTATGCGCATTGTCCCATTGCAGAATGCGCGACTGAGCGCACTCGCAGATAGGCGTATGCCTTTGCGCCCGCATTTAACATCACATCACTTTTCTCATCAGCATGACGGTTGTGGTTGTGGGCACCGCCACCTTCCTAACGCGGAGGAACTTGAAGGGGATAACCACTGGCGAACGCGACTAATGATCGTGCTGGCGATGGGAATGCGCCCCTGTTCAGGCGCAATTCTGGTGCTACTCTTCGCTAAAGTCATCGGGGTTTATGCCTGGGGAGTGGCTGCCGCACTGGTGATGGCGGCCGGAACGGCTATGACGATCTCCGCCCTGGCCGCACTGGTTTTTTTCTGCCGCCGCACCGTAGAGCGTCTGAGCACGCATCGTGCGCCGCCGGTGTGGCAGCGGGCAATGTTTTCCCTTTTGGCTTTTTCGGGGGGAGTGATTTTGATGGTTTCCGGCATGTTACTGTATGTTAGCGCGCAGCCCGCACTAATGGGGGGAATTAGGCCCTTCTCCGGCTGATGCAGTCTTTCTCATTATAAACAGTCACTGTCTGGTAAAACGCACCGAAGCTGATAGGGGTCGCCCCCGGAATCTCTAAAGCGTCGGTGCGCTGACCAGCCCGTCAATAATCACCTGTGGCACACCCTGTGAACAGCGTTCGATGCGACCGCGCACGCCGTAAACCGTAGCCAAACTCTCTGGGCTTATGACTTCTGCCGGTGCGCCATTTGCGATCAGATTACCGTCTTTTAGCATGAGAACATGGTCGCCGTGACGAAGTGCGATATTGATGTCATGTACCACGACGACGGTAATCATATTACGTTTGCGCGTTTCTTTACGCACCACATCCATGACGTGGAACTGATAGTTTAAGTCTAGCGCACTGAGTGGTTCATCCAGAAGCAGCAAAGCAGGCTGGCGGATTAGCGATTGTGCTAAGCCAACCAACTGTTTTTGCCCACCAGAGAGCTGGTCAAGATAACTTAACGCCAGGTGCTCAATACCCAACTGACGTAATAGTGCTATTACTTCATCCTGTTTTTCAGCACTGTGCCTGCCTCCCGACGCCCGCTGCGCAACGATGATCGATTCCAGCACATGTAAATGAATGCCTGCGGGTAAAGATTGCGGCAGATATACGACGCTTTCTGCCCGCTGTGCGAATGACTGCGCTATCAGATTAGTGTCATTCAGCCACAACTCGCCTTCTGCTGCATTTAGGCCCGCCATGGCGCGTAGCAAGGTCGACTTGCCGCAGCCATTGGGGCCGAGCAGCACGGTAATTTTACCGCACGGCAACAAGGGGACGGACAGATCGCTAATTACCTGGCGTTTGGGATAACCGGCGCGAAAGTGGGAAAGCCGTAACCCGGAAGAGGCTTGATGATTCATACATTCCCTCTGTGACGCAGGATGATACTCAGGAAGAAGGGGACGCCAACCAGTGATGTGACAATGCCGACCGGAATGATGACGCCAGGGATCAGGTTCTTCGAGGCGACGGATGCCATCGACAGCACTAATGCCCCGATCAATGCGCTGGCTGGCAGGTAGAAGCGATGATCTTCACCGAAAATCATCCGGGCGATATGCGGCGCCACCAGACCGATAAAGCCGATGGGGCCGACAAACGCGACTGAAATGGCGGACAATATACTAATACGCAGCAGCGTTGCCAGACGCAAATGGCGAACGTTGATACCGAAACTGATTGCGCGATCTTCTCCCAATCGCAGCGCAGTCAATTTCCACGAACTCAGCAGCGAGATTGGCATCACGATGATAAGCACCAGAAACAGGATAGCCAATTTTTCCCATGAAGCGCGCGCCAAACTGCCCATCGTCCAGAACACCAAACCTTGCAGTGTATCTTCATTAGCGATGAACTGAAGCATAGAAACCAGCGCATTAAAGGTGAACACCAGCGCGATGCCAAAAAGAACCACGCCAGAGGTGGCGACCTGTGTCCAACGGGTAATGCCGTCGAGTAGCAGAACCGCCAGCAGCGCAAAAATAAAGGCGTTTGCTGAGATAAACCACTGAGCCGGAATGCCGGGAATACCAACGCCGAGGACGATCGCCAGCGCCGCACCGAATGCGGCGGCAGCGGAAACACCGAGCGTAAATGGGCTGGCAAGCGGGTTGTTTAGGATGGTCTGCATCTCTGCGCCAGCCAGACCCAGCGACAACCCGACAATGATAGCCATCAGCGCGTAGGGCAAACGGATATCCCAGACGATCACGCGTATTCCTGCATCCACACTGTCTGGGGTAGTTAGCGTCTGCCATAACACATCGGGCGTCAGCCCCGAAGGCCCCATCATAAAATCCAATAACAATGAGCCGATAATCATCAATAGCAATATTGCCATGATACCTATGCGGCGCCGTAGGATGCCGCGATAGTTGTTCATAATGATGTCGGTGTCAGCGGCCGCGTTACGTATACCCCATTCAGTGGATGTACTCATAAAAAACTACTCACCTTGTTTCCAGGCAAAAATAAAGTCACGGTCAGGCAATGAGGTGAATTTTTGAATGATCTGATGATAAGTATCGTCGGGGTTCAGGCTGGCGAATGCCTGGGGATAAATGTCTTTCGCCAGATATTCCATCCCGACAATGTTATAAGGATGATTGTAGAAATGGTGGTAAACGCCATAAACGTGTTTAGCCTGAACAGCGGGAATTTGGCTAATACCGGTACGATTAAGCAACGTCTGAGCCTGATTACGCACATCGGCTATGTTAGCGCCATAACCGAGTGGCAACACCTGGCTATTACCACGTTTAGAACCCGTCATGATGTACGCATCGGGTTTCATGCTGATAATTTTTTCTAACGAAACAAAGCCTGACGCGCCGGGGAGCAGATCCGAACCAATATTTTTTGCTCCAATCGCTTCGATCAGCCCGCCCCAGCCGTTTTTACCGTGCGTGAAGCAGCAGGAGTCAGAGTTGCCAGCGATTGGCTCAATAAAGACCTTGGGTTTCGGGGTGATTGCTGACGTTTTTTGCTGGATAGCAGCAAAATGGTCGCGATAAAAATCGGTATACGCTTTGGCGTTATCTTCGCGATTTAGCACTTTTCCCAATAGGTCGATGCTGGGAGCCGTGTCTTTAGCCGGATTCACTTCATAATCGACAAACAATACGGGAATATTGAGCGCGCTAAGTTTGTCGATGACGCCGCTTTCCTTTAATGCTGGCCTGGCGCGTAGCTGCGCGATCATCAGGTCCGGCTGTTTTGACAATACGCTTTCTAAGTCGACATTGCCTTTATCGCTGAACCCCATATCCAGAATACCGACGGATTGGGGCCATTTTTCTTTCAGCATATTCCAGGTGGCGATATCCTGCTTTTTCGCCAGATTATTCCAGGCAACCAAACGCTTGAAGGGGTTATCGCGGTCAAGCAGCGCCATCGTCATAATATCGCGCCCATCTTGTAAAATGATGCGCTGCGGCTCTTGTTTAATTGTAACGCTTCTGCCGCCGAAATCGGTGACGGTCAGGGGATATTGGGTGGCATAGCTAAAAAGTGGTGTCGCGAGCAGTGTGGTCAGAAAAAACGTTCTTGCAGATTTTGTTAACATGATAGCGATCCTGGTTCACAATTTATTATCGTAACGAGTTTGATAATTATTATCGTATAAGGATAAATAATGCGTATACAGGATTCAAATGTAAGGAAAAATAACGACTCCGACTCGGTTACATTTTTATATGGTCGAGCCGGAATCTGAAGCGTAATTAGTGTTTTAGCGCATCACTCAATTCTTCGCGGATGGTGCCAAGAATGGCTTTTACCACGCGGGGATTACCTGCAACCAGATTGCCGGACGTCAGGTAATTATGGCCGCCAACGAAGTCTGTCACGATTCCACCTGCTTCACGAACCAGAAGCTCGCCACCCGCAAAGTCCCACGGTTTTAGACCGATTTCAAAGAAACCGTCAACGCGACCCGCGGCAACATAGGCCAGATCCAGTGCGGCAGAGCCCGTGCGGCGGAAATCGGCACAGTGAGTGAACAATGCGCCAATGACGTTAATATAACTTTTGCTGTGTTGTTTTAATTTGAAGGGAAAGCCGGTTGCCAGTATCGTCCCGTCCAGGTCGCGGGCATTACTGCTGCGCAGACGATAGCCGTTTACTTGAGCGCCTTGACCCCGGGTCGCAGTAAACAATTCATTACGCATCGGATCGTACACGACCGCAACTTCAGTACGGCCCTTAATACGGACGGCGATAGAAACAGCAAAGTGGGGTAAACGTTTAATGAAATTAGTGGTGCCATCCAGAGGATCGATAACCCATTGTACTGCCGGATCATCACCTGCCAATTCTCCACACTCTTCACCAATAATGGTGTGCTGTGGGTAAGACTTGCGGATGACTTCAATGATCAGACGTTCTGCATCCCGATCAACGTTGGTAACAAAATCATTGTTGCCCTTCTGACTGGCTTCGACAGCGTCAGGCGTTTCATAGTTTTTAGCAATTAAATTACCGGCTTTACGCGCCGCGCGTATAGCGATATTGAGCATCGGATGCATGGTATCGGTCCACTGGAATGTTAAAGAACGGAAAGCGGCGCAGAGTATAGCAGTAGAAAAGTAAAATAGCTAAGTTTGTGTTAAGGTATGGCGGCTTCCTTTTCGCATAATTTCCTTTCATCTATCGCACAATAGAGTTCATATGTTAGACAATATTCGCATTGTTCTGGTCGAAACATCGCACACTGGCAATATGGGGTCAGTGGCCAGAGCGATGAAAACGATGGGATTAACCAAACTTTTTCTGGTCAACCCTTTGGTAAAACCTGATTCGCAGGCGATTGCACTGGCTGCGGGCGCCAGCGATGTTATTGGTAATGCGGTCATCGTAGCATCCCTCGATGAGGCGCTTGAGGGATGTAGCCTGGTTGTCGGCACCAGCGCGCGTTCTCGTACGTTGCCTTGGCCGATGCTGGAACCACGAGAGTGCGGCGTGCGTAGCGTGCAGGAGGCGGAGCAGGCGCCTGTGGCGCTAGTGTTTGGGCGCGAACGCGTGGGGCTGACGAACGAGGAGCTTCAAAAATGCCATTACCATGTGGCGATCCCCGCGAACCCCGAATATAGCTCGCTCAACCTGGCGATGGCGGTGCAGATTATCGCCTATGAAGTGCGCATCGCCTATTTGGATCAATCCGCGGCGGGACAGCAGGAGCATGAAGCTTCGCCGTATCCGTTGGTCGACGATCTGGAACGTTTTTACCAGCATCTTGAGCAGACCTTGCTGCAAACAGGATTTATCCGACCCGCGCATCAAGGGCAAGTGATGAATAAATTGCGTCGCCTTTTTACCCGTGCCAGGCCGGAAAATCAGGAACTTAATATCCTGCGCGGCATATTGAGTTCGGTGCAAAAAAACCTCAATGAATAATACTTGAGTAGATTGCTTGGTTAAATAGTTGACTAAAACACTCGGGAATGCCAGACTCGCGTTATGTTTCGCCAATACATGTTTTGATAACACATGTTTTACCTACAGGTAGCACTATCATGAGACTGACATCTAAAGGCCGTTACGCCGTTACCGCCATGCTTGATGTGGCTCTGCATTCCCAGGAAGGACCCGTTCCACTGGCCGATATTTCCGAACGCCAGGGTATTTCCTTGTCTTATCTGGAACAGCTTTTTTCACGCTTACGTAAAAATGGGCTGGTTGCCAGTGTCCGTGGCCCTGGCGGCGGCTACCTGCTAGGCAAACATGCGAATGAAATTGCTGTCGGTATGGTCATTTCAGCCGTTGATGAGTCTGTCGATGCGACGCGCTGTCAGGGGCGTGAAAGTTGTCAGGGAGGCGACCGTTGCCTGACTCATACGTTATGGCGCGATTTAAGCGACCGTATTACGGATTTCCTGAATAACATCACATTAGATGAATTGGTTAACAATAAGGAAGTGCTGAACGTAGCGGATCGTCAAGACGCTGACACGCGCCGTGCCGCTAGCGGACGTATTCAGGAAACGATCAACGTTAACCTGCGCGCCTGATAACCTCTCCAACGCGACGAGCTGTTCTGACTCGTCGCGCATTATCGTTCCCATCGTCGTGTCATCAATTACGATATTAATCAACATGGTGTGGGTATAACTGCCACCGTTGCGGCGCTATCTTGTCCATAAAATTGTTTCGCTAATAAAATTGTTTCGACGCTAGAATACAATGCGTTGCGCTGGTCGAAAGGTTACGATCATGAACAGCCAGTTAAAAAAACGCATTGTACGTTTTGCTGTGGTGTACGGAGTTTATAAGCAATGAAGTTACCTATCTATCTCGATTATTCAGCCACCACGCCCGTTGACCCGCGCGTCGCTGAAAAGATGATGCAGTGTTTAACGTTGGACGGCACATTCGGTAATCCGGCCTCCCGTTCTCACCGTTATGGCTGGCAAGCGGAAGAGGCCGTTGATATCGCCCGTAACCACGTTGCCGAACTGGTTGGTGCCGATCCGCGAGAGATTGTTTTCACATCAGGGGCGACCGAGGCCGATAACCTTGCGATTAAAGGCGCCGCCAACTTCTACCAGAATAATGGTAAGCATATCATCACCAGTAAGACGGAACACAAAGCCGTGCTGGACTCCTGCCATTACCTTGAACAACAGGGTTTTGACGTCACGTATCTAACGCCACAGCGTAACGGGATTATCGATCTCGTCGAACTACAAGACGCGATACGTGGAGACACTATTTTGGTTTCCATAATGCACGTTAATAACGAAATCGGTGTGGTACAGGACATCGCCGCGATAGGAGAAATTTGCCGTAGCCGTGGCATCCTTTTTCATGTCGATGCAACACAAAGCGTAGGCAAAATCCCTATCGATCTTACTCAGATCGGCGTCGATCTGATGTCCTTCTCAGGCCATAAAATTTATGGGCCGAAAGGGATCGGTGCGCTGTATGTTCGGCGTAAACCGCGTATTCGCCTGGAAGCACAGATGCATGGTGGCGGCCATGAACGTGGGATGCGTTCCGGCACCTTGCCGGTGCACCAGATTGTTGGCATGGGAGAAGCCTATCGCATTGCGAAAGAAGAGATGGCGGCAGAAGTGGCACGCCTGAGCACATTGCGCGATCGACTGTGGAACGGTATTAATACTATAGAAGGCGTTTATCTGAATGGTGATATTGAACAGCGTGTGTCCACTATCCTGAACGTCAGTTTCGACGGCGTTGATGGCGAATCTCTCATTATGGCGCTTAAGGATTTGGCGGTATCATCCGGTTCAGCTTGCACCTCTGCCAGCCTAGAACCCTCATACGTATTACGAGCGTTAGGTCTGAGTGATGAGCTGGCCCATAGCGCGATCCGTTTTTCGTTGGGGCGTTATACCACTGAAGAGGAGATCGACTATGCCATCGCGTTGGTGCGTAAAGTCATTGATCGTCTGCGCATTAAATGAAGACGATTACGATCGCCCCTGAGTAAGAAATTCTGGAAGCGATGCTACCAGTCTGGTTAGATAAAATTAAATTGCACTATCACCGGGCTGCCTTGCGTGGCCCATTTTATTTTCGTGCCAAAATTCGTCACATTATCATGTCATGATGCACGGTTTATGCATCTGTAAAGATGAAAACACCTGCAAATATGAGAAGTGGCAGGAATATCCATTACCGGAGAAGCACTATGACGAACAATACCATGCTGATTTCACTCTCCACACTGCCTGCTGATTTGCGCTGGGGAGAAAAAGCGATACTGAGTATTAATGAGCAGGGTTTTACTATTCACGTTGGTACAGAGCCGCTGAGCGGCACGACGGCATTGTCAATCATTCAACGTGCAGCGCGAAAGATTGACGGGCAGGGGATTCACCACGTGAAGCTCGCGGGTCAAGGTTGGGATTTGGCTAACTCTTGGGCATTTTGGCAGGGATATCGTGGGCCAAAAGGGCAGAGAACGGTTGAGTGGGCGGAATTGAACGACGCCGATCAGAAAGAGCTTAACGATCGCCTGAAGATCGTTGACTGGGTGCGTGACACTATCAACTTGCCTGCTGAGGATTTGGCGCCAGAGCAGTTGGCGACCCGGGCCATCGACCTACTATGTGATGTGGCTTGTGATGCTATCAGCTACCGTATCACCAAAGGTGAGGATCTGCGTGAGCAGAATTATGCCGGTTTGTATACGGTCGGTCGAGGTTCCGATCGTCAGCCAGTGCTGCTGGCGTTGGATTATAACCCGACGGGCAATCCAGAGGCTCCAGTGTTTGCCTGTTTGGTCGGCAAAGGGATTACGTTTGATACCGGCGGCTATAGTCTGAAGCCGAGTGGAGCGATGGATTCGATGAAATCAGACATGGGCGGAGCCGCGACGCTGACTGGCGCACTGGCGCTGGCGGCATCGCGCGGTCTACGCCAGCGCGTAAAACTTTATCTGTGCTGTGCAGACAATATGGTGAGCGGCAATGCTTTTCGTCTCGGCGACATCATTCGCTACCGCAACGGCAAAACGGTTGAGGTAATGAATACAGATGCAGAAGGTCGTCTGGTATTGGCCGATGGTCTGATCGATGCGTCCGAACAGAATCCGCAGTGGATTATTGACTGCGCGACGCTGACGGGAGCGGCGAAAATGGCGTTGGGCAACGATTACCATGCGCTGTTCAGCTTTGATGATGAACTGGTGGCGGCATTGCAGGAAAGCGCGAAAAAAGAAAATGAGCCATTTTGGCGCTTGCCGCTGGAGGAGTTCCATCGCAGCCATTTGCCGTCCAACTTTGCCGATCTGAACAACATCGCCAGTGGCGCTCATACTGCGGGTGCCAGTACAGCCGCCGCGTTCTTATCGCACTTTGTGAAAAATTACCAGCGGGGCTGGTTGCACATCGACTGCTCTGCAACCTACCGTAAAGGGGCGGTAGAACAGTGGGCGGCGGGCGCGACGGGGCTCGGTGTACGCACGTTGGCAAATCTTTTGCTGAGCAACACTAAATAGTCGGTTCTGATTGGCTGTGGTTTATCGTATGGGTTGAGAATGAAAGCCGCGCCGAGATGCCCTGACTGTTGATGGTCGCTGCCATTTATTTTATTCAGGACACACCGCGCTGGTTTTTAACATGAGCATATCGAGGAAAGTATGGAATTTGCGCCACGTAATAAACTGGAGGAGGTCCTCATTCTCGCTGCCTCGGAGCCTGCGCATCGCCCCGAATTTTTCAGCGAGCTAATGAACGCCACAGTGTTCGTGCTTGGCAATAGCGATGATGATGGATTCGGCGAGAAGGTGTTGCATGCCGGTAGCAGTGTGGACCTTCAGCATTGGGAAAAAGACGATGGCTCATCCGTAATCCCTTTTTTCTCCTCTCTGGAGGTATTGCAAAGTGTGGTAACGGAAGAAGCTTCTTTTCTGGCGCTCCCTGTGCGTTCGCTGTTCGAGATGACAAGGGGAGCCACGCTGTTTCTTAATCCTAAGCTGCCTTATGGCAAAGCGTTTTTGCCGCAGGAAATTGAACACATCTTGTCTGGCGAAGGCAACGGCTTCGTGCAACAGCGCGTTGTCGAAGAAGATATGCAGGTGGTACTGACTCAGCCTGATGAAATGCCTGCTCAGATGGTAGATTCTCTGACGCAACTTTTTACCAAGCATCGTCATGTCAAGAGAGCGTTTCTGGCACAGATTCAGGACCCCGGAGAACAACAACCGCACTTGCTGATTGGCATCGATGCCGATCGGGATGAGGAAACCATCATTCGAGAAGCGGGTAGCGTCGCTAGCGATACGTTACCAGATGAACGTCCTGTCGATCTATGTCTGGTGAAGGAGGGGGAACCGGGCATCAGCCACTATATGATCAAACACACTACGCCATTCTACGAGCGTAAGTGGGGAAGTTTTCTGAGAGAATTTAAAGCCACTGGCAACGCCTAAATCAGAGAACCTTGGTAAGGGCAACTGCGCGTAACAAGTTATCTTATCGCAGTTGCCTCTGTGAGCAGCAATTCCTACCGGCCCTTGGTGACTAGCGGCGAGTTATTGGTTTTGTTGCACGCCATTAATACCAACTTATGCCATCGGAACGTCATCGCGGCTCCCCCAGTCACTCCATGAACCGTCGTACAGCGTCACGTTCGGAATATTCAATTGCGTCAGCGCCAATACCACGACAGATGCTGTTACGCCAGATCCGCAACTGGCGACAATCGGACGGGTGAAATCTACACCGTGCTTATGCAGAATGGTGGCTAATTCAGCATTGGGCTTCAGCGCACCGTTATTCACTAAGTCGGTCCACGGCACATTGATACTACCGGGGATGTGGCCACGGCGCAGACCGGGGCGCGGCTCGTCGACTTCAGCATTGAAGCGCGGCGCTGGACGGGCATCGACAATCTGCTCTGATTTATCCCGACAGATGGAAATTACGTCATCGCGAGAACGAATCACGGTGGAATCAAAGGTTGCGTGAAACGTGACGGGCTTACGCGTTACATGACCCTGTTCCAGCGGCAGGTTCAACGCTTTCCAGCCAGTTAGTCCGCCACTTAAGATGGAAATAGTGGATGCCCCAAAAGTATGTAGCATCCACCAGGCGCGAGGTGCCGAGAAGAGATCGCCTTCATCGTAAATTACCAGATGTTGCTGGTCAGCAATCCCCAACGCTCCCATATCCCGCGCGAAATCTTCGCAAGTCGGCATCATATGCGGCAGATCGGTATTGTGATCGGAGAGCGCTTCAATATCAAAAAAGACGGCGCCAGGCAGATGACCAGCACGGTATTCAGCGTTAATGTCACGAGTAGTATTGCCCGGAGGTAGCATACGGGCGTCAATGAGCGTGATGCTATTGTCATTCAAGTGGTCGGCAAGCCAGCTTGCACAGACGAACCGCTCAGGAGAAACGGGAAAATCAGAAGATGATGCTGACATAGATCCTCCATATTGGGACCAACAAGCTCTCAGCCCCGAATCTATTACGAGTGTGCGAGATTAAGGTCATTGTCAGCGATTTTCATCCATCAGACAAGTTGAGGATACTTAACCACGCTATCCTTGTATGTCCCGATTCGCTTCTGACAAACTCCTTTACCATGCACCTATTCGTTAACAAAAGGGAAATGAGTCGTAATATTTTTTTAATAAAACGCTATTCCACCGGTGGGCAACAACGCGCGCAGCCCTTATAATTTTTGTCGCTTTCACTGGCCGGATAAACAATTCTTATAATTCGGCCGTATTATGACGAGTTAATGAGGTCAATATGACGATAGAACGTACCTTCTCCATCGTAAAACCCAATGCGGTTGCCAAGAATGTCATTGGGGCAATTTACGCTCGCTTCGAAAGCGCCGGTTTCACCATCGTTGCGGCGAAAATGCTGCGTCTAAGCCGCGAGCAGGCGGAAGGTTTTTATGCAGAGCACCAAGGTAAGGCATTCTTTGAGGGGTTGGTCGACTTCATGACATCTGGTCCGATTATGGTGCAGGTGCTGGAAGGCGAAAATGCCATTCAACGTAATCGTGACATTATGGGGGCAACAAACCCGGCAAATGCCTTGGCAGGGACGCTACGTGCTGATTACGCGGACAGCCTAACGGCGAATGCGGTACACGGTTCGGATTCTCCCGAATCCGCTGAGCGTGAAATCGCCTATTTCTTTAGCGATGATGAGATCTGTCCACGTTCCTAATGTCGAGCGAGCAACTCGGCGTTCGTCGTGTCTGTTTGTGTGCGAAGGCCAATGCCGCCGCATTTTTGTGGTTCTCTGATCTAAGCGCAGAGTTATGACAAGATAAAAAGCCATAGCACAAAAAGCACCGCCGCGGTTTGATATAGAAAAAAACGCTGAGGGTAGCTTAGCCGTTTTAAACTTTGTACAATGCTGCGCCCTGAATGATGTTGTGATGTTCGGGGCGTTTCCTTGGTCAATGACGTTTCGTCAATGCCAGCGAATTTACCCACTTTCTACTGCCATAACGTGTAACAACGAGGCCAGGATCTACATGTCTAAGCAAACCGTGTCTGATTTCTCTCCCGCGTCTACTGATGCCGCTCACCCGGTGAAAACCGATGTGGAAAAAATTAACCTATTAGATCTTAACCGTCAGCAAATGCGCGATCTGTTCATCTCGATGGGAGAGAAACCGTTCCGTGCCGATCAGGTCATGAAATGGATTTATCACTATTGCTGTGATGATTTCAATCAGATGACGGATATCAACAAAGCCTTTCGCTCGAAATTGCAAGCGGTGGCGGAAATTCGCGCCCCTGAAGTGGTGGACGAGCAGCGTTCTTCCGATGGCACGATTAAGTGGGCCATTCTGGTCGGCGGTCAGCGTGTCGAAACGGTCTATATTCCTGAGGAAGACCGCGCCACGCTCTGTGTGTCGTCTCAGGTCGGGTGCGCTCTGGAGTGTAAATTCTGTTCAACCGCACAGCAGGGCTTCAACCGTAACCTGCGGGTATCAGAAATTATCGGCCAGGTCTGGCGTGCCGCGAAGATCATCGGTGCCTTTAAAGTTACCGGCCAACGCCCCATCACAAACGTAGTAATGATGGGAATGGGAGAGCCGCTGCTGAATCTGACTAATGTGGTGCCCGCGATGGAGATCATGTTAGATGACTTTGGTTTTGGTCTGTCCAAGCGGCGCGTTACGCTGTCTACGTCTGGCGTGGTGCCAGCACTGGACAAGCTGGGCGACATGATCGATGTCGCGCTGGCGATATCTCTTCACGCGCCGACTGACGACATTCGCAACGAAATCATGCCGATCAACAAAAAGTATAATATAGAGATGTTCCTGAGCGCGGTACGTCGTTATTTGGAAAAATCCAATGCGAATCAGGGCCGAGTGACTGTCGAATATGTGATGCTGGATCATATCAATGATGGCACCGAGCATGCCCATCAACTGGCGGAGTGCCTGAAGGATACGCCGTGTAAGATTAACTTGATTCCGTGGAACCCGTTCCCCGGCGCGCCGTATGGCCGCAGTTCAAATAGCCGTGTTGACCGCTTCTCCAAAGTCCTGATGGAGTATGGTTTCACGACAATCGTGCGTAAAACCCGTGGCGATGACATCGATGCCGCCTGTGGACAATTGGCGGGTGAAGTTGTAGACAGAACCAAACGGACGTTGAAGAAGAAGCTGGCAGGTGAACCTATCGCGGTAAAAGCGGTCTAAAAATAATGGCATGGGGCGATAGGGTAACGCTAATCTGATATCGCCTGATGGGGTGAGTCTGCATAAGCAAATTGCGAAGCATGCCGCGTTGTTGGCAAAACCGCCTGTTACTCAGGTTCTGTTCAGGTACTCTCTTTGTCGGGATGACTAAAGAGGGAACTGGAATGGTAAATCCTATATCACAAGGACGGTATTGGCTGAGTAGCTTGTTTGTGTTACTGCTGGTAGGGTGCGTGTCGCCGCCTCGGATAACGGCAGATTCAGCGGTCGTCCAAACGCGTTTGCGGCTTGGGTTGGCATATTTGGCGGATAACCAACTTGATTCGGCCCGGCAGAATCTGATGAAAGCGGTGGCGATGGCGCCACAGGATTATCGGACGCAGTTGGGAATGGCGCTTTACGAGCAGCAAATAGGTGAAGAGCGTCTTGCCGAACAGCGTTATCAGCTTCTGTTGAATAGGGCGCCGGAAAATGGCAGCGTTCTGAATAATTACGGTGCGTTTCTGTGTCGTTTAGGGCAGTATGTAGCGGCGCAGCGACAGTTCAGTGCGGCGGCTAAACTTCCTGATTATCTTCAGGTTGCTGATGCGTTGGAAAATGCAGGATACTGCTTTTTCAAAGCAGGGCAGGCTGATAAGGCGCTCGGTTTACTTAGCCGAGCGCTGAAATATGATCCGACAAAAGGTCGTGTCTTGCTGGCGGAAGCGAGCAAGCAGCTCGATGCCGGAAAGAGCGAACAGGCGCAATTATTACTTGATGTTTATCAAAGCAGCCTTCCGGCTAGTGCCGAAAGCTTATGGTTACAAATTCGTTTCGCCGCGTTGGCGGGTCATGATGGCGATAAAGAACGTTATGGCAATGTGCTGGCGCGAAGTTTTCCACAATCAAAACAGTACCAGCACTTTTTAGCTAATGAATACTGAAGCCCCCCAAGATAAAACTGAAGCAAAACTACCCGGAGAGCGACTACGTGAAGCTCGTGAGCGCCTTGGGTTTACCCAGCAAATCATTGCCGAGCGTTTGTGCCTGAAAATTACCACGGTACGTGATATTGAAGAGGGTACAACACCTGCCGATTTAGCGCCGACATTCCTACGCGGCTATATCCGCTCTTATGCCAAACTGGTGCATTTGCCCGAAGATGAACTGCTCCCTGCCCTAGATAATCAGGCTATTGCTAAGTCGATCTCCGTTTCTCCCATGCAGAGTTTTTCGCTGAAGAAAAGCCGCAAGAAGCGTGATAATTGGCTGATGATGATCACCTGGCTGGTTGTATTGGTGGTTCTAGGTCTAACGGGCGCATGGTGGTGGCAAAACCATCAGGCTCAGCAGGCGGAAATCAGCAACATGGTCGATCACGCCAGCACGCTTCAAGGACAAATGGAAGAACAGCCTATTCCACTAATAAATAATAGCGCGCCCCTGCCACAGGAAGCCGCACCGAATGCCGCTGCGACGTCGGTTGCTGCGCCCGCCGAGCATTCCGAAATTGACGCGGTGTCGCCTCCTGCCGCATCTTCTACTACTACTGTACCGTCCTCATCTGAAGCGCCAATGTTACCGCCTGGCCCGATGACTGCGTCGGAAAGTGCCGTACAGCCACAAAATGAGAGAAATACCTTGTTAGGAGCCGCTGCGGTCGCACCCGCGACGGATGCGGCAGCGAATGAACATCCGGTTTCTGCTGAGCATGCAATAATGATGACGTTTTCGGCCGATTGTTGGTTGGAGGTCACGGATGCCAGCGGTAAGAAATTGTACAGCGGGCTACAGCGCAGTGGCGGCACGTTGAATCTGGACGGTCAGTCACCCTATAAGCTTAAAATTGGTGCACCGTCTGCGGTACAAATTCAATTTCAGGGCAAGCCGGTCAATCTCAGCCGCTTTGTGCGCAGCAGTCAGGTTGCTCGCTTGACGCTGACCGCAGAATAACGAGTTGTTCAGGTAAGACCGCAATGTTGGAGATGAAGTCATGCATAACGCTGCACCCATAACCCGTCGAAAATCAAAACGAATTTACGTCGGCAAGGTGCCTGTAGGTGATGGTGCGCCGATCGCGGTGCAATCCATGACGAATACCCGAACCACAGATGTTGATGCGACTGTCAAACAAATCAAATCGCTGGAGCGTGTGGGCGTCGATATTGTTCGTGTCTCTGTGCCCACCATGGAGGCGGCCGAAGCCTTCAGGCTCATCAAACAGCAAGTGAATGTTCCGCTTGTCGCCGACATCCATTTTGACTACCGCATCGCGTTAAAAGTAGCTGAATACGGTGTTGACTGTTTACGTATTAACCCCGGTAACATCGGTAATGAAGCGCGTATTCGTTCGGTTGTCGACTGCGCCCGTGATAAAAATATTCCTATCCGCATCGGAGTCAACGGCGGCTCATTGGAAAAGGATTTGCAGGAAAAATATGGTGAGCCAACGCCGGAAGCGTTACTTGAATCGGCGATGCGTCATGTCGACATTCTCGACCGCCTGAATTTCGATCAGTTCAAGGTCAGTGTTAAAGCCTCGGATGTTTTTCTTGCTGTGCAATCTTATCGCCTGCTGGCTGCACGCATCGATCAGCCATTGCACCTCGGTATTACTGAGGCAGGAGGCGCTCGTAGTGGTGCGGTAAAATCGGCAATCGGTCTCGGTTTGCTATTGTCTGAGGGCATTGGCGACACGCTGCGTATTTCTCTGGCGGCCGATCCGGTCGAAGAGGTAAAGGTTGGCTTCGATATCCTGAAGTCACTGCGCATTCGTTCACGGGGAATCAATTTCATAGCTTGCCCGACCTGTTCGCGCCAGGAATTCGATGTAATAGGCACGGTGAACGCACTTGAGCAGCGCTTGGAAGACATTATTACGCCGATGGATGTTTCGATTATCGGTTGCGTGGTGAACGGTCCTGGTGAGGCGCTGGTGTCTACGATCGGCGTTACGGGTGGGCACAATAAGAGCGGTTTCTACGAAGATGGTGTGCGGCAGAGAGAACGCTTCGATAATGAGCAAATGATCGATCAATTAGAGGCTAAGATTCGCGCAAAAGCCTCGATGATGGACGGAAATCAACGCATTGCCATCAATCTGGTAGATAAATAATGTTACAAGCGTGACCGTGGGTGGTGTGCCATCACTCGTAGAATTCACGGTTCCTGAACCCGATGAGGATGTCCCGCATTGAAGATACGGCGGCAACCCTTCTATAATCGGGTTTATTTTTTGACAAAGGCATAGAGAACTGACGTGGCAAAAAATATTCAAGCCATTCGCGGTATGAACGATTACCTGCCAGCCGAAACGGCGTTGTGGCAGCGTATTGAAAACAGCCTGAAGAACGTACTCAGTAGCTACGGCTATAGTGAGATCCGTACACCGATTGTTGAGCAGACATCGCTGTTTAAACGTGCGATTGGAGAAGTAACCGATGTGGTTGAAAAGGAAATGTATACCTTTGACGACCGCAATGGCGATAGCCTGACGTTACGTCCTGAGAATACCGCATCTTGTGTTCGTGCCGGCATTGAACACGGTATTCTCTACAATCAGGAGCAGCGGCTATGGTATATCGGGCCGATGTTCCGCCATGAACGCCCACAAAAAGGGCGCTATCGCCAATTTCATCAGTTGGGCTGTGAAGTTTTTGGACTGCAAGGGCCTGATATTGATGCTGAATTGATCCTGATGACGGCTCGCTGGTGGCGCGTCTTGGGTATTGCCGATCACGTAAAGCTGGAACTAAACTCAATTGGTTCGTTAGACGCTCGCGCCCGCTATCGCGAGGCGCTGGTTGCATTCCTTGAGCAGCATAAAGAGCTGCTGGATGAAGACTGCCTACGTCGGATGTATACCAACCCGTTACGCGTTCTGGATACTAAAAATCCGCAGATTCAAAAACTGTTAGATGACGCGCCGGTGTTGACAGATTATCTGGATGATGAATCGCGTGCGCACTTTGAGGCATTAGGTGAACTTTTAACGCAGTGTGGTATCCCATATACCGTTAATCCGCGTTTGGTTCGCGGTTTGGATTATTACAATCGTACGGTATTTGAATGGGTGACCACCAGCCTGGGCGCTCAGGGTACGGTCTGTGCCGGTGGGCGCTATGACGGCATGGTCGAGCAACTGGGGGGACATGCGACACCCGCTGTCGGTTTTGCTATGGGGCTGGAGCGTCTGGTTCTATTAGTTCAATCAGTAAACCCGGATTTCAAGGCGCAGCCAAGCGTAGACGTCTACCTGATTTCTTCCGGTGCGGGGACGCAGGTTGCCGCGATGCAATTGGCAGAGAAATTACGTGATGTTCTGCCGCAGTTGAAGCTGATGATTAATTATGGCGGCGGCAACTTTAAGAAACAGTTTGCCCGCGCTGACAAATGGGGCGCGCGTTTCGCGCTGGTGTTGGGCGAAAATGAAGTAGCGGCGAGTCAAGTGGTGATTAAAAATCTGAGCACTGGCGATCAGGATACATTGGCGCAGGCCGATGTCGCATCTCGACTGGCAACGTTACTGAATTGAGGAGAGGGACACCGTGGAAGTCTATACCACAGAGAATGAACAGGTTGATGCGCTACGACGTTTCCTCGCGGAGAACGGAAAGGCGCTCGTTGTTGGCGTTGTGCTGGGAGTCGGTGCGCTGGTTGGCTGGCGTTTCTGGCAAAGCCATCAAAATGATAACGTGCTAGCCGCTTCTGCGGAATATCAGCAACTGACGGAGCAATTAGTCGACGGCAAAGCTGATGCGATTGCCGCCGCTGAGAAATTCACGGCGGAGAATAAGAACGCCTATGGCGCGTTGGCATCTCTGGAACTGGCTCGTCATTATGTTGATCAAAAAGCGTTTGCTAAAGCAGAGCAACAATTGGTGCACGCGCAATCCCAGACCAAAGATCCAGATCTGCTGGCAGTGATCAATCTGCGTTTGGCGCGGGTGCAGCTACAGGAAAATAAAGCCGATGACGCGCTGAAGACGTTGGATGCCATTAAGCTGGAAGGCTGGGCTTCGCAGGTCGCGGAGGTGCGTGGCGATATTCTGGTGAGTAAGGGCGATAATCAGGCGGCGCGTGAGGCCTATAATAAAGGACTGTCTTCCAATCCATCGCAGGCACAGCAAGCGCTACTGCGTATGAAACTGAACAACCTGTCCAGCTAAGAGGAATTCCATGCAATTGCGTAAAACACTGTTGGTAGGCGTGGTTTCTGTTGCCCTGCTAAGCGGATGTTCGCTGTTTAACAGCGAAGAAGATGTTGTCACGATGTCCCCACTGCCGCAGGTGGAAAATCAGTTTACACCGACCAAAGTGTGGAACAGCGCTGTGGGGAGCGGCATTGGCGAGTTTTATTCTAATCTTCATCCTGCATGGCAAGGCGATCGTGTTTTTGCTGCCGATCGTCGCGGTACGGTAAAGGCGATGGATCTGAATGACGGTAAAGAGATTTGGCGAGTCGATCTTTCCGAGAAAACCAATTTCTTCTCTCGTAACAATCCAGCGCTGCTGTCGGGGGGCGTTACGGTAGCAGGGAATCATGTCTATATCGGCAGTGAAAAGGCACAAGTGTATGCGCTTAACACCGAAGATGGCTCGTCGGTATGGCAGACGAGAGTAGCTGGTGAAGCGCTGTCTCGCCCTGTAGTCAGTGATGGTGTCGTGCTGATACACACGAGTAATGGCATATTGCAGGCATTGAATGAGGCAGATGGCACTATCAAATGGAGCGTCAATCTGGATATGCCAACATTGTCTCTGCGCGGCGAATCGGCGCCCACGACCGCATTTGGTGCGGCGATTGTCGGGGGGGACAATGGCCGGGTGAATGCGGTGCTGATCAACCAAGGTCAATTGATTTGGCAGCAACGTATTTCGCAGCCAAGTGGCGCGACCGAAATCGATCGCCTGAACGATGTCGACACGACGCCTGTAGTGGTGGGTGAAGTGGTCTATGCGCTGGGCTACAATGGCAACATGACCGCGCTGGATCTGCGCTCCGGGCAGATGTTGTGGAAGCGTGAAATCGGTTCAGTACATGATTTCATCATTGACGGCGATCGCATCTATCTGGTCGATCAGGATGACCGGGTAATTGCATTGAGCACTAATGGTGGCGTTAGCCTGTGGCGACAAAGCGATCTGCTCCATCGCGGTTTGACGGCACCGGTATTGTACAATGGTTATTTGGTTGTAGGTGATACCGAAGGTTATCTGCATTGGCTGAATACGGCAGATGGCCGCTTTGTGGCGCAGCAAAAAGTGGATAGCTCTGGTTTCCTGAGTAAACCTGTAGTCGCCAGCGATAAATTATTGATTCAATCAAGAAATGGTGATGTTTACGCGTTCACTCGTTAAATAATGCTGTATGGATTTGGCGCGCCGCACTTTTGGCGGCGTTCCCACAACGGCTCCTGATATTTTCAGGGGCCGTTTCGTCTTTTTATTGTCAGCGAGTAATTCGCTGTAACATACTGAAATATAAGTAATGAGGTTGTAATAATGATACCTGTCGTCGCGCTGGTCGGGCGTCCGAATGTGGGGAAATCCACGCTGTTTAATCGCTTAACACGCACGCGTGATGCACTGGTGGCGGATTTTCCCGGGCTGACACGCGACCGCAAGTATGGGCGTGCAGAAGTAGAGGGCCATGAATTTATCATCGTTGATACCGGTGGCATTGACGGCACGGAGGATGGTGTAGAAATGCGTATGGCTGGACAATCGTTAGTCGCGATTGAGGAAGCCGATATTGTGTTGTTCATGGTGGATGCCCGCGCGGGATTAATGCCAGCGGATGAAGGCATTGCCAAGCATTTGCGCAGTCGCGAAAAGACGACGGTGCTGGTCGCGAATAAAACCGATGGCCTTGATCCAGATACGGTCACGGCAGATTTTTATTCGCTGGGGATGGGGGATGTCTATGCCATCGCCGCATCTCATGGCCGTGGCGTGACATCGCTGCTAGAGACAGTCCTACTGCCGTTTGTACAAGATAAAGTCGAAGAACCCGTTGAGTTAACAGAAGAAGAAGAGAATGCGGCTTACTGGGCTGAGCGCGAAGCGCAAAGCAAGGTCAGCGATGACGCGGTGGAAGATGATTTCAATCCTGAAGATTTGCCGATCAAACTGGCGATTGTCGGTCGACCAAACGTAGGTAAGTCCACGTTGACAAACCGTATTTTAGGTGAAGAGCGCGTGGTGGTATACGACATGCCGGGTACTACGCGCGACAGTGTCTATATCCCCATGGTGCGCGATGGGCGTGAATATATTCTTATTGATACCGCCGGAGTACGTAAGCGCGGAAAAGTGACGGAAACGGTAGAGAAATTTTCTGTTATCAAGACATTGCAAGCAATAGAAGATGCCAATGTTGTCCTGTTGGTTATTGATGCGCGTGAAGGCATTTCCGATCAGGATCTCTCACTGCTGGGCTTTATCCTGAATAGCGGGCGCTCCCTGGTAATTGTGGTAAACAAGTGGGATGGTTTGTCGCAGGATGTGCGTGAGCAGGTGAAAGAGACGCTCGATCTCCGCCTCGGTTTTATTGATTTTGCACGTGTTCACTTCATTTCAGCATTACACGGCAGCGGCGTAGGTAACCTTTTTGAATCGGTAACTGAAGCCTACTCGTGCGCAACGCGTCGCGTTAGTACGGCGATGTTAACGCGCATCATGCAAATGGCGTCAGATGAACATCAACCGCCGATGGTGCGAGGTCGACGAGTGAAGCTCAAGTATGCGCATGCAGGGGGATATAACCCGCCAATTGTGGTGATCCACGGTAACCAGGTGAAAGATCTGCCGGATTCTTACAAACGCTATCTGATGAACTACTACCGCCGTTCGCTAAAAGTAATGGGAACGCCGATTCGGATTCAGTTTAAAGAGGGGGAAAACCCCTTTGCGGATAAGCGCAACACGTTGACGCCAAACCAGCTACGCAAACGTAAGCGTCTAATGTCACACATTAAAAAGGGTAAGTGAGTGATTAACGGGCAACTCGCGGTAGTTGCTCTGTTTTTCCAACGATGAAATGAAGAGTTGGCAAGGAAAATCATGACCTGGGAACATTGGAGTTTTGCGTTCGGCGTTACGATGCCTAACTTACTCATGCTGTTCATCGGTGTGGCGTTGCGTAAGTTAAATTTATTGAACGATAGTTTCTGCGATGCAGCGATGCGGTTAGTCTTTAACCTTTCTCTGCCTTGTTTATTATTTTTTAGCGTTGCAAGCAATCATCAGGCGTTCTCAGAACAATGGCCGCTGATTATATACGGCGTGGTGGGAACATTGGCAACCTTCCTGCTACTGGAGATAGTGGCCACTCGCCTGGTTAAAGAACCGACGGAGAGAGGCATATTCGTTCAGGGGGGGTTCCGTTCTAATACGGGGATTATGGGCATGGCGTTCGCGATGAGCGCTTATGGTGATAAAGGGGTTGCCATTGGATCTATGTATCTGATGGTAACAGTGATTATGTTCAATGCGTTGTCCGTCATCACACTAACGCGCAGCTTACAGCGGCAGTCCGCCAATCAACATATTTCGATGCGTACCCTGTTGCGGAGTATTGTCACCAACCCATTGATTATTGGTTTGCTTTGTGGGGCGGCCTATGCACAGAGCCATTTGCCGCTACCTGCTGTCATTAAGCAAACGGGTAGCCTTATCTCTTCGCTAGCGCTACCGCTAGCGTTACTCTGTGCTGGCGCGAGCCTGGAGTGGCGCAGCATGTTTCGCTCGTCTAACGTCGCGATGTTCTCTTCCGTGGCGAAGTTATTGGTTGTCCCTGGGCTGTTGACTTTAGGTGGGTGGCTCGTGGGTTTTCGTGGTGTTGAACTTGGCATTATCTTTTTGTTTTCCTCAACGCCAACGGCGGCGGGCAGCTATGCAATGACGCGGGCGATGGGGGGGAATGCGACGCTAGCCGCCAATATCATCGGGTTAACGACGGCAGGATCGTTTTTTGTCATCGCATTAGGGCTCTATTTTTTACGCTCGCTAGGTGTCATCTGACGCGGAATCTGCGTCGTGACCTGACTTTCAACCCAACCATCCTGTAAGCGGGTTGTCAATATTTCGCCCGAAGTGACTTGCGCGATATTTTTTAGCACCTGACCGCCCGGCAATGTAGTGACAGTATAGCCGCGCGCCAGTGTCGCCAGTGGGCTAATGCCTTCTAGCCGTGAACAGGCGATACCCAGCTTCTGCTTGTTCTGATTTAACTGGCGTTCCACCGCACTCTGCATCTGATAGCTCAACTGCTGTAAACGCTGTTGCGCACGATGAATACGGGTCTGCGGCTGCTGTTGCATTAGGCGCTGCTGTAAGCGTTCGCTTCGGCGTGAGGTCTGCCGAAGCTGCTGCTGTATGGCGTCATCCAGCCGCTGGCGCAGTTTAACCAACCGTGCCTGCTGACGTGCCAGCCGCAGTTGCGGATGCTGCTGCTGTAAGCGGTGATGCAGACGAGTAAATTCCCGGTTACGCTGGGCAAGGTAATAATCCATCGCCATTTCCAGCCGCTGGCGCTGGGACCGGATCTGGCGCAAGAGCTCCAGTTGGTTACGACTCACTAACTCGGCAGCAGCGGACGGTGTGGGCGCGCGCAGGTCACCGACGAAATCGGCGATGGTGACATCGGTCTCGTGGCCGACGGCGCTGACGATAGGAATGTGGCTGGCGAAGATGGCGCGGGCGACCCGTTCATCATTAAAGCTCCACAGATCTTCCAGCGAGCCGCCGCCGCGCCCGACGATTAACACATCACACTCATCTCTCTGGTTAGCCAGTTCAATAGCGCGCACAATCTGTAGCGGTGCGTCTACACCTTGCACCGACGTGGGATAAACCACCACTGGCAGTGATGGATCGCGGCGCTGCAATACTTGCAAGATGTCATGTAAAGCGGCACCGCTCGTTGACGTAATCACGCCAACCTGTTTGGCTGGGGAGGGGAGCGCTTGTTTAAACTGTTGGTCGAACATCCCCTCAGCGGTTAGCTTTTGTTTGAGTTGTTCAAATTGCTGCTGTAGCAGGCCGTCGCCAGCGGGCTGCATACTTTCCGCAAGCAACTGATAGTCACCACGAGGTTCATAGAGCGTGAGGGTAGCGCGAATGAGCACTTGCTGACCATTTTGCGGACGAAACATGACTTTACGGTTACTGTTGCGAAACATAGCGCAACGCACCTGTGCGCGTTCATCTTTTAACGTGAAATACCAATGACCGGATGACGGCTGTGACAGATTGGATATTTCACCAGAGAGCCAAATCTGGCCCATTTCCATTTCCAACAGTTGTCTAACCGTTTGATTCAGGCGGCTAACGGTAAAAATGGTAGAAGAGGGAAGTTGAGACATTGTGAGCCAGATCAAATTTTAAAACAGTGACTTAATCGATTGATACTACCTACCTGAAACAGGTAATCAAGCACTTTAGTAAAATAATGCTGGAGGCAATCGATTACGCTCTGTATAATGCCACGGCAATATTTTATCTATTCTTACATCCACCTTGGTGAGATATTGCCCATGCTACGTATTGCTAAAGAAGCACTGACGTTTGACGACGTCCTCTTAATTCCCGCCCATTCTACCGTTCTGCCTAACACTGCCGACCTGTCGACGCAGTTAACGAAAAATATTCGCCTGAATATTCCTATGCTCTCTGCGGCGATGGATACCGTGACTGAATCCGCTCTGGCCATCGCGCTGGCACAGGAAGGCGGACTGGGCTTTATTCACAAAAACATGTCCATCGAACGTCAGGCTGAAGAAGTGAGCCGCGTGAAAAAACACGAAAGCGGCGTTGTGGTTGATCCACAAACGGTCACCCCGGAAACCACGCTGCGTGAAGTGAAAGCGCTGACAGAGCGCAACGGCTTTGCCGGGTACCCCGTCGTAGCCAAAGATAACGAACTGGTTGGTATCATTACCGGGCGAGACGTGCGTTTTGTGACTGATTTAGAAAAACCGGTTAGCACGTTTATGACGCCCAAAGAGCGTCTGGTTACCGTTAAAGAAGGTGAAGCGCGCGATGTTGTCCTGCAAAAGATGCATGAAAAGCGCGTCGAAAAAGCGTTGGTAGTAGACGATAAATTTCATCTACTCGGTATGATCACAGTAAAAGATTTCCAGAAAGCAGAACGTAAACCTAACGCGTGTAAAGATGAACATGGTCGCCTGCGCGTTGGTGCGGCTGTTGGCGCGGGCGCCGGTAACGAAGAGCGCATTGATGCGCTGGTTGCTGCTGGCGTTGATGTTTTGCTGATCGATTCTTCGCACGGTCATTCCGAAGGCGTATTACAGCGTATTCGTGAAACACGTGCCAAATATCCTAACCTTGACATTATTGGCGGTAACGTCGCGACCGGCGCAGGCGCAAAGGCGCTTGTCGACGCGGGGGTGAGTGCGGTCAAAGTGGGTATCGGTCCTGGCTCCATCTGTACTACCCGTATCGTGACAGGCGTAGGTGTACCGCAGATTACAGCCATCTCCGATGCGGTTGACGCGTTGGAGGGTACAGGTATTCCTGTCATTGCCGATGGCGGCATCCGTTTCTCTGGCGACATCGCCAAAGCTATCGCAGCAGGGGCGGCTTGCGTTATGGTCGGTTCTATGCTGGCCGGTACGGAAGAATCTCCGGGGGAGATCGAGTTATACCAGGGGCGCGCCTTCAAATCTTATCGGGGCATGGGGTCATTGGGCGCGATGTCAAAAGGTTCTTCCGATCGTTATTTCCAGAGCGACAATGCCGCCGACAAACTGGTGCCGGAAGGTATTGAAGGCCGCGTAGCCTATAAAGGTCGCCTGAAAGAAATCGTCCATCAGCAAATGGGCGGCCTACGTTCCTGTATGGGATTGACCGGTTGCGGCACTATTGATGCCCTGCGCACGCAGGCCGAATTTGTGCGTATCAGCGGTGCTGGCATCCAGGAAAGCCACGTTCATGACGTGACCATTACTAAAGAGTCGCCGAACTACCGTATGGGTTCATAAGGTAATTTGCGGGCTGATTTAACCTGATAAACCCGGTACTATTGCCTGTCTTTTTAGGGCTATTCGCCGGGTTTACTTATTTTTTAGCTTTTTGGAACATGCTCCTCATGACGCAAAACATTCATCAACATCGCATTCTTATTCTGGATTTCGGTTCGCAATATACGCAATTGGTTGCACGACGCGTACGTGAACTTGGCGTTTACTGTGAACTCTGGGCATGGGATGTCACGGAAGAGCAGATTCGCGGCTTTAATCCCAACGGGATCATCCTGTCCGGTGGCCCCGAAAGCACCACCGAATTCGGTAGCCCGCGCGCGCCGGAATACGTTTTCACCGCCGGTGTACCGGTATTGGGCGTATGTTACGGCATGCAGACGATGGCGATGCAATTGGGCGGTCACGTTGAAGGTTCCAACCAGCGTGAGTTTGGTTATGCGCAGGTAGAAGTTAAAACCGAGAGTGCCTTGGTGCGCGGTATTCAGGACGCGCTGAGTGCAACGGGAGCGCCGCTGCTGGATGTCTGGATGAGCCACGGCGACAAAGTGACGGCAATCCCGGACGGGTTTGAGACGGTTGCGAGTACCGATACCTGTCCGTTTGCCATCATGGCGAACGAAGAAAAACGTTTTTACGGCGTGCAATTCCACCCGGAAGTGACGCATACCCGGCAGGGCCAGCGAATTTTGGAACGTTTTGTTCTTGATATCTGCCAGTGTGACGCGCTATGGACGCCAGACAAAATTATCGATGATGCGGTGAAGCGTATCCGCCAGCAGGTTGGCGATGACAAAGTGATTCTCGGCCTGTCAGGCGGTGTTGACTCCTCCGTGACCGCGATGCTGTTGCACCGCGCGATTGGCGATCGTCTGACGTGCGTGTTTGTTGATAACGGTCTGCTACGTTTAAACGAAGCCCAGCAGGTGATGGACATGTTCGGCGACCACTTTGGTCTGAACATCGTTCACGTGGAAGGCGAGCAGCGCTTCCTGGACGCGCTAAAAGGCGAGAACGATCCGGAAGCAAAACGTAAAATCATCGGCCGCGTGTTCGTGGAAGTGTTCGACGAAGAAGCGCTGAAGCTGGAAGACGTGAAGTGGCTGGCGCAGGGTACAATCTATCCTGACGTAATCGAGTCCGCGGCCTCCGCGACCGGTAAAGCACACGTCATCAAATCTCACCACAACGTGGGCGGCCTGCCGAAAGAGATGAAGATGGGTCTGGTCGAACCGCTGCGCGAGTTGTTCAAAGACGAGGTGCGTAAGATCGGTCTGGAGCTGGGGCTGCCGTATGACATGCTCTACCGCCACCCGTTCCCCGGCCCAGGATTGGGCGTGCGCGTGCTGGGCGAAGTAAAGAAAGAGTACTGCGATCTGCTGCGTCGCGCGGACGCGATCTTCATCGAAGAGTTGCACAAAGCCGACCTGTACAACAAGGTAAGCCAGGCGTTCACCGTGTTCCTGCCGGTTCGCTCCGTCGGGGTAATGGGCGATGGCCGTAAGTACGACTGGGTTGTTTCCCTGCGAGCGGTGGAAACCATCGACTTTATGACCGCGCACTGGGCGCATTTGCCATACGATTTCTTAGGCCGCGTCTCCAATCGCATCATCAACGAAGTCGACGGCATCTCCCGCGTCGTTTATGACATATCGGGTAAGCCACCGGCAACGATCGAGTGGGAATAAGCTGTTAGCGTCCACTGACATCCGCTAACGTCTAAAATCGCCAGTAAAATCATAGGATTTACTGGCGATTTTTGTTTTTTGACGACAATCGATTTTTCACCTAATTCCGCCTAAAAGCAGGGGAGACAGTATCGAAACAAATGCCCTGATAAAAACTGTCAGGCGTCAACGTTGTGCAGTGGCCAGGAGTCGAACAGGTAACCATCAAACCAAAGATCATCGACGTTGGAGAACTCCAATAGACGTAGTTTGACGTTTTCCAGATGTTGCCACATTGCCAGCTTTGCGGCGCGAGCATCTTTTTTGATCAGCGCGGCAAGAATTTGCTTATGATCGTCTAACCATTCTTTGCGGTAGTGGGTGTCATGAAGGTGGCGATGTAGTTGGATCCACATCGGATTATTCTCGCGCCATTCCCACGATTGGCGAAACAGTTCCACTATCATGCTGTTGTGGGTCGCTTCAGCAATCGCCAGATGAAACTGCATGTCTCCGCTCTCGGAGTTACTTGAGGCCAGTTCACGCTCTTCGAGCAGCAGGGCTTTACGCATTTTGCTAATGTCCTCACGCGTGGCCTGTAACGCGGCGAATTCAGCGATATTACTTTCCAGTAACTGACGTGCCTGCAATAGCTCGAACGGCCCGGCATCATTGCAGTGGCTGGCGTCGTTCGCCATCTCTGTTTCGCTGGCGTTATCGAGCACATAAATCCCGGCGCCGCGACGCACCTCCACGAGACCTTTAATCTCCAGCATGATTAACGCTTCACGCACCACCGTTCGGGTGACGTTCAGCATCTCTGCAATTTCACGCTCTGGTGGCAGTCGCTCGCCAGGATTATACGGCGTGCTAACGATCAGATCGCGGATCATAGCGCCGACTTCCTGGTAAGGTCTTGGCGAAGAGGTCTCAGATTTCATATTTCATGCCTGTCAGCAAAGATACCGTGGTTAGTGCGGAACTATAACATTTGCGGTGTGCTAAAAACAGAAAATGGGTCGACCACATCACTATTTGATCGACCTACTATCGCGCAGAGATCAGACGCCAGCGCTTAACGCCGCGACACACTCTCGCGCGCCCCGTTCGCACAACGTTTGATAGGCAAGCGTCACTGCCGTAATAAACGGGTGATTATCCGACAGATCGTGACCAAAAATGCTGCTGAGGGCCAGCAGTGCGCCCACGCGTTCATTGCCATGATAACGTTGGTTAATCCGTTGAAATTCCTCGCGAAGCGGATCGATCACTTCAATTTCATTGCCTTTCTCGTCTACGCCTTGGACGTAACGCATCCATCCTGCGACACCGAGCGCCAGATGGTGCCAGGCTCCACCGTTTTGCAGATGCAGACGAATGGGATCCAGCAGACGTTGTGGCAGCTTCTGACTGCCATCCATTGCAATCTGCCAGGTACGGTGACGCAGAGAGGGATTGCTGAATCGCTCGATAAGACGCGCCGCGTAGGCGTTGAGATCGGTTCCTTCCGGCATAGAGAGCGTCGGCGCCTGTTCCTGTACCATGAGCGCGAAAGCCGCTTTGCGGTATGCTGGGTTAGTCATGGTATCGGCAATGGTTTCATACCCGCCGAGATAGCCTAAATACGCAAGGAAAGAATGGCTGCCGTTAAGCATGCGTAGCTTCATCATCTCGAAAGGCACCACGTCAGCCACAAATTGCGCGCCGACTTTATCCCATTGCGGGCGGCCGTTAACAAAGTTGTCTTCAATCACCCACTGACGAAAGGGTTCACAGGCGATAGCACATGGGTCGTACACGCCGAGCTGGTCGGCGATTTCCTGAAGGGTTTCTGGCGTGGCAGCCGGAACAATACGGTCAACCATGGTGCACGGAAAGGTCGTATGAGCCTCAATCCACTCCGCGAGTTGCGGATCGCGCGCCTGCGCCAGTCCCAGCACCGCGACTTTCGCCACATGACCATTTTCACGCACGTTATCGCAAGACATCACCGTAAACGCGGGCAACCCCTGCTCTCGGCGCAGACGTAATGCTTCGACAATGTAACCAATCGCGGATTTCGGCGCTGTCGGATTAGCGATATCATGCTGAATCAATGGGTTATTAATATCCAATTGGCCACTGGCCGCATCAGTACAGTAGCCCTTTTCGGTGATCGTCAATGAAACAATCGCCACCTGGGGGCGTGCCATCGCTTGCAGTATCCTATTACAGCCGTCGATTTCCGGGTGCAGCGCTTCTTTCATTGCGCCGATCACCTTTAGCTCAGTACTGTCCGCGCCCTTTTCCGCGACGGTATAGAGTAACTGCTGTTTTTTTAGATTCTCGATCAATATCCGATCATTGCCTGGCATCAGGTTGACTTCGCAGATCCCCCAGTCGCTGTCGGTGGTTTCCAGTAGATGGTGCGTGTAAAGCGCCTGGTGGGCCCGGTGAAACGCTCCGCAGCCCAGATGCACAATCCGCGCTTCCAGACGAGAACGATCCCAGGCAGGACGAGCAACCGGCAGGCTGCTGTCAGCAATTGTCGTCATCATAACCTCCAGAACCCGCCGGAGAGCGTGGCGGGAAGAAAAATACAAGACCGGCATAGCATTGAGCCTTGCCGACGGGAATTAGCGACAAAAGAAGGCACGCTGGATGGCCATCTCAACACCGCGTACTTCTGCCAGCCCTTTAAGACGACCGATCGCGGAATAACCTGGATTGGTTTTCTTTTTCAGATCGTCAAGCATTTGGTGACCATGATCGGGGCGCATTGGGATCGGATCTTCGTTCCCCTCCGCTTTACGGCGCTGTTCTTCTTCAACGATCGCTTTAACCACTTCATACATGTCCACATCGCCGTTGAGATGCGCCGCTTCGTGAAAGGTTTTCGGATTATCTTCACGTTGCGTGGATCGCAAATGCGTAAAGTAAATGCGTGGGCCAAACCGCTTAATCATGTCGACCAGATCGTTATCGGCGCGTACGCCATAAGATCCCGTACACATAGTGAAACCATTGGCCATGCTGTTAACGGTGTCCACCATCCACTGCATATCTTCAGCCGTAGAAATAATACGCGGTAGGCCGAGGATCGGACGCGGTGGATCGTCAGGATGTACCGCCATACGGACACCCACCTCTTCGGCAACCGGCACGATCGCGTGCAGGAATATGGCAAAATTTTCGCGTAATCTGTCTTTGTCGATATGCTGGTAGCGGGCGAGATGCTGGCGGAACTGGTCGAGTGTATAGCCTTCTTCCGCACCCGGCAGGCCTGCGATAATATTACGGGTCAGGCGCGTTTTTGCTTCTTCGCTCATGGTAGCGAAACGGTCATGAGCCTGAGCGATTTCTTCAGCGGTGTAATCCGCTTCCGCGCCCGGGCGTTTAAGAATATGCAGTTCAAAGACGGCAAACTCGATTTGATCGAAACGCAGCGCTTTTGAACCGTCGGGCAGGACATAGCCCAGATCGGTACGTGTCCAGTCGAGGACAGGCATGAAGTTGTAGCATACGGTACGAATCCCGCACTGCGCCAGGTTACGCAGAGATTGCTGGTAGTTGGCGAGCCATTGAAGATAGTTACCGGAACGGGTTTTGATATCTTCATGAATAGGCACGCTTTCTACCACTGACCACACCAGCCCGGACGCTTCAATCAGGGCTTTACGTTTTTGGATCTCCTCAACCGGCCACACTTCGCCGTTCGGGATGTGATGCAAGGCCGTAACCACCCCCGTGGCACCTGCTTGACGAACGTCAGCTAAGGTGACGGGATCGTTTGGGCCATACCAACGCCATGTCTGTTCCATGTGTTATGTCTCATTCGTGTTGTGGGATTGATGATCTCACGTATAAACTCCTCCTTTTCGCCCCAACATGTCAACCTTAATTGTTATTTGGTTGACCAATAACGGTGGAGTCTCGCCGATGCTTAACCGGGTTGGGTTGGTTAACGCCGATGTGTGAGCATGGGGATGGCCTGCATTCAAGGAATAGTAGTCACAGTACCCAGATTCATGTTTTTCATGCAGGTTAGGCTGCAAAGATTGTCATGTTTTGCCTGAAAACCGGACTCTATACTGACCTTCTAACATGGTTTTGGGGGTAAAACAGATGGCAAAATATCTTTCTTTTCTCGTTTTAATACTTGTGACATGGGGATCGGCTTTAAGCGTTCAGGCTAAGGAGACGTATAAAATAGCCTGGACCCTTTACGCTGGTAGCATGCCCCTGAGCTATGCTCAGGATAATGGCATATTGAAAAAATGGGGGGATAAGTACGGGCTGGCGATTGAGGCCGTACAGATGAACGATTACATTGAGGCGCAGACCCAGTTCAGTCTGGGCGCTTTTGCGGGATCGATCGCCATGTCCCTGGATGCGTTAACTATCATCGCAGCCGGGGGACTGGATACTACCGTTGTGCTGCCGTTAAGTGCGTCGAACGGCAGTGATGGCATCGTGATGCGAGGGAAGAACCGCGATCTCACCGCATTGAAAGGGCAGAGAGTCAACGTGGTGGAATTGTCGGGTTCTCACTACATGCTGGCGCGAGCGCTTGATAGCGTAGGACTGAGCGAGAGCGATATCACGGTCGTTAATACTTCTGACAGCGACATGGGCGCGACCTTTGCCGATGATTCAACCATGGCGGTCGTATCGTGGAAGCCGCAATTGAGCGAGATTCTGCGCCAATTTCCTGATAGCACGGTCGTTTTTGATTCCTCTAAGATTCCCAATGAGCTCGTCGATGTACTGATGGTCAATACCGATTTGCTAAGGAAAGAACCGAACCTTGGCAAGGCGCTGGCGGGGGCATGGTACGAGGCCGCCGCGATGCTCAACCCGGCGCATCCCAAACATGAGGCGTTCGTGAAGTACAGCGCGGGAATATTAGGCACCGACGCCGCCAGTGTGAAAGATCAATTTTCCACCATAAGATTCTTCGAACCACAGACCGCCAGAGATTACGTTATATCTCAGGATTTTAAGTCTAAAATCAGCGAAATGGCGGCATTTTCGTTTAATCATGGACTGTTCGATAGCGCGCGCGATCCCGGTTTTATTGGTATCGAAGCGGGAGACGGCACGATTATCGGTTCCCCCCAGAACATCAAACTACGCTTTCCCACCGTATGGATGGGGGCAGCGAAATAATCATGTACACCTGGAATAGCATTGAGAATTCACAGCCTTATTCATGGCCGCTTGAGGGGACGTGGAGCACCCGTGATACTGCCGTTATCGTGATTGATATGCAGCGAGATTTTATCGATCCAGCGGGATATTTCAGTTCTCTCGGAGAAAGCAACGAACATTTATTGTCGGCAGTCGAACCCTGTAGACAATTTTTATGTTTTGCCAGAGAAAGAGGTTTCTTCATTATTCATACGCGCGAATCACATCGCCCCGAATTAGTCGACCTCAATACGAATAAACGACTGAAAGCCGAACGAAATGGATCACCCATTGGTAGCCAGGGGCCGCTTGGGCGTTTATTGGTACGGGGAGAATTCGGCTGCGATTTTTATACCGGATTTGAGCCGAAAATGGGGGAAATTGTCGTAGATAAGCCAGGCAATAGTGCGTTTTATGCCACGGATTTAGAACACATATTACGGGTTAAACAGATCCGTCATCTCATCATCGTTGGTGTTACCACGGATGTGTGCGTTTCATCCACGCTGCGTGACGGCAACGATCGTGGCTATGATTGCCTGCTGGTGGAAGATTGCTGCGGCGCCGCCACAAAGGCACTCCACCAATCCGTATTTGACACTCTCGGACGCGAGGGCGGTATCTTTGGCGCATATGTCAATAGCCGGACATTCATGGATTTTTTGAATACGGGTGACGCTATAAAATAATCTGAAGCGCAAGGTTGTATCACGCTGTTTTGATACAACCTTGAATAAGATCCAATCCGTGCCTGACTACATTTCTGGCGCCATCGTCCCCTTTGCGGCACACGCATTGTAATAAAGACGTACGCCGAATGCGCTCAGGAAAAATGGCAATAAGTTCCTTTTTGTCCGCTATTTTCTCGGCATAATGACGAGGAAGAAAACCGATGTATTTACCTGACATGATCATCAGCGCAATAGCCTCAATATTTGAGGTATAAGCCACATCTCCGGTCACTTGGAACCCCAGACAATGTAGATCGGATTGATTAAGGAAATTGCGCGCCACAAAATTCTCCAGTGACAACAGCGGCATTAATTTCTCCATGTTGATATTCCCCGATAGCATCTTTTGGCCGACATCGCTTTCGGGAGCGCAATATAAATAGTCTTCTTCCAGATAAAGATCTTGATAATTGAGCGCCTTGTGATGGCGGTCGAAGATACCAATGGCGATATCTACTTCTTGACGGAGTAATTGCCTTTCCAGTTCATACGGCGATTCTACATATACCGTTATCTCAATCTTGTTGTGAAATTTAGCTGAAATATCGTTTATTGCTTTATGGAGAGGGAACAATGTGTCACTGATGATATTATCGATGATACCAATCGCGAGCCGTCCGCCGCCTTCATCTCTCAGATTATTAAGTTTATGTTCGAAGGAATGGAGAGACTGTAGCATCTTGCGCGCTTCTGCCTGCACGGCACGACCAGAATCTGTTAATGAAAATCCCTGTCGACCCCTGGTACAAAGCGTCAGGCCGAGGCGAGTTTCCAGTGTCGCAACGGCTCTGCTGATGGTCGATGCATCTTTATTAAGAATGAATTGCGCATTAGCGAAACCATTGGATTCTGCAACAAGAAGAAAAATCCTTAAGTTTTTTATATCACTGGCGTCGAGTTTCATCGTGGATTGTTTTACCTTGAACGGTTGCTATCTTATAGCATAATGAAAATATAGGCTATAGATCAATTATTATAGCGTATTAGCAATAATAGCTACCCTGTTTTCTATGGCGCATAAATATTTCATATGAAGAACACGATGAATGGCAGTCAAGATGAAAGCAAGATAAGGCGCAACTTTCTTTACCAAAAAGACTGGATATTTTTTAAATATCATTAGCCTACCACCGAGGATAGGTAATGTCTTACTTTAAGAGTTTTCCGCAGTAGCGGTATATTCACTGCATATAGGATAGTTCATACAGTGTGAACATCATTAATTAGTTTAACGGATATAGCATCAGGTGGCGGAATAAGAACGTAGTCATGATATAGTCTAATTTCGCATTTTACTGCGTGTGGTTCTATTAACGAGCGGCTCAGTCCACGGCCGATCAATGTTAATCATCGTTGCGCCATCTTTTATCAGATAGTGACTAGAGAGTTTAATATCATCGCGTAGAAAATGTGAATCTAACACAATACAGTTGATGTTGTTGTTGCCTATTAGATTAAATTGACATGTGCTGGAAAAACCATAAATATTTATTTTGTGATATTTTTCTATGAGGTTAAATATTACCTTCTCAGAGATTTCATTAACCTCTAGTCTATATTCTTTTAGAAAATCTTTGTCACGTTCTCTGGGATGGGGAAGGTAAATGCATTGTTCTAATCTACTTATAAAAAAATTAATGTCATTTTTGAATTTAAAAATAACCATTTCTTTCAATAACGATGATTCATTATCGCCTTTGATTATTTCATTGAATTTAGAACCGATAAATATATTGCACTCTTCTTTTTTATTTGGAGTCTCATGGTGCAGTGTGTCACGCTCCCTCTTACTAAATAGATTAATATAGGTTAAATCACATTTCACATTTATATTATCATTATGCTTTAGTATGGTATAGTGTTTCTCTGCCTTTTCAACAATAGATCGTGCAGTATATTTTTTCTTAAATAACCACTTGGCAATGGCAATACTGGTAGTGTTATCGTCCTGATACTTTTCGATATAAAAGCAAGATGAATTAACATTGATCACTCCGTCGTCAAATGTTCTAATATGATCAAAATGGCAGAAAGATAAAACATAATTAGCTAGCGTAGAATTGGCGTTGGCGAGATAGATATCTCGGTAGTATTTACCGGTAAGAAAAATCTTTAGTTTTATCACTTCCCATAATTTTGCTTTTCGACTGAACCGATGGCTATCTCCACCATGTGCTTGTAATTCGGAAAATGCATGGTCGATTAATGGTGTTTGGTTAGATGAAAAAAATAAAAAATCGATATTTTTTCTAATGAGATTCTCTTCTTCAATGATACGTCCCAGTGTAAAAGCCTGTAATGGCGTAAAGCAAAGCATCAGATCTTTTTTTATATTGTTATTCATTGAGATAGAGAAACCTTTTAAATCATTTTCTGAGATATTGACCTAACCATTATCGGATTATGGAAAACCCAGCGTGTTTTACTGATGTCGTCATACGCTGTTAGGCAAAATGTCAGGCAGCCAACAGAGCCTTCTTCTAGAAGGCATAAAAGCATGAAAAACATTAAGTTACGCTATTATTTCGGAAATATCTTATCCATGATTATTATGAAAAGATAATTGTTATTATCGATCTATTAGATCTTATTGATCGGTAATAACGATCGGTTGTCTCTCTGTTAGATGAGACTATAACTGTATAAAAAACAAACGCCAGACACGGTTACGTATGATATCTCGCCATAACTAATGGCGATGAGTGTTGGATGGTCATCAAGGAACACGGTTTTATCCCGGAATACACTTTGTGACATAAATAATTTTTAAGGTACAATTCCGGGATGTTTTTTAACCGATTCGCGCGGTGGGCGCTTGCTCGGTGTTTATCGAATCCTTTTTATCACTGCTTGAATAGGCCAGTAGATCTATGACGTACCTCAAATTCTTGGGGATCGGGTTGGTTTGTGTGTTGCTATTGTCTTTTTGGCAAAGCTGGGCGCAGTCGACGCGCAATGGCGAAACGTTTCGTGGGCAAAGTTGGTGGTCTGCCAAACGAGATTCTTCCGGCTTAGCGCCCGACCCGGTGCAATTTCGCCAGATGGCGATTGTGCAAGTTTATGTTGCGCCGACTTATGGTTGGCGTGGTCTGGTGGCGGTGCATCCGTGGATTATCTTTAAAAAGGCGGGAGAAACGCAGTATCGTCGCTATGAGGTCGTAAGCTGGGGGAGCGATGATGTTGTCCGTTTAAACCGTTCGGCGGCTGACGCTTACTGGTACGGTGCGAAGCCGAAGTTATTGGTGGAGCACCGTGGCGTGAGTGCGGAGTCCATGATTCCACAAATTGAAGCGGCGATAGCAAGTTATCCGTGGCCGCATACTTATCATGCCTGGCCGGGGCCGAACAGTAATACCTTCCTGGCGCACATTGGTCGTGAAGTCCCTGCGCTCAGGCTGGATATGCCAGCCAATGCTATTGGCAAAGATTATCGTCCGTTAACTCGTCCTATTGGGCTGCCGCCATCAGGGCGCGGTATTCAGATCTCGCTGCTGGGTATACTGGGTATAACGATCGGCCTCGAAGAGGGGATTGAAGCCAATGTCCTGGGGCTGAACATTGGGGTCGACATCAATCCGCCTGCGCTACGATTGCCTTTTGTTGGCCGTTTCGGATATGAAAAAACGGTGAATGAAGAAGTGAATTAGCCGCCACGCCGTGTCGGATCAGGCGACAATGATATTAAGCTGCGGTGGAAAGTTGAGCCGCTTTAACTTGTTGTCCGGGTCGGTGGTAATAAGCCATGAAATCTCTTTCCAACCGGTGACTAGCGCGGTAGCTCGACTATTAAGTTTATATTAATTAAATAATGTGGTCAGGTGATACTTAATTACTGAGATAACCATAATCACAGCATTAAAACCACATATTTACAACATAATTAACCCTGTTAAACCACGCGATAACCACATTTTTCATCGCTCATATTTGCGTTTTATTCTCCTGTTTTAAAAAAAATGGTATTGAAAATAATGGAATACCCGGTCATCGCGCTTGGAAGGAGGGATTGGCTGCTGCCAGGTGTGGTGGCGAATATGTGGGAATGGGTGTGGTTTTCTTGACTATCCGACGATACGGGTCATGCCGTGACGCGATGAAAGCCGTACAATAAGGTTTCCTAGGTTCTCCCGCCTTACGGGCTGAGAAATCAGCCCCCCCTGAAAACGTTCGATCCCTAGCGCTCTCAGCCTGTTGAATTTTTCCAGGCTATCAACACCCTTGGCAATACAGTCGCTATCGGTCAGTTGGCAGTAGTAACACAGGCTTTTAATCAGCGCCTGCGCATGCGGGTCGTTGTGCATATCGTTGACGATGCCTATATCCAGTTTGTAGGCGTTAAACCTGACGGTTCGCACCGGAAACATCACGCTCGTCTGTGAAAAGCAATCATCGAGAATGAGGCGAAAGCCCCGCTGGCGCAGTCGGGCAATGTTATCTGCGACTTTACTATGCTGATTCCTATCCGTCGTTTCAGAAAACGCCAGCACCAGTCTTTCCGACATCGTGGAGCGGTGTAGCTGTCGACGCGCGGTTTCCATCATCCGGTTCAGATTTTCATTACGGGCGGTTACCGCGGGAATGTTGAAAGAAAAATAGAATTCTCCCGGATGCTGGTTAATGCTCTGCACGGCTTCCTGGATTACAAAGGCGGTCAGAACCAGCCATGCATATTCGGAATGTATCTGCGCTAAAAAGTCGCCTGGCAGTAAAATGTTGCCGTTGCGCCGCCAGCGATAGAGGATTTCGAATCCCCGAATCTGCAAATTTTCATCGGTAATAGGTTGAAACAGAGGGTAAATTTGTTGGCTATGTATGGCATGTACGAATTCGCGCTCAAAAGCGGAAAGCGTAATACTCGTCTGGTTTTTTTCCTCTTTTAGCTGGCTACCGGGGAAATGTGCCGCCAACTGAGGGTGGTGTTCCATCATCTTTTTCAATCCTGAGGCCCGCTGGTTATAAAGCGTTTTGTGGCTAATACCGCGATCTTTCGCCTGGGCGCTGGCGCGATATCCATTGAGTAAACCGAGAATGGCGTATAGCTCTGGTCTGGTGAGTCCAATGGGCGACTTGCCGCAGAGTCGCGACGCTTCACCTGACAGTCGTTCAAGCGACGGGTATCTCTCCTGAGTGTCGTCCTGGAGCAGCATGCGCAGGCTGAAGACGGGCAGGTCGGAGGCTGCCGCCCGAACCTTATCGAGCAGGCGGCGGTCTGCCACCTGATGCAAAAGCGTGTGCCAGAGCCAGGGGAGTGGGCTACGACTGAGGAGCAGCATGGGCAACGGCGTGCTGGATTGCGCCAACAGCCTGGAAGCCAGCAGGATCATGGTGAGCATCCTGTCCGGCGCATCGGGTAAAAAGACCACGATGCGGCGAACGGGGAGATCGGTCGGCATTGCCTGAATATCAGGCGGCAGAACAACGGGATGCATCCCATTGTCGACCATCAACTCGGCCAGCCCGTAGGCGAAAAACGAACAAGGCGAAAGAATATAGTCGCCGGTTGGGCCGCTATCCGTGCCGGGTTCGCTACAGGTAAACAAAAGTCACCCCGATAATCGACTGCACGTCACCCGCCGTGACCTGCCCATCGGTGCGAGCGTAGTCGGCGGTCAACCCCAGACTTACCGCCGAGGGGCCGACGGTACCGAGTGATACCGTCCGGTTAGCGGGGAGGACCGTGCCGTTATGTTTTAGCTGGACACCGATCCCCTTGGCGCCAGACTCTCCTGAGGCGGTATTGATAAAGACCGAGTTGTCGCTGCTTGCCGTATTCCCTGAGAGGTAGTAACCCAGATTTTGATTTTGTGCGCAGCGAACTGTCAACGGGATCGCGGCAGAACCGGGATAATCCGGCAGCGTTATCGTCACATCACGCGCGGAAACATCGCAGCCACCCGTAGGCACAACAACACGGTTGTTAGCATAAATATTCCAGGTAAAATCTCTCGGGTTACCGTCGCTGGCGACTTTATGCATATTGAGCCGCGCAATTAACTCGCCATCATTGATGACCACGCCGCCTGCCGCACCGGTCGCCGTGAGATACAACCGCAGCGGCAGCCCGCGATAGTCTGTATGGGTGATCGTATACACCGATGAATCGCTGTTTAACGGGAGCGGGTAGGTGCTTCCATTCCAATAAATACTCCCTGAAAAGGCCGCCAGCGCTCCGCCAAACGTAGAGCCATTCCTTAAATTAATATAATCAATAATAATGGGACTACCGACTGAATCATTTTTACAGACAATCGCATTAGATAAATCGACGACCAGGTTTTGCCCTACGCCAATGGATGGAACCAGATTCACATAAACTTCTGCCGCACCTGAGTACACATTCTGCCCGGTGGCAGGGACGCGACAACTGAACGACCAGGCATTATACGACCACCCCGCCAACAGCATTATCATTACGGTGATTAGCTTCTTCATTACTCGGTTCTCCTGCGTCAGGCGTAGGTGTAGGTGACGTTAATCACCGCCTGAATGGTTCCCTGGGTGGCGCCGCCGTTGACGGTTAAGGCTCTGACACGTAGCGGGAAGTGGGCGGACTGCGTTGAATCATCGACCTGTACCGATTTGCTCGTTCCCGTGTTCAACGTCGTTCCGTCGCTATCCTGAAGTTCTAACTGGATATTTCCGGCTGTCCCTTGGTTTTGGTAGTAGCCGGTCGCGTCCGCCGTACCGCTGAAGCTGGCATTGATCTGTGTGGTGCCGACCGGGCAGTTGCGGAGATCGAGCGCCACGTTGTGCCAGGACGAAGCGGATCCGGCGGATACCAGACTAAAGGTATTCAGATTGCCAAGATTCACGGTGGCGTTGGTGGTGGAAATCGTGCACGGCTTCGCCACGACTTTGCCGAGTACGGTGATAGTGACATCTGCGGCTTGCAACGTCGTCGAGGACGCGGCGAAGGTTAATGCCAGAAGCCACCCGATAGGGGTCCATTTCATCACAGCCTCCGGTTACTGAAACTCAAGAGTGAATGTTGCGGTTGCGTTAACCTGTCCCGCGGTGACCGGTATTTGGGTCGCCATCAGGCGGGCATAGAAATTTAGCGTGTTAGTCTGGCCTGGCATCAGCGTGGTCCACGAGATTGCAGAGGCGGGGGCGTTAAGGGGTAGCATCGCCTGCTGGGCATCCAGGATTTGCACGCCCATTCCCGACGCCGTTAACGCGCCAGCGTCGAGTTTTAACAGGCTGCTATTGATGCTGTCAGCTACGCCAATAAAGCCTACCTTCACGGCCGTGGCCGAGGTGCCGCACGGTGACAACACGATGCGAAAAGGCACGGCGGGCGTAGTAGCCCCAATCGCATGGAACTGCCTGGCGGCATTTTTCATCAGGTCAACGGTAAAGTCTTTCGACTCGCCCGCGACAGCGCAGGCGTTATCTCGGACGTAGCCGCTAATGGTGATAGTACTGTCTGCGGCGTTGGCAGCGCTGGCAACGGGCAACGTTAACGCGCTCAGTAGACAAAGGGTTTTTCTCATCATGGCTTCCTTAGCGGCACGCTGCCGACAACTGGCTCAGTGCCTGGTTCTGGCTTTCTGGAGGAAGACGATAATCCGCCACGCAGTTGGCGTTCGGCCCCTCTCCCCACTTCACCCGGACCTTGCCTGCCAATGGCATTCCGCTTAGATAGACCTGTCCGTTATCGGCGACAATACTGCCAGTCTGGCCGTCAGCCGAGCTAGCCGTCGCGCCGAAGGGAACCGGTTTACCGTTGTGGGTGAGCGTCATGAGTAGCTTGAGTCCGACGCGCGCCTTAAATTCTGCCCGGACAATCGCGCCGTGGGTCGGGACGACGGTGGCGACGGTATCATCCAGATCGACATTGTCGGCAAGGCTGTTGGTATCAAGCGCAACGCGGTTTTCCCGATACTCGGTAGCGAAGGGCAGTACGGCGTAGCCACGCCAGTCGGTACGAACGCCCGTCTGGTTTTCTACTTTTACATTCTCAGCCCCAGGGGCTTTGATCAGTACCACGGTGTCATTCAGCGGCTGGCTGAGCGTGATGCCGTCGGCGTGGGCCAGCACGCCGCCGCTTAGGCCGTAGTACAATTGCTTAATGCCATCGCTACGGCTGTAGCCCACGTTGGCATTGCCGTAGCCGCCGCGATAGTTCAGTGCGGTATAGCCGGTGCCGCCGCTGGAGCCCGTTCCGCCGCCGGCATAGCCGGATTGCACGCTATAGCTGAGGTTGTTGTCCTCCAGCAGCGTTCCGTACAGGCCTGCCAGGTTGCTCATGCGCCCATTCAGATCGTTCGACATACTGTAGCTGGCGCTGGCGTGTCGCCAGGCCGATTTACTGTCGGAACGCATCCAATGGCTAAAGGGGATATTGACGTTAATTGCCAGCATCTGATCGCGCCCCTGTTGCCAGGCGTTTTTAGTCAGGCTGTAGCTCAGCGTCCAGTTAATGTCGTCAATGGCGGTATTCAGCCCGGCCTGTAACTGCTGGTCTGATTTACTGGTGTCCCAGTAGGTTTGGTGGCTGCCGCTCAGATAGAACGTGGCGGTACGTCCGAGCTGTTGAGTTACGCTAAGCTGTACTTTGCCACGTTTGTTGTAGGCGAGATTGTAGTAGTCGGTGAACTTCGGCTTCACTTCTATTATGCCGTCCTGGGTTTCGACGTGGTAGCCGCTCATCCGGTTATAGGCCGTATCGGCGAAGCTAAAATAGCCGCGAGTGGAGTAGCGATATCCCACCAGTTGGATATTGGTGCCAGTCTCATTAAGCGATTTGTTATACAGAAAACGGATCGATTGCCCCTGGTGTTCACTGTCGTCGGGCAGTTTGGCGTTGGCCTGCGTCACGTCCAGTGACAGTGCGCCCAACTCACCCATGTTTTTCCCGATACCGAAATTAAACGCGCGGTAACGGTTCGCCAGTTGGGTGCCGCCGTAGAGTGTCCAACCCGCCGGAAGCCCATGCAGCAGCGTGCTTTGGAAGAACCTCGGATTTTGCTGCTGATGACTACCGCTGCGATATTCCCCCGCCGTGACGGCATAGCGGGTATGGCCTTCGCGTTGTAGTACCGGGACGGATGAATAAGGGACGGTGAACACCTGGCTGCTGCCGTCAGCCTCTCTGATGGTCACTTGAAGATCCCCGCCGTTACCGGCGGCATAAAGATCGTTGATCGTAAAAGGGCCGGGCGGCACTGTACTGTGGTAGATCTCATAGCCATTCTGTTTGACGGAGACCTGAGCGGTGCCGCGAGCGATGCCGTTAATCACCGGGGCAAAACCCTTCTGGCTATCCGGTAGCATATTGTCATCGGAAGCTAATTGCGCGCCGCGAAAGTTAATGCCGTCGAAAACATCACCGTTGGTATAGCTGTCACCGAGCGTCAAACGCGAGCGGAGCGGTGTGATATCGCGTTCCAGCCAAGTGTTAATGTGTTGCCATTTATTTTCGTTGTTCGAGGCGCGACCATTACTGCTGTAGCTCCAGGTCGTATTATCACGCAGACGCCATGCGCCAAGGTTTAGCCCGCTTTGCAGGTTTAGGTAGGCGTAGTTGCTGCTGCCGCCGATGTTGTTATGCACATTGTTGCCGGTAAAGTTGTAATTCAGTAGCGCGGCATTAATACCGCGGTCCCAGCGCTCAGGCGGAATATAACCGCGCGCCGTGTTTCCCATAAACGCCTGGGGCACGGTGAGATAGAGCCGCTGCTGTCCCACATCGAAGCGTACGGTCGCGTCTGTGATCATCTCGGTTAACGGTACGCAGGCTTCAGCCGCCAGCGTATTCATTCCGGCGATGACGGGCGTGTTAACCCCCATGCTGGCGAGCTGAGCGCGTGTCAGGCAGGGGGTCAAGCCGCGGCCATCTTCACCGGCATTAAACGTGATATCGCGTGTGGTTATGTAACCGTTATTAAGATAAATATCCGCGCGATAGGTGCCCGGCGGTAACTCCAGACCTTTTTCAAAACTAGACAGATCCGCAACGGCGTTGGGGTCATCGGCCAGAAAGCGCGGGTTAAAATAGAGTTCCGCCTGCGCGGAAAAGACCGATGAAGCAAATAAAAAAGCCAATGGGGTTAGGGCGATAATGCGCGCCGATCGTAAATCGGTACGCTGAAAGCCCAAACGGCCGAGTCCATATTTCAGGTGTGACATAGTCCCTCCGGTCCGAAGTTGCCCGGCTGTCGATTCTCAATTATTTCAGGGGAGTACATGGACTCCCCCTAGGTCATTATTGGGTTGCACCCTTCATGCGTGGGGTGAGTGCGCCGTAGTCGTTAATCGTCCGGTACGTAATCTCGTTTCCGGCATCGGACGGCAACGTGACAGTGGTTTCACCCATTGGGGGAACCAACGCATTGTCTAGCACCCTGGTACCGGCGTTAAGTTCAGTAACGGTTAAGTAATACGGTGTGGGGTTAATCAGGGTAAGTGCGCCCGCGCTGCGACGAAACTTCAGTTTTTCTGCTGCCTGGTCTGGCGGCAGCGCCAGTTTGGCTGGGCGATAATAGAGCTTGATACGACTGATAATCGCCAGTTGCAGCGTGTTGTCGCTGAGTTTCGCTTTATCCATCGACGGTATCGCTTTCACGTTCATCCAGAACAGGGTTTCCCGATCCTGCGGTAGCTGATTATTGCTGGCGTCGAGAATACGCAACGTACTCTCTTTTTTTCCCTGCATAGCAAACAGCGGCGGCGTGATAACGAAACGTCCGTCTTTTACGCCATCGGCATTTTCTACCCATGATTGGATCAGGAAGGTGCTATTGTCATCGTTGTTGGTGACCGCCAACTGAACTTGCTTCTGTCCGGCAGGATAGATGACGCGGGTGGCGCCTAGCGCTACGCCTGCGTCGGCGCGAGCGGTAAATCCGATAGCGGCTATCATGCAGGCTGCGGTTAGTATTCCGCGTGTTATCGCCAGTGCTTTTCTCACGTTTACCCCTTTTATGCTCACCGTCTTTTCCTGTATTCACTCATTACTGGTAGGTCAGGGAGAACCAGGCTTGCGCGTTGGCTGCTCCTCCAGTGACCGGATACCCCGTCGCCCGGTATTTCGCCACAAAGTGCAGCGTGGTTGGCCCGGTATATAACCTTGTCCAAGCGGTGGGTGGGCTGTTTAGTGGGATTAGGCGATCTTCTTTATCAAACAACGCCACGCCAACGCCGGTAGCGATCCCTGGCCCCTCGCCAACGGAGAGCACGTCCGGGTTTTTACCGTCGGCGACGCCGTGAAACGTCACGCCTACCCGCTGACTGACTGCGGTGCTGCACTCCTGCAGGTGAATATCGAAAGGCACCGGGTGGATATCTTCCCCAGCTGAATGAAACCGATTGCTGCTGATTTGCCCCATACGGACGGTCATCTGACGATCTCCTGCTTCAACCCGGCAGGACTCGGCAATAATGACGCCTTGAAAGCGCATATTTCCGCCGGGTAGCGTGCTATTCCACCGATTACCGGCGAATACCAGCGACGGTAGCAAAAACATCAACAGACCTGACTTCATCCTTTTCATTGTCATCACCCCAGTCCGATTCGAATAACGGGCTATCCCTGCCCGATGAGCCTCCGTGCCTGATGAAGGTATTATTCGTATTGCACTTTAAAGGTGGCGTCGGCGTTGGCCGTACCGGCTGTCGCCGCGCCGATGGCATAGTAACGAGCCTGGAATGGGATAGTGTTAGTGCCATCGTTCAGGGTGGCTGCCGTGCTGAAGGTTGCGCCGTCCAGCACCAGCGGCGTGCCTGTGCTGTCAAGGATTTGCACGCCTACGTTAGTCGCACCGCCCGCCGCTGAGCTTTGCAGCGCCAATACCGAGGTATTGGTGGCATCAATCGAGGTGCCGGAGAAAGCCACAGAAGCTTTAGTGGCAACGGTGGTATCGCAATCATTCAGTTGAATATTGAAACCGACGGCAGTGCTGGTGCTACCCGCAGTAGCCAGTTTTGCCGAACGAACCTGACCTAACTGAACGGTTTGGTCGACAGAACCGGCATCTACTGCACATGCGGCGTTGACGATTTCTCCTTTAAAGTGCACCGTACCGCCATTAACCGTCTCGGCCAGCGCGGCAGAGCTCAGGGATAGGGCTGACAGAACAACGATTGCCAGTGTTTTGATTTTCATGTCGTTTTCCTTTAAACATTGTCGATATTACGAACCGTAATTGGCAGTCGTTGTGCCTTAAGGCATTCCGTATTTCTGCCGAATAGTTCGACTGCCGGTTCTGCACAGTTTTTGCCCAACAAATGAAACAATTGGGGCCATTTTGACTCATTGGTGGTTTGTGCTTATATTTTGATTATTTGTTTTATTTTTGGTTTTTTATTCTTTAAATGTGATTTTTTTGTTGTTTAAGTTCTGATGTTTTTCGGTGAAAAGAGTATGAAACCAGTTATTAAGCGTGTTACGGGAGAGTCATAAGCTGGCAGTGATGTTGAGATGAAAGAGACGGGAGTTAAGGATAATTAATTGATTATAAACAGGTAATCATGTTTTTTTACAAAAAATGAAGTTATGAGTTGCAAAAGATTACAAAAAATTTTTATGATGTAGACAGTTTGGCCCCAATTGACCCATTTTTTCAAAAAAAACTGTTTAATATCAGATAGTTATTTATTTCGACTTTTTGAGCTTTGTAACGTTTCATCCAATAGATTATTTCTTTCCCATAACCCGGCAAAACGTGCGGCATTACTGGCGGTGTAACGCACCGTGTGGCGAATATTGCGGTGGCCAAGATAGTCTTGAATCAACCGTGTATCGGTGCCCCTTTCCGCAAGTTCATAGCCGCATGCATGGCGCAACATATGCGGATGCGTATGCGTGACGGTTCCTGCGTCCTTACCCGCGGTACAGATAATTCGCCAGGCTTGCTGACGAGAAAGTGACGTACCACGACGAGAGATAAAAACCGCATCCGTTTTTTCTGCGGCTTTCCAGCTTGCACGTTCCTGGCTCCAGCGCTCGATCGCTTCTCGTTCATCAAAGCGCAACGGATGGATCGTAGAAAAACCGTTTTTTAAGCGCCGAACATGGATTCGTCCCTCGTTGAGGTCCAGGTCCCGATAGTGCAGATCAAGAAGTTCACTGATGCGCATACCGTGGCGAAACGCCAGTAAGATAAGGCAATAGTCCCGCTCCCCGGTTGCCCCATGGCGTGCGGCCAACATCATGGCCTGAACCTCTTTAGCAGTAAGAAAACGACGTCGACTCACAATATGCTCCTGAAATACGTTTGATGGCAGCAAACCCCAGAAAGAAAACTTCAGGGTTCTTAAAAATAATCTTCCGCGATAAGGCGGATTATAGATAGGGGGAATCACCCTAATATAATTATATTACTGTTACATATAGTAAAAATATTTCTATGCCATAAATCTTATTTTTATCGGTTTTATTCAATATCACAATAGAATATCGCAGACATTCACGTTAGGTATATAGAATTAAAAGAAAAATTAATCATGATTAGATTTTAATCGAGGAATATAGCGCTGAATAGGTTAACGAGACTATTAAGAAATCAATTGCCTTATTATTTATGCGGTTTTTTGGGGTGTTACGAAGGAAATGATTACTTGCAGGAACAATAGACGCAGAACCGATTCCGACGTTATTTGTATAACTTTCAATCAAAGTGGGATCTAAACTGACAATAGGTGCATTTAGAGAATGGTTAATATTTATTAATGTACCAGGACGAGGCGAGTCTACGGATACGCCATCCGTGGCGTGGTGTAATTCATGAAAAAATATCGTTACGCTGCATATCTCTTGTGTTATTCCAAATACCATAAAAGCGGCCAGCATTGCTCGCCGTGTACCAGACGGTATGACGGATATTGCGGTGTCCGAGATAATCCTGAATAAGCCGGGTATCAATGCCCATATTGGCTAAGGCGAATCCACAGGAGTGGCGTAGCATATGCGGATGGATCTCAAGCGATAATTTGGCAATTCCGCCGGAAGCGGAAATGATGTGATAAAACTGCTGACGCGAAAGTGGGTTGCCTTTTTGCGATAAAAAAAGCCATTCACTCGTGGAATGAGGGTAGGATATGCGAATTTTCAGCCAACGCTTTAAAGCGCGGATCTCTTTATTCAACAGCGGATGGGTCGTTGAGAATCCCTTTTTGAGACGATGAATATAAATACACCTTGACTCAAGGTCGATATCTGAAATTCGTAAGCGGCATATTTCACTGGCCCGTAATCCGTGAATAAAGCATACCAATATCAGGCAATAATTACGCGCAGCGTGTGGCCCAACATTTGCAGCCTTTAGCAGTGACTCAATTTCACTTTGGGTCATGAACTTCCTTTTCTTCGCAGCAGTATTAATTTTCATTATTTTCCTTTTTAAAATATAAATTATGGTTTATTTGGTGTTATTATATCAGTCGATTTTTCAATGCTTGTTATACATTATACGATGTGTCTTATCGTGGGGTTAATCCTTACTCTGGCTACGCTAAGAATACAGAAATGTTGCCGATTGCAAAAACCGATTTATAGGAATACCTTCCCATAAGTTATGAGATTGTTAATAAATATAATGTTGGTTGTGTGGCTTTCAGGGAAGGTGTAGATAGTAGATAAATGCAGCAAGCGTTAGCAGACAAAAAAGAACGCGAGACAAGCGGGTTAACTATAAAAAATACTTATCTCGATAAGTAAGGAAAGAACTGAGAACCTATCCCATTATGGCCCTGGGCAGTGCTCGAAATCCTCACGGACTCCGTGTACGCTCCGGTTTCTGCGCGCTGTCCGTGACCAAACTGACTGCGCTAATGACACCTACTGGGATAGGCTCTTATTGTATTACTGCGCCAAATAACCACCATCGATAGGGTATACGCTACCGGTACAAAAGCTCGCCATATCTGACAATAAGAAAGAAACGAAATTTGCCACCTCACGTCTTGTGGCTAGACGCTTCATGGGATGACTATGGCTAAATTGGTTATATACGTTTTCAGGTATTTCTCTCATCCTTGGCGTATCAACATACCCTGGGGCAATAGCATTTACGCGTATTCCTTTATCAGCAAATTCGAGAGCGGCTGATTGCGTTAATCCTATTACACCATGCTTGGCAACGGTATAGGGGGCAAGGCCGGCGATACCCACCAATCCATTAACCGCGGAAAGATTAACTATCGAGCCGCCGCCGCTTTGTAACATTGCAGGTATCTCATATTTTAAGCAATAGAATACACTACTCAAGCTGGTGTTGATCACCCTGTTCCAGTCATCAATGCATTGATCCGGTATATTTTTATTATGTGCGCCAGTGATCCCTGCATTGTTAACGGCGAAATGTAATACGCCGAATTTTTTCATTACGCATTCAATCATGCGTTCTACCGATAGAGGATCAGACACATCACATTCGATGCCCAGCGTTTTTTGCCCTGTTTTATCTAATTGGTAAGCCTTTCTTTCTGATAGTTCTTTATTTCTTGATGCAATGATCACACTCGCCCCTTTTTCATATAGGACTTCAGCGATAGTTTCACCAATACCATGGGTGCTGCCCGTTATTATTGCTACTTTTTTTTCGAAGTTCATTATTCGTTTCCTTAGATAGAAGAATATCACTCGGTTTATTCTTTGCTTTTACCGTAGGGATAAGCTTCTCGAAGAGAAAGAGCACGAGCGACTTTATGACACAATTCGGTATAAATGGCTTGTTCCCCTGGCGTTAATGTTTCCATAACGAGTTTTGCCATATCATGATGCCCGGTAGTCGCGCGCGATAAGAAGTCCTTGCCAGACGCAGAAATCGTCGTTCTCTGTTCCCGGCGATCTACGCCATCTTGATCTTGCGTGATGAAACTCAGATCTTTCAGCATTCTCAACGATTTTGACATGCTTGTCCGAGTGACACCCAAACATTCGCTCATAACGGAAGGGGTCATTGGGCCGTTTAACCGCAACATATCAAGAATGTCATATTGCAGCCATGATACCTTCTCTGGTGTGTAGTAAGCCCTACGAGCTACCAGCACACACTGTAATCTGGATAACGCGGTTTCTAATGAATCAATGCGTTCAGACATACCGATGTCCTTCTTACTGTAAAGTCGGATCATAACAACATTTGGTTTCCAAATGGAAATCAAATTGCAGAGTTATTCTCGTTTCTTAAGGATTATAGCTGCTGAATGGAAATTATATGCAGAGTGGGCGTTCATCAACTCTTCTGGTTGTTAGCTTTATCGCGTGGGTTTGGTCTTGCTGGAATGTGATTAACTGGAATGTGATTAAATAGTGTTATTGCTATTCACTGGGTTTGAGGATCAATAAAACTCAGATCGATGCGATCGGATAAGACGCACTTTTCCGATAAAAGGGCGGGATCCCGCCCGATCGCGGACCCGCGCTGTGCTATTTGAAACACAAGTGTTTTGCCGTGCGGCACGAATGATGCAAGATTGGCAACATTTACCACCAGTGATGGAAATGATGAACAGGCCCGATACCCCGCCCGACCTCCAGCGTGTCGGCCTGTAATAATGCCTGCTGCAAATAGGCTTTCGCCGCCTTAACCGTCTCGCTCAGGCTATCATTGCGCGGTCGCAGCGCCGCCAATGCGGCAGACAGTGTGCAGCCCGTTCCGTGTGTATGACGCGTATTCACACGCGGGGAACTAAAACGCTGCGGTTCATCTTCTCGGCTGAAGAGCCAGTCCGGGCTTTCTGCATCGCCTAGATGCCCTCCCTTCATTAATACCGCCTGACAACCCATCGCCAGTAACGCTTCCCCTTGTTCGCACATTTCCTTCTCGCTGAGGGCGGGTGAGCAATCCAACAGTGCAGCGGCCTCCGGCAGGTTAGGCGTGATCAGAGACACGAGCGGTAGTAGCTCACGACGAATCGACTTTACCGCGGCGGGCGTAAGTAGCGGATCGCCACTCTTTGCCAGCATGACGGTGTCTAAGACAACAAAAGGAACGGCGTAATGGCGTAGGCGATCGGCAACCGCCTCGACAATATCCGTCTGCGCCAACATTCCAATCTTGGCGCTATCGATACGCACATCGCTCAGAACCGAATCCAATTGCGCCGCGACAAAATCCGGCGCGATCCGGTAGACAGATTGCACACCGCATGTATTTTGCGCCACCAGCGCGGTAATCACCGATGTACCGTAAGCGCCCAGTGCGGAAAACGTTTTTAAATCCGCCTGAATCCCCGCGCCACCGCTTGGGTCGGTACCCGCAATGGTCAATGCATTAATACGCTTCATGCTAGGTCCTCCACACGCAGGGTATAAAGCCTGTCAAGAAAATGAGGAATAAAGCTCCCCGTGCCTGATGACGCCCTCGCTGCTTGCTGCCCGGCGAACGCCATAATGTAGCATGCTGCTGCGACGAGAAATAAACGATCGCCGTTCAGAGAACAAAAGCCCGCCACCACTGCCGACAACGCGCACCCGGTTCCTACCACACGCGTCATCATAGGGTCGCCGCCGGTGACCGCAATATCGCGCTCGCCATCCGTCACATAATCTACGACACCGGTCACTGCCACCACTCCCCCGATCTGCCGCGCCAGTTTACGGGCGGCAGGGAGCGCAGCGAGGGAATCATCGGCACTGTCCACTCCTCGCCCTTGCGAGGCTAACCCTGCCAGCGCCATGATTTCAGAAGCATTACCGCGAATAGCCGCAGGTTTTTTTGCCAGCAATTCCCGGCAAAAATCAGTACGAAAGTGCAACCCCCCCACGGCAACGGGATCGAGCACCCAGGGCGTTCCTGCCTGATTAACGCTGTTTACAGCCGCTCGCATCGCCTCGGCGCGCGAGCGTTCCAATGTCCCGACATTAATCAGCAGTGCATTAGCCACATGACCAAACTGGGCGGCTTCGTCGGGATCGATCACCATCGCTGGTGATGCATTCAACGCCAGTAGCACATTCGCAGTAAAAGATTGCACGACCTCGTTGGTCAGGCAATGGACTAACGGTGAGGCGGAACGAAATTGAGTCAATGCGTGCGCAGCCTGAGCGGCAGAAAAATCAATGAAAGGTGTGTTCATAATGCTCCTAACCGGCGTGAAAGAAAGCGATAAGCCATTGAGCCTACCGTGGCTTCCTTTCCTATGCTGGCATTATCCAGATCAGAAAACACAGTATCGCATGACGTTCAATAAAGTCGATAAATCAAAACAATAAGATATAGGCGCACTGGTTTTCATGATATTGCTATTTTTCTTCATGTTGGCCCGCTGAGCACGACCCCGCTAAGAACCACATAGCTTCGTACATTAATATCTGAATGTCTCACTTCGCATCGTGCGAGGCCGGCATCGATGGAGATCAACTCTCACAAGTGTAACAGTGTATTATTCATCACAGTTTAGTGATGTGGAAAAAAGATTATTCCCCATTGGGACGATTCTTTTTTATTGTTATCACTTCCATCGATTTTTCCTTTTCTATTATTTCCTCTGTGTCTATACTGCTATATAATTGCATACCGGAGAGTGTCAGATTTCAATATATTTCATTAATGTTCCGTACCACTATTAGGAAAAACTCCATGAGTGAAGCACTTAAATTATTAAACAATATTCGTTCCCTTCGCGCTCAGGCCCGGGAAACCGATCTGGCAACACTGGAAGAAATGCTGGAAAAACTCACCGTTATCGTTGAAGAACGCCGTGAAGAAGAAACAAAAATTCAACAAGAACAGGCTGAACGTCTGGCAAAAATTGAAGCTTTACGCGCCAAACTGTTAGAAGATGGTATCGATCCGGCTGAACTACTCGGGCCTGTTTCCGCAACTAAATCAGCAAAATCTAAACGTGCGCCTCGTCCGGCCAAATACAAATATATTGACGAAAACGGCAATGAAAAGTTATGGACGGGCCAGGGCCGGACGCCAAAAGCCATCGCGCTGGCGCTTGAAGGTGGTAAAACCTTGGCCGATTTCGAGATCAAATAACGCGGAACGTGGCCAGAGTGAAATAACATAGCGGATGAGCGGTGAAGTATATTCGCGCATAATCCAGCGAATACACGTTGATATAGGCCATTTATTATAGTGGAACCGGTTACTGAATAATCATCAGTAGCGGTTCCTCGTCTTTCCCCAATACTCGCAAGACAAGATGTTCGCCGGATATCCAACGTGGCTAAAAAATCTAAAAGATTCCCTTAAAGGGATTTTGACTTCTCCGTTCCCGCTAAAATTACCTACAGCCAGCGAGTTCAATAAATTTACTCTCCCCAAATGTGGTTTCTGAATAGCCAAAAGTGGCTGATATGCCATCTTTAGCGAGAATTATGATTGATTGTTTTCTGATCAAGTCGAAATCCATCCTGACACAAAATGAAAACTTAAACATACGGAGTAATATAGAGAACGATGGCACAACCCTTTAGACTGTTAATCAAATCCAAACAGAGGACATGGTAATGACGATAATCAAGAGTTATGCCGCGCCGGAAGCAGGAGCAGCGCTGGAACTATATGAGTTTGATGCGGGTGAATTGCAGGCGGAGGATGTTGAAGTCGTGGTTGATTACTGCGGCATATGCCATTCCGATATTTCGATGATCGACAACGAGTGGGGCAGATCAAGCTATCCATTGGTTGCCGGGCATGAAGTGGTTGGTCATGTGCACGCATTGGGTAACGCGGCGAAAAACAAAGGGTTAAAAATTGGTCAACGTGTCGGTATCGGCTGGATAGCGCATAGTTGCGGGCATTGCGATGCCTGTATCAGCGGTAACCAAATCAATTGTCAGGAAGACAAAGTGCCAACAATTTTGAATAAAGGCGGTTTTGCCAATAAAATCCGCGCAAACTGGCAATGGGTTATCCCACTTCCTGATGCGATTGATATCGAATCCGCGGGCCCGTTACTATGTGGTGGTATTACCGTTTTCAAACCGTTGTTAATGCACCACATCACGGCGACCAGCCGTGTCGGCGTGATTGGTATTGGCGGTCTGGGTCATATCGCGATTAAGCTTCTGCACGCAATGGGCTGTGAGGTTACGGCGTTCAGCTCTAACCCGTCTAAAGAACAGGAAGTGCTAGCGATGGGGGCTGATAAGGTCGTCAACAGTCGCGATCCTCAGGCGCTCAGCGCGCTGGCAGGGCAGTTCGATCTCATCATCAATACCGTGAATGTCGATCTGGAATGGCAACCCTACTTCAATGCGCTCGCCTATAACGGGAAGTTCCACACGGTCGGTGCGGTGATGAAACCATTCAACGTGCAAGCCTTTACGCTTATCTCTGGCAACCGTAGCGTTGCGGGTTCCTCGACCGGCTCGCCACATGAGCTTCGTTCCCTGATGAAGCTCGCTGCACGCGCCAGCGTGAAGCCGCAGATAGAGCTGTTCCCGATGTCGAAAATTAACGAAGCCCTCCAGCACGTGCGTGACGGCAAGTCCCGCTACCGCGTCGTCTTGAAAGCCGATTTTTAATTGATAAAACGCCTGAGCGATCGGGCGTTTCTAAGCCTTGGCAATCCTACGTCGAGAAGGATGATTGTGCCCTGAGGTATACGTTATTTTGTCGCGAATTTTCTCTTTGTGCGCCGATACTCGCTGCCATTTTCCATTGGTACGCTAGCGTCACAGTTTATTTAATTTTCCCGTTGACCAATGCTGTGCCAGCCGCTGCCCTGCCTTGATTTCATCCGGTTGCATCACCGCTTCCAGATCGTTACGCGCCTGAATGGCTTCAGGCATCCCTTCCGTTGCGGCTATGGCATACCAGGCGTAGGCATGAATACGATTGCGGGAGGCTCCCAGCCCGTCCTGACGCATCATGCCCATCCGATATTGCGCCATGCGGTTACCGTCATGCGCTGCCTGACGATATTGTTTCATGGCTGCGACATAATCTGCTTTTCCGCCTTGTCCCAATCTCAGCATCTCACCGTAGACGAGTTGAGATTCGCTGTCTCCTGCGGCGGCAGCTTTGGCATATTCTTCACGCGCCCGAGCGAATTCGTTTGCTTTTATTAACTGCTCACCCAATTCGCGTTGTGCTCGGATATACCCGGCAGACGATGCCTGAATCAGATATTGTTCGCGTTTTTCATGAGTAGCCTGACTCATACTGAGTAAATAGGCCGCCTCGCCCGATCCACCGGATGTGGCACGCTCCAGCCAGTAACGCGCCTTTTGTTCATCCCAAGGTAAGCGTTTACCTTCGCGATATGCTTTGCCGAGCCAAAGCTGTGCGTCTGCATCACCCGAAGAGGCGGATTTTTGATACCAGTTCAGCGCATTTTCCCCGTCTTCATGCCGCGCCATCCAGAACTGTGCTTGAGCCTGCCCCAGCGTCGCAGCCCGGAAATACCAGCGTTCAGCCAGATCGCGACGAATAACCACACCGTTGCCCTGCTCATAGCGCCGCGCCAGTTGGTACTGTGCGTCTCGATTGCCGAGTTCAGCCGCTTTTTGCAACCATGCCACGGCTTCTTTTTCACCGCCTGCATGTGCCGCGTACCATTGGGCGACAATCAACTGCGCGGGGGAATAGCCGTTTGCCGCCGCCGACTCAAAGGCGTGTAGACAGGCTGCGACCAGCTTCCCCTGATGCTGAGACTGGCAGTCCATGCCAAGCCGGTGTCCTGCTTCACCATTGCCCAGGCGAGACGATATTGCCCACCAACGGCGCGCAGTCGGGCTGTTCTTGGGCGCGCCCAGACCGGACTGATACCAATCGCCGACCTGCAAAGCGGCGGCACCCCGCACATCCTGATTGCCCGACAGCCCGGAGCGCTCAGTCGCCTTCTTCATCCACTGCATCGCTTCGGTATAGCGGGCGCGCTCGGCCAGCGTTTTGGCTAAATAATATTGTGCTTCGCCATTCCCCCGGTTCGCCAACGTTATTAATTCTGTTTCAGGCAGCGATGTGACTGGCGCCTGGCAAGACGTTAGCCAATAGGCTGAGAGAACGATCATTAATTTGGGGTATTTCATTATGTGCACAGCATTTTTCTCTTTACGATAATCTAATCAACCAGCGGAATGACCTTGCTGTAAACGGTATAAGCGAATGGTAAAGGCGCGCAGTTCATCTTCCATTGCCCGCAGTTCTGCTGGCGTCAGCGATTGGTTCTTGATTTTACGCGCCTCAAATTCACGTAATCGAACCCCAAAGGGAACCTCGGATATCAGATCTTTTTGCATATCGTAGAGTTTTGATTTCAAGTAGGAAATCGTCACCGTACGGCGCTGTCGTTCCAGATCCAGCAACTGTTGTAAGGTCTCGTTGACTTTGGCGCGCGCTTGTTCGTAACCTTGCGTTTTGGGTTCATCCCCTTGCTGGCGATCAAGCGCGATCTGCCATTGGCGCTCCATCTCCTTCACCGCCAGCGAGTCGGGATAAAGCTGCCGCATCACGTTTTTCAACCCATTACCGTATTGGTACAGGTAGAACGGCGACGCATTTTTTACCTGTTCTAACTGGGCCTGATAGCGGTTGATTAGCTCACCTTCCATGCCTTGCAATTTTTGTTCACCCAACACAATGCGCGCGCGGCGAATATCATCATGATCGGGGGCGGCGGGCAGGGCATAGGTAGGCTGTTGCAAAAGCGCGAGCGCGTCGGTTTTTTGCCCCTGCCAATAATACCAGCCCGTGATGGCCGCCACCGGTAATGCGCAGGTCAGTAGCCCGGAAACAAACCAAAACCAGGCCGGTTTCTGCTTTTTATGCGCCTCGATTTTCAATACCGTAGGTTTCATCTGCCCCTTCTCCCGCCCAATGAGGATGCTGCCCGCTGGCAGTGTTGCCTGGCCAGAACCCGATGCGTTGCTGGTTTGGCCCGCTACGCCAGACTCCATATCTGAATGAAAAAACACCATCGGCGGAACCTGCATATCCTGCTTTTTCAGTTCCTGATCGTCCGACACAATGACGATCTCGGTTTCATCGAACAAATGGGTATAGCCTTCGACAAAATGCAGCAGATTCTCGACACGGGGAATGCGGCTTAGTCCTGCGTTGTGCAGCTTTTCGCTCATCAGTTGTAGCGCGCGTTCACAACGGTAAACCAGTCGCTTATGTTCATGGCTGATAGCGTATTGCCGCACGACTTCGCTGATGCGGGCGATAAACCAGTCCATCATCTCGATTCGCGCCCGTTCCTGATGCACTGGGGGCCAGAAATTCTCCCACTGCGTCACGATTAGGTTTGCCAAGAACTCACAGCTTTCCGTGAATCCTGTTAACCCCGCCAGCCGTGAACGGGCAAGCGCAAAATAGATGGCGGTCTGGAGATCCACGCCCTGTTTTTCAAAAATGGCGGTGGCCATATCGTGCACCAGCATCCAATCGACCTCGGGACGAGAGGCGTGGCTCAACTTATTAATTTCCGCCCGGAGTGCGTCAAACTCCGGCAACATCCGTGGGTCGCGGCCCACTTTCAGGGCCTGTTGTGCATCTTGCATATCACATCATCCAGCAATAGGGAGCCTGAACAGGCTCCCAAGAGTTAAATTAATAAAGCGAGTCAGGCAGCGTAAACTGGCTGAACAGACCACCGGCAAAGGGGTTATGGCTGGCATCGGTATAGACGCGATATGACATCGCACCGTTCTCCAGCGAGAAACGCACATCAAAGGTATTGTCATTCACCTGCGTCAGTTGATCGCTATTGATTAATCGGAACATCGCCCACGGCCCGCTAAAACTCAGGCTGCGTGGAGAGCGCTCACGATCGTCCGGCACCAGTGTCAGCTTGCTCTCTGCGCCATCGCGCATACTGTTTGGCCACACCAGCGGGGTTTTCTGGCGTCTGCCGTGGCTGTATTCCAACAGTTGTCCATCCAGATTGAGCACGCTACGGCGCTTGTTCGCGGTGAGCTCCAACGGTTCCAGAACAAAATGCACTTCCAGGCTACCCTGAGCATTGAACAGGGTCTGACGGATGCGGTTAGCACGTTCAAGCTGTTTCACGAGTTCGGACTGCAAGGGGGAGGACATGCCTTCTTCCAGCATGCCGCTTTCCATCATGGCCTTGAGATGCGTTTGGTAGAAGCTGTCCAGCGTCCCGCCGGTCATGAAGAACATTTCCATTTCCGACAAGGGCACATCCTTGTCTGAGGACGGATCAAACGGATAACGATCGGCTAGCTTTTCATTAAACGGCGTTACGACCTGATCCAGCCACGCCTGGTTCAACGATGACATTGCCAACCCGGTTACCAGACTGGCGCTCTCTCCGGCCAATTGCCCGACCCAACGATCAAGTGGCGCAGGCAGACTACGGGCATACTGCTGTAAGGCAAATACCGGATCGGCGAATTTGTTGCCCTGCCGTACCTGCACCGCTTTTAACGCGGCCTGCCCCGGATTGGTTGCGTTGACGATCTGATCGAGGTAGTGATAGAGATCGGTCAGTTTTTGGTTGACCTCCTGCACCAGCGGCCCTTGCTCGCCGCGCCCGCTTAGCGCCGCATTGATCGTCATAAACGGACGACTAATGCGCGTGTTGATAGCCTGTGCGGTAGTGTTGTCCTCATCGGCCATCTTACGGATGCGGGTGTTATCGCTGACCGTCGTTAATACGCGCTGGAAGGGCTGATCGTTACCGGTAATCTCCGTGAGAATATCGAGCGCCTGCTCAGGTGTATCGAGCGTCTGCACATCGATGTTCGCCAACACTTTCTGCCACTGGTTGATGTAATCCGTAATGTAGCGATCGTTCACCTGACGCAGAATCTCACGCCGATCGGCCTCACTGAACTGCACACGCTCGCGCTGCCCCAATACCCAGGCATCCAGTGCCGTCAGTGCTAACAGCGCTTTGTCTTGTTTAAGGTAGTAATCATTAAAACCGGGATACGTCAGCAAGCGCGGCACGCTTCCCGCCTGGTCATTACGCAGAGAAAATACGGGATCAAAGGTCGGCCCGACTTCGTCACGGATGGCTAAATTGGGCGACAAGTCCTGCGTCGCTTTCATTACCAGACTCTGATAGACGCGTTGATACATTGGCAGTTTGCTCAATTCCTGCTGGGCCTGTGTAATCGGCTGACTAAAGGGGGCAAAGGTACTGATGGCGCTAGCCTCCTTCTGCTCACGCGCCTTGTGCCAGTCGGTATGCTCAAGAGCATAATCCAGGTGTTGCATTAACTGCTCCTGCACATTGCCCTGACCGGGAAATGCTTTCTGCCAACGCTGGGCCATATACTGTTCGACCAGCGTTTTATTGCGCCCGGAGGCATCATCCAGCATGCGCATCACGCGCAGAACCGTCAGTTTTTGCTCACTGTTGGCCGGCGCCTGGTGCAAATCTTCTAGCAACCCTTGCATCACCGCCGGGAGAAAACGTTGATTCAGCATTTGCAGATAGGTGCCTTCGACGTAAGGCCCAATCTTATTGCCCTGATATAATCCCAGATCGGCCAGTAGCGGTGTACGCTCGTGATAATTACCAAAGGATAATGTTGCATCACGAATCAGATTGAGGCGTGGTAATTGCTGATAGCCGTAGCCCTGTTGCCCTTCTAACTCATTGGTGCCAATAAACGCCTGAGCCTTCGTCAGAACGTTACGGCCAGCTTCTTCATTGACGCGATAGAAATGGTGCCAGCCGCCAATCAGCGCCAGACTGGCGAGTAACATGCAACCGACGCCAATACTCAGCCGCCGCCGCCGATAGAGGCTATGCAGCCGGTTTTCTCCCGCCAGACTAGCTTCGGGGAAAATGACGTCAGGAAAGAGACGATGCACAAAGAATGTATTCGATTCACCGCGTAACGCCGTGCTAATGGGCTCCGGTAGTTGGTAGCGTCGCGATGCCGATTGTGCAAAGGCGTCGAACGGGACGCCTTGCTGATAAACGGAACTGGCATAGACACCGCGGATCAGGAATGCGCGATCTTCGCCGGTCGCCAACGTTTCCGTCAGCACCTCCATCACATAATCTTTCAAGCCGGCCAACTGACGAACAAACGAGAATAGCCCATGGCGCACGCTGCTATCGGATTGTGCCATCAGCATATCCGGCAAATTATCGTTCAGGTGCGTGACCCATTCGTCCCAGAAGCGTTCCAGTTCTTCCAGCCACGCTTTTCCGCTGCTCGCCTGTGGCGTAAACGTTACCCCTAATATGGCCTGACGCGCGTCGCGATTTAGCTGACGATAGATCTTGTCGAATCCGCTTAGCAGATCCAGACGAGTCAGCGTGATATAGAGCGGTAAGCGCGTATTGATGTTCACCGAGATCTCTTGCAAACGTGTGCGCATGACCTGCGCGTAGGCCTTGCGATCGGCGACGCTGGCCTGTGCCAGCCAGGAGATATCCAACGTAAGAACCAGACCATTGAGCGGCTGGCGGCGACGGTTTTCACTAAACCACTGAAGCATATGCTGCCACAGGCGCGCATGGCGTTGTCCGAGCGGGTCATCTTCCTGTGCGGGCTGTGAGAGCAATTGCCCGCTAGGATCCCAGATGACGGCGGATTCACCCACCCAGCAACTGACCTGTTGATCAGATGCGACGTCGCGCAGCGCTACATCCAGCTTCGGGTTCATTCTGTTTGCCGGGTTAGCGCGATGGATCAAGCTGCTTTTCCCACTACCGACGAGCCCAATCGTGAGGTACCAGGGCATCGCATACAGCGCTTTTTTACCCAGTTGAGTCTGAAACGCGTCCAGCCAGCGATCGAGAAACGTCTGCTGGCTGTCGACGAACTTCTGAAAAGGATCTTGTTTGACGACCTGCGCTTCATGGCGTTCCGCCCGCATCTGCTGCATGCGACGCCAGACCAGCCAGGCGCTATAGGAAAACGCCAGCCACAGCCAGACTAGCGTGAATACCACACGCCCCCAAATTCCCTGTAACGGGCGCGAGTCACCCACCGTCAAACGCGGCCCCAGCCACCAGGCTAGCACCAACACGATGCCCCACAGTAGCACGCCCAAAAGCGCCCAAGAGGGTTTCAGTTTAGGTAACTGATTACGTAAAAAGGTGATAATTGTTTTAAACATACGTGGCCATTCACTCCGAATGTCTTATTTTTTGCGGGATGCCGCCAACCGCTCAACGCGGCTGACCATACCCGGTTCCCAATGCATCAAGCCCAACTGCTGACTTTCCTGCCACATGTGCTGATAGTGTTGTGCCGCCAGAGATTTCATGCCTTCTTCGGCGAGGAGATCGGCCAGGACCAGCTCGGCATAAAAGCGATCGCGTGGCTCCTTCAAGCGGCGCATGCGTTCATCCAGTAGCTGCATCGCTGGCCCGATACCTTTTTCATCGCGACAGGCGGCTGCCTCCGTCGCCAGATCGTCTTGTCGCGTTCCGCCACCGCCGCGAACGAGCTGGCTGGATTGTAGCCATTGGCTACACTTGCCGGTTAGAAAGGGCGCGCCATCGCTGAATGCCAATTCACGTAGCTCAGGCAAACGCTGAATAAACGCGGAAAGCTCTTCGGCAATCGCTGCCGCAACAGCGGTATGCCCCAACCGTGAGGCCACCGATGCGGACAGCATGTGGCCATCAAACCAGTAAGGAGCCAGCACCAGACTTTGTTCTATGCGTTCCCACAGCGCTAAATCCGCCTGTGCCAGCGCACTTTGGTATTCATCGACACGGTCTGCCGCAACGGAGGCAAGCTGGGTTTTATTCCCTCTGGGGGCGAGTGGCGGGGTGGTAATACCAGACCAGATGGCGTGACGGCGCAGACGATAGCCAATCGGTAAGCCGGGATGGCGTTCGACCAGCAATGCTGCAACGCTCAGTTGAGTTTGCCGCCAGCCGCGCTCGTCGGCGGAATTAATCTCTACCGAACTGACTGGCGTCGAGGCAACACTGGCTTTGGTTTCACTTTCGCCTATTGTTCCATCGCCGCTGGCCGTCGGCGTCGGTTTCGCTATCTGATTTGCCTGTTCCTGCGTCTGCTGGCGTTGACTGGCACGTTTAAAACCCAGCACTAATTCATCCATTAGCGTCGCTTTATCGCTGGCAAGTTTGCGCCAGCGGTCAGCCACTTGCCCGGCCAATTGCTGTAACGTCGCCAATTCGCTGCTGGAAGCCCCCTCAGTGAGGCGGGGGAGGGCGCTCTCAAAGCGGCGAACGATTTGGATCATCAGTTTGTGTTTTTGCGCCAGGCTGGCAGGCCAGGCTATTGCCCAGTAACATTCTAGCCAGCTATCCAGCAGCATTAGTGCGGTCGCACACGGTGTCGCTTTAGCCGGGTGCTGTAAGCAGCGTAATAGCTGTACCAGTACCCGCATGTCTTTGGTTTTGCTTTCCAATAAGGTAAGGCAGTGACCCGCCACCGCGTTAAGATCGACCTGGCTATGCGCCAGCGATCCTAGTTTGACCAGTTCGGTCTCAATTTTTTCCCAGAGTGGATCGTCAGCCAGTATTGCTGTACGTAACTTCTCATCCGGTAACGGCGTTTGCAGACGTTGACACCAGGGATGTGCATGCATAAACCTCTCCTTTACCAGCGACACTGCTGGCGCAGCGGTGCTAATGCTTCAGCCAATCCGGTAAGGTCGATACGCATGACGTGACCTTTTTCCCCGTTAAGCACCAGTTCGCGATGCCCAATCCAGCGTTTTAGTGTCTCAATCGCGGGCAGGCCACGGCCCGATTCCAGCAACAGCCCTCGGTTGCGAATAAACCAGCCATCGGATACCGTTACGCCATCAAGCTGTGATGTGACGGTGGCCTCTTCCCAGGGGGTGCGGAGGATAAGGCGCAGGTGCGTAATCTCGCTGGCGCAGCTAATCACCAGCATGTTGCCATCGGCTAACTCGCGGGTGAGTGTCACATCGCCACTTTTCGCCTCACGCCCCAACGTAAACGTATCGTGCCTGGGTGATTTGTCATGTGGTTGCGATAGCGTTCCGTTGCGTTCGGCCTCCCGACCCAGCGCGTCATAGCACGCTAGCCGAAGTTCCGCAGCCGTTTCATTGCGGCACTGTTCCCATAATGCCTGCCAGGCAGGCGCGGGCGGTGCGGCGGTCGCCAACAGTAGGGGTGCGATCGTCAGAAACATCAATTTACCTCCAGCTTCTGGCATTTGTGGTCGAGAGTCCGTTTCGGGATATTGAGGCTTGCGGCCACCAGCAGGCGGTTCCCCTGAAATTGGCGCAGACGCGCCTCAATCACCGCCGCTTCATAGCGCTGTGTGGCGATACGTAAATCGTGAATGTGCTGGTAACCATCGGGTTCCTCTGCCGAGCTACTCATGAGACGGTCACGCAGTTCCGGAGGCAACGCGGACAGCGACAGCGCCTCATCGTCGGGAGTATGGGCATAGGCGACTTCCAACAGATTACGGAGTTCGCGCACGTTGCCAGGAAAGTCATACGCGACCAGCCGACGCAGGAAAGCCCGATTCAACGATCCGACGCGTTTTTGGTGTTGGGCCGCAAACTGGCTGAGGAAATGTTCGCACAAGAGGCGAATATCATCAGGCCGCTCGCGTAACGGCGCGACCTGCAACAGGCATTGACAGAGGCGATGGTAGAGATCCTGGCGGAACACGCCATCCGCCACCCGTTGTTCCAAAGGCTGATGCGTCGCGGCAATCAGGCGAAAATCAGAATGAATTTCTTTCTCCGCGCCGAGAGGGCGAAAGCGATGCGTCTCCAGCACGCGCAATAGTTTGGCTTGCATGGACTGCGGCATATCGCCGACTTCATCCAGAAACAGCGTGCCGCCGTTAGCCTGCTCGACCAGCCCGACTTTGTTGCTTTGTGCCCCGGAGAACGCGCCTTTCTGATAGCCAAACAGTTCACTTTCAATCAGATTTTCGGGAATGGCGGCACAGTTAATGGCGATAAAGGGGTTATCAGCACGTTCGGAACATTCATGTAGCAAACGTGCTACGACCTCTTTTCCCGAGCCGGTTTCGCCCAGAATCAGCACAGAGAGGCGGTGTTTCGCCGCCTGATAAATCTGCTGATGCAATGCTTTAATGACGACTGACTGCCCTACCAGCGTCGTCTGCACGTGCTTTTCCTGCGCATGACGGCTTTGCCCTTCATCCTTGATCTGGCGGAGCGAATCCCTGAGGGCAGCCTGCTCGCGTCGCGTGTGCGCCAGTTCACGTAGCAGCATAAGCTGGCGGCAAAATACTTGCGCCAGCCGTTCACATTCCCCGCGTTGATGTAGCGTATGCAGGCGTAAGGGCGTATCCAACAGTGCCAGCACTGCCAGTGGCTTACCGCCGTCCGAGCGCAATGGCAGCGCGTAAAGCCCGCAATATGTCCCGGCAGCGATCAAAATCTGACGAAACTCGCGGTGTTCTATCCGCGCTCCGCCGTTGAGCGAATCCCAGATACGCGCCTGATTCTTATGCAGCACATAAGCCAATGGATGACTAAAGTCATCTACCCCCAGACTCAACGCGACGGGCGTTTCATGTACCCCTCCCTGACAGGTCAGTTGCCTGCCGCTGACATCGATCATACCGAGTAACAAACCTTGCGGCTGCCAGGCGACTTGCATCGTTTCCAGCAGCCAGCCGCATAGACCGGCCTCGTCATGCTGTCGCGTAAGGGACTGCGTCAATTCAAGGGCATACTGCATATTCAGCCCTCTACCTCAGTATGGAACTGATTGCCATCGACGCGGAAATGAATACGGCTGACGGGGTCACCCGCCGAAAGGCGTTGTAACAACTGAAGCGACACCGGGGGCAGCAACGCGCCGTCAATCACTGACTCCAGCATGCGTGCTCCATTTTCGCTACGGTTCGCTAGCCGCAGGATTTCTTCTGACACCTCATCTTCAATAATCACTTCCGCGCCAAAACGCTGTTGCAGTAACGAAACCAGACGCGATAATTTGCCCTGAACAATCTCCACCAGCGTGTCATGCGCCAATGGCAGATAAGGAATGACTTCCATTCGTGCTAACAGCGCGGGTTTGAAAAACGCCACCAGTTCGGGATAAAGCGCATCCAGCAACACATCTGGCTGTCCGGCATAATTCACTATCGTCTGGAATCCGAGGTTGGACGTCAGGAAGAACACCACATTACGACAGTCGATCACCCGGCCTTCGCCGTCGGCCAGTTCGCCTTTATCAAAGGCTTGATAAAACAGGTTCAGAACATCAGGATGCGCCTTTTCTACTTCATCCAGCAGCACCACGGAATAGGGTTTCTGACGAATGGCTTCAGTCAATATGCCGCCTTCGCCAAACCCAATGTAGCCCGGCGGTGAACCGATCAGGCGTGAAACCGTGTGTTTTTCCTGATACTCGGACATGTTGATGGGGGTCAGATAGTGACGCCCGCCAAACAGCAGGTCGGCAATCTGAACGACGGTTTCCGTTTTACCCACGCCGCTTGGCCCAACCAGCAGGAAAGCGCCCAGCGGCCGTCCCGGACGGCGCAGATCGGCACGGGCCGTCAGCAGGTGTTTATGCAGGTGGGCTATCGCCAACTGCTGGCCTTTAATCGACTCGCCCAGGAATTCGGGCAGACGTGTTACGACGTCCATTTCTCCCTGTGAGATACGGTTCAGCGGCACGCCTGTCCACTCGGCAATCACCGCTGCAATCTGCGTTTTATCAACGTGGGGCGAGACCAGTACGGCGTCATGTTGCAGTGTTTCCAGCGCTTGTTCACAGGCAGCCAGTTCCGCCGTCGCCGCTGCGGCATCAAAATCGACAGCCTGCTCGTCATCCAGCAGCGCCGTACGCAGTTCAATCACGCGCTGAACCTGCGCTTTCTGCTGCTGCCAATCCGTTTCCAACTGCGCCAGTTGCGAGGCTCCCGCTGCGTTGGCATCGCGTAGTTCGGCCAATCGCGCTGCGGTGTCGCCCAGACCGATACGCGCCTGACGCTCAAGCTGAGCGATTTCCATTTCTTGCTGGCGCAGGCGAGTTTGTAATTGGCTGACCGCACGTGGCGGCGTCGTCAGGTTAATGGCGACGCGCGCGCTGGCGGTATCCAGCACGTCGATCGCCTTATCCGGCAGTTGGCGGCCGGAGATATAACGCGCCGACAGGTGGGCCGCCGCCTGAAGCGCATCTTCATCAATCAGAACGCCGTGGGCTTTTTCATAGATGCCGCGCAGCCCACGTAAGATGACGGTGGCCTCCTGCGCATTCGGTTCACCGACCTTAACGAGCTGGAATCGGCGAGAAAGCGCCGCATCCTTCTCGATGTATTTTTTGTATTCGCTCCAGGTTGTCGCTGCGATCGTGCGTAATTCGCCACGTGCCAGCGCCGGTTTGAGTAGATTAGACACATCTAACCCGCCGGCCTGATTACCGGCGCCAATGAGCGTATGGGCTTCATCGATAAACAGAATGATCGGATGTGGCGCCGTTTTCACATCCTGCATCACGCCTTTGAAACGTTTTTCAAATTCGCCTTTCACTGAAGCACCGGCCTGCATCGCGCCCAAATCGAGCGTGAGCAGTTCCACATTCCGTAATCGTTCTGGCACGGCACCCGCCACGATACGTAACGCCAGTCCTTCGATCAGTGCGCTTTTACCGACGCCCGCTTCGCCCACCACGATCGGGTTGTTCTTACGACGGCGTGAGAGAATATCGATCATCAGATCGATTTCATGGTCGCGGCACAGCACCGGATCCAACTGCCCCTGTCGGGCGGATTCCGTAACGTTTTGCGTATAGCGGGACAATAGCGAGGTTGCCGTATTCGCTTGTTCGTGTATGGCGGAAGGCACCGCGATCTCCGTTTCAACCGAATCTTTTACCCACTCATCAAACTGCTGGCGTAAAAGCTCGCGGTTAATCTGCGCCAGCGGGCGGGATATCGCGCCTGCCACGTAGCGATTGGGCGTCAGCAGTAACACTAACAGTAAGATGCCGCTACGGAGATGTACGTGTTGGAATTCAGCCGAGGCCAGTAGCCAGCTATCCTGCAACCATTCCACTAGCAAAGGAGAGAACGAGGGATAACCCGCGTCAAATTCTTTATCTACGGAGGAGGGTAACAGCAGAGAAGCGAGTTCATCGGCATCGACGCCAGCCCGCTTAAGAATCTGGCGAACATCACATAGCGGTGTTTCCAGCATTTTCATCAACAGGTGCTCGATGCGGATTTCCGCGCCCTGATGCTGAATACAGAGCGCCGCCGCTTCTTCCAGCATGTGGCGGCACACGGGATTAAGTCGTTCAACCAATGTTGGCAATTCAATACGGATCACGGTATAGCTCCTGTTATTGTAATAATTCTCCCAGTTGACGCAGTACGTCCTGGGTTTGATGCGTTAGCTGGTAACGGTACAGCCCGAATGCGGCCACCAGAATCACGCATACGCCGGCAAACAGCGTGCGTAATGACACCTGCTTACGCAGGTGGTAGCGCGAAGCCTGCTGCCCCAAATTCAAGTGGAAGGCTAACGGTGATTCAGTCGGTTCAGGGCGCAGCGTGTCATGCAACTGGCGCATAATGCGGTGCAATTCTTCATGCCCCTGCGCCATTACCCGATAGCGTCCCTCAAAGCCCAGACAGAGGCAGAGGTAGATGAATTCCAGAATGTCCCGATAGCGAGTGGGGTCGTCCAACAGTTTCTCCAGCAGGACAAACACCTTTTCGCCTCCCCAAGTCTCATTGTGAAAACGGGTCAGTAAGGAATGGGCCGACCACATACTCTGCCCACCCCATTCGCGCGCCATCACGGCTTCATCAATAAAAGTGCAAAGAATGTAACGGAAGGACAAAATCACACTGTTTTCATAATGATGAGAATGCAACTCCTGCTCGATGGCCTGAATTTCAGATACTACGCGCTGATAGAGATCTTCGACGCTGCCATAGGTAGAAAGCTGACGTACCCGTTCCACCATACCCAAGAGCGGTGTGACGGCATCAATCATCGGATTGATGCTTTGTCCACGCAGGCGAAACCAGTAGTCAGAATCCATATCCAGTTGGCGGGCGTGGTCAAAAAGCATGTCATCCAACCGATCGTTGTTAATCACTTCAGTGCTCATCTTTTCCTCTCCTGACTACTGACCGCGAATGGCCCAAAGCTGTATATCCAGCTCTGGGAACTCACCTGCAATATGAAATGCCAGCGTGTTGCCAGACACCAGCACCTGCCACGCTGGACTCTGTCTGTCCAGTTGGAAGTAACTGTACCCGGCGTGATAGGGCAACTGGCGCGGCGCTACCGGTAGCGGCAGCAGCGGAATACCCGGCAATTGCAGGCTGATTAATTCGCGGATCTTCTCGCTAGAGGCGATCTTCGTTTGTTGCAGCAGTTGTTTACGTAGATGTTCCTGCGGCATACGCGCGCGCACCGCCAGGACAAACTCGGCGCTGGTCATCAATTCTGCATCGCCGACCATCGCCACCATGACGCCATACGGCTGTTTCTTCAGTTGGATGGATACGGCGCGCGGCGACAGCACGGTACTCAGCGCCTGGCGCAGCGCCATCATCAGCGGCTCAAAGCTAGCCTGTTGATGTTCGTGACGGTAGGCGGGAAATTCCGGCGGCAGGCGCGATTCATCGGTAAATGTCATGAGTTCGCCGCATAGCTCGACTAATGTTTCGTGCAGGCGTTCAGGATGTAATGTTCCAAGTCGGGCCAGATGCGACAACTTAGGCTGCGCGCGGTTAAGCAATTGCAGCATCATAAATTCAGCCACGTCCGCCACGCCCTGTTGGCCCGGAGCGGCGATACGCTGCGCCAGACTGCGCGCTCGTTCAGCCACCAAACCCGCGGATTCCCCCAAAAAACGTTTCAACGCGGGGATTGCCGTGACGCTGATACTGCATGGCATAAAGTTTGGATCCAGAATCAGGCCGCCGTCAGGGCGTTTATCCAGAATATTGGCAATGGCCAGCGAGGCATAGGCGCTGCGATCGTCACGATCGAGCATCAGGCGCAGACTGACCTTGCCAACTTCCAGCGACACGACATCGCCGCCATCGCTGTGAAGATCGCGCACGTCATGCCGGTATGATTGCAAACGACTGGCGATCCCTTGGCCCGGTTGACCGACTTCACTCACGCCGTTTACCGCCAGCGGCAGCGCCAGGTACACTTTTTGGTTTGCCAGCGCGACGTCAGTGATCTCCAGCGGCGGTGGCAGGGCATCATCACCCGGAATGTTGAAGACGGTGCCGTCCGGCATCACGCCGCTGGCATTCACCAGTGCGATGCGACCAAAATTGAGGTATTCCTCATTAATCGTCAGCGATTGCAAACCATAAAAATAATCACTCAGCGCGCTGAGGCGTGCGTGCAGAACGTAATCGGTGTGTCGTTGCTGTTGTTGAAAATGCTGCGGTTTAATAAACAGCCCTTCCCGCCAGATAATACGATTGCGACTCGACATGGTTATTCTTCTTCTTGGTCTTTTTGGATTTCGACTTCATCCCGGCGCAGGTGCACGAGGATCTGATAGGTCTGCCCGGTGTTCTTTAATTTGATGACTTTGCGCCATTCCGTACTTTCCGGGTCTGCGTAGCGCGCGACTACGCCGAGGTAGTGCACTTTCTCATCCAGCGCTTCAGGGGGGAGATATTTAAATTGCCCGGGTAATAACGTGTAGTCCTGATGATCGAGGTAATTTTTACCTAATGCCTTTTCGATATCCGTCGTTACCTGGTCATAATCGGTCGCTAACAGGCGCGAGTCTTCCGCCAGCAGAATCAGTTGGAATTCGATCGGCGCCGCTTCACCACTTTCATTCGGATTCACGTCCGGTTCTGCCAGCAGGCTGAAACCCACGGTAGAGGGCTGATGACTGTTGCTACCGACCTGGATATCGGGATTTGCCGCGACCTGCGCCATTTTGCCCAGCGTCGTACAGCCTGACAGTAGGAACAGCAGGAAACAGAAGCACAGTGCCCGCCGCATTATTTTTGCTCCTGCTGCTGGCGCACGGCACGGTCATACGCCTGCGCATACACCTGGTGAAACAGTTTCTGGAAACCTTGTTGGCGTGGCGACGTCAATTCACGGTAGTAGTGCTGGTACATCTGCCATGCCCAGCCGTCATCCGCCGCCAAGGGTTCACCGCTGCGCCGATAGTGGTCAAAACGGTTGAGTAGGGCGTCTGGAGAAAAGGCGTGAAGGATATTTTCTAACGCCACGGCGATCGCTTGCTGATTTGCGATGTGGTGCACGCGCACATTATTGAGCACTTCTTCCACGGCGGCGGGCGCAGACAGATGCACCGGGCTTTTCCCGTCGGCAAACAGCACCGACAGTGTATCCGCGTAGCTGAGACCTAAACGCAGTGGGTTATCTTCAATGGGGCGTAAATGCGTATCTGCCAGCGCCGCCTGTTCTGTCTGCAATGCCAGCAGACCTTCCACCATGGCGCGCAGGCTTTTTCCCATCTCTTCCAACATTTCTCGTAGATGTGCCTCATCGCCTGGCTGAAGCGATAACCCTAAACCACGCATCAGCGGCGTTAATGAGAGAGCATCGCGGTATTCGTCCGCGCCTTCGCCTGAATAGGGCGTATTGATGGTCGGTAATTCGACAAACTTCTGATCCATGGTGTCCTCAGCAACAGAAGAAAAAGGAGATAGAGAAGCCGAGAGTGCGTCTCTGGCCGTCTCATTGTCTGATGGTAAAAGCGGCTGGTTTTGTTCCTTCTGAAGCGCCCAGAGTGGATCAGTTAACTCGACCATGGGATCGGTAGGGGCAGCAGCGCGCGTTGTTTTATCTTCACTAAGCCAGCCACCCAGTACGTTGTTGGTATGTTGCCCCAGCACCTGATCGATATTCTGCTCCGTGGTGGGATCGCCGATATACACTCCGATACGAAAAGTGCCGATCGTCAGTTCATCGCCGTGCGATAGAATGACGGATCGCTCTCGGCCGATGGGGGACAGCGATCCGTTAATAAAAGACTGGCCACTTAGATCGCACAGGGTATAGCGTCCGTCGGTCATATCGATACGGGCGTGGGCGGGAAGTACGGTACTCAGCCGATCCCAGAGCCGCCACTGGTCATTTTCCGAAGACCCCAGCGTGCCGCCACGGTGATCGAATTGGTGCTGCACCTGAGAATTGATATCGAGTTGTTCACTGTTGAGTACGACCAACGTGAGTGGATGGGTTACGTTCACATTTACTCCTGCACACAAATCGTCACATAGGGGTCCGCGGGCGGCTGCCCGAGAAAGCTGCTCCATCCCAATCGACTGCTTTGTTCACTGCCCAGCGCCAGGCCTTTGGCTTCACCGGGTGCAAAACCAAGCCGTAGATCCCAGGCCAGCTGATCGCGCAGAATGAAAGAGACGAAACGCACCAGCGGCTGAAAATGTTCGCCGTTGGGCAAAAAACTGAGAAAACGGTTAAAGCTGAGATTGCCGACTTTGAGCAGAAACTTGCCGGCGCAGTCACTCACCTTGTCACCGATAACGAAATCTCCCCCCAGCTGCATGTTGGCTTTCCCCAGACGATTCTGCTGGCCTTCGTGGATGGGGACTCGGCGGTGTTGCCAGGCCATGACATCCACGTCTTCCAGATCAAAACAGTGGATAACCAGACCGGCAACCACCTCCGGTGAACGGCTGGGGCTGGCCAGTACGCCGGCATAGGACAGCATTTTGGCGCGGTTTACCGGCAGGCTGTCGCGTACCGCGTCATTCCCTAATCCGACAAGCGCAAACATCAGCCGGGAGAATCCATCCTCTCCTTCGTTCTGAAAGCGAACGTGATAACGGTATTTCCGCCAGGCGCGGTGTAACAGCGTAAGTAAGCGGTGGTGAAAGAAATCGAGGAATACGCCAAGCTTCTGTTCACCTTGCGCATATTCCCAGGCCAGTTCCTCCAGATAATAGCCGGGCATCGGCGACTGGCTGCCGTGTAGACCCAGAAACGCGACCTCCAGCTCCTGGCGACCTGCATCGTCGTACCCCACCTGCACGATATCGCTGGGATGAAAACCAATAGATGCTGTAGAACGAAAGCGCAGGCGTTCTTGCTCGGGGCGAAAGTCCAGCGCCTGTTCCAGATCCACGCCTTCCAGTTGGTTAAGCAGCTCCACCAATTGGAAAAAATTAAAGTGCGAGATATCTTGACGGAACGTTACATCATTGAGTGTTGACCTATCTGTACCGGCCATCGGTAGCGCTCCTTGTTATCGATGTTGACGACTTCCAACAGATGGAAAGCGTTAACGCTGGCGTATAGCGAGAAGAAGTGCGCCAGCACTGTGCTAAACAGATAGAGTTCCCCTTCACTGGAAAACGCGGATTGCCGTACTGACAAAATAGATTTCAAGCCGCGCACCGGCATCCCCTGAACCAGGCGGTCGATCGGGGTGGTTTCGATCCCCTCGATCCCGGCTAACCGTTTGCGTGAAGCCTGTTCGGCCTGCTTATCGTGCAGTGCGGGGAAATCATAGGTACGCAGAATCTGCACGAGTGCATCGCGCCGTAATAATGAGACGTAGTTCAGGGACAGGTTGGAGATCAGCGTCCAGTGCAGACTGCCATCCATTGCCGGGCGTAATGGTCGCGTTGGCCGAATGATATTACGGAATGTTGCGAAAGACGGTGAATTCCCCACCGGCACACAAATGGCTCCGACAGGCAGTTGTGCGGCGCGTGAGCGGTTGGTACAGGTCAGCGTGACCGAGATGGATTCATCTAAATCAATCACTTCCCGCTCATCGCCACGCACGAATGACAGCATGTGTTCGAAACCGTTGCCGTTAACGGCTTCTTTTACGCGGATGCGGTAATAAAGCGCCAGACGCCCCTTAGCCCGTTCAATTTGGTGTTGAAAGCTCTCAAAGGGTTGGTAGATACGCGGGATACCCCGCGCCCGGCCCGAATCTCCTTCCACCCAGCCTTCTACTTTGTCCACCGAAAAAATTTCAAAACCATCGGCGTTACGGTAACTCGCCTTCAGTGGATAATCCGTCTGGCGACCGCTGAGGTTAATCGGTTCGCTATCATGCTGGAAGAGATTGATTGCCGGCACGCAGTTAAGCATGAATGAATTTGGGCGGATCTTCAGTTCCGCGGGTAATGGGCGATCGAAGCAAAAATGCAGCCGGAATTCCGTCACCGTCAACGGCAGATCGGGCCATATTGCGCCAGCGAGTTGGAAAAAGAGAAAACTCTCAGGAAAACAAAAGTATTCTTGTAAGATGCGGTAGCCCGAATAGACATTACCGGGGTAGGGCAATAGTGCGTCTTCGCGTTCAAAACCGACCGTTTTCAACACGTTGGCTTCCTGACGGAAACGTTGACCGTCGATCTCCAGCTCAATATGCGATAGCTGGCTGGCGATCCAGAAGTAAAGTTCGTAGGCGGTATAGTTATCACCGCCCAGATAAAAACGAAGTTTATCGAGCTGTAGCGCACTGAGCGACAGCGGGCCATGCAGCTCGATATCCAGCGTAATCGTCGAAAAATCGTTGCCGCTTTGTACTCGGATATCATGGATATCCGCCGGATAAATCCAGGCATCGTGGCAGGTCTGAAAATGACAAACCACATCGTCTATCGGCAGGCTATCAAGCTCGCAGCCACGTTTAACCAATGCGGGTTGGGCAATCGCACCGGGACGAACCGAAAACTGCATAATGGTCATGCTGGGTACGGGGCGCAGATAATTCGGCCATAGCATTCCCAACAGACCGTGAGTCAGTTCTGGAAATTCATCCTCGATCTTCGCCCGCAGGCTTCCAGTCAAGAAGGCGAACCCTTCCAGCAAACGCTCGACGTCTGGATCGGTGGTCTGTTCTGACAAAAATCGGGTAAGCTCAGGGTGCGCCTTGGCAAATTCACGCCCTTGCAGACGTAAGTAGGTCAACTCATCCCTGAAAAAATGTTCCAGTGACATAATCAGATCATTCTGTAGTGGCGGTGGCTATCCATATGGATATTAAAAGAGGTGACCTGCTCCAGATCGTCCAATCTGACATGCGCGGTAACCTGAAACGACATTGCCATCGAGTCCGATAAATAATCCGATGCGGCGACATCCACATGAACAATTCTTGGTTCAAAGCGACAGATACACTGCCGGATCGCTTCCCGAATTTTGCCCCGAATATCGGCACCGCCCTGCGTCGCGTCATTAAAATCAATCACGCCGAGCTCAGGAGCGCTACGACAATTTCCAGGCCGGGTGTTGAGCACGTTATCCAGTTGACGCTTAACGGATGCGATCAATGCTTCAACTTCCGTTTCAGGGGAGGCGCGATGCGCCTCCCCACGGATACGATCAAACAGGCTTGCCGCATTTTCCCTTTCCCAGGCAGAAAGTGACGGCATCAGTCCTATTCCTTATCCAAACGGCCTACCAGCGACAATTCAAAATTCGCCCCCATGTACTTAAAGTGCGGGCGTACCGATAGGCTAACCTGATACCAACCTGGTTCTCCTTCGACATCCAGCACTTTGATTTGCGCGGCACGCAGAGGACGACGGCTACGAACGTCTGCCGGTGGGTTTTCCTGATCGGCAATGTACTGTTTAATCCAGGTATTCAGTTCACGCTCCAGATCCTGACGCTCTTTCCATGAGCCGATCTGTTCACGCTGCAGCACTTTGATGTAATGCGCCAGACGGTTGATGATGAACATGTATGGCAGTTGCGTACCTAACTTGTAGTTGGTTTCCGCTTCTTTGCCTTCTTTGGTATTCGGGAATACTTTCGGCTTTTGCACCGAATTAGCTGAGAAGAAGGCGGCATTGTCGCTGTCTTTGCGCATCGTCAGCGTAATAAAGCCTTCTTCCGCCATTTCATATTCGCGTCGATCGGTAATCAGCACCTCGGTTGGGATTTTGGCCTGAAGTTGCCCCATCGCTTCATAAACATGTACCGGCAGATCGGAAATTGCCCCGCCGCTCTGCGGACCAATAATATTCGGACACCAACGGTACTTCGCGAAGCTGTCCGTTAGCGCCGTACCCATCAAATACGCGGTATTACCCCACAGATAGTGTTCATGAGCGGTACTGATATCTTCTTTGTAGTTGAAGCCCTTAATCGGGTTTTCTACCGGGTCATAAGGCAGGCGCGCGAGGAAACGCGGCGCCGTTAGCCCCAGATAGCGACTATCTTCCGACTCACGTAACGAACGCCATTTGGTATAGGTCGGGCCTTCGAAAACGGACTTCAAATCCTTGATGGACGGGAGATCGGTGAAGCTGTCCACGCCAAAGAAAGTGGGCGCCACGGATGAAATAAACGGCGCATGCGCCATCGCGCCAACGGCACTAACGTATTGCATTAGCTTGATATCGGGTGAACTTTGCGTCAGGGCGTAATCACCGATTACGGCACCGATAGGCTGGCCACCGAATTGACCATAACCGCTGGAATAAACGTGCTTATAGAAACCCGACTGTGAGATTTCCGGCGCAAACTCGAAATCTTCCAGTAACTCTTCTTTCGTCGCGTGTAATACCAATAATTTGATGTTTTCACGGAAATCGGTGCGATCGACCAGCAGTTTAAGCGAACGCCAGGACGATTCCAGCTCCTGAAGTTCTTTTGCATGCAGAATGACGTCAATCTGCTTACTGAGCTTTTTGTCCAGCTCGACGATCATGCTATCGACCAGCGCTTTATTTACCGGTTCTGCCGCATTGCCACTATCGAGAATATTGGCGACCAGCGCGGCAATACCTTGTTTAGCCACGCTATAGCCTTCATCGACGGGGGTGATTCGCGCCTGGGCCATGATGTCATCAAGCAGCGATCCCGATGCGCTGGCGGCCCCGGCCTGGGCTTGTTCTTCAACTATCGACATATTCGTTTCCCTATTTCGTCTATAAACATCAGTTATTCAGCGGGTTTAACCAGATCGAGCTCTTGCAAAAGTTGCTCTCTGGCTTCTTCGCTGGACAGCAAGTCCTGCAAACGGTTACGAAATGAGGGAATGTTGCCGAGAGGGCCTTTTAATGCGACCAGCGCCTCACGTAAATCAAGTAATTTACGTAGTTCAGGCACCTGTTGGGCGATACGGTCGGGGGAGAAATCATCCAGACCAGCGATATTTAATTTCACTGGCAGGTCGTCCTGACTTTCTTCCTCAAGGCGATTCGGCACACTGAAATTCAGTTCCAGACTGGCTTCTTTCATCACCGAGGTAAAGTTGTTCTTATCGATTGATACGGTCTGACGTTCTTCGATCGGCGTTTCCTCGGTGCGCCCTTTCATATTTCCTACGATCATCAGCGTCAACGGTAATTCTATTTCCGCCTGCTGACCACCCGTGGCCGGAACATATTTAATGTTAATACGTTCCTTTGGTGCGACAGATGCACCGTCAGTTCCTTTTGCCATGTATCTATACCAACGTAAGGGCTCTCGGCCCGGATAAGTAAAGTCGATTCCTACCAAAAGTCTACCGTAGTCCATAAACACGGTAGCCATTCGGCAAACAAATAATCTATTTGTTTTTCGACCAGCGAGATGAAATAAATCAAAACCGAAGTAAAACACATAATAAACCGTAGTTATACGGTCTACATCGGTATGAAAATAATCACACCAAAATAAGGAAAGAAATGCATTTATATTTTGAGTTTGGATCATACACACAACCTAAACACAGGGTCAATGCTTATATAGTTGAGCGCGTAAATGGAACCAGTAAAACAAAAAAGCCATTTAATACAAACGGATGGATTAATCTTAAGTTAAAATTGGCAAGCGATACGCGCTTGTCTTGTTGTTTTTTCAATCAGCGGAGGATGAATAGATTTTGTGCCTTTTAATTTCATTAAAAACGAAATACTTAATCTGCTAATTAAATGGCTTGGTCATATTGGTATTAAAATTCGGCCTGAGTTTTATTTAGGTGATTATATTTGTCTTATATTTTTACTTTTGATGGGATAAATATCTGATGGCTTTTAATTAGCGCCTAATCAATAATTGGCGTTAGTTTAGTCGCTCTCTATTTCTTAATGTAAAAAATGAGTTTTTTACACTGTAAAAATAATAAATGCAGAATTGTTATCTACATGTGGCATGAAAGGCCAACTCGGGGGAGGGAAATTAAAGTATTGGGCCGCAAGATAGCTTGCCCACAGTATGAAAGAGAAAAAGCACGAGAGAGGTGGCGTGATGATAGGGTCGGCGGGGATAACATCGAATACCGGGTTAGTGACCGGTATTCGACTAGCGGCAGCGAAAGATGATTCGCTCCTATCGCGTACTCGGTGGCGCGGTCATTCGGCTATTTCTTGCCATGTTCCATCATCGCTTTCAAATCAGCGAAGGGATTATGGGTGGCGACGCCAACCTCTTTCTGCGCATCTTCACCGGCAACCACGGTTGAGCCGTACATCTCTGCATCGGTATATTTCGAATGTTCATGATCGTGGCAATAAAGACACAGCATTTCCCAATTGCTGCCGTCTTCGGGGTTATTGCTATGATCGTGATCGATATGGTGAACGGTTAATTCGCGCAGGTTCGAATAGACGAATTCGCGTGAACAACGACCACATACCCATGGAAAAAGTTTGAGCGCTTTCTCACGATAGCCGCTCTCCAGCCGGGCGTAGTTCTTGGGGATGTAAGCCATGTATAGAGTTTCATTCAGAAGGGAAGAATGACGTCGATTTTACAACCGATCAAGATGTAAAGAAAGAAACAGGATGGTGCTTAGCATACCTATCCGAAAAATGTGTTACATCGGAATGACAATACCCATCAGGAATTGTACGACAGACGCACATTTTCTGATGTGTATCAGCGATTTTCGCGATCCTATGATTACCCACTTCTCGCTGTTGGCTCGATCCGCTACACTGCTGAGCAATACTGAATAGAATGTTGTCATCAGACAAAATGAGAGGCGTCCATGTATCAGGATTTAATCCGCAGTGAATTGAAAGAAGCAGCGGAAACGCTGAATAATTTCTTGAGCGACGAAGCGAATATTCAGTCGATTCAAAACGCGGCGGTGCTATTGGCGAATGCGTTTAAAGCGGGTGGGAAAGTGATCTCCTGTGGTAATGGCGGTTCACACTGCGATGCCATGCATTTTGCCGAAGAGTTGACGGGACGCTACCGTGAGAATCGGCCTGGCTATCCGGCTATTGCGATTTCTGATCCCAGCCATTTGTCCTGCGTGAGCAACGATTTTGGCTATGATTTCGTCTTCTCCCGTTATGTCGAATCGCTGGGGTGTAAAGGGGATGTGCTGTTGGGCATTTCCACTTCTGGCAATTCCGGTAACATTATTAAAGCGATCGCCGCTGCCAAAGCGAAAGGTATGAAAGTGATTACGCTGACTGGAAAGGATGGCGGTAAAATGGCGGGTACGGCCGATGTGGAAATTCGCGTCCCGCATTTTGGTTATGCCGATCGTATTCAGGAAATTCATATCAAAGTGATTCACATCTTGATTCAATTGATTGAAAAAGAGATGGCGGATCGGTAACACCGCATTACTACACGCGTAAAGGGCTAGCAAAAAAGGTAGGAAGTCAGATGTGTGAACTGCTGGGGATGAGCGCGAATGTACCGACGGATATCTGCTTCAGCTTTACCGGGCTGATACAGCGCGGCGGTAAAACCGGGCCGCATCGCGATGGCTGGGGGATTACCTTTTACGAAGGAAATGGGTGCCGTACCTTTAAGGATCCGCTGCCGAGCTATAATTCTCCGATTGCCCGGTTAGTGCAGAGTTATCCGATTAAATCCTGTGCGGTGGTTTCACATATTCGACAGGCAAATCGTGGCGCGGTGTCGCTTGAGAACACTCACCCTTTTACCCGTGAACTCTGGGGGCGGAATTGGACGTTCGCCCACAATGGACAACTAAAAGGTTTTCACTCTCTGAAAACGGGGATGTTTCGTCCCGTTGGCCAGACGGACAGTGAATTTGCCTTCTGCTGGCTGTTGTCCCAATTGTCTGAACGTTACCCACGCACGCCGGGCAATTGGCCTGCGGTATTCCGCTATATTGCCAAACAGGCCGACACATTACGGGAAAAGGGCGTATTTAATATGCTGTTGTCGGACGGGCGTTTTGTGATGGGATATTGCTCAACGAAGCTGTATTGGATCACGCGTCGCGCTCCATTTGGCAAAGCGACGCTGTTAGATCAGGATGTCGAGATCGATTTCCAGCAGCAGACGACACCGAATGATGTTGTCACGGTATTGGCGACACAGCCGCTAACGGGCAACGAAACCTGGCACCAGATCATGCCAGGTGAATTCGTACTATTTTGTTTCGGTGAGCGCGTACTTTAGCGTAGGCTGACTGGTCATCAACGGAGGGTTAACGACGTACTGACCGTTAAATACCGTGATGGTCGGCGGCTGGTTATATTGCTGAAAATAAACGTACCCCGGTTGGAGTTGTTTCCAGAAGCTGGCATAAGTGGAATTGCGATGGCGCTGCATGTTCTGTTCCGTCATGCGGAATGGATAGATCGCAATATCAATTTTCGCTTGTCCGTGACGTAATGCCGCTTCAGCATAACGATAGATTTCATCCATATAGGTGTTCGTCATAGCGTAACAGCCAACCGATACGCATTCTCCGTGGATCATCAAATAGCGGCCAGAATATCCCTGTGATTTATCATAGTCGTTAGGGAAACCGATGTTAATCGCGCGGTAATACTGGCTGTCAGGTTTGAGCTGGTGTAGATCGACCTGATAAAAACCTTCCGGGCTTTTTAAATCACCTTCTACGCGTTTTGGCCCTAACCCGCCCGAATATTTACAGATGGGATATTGTTCCAATAAACGGTATTCATTACCGACTTTCGCATACAGTTCGAATAGTCGTTCTTCTTTAAAGATCTGAATATAGATCGGAGAACCTAGTAATTGCTGCTTAAATTCTTTGGCTACCGGCGCAGGAGGACGTGGTGACGCGTTGGCGGCGCTGGTAACAACGAGAGAAGGCAAAAAAAACAACATCGCAAACGACAGCGCGATTTTTTGCATCATGGTTCCTGATAATAAGGGGTTATGCTGTATGCGGAATATCCATCGCGCGCCCAACAAAATGGCGGGGAACATCCGTTATCGGTCTTTATTTCGTCGTCGAACAGATCACAACGAAAACGAAATCACCTTATCATTGGTTTCATATTAATCAAGCGTTGCAAAGCGCCAAAAATTAACATTTACAAAAAACAGCCCGGGAGGGTTCGGACTGCTCAATATCGGGTTGTTAATCAGACTAAGCAAGTCAGGCGCGGGTGGCTTCTATCATCATACTGTCGGTGACAAAGGAACCGTCTGCCTGTACGTCAAAATGTTGTACCACCTCGTCCGGCAGCGTTTTTTGCAGTTCACGAATTGCGATAGCAAAATGTTCTGGCGTTCGCATACGGGCGATCCAACTACTGAACTCCAGCGTCAGCCTATCGCCGGTGACATTACGCACGATAAACCCTGCTTCCGTAAACAGACTCAGCCATTCGCCCGGTGCATAATCACGCACGTGTGAAGTATCTCGTAGTTTTTCCACCGTCTGTAAATAGCTGTCTAACAGCGGATGACCGGGCGACACCACATCCATCATGATGACCTGCCCACCCGGTTTCAGGACGCGCCGCATTTCACGTAACGCCAATCCAACATCATGCCAGTGGTGGGCGGAATAACGGCTGATGATGATATCGGCACTGCCGTTATCAAACGGCAAGGATTCCGCCGCGCCTTGCTGAACGCGGATATTATTTAGCTCTTTCTGGGCTGCGGCCTGACTGACTACCTCCAGCATTTGGGTGGACAAATCATAGGCGATAACCTCAGCAACGGCCTGGGCAGCGACGAAGCTGGCATGGCCAGCACCACAGCCAATGTCGATCACCTTCGCCTGCGGGAAAGAAGCCAATAACGCCGCCAGGCGGGTTAAATCTTTGCCTTGCGCATGTACCGCGCTGGTCAGATAGTTTTGTGCCTGAGAGCCGAATTGATGTTCGACGAGATGATTATGATCCTGTTTTTCTTCCATATTGTTCTCGCTTGTTTTACAGGGCCTTCGCGCCATCAGGGATAAACGGCGACGCAAGAAGGCATCAGTGAAAGCATACTATAGAGAGAGGGAATACAGCTACGATGTAAACAGATTTACGGATATTCATTACGCCTTGTTTTATTCACTTCTTTTCCCGTCAGATTGCCGTCAACTAGGTAGTCCATCCCGTCATTTGAGCAGCGTTTAAGTGGGTTGCCGATCGTGCTGTAAATGCCGTTATTTCTGCGCAGCTTGTTTATATGGATATTGATATGTATATTTATACAGTGTTTACGGGGGCCAGTATGCGCAAAATCATTCATGTTGATATGGACTGCTTCTACGCCGCAATTGAGATGCGCGACAACCCGCGCTTGCGCGATATTCCTCTGGCGATTGGTGGAAGCGCCGCGCGCCGTGGCGTCATCAGTACCGCTAACTATCCTGCCCGACGCTACGGCGTGCGCAGCGCAATGGCGACGGCAACCGCTTTGCGACTGTGCCCACAACTCACCTTGTTGCCTGGCCGCATGGAGGTGTATAAGTCCACCTCGCGTCAAATCCGCGAGATCTTCGCCCGCTACACTTCACTGATTGAACCCCTTTCTCTGGATGAAGCTTATCTGGATGTAACCGACAGCCCACACTGTAATGGTTCCGCGACGCTTATCGCCGAAGATATCCGTCGAACCATCGCCGATGAACTGAATCTGACGGCCTCGGCGGGGATTGCACCGATCAAATTTCTGGCAAAGATCGCATCAGAGTTGAATAAGCCAAATGGCCAATATGTCATTACACCCGCGCAGGTGGATGATTTCCTACTGGCGCTGCCGCTGGAGAAGATTCCCGGTGTGGGGAAAGTGACGGCGAAACGACTGGAAGAGCGTGGTCTGCATACCTGTGCTGACGTACGGGGGTATGCGCTGGCAGATTTGCTTAAAGCGTTCGGCAAGTTTGGTCGGGTGCTATGGGAGCGATGTCAGGGCATCGATGAGCGGCAGATTTCGCCGGATCGGCTGAGGAAGTCGGTCGGTGTAGAGAAGACATTGGCGCAGGATATTCACGACTGGGTACAGTGTGAAAACCTGATTGAGCAGCTTTATCAAGAGTTGGAAGTTCGCCTGAAACGGGTAAAGCCCGATCTGCATATTGCGCGTCAAGGCGTCAAACTCAAGTTTGATGATTTTCAGCAAACCACGCAGGAACATGTGTGGCCGATATTGAATAAACAGGATCTGTTAAAGCTGGCACAGCAAACCTGGCAGGAGCGGCGTAAATCCAGAGGCGTGCGGCTGGTTGGGTTACATGTGACGCTGCGCGACCCGCAAATTGAGCGACAGTTGGTGTTTGAGTGGGATAGGCTGTAAGTCGGTTTATAGAGAATAAAAGGGGCGGCGGATAGCCGTCGCCCCAACGTTTAGCAGTACGATTATGCGCGAGGGGGAATCGCTTTCAGTAGTTCCGTCAGTAATTTCCAGTACAAAGCGACGCTGCCGATATGCACTCGTTCATCCGGAGAATGCGGCCCTGTGATGGTTGGCCCGATAGAAACCATATCCATATTCGGGTACGGCTTCTTGAATAAACCGCATTCCAGCCCGGCATGGATTACCATGATGTTGGGTGTCTTGTTAAACAGCTCCTGATAGGTTTCGCGAACCAGCGCCATGACCGGTGAGTGTGCATCCGGCTGCCAGCCAGGGTAGCCGCCTTTCGGCGATGTTTGCGCCCCCGCCAACTGGCCCAGCGCTGTGAGCGTTCCCACCATGGCATCTTTACCGCTGTCGATCAGCGAACGAATCAGGCAGATAATTTCCGCGTGGTCGTCTTCCATTGTCACAACGCCCAGATTCAGCGAGGTTTCCACCACGCCCTTCACGTCGTCGCTCATGCGGATCACGCCGTTTGGCGTGGCATTGAGCAGTGCCAGCAGACGATCGCGACTATCCTGCGTCAGTGGGTGCTCATTGCTATCGCTGGCTTCCACCAGCACGGTCAGGTTTTTCTCAACGGCGGAGAGTTCATTTTTCAGCACGGCCAGGTACGCCTGGCTCAACGTTTTTAACGACTCGACGTTCGCAGCGGGTAGTGACAGCGTAGCGAAGGCTTCACGCGGAATGGCGTTACGCAGCGTGCCGCCATTGAGATCGAGAATGCGGATATCCAGCGCTTTCGCATGTTCAAACAGGAAACGTGCCAGCAGCTTATTGGCGTTGCCCAGACCGAGATGAATGTCGCAGCCGGAGTGGCCGCCTTTCAGCCCTTTAATGGTCAGCTTTAACGTTTGATAACCAGCCGGTGGTACTTCGCGCGCCAGCGGCAGACGGGTAATAAAATCAATACCGCCCGCGCAGCCCATGTAGATTTCACCTTCCTCTTCCGAATCGGTATTGATCAGGATTTCTCCCTGGAGCCAGTTGGGTTGCAGGCCAAACGCGCCATCCATTCCCGCTTCTTCCGTCATGGTCAGCAGCACTTCCAGCGGGCCGTGCTCGACGCTCGGATCGGCCAGCACCGCCAGCGCAGACGCCATACCGATGCCGTTATCCGCACCCAGCGTGGTGCCGCGCGCTTTTAGCCATTCACCGTCGACGTATGGTTGAATCGGATCGGTGGTGAAATCGTGTACGGTATCGTTATTTTTCTGCGGCACCATGTCCAGATGCGCCTGCAATACGACAGGTTTGCGATTTTCCATGCCTGCGGTTGCCGCTTTGCGCAGCAGAATATTGCCGACCCGATCGCGCTCGGCATGAATGCCTTTCTCTTTAGCCCATTCCAGAATGTGTGCGGCTAGCGCTTCTTCATGATAAGACGGATGCGGAATGGAACAAATCTTGGCGAAAATATCCCACAGCGGCTGAGGGGAAAGTTGAGACAATTCAGACACTATTTCAGTCTCCTTGTTAGCACCCTGTTTTTGCCTTCTGGCATGGCAGGGGCATGAGGTTAAAGGATCATTGCGGCTAGCCACCTAATATGGCGTATTACGACAGAATATCATTTTCCATCCAACCGGGGGGGAATTGCCGTCGTCCTCATGGAATTTTCTGGTAGTCATGGCTATCGGCAAGTTTTGTTGGAGGAGCGCGACCAGGAAAAACCCGATACTGATATTGAGAAAAACTGGTTTTTATGTTGTTGGCTATCTATAATCCCGCGCAACCTTTTTCCCCTCAGACTCAACTTAAGCCGGTTTTTATTCGGCTGGGATATATTTTATGAGCGAAAAGTACGTCGTAACCTGGGATATGTTGCAGATTCACGCCCGCAAACTGGCGCAGCGTTTGTTGCCTGCCGATCAATGGAAGGGAATCATTGCCGTCAGCCGCGGAGGGTTGGTTCCTGGCGCACTGCTGGCGCGTGAGTTGGGCATTCGTCACGTTGATACAGTTTGTATTTCCAGCTACGACCATGATAATCAGCGCGAGATGAAAGTGCTTAAGCGCGCTGAGGGCGATGGTGAAGGGTTTATCGTCGTTGATGATTTGGTAGATACTGGCGGTACGGCGAAGGCGATTCGTGATATGTATCCGAAGGCGCACTTCGTGACCATTTTTGCCAAACCTGCCGGTAAACCACTGGTTGATGATTATGTGATTGATATTCCACAGAATACCTGGATTGAACAGCCGTGGGATATGGGCGTGGTGTTCGTGCCGCCGCTGTCTGGTCATTAATGCCTGATCGAAAATCCTCATCGATTTTCTGTAATGCCCGGTTTAACCGGGCATTATTGTTTCTGACGATTGTTTTCCCAAAAATGCTATGGTTACTTGCTCGCGCTTTGGGGCGTTAGGCTTGATCCGTACGTGAGTTTCTGACGTTGGCATTTGTCTTCTCTGGCTTGAGTTCGTTACACTTTAGCTAGCGACGAAGATATCGTCTGATGTCCGCTAAGCGGTTTACATTAACGGAGGCTGATGTGGCGCAAGCTAACCTGTCTGAAGCTCTATTCAAACCCTCATTCAAGCATCCCGAAACCTCGACGCTGGTCAGACGGACGTGGAATAGCCAAGATGAACCAGGGCTGCATTCTACGCTGGAGGGAGAGAAAACCCACAGTTGGTATCGTATGATTAACCGACTGATGTGGATTTGGCGTGGCGTCGATCCGTGGGAAATCGAAGACGTGCTGTCACGTATTGCTGCCAGTAAGGCAGACAGAAGCGACGAGCGATTACTGGATACGGTAATTGGCTACCGGGGCGGCAACTGGATTTATGAGTGGGCAAAGCAAGGCGCTCGCTGGCAGCAGCGGGCTATAGAAGGCGGTAATGAAGCGCAAACCGGACAGTTTTGGTTGAACGCGGCTAACCTCTACAGTATTGCCGCTTATCCGCATATCAAGGGTGATGATCTGGCGGAGCAGGCACAAACGCTGGCGAATCGCGCTTATGAGGAAGCCGCTAAATACCTGCCTTATGAGCTCAGAGAACTGACTTTTCCCATCAGCGGCGGCGGCACGCTGACCGGCTTTTTGCATATGCCATCGCAAGGGAAAGCGCCTTTCCCTACCGTACTTATCTGCGGTAGCCTGGATATGTTGCAGAATGATTATCATCGTCTGTTTCAGGACTATTTCGCGCCAGCAGGCATGGCAATGTTGACGATAGACGTTCCTTCCGTAGGGTTTTCTTCTCGCTGGAAGTTAACGCAGGATTCCAGTTTTTTGCATCAGCAGGTTCTACGTGCGCTGCCGGATGTTCCGTGGGTCGATCATTCCCGTACGGTGGCGTTTGGCTTCCGTTTTGGCGCCAACATTGCCGTCCGATTGGCTTATCTGGAACCGCAACGTTTACGCGGCATAGCCTGTCTTGGCCCGGTGGTGCACCATCTGTTAACCGATCCGAATCGTCAGCAGCAAGTACCGAATATGTTTATGGATGTGTTGGCGAGCCGCCTGGGTATGCCGTTTTCGACAGATGCCGCGTTGAAAATTGAACTAGGACGCTATTCGTTGAAAACGCAAGGGCTATTGGGGCGTCGTTGTTCGACGCCGATGCTGGCGGGTTACTGGGATAACGATCTTTTATGCCCGAAGGAAGAAGCCTGCCTGATCGTGAATTCGTCTATACAAGGGAAGCTGTTGCCCGTTAATTTCTCTCCGGTTTACCAGAATTTCCACCGCGCACTTCAGCAAATTAGCCGATGGTTACAGGATAAAATGAATTAAGTATTGGCATATCTCATGGCAGGTGTCGTGCCTGCCATTTCTCCTTAATAGGACGTATGTTAGTCATTTACTTTCGTATCGTAAGCCCGAGTATTCTTTCTTTTCCGTAAAAGCGAGTAGTGAATTCTATTCAGTAACATTCAATACCAATAAAACCAAAGCCCATTATTTATCCTATATTTCAGTAAAATATAATCCTTTGGGAATGGAGTTTATATCCAATGTATTGTGTTTTCTGCTTTCTGTAACGGTAGGTGATTGTTTTTTAATACAATGACACATTTGAAATTTAATTATTAATAATATCAATTTATAATAATTAGCCTAACAAATAAAAAAACTGAATGTGTTATTCAGTTTTTTTTTGTACGCCAACCTAAAAATTATTCTATTGTTTCTATGTTTACATTATGTTGTTTTTTTATTTATTTTAAGTTAAAGAGGTTTGTTGGCTACTATGGATAATAAATTAGTTTCATCGCTGATATTAAAAGAGTTAATACAATATCGGCGTAGATATACCCATCCGACAAAGTCAATCAGTGAAGAGGAATCCGAGGTGGCTCAAGTCCAATTGCCCAGGATCCTTGCTTTTGTTGAAACAGGTCGTCGTATTGAACTTATATTACCGGCGTTCCCGGTAAAATCTCCCAGTCCTTATAAGGTACTGGGGAAAACGCCGGATATGGCAGAACGCTTGTCTCTGATATTTTTGAATTCATTATGTCAGCGAATTCAGCTTTATTATCCGCCAGGCGCGCAAATCCGTATTTGTTCGGATGGGCATGTTTTTGGCGATCTGATTGGAACCAGCGACGAAACAATTAATTCTTATCAGGCCGGAATCGAAAATTTACTGCATGAGTTGGGGGCCGTTCACCTTAGCGTCTTTAATCTTAAGGATGTAGAAAACATGGCGTCGCTAACGGCAGACTATGATCATCTTCGCCAAAGACTGGTTGCGGATTATGCGGAATCAGAGGCAGCGATTAAGGCACTGCTTATGCGAAGCGCTGAGGGCTTGCAGCTTTATCGCTCCATCACACGCTTCCTTTACGAGGACAGCCAAAGACCTAGCTATACCGGCTCTAACGCGGCGCTGCAAAAAGATGCTAAAAAACGCGCGTGTGGCGTTATTCAACGTAGTTGGGCGTGGGGGAGTCTGCTTGCTGAGCAATTTCCCGATGCTATCCGTTTATCTATTCATCCTCAACCCTCAGATAGCCTGAAGTTAGGGATTCACATGATGCCGACCAAGGACGATTGGTTGACGCCCTGGCATGGCGTTGCCGCTAATGTGAATGGTCAGTTTGTGTTAATGAAGAATGCCGATGCCCAGCAATTGGGGGGCGAAATCGTGGAGATCCGTGGTACGCCTAGTTATTACGTCGTTAAACGGTCGGATGTGGCGTAAGCCAATGTTTCGTTTTATGGGTCACCGCAGTATCAATAACGTCATCTTATAAAGGAATGTCCATGATGGAAAATAAAAACTACCGCATTGAATCGCTCTCCCCGTTTGGCGCACTACTGACGCCAACGACATCGGAACAGAGCATTAACACATTACCGATTGACAAACTCCGCCAGCTCGCCAGAGATTATCATCTTTTGGTATTGCGTGGGTTTTCGTCCGGTTTCTCCGATCCCGACATTCTGACCGAGTATGCCAGCCATTGGGGGGACATTATGATGTGGCCTTTCGGTGCCGTGCTGGATGTGAAAGCGCACGAGGATACCAAGGATCATATCTTTGATAATAGTTACGTACCGTTACACTGGGATGGAATGTACAAACCCACGATTCCTGAATTTCAACTATTTCACTGCGTATCCGCGCCGGGACAGGATCAAGGCGGACGAACAACCTTTGTCGATACGACGCGTCTGTTGGCAGAAGCTGACGCCAAATTAGTCGATGAATGGCGAAGCGTTTCAGTCACTTACCGTATTAAAGCTGTTGCTCACTATGGGGGTAAGGTTACCTCTCCTTTAATTGTCCCTCATCCCAACGGTCACGGGGAAATTATGCGTTATAACGAACCGCCGATCGAAGGGGAGCGTTTCCTAAATCAGCACGCTTTGGAATACCATAACGTCGCTCCGAATAGGCAAAATGCCTTTAGGGAAACGTTACGCCAGCATCTCTACGATCCCCGCTATTATTATGCGCACCAATGGCAACAGGGCGACATTGTGGTGGCGGACAACTTCTCGTTACTGCATGGGCGTGAGGCTTTTACGGCACATTCCGCACGCCATCTGCAACGTGTGCATATCCAGGGGACGCCGGTTTGCGTGAATAGCGGTATTGATAGCGCGGCTTAGAGGAACGAAGACGCGGTTAATATGATGCAGTGTGTTCGTAATAATCGGCAGTGCCAATGTAGTTTTACAACCGGTAGAGTAACCTTACGCGTGCATGACACTACTATACATTTGGCTTGCTATAGTCTTTTCATCCCTTGTCAGTACCTCATATCCCTGTGAGTGTTGTGTTAGTACCATCCCTGTCATTAGAATGACTTTGCCCGCCTTGCGCGGGCTTTTTTTTATCACAGATGCGTCGTCCGGAAGCCGTTCAGGGCGCCTGCGTGAGCGTGTCAAAGGATCATCGTTAATGCGTTGTTAATCCGCTCACTAGCGCAAACGCCAGCGCGGTCATGAGTAATGATCCAGCCAGATTCAATAGCAAATGCACCCCCGCCGCCGCCAAATGGCCGCTTTGTATGAGCATGACTACCTCGGCGGAAAATGTTGAGAATGTCGTCAATCCCCCGCATAGCCCGGTAGTAATGAAGATTTTCCAGTTTTGATCGAGATAAGGATAGCGCAGGAAAAAAGCGAGCGTGCCGCCGATCACGAAGGCCCCTAACAGGTTGGCAAGCAGCGTACCTAGCGGCAATGTAGGATAAAGCTGGTTAAATTTTACGCCGAGCTGCCAGCGCGCCACGCTGCCGATGCCACCACCAATAAATACCGCGAGTAACGTACTGAACATAGAAATTTTCCTGGGTTATTTTTACGATCTCGCAGCGAGTTGAGCAGGATACTACGTTCCCTTCTGCGAGGTGAGCGTAGACATCATCAGCCTAGTGGCGGTTATACCCTTTCTTCAGGCCTGTAGCGGGTTGGCCGAGCAGGGCAGGGAGGTATGTCATCTCCTTATCGTTATAAAAGTCTACGCCCTTGTCAGGAATTGTTGTAGTAAGGCAAGAGTGGGCACTCGTAAAGGGATGTTAATGCACACCCTCGGCGTTTCATTTTGTTACAGATGACGATTGTATCGCGCGACATAAGGTTTTAGATAGAGGATACAGGAAAGTTATCTCAACAATAGCGTTCGCGATTGCTGGCGTCTCCAGCATCTGTCAATGAGGTAGGCGTGTATGGAAGGTATTAGTATTGCCAAATTGTTGGTCATTGGCGCATTAATCATATTGCTATTTGGTACGAATAAACTGCGTAATCTGGGGGGAGATTTGGGCGCGGCGATAAAAGGGTTTAAGAAAGCGATGAATGACGAGCAGCCCGTAAAGACGAATGACACGGCGGAGCTGAATGATTCGACGCATAAAGAATCCTGATAGCGGCTACATAATGAAACGGACGGCGATTGCCGTCCGTGTATTATCGCAACAAAAATGTGTAAAAACCTATGTGCGTTTATTTTACTTCGATGCCTTTTGCCTGAAGGTCGGCATGATAAGACGAGCGAACAAACGGGCCGCACGCCGCATGGGTAAAGCCCATCGCCATCGCTTCGGCTTTCATCTCAGCAAATTCATCCGGGCTGACGTAACGTTGTACCGGCAAATGGTGACGGCTCGGCTGTAAATATTGTCCCAGCGTTAGCATTGTCACTCCATGGCGGCGCAGGTCACGCATCACCTCTACGATCTCAGCGTTTGTCTCCCCTAATCCAACCATCAGGCCCGATTTCGTTGGGATATTCGGATGCGCTTTTTTAAAGTTTTCTAGCAGTTTCAGAGACCATTCATAGTTTGCGCCAGGCCGAACCTGACGATAAACACGCGGAACGTTTTCCAGATTATGGTTGAACACGTCCGGCGGCGTGGCGGTGAGGATCTCCAACGCGCGATCCATCCGACCACGGAAATCTGGCACCAGTGTTTCGATGCGAATGTTTGGGTTTTTGCGGCGAATAGCGCTAATACAGTCGGCAAAGTGCTGAGCGCCACCATCGCGCAGGTCATCTCGGTCCACCGAGGTAATCACAACATAGCGTAAACCCATATCATGAATGGTTTGTGCCAGTTTTTCTGGCTCATTAGCGTCTGGCGTAAGCGGACGACCATGGGCAACATCGCAGAACGGGCAGCGACGCGTGCAAATGGCACCCAAAATCATAAACGTGGCGGTGCCATGGTTGAAACACTCGGCTAGATTTGGACAGGATGCTTCTTCGCAAACAGAGTGCAACCCATTTTTACGCATGGCCGCTTTGATTCCCTGAATGCGGCTGGAATCAGCCGGAAGCTTAATCTTCATCCATTCAGGTTTGCGCAGAAGCTCCTGGCGTTCGGTAACGACGGTACGCACCGGGATTAGCGCCATTTTATCGGCATCGCGGTACTTGACGCCGCGTTCGATCTGAATCGGTTTACTCATGTTTGCGTAAGTTCCAGTTCTGAATCGTTTCTTTGAATCTTAAAAAGAAATTCAAAGGATGATGTTTTTTGCTAAACTTTTTTTAAAAACTACAAAAATTATATCATCTTGCCTAGCCACAATCAGCCTTTGCGCGATCAAAATGAAGAAATTATGTGAATAAAATGTAATTTAACAAATTAAGATCGCCTGATCGATTATGGTTTATTGACGGGAATAACGGGTTAGCCGGGGAGGGGATCACCCTGCTTGCCCAAATCCCATAATAGATGAGCGGGATCGGAATAGCCGACGAGTTGTAAAAAAGTGTTCACCAACACAGGTGCAGTGTCATCTAGCGTAACGCCCGGCACCAGATCGCTGATTTGCGTCATTTCCATCCCCGCATAACCACACGGGTTGATTCGCAGAAATGGGGAGAGATCCATATCGACATTGAGCGCGAGCCCATGAAAAGAGCAGCCTCGCCGAATGCGTAACCCGAGGGAGCAAATTTTCCGCTTACCTACATAAACGCCAGGTGCATCAGGGCGGGCATGGGCGTCAATCTGGAAGTGCGCCAGCGTACCAATCACCGTATTTTCAATGGCGGTGACGAGTTGACGCACGCCAAGTCTGCGGCGCTTCAGGTCAATCAGCACGTACATAATCTGTTGTCCTGGGCCGTGATAGGTCACCTGACCGCCCCTGTCACTTTGAATGACAGGAATGTCGCCAGGCATAAGAATATGTTCCGCTTTTCCTGCCTGGCCTTGCGTGAACACGCGGGGATGCTGCACCAGCCAAAGTTCATCTGGGGTCTTATCATCACGTTGGTCGGTGAAGTTATGCATCGCCAGCGAGACGGGTTCATACGGTTGTACGCCGAGATGACGTATAGTGATCTTATCCTGTAGCAAGTGTGTCATCTTCAGGTTAAGGGAAGGTGGAAAGATTATAGCGGCGGGCGCGCTCAGCGAACAGCACTTTGACAACCCCGACCACACTCGCTATTTTCGCGCTATCGTCTTCCCATCGTATTTATAACACCATACGCACGATGTCGATGTTACCCAGTTCTTCGTACAGGGTTTCCACCTGCTCAATGTGGGTCGCCGTGATGGTAATCGAGACGGAGTGATAATTGCCTTTACTGCTCGGTTTTACCTGTGGCGTATAGTCACCAGGGGCATGACGCTGCACAACCTCAACGACCAGATCGACAAGCTCTGGTTTGGCTTCCCCCATCACTTTGTAAGTAAAAACACATGGAAATTCAAGCAATTCGTTTAATTTGGTTTTCATGTCTGCTCCAGAAAACGTGTAGTATCGGCAGTGTGCTGACTGCATTGGCTTGGTATCATGACATGATACTAAAAACACCACCTCCGCGCGCGGCGGAAGTGGTGTATAAGATGTATGTGGGGACGTTTTAGCTTAAGGCAAGTCGGTGGGTTAACCGAACCAGTGATGGAACATCAGTTTAATGTGGTCGATTATTCGACCAAAGAATCCACCTTCCTTCACTTCTTTCATGACCACGAGCGGACGCTGATCGATGGTTTTTCCATCCAATTGAAAATTGATCGTGCCCACGACCTGATTTTTGGCTAACGGCGCATGCAGTTCGGTATTATTCAGAATGTAGCTTGCCTTCAGGTCTTTCATTCGACCACGGGGAATGGTCAAATAGGCGTCTTTCTCTACACCAAGCGCAACCCGATCGCTGTCGCCAAACCAAACCGGTTCAGAGGCAAACTCCTTGCTTGCTTTTAACGGCGCGACGGTTTCAAAGAAACGGAAACCCCAGGTCAGCAGCTTTTTGCTTTCTGACTCGCGCCCTTTGGCACTGTGTCCGCCGAGTACAGCCGAAATCAACCGCATTTGACCTTCGGTCGCTGAGGCTACCAGGTTGTAGCCAGCGGAGGAGGTATGCCCCGTTTTGATGCCGTCAACATTCAGGCTGGAGTCCCATAGCAGGCCGTTACGGTTAACCTGCCGAATATTGTTAAACGTGAACTCTTTCTCTTTATAGGTCGCGTACTCATCCGGAACATCGCGGATCAGCGCTTGGCCGATCAGAGCCATATCGCGCGCCGAGCTAAATTGGCCAGGCGCGTCCAGACCGTGTACGGTTTCAAAATGGGTGTTTTTCAGTCCCAGCGCTTTTACATAGCTATTCATCAGGTTAACAAACGCATCCTGACTACCGGCGACATAGTCAGCCATCGCAACGCAGGCATCATTACCAGATTGCAGGATAATGCCACGGTTCAGTTGAGAGACAGGAACACGATCGCCAGGCTTAAGGAACATCAGCGAAGATCCCTGGAAGACGGGATTGCCTGTCGCCCAGGCATCTTTACCTACGGTAACGATGTCATCTGGGGTAATTTTACCTGATTTAATCGCCTGACCAATGACATAGCTTGTCATCATTTTTGTGAGACTGGCGGGATCGCGACGGGCGTCAGCATTCATTTCCGCCAACACTTTTCCCGAGTTGTAATCAATCAGAATATAAGATTCTGCATCGATTTGCGGGACGCCAGGGATCATCGTTTTGAGATTAATATCTTCGCCATAGGCGAGGGAAGAGGCGCTAATGACGAGCAGTGCGCCAAGTGCAGTTCGTAGAGTAAAACGAGACGTGTCGACAATATTCATGATGGGAGTAACAACATCCGTGGATATAGGTTAAAAAACGAAGCTCACTATAACAGATGGGTAATAGCCCATCATCAGACATTACGTTACGTGATTTTGCAAAGGGCGGTATGTTTACCATCGTAGCCGCCGCTTTATCAGGCAAATCTGCTAGGCGTCCGCCGCTAGTGCACCGTTGGGGCCGTGGTAATAAATGATTGTTGTTGCGCCTCGGCGGATAAACGTTGTTGAAGTACAACGGCTTGCTGGCGGTGTTGGAATGGGCCGAGCTGAACGCGATGCAGTCCGCCGCTAGTTGCGACGCTACCGGGGACATCAAAGCGTTCACTCAGACTGCGTTGCCAATTTTGCGCGCGTAAGCGATCGCTAAGCGCGCCAACCTGAACCACATAACGTCCTGTAGACGTGGATATTGAGGACGTCGTTGGCGATGTAGTGGCTGGCACCACAACACTGGACTCAAGCACACCGGGGCGTAATGCGGAAGGCGCACCTAAAAACCCCCCGCCATTTTGCGACGAAGCAACGGCTGGCGCATCCTGACCACTATCGCTGACTGGTTGCACGGCGCGATTAGAGAGGGGGGCGGTGGGTTCCATGATCGGCGTCCCGAGTCCGCTGGCGCCAAAGTTAGGCCGCTCTGGCAAGGCGAAGCTCTGCTTAGCGACGGTTGTGCCCACGGTGCCGGGGCCTGAGAGCGTGCCGTCTGGCGCAACGTTAATGAAATCCACCTTTACTTTGGTATTGTTAGAGATATTGAGCCGATCGCCTGCCGCTTTCGATAGATCGATAATTCTCCCAGGCGTATAGGGCCCGCGATCGTTTACGCGTACGACCAGGCGGCGACCGTTGCTTAAATTGGTAACGCGAACATAGCTCGGCAGCGGCAACGTTGGGTGCGCGGCGGTTATCGCGTTAGGGTCGAAGATTTCACCAATGGATGTACGATTACCACTCGCTTCTTCGCCATACCAGGCGGCTAAACCGGTTTCACTAAAATTTTGTGGATTTTTGACGATTTTAAAGCGCTTGCCATTAACGCTGTAGTCTTGCAGCGTTCCAGGGTTGTAGGGTTCGTATCGAGGTTCAACCCCACCGATTTCTTCAACCGGGCCATGATAAACCTGGGCGACGGGTGACACAGGCGGACGCTGTTCCGTTGTGGTACAAGCCGCCAGCGCCAGAGTTGCTACCCCAATCCAAAGCCAATCCTTACGCATTGCTCACCTCGTATTATAAATTCTTCGATAGCAGTTTGCGGTGAGTATGTATCGACATGACGATACCGAATCCCGCCATTAAGACAACCAGCGCTGAGCCACCGTAACTGATCAATGGCAACGGCACCCCAACGACGGGGAGTATGCCGCTGACCATCCCGATATTGACGAACACATAGAAAAACAGAATCAACATCAGCCCGCCAACCATCACTCGGCCAAATGAGGTCTGTGCATTTGCCGCGATGACGAGACCGCGCATAATCAGGAACAGATACATCGTGAGCAAAATTAATACGCCAATGAGGCCAAGTTCTTCGGACAGCACGGCAAAAATAAAATCGGTATGACGCTCTGGCAAAAACTCTAACTGAGATTGTGTGCCGTGTAGCCAACCTTTTCCCGATAAACCGCCTGAGCCTATCGCAATTTTCGACTGAATAATATGGTATCCAGCACCAAGCGGATCGCTTTCCGGATCGAGCAACATCATGACCCTGGCTCGCTGATAGTCATGCATTAGGAAAAACCAAAGTATAGGAATAAACGCGGCAAGCAGCAGTACGGCGATGCCAATCAAACGCCAGCTCATACCAGCGAGGAAAAGCACAAACAGCCCCGATAAGGCGATTAAAATCGAGGTGCCGAGGTCGGGTTGCGCGGCGACCAGTAACGTTGGGACGAAAATCAGCACCAGCGCGAGCGCCGTATTTTTTAACGAGGGCGGACACATATCTCGGTTGATAAAACGCGCGACCATTAGCGGGACGGCGATCTTGGCGATTTCAGACGGCTGGAAGCGGATAAATCCCAGATCTAACCAGCGTTGCGCGCCCTTACTAATCTGTCCGAAAATATCGACGATGAGCAGAAGAATGACGCAAACGATGTAGAGGTAGGGGGCCCACCCTTCGTACACGCGTGGGGGAATTTGCGCCATCACTATCATTACCGTCAGCCCGAGTACGATTTGGACGATTTTACGCTCCATCATCCCGACATCTTGACCACTGGCGCTCCATAGCACAAACAGGCTGTAGCCTAACAGCGCCAGGATACAAAAAAGAAACGGTAGATCAATGTGGATTTTCGTCCAGAACAATCCCTTTTGTTGGCTATCGGTCATGATCGTCTGTTACTCACTTTCGTTCCCCCGCGGCGCAGGTGGCGCACTGGGTAAATGGGTTTTGTTATCTCCCA